>NZ_JADWYM010000044.1 GCF_022414535.1 Streptomyces sp. MUM 2J
CCTCGATGATCTGGCTCAGAGAGCTCACCCGGACCACCTGATGATCACAACCACATACGCTCCCTAGTGCCGCAACGGGCGACGTTCGCCGGCGCCGGGGCGCTCAGCGCCACGGCACCCCGATGTGTCCTGTCAGCCCTTGAGCTCCCGGGCCACCAGCTCGGCGATCTGCACGGCGTTCAGCGCGGCGCCCTTGCGGAGGTTGTCGCCCGAGACGAAGAGAGCGAGGCCGTTGTCCACCGTCTCGTCCCGGCGGATACGGCCCACGTACGACGCGTCCCGGCCGGCCGCCTGCAGCGGGGTCGGGATCTCGGACAGCTCGACCCCCGGGGCGTCCTTGAGCAGCTCGGTGGCGCGCTCCGGGCTGACCGGGCGGGCGAAGCGGGCGTTGATCTGGAGGGAGTGGCCGGAGAAGACCGGGACCCGCACGCAGGTGCCCGAGACCTTCAGCTCCGGGATCTCCAGGATCTTGCGGGACTCGTTGCGCAGCTTCTGCTCCTCGTCGGTCTCGTCGAGACCGTCGTCCACGAGGTTGCCGGCGAACGGCAGCACGTTGAAGGCGATGGGCCGCTTGTAGACGCCCGGCTCGGGGAAGTCGACCGCTGCCCCGTCGTGCGTCAGCTTGTCGGCGTCGGCGATCACCTTCTGCGCCTGGCCGTGCAGCTCCGCCACGCCCGCCAGACCCGAGCCGGACACCGCCTGGTAGGTGGCGACGACCAGGGCCTCCAGGCCGGCCTCCCGGTGCAGCGGCTTCAGGACCGGCATGGCGGCCATCGTGGTGCAGTTCGGGTTGGCGATGATGCCCTTGGGGCGGTGTGCCACCGCGTGCGGGTTCACCTCGGAGACGACCAGCGGGACGTCGGGGTCCCTGCGCCACGCCGAGGAGTTGTCGATCACGACCGCGCCCTGCGAGGCGACCTTCTCGGCCAGTGCCTTGGAGGTGGCGCCGCCCGCGGAGAACAGCACGATGTCCAGGCCGGTGTAGTCGGCGGTTGCCGCGTCCTCCACCGTGACGCCGTCCAGGACGGTGCCCGCCGAGCGGGCCGAGGCGAACAGGCGCAGCTCATCGACGGGGAAGTTCCGCTCCTTGAGGATCCTGCGCATGACCGTGCCCACCTGACCGGTGGCTCCGACGATTCCGACCCTCACGGCGACTCCCTCTTCTCTCCACACTTGACCGACGCTTTTCCATCATGCGGCCGACCCGGGCCCACCTGTCCAATTCTTTGGGTGCGGTGCCCGAGGACTGGGACGCCCCGGCCACGGCCCGGGTTCCGGACCTCCGGCTTCCACCCCTACTGAGGTGCAGGAATTCATCCGGTGGGCGCCCTGCTCCGCAAGCTCGCCTGCCCGGCGCGCTGTGTGCCACACCTGCTGTGACGTACGCCTCCATGGCGTGGCGCGGACCGGCTCGAACGTTCCGCCGCCCTGCGGCGTCATAGGGGAAACACGGTGAGGGGGTGGCGTGTGCTGCGCAGAAAGGCCCGGCGCGGCCCGGAGGCGCACACCGGCGCCGCCGTTCCGGGTGATCCGCTGGACGCGGAGCAGGAGCGCCGGGTGCGGGCGGTGCTCGCACTCGGCGGAGTGCCGCAGGCGGACCTGCCGGACGGCGTGCAGCAGGTCCGCCTGCGGCTGCTGGAGCGGGCCGCGCGTGGCCAGGAGGCACCGCGGGACGTCTCGGCGTGGGCGGCGGTCGTCGCCTCCCGCCTCGCCGTCGACTGGCACCGCGCCAAACGCCGCCAGGAGCGGCTGGGGGAGCGCCTGGCCGCCCTGCGCCGCCCCGAGCTCCCGTCCGGCGAGGACGCCAGCCTGCTGTCCCTCGCCGTCGCCCAGGGCCTGGACGAACTGCCCGACGCCCAGCGCCAGGTGCTCGTCCTGCGCTTCTACGCCGACCTGCCGGTGCGCTCCATCGCCGATGAGCTGGGCGTGCCGGAGGGCACGGTCAAGAGCAGGCTTCACACGGCGGTACGGGCCCTGCGCGCCCGCCTGCACGAGAACGAGGTGGTGTGACGTGACCTCCCGACCCGGCGGCCACGCTGAACCCGGCGGCCACGGCGGCCACGGCGGCCACGGCGGCCACGGCGGCCACGGCGGCCACGGCGGCCACGGTGAGCGCGGCGACGGGCGCGCCGGTCACCCCGCTCCGGGCGCTCCGGGAGCTCCGGGCGGTCCCGGCGCCCCGGACCCCCTGATGACCGCGCTCACGGGCGCACGTCCCCCGGTGGGGGCCGATGCCGACTTCCTCGCCGAACACCGCGCGGCGGAGGCGGACATCGCCCTGCTGCGGCGGCAGCTGACCGCCCTGGGCGACGCCCTGGCCGATCCCGCGCCGTCCGCGCCCTCTGCGCCGTCCGGGGGACCGCTGCCCGTCGGGCCGCTGCCCGGGGAGCCGTCGTCCGCCGACCCCGCGCTCCTGACCGCGCCGCCGCCCGGGTCCTCGCCCGCCGCGCCGCGTGTGTCCGTGCGGCGGTCCCGGCGCCGGCTCCTGGCCGCCGCCCTGGGGCTGGCCGCTGCGGCGGCCGGGGTGGCGGTGGCGGGGAGCCTGGTCGCGCCGGCGGTGAACGGCGCGGCCGGGGACCACGGGTCCGCCGCCGAGAAGGAGGCCGTCGCTCCCGCCGGCCTCGCCGACCCGGGGTACGTCGCCTGCGCCGCGCTCGTCGTCGAGGGCGACGTCACCCGCGTGACCCCGGTCGCCGGCACCGCCGAGAACCGGGTCACCCTGCGCGTCACCCGGGCCTACGCACCCCGGTCCCGGAGCGTCGGGCCGGAACAGAGCACCGGGCCGGGGCAGAGCACCGGGCCGGTGCAGGACGCCCCGACGGTCGACGTCACGGTCGGGCAGGAGCTCGCCCCGGCGCCCCGCACGGGCCAGCACGTCCTCGTCGGCGTCCGGCGGTACGCCGCCACGGCCGACGTGTGGATCACCGGCGAGGACGCCATCGCCCCCCGGCGGGCGCCGCTGGGCGAGGCGGTGAACCGGGCGCGGGACGTCGTCTGCGACTGACCTCCGGTACGCCGAAGGGGCGGGCGCCCGTACCGGGCGCCCGCCCCCTGTCACACCGGCGGTGCTACGGCGTGACCTTGTCGATCTTCACGTTGCCCACGCCCGCGACCGTGCCGCGCGCGTTGACCAGCTGGACCTGGCCGAAGAACTCGCGGCCCTCCGGTGCGGCGGCCGCGGCGGTGACGGTGGCGGACACCGGCGCCGAGGCGCCCGTGGCCAGCTTCACCGGAGCCGACCCGTCGACCGTGACCATCCCGAGCGAGGGCGAGTAGAACACGTCCAGGTAGTCGTAGTCGGTGGAGCCGGACGGCACCGAGTAGCCGTCGACCTTGATGGTGTAGGTACCGGCGGCGGGAGAGGTCAGGGAGACCGACTCCTCCGAGTCGCCGTCGGCCGACTGGCCGACCTTGTTGCCGTCGGCGTCGTACACGTACAGGTCGAGGTCGGCGGAGGTGTCGGAGACCTTGCCGATGGAGACGTCCAGCGAGGTGGCGCCCTCGGGCACCTCGACCGTGGTCGTCCGGGTCTCGCCCTCCTTGATGGCCGGGCGGTCCGTCTTGGAGGAACCGAGCGCCCCGCCGACCAGCTTGCCGTCGATCGCGGCGAAGTTGTTCGTCACCGTCCAGGACACGGCGGCCGGGGTGTCGATCTTCGCCTCGGGCACGGTCGCGGTCGCCGGGTCGAACGCCGCGCCGAGCACGGTCACGTCCAGCTTGTACGGGTTGCGGAGCAGCGGCGACGTACGGCGCGCCTCGACCTCGATCTCCCACACGCCGGCCTGAGGGTCGCTGTAGGAGCGCAGGTCGGGGCGGCAGGTGTTGTCCGGGTTGTAGTGCGGGTAGCAGTAGATCGTCGAGGTGTTGTCGACGGGCACGCCGTACGGGTGGATGGCGATGAACCGGGTCTGGCTGTCGCCCTTCAGCCCGCTCATCGCGACCTCCAGCGAGCTGGCGCCCTCCGGCACGGTCACGAAGTAGGAACGGCTGCTGTTGCGCTCGATCTTGCCGGACGTGGAGAAGGCGTACTCCACCGGCGTCGAGACGACCACGGTGTTCAGGACCAGATGGTCGGTGCCGACGGTCTTCGGGTCGTCGACCTCGAGGATGGCGCTCTTGACGCCCACGCTGCGCGGGTGGGCCTGGATCCTGACCGTCACCGGCTTGTTCAGCGGCAGGTTCACCTCGTCGGAGCCGACGATGCGGAAGGTGCGCGCCGCGTTGTTCTCCAGGTGCAGCTCGTGGCGGATCGCCTTGTCCGGGCCGGAGGTACGGGTGATGGTCACCTCGTACGTCTTCTTCTGGCCGACCTTCAGCCCGCCCTCGCGGTCGTAGATGCCGGTGCCGTAGCCGGGCGTCTTCAGGAACTGGTCGATCGCGGTGTCGACCGGCGCCTTGATCGTGTAGGTGTGGGCGCTGGTGCCCTTCCTGTCGGCCTTGGTGATGGCCTTCCAGGCGTCCACGATGTTGATCAGGCCCGCGCCCTCCTCATAGGCCTGCACGCCCCTGATGTGGTCGGCGGTGGAGGTCAGCGCCGTGCGCAGGGCGGCCGGCGTGAGGTTCAGGCCCTTCTGCTTCGCAGCGGACAGCAGCAGCGCGGTGGCACCGGCGGCCTGCGGGGAGGCCATCGAGGTGCCCTGCAGCATGGAGTAGCCGGCCGGGAGGGAGTAGCCCGCCTCGGCGACCGGGGAACCCGGCAGCCAGGTCTGGGTGGTGTTGATCGCGGCGCCGGGGGCGACCAGCGTCGGGGTGAAGCCGCCGTCCTCACGCGGGCCGCGCGAGGAGAAGGGCAGCAGCTGGTACTTCTTCTTCACGATCGAGCCGTAGTTGGCCGCCCAGGTCGCCCTGGAGACGGACGCGCCGACCGAGATGACCTTGTCGGCCAGGCCGGGGTCGCCGATGGTGTTCACACCGGGGCCCGAGTTGCCCGCGGAGATCACCAGCTGGACGCCGTAGGTGTCGATCAGGCGGGTGTACAGCTCGGCGCGGGCGTTGTTGCCGTCGTTCAGCGCGGGAAGGCCGCCGATCGACATGTTGACGACGTCGACGCCGCGGTTGACGACGAGGTCGATCATGCCCTCGGTGAGCGCGACGTTGGTGCAGCCGCCGCTCCAGGTGCAGGCGCGGGACGACACGATCTTCGCGCCCGGGGCCGCACCGTTCATCCGGCCACCGAACAGGCCGTTGGCGGCGGTGATGCCGGCGACGTGGGTGCCGTGCTCGGACTCGATGAGGCCGATGTTGACGAAGTCGGCCTTCTTGCCGACCCAGGACCCGCCGTAGGGGTCCATCGGCACGTCCTTGCGGATCTGCACCACGAACGGCTGGCGCTCGGCGACGTCCGTCGCCGGGTCGTCGGTGCCGAAGTAGCCGACCTGGTAGCCGTCCTTGTACGGCTTCATCGGCGTGTCGTCGCTGAAGTCGTAGTTGTTGTTGAGGTCCACGGTGACCGTGCCGGCGGCGGCGTCGTAGAGCACGCCCCAGCTGTCGGTGGTGTCGCCGTCCCGGTTGGCGTCGCCCTTGGCGTCACCGCCCGCGGTGACGGACTCCTTGAAGGTGCTGATCTGGTACGAGCCCGCCGGCGCCGTCCAGGTCTTGCCGCCGTAGGTGAAGGACGACCCGGAGACCGAGGTCACCATGGGGCGCCAGGTGCCGTCGCCGTCCACGATCGGGTCGGTCGCCGTCACCCAGTCGACGATCTTGCGCTCGCCGGTGCTGGTCTTCTGCAGCGCCGGGTGGCTCAGGTCCACGCCGGAGTCGAGGATGCCGATGGTGATGCCCCGGCCGTCCGCCTTCGGGTGCTTCTTCACGAAGTCGACGGCACCCGTCTCGAAGGACGGGTTGTACGGGTTCTCGGCGGGAGTGTTCCTGCCCGGCCCGCCGTAGGTCTTCCTGCCCCTCGCCGACTTCGAGGACGCCGCCCCCTGCGCGGTGTCCGCGGCCGGCGTCGGGTCGTCGAGCTGGATCTCCTGACGCAGGTCGATCGCGTGCACGGAGGACAGCTTCGCGGCGGCGGCGATGGCCGCGTCCGCCTTGGCGGTCGGGACGGTGGCACGGACGTAGCCGAGCTTGTCGTAGGTCAGGCCCACCGAGCCGCCCTTGACGTCGTCCAGTTCGTCGGCGACCTGCTCGGTCCGGCCCGGTGCGGTCGCGACCATCATGGTGACGTTCTTGTCGCCGGCGGCCTTGGCCTTGGCGAGGAGGTCGGCGTCGTCCGCACCGAGCTTGTCGTCGGCGGACTTCGCGGCCGGGTCGGCGGTGGCCGGGGCCGGGGTCTGGTCTGCGGCGAAGGCCAGAGGTATCGGTCCGGCCGCGGACAGCGCGGCCACCAGACCCGCGGCCACGGCTATGCGGACCACGTGTCTGGCGCCCCGTATGGAATCGCGCTCGGGGGTGTGGGTCATCGGCATCCCTTGCAGGTGAAGGTGCGTGCGTAGGGCGACCGGGCTGGTCATGCCCGGTCTCGACCGTCCGGTGCACGGACCCGGACGAGCGCACAGCTTTGCCCAAGGGACCGTTCTTTGGGGAGGGTTGACCGAATCGAAATGGACTGATGGGGAAAACCCCCTATGAACGTACGGGAGATGGGGGGCCAAGTCAGACAAGTCTCCCTGCGCCCCGGTGCGGGGGATGCCTGCCGGTCGTCGAGGCGACGGCGGTGCCGGAACGCCCCGGCCACCCGGTCGCCGCAGACCGCCGTCGAGCGCCGTCGCGTGCGGTGCCGCGTGCGGTGCCGCGAAGGGGGGACGCGCGCTTCGTGCGCGAGGGCGCGACTTCGGTGAAGTAGCCCGCAGCATCGGGCGGTTGCGGGGGCGAGCCGGCCGGAGACCGAACGAGGAGGGGCCACCGGATGACGATGGCCCCTCCTCTCCCCTCCTGATGCCTGCCCCGGCCCGTCCCTACCGGGGCAGCACCACGACATACGCGGCGGGATCGTGGTCCCCGGCCGCCGCCAGCGCCGTACGGACCACGGTCGCCTGCTGCTCCATCGCGTCCCGCAGCTTCTTCGGCGTGATGTGGACGACCGTGATGCCCAGCCGCTCCAGTACCTCCCGCTTGCGGGCGTACTCCGACCACGTCGCGTCCTCGTCCTGGCGCGGCGCGCGGGTGTCCAGTTCGACCGCGACCGCCTGCTCGGGCCAGTAGGCGTCCAGCCCGCCCAGGTGCGGGCCGCCCGGCAGGCGCAGGTCGACGTTCCAGACCGGGTCGGGCAGGCCGTGCTCACGCACCATCCGGTACAGGCGGTCCTCGGCGATCGCGCGGCCCTCGGCGAGCAGTGAGTCCACGGCGTCCACCACATGGGAGCGGCTCAGCAGCTTCGCCTGGTTCAGCTCCCGGACGATCGAGGCCGGTTCGCAGTGTCCGCCGCGCACCGCCTCGGTCAGCAGTCGGCGTACGGCGTCCGCGTCCGGCAGCTCGGCGACGGTGTCGGCCAGGGCGCGGGGGACGGGGGCCACCGGAAGTCCCGTCACCTGCCGCGCGGTCGGCAGGGCGGAGGTGCGGATCACGTGCGCGCAACCCGTCGAGCGCAACCGGCGCAGCCGCGGGACCAGGACGTCGATCGTCTCCAGGGAGAGCAGCGGGGGCGTGGCGGAGAAGCCGTGCAGGGTCAGGGCCGCCCTGCCCGTGATCATGGCCTCGCGGTAGGTCGGCGAGCCGTGCGGCCCCTCCGCGTCCGGCTGGACGGGCACACCCGGCGCCCCCGACTCCCGTGCCGCGTACAGCAGTACCGCGTGCAGTCGCTCCTCGCTGGTCGGCGGGCCCGGGTGCAGCAGCACCACGCCGGGCAGCACCTGCTGCCAGGCGCCGCCGGAGCGGCACTGCTCGTTCAGCTCGGCGGTGGTCACACCGTACGTCCGCAGCTGTGCGATCGTCAGGACGCGCCGCCGATCCGCGGCGAGGTGGTGGAGGGAGCGGGGGGCGGTCGGGGGGACCGGGGTGTTGTGGTTCATGCCGCGGAGATTCCCGCGCCCGATCCGCCCCTTAACCGCTGTTACATGCTCGTCGACGAACGGGGACGAGCCTGCCCTAAAGGACGGGTGTTCGGATGCCGATCAGGCCCGGAAAACCCCTGGTCCGTTCGGGTGCAGCCAGGGGTTACGGTTCCGGTTGCCCGCATTCGGTAACGGCTACCCCGTGCCGAAGCTCAGGCCACGACTTCGGTGGTCCCGGCGTCCGCCGCTCCGGGTTCCGCCGCGAACGGACCCCGCCGCGGCGGTCGGCCGCCCGGCACCCCGGGCCCGGCGCGCCCGGGCCCGGGGTTCAGGCACCCGCCTCCGCGTCGCACGCCTGTCCGCGCAGAGCCCGGGCCAGGTCGTCGCGGGCCTCCAGCACCAGGCGGCGCAGGGCCGGGGCGGCCTGTTCGTGCGCCGCGAGCCAGGCGTCCGCCGCGGCCAGGGTCTCGGGGGAGTCCTGGAGCGCGGGGAAGAGCCCGCGCACCACGTCCATGCCGATCTGGATCGACCGCTCCGCCCACACCCGCTCGATCGCCGTGAAGTACCTCTCGGCGTACGGGGCGATCAGTTCCCGCTGTGACGGCTGGGTGAAGCCGGCGATCGTCGCCTCGGTGAGCGCGTTGGACAGCGCGTCGGACTCCACGACCTGCGCCCAGGCCTGCGCCTTGACCGCAGCCGAGGGGCGGGCGGCCAGGCACCTGACCTGGTGGCGCTTGCCGGAGGCGGTGTCGTCGCGGGCCAGTTCCGCCGCCAGCACCTGCTCGTCGGCCACTCCGTGCGCCGCCAGCGGCTCCAGGAACGCCCACCGCAGCTCCTGGTCGACCTCCAGCCCGTCGATCTTCTCGGTGTCGTCCAGCAGGGCCCGCAGCAGCGCCAGGTCGGCCCGGTCGGACGCCGTCGTGGCGAAGAAGCGCGCCCAGGCCAGCTGGTGCTCGCTGCCCGGAGCGGCCTGCCGCAGCTCCCGCAGCGCGCCCTCGGCCAGCAGCTGCCCGCCCGTCCTGCGCCAGGCCGGGGCCGCGTAGTGGACGAGCGCCGAGTCCGCCCAGGCGTGCAGCATCTGCAGTACGCCGATGTCGGACTCGCGGCCCGCGAACCGCAGCACCAGGTCGACGAAGTCACGCGCCGGCAGCAGTGCGTCCCGGGTCAGGTTCCACAGCGCCGACCAGCACAGGGCGCGGGCCAGCGGGTCGGTGATGTCGCCCAGGTGGGCGCGCAGGGTCGCCAGCGACGTCTCGTCGAAGCGGACCTTGCAGTACGTCAGGTCGTCGTCGTTGACCAGCACCAGGTCCGGAGCCTCGGCCCCGGCCAGCTCCGCCACCACCGTCCGCGCGCCCTCGACGTCCGTCTCCGCACGGGCGTAGCGCTCCAGCGTCCCGCCGGTGGTACGCCGGTACAGGCCCACCGCCACCCGGTGCGGACGCAGCTCGGGGTGGGGCTCGGGGGCCTCCTGGACGACCGCCAGCTCCGCCACCCTGCCCTCGGCGTCCAGCAGCACCTGCGGGGTCAGCGAGTTGACGCCGGCGGTCTGCAGCCAGGAGCGCGCCCACGCGGCCATGTCCCGTCCGCCGGTCTCCTCCAGCACCGACAGCAGGTCGCCGAGGCGGGTGTTGCCGTAGGCGTGCCGCTTGAAGTAACGGCGGGCGCCCTCCAGGAACGCGTCCTGGCCGACATAGGCCACCAGCTGCTTCAGCACGGAGGCGCCCTTGGCGTAGGTGATGCCGTCGAAGTTCAGCTTGGCGTCCTGCAGGTCGCGGATGTCGGCCGTGACCGGGTGTGTGGAGGGCAGCTGGTCGGCCCGGTAGGCCCAGGCCTTGCGGCGGTTGGCGAACGTGATCCAGCCGTCGGTGAAGCGGGTGGCGCCGACCAGCGAGAAGGAGCCCATGAAGTCGGCGAAGGACTCCTTCAGCCACAGGTCGTCCCACCACTCCATGGTGACCAGGTCGCCGAACCACATGTGCGCCATCTCGTGCAGGATGACGTTGGCCCGCGCCTCGTAGGACGCCTGCGTCACCTTGCCGCGGAAGATGTACTCCTCGCGGAAGGTCACCAGACCCGGGTTCTCCATCGCGCCCAGGTTGTACTCGGGCACGAACGCCTGGTCGTACTTCCCGAACGGGTACGGGTAGTCGAAGTGGTCGTGGAAGAAGTCCAGGCCCTGCTTGGTGACGAGGAAGACGTCGTCGGCGTCGAAGTAGGGGGCCAGACCCTTGCGGCACATGGCGCCGAGGGGGATCTCCAGGCGGGTGCCGTCGGCCAGCACGCGCTCGTAGGAGTCCGTCACGTAGTGGTACGGGCCCGCCACCACGCACGTGATGTACGTCGAGATCGGCTTCGTCTCCGCGAACCGCCAGACACCGTCCGCGATCCGGCCCGCCCCGTTGCTCCACACCGTCCAGCCCTCCGGCGCCCGCGCCTCGAAGCGGAAGGGGGCCTTGAGGTCGGGCTGCTCGAAGTTGGCGAAGACGCGGCGGGAGTCGGCCGGCTCGTACTGCGTGTAGAGGTAGACCTCGCCGTCCTCCGGGTCGACGAAGCGGTGCAGGCCTTCGCCGGTGCGGGAGTACGCGCACTGGGCGTCGACGACCAGTTCGTTCTCGGCCGCCAGGTCCTCCAGCAGGATGCGGGAGCCGTCGAAGACCTCGCTCGGGTCGAGGTCCTTGCCGTTGAGCGAGACGGCGGTGACCTGCGGCGCGACCAGGTCGGCGAAGCTGCTCGCGCCGGGCTCGTTGCAGCGGAAGCGGACGACGGACACCGAGCGGAACGTGCGCGGCCCGTCGCCCTCCTGCTCGCCGAGGGCGGAGCGCAGGTCGAGGGACACCTCGTACCCGTCGACGGACAGCAGTGCGGCCCGCTCCCGGGCCTCGTCACGGGACAGGTTCTCACCGGGCACGGGCGGTTCTCCCTCAGGACGTCTCGGATGATGAACAGGACCGATCCTGCCATGAGCCCCTGACGCGGCACAGCAGGTACCGGCGCCGGAGCAGGGCGGCCCGGGAGGGGCGGAGGGACAGGAGGGCGTGGAGAAAGAGGCGGAGGGGAGGTGGAGAAGGAAGCAGGGCGGCGGGCGGGAGCGGGCAGGGCGGCGGGCGGGAGCGGGCAGGGCGGCGGGCGTGAGCGGGCAGGTTGGGTGAGGGGAATGGGCGGGCAGGGCAGGGCGTTCTCCAGAGCGTTGAACGCTGAACCATCGACCCTTTTCCGCCGAGGAGCGCGCATGTCGGACAAGACCCCCGTCGACTTCTGGTTCGACCCCCTGTGCCCGTGGGCGTGGATGACGTCGCGTTGGGTGCTGGAGGTGGAGAAGGTGCGCGACATCGAGGTCCGCTGGCATGTGATGAGCCTCGCCGTCCTCAACGAGGACAAGCTGGACGAGCTGCCCGAGTCCTACCGGGAGATGCTTGCCGCCAAGGCCTGGGGCCCGGTCCGCGTCGTCATCGCCGCGCAGGAGGAGCACGGCCCCGAGGTGCTCGGCGACCTCTACGCCGCGCTCGGCGCGCGCATCCACAACCAGGGCATGGGCCCGGAGAAGGACGCGGTCGCCGCCGCGCTGAAGGATGCGGGCCTGCCCGACTCGCTTCTCGACCACTGGGACTCCACGCCGTACGAGCCGCAGCTGCGCGCCTCCCACAAGGAGGGCATCGACAAGGTCGGCCAGGACGTCGGCACCCCCGTCATCGCGGTGCCCGGCCCGGACGGCGAGCAGATCGCCTTCTTCGGTCCGGTCGTCACACCCGCCCCTCGGGGCGAGGAGGCCGCCCGCCTGTGGGACGGTGCCCTCGCGGTCGCCTCGGTCCCCGGCTTCTACGAGATCAAGCGCACCCGTACCGAGGGCCCCGACTTCAGCAACCTGTAGGGGTCCGGAGCGGGCCGTGGCCGCACGGACCGGGAAGCCCCCGTGAGTCACGTCCTCACGGGGGCTTCCTTCTGTCCGCCTGCCACGCGAAGGGTGAGAAGACGATCACGGGGCAGGGCGTTCGGGTGCCGGTCAGGGCGCCAGCAGCAGGACATCCGTGCGCGCCCTCGCCGCCGTGAGACGGCGGGCGACGTCCTGCCAGTCGACGACCTGCCACATCGCCTCGATGAAGTCCACCTTCTGGTTGCGGTACTGGAGGTAGAAGGCGTGCTCCCAGGCGTCGAAGACGAGGAGCGGCGTGGCGCCCTGACCGACGTTGCCCTGGTGGTCGTAGACCTGCTCGACGATCAGCCGCCCGCTCAGCGGCTCGTGGGCGAGGACTCCCCAGCCCGAGCCCTGGGTGGTCGCGGCGGCCTTCGACAGCTGGGCCCTGAAGGCGCCGAAGGAGCCGAAGGACTCCCTGATCGCCTCCGCCAGCTCGCCCACCCCGTCGGCGGCCAGCGGCTCCCCGCCGCCGTCCTTCGGGCCGGTCATGTTCTGCCAGTAGATCGAGTGCAGGATGTGCCCGGAGAGGTGGAAGGCCAGGTTCTTCTCCAGCCCGCCCAGCGACGCCCACCGCTCCTCGTCCCGCGCCTCGGCCAGCCGCTCCAGGGTGTCGTTGGCGCCCTTCACGTAGGCCGCGTGGTGCTTGTCGTGGTGCAGTTCGATGATCTCGGGGCTGATCACCGGGGCGAGCGCGGAGTAGTCGTACGGCAGTTCAGGCAGCGTGTAGACGGGCATGCGGATCCCCTCCGAGTCCCGTCGAGACACCGGGACTCTTATTGCAAATAAGTTGCAACAACAACCTAGCAGCAAAAAGCCCCCGGGTGGATCACACGGGGGCCATGCGCGCCGGACTGCCTCAGCGGCGCGCCCTCTGGCGGACGAAGCCGACGGCGGCGAGGGTCAGTGTCATCGCGCCGGTCGAGTACAACTGCACCCGCGTGCCCGGCTCGCGGGCCATCAGCACGAACACCGCCGCGATGCCGCCCAGCGCGATCCACGTCAGCCACGGATAGCCCCACATCCGCACCACCGGCTTCCCGCCCGCCCCGCGCTCCAGCCGCCGACGCAGCCGCAGCTGCGCGACCGCGATGAAGGCCCACACGACCAGGATCACCGCGCCGATCATGTTCAGCAGCCACGAGAAGACGTCGTCGGGCCGCCAGTAGCTCAGCAGCACGCAGCCGAAACCCACCGCCGACGAGGTCAGCACCGCGAAGCGGGGCACCCCGCCGGACACCCGTGCCAGCGCCTTCGGGCCCTGCCCGCGCTCCACCAGCGAGTACGCGATGCGCGAGGAGCCGTAGATGTTGGCGTTCATCGCGCTCAGCAGTGCCACCAGCACCACGACGTTCATCAGCTCACCTGCGCCGGGAATGCCCAGCTCGTCCAGCGCGGCGACGTACGGACCCTTCTCCACCACGGCCCGGGAGTCCCACGGGACCAGGGCGACGATGATCGCCATCGACCCGACGTAGAACACCGCGATGCGCCACATCGCCGTCCTGACCGCGCTCGCCACGCCCCGGACCGGGTCCGGTGACTCGGCCGCCGCGATGGTGACGGTCTCCAGGCCGCCGTAGGCGAAGACGGAGGCGAGCAGGCCGACCACCAGCCCCTCGCCGCCGTTCGGCAGGAAGTGCGTCAGATGTGCGGTGCCGGGGGAGTCCCTACCGGGCAGGACGCCCGCGATCGCCAGCACACCGAGCACCAGGAACAGAGTGATCGCGCCGACCTTCAGGGCGGCGAACCAGAACTCGAACTCGCCGAAGTTCTTCACCGCGGCCAGGTTCGCACCGCAGAAGACGACCATGAACAGTGCCACCCACGCCCACTCCGGCGTGCCCGGCAGCCACCCGGTGGCGATCTTCGCGGCACCGATCCCCTCCAGTCCTACCGCCGTGCACAGCAGCACCCAGAACGACCAGCCTGCGGTGAAGCCCGCCCACGGGCCGATCGCCCGCTCGGCATGCGCGGAGAAGGATCCCGACGACGGATACGCCGCCGACATCTCGCCCAGCATCCGCATCACCAGCATCACCAGGAGGCCGGAGAGGGCGTAGGCGACGACGATCGACGGACCGGCGGCTGCGATTCCCGCGCCGGATCCGACGAACAGGCCGGCGCCGATCACGCCGCCGAGGGCGATCATCGACAGGTGGCGCTGCTTGAGGCCGTGACTGAGCGAGGCGCTCTCCTCCTGCGGAGGCGTCTCTACCGTGGTGCTGTGCATGGGCGCGGCTCGTCCCGAAGATCAGAGGGGCAAAACGCCCACAGTCTGGGCGGGCCCCACCGGCACCCGGAGGCCGTGACCACCATGCGGACGCCGCGCGCACGCAGAGTAATGAGTCGCATGCGCAACATGCTTTGGTGGAACTCTACAGTGCGTCCATCGGCCCCTTGGGTGCAGCCGGCCACCCGACCTCAGTGACCGGTGTCACGCCGTACCGGGTGTCACCCGCAACGGTTGTCGGAAGTCGACCAAGGCCCGGCGGATCCCTTTGTCGGTGGCTGACGGCGATCATGCCGCGGGCGCTGGGATAGCGTCGCGATGTCCCCGACCGTCCCGATCCACCGCGGAGTCCCCATGAGCACCGGTGCCGCCTCCCCCGCCCTTTCCCCCGACCTCGGCTCCGCGCGATCCGGCGGGACCCCCGTCGGCCAGGTCCTCGCCGACCTGATCCCGGCCTCCCGCGTCCGCGACGCCGCGCTCGTGCTGGGTGGTGCCGCCCTCACCGGTCTCGCGGCCCAGATCGCCCTGCCGGTCCACGGCTCCCCGGTCCCGGTGACCGGCCAGACCTTCGCCGCGCTGCTCGTGGGCACCGCCCTGGGCGCCGGCCGCGGCTTCCTCTCCCTCGCCCTGTACGCGCTGGCCGGCGTCGCGGGTGTGCCCTGGTTCGCGGGCGGCGTCTCCGGTGCCGCGGCCCCGTCCTTCGGATACGTCCTCGGCATGCTGCTGGCCTCCACGGTCGTGGGCGCGCTGGCCCGACGCGGGGCCGACCGGACCGTCTGGCGCACGGCGGCCGCCATGGTGCTCGGCGAGGCGATCATCTACGCCGTCGGCGTCCCGTACCTCGCCCTCGCCAACGACATGTCGGCCACCGCGGCGATCGCCGCCGGCCTCACGCCGTTCCTGCTGGGCGACGCCCTGAAGGCCGCCCTGGCGATGGGCGTGCTGCCCACGGCCTGGAAGCTCGTCGACAGGAAGTGACCGAGGCTCCGGCCGACGCCGAAGGGGCCCGCCGCCTCGTCCCGGGACGAAGCGGCGGGCCCCTTCGGCCTTCTCCGCTCCGCACGGACCCGTCGCGCGCCCGGTGCGGTGGGCGATCACCCCCGTCGGGGCCTGCGCCGCTGCGTCCACCACAGCCCCGCCGCCCCGGCGGCCACCAGGCCGGCCCCGGCCGCACCGAGCGGCAGCACCTCGCTGCCCACGCCCGTCTTGGGCAGGCTGTCGCCGTCCGGGGCGACGGGCTTGTTGTCGGTGCCGAGGAGCAGCGGGGTCGCGGGTGCGTTCGGAGACGGGTTCGTCGTGCCGAACGGCACCGGGCCCTGCTGCCAGAAGGTCTTCTTCCCGTCGCCCGACTGCACGGGCAGGCAGATTTTCCCGGCCTTGCTCAGGTCGTACGCCGCATCGACTTCGTACGACTTCGACGCGCCGGCCGCGAGACTCCCGACCGGGCAGCTGAAACCGCTGTTCGACCCCTTCGGCAGATCCTTTTCGGCGATGACCGAGCAGCCCTTGACGGAATGGACTTCGAGGCCCTCGAAACCGACCACCAGAAGTCGGATGTCGCCGCTGTCCCTGGTTCCCTCGTTCTTCACGGTGGCATTGATCGCCGTTTTGTGTGAGCTGTTGTCGACCGAGATCCTCTCGGGGAGCAGTGTGGTGATTTCCACCCCCTCCGGTGCCCTGTCGACGACTTTTCCTCCCTTGCTGCTGCCCGGTTGCTGGTCATCGGCGTGCGCGGTGAAAGTGAGGATCACCATCGCGGAAAAAGATGCCATGGCCAGCGATCCCGTGATCGCCGCGGTGTGACGAGAACTCATGTTCGCCCCCCTGGACTGCGCCTGAATTCGCAGTACTTGAAGAGGTACCACAAGATTTCTCCGCACTATGCTGGTACGACGCGAACTGTGGCCATTGTGTTTCAACAGGGGTGGTCGTCGAGGGGGTGCGGCGCATTGGCGGGAAACGCGGGAAATCCAGGTGACGCGGGAAACCTGGGAAAGGTGGGTGGTGGCGGAGAGGCGAGCCGGGGCGGTGTACCCGGGTTGCAGGTGGCCGGGCGTTATCGGCTGGTCGAGAGCATCGGGCAGGGCGGAATGGGGCGGGTGTGGCGGGCGGTCGACGAGGTGCTCGACCGCCTGGTCGCCGTGAAGGAGATGCGCATCGGCGGCCTCGACACCGAGGACACCCGGACCCGGCGTGAGCGCACCCTGCGCGAGGCCAGGGCCACCGCCCGCATCGACCACCCCAACGTCGTCCGCGTCTACGACGTCGTCGACGAGGACGAACGTCTGTGGATCGTCATGGAGTTGGTCACCGGACGCTCCCTGGAGCAGATCACGGCGGAGGAGGGCGCGCTCGGCCCGCGCGCCACCGCCCGTATCGGTCTCGGCCTTGTCGCGGCGCTCCGCCAGGTCCACGCGCGGGGGGTGCTCCACCGCGACATCAAGCCCGGCAACGTCCTGGTCGGCGCCGACGCGGACCGGGTGGTCCTCACGGACTTCGGCATCGCCGCGATCCAGGACGCCAAGGCGCTCACCATGGTCGGGATGCTGGTCGGTTCGCCCGACTACATGGCCCCCGAGCGCGTCACCGGCCGCGTCCAGGGGCCGCCGTCCGACGTGTGGTCCCTCGGCGCCACCTTGTGCGCGGCCCTGGCGGGCCGGTCTCCCTTCTCCCGCGAGACCACCCTCGCCACGCTCCACGCCGTGCTCCACGAGGAGCCGGAGATCCCCGCGGAGGCGGGACCGCTGGCGGGCATCCTGACCGCCCTCCTGCAGAAGGAGCCGACGGCCCGCCCCGACCTGACCCGCCTGGAGTCGAGCCTGCACCTGGTCGCCTTCCCCCAGCTGCCCCCGCGGCTGCCGACAGTGGCCCCGGGCGGGGCGGCGGGGGAGCGGCCGGGGCCCGGCGAGGGGCGGGAGAACGACGGGGCGACGGGGGCGGCGGGGTCCCTCGGGGCCCCGGACGAACCGGGCGGCCGGGGCGCGCGCAGTGCCCGGAGCGGCCCGAGCGGCTCGCTGGGTGTGCGGTCCGGGGCGAACACGGGGGCTGAGGGGGCGGCAGGAGACCAGGGCGCCCCGGCGGTGCCAGGAGCCGGGGAGGCCGCCGGCCCCGCGAGGGACACGGGCAGGGGAGCCACCGGGGGCACGGGTGCCGACGCGGGTGCCACAGGGCCGACGGCGTTCACCGTGCCCGCGGATGAGTCCGGTCCGGTGCCGGCCCCGGCCGAGACGGCCTCGCCCCCCGAGCGGTCCCGGCCGGGTGAGGAGGCCGTACCCGTCCCCGCGCCCGTCCCCGCGGACGACTCCGGCGCCCCCGCGCCGCCCGATCCACGGCGGCCGCACTCCAGGCCGGACCCGCGGCCCGGCCCCGAGCCGGTGCAGGACGCGGTACCCGGGCAACTCGGCATCCGGACCGGCCATCCGGCACCGGCGGGCGCGGCCCCGGCATCGCAGGCCCGCCCCGCAACGGAGGGTTCGCCGCACCCGCTCGCGGAACCGGCGTCCGGGAGCACCGCCGCCGCAGTACCGGCCGCCCCACCGGCCCCGGCCACCGACGTCCCCTCCTCCCCCTCCTTCCCACCCGCTTCCCCTTCCACCGCTCCCACCCCCGCGTCCGCCTCCCGGACCCCGGGCCCCTCCACCCCTGTGCCCTCCTCCTCCGCCCCGCCCGCCCAAGCCCCGGGCGAGAGCAGCGCGGAGGTGGGCTCCCCCATCGGGCCGGGGCACCACTTCGCACCCACCGGTCCCCGCCGCCGTCCCGGCCCGGGTCCCGGTGTCTCGCTCACCCGCGCCTCCGCCGGGGGCGAACGCCGCCGGGTCCCCACTCACCCGGCCTCCCTTCCGCCGGGCGAGCCACCCGGCCCCGCGGTCCCCGCCACCCCCGGTCGCGGGGGGCGTCGTGCGGCCCTGGTCGCAGCGGTGGGTGTGGTCGCCGCCGGGGCGGTCGCGGCGATCGTGCTGCCGGGGGCGGGTGGGCCACAGGGCCGGGCGGGCGCCACCGCCTCGGCGGCCACGTCCGTCGCCCCCTCCAGCGAGTTCCCCTCGGCGTCACCGTCGTCGGCACCGGATGGCTCGGCGCCCACCGTGGCGGGCACCTTCAGGCCGCCGAGCCTGCCCCCGGGCGCCCATGAGGAGGCCGGCGGGTACGCGTGGGCGACGCCGGGGGGATGGCGGCGGGACGTGAAGACGGGCTCCGAGGTGCACTACACCTCCCCGGACGGCACCCAGGAACTGGCGGCCAAGTCGTCCCTGGTCCGGGGCGACCTGATGGAGACGTGGCAGAGGTCGGAGCAGAACGCCCACCAGGGCCGCGACTACCGGAAGATCCGCCTGGAGGAGACGACGTACCGCGGCCACCCGGCCGTGGTGTGGGAGTACACCTTCACCCTGGACGGCACTCCCTGGCACGCCCACCTGCTGGGCTTCGAAGCGGGCGGCAAGTCCTTCCAGGTGAACACCTGGTACCAGCCGGGCGCCGAGGACCGGGCGCTGGCGGTCTACGAGCGGGTGAAGGAGAGCTTCACGGTCCTGTAGGAGGGGCGGGCAAGGGCGAGGAAGGTGAGGCAGAAGGAGAGGAAGAGGGCGGGGAAGAGGGAGAAGAAAGGGAGGAAGCGCCCTGCGACGCGGGACACTTCCCCCCTTCCCCGGCCGTCGGGTGCTCCGGGAGGCCCGGCGCGTCAGGCGGCCGGGACCTCCTCGCGGGACCGGGACGTGGCCAACCGTGCCCTGACCACCGCGACGACGAGGACGATCGCCGCCACGAGGAGGGACAGGAGCACCGTCTCCCGGCCGTCGTGCTCGGTGTCCGTGAGCATGTAGCCGAGGACGAACACGATGAGACCGGCGGCGGCCCAGGTGAGGTACGGGTAGAGCCACATCCGCACGACGAGCTTCTCCGGCGCCTCCCGCTGGATGATCTTCCGCATCCGCAGCTGCGAGAAGCAGATCACGAGCCAGACGAAGAGGGCGACGGCACCGGAGGAGTTGACGAGGAAGAGGAACACGGTGTCGGGGAACTTGTAGTTGAAGAACACGGCGGCGAAGCCGAAGACGACCGAGACCAGGATGGCCGTCCGGGGTACACCGCGGCCGGTGGTCCTGGCGAAGGCCCTCGGGGCGTCGCCCCGCTCGCCGAGCGAGAAGGCCATCCGGGAAGCCGTGTAGAGCCCGGAGTTGAGGCAGGACAGCACCGACGTCAGCACGATGAAGTTCATGATCTGACCGGCGTGCGGGATGCCGAGGGAGTCGAGGGCGGCGACGTAGGAGCCCTCGTCCTTGATCGCCTTGTCGTTCCACGGCAGCAGTGACACGACGACGAGGATCGACCCCAGGTAGAACACGCCGATACGCCAGATGATGCTGTTGGTCGACTTGGTGACGGCCCGCTGCGGGTCCTCCGACTCGCCGGCCGCGAGGGTCGCGATCTCGCTGCCCATGAAGGAGAAGACCACGAGCAGGACACCCGTCAGGATGGCACCGGGCCCGTTGGGCAGGAAGCCGCCGTGGGCGGTCAGGTTGGACAGGCCCGCCTTGTCGCTGTCGACGCCGGGCAGCACGCCGAACACGGCCAGGCCGCCGACGACGATGAACGCGCCGATCGCGACGACCTTGATGCCGGCGAACCAGAACTCGAACTCGCCGTAGGAGCCGACGGAGACGAGGTTGGTGGCGGTGAGCACCAGCATCACGATCAGGGCCCAGCCCCACTGCGGGACGGCCGGGACCCATCCTTCCAGGATCTTGGCGCCGGCGGTCGCCTCGACGGCGAGCACGACGACCCAGAAGAACCAGTAGAGCCAACCGATGGAGAACCCGGCCCAGGGCCCGAGTGCGCGGTCGGCGTGTGCGGAGAAGGACCCGGAGGTCGGATTGGCCGCGGACATCTCGCCCAGCATCCGCATCACCAGCACCACGAGCGTGCCGACGAGGGCGTAGGAGAGGAGGATGCCGGGGCCGGCGGTGGCGATACCGGAGCTGGAGCCGACGAAGAGGCCGGCGCCGATCACACCCCCGATGGCGATCATCGAGAGGTGACGGTTCTTGAGCCCTGCCTGGAGGCCGGAGCCGGAGCCGGAGCCGGAGCCGGAGCCGGAGCCGGTGCCGGGGTCTCCGGGGTCTTGGTGGCCACCGTGGGCCTCGGTCAGGGTCGGCTGCGAGGTCATGGGACGGAATTCCTTTGCGCCGCTTGATCGGTGTGCCGTACGAGCGATGTACGAGCGAGGACCGGTGAATCTGAGGTAACGCTATTCGGAAACCTTCGAATCCTGATCGTCACTTGAGGTTTTCCTGAGCTTCTTTGGTGCAACTTGGGTATTCGGAGCCCAGAACCCGACGCTGCCGCCGCGCGCGCCGCATGTCACACTCATCCCATGCGCGTGTATCTCGGCTCGGACCATGCCGGCTTCGAACTCAAGAACCACCTCGTCGAGTGGCTCAAGGCCGCCGGCCACGACCCCGTGGACTGCGGCCCCCACATCTACGACGCCCAGGACGACTACCCGCCGTTCTGCCTCCGCGCCGCCGAGCGGGCCGCCGCGGACCCCGACGCCCTCGGCGTCGTGATCGGCGGCTCCGGCAACGGCGAGCAGATCGCCGCGAACAAGGTCAAGGGCGTACGGGCCGCGCTCGCCTGGAGCGAGGAGACGGCGTCGCTCGGCCGCCAGCACAACAACGCCAACGTCGTCGCCGTGGGCGCACGCATGCACACCACCGAGGAGGCGACCAAGTTCGTCGAGGTCTTCCTCAACACGCCCTTCTCCGGTGACGAGCGCCACGTGCGCCGCATCGACATGCTGTCCGCGTACGAGACCACGGGCGAGCTGCCCCCGATCCCGGCGCACCACCCGCAGCAGGACTGACAGCGCCCCGCCGGGGCGGGAAGGAACAGCAGCCGTGCCAGAGGGGCACACGATCCACCGGCTGGCGCACGACTACGCCGGCCGCTTCTCCGGCACGGCCCCGCGGGTGACCAGCCCCCAGGGCAAGTTCTCCGACGCCGCCGACCTGCTCGACGGCGCGCCGCTCACCGCCACCGAGGCGCACGGCAAGCACCTCTTCCTGCGCTTTCGCGGGGCCGACTGGGTCCACGTCCACCTCGGCCTGTTCGGGAAGGTCGCCTTCGGCGACGCCCCGGCACCGCCACCCGCCGACACCGTCCGCCTCCGCCTGGCGAGCCGGACGGCGTACGCCGATCTGCGTGGGCCCACCACCTGCGCCCTGATCACCGGGGCCGAGAAGCAGGCGATCCACGACCGCCTCGGCCCGGACCCGCTGCGCGAGGACGCCGATCCGGCCGCCGCGTACCGCAGGATCTCCCGCAGCCGTACGACCGTCGCCGCCCTGCTGATGGACCAGAAGGTCGTCGCCGGAGTCGGCAACGTCTACCGCGCCGAAGTGCTCTTCCGGCACCGCATCGACCCCTACCGGGCCGGCCGGTCCCTCACCCCCGCCGAGTGGGAGGCGATCTGGGCCGACCTGGCCGCCCTGATGCGCGAGGGCGTGCGGCTGGGCCGTATCGACACCGTCCGGCCGGAACACACCCCGGAGGCGATGGGCCGCCCGCCCCGCGTCGACGACCACGGCGGCGAGGTGTACGTCTACCGCCGGGCCGACCGCCCCTGCCACGTCTGCGGTGGCGAGATCCGCACCGCCGGCCTCGCCGCCCGCAACCTCTTCTGGTGCCCCACCTGCCAGTCCGGCTGACACCCCGCGGGACCGGCGGAATCCCGCCCACCTCCGCGCACGGGGCACCGACCGGTGGACGTCGCGCCTCCCCGGGCGGGCACGGCACCTCCCCGGGCGGACGTCACCCGGCGCAACGTCAGAAACCGTGCGGCAGCCACGGGGCCGACGCCGACCCGAACCCCACGGCCGCCTCCGCCAGCGCGCCCTGCCGCAACTCCTGTACCCGTCCGGCCGCCGCGAGCGACGCCAGTGAGACGCCGCCGAGATACGCCGCGCCCAACTCCCGTACGGACAAGGAGAGATCCGGGGTGTCCCGGGTCCGCTCGCAGGACGCGCCCTTCGGATCGCCGGACAACCGCCAACGCCCCTCGTTCCAGGGGCAGAACGCGTCCTCGACGTCCACCACCACATCCACCGGCGCCTGGTACGCGCGCGCAGCCAGCGCCGTCCCGACATCCACCAGCCGCAGGTGCAGCGCGTCGCGCAGCCGCGGGAGGCACCGCCGGATGTCCGACACCCGGTACTGCCAGGCCTCGTCCACCGGCCGTCCCCGTACCTGCAGCGTCGTCATCAGGTCGATGCCGAACAGGAACCGCCACAGCGCCGCCTCCGCCGCCGGGTCGAGCCCGGCCAGCTCCGTCAGCACCACCGTGCCGTCGTGCCCGCTGACGCCCCACCCCGGTCGGGTCCGGAACCGGGCGTACCCGACGACCGCTCCGTCCCGCTCGGCGACCACGCACTGCAACGCGGAAGCCCCGTCCCGTCCGCCCTCCGCGTCCAGCAGGCCGAGCCGCTCCCAGCCGGACCGGTGCCGGGCCAGCATCCCGGGCCGGCGGGCCACCGTACGGGCGTACACCGCCTCGCACGCGTCGAGGACGCCGGCGGGCTCCGCGTACCGCAGCCGCACGTCGCCGGTGCCGGCCGGCACCGACAGCGACACCCGTGCGGTGTCGATCTCGGCGCTGACCTCGTACGTCGCGGCGGCGTACCCGAACCGGCCGTAGATCGCGGGCTCCGAGGCGGTCAGCACCGCCAGCGGCTCCCCCCACCCGCGGATGTCGTCCAGCTGCCGTCGCATCATCGACGTCAGTACCCCGCGCCGCCGGTGCGTCGCGGCCACACTCACCGCCGTGATGCCCGCCGTCGGCACCACGGCCCCGCCCGGGACCGTCATCCGGAAGGAGAACGCCCCCGCCGTCCCCACGACGACGCCCCCGTCCCAGGCCCCGATGAACCGGTCGGGCTCGGAGAGCGCCCGCCACAGCGCGCGCTCCTCGGCCGTCTCCACCACTCCGCCGAAGGCGCGCAGCAGGTTGTCGTACCACGGGTCCCAGTCTTCGTTCCGCAACACCCGCAGGTCAGTCCCCGGGCCCGTGGTCCAGTCGGTCGCCATGCGCCATGCCTACCAGCGCCGGTACGGGCGATCCAGCGAATTTCCCCCGCACCGCGGTGCGGCGGCCAGGGGGGCGGTTCGCCGGGGAGGCGAACCCCGGACGGGGGACAAGTGGGACCTCCCGTGCCAAGCAGCCGGTCGGATCGATAGGGTCCCGAACTAATGGCAGCAGGACGAGGGCGGCGCGCAGCCGGCGAGACGTTCACGGCCCGGTGGAAGATGCAGTGGCACCGGGCCCGCGTCGGCGTGCGCCGGGCCGCCGTCGACTACTTCCGCGGCGACGGCTCGGACTGGATCGCCCTCGCCGGGCTCTTCCTCACCATCCCCCTGATCGCGAGCCTGACCCTGGCCGACCCGGTGTGGTGCTCCCCGGCCGCGCTGGTGCTGCCGATCGTCGCGGGCGGTCTGCTGCTGCGCCCGGCCAGCCTGCTCGGTCTGTACGCGGCGGCGGCCACCGCGCTGATCGTGGAGTCGGTGCGGCTCGGTCCGTACACCCAGGGCTCGTCCCGGGTCACGCCCGGTGTCGTACTGGTGGTCGCCGCCTGCGGATTCGTCGGCCTGCTCATCGCCCAGTTCCGCAGCCGGGTCGGCGTGCCCTGGAGACGGGGCGGCACCATGCTGTTCGACCTGCGCGAACGCATCCGCGTGCAGAGCAAGCTGCCCCGGCTTCCCCGCGGCTGGCACCACGAGATGGCGCTGCGCCCGGCCGGTGGCCAGTCCTTCTCCGGCGACTTCGTGGTCGCCGCGCGCACCAACGGCGGCCGCACCCTCGAAGTGGTCCTCACCGACGTGTCGGGCAAGGGCATGGACGCGGGCTCCCGCGCCCTGCTGCTCTCCGGCGCCTTCGGCGGCCTCCTGGGCAGCCTGCCCCCGCACGCCTTCCTGCCCGCCGCCAACGGCTACCTGCTCCGCCAGGAGTGGGAGGAGGGCTTCGCCACCTCCATCCACCTCGTGCTGGACCTCGACTCGGGTGACTACGAGTTGTACTCCGCGGGCCATCCGCCCGGTCTCCAGCTCAGCGCAGGCAGCGGCCGCTGGGAGGAGAAGGCGGCGGAAGGACCGCTGCTGGGCGTGTACGACGGCGCCCAGTTCGACCCGGTCAAGGGCTCCCTGCGCCCCGGCGACGTCCTGATGCTGTTCACCGACGGCCTCGTCGAGACCTCCGACCGGGACATCGTCGAGGGCATCGACCGACTCACCGGCGAGGCCGACCGCTATGTCACCGGCGGCTTCCACGGCGCCGCCTGGCACCTGATCGAGGCCGTGGCCAAGGACGTCAACGACGATCGCGCGCTGCTGCTGATCTGCCGTGAGGGGCCCACGGCGAACGCGGCGCGGTGAAGAACCGCGGTCGGCTCGGCGCCTCCCGCCCGCCGCTGCCACACTGACGGCATGACCGACCCCGAGCCCCTCCTCTCCCCGGCCCAGGTGGAGGCCGTCGCCCGCGCCGCCCACGAGGGCCGGACCGACAAGGCGGGACGGCCCTACGCCGAGCATCTGCGGGCCGTCGCCGAGGGCGTGCGCGCCCGGGGCGGCGACGCCGACCAGATCGCGGCGGCCTGGCTGCACGACGCCGTGGAGGACGACGCCCTCACCGAACAGTGGCTGGACCGGGCGGCCCTGACCCGGCGCACGAAGGACATCGTGCGCGCGCTCACCCGGCTGCCGGGGGAACTCCCGGAGGCATACGCGCGGCGCATCCTCGCCACCCCGGGAGCCCTGTTGGTGAAGGAGGCCGACCTGGCGCACAACGCCGACCCGGTCCGGCTCGCCGTGCTCGATCCGGCCACCCGGACCCGGCTGACCGCCAAGTACGCCCGCATGCGGGGACTGCTCGGCCCGGCGCCGGACGCGGACTGACGCCTACAGGCGGGCAGCCTCCGGCTCGCGCGCCGGGGACCGCCCCGACCGCTCCCGCACGCGGGTCGGTCCCGCCCCGTCCCGGCGGAAGGCCCACGCCATCCGCGGCTCCATCGCGAACCGGAAGACCCGCTGCACGGGCGGCGTGCACAGCAGGGTGACGGCGGTCGCGGCGAGGACGGTGACCAGGATCTCCCCGGCGGGCCCGTGCAGCCAGGCGTGGTCGTACCAGCCCGCGTAGTCGCTGCCCTTGGCCAGGAAGCCGTGCAGCAGATAGCCGTACAGGGTGCCCGCCCCGAGAGCCGTGCACCACAGCCTGCGCCCCGGCGACCAGGACAGGAAGCAGGCGGTCAGCAGCACCGCGCAGCCGAAGAGGACCAGGACCATGACGGGCCCGGCCCACCAGGCGGCGTGCAACTCCTGCGCCGAGTCGCTGTGGTACAGCCACGAGGCGTCCACGCGCGGCACCGACCACCAGGCGACGGCGAGAGAGCCGGCGAACACCGGGACGGACAGGACGCGCACCGCCCGCCGCCGCACCCACCTGAAGTGCTCGGGCCGCAGGCACAGCCCCAGGACGAAGTACGGCAGGAACTGCAGCACCCGCTGCAGGTCCAGGTCGTTGCCGATCCCGGGGGAGGCGGACGCCAGCATGGCGAGGCCGAGCGCCACGAGCAGCGGCAGGCGCACCAGCCGCCACAGCGGCGAGGTCAGCCGCCACACGAACAGGGCACACAGGAACCAGGTCAGGTACCAGGGGTCGAGCAGGCTGATCGGCTGGTCGTGCAGGTGCCCCACGACGCGCCGGAAGTAGGTGTACGCGACCTCGAACAGGACATAGGGCACCACCACGGACGTCACCAGCCGCCGGAGCCGGTCCGGGCGCATGTCGAAACTGCGGGAGAAATAGCCCGAGATGATGACGAACGCCGGCATGTGGAAGGCGTACACGACCCGGTAGGCGGCCTCCAGAGCCCGGCTGTCGCCCTTGAGCGGCTCCCAGGCGTGCCCCACGGCGACGAGGACGATCGTCAGGAACTTGGCGTTGTCGAAGAAGGCGTCGCGCGGTCTGGAAACGGTCGGTGCCGGTGTGTTCTGACGCTGCTGCGGTGTTTCAGGGGACGGGGCGGCGTGGAACATTTGAGGCACCCTAGCGTCGCGCATGGCGGTCGCAAAACCTCCACGGTCATTCCGTGTCATGCGGTGCGGCTGCCCGCGATCGGTGCGGTTCCGCCGCCTGCGATGTCTGACTTCATCACGACTTGGCGACCCATGGAGGCTCATCACGCGCCTCTTCGCCGACCATGCGAATTCACGCCGAACGTGATGTGCGGGAGTGGAAATGATCTCCTGTCATTACTCTTGCGAGCGGTGTGTCGAATTGCTGTGCGGAGTGATGGAGGAGCGGTGTCCGGGGCACCGCCGCGCAGCGCGACCGGACCGGCGGGTGGGGCAAGTTCACCCCGACGTTGTGTCACGCGCCGCATGAGGTGGCCGGGTTGGTGGCACGATGGTCCTGGCGGGGGAGTGCGGCGCTGCACCCCCGGCCGGGAGAGCGGACCGACCGAGGGTGTGATCAGTTGTGGCCATTTCACTGTCCGTCGTGCTGCTGTTGGCGATCATCCTGGTGGTGATGATGCGTGCGGGCTCCATCAAGGCGGGACCCGTGATCGTGGCCGTCCTGTTCGGCTTCTTCCTCGCCTCGACCGGCCTGGCCCCGTCGATCAATCGTTTCCTCGACTCGATAGCCGAGACGATCAACTCGATCAGCTTCTGAGCCCCGGGCCGCGCCGCTCCGTCCCCGCCGCGCCCTGCCAGCCTGCCGTGGCCCAGGTGCGCTCCGGGTACCCGGAGCGCACCTGGGCCACGGGTGGCCCGGTTCAGGACACCCGCCCATGCGGGGTGTGTCCCCGCGCGGGGCCCGTGTATGCCGTGGACGCCGGGTGGCTGCCGGGCGGCTGCACGGCGAAGGCGGCGCACCGGTCGCGACCTCGTGGAACGACTCGGGGCCGGGCCGGAGGAGACGTCCTCTGACCCGGCCCCGAGCCGGATACCGAGCGGGCGACGGGAATCGAACCCGCGTAGCCAGTTTGGAAGACTGGGGCTCTACCATTGAGCTACGCCCGCACACCACGCGCCGCAGGCCGTAGGGCCGCGGCACTGCACGCATCGTAGCGGGTCGGCCCCCCTCGCCGCACACCCCGCCGGCGTTGACCGCCGTTGCTCGGCGAAAGCGGAGGTCCCACGGCCTGCGGGCATGTACCCTACGTGTCGCACCAGACGGGGTGTGGCGCAGCTTGGTAGCGCGTCCGCTTTGGGAGCGGAAGGCCGTGGGTTCAAATCCCGCCACCCCGACCACCTGCTCCACCTGCTCGACGGGTCCCCCCGCCCGGTCCGCGCCCGATCCTTCGGGGCGGCCCGGAGAGGGCCCCGGAGGGCGGCCACCGCGACCGGTCGCGCCCCGTGCTCCGGGGACGATCGCCTTTTGGGTGGCCCGGCGGCTGCGGTTACTATGCAAGCTGCGCGCCCGTGTGTCTCATCCTCTGAAGTCCTCCGGGCGGCGAAATCCGCCGGAGCCGGTCTGGCTCCGGCAGAGACCCAGAAGTCAGCCACAAGGAGACCGAACCGTGAAGAGCGCCGTGGAGACCCTGAACCCGACCCGGGTTCGGCTCACTGTCGAGGTGCCCTTCGAGGAGCTCAAGGACAGCCTCGACGCGGCGTACAAGAAGATCAACCAGCAGGTCACGGTGAAGGGCTTCCGCAAGGGCAAGATCCCCGCCCGGGTCATCGACCAGCGGTTCGGTCGCGGCGCCGTGCTGGAGGAGGCCGTCAACGACGCGCTTCCCAAGTTCTACACGGAGGCGGTCAGCGAGGCCGAGCTCTCCGTCCTCGGCCAGCCCGAGGTCGACATCACCGAGCTGAAGGACGGCGAGACGCTGAACTTCACCGCCGAGGTCGACATCCGCCCCGCGCTCGAGCTCCCCGAGGACTTCTCCTCCATCGAGGTCGAGGTCGACGCCGTCGAGGTCACCGACGAGGACATCGAGAAGTCGGTCGAGCAGCTGCGCGAGCGCTTCGCCTCCACCACGCCGGTCGAGCGCGCCGCCGAGGACGGCGACGTGGTCACCGTCGACCTGGAGGCCAAGGTCGAGGGCAAGGTCCTGGAGGACGGCGTCGCCACCGGCGTCTCCTACACCATCGGCTCCGGCGAGCTGCTGGACGGCATCGACGACGCCGTGAAGGGCCTGGAGGCCGGTGGCGAGGCCACCTTCACCTCCGAGCTCAAGGGCGGCACCGGTGCCGGCAAGGAGGCCGAGGTCGCCGTCAAGGTGGGCCAGGTCGCCAAGCGCGAGCTCCCCGAGCTGGACGACGAGTTCGCGCAGCTCGCCTCCGAGTTCGACACCCTGGAGGAGCTGAAGGCCGACAGCCGCAAGCGCCTCGCGAACATGAAGCAGTACGACCAGGCCACGCAGGCCCAGGAGCGTGTCCTGGAGAAGCTGCTGGAGCTGGTGGAGGTCCCCGTCCCCGAGAAGCTCCTCGAGGACGAGATCAACACCCGCCAGCACAACCTGGAGCACCACCAGCTCGAGCAGATGGGCCTGACCCTCGACAAGTACCTGGAGATCCAGGGCAAGACCGCCGAGGAGTTCGAGACCGAGACCCGCGAGGCCGCGGTCAAGGGCATCAAGACCCAGTTCGTCCTGGACGAGCTCGTCAAGCGCGAGAAGCTCAACGTCAACCAGGAGGAGCTCACCGAGCACCTCATGCGCCGTGCCGCCTCCTCCGGCATGTCCCCCGACCAGTTCGCCCAGGCCGTCGTCGAGGGCGGCCAGGTCCCGCTGCTGGTCGGCGAGGTCGCCCGCGGCAAGGCCCTGGCCCTGGTCGTCGAGGCCGCCACGGTGAAGGACACCAACGGAGAGGTCATCGACCTGGAGGACGAGGACGAGGTCGAGGCCGCCACGGAGGCCGTGGAGGCCGCCGAGGGTGCCGCCGAGGAGAAGACCGAGGGCTGACGCCCGCCGCCTTCTGAGCGCCGCGAACGGGCCCCGGGGACTTCGTCCCCCGGGGCCCGTTCGCCTACCCGGCCCCAGGGCTCCGGGACGAGGGTCCCGGAGCCTCGTCAGCCGCCGCGGCGCTCGCCGGCCCCGCCGCCCGTACCCGGCCCCGCCCGTCCGTACCCCGGCCCCTGCGCGTCCGGGCCCCGCGGCCGCCGCTTCCAGCTGCCCGCGGCGCTCGGCCGACCGAGGGCGACCGCGGCGCTACGCCCCCGGCGAACACCCCCCACTCCGGGATTCCCCGAAGGGACCCGCGCGTTAGGGTCCATGAATACGAGGGCAGTGGAGTCCCCGAGACGGCTCCAGCCCGCAGGGAAACGTGAGACGGCCCGGCGCCGTCGCAAGACGAGCAGGTGGATACGTGACGAATCTGATGCCCTCCGCCGCCGGCGAGCCCTCCATCGGCGGTGGCCTCGGCGACCATGTCTACAACCGGCTGCTCAACGAGCGGATCATCTTCCTCGGCCAGCCGGTCGACGACGACATCGCGAACAAGATCACCGCACAGCTGCTGCTCCTTGCCGCCGACCCCGACAAGGACATCTACCTCTACATCAACAGCCCCGGCGGATCGATCACGGCCGGCATGGCGATCTACGACACCATGCAGTACATCAAGAACGACGTGGTGACGATCGCCATGGGCCTCGCGGCCTCCATGGGCCAGTTCCTGCTCAGCGCGGGCACGCCGGGCAAGCGCTTCGCGCTGCCCAACGCCGAGATCCTGATCCACCAGCCGTCCGCGGGCCTGGCCGGATCGGCCTCGGACATCAAGATCCACGCCGAGCGGCTGCTGCACACCAAGAAGCGCATGGCCGAGCTGACGGCCCTGCACACCGGCCAGTCGGTCGAGCAGGTCACCCGCGACTCGGACCGCGACCGCTGGTTCGACGCCAACGAGGCCAAGGAGTACGGCCTCATCGACGACGTGATCGCCACGGCCGCCGGCATGCCGGGCGGCGGCGGCACCGGGGCGGGCTCCTGAGGCCCGTAGCGGCCCTCTACGGCCCCGCCTGGACCCACCGCCCCAGCCACCGCCCCAGCCCCTCTCAGGAGACACCGTGAACGACTTCCCCGGCAGCGGCCTCTACGACCGTGCGCGCGCCGAGTACACCGGCCCCTCGGCCGAGTCCCGCTACGTGATCCCGCGCTTCGTCGAGCGCACCTCCCAGGGCATCCGCGAGTACGACCCGTACGCGAAGCTCTTCGAGGAGCGCGTGATCTTCCTCGGCGTCCAGATCGACGACGCCTCCGCCAACGACGTCATGGCGCAGCTGCTGTGCCTGGAGTCGATGGACCCCGACCGGGACATCTCGGTCTACATCAACAGCCCCGGCGGCTCCTTCACCGCGCTCACGGCGATCTACGACACCATGCAGTTCGTCAAGCCGGACATCCAGACGGTGTGCATGGGCCAGGCGGCCTCCGCCGCGGCCGTGCTGCTCGCCGCGGGCACGCCCGGCAAGCGCATGGCGCTGCCGAACGCGCGCGTGCTGATCCACCAGCCCTACAGCGAGACCGGCCGCGGCCAGGTCTCCGACCTGGAGATCGCCGCCAACGAGATCCTGCGGATGCGCTCCCAGCTGGAGGAGATGCTGGCCAAGCACTCCACCACGCCGATCGAGAAGATCCGCGAGGACATCGAGCGCGACAAGATCCTCACGGCCGAGGACGCGCTCCAGTACGGCCTGATCGACCAGATCATCTCCACCCGGAAGATGAACAACGAGTCGGTTCGCTGACGCGCAGGGTCTTTTCTGACCTGTATCGTCTGCCGCCCCTTGGCCCGGTGTGGCACTGTGCATGGCAAGACGCACGACAAAGTGAACCGTGCCAAGGGGGGCCCGAACGAGGGGCCCGGCAAGGTACCGTCGACATAAGGCAGCACCAGGAGCCGCTGGACCGCACGTGTCCAGGCGTCTCCCAGGCGAAGGGGAAGCACACCGTGGCACGCATCGGTGACGGCGGCGATCTGCTCAAGTGCTCGTTCTGCGGCAAGAGCCAGAAGCAGGTCAAAAAGCTCATCGCAGGCCCCGGTGTGTACATCTGCGACGAGTGCATCGATCTCTGCAACGAGATCATCGAGGAGGAGCTCGCCGAGACCAGCGAGGTGCGCTGGGAGGAGCTCCCCAAGCCCCGCGAGATCTACGAGTTCCTGGAGGGCTACGTGGTGGGCCAGGAGGCGGCCAAGAAGGCCCTCTCCGTCGCGGTGTACAACCACTACAAGCGCGTCCAGGCCGGCGAGAACGGTGGCGCCGCCGGGCGGGACGACGCGATCGAACTGGCGAAGTCGAACATCCTGCTGCTCGGTCCCACGGGCTCCGGCAAGACCCTCCTCGCCCAGACGCTGGCCCGCATGCTCAACGTGCCGTTCGCGATCGCCGACGCGACCGCGCTGACGGAGGCGGGGTACGTCGGCGAGGACGTCGAGAACATCCTGCTGAAGCTGATCCAGGCCGCCGACTACGACGTCAAGAAGGCCGAGACCGGCATCATCTACATCGACGAGATCGACAAGGTCGCCCGTAAGAGCGAAAACCCGTCGATCACGCGCGACGTCAGCGGCGAGGGCGTCCAGCAGGCCCTGCTGAAGATCCTGGAGGGCACCACGGCGTCGGTGCCGCCGCAGGGTGGCCGCAAGCACCCCCACCAGGAGTTCATCCAGATCGACACGACGAACGTGCTGTTCATCGTGGGCGGTGCCTTCGCCGGCCTGGAGAAGATCATCGAGTCCCGGGCGGGCGCCAAGGGCATCGGCTTCGGCGCGACGATCCGCTCCAAGCGCGAGCTCGAGTCCAAGGACATGTTCGAGGAGGTCATGCCGGAGGACCTGGTCAAGTTCGGCATGATCCCGGAGTTCATCGGCCGCCTCCCCGTGATCACCTCGGTCCACAACCTGGACCGCGAGGCCCTGCTGAAGATCCTCGTCGAGCCCCGCAACGCACTGGTCAAGCAGTACCAGCGGCTCTTCGAACTCGACGGCGTGGAGCTGGACTTCGAGCGTGAGGCCCTGGAGGCCATCGCCGACCAGGCCATCCTCCGCCAGACCGGGGCGCGTGGCCTGCGGGCCATCATGGAAGAGGTCCTGATGTCCGTGATGTACGAGGTGCCCTCGCGCAAGGACGTCGCGCGGGTCGTCATCACGGCGGATGTCGTCCACTCCAACGTCAACCCGACCCTCATCCCGCGGGACGCGCGCGGGCGGGGCTCGGGCGAGCAGAAGTCCGCCTAGTCGCACGGCGTAAGGGGCCCCGGTCGACCGACCGGGGCCCCTGTGCGTGCGCCGGGGGCGTCAGGCCTTGACGCGGACCTCGTTGCGCAGTTTGGCCGCCAGCTCCGCGTCGGCCTCCGGGTCGGCGCTCCTCCCGGCCGCCAGGGAGGCGAACTCCATCGGCATGACGAAACCGAGCGTGCTGTGGTCGCCCCAGATACAGACCGACATGCTGATCTCCTTGGGCTGGCCCGCGCCCCCGTCGGAGTTGTCGACCTTCGCCTGCTGGCACTTGAGGACCGCTCCGTCGAGCGACGCCGGCTTGTACGTCTTCGGCTCGCCGACCAGCGTGACGTCGTCGTCGCTGCCGCCGTCCTTGCTCTGGGTCTTCATGTAGGCGAACATCGCGTCGACGGTCTTCTCGGGGTCGTCGATCGTGCCGTAGACACCGCCGAACTGGATCATCCGCTGGCTCAGCGGGTTGTCCGCGTCGCCCGCCTGGTACGCGGCACTGACGTCCCTGGGGTTGTGCACACCCCACTTCTCGGCGTCCTTCATGTCCTCGTCCGACATGGTGCTGCTGTCGCCCTCGGACTTCTTGTAGTCGCCCAGCACCGTCTCCGGCGTCGTCAGCTTGTGCGGACCGTCGTCCGCCACGTCGGAGCCGCCGCCACCCCCGCCGATCACGAGGTACGCGCCGACCGCGATCGCCGCGACCACCGCGACCGCGCCGATGATCAGCCCGGTCTTCTTCCCGCCGCCCGCCGGAGCCGGCGGCTGCGGGACGGCGCCGTAAGGGGCCTGCCCGGGGGGCGGCTGCTGGCCGTAGGGGCCCGGCTGGGGCGGGACGCCCTGTGGAGCCTGCTGGGGATGGCCGTATCCGGGCTGCGGGGCGGGGGGCTGGGGGTAGCCGTAGCCCGGCTGGGGGGCCTGCGGCTGCTGGGGGTGGCCGTAGCCGGGCTGGGGCGCCTGCGGCTGCTGGCCGTACGGGCCCGGCTGGTTGTGGCTCATTCCTGGATTCCCCTCCAGATGCTTATGCGTCTTTGACATCCTGGCCCAGGCATCCTCCGCGCACCGCGGTGGGGGGCCCACCGTTACAGAACAAACGCGTTTCGGGACACCGTCGTGACGCCTCTAAACTGACTCCGTGACCGATAACGCTCAGCAGCAGCCACCAGCGCCCACCACCGAACTGCCGACCCAGTACGCGCCGGCCGACGTAGAGGGGCCGCTGTACGAGCGCTGGGTGGAGCGGGGTTACTTCGAGGCCGACGCCAAGAGCGACAAGCCGCCGTTCACCGTCGTCATCCCGCCGCCGAACGTCACCGGCAGCCTGCACCTGGGACACGCCTTCGAGCACACGCTCATCGACGCCCTGACCCGGCGCAAGCGCATGCAGGGGTACGAGACGCTGTGGCAGCCCGGCATGGACCACGCCGGCATCGCCACCCAGAACGTCGTCGAGCGGGAGCTGGCCAAGGAGGGCAAGTCCCGGCACGACCTGGGCCGTGAGGCGTTCGTCGAGCGGGTCTGGCAGTGGAAGGGCGAGTCCGGAGGGCAGATCTCCGGGCAGATGCGCCGCCTCGGGGACGGCGTCGCGTGGTCCCGTGAGCGCTTCACCATGGACGAGGGCCTCTCCCAGGCCGTCCAGACCATCTTCAAGCGGCTCTACGACGACGAGCTGATCTACCGCGCCGAGCGCATCATCAACTGGTGCCCCCGGTGCCTCACGGCGATCTCGGACATCGAGGTCGAGTACCAGGACGACGACGGCGAGCTCGTGTCCATGCGCTACGGCGAGGGCGACGAGTCCATCGTCGTCGCCACCACCCGCGCCGAGACCATGCTCGGCGACACCGCCGTCGCCGTCCACCCCGACGACGAGCGATACCGGCACCTCATCGGCAAGCTGGTGAAGCTGCCGCTGACCGACCGCTCCATCCCGGTCGTCGCGGACACGCACGTCGACCCCGAGTTCGGCACCGGCGCCGTCAAGGTCACCCCGGCGCACGACCCGAACGACTTCGAGATCGGCCAGCGGCACGGTCTGCCGTCGCTGACGGTCATGGACGAGCACGCGGTCATCACGGCCCACGGCCCCTTCCAGGGCCTGGACCGCCTGGAGGCCCGCTCCGCCATCGTCGCCGCGCTGCGCGCCGAAGGCCGGATCGTCGCCGAGAAGCGGCCCTACGCCCACTCCGTCGGCCACTGCTCGCGCTGCAAGACCACCATCGAACCGCGCCTGTCCATGCAGTGGTGGGTCAAGGTCGGTCCGCTGGCGAAGGCGGCCGGTGACGCGGTCCGCGAGGGCAAGGTCACGATCCATCCGCAGGAGATGGAGAAGAGGTACTTCGACTGGGTCGACAACCTCCACGACTGGTGCATCTCACGGCAGTTGTGGTGGGGCCACCGCATCCCGGTCTGGTACGGCCCCGGCGGCGAGGCCGTCTGCGTCGGCCCCGGCGAGGAGCCGCCCGGCACCGAGGCGGAGGGGTGGCGCCAGGACACCGATGTCCTCGACACCTGGTTCTCCTCCGGCCTGTGGCCGTTCTCCACCCTCGGCTGGCCCGAACAGACCGAGTCGCTCGCGAAGTTCTACCCGAACTCGGTTCTCGTCACCGGCTACGACATCCTCTTCTTCTGGGTCGCCCGGATGATGATGTTCGGCCTGTACGCGATGGACGGCACCCCGCCGTTCCACACCATCGCCCTGCATGGCATGGTCCGCGACCAGTTCGGCAAGAAGATGTCGAAGTCCTTCGGTAACGCCGTCAACCCGCTGGACTGGATGGACAAGTACGGCTCCGACGCCCTCCGGTTCACCCTCGCACGCGGCGCCAACCCCGGCGTCGACGTCCCGATCGGCGAGGACTGGGTCCAGGGTTCGCGCAACTTCGCCAACAAGATCTGGAACGCCACGCGCTTCGCGCTGATGAACGGCGCCACGGTCGAGGGCCCGCTGCCGGACGCCTCGGCGATGTCGCCGACGGACCGCTGGATCCTCTCCCGGCTCAACTCCGTCGTCGCCGAGGTCGACGCGTACTACGACGACTTCCAGTTCGCCAAGCTGTCCGACGCCCTGTTCCACTTCGCGTGGGACGAGGTCTTCGACTGGTACGTCGAGTTGTCGAAGACGGTCTTCCAGGCCGGCGGCGGGGCGGCCGAGGTCAGCAAGCGCGTCCTGGGCGAGGTCCTCGACGTCACGCTCCGGCTGCTGCACCCCGTGGTCCCGTTCGTCACCGAGACCCTGTGGACCACCCTCACCGGCGGCGAGTCGGTCGTCGTCGCCGGCTGGCCCGCGGACAGCGGCTTCCGCGACGCGGCGGCGGAGCGTGAGATCGAGACGCTCCAGACCGTCATCACCGAGGTCCGCCGCTTCCGCGCCGACCAGGGCCTCCAGCCGGGCCAGCGGGTTCCCGCCCGCCTGTCCCTGGACGGCACGGCGCTGGCGCCGCACGAGGCCGCCATCCGCCAGCTGCTGCGCCTGCAGCCGGAGGGCGACGCGTTCACGGCGACGGCCACCTTGCCCGTCGCCGGCGCGGAGGTCGCCCTGGACCTGTCCGGCACGATCGACGTGGCCGCCGAGCGCAAGCGCCTGGCGAAGGACCTCGCCGCGGCCCAGAAGGAACGCCAGCAGGCCGAGGCCAAGCTGGGCAACGAGGCGTTCCTGGCCAAGGCCCCCGACCACGTGGTGGACAAGATCCGCACCCGCCTGGCCAAGGCGGACGAGGACATCGCCCGCATCCAGGCCCAGCTGGAGAAGCTGCCGCCGCAGTGATCCCCGAGGCCGCGGCAGGCGAAGGCCCCGGGACTGCGGACGCAGCCCCGGGGCCTTCGCCCACCTCCACCGGCCGGCCTCCGTAGACTGGCCTCGTGAGCGACATCCCCGGCACCAACGACCAGAACGACCAGCCCGGCCCCCTCGACTCCTTCGACGGGATCATCGCGGCCGAGACCGACCGTGACCCCGACCTCGCCGTGATCGAGGCCGGCAGCCGTACCCTGCGCACCCAGGGCGGCCCGCCTCAGGCCGACGTGCCCGGACGGCCGGAGGACCCGGAGGTCGACAAGGCGCTGCGCGAGGTCGAGGCGGAGCTGGCCACCCGCTGGGGGGAGACCAAGCTGGAGCCCTCGGTGAGCAGGATCGCCGCGCTCATGGACGTCCTGGGCGAGCCGCAGCGGGCGTACCCGTCGATCCACATCACCGGCACCAACGGCAAGACCTCCGTCGCCCGCATGATCGAGGCCCTGCTCAACGCCTTCGAGCTGCGTACCGGCCGCTACACCTCGCCGCACGTGCAGTCGATCACCGAGCGGATCAGCCTGGACGGCGCGCCGATCACGGCGGAACGGTTCATCGAGACGTACCGCGACATCCGGCCGTACGTCGAGATGGTCGACTCCTCTCAGGAGTACCGGCTGTCCTTCTTCGAGGTGCTCACCGGCATGGCCTACGCGGCGTTCGCCGACGCACCGGTCGACGTGGCCGTCGTCGAGGTCGGCATGGGCGGTTCCTGGGACGCCACCAACGTGATCGACGGGGACGTCGCCGTCGTGACGCCCATCGACCTGGACCACACCGACCGGCTCGGCGGGACGACCGCGGAGATCGCCGGGGAGAAGGCGGGGATCATCAAGCAGGACGCGACGGTGATCCTGGCGCAGCAGCCGGTGGACGCCGCGCAGGTGCTGCTGAAGAAGGCCGTCGAGGTCGACGCGACCGTGGCCCGGGAAGGGCTGGAGTTCGGGGTCGTGGCACGGCAGGTCGCCGTCGGCGGGCAGCTGATGACGCTGCGCGGCCTGGGCGGCGAGTACACCGAGGTCTACGTCCCGCTGCACGGCGCCCACCAGGCGCACAACGCGGCCGTCGCGCTGGCCGCGGTGGAGGCGTTCTTCGGAGTGGGGGCGCAGCGGGCGGAGCCGCTGGACCTGGAGACGGTGCGCAAGGCGTTCGCGTCCGTCGCCTCGCCCGGCCGCCTGGAGGTCGTACGCCGGTCGCCGACCGTCGTGCTGGACGCCGCGCACAACCCGGCGGGCGCGCGGGTCACCGCCGACGCGCTGCGGGAGGCGTTCCAGTTCAGCCGCCTGATCGGGGTCGTCGGCGCCAGCGGCGACAAGAACGTGCGGGGGCTGCTGGAGGCGTTCGAGCCGGTCTTCGCGGAGATCGTGGTCACCCAGAACTCCACCCACCGCGCCATGGACGCCGACGCTCTGGCCGCGCTGGCCGTCGAGGTCTTCGGCGAGGAGCGCGTCCAGGTCGAGCCGCGGCTTCCGGACGCGCTGGAGGCCGCGATCACCCTCGCGGAGGAAGAGGGCGAGTTCGCCGGCGGCGGCGTCCTCGTCACCGGTTCCGTCATCACGGTGGGCGAGGCCCGCCTGCTTCTCGGGAAGGGCTGAGGTCACCCGTGCGTACGCTCTGCTCCTCGACGCTGATCGGCGAGTTCTTCATCATCGGATTCGCCGCACTGGTCGCGATGAAGGACCCGGACCTGTCCACCGGCACGGTGTGGGCCGTCAGCGGTACCGCGATGGCACTGTGCCTGCTGCTGTGCGGCCTGGTGACCAGGCCCGGCGGGGTGGCCCTCGGCTGGGCGCTGCAGCTCGCGCTCGTCGCCTCCGGGGTCTTCGTGCCGACGATGTTCTTCATGGGCGCGGTGTTCGCGGTGCTGTGGTGGGCTTCGGTGCACTTCGGGCGGAAGGTCGACGCGGCGAGGGCGAGGTTCGCCGCTCAGGGCGCCTCCTCCACGGCTGACGCTGCGTGACGGGCGCCCCGACACGCCCTGTAACCTCGTGCCACCGCACACCTGGCAGGAATAAAGGAGTCCTCCCGTGACCCAGCGCACCCTCGTCCTTCTCAAGCCCGACGCCGTCCGTCGTGGCCTGACCGGCGAGATCATCAGCCGCATCGAGCGCAAGGCCGGCTGGCTCATCACCGCGCTGGAGCTGCGCACGCTGGACCAGGACACGCTGGAGCAGCACTACGGGGAGCACAAGGGCAAGCCGTTCTACGAGCCGCTGGTGGAGTTCATGGCCTCCGGCCCGGTCGTGGCGATGATCGTCGAGGGCGAGCGGGTCATCGAGGGCCTGCGCCAGCTGGCCGGTCCGACCGATCCGATCGCCGCGGCGCCCGGCTCCATCCGGGGCGACTACGGCGTGATCGTGCGCGAGAACCTGATCCACGCCTCCGACTCCGAGGAATCCGCCGAGCGCGAGGTGAAGATCTTCTTCCCGGGCCGCGCCTGAGCTGTCACATCCAGATCTCGGAAATGTTTTTTCTGAGACTCCGTCATCTCGAACCCGCGTCGAGTGCAGGGACGGCCGTACCTTTTCGGCCGTCCCTTGGCATATGCCGCGCCGATTGGGGGAACGTGTGCCCCCGATGGGTCGTCTCCACAAGCGAGGTGGCTCGCCATCTGCTGACAATGGCGAAGACCCTCGCGCAGTGTTCGTGCAGGCGCCACTACGATGGAGCCCTTCACGTCACAGCACCCACTTCGCCGACCTGAAAAGCCCTCAAAAGCTCATCGGAAGGCCAGACGAATCCTGATGGGGAACTCAATGTCGTTCATCGGCCGTGACATGGCTGTCGACCTCGGGACCGCCAACACGCTGGTGTACGTGAGGGGTCGCGGGATCGTACTCAACGAGCCGTCCGTCGTCGCGATCAACACCAACACCGGTGGCATCCTCGCGGTCGGAGCCGAAGCGAAGAAGATGATCGGACGCACGCCCGGCAACATCGTCGCCGTGCGTCCGCTGAAGGACGGCGTGATCGCCGACTTCGAGATCACCGAGCGGATGCTCCGCTACTTCATCCTGAAGATCCACAAGCGGCGGTATCTCGCCCGGCCGCGCGTCGTCGTGTGCGTGCCCTCCGGTATCACCGGCGTCGAGCGCCGTGCCGTCATCGAGGCGTCGACCCAGGCCGGCGCCCGCCAGGTGCACATCATCGAGGAGCCCATGGCCGCGGCCATCGGCTCCGGCCTGCCGGTCCACGAGGCCACGGGCAACATGGTGGTGGACATCGGCGGCGGTACGACGGAGGTCGCGGTTATCTCCCTCGGCGGCATCGTCACCGCCCAGTCCATCCGCGTGGCGGGCGACGAACTGGACAACGCGATCATCCAGCACGTCAAGAAGGAGTACTCGCTCCTGCTGGGTGAGCGGACGGCCGAGCAGATCAAGATCACGATCGGCTCGGCGTACGACCTCGACTCCGACGAGCACACCGAAATCCGCGGCCGGGACCTCGTCTCCGGGCTGCCCAAGACGGTCGTCATCTCCGCCGCGGAGGTACGGAAGGCGATCGAGGAGCCCGTCAACGCCATCGTCGACGCGGTGAAGACGACCCTCGACAAGTGCCCGCCGGAGCTGTCCGGCGACATCATGGACCGCGGAATCGTTCTGACGGGCGGCGGAGCACTGCTGCGAGGCCTCGACGAGCGGCTGCGCCGCGAGACCGGCATGCCGATCCACATCGCCGAGGACCCGTTGGACAGCGTGGCCCTCGGCTCCGGCAAGTGCGTGGAGGAGTTCGAAGCGCTCCAGCAGGTGCTGGACGCCGCCCCCCGCAGATGACGCGTTGAGACGATTCCGCCGTACGAGACGATCTCCTCTCGTGCGGCGGATCGCTGATATCGAGACTTAAGCTCCCCATGAAGCCCCAGGGCGTGCCCCGGGGCTCCCCGAATTCCTATGAGGAAGGGCACGGCCGCCGCACGTGAGGGACACACGAGAGAGCCGGCTGCTCCTGGTGCTGCTGATCGCCATCGCGTTCGCGCTGATCACGGTGGACATCCGCGGCGGTAAGGACTCCCCGGTCGACGGTGCCCGGCAGGCCGCGGCTGCGGTCTTCGGTCCGATCGAGAACGGCGTGTCGTCGGCGGTGAACCCGGTCGGCGACGCCGTCTCCGCGGTCCGCGACTCCGGTGAGCGCCACGACCGGCTGGCGCGGCTGGAGAAGGAGAACGCGGCCCTCAAGGCGAAGCTCGGCAGCGACGACCGCAACCGCAGTCGCCTCAAGCAGCTCGACACGATGCTGAAGGTCGCCGGCGAGGGGCAGTACGGCATCAAGGGCGCCCAGGTCATCGCCATAGGAGCGGCCCAGGGCTTCTCCTGGACCATCACCATCGACGTCGGCGCCGACGACGGCATCCGGCGGGACATGACCGTCCTCAACGGCGATGGTCTCGTCGGCCGCGTCACCACCGTCGGCCCCGGCACCGCCACCGTCCTGCTCGCCAACGACCCCGACTTCACGGTCGGCACCCGGATGGAGGGCAGCGACGAGCTCGGCTTCGCCTCCGGGCAGGGCGACCGCCCCCTGCGCGTGGAACTCCTCAACGGCAAGGCCGACGTCAAGAAGGGCGACCGCCTGGTCACCTTCGGCTCACAGGCCGACAAGCCCTTCGTCCCCGGCGTCCCCGTCGGCATCGTCTCGCGGGTCGACCCCTCCGGGGGCGACCTGACCCGCACCCTCTACGTCACGCCGTTCGTCAGCTTCACCCGGCTCGACATCGTCGGCGTCGTCGTCGAGGCGCCGAAGAAGGACCCCCGCGACACCGTGCTCCCGCCGAAGCCCAAGCCGACCCCGACACCGACGGTCACCGTCACCGTCACGCCCGGCGCCACGGCACCGGCCGACGGCCTGCCGCAGGGCACCGAGGAACAACTCGTCGAGGGACGGCAGCCCGTCGGCGGCGGACCGTCCGTCGACGGCGGACAGCAGCAAGACGGCCAAGAGCAGCAGTAGGAGCTGACATTCCCATGCGCGTCAACCGGATCCTGCTCTCCACGGTGCTGGTGGTCGTCGCCCTGGTGATCCAGGTGAGCGTCCTCGCCCGCCTCCACCTGCCGGGCGCCGTCCCCGACCTGCTCCTGCTCACCGTCCTCGGCCTCGCCATGGTCTACGGGCACGTCGGCGGCGCCCTCATCGGCTTCGGCGCCGGACTGCTCGCCGACCTCGCCCCACCCGCCGACCACGCAGCCGGCCGCTACGCCCTGGTGCTGTGCGTCATCGGCTACTGCGCCGGACTGATCAAACCGGAGAACGGCCAGGTCAAGTCCGCCACCGGCCCCATGATCACGGTCGTCGCCGCCGCGCTCGGCTCCACCCTGCTGTACGCGGGGGTCGGCGCCCTCGTCGGCGACACCGCCGCCCGCCACGTCGGCCTGGCCGGCCTGCTCTTCTCGGCCGCACTCTACGACCTGCTGCTCGCGCCCTTCGTGGTCCCGGGCGTCATGGCGCTGGCCCGCCGCGCCGAGAACGACCCGCTCTCCGACACCGGCTCCTCCGCCAGGTCCGCCGACATCTCCTCCGGCTGGCTTTCGGGCGGCACCGGCCTGAAGATCGGTGGGCAGCGCAACGGACTGCGGGTCAAGGCAGCCCGCGCCCGCTCCGCCCGCGCCGGACGCATCAAGGGGGTCAAGCGGCTGTGACCACAGGAAACTTCACCGGAACGGGTGAGTACGGGAGGAACCCGGCCCGGTCGGCCGGGCGTTCATCATGCGAACGCCCGCGATCGCCCGGCCTCGACCGGCCGCTCGGACCCTCCTCCCGGCCGGCCACGCCCGCCCGTTCGACCGCAACCGCCCGTACGGCCGCGTCCGTCCACTCGACCACATCCGCCCGCTCGCACCCGGCCACTCGCCCGAGCAGGGAAAGGGGGAGGCAGCAGCAGTGACCAACATTCCCGAGACCGGCCGGACACCCCGCGTGCAGATCCGGCTCGTCGTCATCCAGATCCTCGTCCTCTCCCTGCTGGGCACCCTCGGCGGACGCCTGTGGTACCTCCAGATCCGCGAGGGCGCCGAGTACGCCAAGAAGGCGTCGGGCAACCACGTCCAGCAGGTCGTCCAGCCCGCGGTGCGCGGATCCATCCTCGACGCGCGGGGCGTCCCCCTCGCCGACAACGAGACCCGGCTGGTGGTCTCCGCCTCCCGCACCGACCTGCTGAAGCAGAAGGACGACGGCAAGGCCGTCCTCACCAAACTCGCCGGCGTCCTCGGCATGGACCCCGAAGACGTCATGCTCAAGGTCCGGCTGTGCGACGCCAAGACCCCCCAGCCCTGCTGGAACGGCTCGCCCTACCAGCCGATCCCCATCACCGACGAGGCCACCCCCAAGCAGGCCCTGCAGATCCGCGAGCGCTCCGAGGACTTCCCCGGCATCACCGCCGAACCGGAGGCCGTACGCCGCTACCCCGCCCCCGGCAAGTCCAACACCGCCCAGGTCCTCGGCTACCTCTCACCCGTCACCGACGACGAGATCCAGGCCGCCCAGGACACCGACTCGCCCTACCTCCGCTCCGACCAGGTCGGCCGCTCCGGCCTGGAAAGGGAGTACGACAAGGAACTGCGCGGCAAGGCCGGCGTCACCCGCTACGAGGTCGACAACCTCGGACGGGTCATCGGCCAGGCCGAGGCCGACCCGGCCCAGCCCGGCGCCAACCTCGTCACCAGCATCGACGCCCGCGTCCAGCGCATCGCCGAGTACGAGCTGAACGAGGCGATGAAGACCGCCCGCCAGACGTGGGACCGGGTCACCGGAGAGAAGTACAAGGCCGACTCGGGCGCCGTCGTCGTGATGGAGGCCAAGACCGGCCGGATCGTCGCCATGGCCTCCAACCCGACCTACGACCCCAACGCCTGGGTCGGCGGCATCTCCGCCAAGGACTACGCCAAGCTCACCGGCAAGGGCTCCAACTACCCGCTCCTCAACAGGGCCATACAGGGCCAGTCCGCCCCCGGCTCCACCTTCAAGGTGATCTCCACCGCCGCCGCCGTCGAGGCCGGCTACCCCTTCGACGGCCGCTACCCGTGTACGAGTTCCTACTCGGTGGGCGGCCAGGTCTTCAAGAACTTCGAGTCGGAGAACTTCGGCCCCATCAGCCTGGGCCGCGCCCTGGAGGTCTCCTGCGACACCGTCTTCTACGGCCTCGCCCACAAGGAATGGCAGAGGGACGGCGGCATCAGGCCGAAGAAGGATCCCAACGACTACTTCTTCAAGGCCGCCCACCAGTTCGGCCTCGGCAAGGAGACCGGCATCGACCTGCCCAACGAGGTCACCGGCCGTGTCCCCGACCGCCAGTGGAAGCAGCGGTACTGGCAGGCCAACAAGGACGCCTGGTGCAAGCAGGGCAAGAAGGACGGCACCTACGTCGAGAAGATCGCCTACGAGAACTGCCTCGAAGGCAACCGGATGCGCGCCGGTGACGAGATCAACTACTCCATCGGCCAGGGTGACACGCTCGTGACCCCGATCCAGATGGCCACCGTCTACGCGGCCATCTCCAACGGCGGCACCCTCTACGACCCGACCATCGGCAAGGCCGTCATCAGCGCCGACGGCAAGACCGTCACCGAGATCAAGCCCAAGTCACACGGCAAGCTGCCGATAACCGCCAAGACGCGGGACCAGATGGACGAGGCCCTCGCCGGCGTCGCCACCCGGGGTACCGCCGCCTGGCGGTTCGCACAGGTCGGCTGGCCGCAGGACAAGATCCCGATGCACGCCAAGACCGGTACCGCGGAGGTCTACGGCAAGCAGACCACCTCCTGGTTCGCCACGTACACCAAGGACTACGCGATCGTCATGACGATCTCCCAGGGTGGTACGGGCTCCGGCGCCTCCGGCCCGGCCGTGCGCAACATATACGACGCCCTGTACGGCGTCACCGACAACGGCTCCATCGACCGGAGCAAGGCGCTGCTGCCCTCCCCGCAGAAGGGCCTGCCGAAGGTCAAGACGGACGGCACCATCACCTCCCCCAAGGTGGCCAAGGACCCGGCCAAGGAGGCCCGCGCCTACCAGGAGGGCGCCACCGCACCGGACGAGCAGCAGCCGGGCGCGACGACCGCGTCCCCCGCCGCCAACCGGGACACGCGCAGGCGACGAAAGACACCGCGCCGGGGAAGCCGGAGGAAACTGACATGACCGGGGCCAACGGCTTCTCCGTCTCCGGATACGGGCCGGAACGCGGGGGCTGGACGAGGATGTTCGCCCGCGACTCCATCGCCCGCCGCCTGGACTGGCCGATCCTGCTGTCCGCGCTGTCCCTGTCGCTCATCGGCTCACTGCTGGTCTTCTCCGCGACCCGCAACCGCACCGTGATCAACCAGGGCGACCCGTACTACTTCCTCATCCGCCACCTGATGAACACCGGCATCGGGCTCGCCCTGATGATCGGCACGGTCTGGCTCGGCCACCGCGCGCTGCGCAATGCGGTACCGGTCCTCTACGGCCTGTCCGTTCTCGGCATCCTGCTGGTCCTCACCCCGCTCGGTTCCACCGTCAACGGCGCCCACTCGTGGATCGTGCTCGGTGGCGGCTTCTCGCTCCAGCCCTCGGAGTTCGTCAAGGTCACGATCATCCTCGGCATGGCAATGCTGCTCGCCGCCCGGGTGGACGCGGGCGACAAGCCCTACCCGGACCACAGAACGGTGCTGCAGGCCCTGGGACTGGCCGCCGTGCCGATGCTGATCGTGCTCCTCATGCCCGACCTCGGATCGGTCATGGTCATGGTCATCATCGTGCTCGGCGTGCTGCTCGCCTCCGGCGCCTCCAACCGCTGGGTCTTCGGCCTGATCGGCGCCGGAGCCCTCGGTGCCGTCGCCGTCTGGCAGCTGCACATCCTCGACGAGTACCAGATCAACCGCTTCGCCGCCTTCGCCAACCCGGACCTCGACCCGGCCGGCGTCGGCTACAACACCAACCAGGCCCGCATCGCCATCGGCTCCGGCGGCCTCACCGGCTCCGGCCTCTTCCACGGCTCACAGACCACGGGCCAGTTCGTGCCCGAGCAACAGACGGACTTCGTCTTCACCGTGGCCGGAGAGGAACTCGGCTTCGTGGGCGCGGGCCTGATCATCGCCCTGCTCGGCGTGGTGCTGTGGCGGGCCTGCCGCATAGCCCGCGAGACGACCGAGCTCTACGGCACCATCGTCGCCGCCGGCGTGGTCGCCTGGTTCGCCTTCCAGGCCTTCGAGAACATCGGCATGACCCTCGGCATCATGCCGGTGACCGGCCTGCCGCTGCCGTTCGTCTCCTACGGCGGCTCGTCCATGTTCGCCGTATGGGTCGCCGTAGGACTACTCCAGTCGATCCGCGTCCAACGCCCGATGTCCGCCTAGCGCCTGCCGCGGCCGGAAACCTCCACGGGCCGGAGAGCCCCCTCCGGCCGCGGCAACCGGCCGCACCGGACCCGACCCGGCGGCCGGCGCCCACCCGGTCATGACCGGATCCCCCCGGCCGACGGGTGGAAACCGGCCGTTCACCGGCAAGACAACGACAGTCGGCCCTGCCGTCGCCGGCCCACTGCCACTAGATTCAGTGCATGGCGGAGACGAAACGCGAGATCGAGCGCAAGTACGAATCCGACGACAGCGGGCTGCCCGACCTGACCGGCGTCGCCGGGGTCGCGACCGTCCTCGACAAGGGCGTCACCGAACTGGACGCCACCTACTACGACACCGCCGACGAGCGCCTCGCCGCAGCCTCGATCACCCTCCGACGCCGCACCGGCGGCCCGGACGCCGGCTGGCACCTCAAGCTCCCCGTCGCCCCCGGCATCCGCGACGAGGTCCGCGCCCCCCTCGGCGACAGCATCCCCCGCACCCTCGCGGCACTGGTCCGCTCCCGCGTCCGCGGCGCCGAACTGCTGCCGACGGTCCGCCTCCGCTCCGACCGCGACCTGCGCGACCTGCTCGACGCCGACGGCCGGCTGCTCGCCGAGGTCAGCATGGACGCCGTCCGCGCCGACCGGCTCACCGGCAAGGGCGGCCACGCCCAATGGACCGAGATCGAGGTCGAACTCGCCGACGGCGGCGACCCCGCCTTCCTCGACCGCGTCGAGAAACGCCTGCGCAAGGCCGGCGTACGACCCTCCGGATCGACCTCCAAACTGGCCCGGGCCCTCGCCGACACCGCCCCCGGCAAGAAGAAGCGCCGGCACCGGCCCGCCCCGGACCCCGTCACCGCCGGAGACCACGTCCTGGCGTACCTGCGCGCCCAGCGGGACGCCATCGTCGCCCTCGACCCCGCCGTACGCCGCGACACCTACGACTCCGTGCACCGCATGCGCGTCGCCACCCGCCGCATGCGCAGCGCATTCCGCACCTACCGCCGCGTGCTCGACCGCACCGTCACCGACCCCGTCGGCGAGGAACTGAAGTGGCTCGCGGGCGAACTCGGCATCGACCGCGACCAGGAAGTCCTCACCGAACGGCTCACCGCCGCCCTCGACGAACTGCCCCGCCAGCTCACCGTCGGCCCCGTCCGCACCCGGCTGCGCACCTGGTCGCACGCCCGCACCGGCGGCTCGCGCCGCCGCCTGATCACCGTCCTGGACGGCGCCCGCCACCTCGCCCTCCTCGACGCACTCGACGCGCTGATCGCCGACCCCCCGCTCCTCCCCGCCGCCGCGGGACGGCCCGAGAAGGTGATCGCCAAGGCGGTCCGCAAGGACTTCGCGGCCCTGGCCCACCGGATCGAGCACGCCCTGGAGCTGCCCCCCGGCCATGACCGCGACCTGGCCCTGCACGAGGCCCGCAAGAAGGCCAAACGCACCCGCTACGCCGCCGAGGCCGCCACCCTCGCCCTCGGGGACAAGGCCGCCGGCCTCGTCCGCTCCACGAAGTCCCTCCAGAGCCTCCTCGGTGACCACCAGGACAGCGTCATGACCCGCGAGGCCCTCCGCACCATCGCCGCCCAGGCCCACGACGCCGGGGAGAGCAGCTTCACCTACGGACTGCTGTACGGCCGCGAGGAGCGCCGCGCGGAACGGTCGGAGAACGCCCTGCCCGCGGCCTGGGCAACGATCGCGCGGGAGACCGAACTCTGATCCCCCGAGGGCCTCCGCGCACCGGCGGGAGCCCTTTCGGGCGTACGGGACAGGTCCGGGAGCGGGTTAGGCTTGAGGGTCCCCCCTGTCAGCTCACGAAGGTTCGTCGAGATGCCTGCCGAAACTGCTGCGTCGGTGTTCCCGCAGCTCGAAGCTCTGCTCCCGCATGTGCAGAAGCCGATCCAGTACGTCGGCGGAGAACTCAACTCCACGGTCAAGCCGTGGGAGTCCTGCGACGTCCACTGGGCGCTGATGTACCCGGACGCGTACGAGGTCGGCCTGCCCAACCAGGGCGTCATGATCCTCTACGAGGTCCTCAACGAGCAGGAGGGCGTCCTCGCCGAGCGCACCTACAGCGTGTGGCCGGACCTGGAGGCGCTGATGCGCGAGCACGGCGTCCCGCAGTTCACGGTCGACAGCCACCGCCCGGTGAAGGCCTTCGACGTGTTCGGCCTCAGCTTCTCCACCGAACTCGGCTACACCAACATGCTCGCCGCCCTCGACCTCGCCGGCATCCCCCTGGAATCGGCCGACCGGGCCGTCGACGACCCGGTCGTCGTGGCCGGAGGCCACGCGGCGTTCAACCCGGAGCCGATCGCCGGCTTCATCGACGCCGCGGTGATCGGCGACGGCGAGCAGGCCGTCCTCGACATCACCAGGATCGTCCGCGAGTGGAAGGCCGAGGGCCGCCCCGGTGGCCGCGACGAGCTGCTGCTGCGCCTGGCGAAGACAGGCGGGGTGTACGTTCCGCGGTTCTACGACGTCGAGTACCTGCCCGACGGGCGGATCGGCCGTGTCGTCCCGAACCGCTCGGGCGTGCCGTGGCGCGTCTCCAAGCACACCGTGATGGACCTGGACGAGTGGCCCTACCCCAAGCAGCCCCTCGTACCGCTCGCCGAGACGGTCCACGAGCGGATGTCCGTGGAGATCTTCCGCGGCTGCACCCGCGGCTGCCGCTTCTGCCAGGCGGGCATGATCACCCGCCCGGTGCGCGAGCGCTCCATCACCGGCATCGGCGAGATGGTGGACAAGGGCCTGAAGGCGACCGGCTTCGAGGAGGTCGGCCTGCTGTCCCTGTCCTCGGCGGACCACAGCGAGATCGGCGACATCGCCCGCGGCCTGGCCGACCGCTACGAGGACGACAAGATCGGTCTCTCGCTGCCCTCCACCCGGGTCGACGCCTTCAACATCGACCTGGCCAACGAGCTCACCCGCAACGGTCGCCGCTCGGGCCTGACCTTCGCCCCGGAGGGCGGCTCCGAGCGCATCCGCAAGGTCATCAACAAGATGGTCTCGGAGGACGACCTGATCCGGACCGTCGCCACGGCCTACGGCAACGGCTGGCGGCAGGTGAAGCTCTACTTCATGTGCGGCCTGCCCACGGAGACCGACGACGACGTCCTCCAGATCGCCGACATGGCCACGCGCGTGATCCAGAAGGGCCGCGAGGTGTCACGCTCGAACGACATCCGCTGCACGGTCTCCATCGGCGGATTCGTCCCCAAGCCGCACACCCCGTTCCAGTGGGCGCCGCAGCTGTCCGCCGAGGAGACCGACGCCCGCCTGGAGAAGCTCCGCGACAAGATCCGCGGTGACAAGAAGTACGGCCGCTCCATCGGCTTCCGCTACCACGACGGCAAGCCGGGCATCGTCGAGGGCCTGCTCTCCCGCGGTGACCGCCGCATCGGCGCCGTCATCCGCGCCGTCTACGACGACGGAGGCCGTTTCGACGGCTGGCGCGAGCACTTCTCCTACGACCGCTGGATGGAATGCGCCGACAAGGCCCTGGCGGACTTCGGCGTGGACGTCGACTGGTACACCACCCGCGAGCGCACCTACGAGGAGGTCCTCCCCTGGGACCACCTCGACTCCGGCCTGGACAAGGACTGGCTCTGGGAGGACTGGCAGGACGCCCTCGACGAGACGGAGGTCGAGGACTGCCGCTGGACCCCGTGCTTCGACTGCGGCGTGTGCCCCCAGTACGACACATGGCCACAACTGAGCAACAGCGGCAAGAAGCTGCTGCCGCTGACGGTGAAGCCGTCGGCTCCGACCGGGGGGCACGGTCACTGACATGAGCGGGGCACTCGATCGGGTGGTTGAGGCCCTGGCGGGGGCGAGTGAGGACGAGATTGCTGCCGTGTTGGCTACCGCGGGTGCGTCGAGCCGTCGGCCATTGACGCCGAAGAGCGGGCCTCGGACGCCCTTGCCGGTGCCGTGCGGCTCCTCGGGTATCGACTCCGAGGTGGAGTGGGTCTGATCCTCTCCCGGTCTCGGTCAAGCCCTGGTCCGAGCTTCTGAGCCCTCTTCCTGTCGCGGGAGGGGGCTCAGTCGTTTCGGTGTCGATCTCGCAGTGCCGTCTGACGAACCCATGGCTACCCTTTGAGGGTGGTGACCTGCGGAGATAGACGAAGTGGGTTGCGTTGGGCAAGTCCATAGGCGGGGCGGCTGTTGCTGGATACAGTCGTTTCGTCACTCCTGGTTGCGGGGGCAACCAGAGTCTTGGTCGGCGCTGCCGACGTTCTGGGGAGGGCTTGCAGTACATGAGTCGTCGTTCTCGTGGTTTTGTCAGTGTCTGGGCTGAGATGCAACGTCAGCAACAGCGTGAGCGCGAGGCTGAAGCCAGACGGGAGAGGGAGCAGGCTCGGCAGGCGCGCGCCTACCAGCGACATGTTGCGCAGACTCACAGGGAGTATCGGCAAGCGGAGGCCAGGCGGCGTACCGAGGAATTGGACGCGCAGGTGGCCTCCCTGCAAGGGGTACTCGCGGCTGGATGTCGGGCTCCGGCCTTCAGAGCGGCCTCGTTGATGCGCTCTGAAGCGGTTCAGCCTTTCTCGCCAGGGCCGCTGGCGGTCCCGATTCCCATGCCGGACCCGAATCAGTATCGAGCCCAGGGTAGGTGGACTGCGAGTCGGCGAGCGCAGGCGGAGGCCGAGGCACGTGCCCGCTTCGAACAAGACTGGCATGCGGCGCAGGCCGCAGAGGCGCAACGGCAGCAACAGTTAGCGGCACAGCAGCGTGAGTACGAGCAGTGGGCAGAAGGGCAGCGGTCGGAGGTGCGTCGGCACAATGCCGGTATCGCCGACGTTACTGAAGGGGTTCGACGGAGAGACCCTGACTCCGTCGTTGAGTATTTCTCGGCGGCCCTCTACTCCTCGATGGCGTGGCCCGAAGGGTTCCCCCGGCAGGTTGCGGCGGCGTACGACGCGGCGGCACGACAGTTGGTGCTCGACTGGGAGTTGCCGGGGTACGGGGTCGTGCCTGAGGTCAAGTCGGTGCGCTATATGCCCACCGTTGACCAGGACAAGGAAACTCCACGTCCCAAGGGCCAGCGTCGGGCGTTGTACCGCGAGGTTCTGGCGCAGTGCATGCTGCTGGTGATGTGCGAATTGTTCGCGGCGGACGAGTACGACGCACTCGAGTCTGTGGCGCTGAACGGATTCGTGGACGACCACGATCCGGCGACGGGGCGGCAGGCGCACATCTGCTTGGCGACTGTCATGGCACAGCGGTCGGTGTTCACCGGGTTGCACTTGGAACAGGTGGACGCGGTCAGTTGCCTGACCGACGGTCTTCGGGGACAGCTTGCGTCTCGGCCGGACGAGCTGGGCCCCGTGCGGCCTGCCCGCAAGCCGCAGGACGTCGGAAACCACGTGGTCACTCACGGCGGCGACGAGGAACCGGATCTGTACGAGATGGATCCGATCGCTTTCGAGTCGCTTGTCGCCGACCTCTTCCGGGCCATGGGCATGCAGGCCGTGACGACGCAACGCTCGAACGACGGCGGCGTGGACGTCGATGCCGTGGACCCCACGCCGGTCCGTGGCGGCAAGATCGTCGTGCAGGTTAAGCGCTACCGCAACACTGTGCCGCCCACGGCTGTCCGTGACCTGTACGGCACGGTGCAGGACGCAGGCGCCAACAAGGGCGTCCTGGTGACGACAGCAGGGTTCGGCCCCGGCTCGCACACTTTTGCCAACGGCAAGCCGTTGGAGCTCATCTCAGGCAGCGAACTCATCGACCTGCTCCACCGGCATGGACTGCGCGGACGCCTGGGTGAGGGTGGACGAGCAGCGCGATCGCCGCAGCCGTCGCCGCCGAGCGCCACGACCCCACCCAATGACTACAACGTGTTGGGCATGTCCTGGTCCGGGAACGTTGCGCTGGATGTGTGCGCGCTCGTCTGCTCCGGCAACCGAGTTCTCAGCGACGACCACTTCGTCTTCTTCAACAACCTTCAGACCCCGGACGGCTCGGTATGCGCGCTCCCGGCCACGCACCCGGACAAGGCAGCAATCCGGGTTTCCTTCGACTCGCTGCCAGAGAGTGCCGACCGGTTCGTTCTGGTGGCCGCCGTTGACCCAGAGGCCAACCCGGACGCGGATCTGTCTGGGTTCACGGACGCGTGTATCCGACTCCTTGACCCCGCGATGGCAGAACTCGGCCGCCTTGACGTCTCCGACGGGCGGCCTCAGGAGACTGCCTTGGTGCTCGGTTCTTTCCGACGTAGAGCCAGCGGCGACTGGGATTTCGTGCTCGGCGGCAAGGGCTATGCAGGCGGACTCGAGCAACTCGTTCAGGACTACGGCATCGAGGTGGAGTAGCGATGCTGCGCTCATGTGTAGTGGGGGGCTTGCCCTGCCATGGACACGCAGATCCAAGTCGGCCCGACCGGGAAGAAGCTGCTGCCGCTGACGGTCAAGAACGCAGGCCGGGCGCCCACTGCAGGTGGCCACGCGCACTGATGTGGGAGAGTCACCCGAATCGGGCGAATGAGGTGCTGTTGGCCGTTCGGGCAGGTCACTCTCGCTGACATGCGCAACCGGGGCTCCATCCAGAACGTCTCCGTCGGTGGGCTTCTGAAGTGCACTCGGTGGCCTCGCTCTTGCGCGGGACATACGGGGGATCACAGGGATGGGCTACACGATTCCGGGCTGGCTGGACCAGGTTCTGGACTACATCGGCATCCATTTCCCGAACGTCGACGAGGACGACTACCGTCACATGGCGACTGCCATGCGGGAGTTCGCCGACAAGTTCGAGGGACACGGCGCGGACGCGCACAAGGCGGTGGAGCAGATCCTCGCCTCGTCCAAGGGCTGGGCCGTGCACTCGATGCAGACCCACTGGAACCAGGTCAGGGCCGGTCACCTGGACAAGATCCCGGAGCTGGCCCGTCTGTTCGCCGACGCCTGTGAAGTGGTCGCGGACATCATCTTCGGGATGAAGACGAAGGCCGAGGCCGAACTCGCCGTCATGGCAGGCACGGTGGGCCTCTCGATCGGCGCGGCCTTCATCACCGGAGGCCTCTCCGCGGTACTGGGCGCGGCCGAGATCACGGCCATGCGCCAGCTGGTGAAACGCATCATCGACGAGGCGGCCGACCAGATCGTGAACGAGTTGATCGCCAAGGTCACCGAGCCGGTCAATGCCAAGCTGGAGGCAATGGTCGAGGACGCGGTCCTGGACCTGGCGAACGACGCCTTCTCCCTGCATCCCGACCCGACCGGCATCGGCGCGGGCGGAAGTGCGGGTAGCGGCGGTGGCCAAGGGGCCGGTGGTGGCGGTGCTGGTCATGGCCACGGGCACGGCGGCATGCAGCTCGCCTCGGCGGGCGGCGGCTTCGTGCTCGACTCTGCCGGCGGCGGTGGTGGCGCCGACCTGTTCATCGACCACGAGGAGTTCGAGAGCGGCGCCGGCAAGGTCTCCTTCCACGGCAGCGAACTGCATCTGAACAGCGCGGCCCCGCTCGGCCGGGCCAAGGGCTTCTTCGGCCGTACCAAGGGTAGGGATCCCTTCACCCGGGCCTTCGACTCGGTCCTGGAAGGTGCACTGCACGGCTCCGAGAAGGCCCTCGGCAAGATCGCCAAGCACGTTACGGAGACGGTGCCGGACCGGGTGAGGGCCGCTTCCCGGCTGCACAAGCACAACGACCGCGACGTCCGCAGCAAGATCGACGGTATCGCCCTGGGCCGGGACGGCCGCGGCGAGGACAGCGGTGACCGTCTCTCCGGCTCGGGCGCCCATCTCAAGATCGGCGCCCACGACAAGCACGATCCGGACCGGCTGCAGCGCTCCAAAGACGCCCGCGCCCTGGCGAACAAAGAGACCTGCGGCGACCCGATCGATATGGCATCCGGCCAGATGATTCTGGCCCAGACCGATGTCGACCTGTCCGGCATCCTCCCGCTGGCCCTCCGCCGTACCCATCTTTCCGGCTACACGCACGGCGCCTGCTTCGGCCCGTCCTGGGCCTCCACCCTGGACGAGCGCCTGGAATGCGACCCAAGTGCGGATGGCGTGTGGTGGCGCCGCGAGGACGGCTCCAGCCTCTACTACCCACGCACCCCGGACATCGTCGGCGACCGCGTCGACCCGGTCGCGGGCGAGTGTCTGTCGTTGACGTATGTGTCCCTGGGCGCCCGGTACGTGCTGGTGGTGCAGGACCCCTACACGGGCCTGACCCGGCATTTCGAACCCGCCGAGGCCACCGATGGCATCTGGTGGCTGGCCAGGGTCGAGGACCGTAACCACAACCACATCACCCTCGAACGCGACGCAAACGACATCCTGCTGGAGGTCACCCACTCCGGCGGCTACCGGTTGACACCGACCTGCGCCGAGGGCACCGGCCGGGTGACCGCCGTGCACGCCCTGACTGAGGACGGCCCGGTACGGCTGCGCGGCTATCGCTACGACGAGAGCGGTGACCTGGCCGAGGTGATCAACGCCGTCGACGCGACCACCCGCTTCACCTACGACGAAGAGCACCGCATCACCGGCTGGTGCGACAGCAACGACACCTTCTTCGCCTACACCTATGACGACCGGGGCCGGGTCACCGCGACCCGGGGCAGTGGCGGTTTCCTCACCTCCCGTATCGCATACGGCGATCCGGACGCCGACGGGACCACCACCGCCACCTACACCGACTCCCTCGGTCATGCCACCGTCTACCGTGCCAACCCACGCGGCCAGATCGTCGCGATCACCGATCCGCTCGGGAACACGACCATCCAGACCTGGGACGACCGGGACCACCTGCTGACGCGTACCGACCCCCTGGGCCACACCGTGGTCCACCGCTACGACGACGCGGGCCGGCTCGTCGCGGTGGTACGCCCCGACGGCGCCGAGATCACCGCGGAGTACGGCGAGTTCCCGCAGCCCGTCAGCGTCCGAGCCCCCGACGGCAACGTCACCTGGTACACGTACGACGAGCGCGGTAACCGCATATCCATCACCACTCCCGCCGGCCACACCACTCGCTTCGCCTACGACGAGGCGGGGCGCCCGACCTCGGTCACCGACCCGCTCGGCGACGTCACCACCATCCGCTGCAACCCGGCTGGGCTGCCCCAGGAGATCACCGATCCGCTCGGGGCGGTCACTTGCCAGACCCATGACGCCCTCGGCCGCTCCGTCACCCGCACGGACCCCACGGGGGCGACGACCCGGCTGGAATGGACACCCGAGAACCGACTGGCGCGGCGCACTCTGCCGGACGGCACCCGCGAGTCCTGGACCTATGACGGTGAGGGCAACTGCACCTCCCACATCGATCCGCTCGGCGGCGAGACCCGTTTCGAGTACACCCACTTCGACCTGCTCACTGCCCGCACGACTCCCGACGGGGCGCGCCACGAGTTCGGCCACGACACCGAGCTGCGCCTCACCCGGGTCACCAACCCTCAGGGACTGGTCTGGAGGTACACCCGCGACCCGGCGGGCCGCCTCGTCGTGGAGACCGATTTCGACGACCGCGCGCTCAGCTATCGGCACGACGCCGCGGGCCGCTTGGTCGCCCGGACGAACGCCCTGGACGAGACCACTGTCTTCGAGCACAACGCGCTGGGCCAGATCGTCAACGCCGCTGCGTTAGGGATCTTGATTCGTCCACAACCCCCGCCTGAACAGCAGGAACGGGACTCC
>NZ_JADWYM010000045.1 GCF_022414535.1 Streptomyces sp. MUM 2J
AGCTAAGCCTTACAGCGCCGATGGTACTGCAGGGGGGACCCTGTGGGAGAGTAGGACGCCGCCGAACTCCCTTTGGAGCTCTGGCTCTTGGGCATACAGCCCGAGAGCCAGAGCTTTTTTGCGTTGAGGTAGGGTCAGGGGGCATCGTCAGCTTGTTTCCCACTGGAGGCCCCCGGGTGGAGGTTCAGGAGACCCGTGTCCAGACGGACAGGGTCCTCACCATCCCGAATATTCTCAGCATGGCGCGGCTTCTCGGCGTGCCGCTCTTCCTCTGGCTGATCCTCAGGCCGGAGTTCGGAGGACCGAAGAGCGACGGGTGGGCGCTGCTCGTGCTCGCGCTGAGCGGCGTCAGCGACTACCTGGACGGCAAGCTCGCCCGCCGCTGGAACCAGATCAGCAGCCTAGGCCGGCTGCTCGACCCGGCGGCCGACCGGCTCTACATCCTGTCGACGCTGGTCGGACTGACGTGGCGTGAGATCCTGCCTCTTTGGTTGACGGCCGTACTGCTGGCGCGTGAACTGGTGCTCCTGGTGATGGTGGGCGTCCTCAGACGTCACGGCTATCCGCCGCCGCAGGTCAACTTCCTGGGCAAGGCGGCCACGTTCAACCTGATGTACGCCTTCCCCCTGCTGCTGCTCAGCGACGGAAGCGGATGGATCCCGTCACTCGCTGCTATTTTCGGATGGGCGTTCGCAGGATGGGGTACAACGCTGTACTGGTGGGCAGGAGTCCTCTACGTGGTACAAGTCCGCCGACTGGTCCGTGCGGACGCCATGGCCGACTGAACTCGCCCCTGGCGGTAATGGTGCCGCGATGGCCCGCGGCGGCAATGTGCGGGACAATCTGGACGGGGGAGGTCGGCCACTCCGTCGTCTCTTCGAGGAGGACGCTTCCGACATGAAGGCCGTCGTGATGGCCGGAGGCGAGGGCACACGCCTTCGTCCCATGACCTCCAGCATGCCCAAGCCGCTCCTGCCGGTGGCCAACCGGCCGATCATGGAGCATGTGCTGCGGCTGCTGAAAAGGCATGGGCTCAGTGAGACCGTCGTAACCGTCCAGTTCCTGGCGTCACTGGTCAAGAACTATTTCGGTGACGGCGAGGAGCTCGGAATGGAGCTCACCTATGCCAATGAGGAGAAGCCACTCGGTACCGCCGGGAGTGTGAAGAACGCCGAAGAGGCATTGAAGGACGATGCCTTCCTCGTCATCTCCGGCGATGCCCTGACCGATTTCGACCTGACCGAGCTCATCAATTTCCACAAGGAGAAGGGCGCGCTCGTCACGGTCTGCCTGACGAGGGTGCCGAACCCCCTGGAATTCGGCATCACGATCGTCGACGACGAGGGCAAGGTCGAGCGCTTCCTCGAGAAGCCGACCTGGGGACAGGTGTTCTCGGACACCGTCAACACGGGCATCTACGTCATGGAGCCCGAGGTCTTCGACTACGTCGAACCCGACGTGCCGGTCGACTGGTCCGGCGACGTCTTCCCCCAGTTGATGAAGGACGGCAAGCCGGTCTACGGCTTCGTCGCCGAGGGCTACTGGGAGGACGTCGGCACGCACGAGAGTTACGTGAAGGCACAGGCCGACGTCCTGGAGGGCAAGGTCGACGTCGAGATAGACGGCTTCGAGATCTCGCCCGGCGTCTGGGTGGCCGAGGGAGCCGAGGTCCATCCCGACGCCGTGCTCCGGGGCCCCCTCTACATCGGCGACTACGCCAAGGTCGAGGCCGGCGCGGAGATCAGGGAACACAGCGTCGTCGGTTCCAACGTCGTCGTGAAGACGGGCGCGTTCCTGCACAAGTCCGTGGTGCACGACAACGTGTACGTCGGGCAGCACAGCAATCTCCGCGGCTGCGTCGTCGGCAAGAACACCGACATCATGCGGGCGGCCCGGATCGAGGACGGCGCGGTCATCGGTGACGAATGCCTGATCGGTGAAGAATCGATCGTCCAGGGCAACGTGCGGGTGTACCCGTTCAAGACGATCGAAGCCGGCGCGTTCGTGAACACGTCGGTGATCTGGGAGTCGCGCGGGCAGGCCCATCTCTTCGGTGCCCGGGGGGTCTCCGGGATCCTGAACGTCGAGATCACACCGGAACTCGCCGTACGACTGGCCGGCGCCTATGCGACGACCCTGAAGAAGGGCTCCACCGTCACCACCGCGCGCGACCACTCCCGTGGCGCCCGCGCGCTGAAGCGGGCGGTGATCTCCGCGTTGCAGGCCAGCGCCATCGACGTCCGCGACCTGGAGAACGTGCCGCTTCCCGTGGCTCGGCAGCAGACCGCACGGGGCAGCGCCGGCGGCATCATGATCCGGACCTCGCCCGGGGTGCCGGACTCCGTGGACATCATGTTCTTCGACGGTCAGGGCGCGGATCTGTCGCAGGCGAGCCAGCGCAAGCTGGACCGGGTGTTCGCGCGGCAGGAGTACCGGCGCGCGTTCCCCGGCGAGATCGGGGACCTGCACTTCCCCGCCAGCGTCTTCGACTCCTACACCGGATCACTGCTGAGGAACGTCGACATCACCGGGATCGCCGACTCCGGCCTCAAGGTCGTCGTCGACGCCTCGAACGGCAGTTCCGGGCTGGTGCTGCCCAGCCTGCTGGGCAAGCTCGGTGTGGACTCGCTGACCATCAACCCCGGCCTCGACGAGTCCAGGCCCACCGAAACCGCCGAGGTGCGCCGGTCGGGGCTGGTGCGCCTCGGAGAGATCGTGGCGTCCTCGGGCGCGGCGTTCGGCGTGCGGTTCGACCCGGTGGGCGAGCGGCTGTCCCTGGTGGACGAGAAGGGCCGCATCATCGAGGACGACCGGGCACTGCTCGTCATGCTCGACCTGGTGGCCGCCGAGCGGCGCAGTGGGCGCGTGGCCCTGCCGGTGACCACCACGCGGATCGCCGAGCAGGTAGCCGCGTACCACGGCACGCAGGTGGAGTGGACGACGACCTCTCCCGACGACCTGACCCGGGTCGGGCGCCAGGAGGGGACGATCTTCGGCGGTGACGGCAAGGGCGGATTCATCGTTCCCGAGTTCAGCGGCGTCTACGACGGTACGGCCGCCTTCGTGCGGCTGATCGGGCTCGTCGCGCGGACCCAGCTCACGCTCAGCCAGATCGACGCGCGCATCCCGCGGGCACACGTCCTCAAGCGGGACCTGGCGACGCCGTGGGCCGTCAAGGGCCTCGTGATGCGCCGGGTCGTCGAAGAGGCCGGAGACCGGTCCGTGGACACCACGGACGGCGTGCGGGTGGTGGAGACGGACGGCCGCTGGGTGATGGTGCTGCCCGACCCGGCCGAGGCCGTCACCCACCTGTGGGCGGAAGGACCGGACGACGCCTCCGCCCAGGACCTGCTCGACGAGTGGTCGGCTGTCGTGGACAGCGCCGGCCGGTAGGCGGGGACCGCACACGCACGTGCCGGGCACGTGTCCCCGAGGGGGCACCGTCCGGCGCGTGGGTGGGGCCGTTCGGAGGTACGGGCGGCGACGTGCGACGATGTGCGGCATGCCGCAGCAGCCCCCCGTTCGGAGCAGTCCCACGCCCCCGGCGCGGCCGGACGCGTCCATGTCGCTGCTCACCAACGTCATGGACCACAGCCTCGACGACGGCTACGCCGAGGCCGCTGCCCGCCGGAAGTCCGAGGGCGAGGGCGGCCTGCCCAGAACCCTCCGGGCGAAGCTGGGGCTCGCGGCCGGACTGGTGCTCGCCGCGCTCGTCGTCACCGTCGGGGCGGCCCAGGCGCGGGTGGCCGCCCCCGTGGTGGCCAAGGAGCGCCAGGAGCTCATCGACCGCATCGACCAGGAGAGCGATGCGGCGGACAAGCTGGAGGGCAGCGTCGACGAGCTGCGGGACGACGTCAGCGCCCGGCAGCGCGAGGCCCTGAAGGAGAGCGGCGGCGACGACCGGGGGGAGCTGGTGGGCATCCTGTCCGGGGCCACGGCCGTGCACGGCCCCGGGGTGAAGCTCGTGGTCGACGACGCCAAGGAGGCGAGCACCGGCGGTGACGGTGATCCGCGTGAGACCAGCGGTTTCTCCGACACGGGACGGGTGCGCGACCGGGACATGCAGCGCGTGGTCAACGGGTTGTGGGAGTCCGGCGCGGAAGCCATCTCCATCAACGGGCAGCGGCTGACGGCGCTGTCGGCGATCAGGGCGGCGGGCGAGGCCATACTGGTCGACAACAAGCCGCTCGTGCCGCCGTACACGGTTCTCGCGATCGGCGACGGCCGGCAGCTGAGCACCGTCTTCCAGGGCAGTGCCGACGGGCTGTACCTGCACGCGCTGCAGGAGAACTACGGCATCAGAACCACTATCTCCGTCCAGGACGAGCTCCGGCTGCCCGCCGCGCCGAGCGTGATCGTCCGAACAGCACAGCCGAAGACCGAGCATTCCGAGAAGGGCACATCGTGATCGCCGTACTGGGCCTCGTCGTGGGAGTCGTGGCCGGCCTGTTGGTCCGGCCGGAGGTTCCGGCGGCCGTCGAGCCGTATCTGCCGATTGCCGTCGTCGCGGCGCTGGACGCCGTCTTCGGCGGTCTGCGCGCCATGCTCGACGGCATCTTCGACGACAAGGTCTTCGTGGTGTCGTTCCTGTCGAACGTCGTCGTGGCCGCGCTGATCGTGTTCCTGGGCGACAAGCTGGGCGTCGGCGCGCAGCTGTCCACGGGCGTCGTCGTCGTCCTCGGTATCCGCATCTTCTCGAACGCCGCGGCGATCCGCCGCCACGTGTTCCGGGCGTGAGGCCGATGAGCGACCGCAACGACCAGGACGACCTGAACGGCCAGGACGGCCAGAACGCGGTGCCCGAGACCCCGCCGCGCGAGGAGCCGTCCCCGGAGACGCTCCCGGCCGCCGAGCGGACCGCGCCCGCCCCGGAGGAGACGGTCGCCGAACCGGAGCCCACCGGCCGGCGGCGCCTGGTGCAGGGGCTGTGGCCGCCGCGGGTCACGCGCGCCCAACTCATCGTCGCGCTGCTGCTGTTCGGCCTCGGCTTCGGGCTCGCCGTGCAGGTCGCGTCCAACAGTGACAACGACAATGCCCTGCGCGGAGCGCGCCAGGAGGATCTCGTGCGCATCCTCGATGAACTGGATGACCGCACACAACGTCTTGAGGACGAGAAGGAAGGTCTCGAGAAGCAGCGGGAGGAACTGGAGAACAGCTCCGACCAGGCCGAGGAGGCCCGCAGGCAGACGGCCGAGAGGGAACGGCAACTCGGCATTCTGGCGGGCACCGTGGCAGCTCAGGGACCTGGCATCACGATGACGATCGACGACACGAAGGGAACGGTCGAGGCGGACATGCTGCTCGACGCGATCCAGGAGCTGCGTGCCGCCGGCGCGGAGGCGATCCAGGTGAACGGCGTCCGCGTGGTCGCGAACACGTATCTGACGGATTCCGGCAAGAGCGTGAGCGTCGACGGGAACAAGATCGCGCCACCGTATCGTTTCAAGGTCATCGGCAAGCCGCAGGACCTCGAGCCGGCCCTCAACATCCCTGGAGGCGTGGTTCAGACTCTGGAGAAGGAGCAGGCCACCGTGGCCGTCGAACGGGTTGACAAGATCATTGTGGACGCCTTGCGAGCTGCGAAGCGGCCTGACTACGCTCGGTCGTCCTCCCAGTGAATCGGGGGTGCATGGGAGGCGTCCGGCAAGGGCATGAGGTTGCGGGGGGTCGGCGCACCGATCGGGTGGTGCGTGGTGGAAACTGTCTGGGGGATACGGACGTTGTGAGGATGTCCGGGTCGACCGGTGTGTTCAGTCAGGGTGTGTCCTGCCCCACGGGCGGGTCTGTTTCGGTCAAGGGGAATCGCCCGTGAAGTTGTTTGCGAAGTTGTTCGGCAAGAGTGCGCGAGAGGGCAGCGACAACGCGACCGCCCGCCATCGCGCAGAGCCTGACGCAGCGGGCCAGCGCCCGCTGTTCCGGGACCAGGTGGGTGGTCCCGGGGGAGACGTGCCCGGAGGTCAGGGCGCGCCGTCGGTTGACCCTGCCCAGTCCGGCGGCATAGGTTTCGGACAACCGTCAACCTCAAGTACGGGTGGAGGGTTTTCCCCGATGTCGGCCCTGGTGTGCACGAGGTGCGGTAACCGCAACGCGGAGAACAGCCGCTTCTGCTCCAACTGCGGTGCGCCGCTGCGGGCGGGAGCCGTTCCCGAGCGGGCGTCCGAGACGACCTCGACCATTTCCATCTCCGGTCTCGAGGCCTACGACGCCGAGGTCACGGGGCAGACGGCGATGCCGTCGCTGTCGCCCGAGGCGCAGGCGGCCGTCGACGCGCTGCCGGCCGGCTCCGCGCTGCTGGTCGTACGCCGAGGGCCCAACCAGGGGAGCCGTTTCCTGCTGGACGGCGACCTGACCACGGCCGGCCGCCACCCGCAGAGCGACATCTTCCTGGACGACGTGACCGTCTCCCGGCGCCATGTGGAGTTCCGGCGCGGATCGGACGGCTCGTTCACGGTGGCCGACGTGGGGAGCCTGAACGGTACCTACGTCAACCGCGAGCGGATCGACCAGGTCGCTCTGTCGAGCGGCGACGAGGTGCAGATCGGCAAGTACCGGCTGGTCTTCTACGCGAGTCAGCGGGGCTACTGACCCGCCCCCGGACGCCGTCCGGGGGGAATCCCCAGGGAAGGCGCATGCTTCGAACACCGAGCGGCGGCGCCGGCAGCGGTGCCGCCGCCGCGGACAGTGGTCCGATGAGCATCGGCGCGGTGCTGAACGTCCTGCGCGAGGAGTTCCCCGAAGTCACCATCTCCAAGATCCGTTTCCTGGAGTCGGAAGGGCTCATCGAGCCGGAGCGGAGCCCGTCCGGGTACCGCAAGTTCAGTGCCGGGGACGTGCAGCGCCTGGCCCAGGTCCTCAGGATGCAGCGGGATCACTATCTGCCGCTCAGAGTGATCCGAGAGCATCTGGACGCCGTGGAGCGCGGCGAGGCGGTGTCCCTGCCCGCGCTGAGCCGGCAGCGGGCCGGGGAGCCCGTGCCGGAGTCGCCGGGGGAGCGGACCGCGGCCCGGATCGGGCGGGCCGAGCTGCTGGCCGCGGCGGAGATCGGTGAGCAGGACCTTCGGGAGTGGGAGTCGTACGGGCTCATCGCCCCGCTGGAGGACGGCCTGTACGACGCGGAGGCGGCCACCGTCGCCACCCTCGTCGCCCAGCTGGGCCGCTTCGGGATCGAGCCACGGCATCTACGGGTGATGAAGGCCGCCGCGGACCGGGAGGCCGGGCTGGTGGAACAGGTGGTGGCCCCCCTGAAGCGCCACCGCAACCCGCAGACCAGGATCCTCGCCGAGGCGCGTACCAGGGAGCTGGCGGGGCTCACGGTGAAGCTGCACACCGCGCTGGTGCAGACGGCGCTCGGCGTGCGGTTGCCCTGAGGGGCGCTCGCGGTGCGTGATCGGCCACGCGTTCTGGGCCCGACTACCCAAACGTCCCGGGCACGGCCTAGGGTTACTGTGTGAACGAGCTCGATGTCGTAGGTGTCCGGGTCGAAATGCCCTCCAACCAACCGATCGTGCTCCTGCGCGAAGTGGGAGGCGACCGCTACCTCCCCATCTGGATCGGGCCGGGGGAGGCGACGGCGATCGCCTTCGCCCAGCAGGGGATGGCCCCTGCGAGGCCGCTGACTCACGACCTTTTCAAGGACGTGCTGGAAGCTGTCGGCCAGGAACTCACCGAAGTGCGCATCACGGACCTGCGTGAGGGCGTCTTCTACGCCGAGCTGGTGTTCGCCAGCGGTGTCGAGGTGAGTGCCCGTCCGTCCGATGCCATAGCGCTCGCCCTGCGCACCGGTACGCCGATCTACGGCAGTGACGGGGTGCTCGACGACGCCGGCATCGCCATTCCGGACGAGCAGGAGGACGAGGTGGAGAAGTTCCGCGAGTTCCTCGACCAGATCTCGCCCGAGGACTTCGGTACCAGCAGCCAGTAGGGCCGGGGCGCCGCCGGCCCGGTGCGCAGGGGCGGTGGGGCGCCGTCCGGCGGCTCAGCGCCGCGTGGTGGGTGCCGATGTCCAGGCACATGCCTGAGGCCATTGCGGGCGTCCTGCGGCCCTCCGCGAGCGCATTCGGCTAGCCTTTCCCCGCGGCGGGGTACGGGAAACCACTCCCAGGGTGATTATCACTCGGCGTGCCGAGTGTGGCGGTCGTTGACGCACCCGTGGTGGCTGCCTACCGTCGAGGAGGCAGGTCAAGGACGGAGGTCGGCGTGAGAAGCAGCGGCGACGGTATGGCTGAGGACGCCCCCGGACCCGGTCCCGGGGCTGGCGGTCCGTACCCGCCCCAGAGCTCTCGGCTCCGCGCGGCCGGGGGGTATCCCCACCACAGCAACGCGGCCGATCACGCCCCGCAGCGACCGACGGCCGTGCCGAGCAGCGGAGGGGCGGCGTCCATGACGTCCGAGGAGATCGGCTACCGCGGTCCGACCGCCTGTGCGGCCGCCGGGATCACCTACCGGCAACTGGACTACTGGGCGCGCACCGGGCTCGTCGAACCGAGCGTCCGCCCGGCCTACGGATCCGGCACACAGCGCCTGTACAGCTTCCGGGACGTCGTCGTCCTGAAGATCGTCAAGCGTTTCCTCGACACCGGGGTGTCCCTGCAGAACATCCGCACCGCCGTCCAGCACCTGCGCGAACGCGGCTTCAGCGATCTGGAGCGCATGACCCTGATGAGCGATGGTGCCACCGTCTACGAGTGCACCTCGCCCGACGAGGTGCACGCACTGCTCCAGGGCGGGCAGGGCGTCTTCGGCATCGCCGTGGGCGTCGTGTGGCGGGACGTCGAGAGCGCTCTGTCCCAGCTGCACGGGGAGCGTGTCGACACCGGCGAGACCCTGGTCGGGCACAACCCCGCCGACGAGCTGGCGCGGCGGCGCAACCGGGCCGTCTGAGCGGTTTCCCGGGTACCGGGACGGCGCCACCGGCCTCAGGGCGGTCGTTCGGCGGCATTGTCAGTGCCGTGGTGCAGCATCGGAGATGTGAGAGCCGCGCCCACGATCCTGCATCTCGACATGGACGCCTTCTTCGCCCAGGCGGAGCAGGCCTCCAAGCCGAGTCTGCGGGGGAAGGCCGTCGTGGTGGGTGGGATCGGTCCCCGCGGGGTCGTGGCGACCGCCTCGTACGAGGCGCGGGTCTTCGGTGTGCATTCCGCCATGCCCACGGCCCAGGCGCGCCGGCTGGCGCCCCACGCCGCCTATCTCACACCGCGTGGCGGCTTCTACCGGTCGATCAGCGAACAGGTGATGGGGCTGCTGGGGCAGCTGTCGCCGTTGGTGGAGCCGTTGAGCCTGGACGAGGCGTTCGTCGATCTGGAGGCCGGGGGAGCGGCCTCGGACAGCACATCGGCGCGGCTGGTGGGGGTGCGGTTGCGCAGGGAGATCCGGGCGGTGACCGGACTGACCGGTTCCGTGGGCCTCGCCGGCTCCAAGATGCTGGCGAAGATCGCCTCCGAACAGGCCAAGCCGGACGGGCTGGTGCTGATCGAACCCGGGACCGAGCGGGCGCTGCTCGGGCCGATGTCCGTGCGGACCCTTCCGGGTGTGGGGCCGGCGACCGGGGACCACCTGCGGCGCGCCGGGATCGCCACGGTGGACGAGATCGTCGAGGCGGGCGAGGACGAACTGGTGCGCCTGCTGGGCAAGGCCCACGGGCACGGGGTGTACGCCATGGCGCTGGCGCGCGACGACCGGCCCGTGGTCGCCGAGCGGGAGGCGAAGTCGGTGTCGGTCGAGGACACCTACGACGTCGACATCCACGACCGGACGCGGATCGGGCTGGAGGTGCAGAGGCTCGCGGAGCGGTGCGTGCGCAGGCTGCGCCGCGCCGGTCTCTCGGGGCGCACGATCGTGCTGAAGGTGCGGCGCTACGACTTCTCCACGTTGACCCGCTCGGAGACGCTGCGCGGTCCCACCGACGACGTGGCGGTGGTGCGGGAGGCGGCGGCGCGTCTGCTGGACTCCGTGGACACCACGGGCGGTGTACGGCTGCTCGGCGTCGGCGTCAGCGGGCTCGCCGACTACACCCAGGAGGACCTGTTCGCGCAGGCCGCGGAGGCTGCGGACGCCGCGCGGGTGGCAGAGGCGGCGGAGACCCCGCCGCAGAACGCGGGGGGTGGTGAGGGGACCGGGGAGGACCGGCCGCCGGGGCCGGAGCGGGCGGCGCTCGTGGAGCGGCGGTGGTATCCGGGCCACGACGTGCGGCACGCCGCGTACGGGCCCGGATGGGTGCAGGGCAGCGGGCTCGGCAGGGTCACCGTCCGCTTCGAGACGCCGTACTCCGGGCCGGGACGGGTGCGCACGTTCCGGGTCGACGATCCCGACCTGGAACCGGCGGAGCCGCTGCCGCTCGTGCCGGCTCCGTCCGGCGGAGGAGGGGCCGCGGTGGACCGGACGCATGCCTGAGGGGCGGGGCCCTCCGTCCCGCGGGGCTCGCCTCTCCCGGCGCTTGCGGCACGGCACTGGGCCCCCGTGCACAGGCCCCTGTGCCCCCGTGCCCCGGTGCCGCGCCCGGAACCGCCGCGCGGACGCGGCGATTCCGATCAGGCGTCGGCGTCCTCCGTACCGGCGAGTCTGCCGAAGTCGCGGTCGGGCGGAGGGGGCGGCGCCGCGATGTCGAGGCCGTAGTGGTGGTACAGCTGGAGTTCCTGGTCGGGGGAGAGGTGACGGCCCACACCGAAGTCGGGTGCGTCCTTGATCAGGGCACGGTCGAAGGGGATGTGCAGGGTGCCCTCGATCAGCTCGCTGGGTTCCAGGGGGACGAAGGCGTCCCGGGAGAACAGGCCGGTGCGTATGGCGGCCCACTCCGGTACGCCGGTGGCGTCGTCGAGGTAGACCTCGTCAATGGTGCCGATCCTGACGCCGTTGCGATCGAACGCCTTGCGGCCTATCAGGTTGCGCGGATCGATGTCGGTCTGCACGGTCCCTCCACTCGGTCGCAACTCATCCGTAAGCACTACAAAAGAGCACATTCGGGCGAGCGGCCACTCGAAGGCCCGTACGGTGGGGTCGCTGGTACGCTGGCAGCGGCTGTTGACCCCGTGCGGGAGAGTCCTCCGGAGAGGTTCGCGGAGGCGCCGAAGGAGCAAATCCTCCCCGGAATCTCTCAGGCTCACGTACCGCACGGACGAGGTCACTCTGGAAAGCAGGGCGGGTGTCGACGGCTTCCGCTCTCACCGACGGTGAAAGCCGGGCGCCCTGGGGCGGCCCGGTGAAGCTCTCAGGTTGAGATGACAGAGGGGGAGGCCGTCCGGGCACCCGCGCCGTGGTGCCCCTCGAAGGTCGCGTCAGACCAGGAGGCCTCCGCAATGACCGCCCACCGTACCCCGCTCTCCGAGCTCGAACAGGGCATCCCCTTCGAGCAGCGCCACATCGGGCCCGACCAGGAGGCACGGGCCAAGATGCTCGCGCAGGTCGGATACGGCTCGCTCGACGAGCTCACCGCCGCCGCGGTGCCGGATGTGATCAAGAACGCCGATGCGCTGGACCTGCCCGGCTCCCGCACCGAGGCCGAGGTGCTGGCCGAGCTGCGCACGCTGGCCGACCGCAACCAGGTCCTCGACTCCATGATCGGCCTCGGGTACCACGGCACCTTCACCCCGCCCGTCATCCTGCGCAACGTCATGGAGAACCCGGCCTGGTACACGGCCTACACGCCGTACCAGCCGGAGATCTCCCAGGGCCGGCTGGAAGCCCTGCTGAACTTCCAGACCGTGGTCGCCGAACTGGCCGGTCTGCCCACCTCCGGCGCCTCGCTGCTGGACGAGGGCACGGCCGCCGCCGAGGCCATGGCCCTGTCCCGCCGGATGGGCAGGAACAAGAAGGGCCTCTTCCTGGTCGACGCGGACACCCTGCCGCAGACCGTCGCCGTCATCGAGACGCGGGCCGAGCCGACCGGCGTCGAGGTGGTCGTCGCCGACCTCGGCGACGGCATCCCCGCCGACATCGCCGCCCGTGAGATCAACGGCGTGCTGATCCAGTACCCCGGCGCCTCCGGCGCCGTACGCGACATCAAGCCGCTCATCGACCAGGCGCACGAACTGGGCGCCCTCGTCACCGTCGCGGCCGACCTGCTCGCCCTGACCCTGCTGAAGTCGCCGGGCGAGCTGGGCGCGGACATCGCCGTCGGCACCACCCAGCGCTTCGGTGTTCCGATGGGCTTCGGCGGACCGCACGCGGGCTACATGGCCGTGCGCGAGAAGTTCGCACGCAGCCTGCCCGGGCGGCTCGTCGGCGTCTCCGTCGACGCGGACGGGCACAAGGCCTACCGCCTTGCCCTCCAGACGCGTGAGCAGCACATCCGCCGGGAGAAGGCCACCAGCAACATCTGCACCGCGCAGGTGCTGCTCGCCGTCATGGCCGGGATGTACGCGGTGTACCACGGGCCCGAGGGGCTCCGGGCCATCGCGCGGCGCACGCACCGCTATGCCTCCGTCCTCGCGGCCGGACTGCGCGCCGGCGGTATCGAGGTCGTGCACGGCGCGTTCTTCGACACGCTGACCGTCAGGGTGCCCGGAAGGGCCGCCGAGGTCGTCGCCGCCGCCCGCGGCAACGGGGTCAACCTGCACCTGGCCGACACCGACCACGTCTCGATGGCCTGCGACGAGACCACCACCCGGGCGCAGCTCGCGGTCGTGTGGCGGGCCTTCGGGGTCGACGGCGACGTCGAGGCGCTGGACGCGGACACCGGGGACACGCTGCCGCAGGGGCTGCTGCGCACCGACGACTACCTGACGCACCCCGTCTTCCGCGAGCACCGCTCCGAGACCGCGATGCTGCGCTACCTGCGCAAGCTCTCCGACCGGGACTACGCGCTCGACCGCGGCATGATCCCGCTGGGCTCGTGCACGATGAAGCTCAACGCGACCACGGAGATGGAGCCGGTCACCTGGCCGGAGTTCGGTCAGCTGCACCCGTTCGCGCCCGCCGAGCAGGCGCAGGGCTACCTCACGCTCATCCACGAGCTGGAGGAGCGTCTCGCCGAGGTCACCGGCTACGACAGGGTGAGCCTCCAGCCCAACGCCGGCTCGCAGGGCGAGCTGGCCGGCCTGCTGGCCGTCCGCGGCTACCACCGGGCCAACGGCGACGACCAGCGCACGGTCTGCCTCATCCCGTCCTCCGCGCACGGCACCAACGCGGCCAGCGCCGCCATGGCCGGGATGAAGGTCGTCGTCGTCAGGACCGCCGAGGACGGCGAGATCGACGTCGAGGACCTGCGGGCCAAGATCGAGCAGTACCGCGACGAGCTGGCCGTGCTCATGATCACCTACCCGTCGACACACGGCGTGTTCGAGGAGCACGTCGCCGACATCTGCGCGCAGGTGCATGACGCCGGCGGCCAGGTGTACGTGGACGGTGCCAACCTGAACGCCCTGGTCGGTCTCGCCAAGCCCGGCCACTTCGGCGGGGACGTCTCCCACCTGAACCTGCACAAGACCTTCTGCATCCCGCACGGCGGCGGCGGCCCGGGCGTCGGTCCGGTGGCCGTGCGCGGCCACCTCGCGCCGTACCTGCCGAACCACCCGATGCAGCCCGAGGCCGGACCGGAGACCGGCGTGGGCCCGGTCTCCGCCGCCCCCTGGGGCTCCGCGGGCATCCTGCCCATCTCCTGGGCGTACGTCCGCCTGATGGGTGGAGAGGGGCTCAAGCGGGCCACGCAGGTGGCCGTGCTCTCCGCCAACTACATCGCCAAGCGGCTGGAGCCGCACTACCCGGTCCTCTACACCGGGCCGGGCGGGCTCGTCGCCCACGAGTGCATCATCGACCTGCGTCCCCTGACCAAGGCGACCGGCGTGAGCGTGGACGACGTCGCCAAGCGGTTGATCGACTACGGCTTCCACGCGCCGACCATGTCGTTCCCCGTGGCCGGCACGCTGATGATCGAGCCGACCGAGTCGGAGGACCTGACCGAGCTGGACCGGTTCTGCGAGGCGATGATCGCCATTCGCGCGGAGATCGAGAAGGTCGGCTCGGGCGAGTGGCCGGCGGAGGACAACCCGCTGCGCAACGCCCCGCACACCGCCCGCGCGCTCGGCGGCGCGTGGGAGCACCCCTACAGCCGTGAGACGGCGGTCTTCCCGGCCGGGGTGTCCGCCTCGGACAAGTACTGGCCGCCGGTGCGCCGTATCGACCAGGCGTTCGGTGACCGGAACCTGGTCTGCTCGTGCCCGCCGCTGGACGCCTACGAGGACTGAGCGACGCGTCGAAGGGGCCTCCGCCGGATACGGTCGGGGGCCCCTTCGTGCTGCTCAGAGGGTTGCGAGGGCGACCTCGGTCGCCTTGAACAGGGCCACGACGGCGGAGCCCTCGGCGAGGGCCAGGTCGTCGGCGGCGTCCCGGGTCACGGCCGCCGTCAGTTCGCCGCCGTCGACGGCGACCTTCACCGATGCCATGGCGGGGCCGGTGGCGATTCCGGTGACGGTGCCGGGCAGGCGGTTGCGGATGGACAGGCCCTGGACCGGGCCGGTGGCCAGTGAGACCTCCGTCGACTTCACCAGGGCCCTCACGGAGGACCCCGGGGCGAGCCCGAGGTCCTCGACCGCCTCCTTCGTGATCGCGGCGGTGAGCTGCCCGCCGCCGGTGAGCGCGACGCGGACGGTCGCCATGGCCTCGCCGGACGTCACGGTGGCGACCGTGCCGGCGAGCTGGTTGCGCATGCTCAGGGTCATGGCCGTCACCGTAGTGCCGGTGGCCGGTCAGGCCGGGTAGGCGTGGGTCTGCGTCGCCTTGACCGTCGCCCAGACCGGTGCACCCGGGTGCAGGTCCAGCTCGGCCGCGGCGGCCGTGGTCAGGTCCGCGGCGATCGGGAGCGCGCCGGTGAGGTCGGCGCGGATCTGGTCGCCGTGGATCTCCAGACCCTCGATCGCACAGTGCCACAGGTTGCGGGCGCTGGAGCCGGTGGGCCGGTCACGGTGCAGGGTCACGGCTCCCGGTGGGAACGCGACGAAGACCGGTCCGGTCAGCTCCTCCGCGGTGGTGATCTCGGATCCGGCGTCGAGCCGGACCGTGTGGCCCTCGGCCCGGCCCCGGTACAGGTTCAGGCCGACCAGCTGGGCGATGTAGTCGGTGCGCGGGTGGCGGGCGATGTCCGAGGGGGTGCCCTCCTGCACGACGCGGCCGTGTTCGACCACGACCAGCCGGTCGGCCAGGACCGTGGCGTCCAGCGGGTCGTGGGTGACCAGCACGGCGACAGCCTCGAACTCGGCGAGGTGCCGGCGGAGCTGGGCGCGGACCTCCAGCCGGGTGCGCGCGTCGAGCGCGGCCAGCGGCTCGTCGAGCAGGAGCAGGCGCGGCAGGGTGGCGAGCGCCCTGGCGAGGGCGACGCGCTGGGCCTGCCCGCCGGAGAGGTGGCGCGGCTTGACGCCGGAGTGACCGGCCAGGCCCATGCGGTCCAGCCACCCGGCGGCCCGGGCGCGGGCCTCGGCCTTGCCGGCGCCGCGGCAGCGCGGACCGAAGGCCACGTTGTCCAGGGCCGTCAGGTGCGGGAAGAGCAGGTAGTCCTGGAAGACGACGCCGACCGGGCGGGCCTCGGGCGGTGTGCGGTCCAGCTCCGCGCCGTCCAGCCGCAGGTGACCGCCGGTGAGCGGGTCGAGGCCGGCCAGGGCGCGCAGCGCGGTGGTCTTGCCGGCGCCGTTCGGGCCGAGCAGGGCGACCACGTCGCCGGGGGCCGCGGTCAGGGACACGTCGAGGCGGAACGGGCCACGGTCGACGATCAGGTGGGCGTCGAGGCCGCCGTCCCGGGCGCCGTGCGGGGCCGGGGCGGAGGTGGTGGGCGTGGCGTCGGTCATGAGGGGTGTGTCCAGCGGTCCCGGAGCCCCGCGAGGACCGCGACGGAGACCGCCAGCAGGACCAGGCTCAGGGCGATGGCGGCGGCCGGGTCGTTCTGCAGCGCGAGGTAGACCGCGAGCGGCATGGTCTGGGTACGGCCGGGGAAGTTGCCCGCGAAGGTGATGGTCGCGCCGAACTCGCCCAGCGCGCGGGCCCAGGCCAGGACGGCGCCCGCGGCGACCCCCGGGGCGATCAAGGGCAGGGTGACCCGCCGGAACGCGGTGAAGCGGGAGGCCCCCAGGGTCTGCGCCGCCTCCTCGTACCGCCGGTCGGCGGCCCGCAGGGTGCCCTCGACGGTGATGACGAGGAACGGCATCGCCACGAACGTCTCGGCGAGGACGACGCCGGCCGTGGTGAACGGCAGGGTGACGCCGAACCAGGCGTCCAGCCACCGGCCGATGATGCCGTTGCGGCCCAGGGCGAGCAGCAGGGCGACGCCGCCGACGACCGGGGGCAGGACGAGCGGCAACGTCACCAGGGCGCGGACCGGGCCGCGGCCGGGGAAGTCGGTGCGGGCCAGCAGCCAGGCGAGGGGGACGCCGAGTACGAGGCTGAGCGCGGTGGCGGAGGTCGCGCAGACCAGGGACAGCCTGAGCGCCTGCCACACCTCGGGGCTGGTCAGTTGCTCCGGCAGGCTGCTCCACGGGGCCCGGACCAGCAGGGCGGCCAGGGGCAGCACCAGGAACGCCAGTCCTGCCAGGGCGGGCAGCAGGAGCGGCAGCGGAACGCCGGTCCGGGCGCGACCGCGCCGCGGGCCGCTCCGGTGGACGTCCGCTGTGCCGGTCCTGAGGCGCGGCGTCATGGCGTGCGGAACCCTGCGTCGGTCAGTACCTTCCGGCCGTCGGCGGACCGCACCAGGTCGATGAAGGCACGGGCCGCCGCGGCGTTGTCCCCGTTCTTCAGCGCGACGATCGGGTAGTCGTTGACGGCCCGCGCCGACTCGGCGAAGTCCACACCCCGCACCTTGGCACCCGCGGCTCTCACATCGGTCCGGTAGACGAGGGCGGCGTCCGCCTCCTTGAGCACGACCTTGTTCAGGGCGCCCTTGACGTCCTGCTCGTAGGAGACCGGGGTGAGCCGCACACCACCGGCGTCCAGGGCCTTTCGCGCGGCGGCGCCGCACGGCACGGACGTATCGCACAGGACGACCTTGAGGCCGGGCCGGGTCAGGTCCGTGAGGGAGGCGATCCGGTCGGGGTTGCCGGGCAGGGTGGCGATCTCCAGCTGGTTGCGCGCGAAGGTGACCGGGGCGCCGTCAGCGGCCCCCTCGTCCGTCACGACGGCCATCGTCCGGGTGCTGGCGGAGGCGAAGACGTCGGCCGGGGCACCGCCGGTGATGCCGGCGGCGAGGGTGTCGCTGCCGGCGAAGTCGAGGCTGACATGGGTGCCGGGGTGGGCCTTCTCGAACCGCGCGCCCAGCTCGGTGAAGCTCTCCTTCAGGGAGGCGGCCGCGAAGACGGTGACGGTGCCGGAGAGCTTCGCCGAAGCGGAGGACGGGCCCCGGGAGCCGGTGGCGGCGCCGTCCGCCCCCGACGTCCCGGACGAGCCGGAGCAGGCGCTCAGGGCCAGCAGCGCGGCGGCCGACACGGCGGTGAGCCCGGTGGGCCGGCGACGACGGCCGGTTCGTCGCGTGGGACGGGTCGTCACGGGTCCACTCCCTCGGTGCTTCGGTGCGGGGCTCGGAGAACCCCTCCTGTGCGCCGATGATACTGCCGTAGATGCGAGGTGGAAGTCATCTGTCGCATCGCATGAGCGAAGTCCCGAGTCGCTGTGGGGTCGCATATGAGTTCCGACGAGGAACGGGTCTCCGGTCAGGTCCTGTCGATGTGGACGTTCGTCGACTTCACGCGTGCCGTGGCCTCCACGCCGACCTCCAGCCCGAGCTCCTCCACGGCCTCGCGGGTGAGCAGGGAGACCAGCCGGTGCGGGCCGGCCTGGATCTCGACCTGGGCGGCGACGTCGCCGAGCTTGATCGCGGTGACGATGCCGGGGAAGGCGTTGCGGACCGAGGTGTACGGCGCCACGTCCCCGTCGCCGCCGATGCCCGCCCGGGCGAGCTCGACCGAGAAGGCGGCGAGGTCCCGTCCGTCGATCAGCCGCCGTCCGCTGTCGTCGCGGTGGGTGGTCATCCGGCCGGCGTCCGCCCAGCGGCGCGCGGTGTCGGGGCTCACGCCGAGCAGCCGTGCTGCCTGGCCGATGGTGTAGGACTGCATGCCGGTCACGATAGGGGTGCGGCGGCCGGTCCCGCCGCCGGACCCGTCGGGCCGCGGGTTCGCGGGCGCGGGCGGCGACGGGGACGCGTCTGCGGGGCGCGGGCACGGGGGCCGAGGCGCACACCCGCCCGGCCGTCCGCCTCGGCGTGCGGGGCCATGGACGGAACCCCCGGGCGCGAGGACACTCCGGGTGGCGGGCCGAACGCATCGGGCCGTCGGCCCCGGCCGGGGCCCGCCCGCCCCAACGAACCGTCCGCAGTCGCCCCAGCGCAGGAGGTGCCCGATGAGTACGGCAACCGGGACACGGCGACCGTTCCGTCCCCCGCACCGGCTGTGGGTGGCCGGCCCGGCCGCACGGGACCGGCTCGCCCTGGTCGCCGGCCCGTTCGCGCCCTGCGCCGTGGCGGTCGCGCTGGTGCCGTTCCGCGATCCTTCCTTACGGACCCACGCCGCGTTGTTCCTGGTCGTGACCGTCGTCGCGGTCGCCATGCTGGGCAGCCGCACCGCGCAGGTGCCGACCGCGCTGGCGGCCGCCGCCTGCTTCGACGTCTTCCACACCCGCCCCTACGGCAGTTTCGGCATCTCCGCCCCCGCCGACGTCGAGACGACGCTGCTTCTGCTGGCCGTCGGGCTGATGGTCTCCCGGTTCACGGCCAGGGCACGGCGCCTGGAGGCGGGCACGGCCACCGGTGCCGGTTACCTCGCCCGCCTCCACGCGACCGCCGCCCTCGTGCACACGGCACGGCCGGCGGACACCGTGGTCGACCATGTCTGCGGGGAACTGGGCGAACTGCTCGGCCTGGTCGCCTGCCGCTTCGAGTACGGGACGCTGCTGGGCCGGCCGGCCCGGCTGGAGGCGGACGGCGTGGTCACGGTCGGGCGTCGGTCCTGGGACCTGGAGGCGCGGGGATGGCCCGGGGGCGAGATCGAGCTGCGTGTCTGGGGCAGCGGCCACTACCTCGGGCGTTTCATGCTGACGCCGGGGACGGGGCCCGCGCCGACGCTCCAGGCCCGGTTGGTGGCGGTGACGCTGGCCGCTCAGACGGGAGCGGCGCTGGAGGCGGCCCGCTGAGGGGGCCGCTCGACGAACCGGCGGGGTGGGCGCCCCGGCGGTGTCGGAGGGCAGAGAGAGGGGCCGGTGCGCAGGTGTCGGCCGCGGCCGGCCCCGGTGGGGCGGTGGCGGCACGGGTGCCGCCGGGTGGTGCTCAGGCGGCCGTCATCACCTGTCCGGTGCCCAGCGGGCGGTGCGGGGCGATGACCTGGCCGTCCGGCAGGAGCTCACCGGTGTCCTCGAAGAGGAGCACGCCGTTGCACAGCAGGCTCCAGCCCTGCTCCGGGTGGTGCGCCATGAGGCGGGCCGACTCCCGGTCGGCGGAATCGGCTGTCGGGCACGGTGGCTGGTGCTGGCACATGGGTGGGATCTTTCGCTCTGATGTGATCATGTCCGGGCCCCCGTAGATGACACGTTCGGTTGGAATCCAGTGTTGCCCTACGGGCGTCGATCCGCAGGGATTTCACAGCACCGCTTCTCACAGAATGATGACGCATCACCCGGCCGGGCGGTTCAATTCAACTCGACTATCACTTTGGGTGGTTGGCAGTGGCCCAGAGTGGCTGACGCACTCGGGGAATTCGACCCTCTGAGCGGACTGCCGCTCGGAGGAGCGGGATCCGGCGCGTAGATCGGGAAATGCCCGGCCGACGGCGCCGTGCCCCGCCGCCGCGAGTATGCGACGACGGGGCACGGAAGGAAAGGGGCTGGAGCGGATCTTCAGGCGGGCGAGCCGAGCAGCGGGGTGGTCGCCGGGGTCACCCGGTGGGTGAGGACCGGGAGCAGGTCGGCGACGCGGTGCGGGCGGTCGGCGGAGATGCCGGGCGGGGCCGGTGCCAGCGGTACCAGCAGGTCGGAGGCGGCCGGGTGGCCGGCCGCGCCGTCGGCGGTGCAGTCGCCGTGCAGCCACAGGGTGAGCATGTACAGGCCGGGCACGGACAGCAGGCGCGGCTGGTAGGGCTGGGTCACGGACTCGGCCTGGCGCAGCGCCCGCTCGGTGGCGGCGACGTAGGGACCCTCGAAGAAGTGCGAGAAGGCCCAGCCGTCGGGGGTGAGCCGGGTCTCCGCCGCGGCCACCGCGCGGTCGCCGCAGCGGATCAGGAAGCGCCAGCCGACGAGCCGGGTGGCGGTGGCGCCTTCGGGGGTGGTGTGGTGCAGGACGTGCAGGGGGAGTGGCAGCTCGGGGACTGCGGGGTGCGGGGCTGAGCGCAGAGAGGGCGTCGGTGCCTCGCGGACCGCGGTGGGGGAACCGAGTGCCGTGAGGACGGAGCGCAGGGCGGGTGCGGGAGCCGGGGGGACATGCAGCGGCATGGTGGGTCGCCTCTCGTTCGACAGGCATGGCGGCGCGAGTGCGGGGCGGGGGCGGACGACACTGTCAGCTCTCGGGGTCACAGAGGTGAGGCCGGGATGTGGAGCGAGGGGTGTGCGTGCGGCTGCCGTCCGTCACCGGGACGGCAGGCGCGTGACCGTGGGCGCCCACCTAGTGCCTTGTGTGCGGAGTTTATACGACACGTGTTCACATGCCGTTTCGGCTAGCCGTTTCGGGCGCTCTCGGCAAGGGGCCATCACGTCGACGATACGCGGGAATCCTCCCGATTTCGAACGGACCTCACGCTGATGACCTCGGCAGCTGAGCAGGCAACGGTCGGCCAATTCTCGTCGGCGTTTTTCACGAGATGCCGGGACCCCGAATCCGCACTCCGCCGCTTGCCCGGCGAATGTGCCTCCGGACTCCGTCCCCAGCGTAGCGGGCGGGGCGCACGGGCGGGACGTTATCGATCGCATCGGCTGGGCATCATCCCACCTGACCCGGACACCTGACCCGGACACCGGCGGCCGGGCCGCCCGTCACGAAGGGACGCGTTGCATGGGCGAGAAGGTCGTGGCAGGTCGGTTCGACCTGTCGGATCGCCAGCACTACCGCGAGAAGCTGCGGCAGTGCCTGACGGGGCTGGAGCAGCTCCTGGCCCGGCAGCGGTTCGATCGCCCGAAGAACCTGATGGGGCTCGAGATCGAATTGAACCTGGTGGGCGCCGACGGGCAGCCGAAAATGCTGAACGCGCAAGTACTCGAGCGCATCGCCAGCCAGGATTTCCAGACGGAACTCGCCATGTTCAACCTGGAGGTCAACATCGCTCCCCACCGCCTGGGTGGCCGGGTATTCGACCGGCTCGCCGAGGAACTGCGCACCTCCCTGGCATATGCCGACCGAAAAGCCGGCGAGGTCGACGCGTCGATCGCGATGATCGGGATTCTGCCGACCCTCGACCGGGACGACCTGGTCTCGTCCAATCTTTCCGAGGCCGACCGGTACACCCTGCTCAACGATCAGATCGTGGCCGCCCGGGGAGAGGATTTCTCCCTCGACATCAAGGGAGTGGAGCATCTGATCTGCACCTCGGGGTCGATCGCCCCGGAAGCCGCCTGTACTTCCGTGCAATTGCACCTCCAGGTCACCCCTGCGCGCTTCTCCGACGTGTGGAATGCCGCCCAGGCGGTCGCCGCGGCGCAGATCGCCGTCGGCGCCAACTCGCCCTTCCTGTTCGGCCGTGAGCTGTGGCGCGAGTCGCGGCCCCCGCTCTTCCAGCAGTCCACCGACACCCGCCCGCCCGAGCTTCAGGCGCAGGGGGTCAGGCCGCGGACCTGGTTCGGGGAGCGATGGATCACCTCGGCCCACGAACTGTTCCAGGAGAACCTGCGCTACTTCCCCGCGCTCCTGCCGATCTGCGACGCCGAGGACCCCTTGGCGGTCCTGGCGGCCGGCGGCGTGCCGAAGCTCGCCGAACTCGTCCTGCACAACGGCACCATCTACCGCTGGAACCGCCCCGTGTACGGGATCGCGGACGGGGTGCCGCACCTGCGCGTGGAGAACCGGGTGCTGCCCGCCGGACCCACCGTCACCGACGTCGTCGCCAACGCGGCCTTCTACTACGGTGCTGTCCGCGCCCTCGCCGAGGACACCCGGCCGGTGTGGACGCGGTTGCCGTTCGAGGCCGCCGCCGCCAACTTCGACGCCGCGTGCCGGTACGGCATCGACGCCCGCCTGGAGTGGCCGCGCCGCGGCAGGATGGGGGGCACCGCCCACGTCGACGCGGTGAGCCTCGTCAGGGACGAACTGCTCCCGCTCGCCGAGGCCGGGCTCGACGCGTGGGGGGTCGAGCGCGCGGACCGGGACCTGTACCTGGGCGTCATCGAGGAGCGCTGCCGCCGCCGGACCAACGGTGCCGCCTGGCAGGCCGCCACCTTCCACCGCGCCCGGGAGACCGGGATGACCCGGGACGCCGCGCTGGCCGCGACCACCCGGCGCTACCGCGAGCTGATGAACCTCGGCGACCCGGTCCACACCTGGCCGGTCGGCCTGCCGGAGCCGGTTCCTCTGGGGTGATGCGGCGCCCGGCGCCCGCCCCCCTCCGCGTCCCCCGTCCACCCTCTTCGTAGTCTCTTGCGAGGCCCCGCACCGGTGGACACCGGACCGAGCGGGACTGAGCAACTGGAGGCGGCAGGTGGCGGAGACCTTTCCCGAGCGGCGGCTGGCGCGGCGGACACTGCGCGACGAGACACTGCTGGTTCTCGCGCTCTCGCTGGGCGCCAGCGGCCTGTCGGCGCTGATCAGCTTCATCGGATCGGTCACCGCACCGGGCGGACTGAAGGACCAGGCGGCCACCCTCAACGCCTCGGCCGCGCCCGGCCGCCCGTGGCTCGACCTGGCCTGGCAGCTCTTCGGGATCGCCTCGGCGCTGGTGCCCGTCGCGCTCGTCGCGCACCTGCTGATGCGCGAGGGCGAGAGCCTGCGCACCCTCGGCTTCGACCGCACCCGGCCGTGGCCCGACCTCGGCCGTGGGGCGGCGGTCGCAGCCGTCATCGGCAGTACCGGCGTCGCCTTCTATCTCGCCGCCCGCGGTCTCGGGTTCAACCTGACCGTGGTGCCCGAGGCGCTGCCCGACGTGTGGTGGAAGTTCCCGGTGCTGATCCTGTCCGCCGTGCAGAACGCCGTCCTCGAAGAGGTCATCGTCGTCGGCTATCTGCTGCGCAGGCTGGGCCAGTTGGGCTGGAGCCCGGGTGGCGCGCTGGTCGCCAGCGCCGTCCTGCGCGGCTCCTACCACCTCTACCAGGGCATCGGCGGATTCCTCGGCAACATGGTGATGGGCGTCGTCTTCGTCTGGCTGTACCGGCGGTGGGGGCGGGTCGGCCCGCTTGTGGTGGCGCACTCCCTGCTCGACATCGGTGCCTTCGTGGGGTACGCGCTGCTGGCCGGCCGAGTGGACTGGCTGCCGACGGCCTGACGGCCGTACGCCCCTGCCCGCGCCGCCGGCACGCCCCGCTCAGGCGAGCAACTCGCCGTCGATCACGGTGACCGCCCGGCCGCCGAGCAGGGTGCGGCCGCCGCGCAGTTCGGTGCGGACGCGGCCGGGGCGGGGCGAGGCCTGCAGGCCGGTCAGTTCGGCGCGGCCGAGCCGCTCGGACCAGTAGGGGGCGAGCGCGGTGTGGGCGCTGCCCGTGACCGGATCCTCGTCGATGCCGAGGCTCGGGAAGAAGCAGCGGGAGACGTAGTCGTAGCCCCGGGTGGCGTCCTCGGCGCGGGCGGTGGCGATGATGCCGCGCCCGGAACGGCCGGCCAAGGCCCTGTGGTCCGGCGTGAGAGCGCGCACCGTCTTCTCGTCGGCGAGCTCCACGAGCAGGTCGCCGACGTTCGGGCCGGTGTCGTGGGCGGTTCGCGGCTCGGCGCCCAGGGCCTCGGCGACCCCGTCCGGTACGTCGACCGCGGTGAGCGGTGCGGTGGGGAAGTCGAGGGTGATCGAGCCGTCCTCGTGGGGCGAGGCGACGAGCACCCCGCTGCGGGTGGCGAACCGGACGGGGCCGACGTGGGCGCCGGTGCCGGCGAGGACGTGGGCGGTGGCGAGCGTGGCGTGGCCGCACAGGTCGACCTCGGCGACCGGCGTGAACCACCGCAGCGCCCAGTCGGCCTCGGCGTCCTCCGGCAGCCGGTGGGCGAAGGCGGTCTCGGCGTGGTTCACCTCCATCGCCACCTTCTGGAGCCGGTCGTCGTCGGGGAAGGCGTCGAGCAGCAGGACGCCGGCCGGGTTGCCGGTGAAGGGGCGGTCGGTGAAGGCGTCGACGATTCGGATGCGCATGCCTCCACACGCTAGGGGCGACGCAGAGCCCCGGGCCAAGTCCAATGCGCGGGTCGTGGACCGTTTTCCGGCGAGACCGTCGTGTCTCGGCGAACGCCCGGCGCCGCCCGTCCGGGCGACCTGCCCGGAGTCCCGTCGGCCCCGTACCGCGGGCTGCCTGGCACGGCCCGGCGCGGGCGCGGCCGTTTGGCCGACTGCTCACCGAGGGTTGTCAGTCGATAGTTTCCGATATATCGTTGAGGCATCGCGACAGATCAACGATGGAATGGAGTGGTTGCGATGCGTACCCATGGATTCGGATACGAGCGTGGACACGGCGGTCCCGGGCAGTACGGCCGGGGCGGCTTCGACGGGCGGCGCGGTGCCTTCGGGCCCTTCGGGCCGGGTGGGCCCGGTTTCGGCGGGCCGGGCTTCGGGCCGGGCGGCCCCTGGGGGCCCCGGGGGCGCGGCGGGCCGCGCGGCAGGGCGCGGAGGGGAGATGTGCGGGCCTCGATCCTCGCCCTCCTCAAGGACCGGCCGATGCACGGCTACGAGATGATCCAGGAGATCGCCGAACGCAGCGGTGGTGCGTGGAAGCCGAGCCCCGGCTCGGTGTACCCCACCCTCCAGCTGCTGGAGGACGAGGGGCTGATCGTCAGTGAGGCCGAGGGTGGCAAGAAGCTGTTCTCGCTCACCGAAGCGGGCCGGACCGCTGCCGAAGAGGGACCCGAGGCGCCGTGGGAGGAGGCCTCGCGCGGAATCGACTGGGAGGCCCTCCATGACGTCCGCCAGGCCGGCTTCGGGCTGATGGAGGCCTTCGGGCAGGTCTGGAAGACCGGCAGCAAGGAGCAGCGCGAGAAGGCGCTGGCCGTGATCGGCGAGGCCCGCAAGAAGCTGTACCTGATCCTCGCCGACGAGGACTGAGCCCCCACCGGCGAAGGGCGCCCGGCGGAACCGTCCGCGGGGCGCCCTTCGCCGTGCCGCGACGGGGATCGCGGGGTCCGGCCCCGCCGTGCCGGCCGGAGGGTGGGCTCGGGCCGCTTGCCGTCGACCCCGGCGCCCGGGCCGTCGAGGTGCTCGCCGCCGGCATCGGGGTCCGTGAGGTCGCGCACGTCCCGTAGGGGGACGCCGGGTCGCAGCACCCTGTCCGGTGGCCGTGGTGGCCGGCCGTCCAGCCCGTGAGACAGGTGTCATAGAGGATGACGCTCCTGTCGTCGCCTGTCATCATGTGCCGGTGCATACGTCTGGAAGCAGTCAGGGCCACCGCGGGAAGAGCCTCGGGCTCTCCCTCGCCCTCGCGTCGGCACTCGCCTTCGGCGGATCCGGCGTGGCGGCCAAGCCGTTGATCGAGGCGGGGCTCGACCCGCTGCACGTGGTGTGGCTGCGTGTCGCGGGGGCGGCCCTGGTGATGCTGCCGCTGGCCGTGCGCCACCGGGCATTGCTGCGTCGGCGGCCCGCGCTGCTCGCCGGGTTCGGTCTGCTGGCCGTGGCCGGGGTCCAGGCCTGCTACTTTGCCGCGCTCTCGCGCATCCCGGTCGGCGTCGCACTGCTGGTGGAGTACCTCGCGCCGGCGCTCGTGCTGGGTTGGGTGCGGTTCGTGCAGCGGCGGCCGGTCACGCGCGCCGCTGCCGTGGGCGTCGTGCTCGCCGTCGGCGGACTCGCCTGTGTCGTCGAGGTGTGGTCGGGCCTGAGCTTCGACGCCTTCGGACTGCTGCTCGCCCTCGGTGCCGCGGGTTGCCAGGTCGGCTACTTCGTGCTCTCCGACCACGGCGGTGATTCCGGCGCCGACGCTCCCGACCCCCTGGGTGTCATCGCCTACGGTCTGCTCATCGGTGCCGCCGTGCTGACCGTCCTCGCCCGCCCCTGGGACATGGACTGGTCCGTGCTCGCAGGGAGCGCGCGCATGGACGGCCGGCCCGTCGCGGCCTGGCTGCTGCTGGCCTGGATCGTGCTGATCGCCACCGTCGTCGCCTATGCCACCGGGGTGCTGTCGGTGCGCCGGCTCTCCCCGCAGGTCGCGGGTGTCGTGGCGTGCCTGGAGGCGGTCGTCGCGACCGTGCTGGCCTGGACCCTGCTCGGCGAGCACCTGTCCGCGCCGCAGCTCGTCGGCGGTGCCGTGGTCCTCGTGGGAGCGTTCATCGCCCAGTCCTCGGCGCCCGCGAGGAGCTCCGCGGAGCCGGTGGTGAGCGGCGGCGGCCCGGAAAGGGAATTGGCGGCCCGGGGCACGGCCGCCTAGGGTGCCGGTCATGCATTCGGACGCGCTCGTTCTGCCGCCGCCGGCCGCCTGAGGCGGGCCCTCCGGTGGAGTACGCCCGGCGCGGGTCGCCGGGCCGAACGGTGCTGCCCGCAGAAGAAGCCCGCGGATCCCGCCGCCGCTCTGGCCGGCCGGGATCCTCCCTCCTTCCGAGCTTCTGCGGAGAGAACGCGTGTCCCTTCCTGTTTCCGGTCCCGCTTCCGGTGCCGTTTCCGGCCTGCCCGTCGGGCGAGGCCTGTTGTGTCTGATCGTCGCCGGTGTCGCCTGGGGCACCGCGGGTGCCGCCGCGTCACTGGTCTACCGCACCAGTGACCTGGGTCCCGTCGCCCTGTCCTTCTGGCGGTGCGCCGCCGGACTCGTCCTGCTGCTCGCCGCGAGGCTGCTGCATCCGGGAGCCCGCGGCTCCACCGGCCCGGGGCCGCTCGCCCGCAGTACGGGGCGGGCCGTGGCCACGGGCGTGGGTCTGGCGGTGTTCCAGACGGCCTACTTCGCCGCCGTCGCCGCGACCGGGCTCGCGGTGGCCACCGTGGTCACGCTCGGTGCCGGGCCCGTCCTGATCGCGTTCGGTGCCCGGCTCACCCTGGGGGAGCGGCTCGGCTCGGGTGGGGCCGCCGCCGTCGCCGGTGCGCTCACCGGGCTGGCAGTGCTCGTCCTCGGCGGCGGGGGGACGGCCGTACGGCCCTGGGGGGTGCTGCTCGCGCTGGTGTCCGCCGCCGGGTACAGCACGATGACGCTGCTCACCCGCCGCTGGGGGCGTGCGGGAGGTGCCGACGCCTCGGCCACGACCGTGTCGGCGTTCGCCGTGAGCAGCCTGTGCCTGCTGCCGTTCGCCCTCGCCCAGGGGCTGGTGCCGCACACCGTCGATCCGGTCCGCACCGTGGTGCTGCTCGCCTACATCGCGGCCGTGCCGACCGCCCTGGCCTACGCGCTGTACTTCGCGGGCGCGGCCGTGGTCCGGGCGGCGACCGTCTCCGTGATCATGTTGCTGGAGCCGGTCGCCGCGGCCGTACTCGCCGTCGCCGTCCTCGGGGAGCAGCTCACGGCCACCACCTGCGCCGGCACGCTGCTGATGCTCGGCTCGGTGGCCGGACTGGCGTGGGCGGAGGCCAGGGCGGCGGTACCCGCCTGACGCCGGGGCCGTGGACAGCCTCGCCCGGTGGCCGTACCACCCTGCCACCGGGGCGGGCGCGCTGCCGTCGGCGGGCGCGCCCGGTCAGGGGGAGCGCCGGCGCAGCAGGTGGTCCCGTGCCGCCGCGTCCCCCGGCCCGCCCCGGGCGGCGAGGCCGGCCGCGATCCGGTCCTGCGTCTCGGCCGGACGGTGACCGGCGTACTTGAACTTGGCCCGTACGCCGGTCACTTCGAGCCGCAGACCGCGGATGCCCGACAGCTTCCGCCCGTACGGCTCCTCGCCCGCCGCCGCCCGTGCCGAGCCGCCCTCCGGCTGGAGGTGGCCGAGCTGGCGGTTGAGCAGTACGGCCTTGTCCGCCGGGTCGTCCACGACACGGGCGCGGCAGCGCAGCTGGACGGCCGCGTAGAAGCTGGTGGGCGTGCCGTGTGCGGCCGGGCCGCCGGGCGGGGCCTGCCACGGGCCGGGGACGTACACGTAGTCGTCGATCACGCTCAGCACCACGACCGGGTCCGCCTCCAGCGCCGCACGCAGCGGGTTGGGCCGGGCGAGGTGGGTGACGGCCTCGGCTCGGTCGGCGTCGTAGGCGAAGCGGAGCGGCTGCACGAAGGGCGGCTCGCCCGCGGGGCCGTTGACGGCGAGTCGGCCGAAGTCGTGGACGGCGAGCCAGTCCTGCCACTCGGCGTCGTCGCGGGGTGCGTCCCAGGGGCGGATCAGCATCACAGGGCCGCCAGGTAGCCGGGCAGAGGGGTGCCGGGCGCGAGCTGCGGGTCGGCCAGGGGCGCCTCGTAGCCCTTGCGCAGCGGGACGAGGCCGGCCCAGTGCGGCAGCGCGAGGTCCTCGGGGTCGTCGTCGACGCCTCCGGTGCGCAGCTTGGCGGAGACCTCGTCCAGGTCGAGGCGTATGACGGCGGTGGCGGCCAGCTCCTTCCTGCCGGCCGGCCGGGAGTCCTTCGCGCGGCCCGGTACGACGTGGTCGACCAGGGCGTCGAGCGCGCGCCGCTTCTCGTCGGGGTCGGTCACGTCGTGGGCGACCCCGTGCACCACCACCGAGCGGTAGTTGACCGAGTGGTGGAAGGCCGAGCGCGCCAGGACCAGCGCGTCGACGTGCGTCACCGTCAGGCAGACCGGGAGGCCCTCCCCGGCCCCGCCCGTCATCCGCAGCGGGCGTGACCCCGTCGAGCCGTGGACGTAGAGCCGGTCGCCGACCCGTCCGTAGAGCGTCGGCAGCACCACGGGGGCGCCGTCGCGGACGAAACCGAGGTGGCCGACGTACGCCTCGTCGAGGATCGCGTGCACGAGCTCCTTGTCGTACCGGGCGCGATCGGCGGCGCGGGTGGGCACGGTGCGGTCGGTGGGACGGTACGCGGCGGATGGCGTCGTCTTCGGGGTCCCCTGCATGGCGCTCTCCCTAGCTTCCCTCATTGCACTAGTGCATAATGTGTTTTGTGCTAGGAGAATATCCGATCAAAGGTCGGCGTGCAGCGGAGATCGCCGCCGACGTCGAGCGCGCGGTCGCCGGGGGTGCGCTGAGCCCCGGTGAACCACTGCCACCCCTGCGGGAGTTGGCCGTCCACCTGGGGGTGAACCCGAACACGGTCGCGGCGGCCTACCGCACCCTGCGTGAACGCGGCGTCATCGAGACCGCCGGGCGGCGCGGCAGCCGAGTGCGCCCCAGACCGGCGACGACGGGCCGCGAGTACATCGCGGTGGAGGTCACCGAGGGCGTGCGCGACGTCTCCACCGGCAACCCGGACCCGGCGCTCCTGCCGCCTCTGGGCCCCGCCTTCGCCGAGGCGGCCGGGCAGGGGGACCGGGAGCCGGTCCTGTACGGGGCCGCGGCGGTGGAGCCGGATCTCGCCCGCCTGGCCCGGGCGGAGATGGACGCCGACGGGGTGCCGGACGGGCCCCTGGCCGTCGCCTCCGGTTCGCTGGACGCCATCGAGCGGGTCCTCGCCGCGCACCTCAGGCCGGGGGACACCGTCGCCGTGGAGGACCCCGGCTGGGGGAGTCTGCTCGACCTCGTCCCGGCGCTCGGGCTGCGCACCGCCGCCGTCGGTGTCGACGACGAGGGGCCGCTGCCCGAGGACGTGCGGCGCGCTCTCACCGGTGGGGCCCGCGCGCTGGTCGTCACCGACCGGGCGCAGAACCCGACCGGTGCCGCCGTGAGCACCGCACGCGCGCGTGCCCTGCGCGCGGTGCTGCGCGACCACCCGGACGTCCTGCTCGTCGAGGACGACCACGGTCACCGCATCGTCGACGTCCCCCTGCACCCGCTCGCGGGCACCACCCGCAACTGGGCCGTGGTCCGCTCGGTGGCCAAGGCCTACGGCCCCGACCTGCGCCTCGCCGTGCTCGCCGGGGACGACGTCACCCTCGACCGGGTGCGCGGACGGCAGCGGCTCGGCCCCGGCTGGGTCAGCCGGATCGCCCAGCGGGCCGTGGTGAGGTTGTGGGCCGAGGGCGCCGTGGACGCCCGTGCGGTCGCCGCGGAGTACGGCAGGCGCCGCGAGGCGCTGATCGGTGCGCTGGCCCGGCGCGGTGTCGCGGCGCACGGCCGCAGCGGGCTGAACGTGTGGATCCCCGTCCCCGACGAGACCGGTGCCGTCGCCCGGCTCCTCCAGGCGGGATGGGCGGTCGCGCCCGGAGCCCGCTTCCGGATCGGCGCACCGCCCGGGATCCGCGTCACCGTCGCCACCCTGCCGGACGCCGAGGCCGAGCCGCTGGCGGAGGCGATCGCCGCCGCCCTGGGCCCCGGCGCCGAGCGCAGCACGGTCTAGTGGTCGCTGTCGCTGTCGCTGTCGCTGTCGCTGTCGCTGCCGGGTGCCGGCCGTGGGTGGTCGGGGCCGGTGGCGCTGCCGTCACGGCTTCGGTCTCACCTGCGTCAGCGCTGCCCCGGCGAGGACGATCACCGCGCCCACCGGGGTCGACCAGCGCAGCGACTCGCCGAGCAGGGCGACCCCCGCCACCGTGGCGATGACCGGGATGAAGTACGTGACCATCTGCGCGGTCGTCGGACCGACCTCGGCGACGATGCCGTACTGGACGAGCATCGCCACTCCGGTGCCCAGCGCGCCCAGCGCGATCACCGCGAGGAGCGGCAGCACCGGGACGCCGGCCGGAGGGGATGTGAACAGCGGCGTGACGAAGGCGAGTTGGGCGGTGGCCAGCAGCAGTTGCGCCCCGGTCAGCGACAGGTGGGAGTGGCCGCTGCCGGCCAGGGTGCGGCGGACGTGGATCCAGCCGACCGGGTAGCTGAGAGAGGCCAGCAGCGCGAGCGCCGTGCCCCTGGCGTCCACGCCGGAGAACCCCTGCCAGACGCCGAGGACCGTCAGCACGCCGAGGAAGCCCAGGCCCAGGCCGGCCACCCTGACCCGGGTCGGCCGGTCCTCGGAGAGGGCGACCAGGGACAGGGCCATCCCCCACAGGGGGGACGTCGCGTTGCAGATGCCGGCCAGCGTCGACGGGATCGACATCTCCGCGAAGGCGAACAGGGAGAAGGGCAGTGCGTTGAGCAGCAACGCGGCCACCGCCAGATGCGCCCATGTGCGCAGCCCGCGCGGGAGCCGCTCACGCCTGACCGCCAGCGCGATCGCGAGCACCGCCGTGCCGAACACCAGCCGGCCGAGGGTCACCTGGAAGGGGGCGAATGCCTCGGTGCCGACCTTGATGAGCAGAAAGCTGAAGCCCCAGATCAGCGACAGGGCGGCGAACCGCACGCGCCAGTCGAGGCGGGGGCGCGAGGAGGCGGAACTCCGGACGGGGGGTGTGGACGGTGCGCCGGGTGCCGCGGCGCGGGCGGCGGGGGAGGGACGCGAGGCGGTGCTCATGGAGGCAACCATGCCGTCGGCCCATCTCGTAGCACAATCGAGAATTCGCACCGTGTATCTCGTAGTATCGCTTACATGTTGAATCTGGAGCGCCTGCGCACGCTCGACGCCCTGGCCCGGCACGGCTCGGTGAGCGGTGCCGCGGAAGCGCTGCACATCACCACGTCCGCCGTCTCCCAGCAGATGTCCAAACTGGAGCGGGAGGTGGGCCAGCAGCTCCTCGCCAAGAACGGCCGGGGGGTGCGCCTGACGGACGCCGGCCGGTTGCTCGCCGAGCACGCCGCACGCATTCTGTCGCAGGCCGCCCTCGCCCAGGCCGACCTGGAGGCGCAGCGCGGGCAGGTCGCGGGGGAACTCAGGATCTCGGCGTTCCCCACCGCCGCACGCGGGCTGTTTCCCCTCGCCCTCTCCGCGCTGCGCGCCGAGCACGCGGCACTGCGGGTGCGCTCGTGCGAACTGGAGCCGGAACACGGCATCGCCGGGGTCGTCCGCGGCGACCTCGACCTGGCCGTCGTCCTCGACTGGTACAACAAGCCGATGCCCCTGCCGGACGGTCTGGCCAAGGCCTCCGTCCTGGACGACCCCGCCGACGTGGCCATGCCCGTCGACCACCCGCTCGCCGGGCGGGACGAGGTGGACCTCACCGAGTTCGCCGAGGACGAGTGGATCACCTGGGGGCAGGGGGAGTTCTGCCACGAGTGGCTGATGTTCACGCTGCGCGCCAAAGGGGTGGAGCCCAACGTCGCACACCGCGCCGCGGAGACGCACACCCAGCTCAACCTGGTCGCGTCCGGTCTCGGCGTGTGCATCGCCCCGCTGCTGGGCCGCCATCCGATGCCCGCAGGCGTCGTCACCGTCCCGCTCAGGCAGCGGGTGCGGCGTCACGTCTACGTCGTCTGGCGCACCGACGCCGATCGCCGCCCGTCGATCCGCGCGGCCGTCAGGGCGCTGCAGACCGTGGCGGAGCGGATCGGCGGGGAGGCCGCTACGGGGGGCTGAGCTTGCGGAAGTCCCAGGAGACGACCTTCTCCGGGACGAGCCGCAACCAGGCGTGCCGGCCGTCGTGCGGCAGGGCGTCCAGGCCGAAGTTCTTGCGTGCGAACAGCGTCTCCACCGCGTCCAGTTCGGCGCACAGCTCCCCGGTCCGCGGCACCTCGCCCACCACCTCCACGGTGCCGGACAGCTCCACGCCGCGCAGCTCGTGGTACTCCTCGCCCGTGTCGACCACGATCGCGACCCGCGGATCGCGCCGCAGCTCGGTCCAGCGCCTGCTGCGCACGACCGAGTACAGCCACAGGGCCCGGCCGTCCCACAGGAACCACAGGGCGCTCACGTGCGGAAATCCGTCGGCCGACACCGTGGCTACCCGGCAGGTGCGCTGGGCGGCGAGGAACTCGTCCAGTTCGCCGGGCGTCATCATGATCTTCCGGCCCCGGCGTTGAACGACGGTCATGCAGCCCCCTCTTGTACCCGGAGATCCCCTGACAACACGTCAGAAAAGGATGCAGTGTCTTCCTCCGGCGCGCAACGACGTGCGGAGTGGCCCGCCCCGTGCCGCGGGCCCGGCGGGTCGCCATCCCCCCGGGGTGCCGACGCCCCCGTTCCCGGCCCGTGGCCCCGGACACCGCCGCCCGCTCCGCCACCGCGGCGACGGGGGTGTGGCAGAACGTTTCACTCCGGGCCGGCGGTGCGCGGCGCCCGTCACGCGAGAGTGATCGAGTCCCCGCTCACCGTGATCTGCTCGGCGGGCAGCGGCTTGGTCGCCGGGCCCTTCTTCACGCTGCCGTCGGTGACGGAGAACTCGCTGCCGTGGCACGGGCACGTGATGGCCCCGTCGGCGATGCCCGTCACGGCGCAGCCCTGGTGGGTGCACGTGGCCGAGAACGCCTTGAAGCTGCCCGCCGCCGGCTGGGTCACCACGACGCCCTGATCCTTGAAGATCTTTCCCCCGCCCTCGGGTATGTCCGAGGTCTTGGCGAGCACCGTGCCGGCCGCACCCGCCTTGGACGAGGCCTTCGACCCGTCGTCCCCGGCCCCGCACGCGGTCAGCGCGACGGCGACGCCGACCGCACCGGCCGCCGCCACGACGGTGCGCCGGCTCGGGGCCGAGGGGGTCTGGAGCGGTTCGCTGGTCATGCTGACGTCCCTTCCCGGGGCTGCTGATGATCTGTTGCCCTCTGGTACGGGCCATGTCCCCGCGTCGTTCAGCCCCGGACGTAACCTGGGGCGATGCTGAAGGAAGTGACCGCGACCCGCTACATCACGCCCCTGCGTGAGGGAGGTTCGCTGCCGGGGCTCGTCGAGGCCGACGACTTCGGGACGTACGTCATGAAGTTCGCCGGCGCGGGACAGGGCCGCAAGACACTCGTCGCCGAGGTCGTCGGCGGAGAACTCGCCCGCCGCCTGGGCCTGCGCGTGCCGCGGCTGGTCGCGATCGGCCTGGACCCCGTGCTGGGGCTCGGCGAGCCCGACCAGCAGGTCCAGGAACTGCTGAAGGCCAGCGGAGGGCTCAACCTCGGCATGGACTTCCTCTCCGGCGCTCTCGGCTACGACCCGCTCGCCTTCCCGGTCGGCCGGAAGGAGGCGGGGCGGATCGTCTGGTTCGACGCGCTCGTCGGCAACGTCGACCGGTCCTGGTGCAACCCGAACCTGCTGATGAGCCGGGGCGAGCTGTGGCTGATCGACCACGGTGCCACCATGATCTGGCAGCACAACTGGCGTGGGGCCGAGGCCCTGGCCGCCCGCCCGTACGACGCCTCCGACCACGCCCTGAAGCAGTTCGCGCCGGACGTGGCGGCCGCCGCGGCCGAGCTGGCGCCGCTCGTCACCGCGGAACTGCTGGCCGAGGTCACCGCCGAGATCCCCGACGCCTGGCTCACCGACGAGCCCGGCTTCGACGCGCCGGACGACCTCCGCCGGGCCTACGCACGGCCCCTGCTCGCCCGGGCCGCCGACATCCACGAGCGCATCCAGGGAATCCAGGGGGACCGGTGAGCGAGCGACGCATCGACGTGGCGGGCGCGATGACCGAGCGCCACATCACCCGGGCCGGCCAGGGCGGCGACCGGGACGTGTACGAGTACGCGCTGCTGCGGGTGGTACCGCGGGTCGAGCGCGGCGAGTGCATCAACGCGGGCGTGCTGGTCTACTGCCGCGCGAAGGCCTACGTCGGTGCCCGCACCCACCTCGACGAGGCGAGGCTGCTGGCCCTCGACCCGCAGGCGGACGTGGCCGGGATCCGGGCGGCGCTGCACGCCGTGCAGGAGGTGTGCGCCGGCGGCACCGGTGCGGGCCAGGCGGCCGGCGACGACGCCGGCCGACGCTTCCGCTGGCTCGTCGCGCCCCGCTCGGCGATGGTCCAGCCGGGTCCCGTCCACACCGGCCTGACGGTCGACCCGGAGGCCGAGACCGTGCGTCTGCTGGACCTGCTGGTGCGCTGACGTCCTGCCACGGGGAGCGGGCGGTGGGACGGGGTACCGCGGCGGGTGGCTCGCACGCCGGCCGCACGCGGGCGACGCCCCGTCGCGGGCACGGCCGGCTCGGCCCCCGGAGTGCGTCACCAGGGGCCGAACGGGTGGTGGCCGGGCAGCGGCACGGGTAATGGATCACAACCGGTCTGTGTGCCGTTGACACCGCGTGCCAGGGCTTCTAGCGTCACGTCTGCTGAAGGTACTAAGCGGTCGCTCACTAGAACGGGCGCACTTTCTCAAGGGCGAGGAGAACACCAGCCATGTCCACCACTGAGCAGCGGGTTGCCGTAGTGACCGGTGCGGCGCGCGGCATCGGCGCCGCCACCGCCGTCCGACTGGCCGCCGAGGGCCACGCGGTCGCGGTGATCGACCTCGACGAGGGCGCCTGCAAGGTCACCGTCGAGAAGATCACCGCCGCCGGGGGCCGGGCCGTCGCCATCGGCGCCGACGTCTCCGACGAGGCCCAGGTCGAGGCGGCGATCGCCCGCGTCGCCGAGGAACTCGGCGGCCCGACGATCCTGGTCAACAACGCGGGGGTGCTCCGTGACAACCTCCTGTTCAAGATGAGCGTCTCCGACTGGGACACCGTCATGAGCGTGCACCTGCGTGGCTCCTTCCTGATGAGCAGGGCCTGCCAGAAGCACATGGTCGACGCAGGCTTCGGCCGCGTCGTCAACCTCTCCTCGTCCTCGGCGCTCGGCAACCGCGGCCAGGCCAACTACTCCGCCGCCAAGGCCGGCCTGCAGGGCTTCACCAAGACCCTCGCCAAGGAGCTCGGCAAGTTCGGCATCACCGCCAACGCGGTCGCCCCCGGCTTCATCGCCACCGAGATGACCAAGGCCACCGCCGACCGCGTGGGCATGGGCTTCGAGGACTTCAAGGCGGCAGCCGCCACCCAGATCCCGGTGCAGCGCGTCGGTGAGCCCGAGGACATCGCCAACGCCGTCGCCTTCTTCACGGGCGAGGCGGCCGGCTTCGTCTCCGGCCAGGTGCTGTACGTCGCCGGTGGACCGCTCGACTAAAGAGGACACGCACATGACTTCGCAGCTCCCCGAACTCTCCGGCAAGGTCGCCCTCGTCACCGGCGCCAGCCGCGGCATCGGCTACGGCGTCGCCGAGGCCCTCGTCGCCCGCGGCGACCGCGTCTGCATCACCGGACGCAACGAGGAGGCACTCAAGGAGGCCGTCGAGAAGCTCGGTGCCGACCGTGTCATCGGCGTCGCCGGCAAGGCCCACGACGAGGCCCACCAGGCCGTCGCCGTCGAGCGCGCCATGGAGGCCTTCGGCCGCGTCGACCACCTCGTCAACAACGCCGGGACCAACCCGGTGTTCGGCCCGATCGCCGACCTCGACCTGAACGTCGCGCGCAAGGTCTTCGAGACCAACGTCGTCTCCGCGCTCGGCTTCGCCCAGCGCACCTGGCACGCCTGGCAGAAGGACAACGGCGGCACGATCGTCAACATCGCCTCCGTGGCGGGTCTCTCGCCCTCCCCGTTCATCGGCGCCTACGGGGTGAGCAAGGCGGCGATGATCAACCTGACGGTGCAGCTGGCGCACGAGTTCGCGCCGGGGGTCCGGGTCAACGCCATCGCCCCGGCCGTGGTGAAGACCAGGTTCGCGCAGGCCCTGTACGAGGGCCGCGAGGAGGAGGCCGCAGCCGCCTACCCGCTGAAGCGGCTCGGCGTGCCCTCCGACATCGGCGGTGCCGCGGCGTTCCTCACCTCGGAACAGTCCGCCTGGATCACCGGCCAGACCCTCGTCGTCGACGGCGGCATCTACCTCAACGCCGGCGTGGCCTGACCCGGCCACCCGGACGGGCCGGAACGGGCGCCGCTTCTGTACGAAAGCGGCGCCCGTGTCCACTCCGGCACCCGCGGAAGGGGCCTCTGGCCCTCTCTGACAACGTCGTCATAAACAGTGTGTCAATCGAGACCTGAGAAGCGGAGCCACCAGCCCGGACACTGCGGTATGGTCTGCCGACCCTTGGTATGGCAGATCGAGGAGCGTGCGCGTGTTCAACCGGAACCGATGCCTGCGGCAATTGGCGGCGATCGCTTCCATATCCTCCCTGGTGGCCGGATGCGGCCTCCTGTCGGATGGCGACCCGGCCGACGCCGGCCCGATCGTCGTGGGAACGACCAGCTCCCCCAGCACGCTCGATCCCGCCGCCTCGTGGGACGGATCCTGGGAGCTCTTCCGCAACATCTACCAAACGCTGCTGGCCTACCCGAGCGGCGCGACCACGCCCCAGCCGGACGCCGCCGAGGAGTGCGCCTTCACGGACGACTCCAACCGCACCTACCGGTGCACGCTGCGGGCCGGCATGACGTTCTCCGACGGTGACGCGCTGGACGCCAAGGCCGTCAAGTACTCCATCGACCGGATCAAGAAGATCGACGTTCCGGCCGGTCCCACAGGCCTCCTGGGCAGCCTGGACTCCGTGGAGGTGAGCGGGGACCGCGAGGTGGTGTTCCACCTCAACCAGTCCGACGCCACCTTCCCGTTCGTGCTCGCCACGCCGGCCATGTCGATCGTCGACCCCGACGACTACCCCGCCGACGCCCTGCGCAAGGACGGGCACGTCACCGGCTCCGGGCCGTACGTCCTGAAGGCCTACACCGAGGGCAAGCAGTCCGTCCTCGTGAAGAACGACCGGTACAAGGGCCTCGCCAAGCGCAAGAACGACGCGGTGACCATCCGCTACTTCCAGGAGTCGGCCAAGATGGCCAAGGCGCTGCGCGCCAAGGACATCGACATGATCTACCTCGGTCTCGGCGCCAACGACATCGTCGAGCTCCAGAAGAAGGACCCGGGCGACGGACTCCAGCTCATCGAGAGCGCGGGCACCGACATCAACTACCTGGTGTTCAACCCCAAGGACAAGTGGGCCGGCAAGACGGCCGTGCGTCAGGCCGTCGCCCAGGTCGTCGACCGCGCGGCCATCGCGCACAAGGTCTACAAGGACACCGTGGACCCGCTGTACTCCATGGTTCCGAAGGGCCTCACCAGCCACACCACCGGCTTCTTCGACGACTACGGCGACCCCGACCCCAAGAAGGCCCGCACCACGCTGAGGGAGGCGGGGATCACGGAGCGGGTGCCGCTCACCCTCTGGTACACCACCGACCGCTACGGCTCCGAGACCGCCGTCGAGTTCAAGGAGCTCAAGCGGCAGCTGGAGGACTCCGGCCTGTTCACCATCACGCTCAAGAGCAGGCCCTGGAAGACGTACGTGGAGGGCTACCAGAAGGGCGAGTACGCGGTCTTCGGTCGTGGCTGGTTCCCGGACTTCCCGGACGCGGAGAACTTCATCGCGCCGTTCGTCGGCAACGACAACGCCCTGGGGACGCCGTACCCCCAGCCCGAGATCACCGGTGTGCTGCTGCCCCGCTCGCGCCGGGAGAGCGACCGCGCCAACGTCGTCAAGGACTTCAAGCGCGCCCAGCAGATCCTGGTCGACGACGCCCGGCTGTTGCCGCTGTGGCAGGGCAAGCAGTACACCGCCGCCAGCGACGACATCTCCGGGGGCGAGCGTGCGCTGGACCCGTCGATGATCATGATGATGTGGGAGCTGTCCCGCAAGACCAGTTGGTAAAGCCGTCCGGGACCCCGATGTCAGTGGGCGCCTGTAGGTTCTGAGACCTGAAGCGACCGCACGACAGAAGGACGTTGACGTGACCGACACCGCCATGCTGCCCGAGTCCTGGCGCGGGGTCCTGGGCGACGAACTCCAGCAGCCCTACTTCAAGGAGCTGATGGAGTTCGTCGAGGAGGAGCGGGCGAAGGGTTCCGTCCACCCGCCGCGCGACGAGGTCTTCGCCGCACTGGAGGCGACGCCGTACGACCGGGTGAAGGTGCTGATCCTCGGCCAGGACCCGTACCACGGCGAAGGGCAGGGCCACGGGCTGTGCTTCTCGGTCCGGCCCGGCGTCAAGATCCCCCCGTCACTGCGCAACATCTACAAGGAGATGCACCAGGAGCTGGGCACGCCCGTCCCGGACAACGGCTATCTGATGCCGTGGGCGCAGCAGGGCGTGCTGCTGCTCAACGCCGTGCTCACCGTCCGCGGCGGCGAGGCCAACTCGCACAAGGGCAAGGGGTGGGAGAAGTTCACCGACGCGGTGATCCGCGCGGTGGCGGACCGCCCGGACCCGGCCGTCTTCGTCCTGTGGGGCAACTACGCCCAGAAGAAGCTCCCGCTGATCGACGAGACCCGCCACGTGGTGGTGAAGGGCGCGCACCCCTCGCCGCTGTCGGCGAAGAAGTTCTTCGGCTCCCACCCCTTCACCCAGATCAACGAGGCGGTCGCCCGCCAGGGCCACACCCCGATCGACTGGACCGTCCCGAACCTGGGCTGACGTGCCGCCGGGCCGGTCCCGCACGGGGGCGGATCGGAGCGGATCGGTGCCGCCTGAGCCCGATCGTCCCTCCCTGCCGCTAGCGTCGGGGCCAGTGCCGTGACCGGAGCGGCCCGCCGCGAGCCGGCGCACCCTCCGGACGCGGCACCGGCAGCCGGCAGGACGGCGGACGAGAGGCACGGAGGACGTGGTGGCCGAGCGACGGGAGCAGGCGGCGCCGGACGCGATGCTGACCCGGATCGGGCAGGTGGTGATCCTGCACCACGGCGGCGACCGGGAGGAGGCCCGGCGCCGCTTCCTCGACCTGTGGGCGGAACTCGGTGCGGACGGCGACCCGCTTCACCGCTGCACCCTCGCCCACTACCTGGCCGACACCCAGGACGACCCCGAGGACGAACTCGCCTGGGACCTGAGGGCGTTGACCGCCGCCGCCGAAGTCACCGACGACCGTCCGGCCCGCCACGAGGGCGCGCCCGCGGCCCGCGCGCTCTACCCCTCGCTGCACCTGAACCTGGCCGCGGACTACGTCCGGCTCGGCCGCCCCGACGCCGCCCGCACCCATCTCCACCGGGCCCGTGGGGCGGCCGCGTCCCTCGCCGAGGACGGTTACGGCGACGGGGTCCGGGCGGCGATCCGGCGGATGGAGCTGCGGCTCGGTGAGCACCGCGACTGATCCTGGGAGCTCACCGGCCGTACGCCCGGTCGCACGCCACGGCCTCCGGGCTGTCCGCGCGCCAGCCGCCGTACCGCCTGCCGAGTGCGCAGACGTCGCCGTGCTCGCGGACGGTGCCCCGCACGGACTCGGCGACGTCGGGGAGGCCGAGCTGCGGGGGCCGGTGCGATTCCGGATTCCCGGGGTGCTGCTCCGCGGCACGGGGCCGCGACGGCGCGTGCCGTGCCCGCTGCTGCCCGTCGGCCGCATCGGGACCGGCCACGCGGTGCTGCGGCGCCTCGTCGGTGCCGGGCTCCGCCCTGCGGGACGGCCCGACCAGTTCGAGGGCCTCGCGGGCCGGTGCCTGCACGATCTGCGGCTCGGCCGACCCGTCCGGCCGGGGCACGGACGGCAGGGCCGGCGCGGACGACCCCGAGGGCGGCGGGTGCGGTCCGGAGACGGGTGGGCGCTGGACCGTCACACAGCCTCCGAGGGCCGATACGGCCACGGTGACCAGGAGCGTTGCGGTGGTCGTCGTTCGATGCACCCGCGCAACTCTGCTGCGTCGGGGGCCGGCTCGGACGGTGGACAGGCGCAGGATGCCCCGCACGGGTGATCTCCGCACTCCTACGGAGGGTCGGGGGCCGTCCACGGCTGACGTCACTCGCCCCTGACGCGTCGACGCGCGCCGCGCTGTCGCGGACGGGCCGCGCGCGCTCCGCCGGGCTTCCGCCGGCCGGCGGCTTCCCGGGGCCCCGTATGCTGCGGGAGGCGGGATGGAACAGGCAAGCAGTGTGGGAGGGCCCGTGAAGGTCGGCTGCATCGGACTCGGCGACATCGCGCAGAAGGCGTACCTGCCCGTGCTGGGGATGCTGCCCGGGGTGGAACTGCACGTGCAGACGCGTACCCCCGCCACGCTCGCCCGGGTCGCCGACAGCCTGCACCTCGCGCCGGCGCAGCGGCACGCGGACCTCGACTCCCTGCTCGCCCGGGACCTTGACGCCGCCTTCGTGCACGCGCCCACCGCCGCACATCCCGAGATCGTCACCCGGCTGCTGCAAGAGGGTGTCGCCACCTACGTGGACAAGCCCCTGGCCTACGAACTCGCCGACTCCGAACGGCTGGTGGCACTCGCGGAGGAGCGGGACACCTCGCTGGCCGTCGGCTTCAACCGGCGCTTCGCGCCCGGCTACGCCCAGTGCGCCGAGCACCCGCGCGAGCTGATCCTCATGCAGAAGAACCGCGTCGGACTGCCCGAGGAACCCCGCGCGATGATCCTCGACGACTTCATCCACGTCGTGGACACCCTGCGCTTCCTGGTCCCGGGGCAGGTCGACGACGTGACCGTCCGGGCGCGTGTCGAGGACGGCCTGCTGCACCACGTGGTGCTCCAGCTCGCCGGCGACGGCTTCACCGCGCTCGGTGTGATGAACCGCCTCAGCGGCTCCAACGAGGAGATCCTGGAGGTCTCCGGCCAGGACACCAAGCGGCAGGTCGTCAACCTCGCCGAGACCGTCGACCACAAGGGCCAGCCCACCGTGCGCCGGCGCGGCGACTGGGTGCCGGTCGCCCGGCAGCGGGGGATCGAGCAGGCGGTGCTCGCCTTCCTCGACGCCGTCCGGGCCGGGAGGGTGCTCAGCGCCCGGGACGCGCTGGCGACCCACGAACTGTGCGAGCGGGTCGTGGGTGCGGTCCTGGAGCGCTCCGGCGCAGTCTGACCGCCCGCGCCCCCTCCGCCAGCGACAGCACGGCGAGCACCAGCAGGGCCACGTGCACCGGCCAGTCGCCGAAGCGGACGTACGGTGTGACGCCGTCGGCCACGGGTACGTCGTACACCTCCGCCGTGCTCGCCCGGGTGCCCAGCCACGGGCCGACGCGCTGCCCGTCCGGTCCGAAGACGGCGGAGACGCCCGTGAGCGTGGCGTGCACCATGGGCCGGCCGGTCTCGGCGGCCCGCAGTGCCGCCAGCGACGCGTGCTGCCGCGGCGCCCAGCTCCCCTGGAACGTGGAGGTCGACGACTGGCCGACCAGCACGTCGGCGCCGGCCTGCGCGAGCCGGCGGCTCATGTCCGGGAACGCCGTCTCGAAGCACACCAGCGGCCCCAGACCGAGGCCGTGTCCGGCGTCCATCACCACCTGCCCGGTCCCACGTCTGCGGTCCTCCCCGGCCGCCTTGCCGACCGCGGTCGCCCAGCCGAGCAGTGACCGCGCCGGAACGTACTCGCCGAAGGGGATCAGCCGCATCTTGTCGTAGCGGTCGCCGGTGAGGCCGTCGGGACCGACCAGGACGGAACTCTTGTAGATACCGGGCCGGTCGGAGCGCCGGGCGTCCACGTTGACCAGGATGTCCGCACCCGTCTCCCGGGACAGCGCCGCGATCCGCCGGGCCAGGTCCGGCCGCTCGCCCAGGTCGAAACCGACGCTGCTCTCGCCCCAGACGATCAGGTCGAGGTCCTGGCCGACCAGCCGGCGGGTGAGCTGCTCCTCGCGGTCGAAGCGCCGGTTGCCGCTGTCGGTGCCGTCGACGATCCCCGGCTGGACGACGGCGATCCGGGCCAGGCCCGTCTCGTGCGGGCGCGGCGACCACACCCAGGCCGCCGAGGTGGCCGCCGCGGTGGCGACCAGGCCGGCCACCGCCGGGACACGCGCCGCGCGCACGGCCACGAGAACGGCGACCGCCACGTTCACGGTCACCAGCAGGAAGCTCACCAGCCACACCCCGCCGACCGAGGCCAGCCGCAGCGCCGGCGCCACCTGCCACTGGCTCGCCCCGAGCATGCCCCACGGCCCGCCCAGCGCCTGCCAGGAGCGCACCAGCTCCGCGGCGAGCCACGCCGACGGCAGTACGACCAGGGCCGCCGCGATCCGTCCCCGAGCCGGAACACCCGCCAGGAACCGCCGCACCAGCCAGCCCCAGGGCGCCCACAGCACACCGAGCAGGCCCGCCAGCACCAGCGTGAACACGTGCAGGCTCGGCAGCAGCCAGTGGTGCATGGCCAGCATGAAGCCGAACCCGCCGCTCCAGCCGTCGAGCGCCGCCCGCCGGGCCGTGGGCGCCGTCCGCGCGAGCAGGATCCACGGGACGAGCACGCCGTACGCGCACCACCACAGGGCCGGCGCCGGGAAGGCCAGCACGGGCAGCGCACCGGCCGCCGCCGCCAGCGCCGAACGGCGCCACGGGGAGGCGAGCCAGCCTTCGAGCGTCTCCATACGGCGCCTTCCTACCCGGTGGGGCCTCCCAGTGTCGCGCGCCGGACACGCCGGCCGACAGAGGGCCGGGGCGGTGGCACCGGGCGCGCGGCCCTGACGTTCGCGAGCCCACCGGGGTGTGCGTGGCGCGGCGGGACGTGGCGCTGTGCCCGGGGACCGGCACCGGTCCGCCGGACGGACCCGGTGCCGGGCCGAGTGATGCTCCGGGGCGAGCCGACGGCGTTGCGCGCGGAGGGCCACGGCGTTCTCGGCGGCACCCTTACGCGGGCGACCGGGGAGCGTGCTTCGGGGGCATCACACGGGCGGCCACGCTCCCCAGGACCGCCGCGGCGACGGCACTGCCGACGGCGAGCCAGCGCAGCACCTGCTCGATCGCCGTCCCCAGGCCGGTCGCGTCGGCGCGCACCTCGATCAGGGTCGCTGCGGCGGTCACGCAGATGCCCGCGACGCCGATCACGATGGCCAGTTCCACCCCGGAGGCCTGACCGACCCGCTCGGCCGGGACGACCGCCTGCGTACCGCTGCTTCCCAGGGTCCAGCCCATGCCGTACCCGAATCCGGTCAGTACGAGACCGGGTACGTAGATCGCGAGGCTGCCGCCGAGCGACACGAGGAACAGGCCCACCGCACCCACCAGCGTCATGAGGACCATCGTCCGGGGGACGTCGAAGCGCTCGCCGAGCCGTCCCGACAGGGGTGCCGCCACCCCGGCGGCGACGGAGGCCGCCAGGAAGACCATTCCGGAGACGAGCGGCGAGCGTCCTGTCACCTGCTGGAGATAGATCGTGACGCCGTACATGGCGACGACGAAGCCGATGTTGGCCACGGTCGACATCAGGGTGGTGATCAGGAAGGGTCTGTTGCGGAAGAGATCGAGCGCGACCAGCGGCCAGCGCGCCACCCGCTCCCTGAACACGAAGCCGATCAGCAGCAGCACCCCGGCCGCTGCCATGGCCGCCGTGACGGCGGGGCGCCAGACCTGCTGGCGGTCCACCGTCAGGGTCACGGTGGCGATGCCGAGGGTCACCAGGGCCAGGCCCGGCACGTCGATCGAGCGCGGCACCGTGGTGTCGCGGGACTCGCGCACCCCGGCGACGACCATGGCGATGGCGGCGGCACAGGTCGGCACGTTGACCAGGAACACCACGCGCCAGCTCAGCAGTTCCGTCACCCCGCCGCCGAAGACGGGACCCAGCGCCAGGGCCAGGGCCCCGATCCCGTAGGCGTTGCCGATGGCCCGCATCGTCCGCTCCGGCGGGTACGCGTCGGTGATCACGGCGATGGCGAGCGGGAACAGCACGCCCGCACCGATTCCCTGGGCGATGCGCAGCGTGATGATGCTGGACGGAGTGGAGGCCAGGCCGGCACCCAGGGAGCAGAGGGCGAAGACCACGAGACCGATCATCAGCACCCGCCTGCGCCCGAAGATGTCCCCGAGCCTGCCACCCGGGATCAGGGCGGTCGCCAGCGCCAGCATGTAGCCGCTGATCACCCACTGGAGGTCCGTGGTGGTCGTCCCCACGTCCGAGGCCATCCGGGGCAGGGCGAGGTTCAGCGCCAGGAAGTCGAGCTGGACGACGAAGATGCAGAGCGAGGACGCGATCAGCGTCAGCCGGGGATTCGCCGGACGGTCACCGGGTCCGGGGGAGCCCGCGGCCGGGGTTCCGGCGGTACGGGACTTCCGTCGGAGCGGTCCGAGGTTCATGGCGTTCTCCCGTGTACGCGTGTCCTGTCCGTGACCCGGTCGGCACGCCCTCTGCTCCCGCCTGCCGCTGCGGTCTCCGCGGGGACGGCCACGACGGGCCGGGACCTCGGACGGAATGGTCTGTCTTGTGGCTCTTGTCGTCGAGTAGTTGCTTTATACGGGAAAGGACTTCGCCTCGCCCGCCGCCCCGGCCGACCGTCGGGGGGTGTCGCCGGAGAGCCTCGGTGCTGGTCCCGCTTCCGGCGCCGGTGCCGTGCTGCGCCCGATCGGAGCACCGGGCAGCGGGCCGTCGGTGCCGTCGGTGCCGTCGGTGCCGGGGTGGGCCGAACGTGGCCGGCGACAGGCGCGCCCGGTGCATTGCGCAGACCCCGGATGTGATCGATGATCGATCGGTCTTGTTCGAGGGAGGCAGTCATGAAGCGTCTGGTCACGGTCGTCACCGGCGGCAGCCGCGGGATCGGCGCCGCCGTCTGCCGGCGGCTCGCGGAGGAGGGCCACGACATCGTGGTCGGCTACATCCGGGACGCCGAGGCCGCCGAGGGCGTGGCCGGCGCCGCCCGCCGCTCCGGGGTGCGGGCCGTGACCGTGCAGGCCGACACCTCGGTGGAGGCGGATGTCGAGCGGCTCTTCGACACCGCCGAGCACCGCCTGGGGCCGGTGACCGGGCTGGTCAACAACGCGGCGGTGACCGGACCGCTGGGGCGGCTGGCCGACGTCGGCACCGGTGCGCTGCGGCGCGTCGTCGACGTCAACGTGACGGGCGCGCTGCTGTGCGCCCGCAGGGCCGCGCAGCTGATGTCGCCGCGCGGCGACGGGGTGATCGTGAACATCTCCTCCGGCGCTGCCACACTGGGCAGCCCCGGCGAGTACGTCCACTACGCGGCGACCAAGGCCGCCGTCGACACCCTCACCGTGGGCCTGGCCAAGGAACTCGGCCCGGACGGCGTCCGCGTCAACGCCGTCGCGCCCGGGGTCGTCGACACCGACATGCACACGGCGATGGGCGAGCCGGGCCGGGCCCGCCGGATCGGCGCGGAAGTCCCCCTGCGCCGCGCGGGCAGGGCGGAGGAGATCGCCGCGGCGGTGGCGTGGCTGATGTCGCCGGAGGCGTCGTACACGACGGGAGCCGTGCTGCGGGTGTCGGGCGGACGATGAGGATGCGCACCCGGACGCGGGCCGGCGGCGCCGGATTCGGTGAGACTGGTGCCGGGTGGGTCGACGGCCGGGAGCGGCGGCCGGTCCCCGAGTTGTCCGCCGGTCGCTGGTGCCACGGGAAGGGCGAGGACACGGACCGTCCACGGGGCCGCCGGAACCGCTGGTGCGGAACCTGGTCGGACCGGTCGACGAGGCAGTCGGGGCAGCGCCTCCGGGATGCTGCCCCATCCGGCCGGCGATAGGCTGACCGGGCGAGGTCTCCCCGGAGTCGGCCGGCAAGCGCCTCCCACCGGGCCCACGGCTTCCTCCTGCGGGCACTCTCCCGCTCGCTGCCGGGTTCCGGCCTTGCCCCCTCTCCGACGGGCCCGCGTGGATGTCCCTCCCGCCGTGGTCTCACAGAGGGGAACGCGATGCGAACGGTGGAGCTGAGCGACGGCCGCACCCTGGCGTACGAGGACTACGGTGACCCCGACGGCAAGCCCGTCGTGTTCACGCACGGGTTCGGCGACTCGCGTCTCATCAGGAATCCCGACGACGCCCTGACCGCGTCGCTCGGCGTCCGTGTCATCGCCCCGGACCAGCCGGGCGTCGGCGGCTCCTCGCCCAAGCCCGGCCGGAGGATGGCCGACTGGGGGCAGGACGTCGAGGAACTCGCCGACCGGCTCGGTATCGGCGAGTTCGCCGTCGCCGGTCACTCGGGTGGCAGCCCGCACACGCTCGCGATCGCCCGGCACCGACCCGATCGCGTGCCGAAGGGCGTACTGGCGTCGCCCGTCGGGGACTTCGACGACGCCTTCATGCGCAGGCAGCTCGTGCTGAGGGACCTGAAGCTGATCGCGCGGATCCACCGCCTCCACCACCTGCTGCGGTGGGCCAGCAGGACCAATGCGAAGAAGGCCCTGAAGGACGTCCCCTCGTACGTGGAGTCGGTCGCCGAGGAGGACCGCTCCGATGCTGCGACGATGCTGGGCGATCCCGCTCAACGTGCCATGTTCGAGGCCAGTTTCGCTGCGGGCGCGGCCCACGACGGCGAGGGGACCTACGAGATGACCCTCGCCCTGTGGGACTGGGGCTTCGCCCCGGAGGACGTCCGGCAGCCCTTCGAGGTGTTCTACGGTGACGCCGACGACATCATCTCCCCGCGCATGCCCGTGCGGGTCGCCGCGGAGCTTCCGAACGGAACGGCCCACGTCTGGCCCGGTGCCGGACACTACGGCTTCGTCGACCGTGAGCGCTGGACGGAGTTCCTCTCGGCCGTCACGTGAGGCGTGTCAGGTCACGCGCGCGCCCGTCCGGCACGGTTCCCGATGTGCCGGGGAAGCCGCTCGTGGTCACCGCGTGTCCGGCTGCCCGGCGGCGATGGCCGACCTGCCGGAACCGGAGGTGCCGCCGAGGGGTACGGCGGCACCTCGGCGCGCCGCCCGGACCCTCACATCCGCGATCACGTCGAGCGGCCGGAGCGGTCGCCGGCGACGAGGTGGGCGGAGGACCGGAGGAGGCTCAGGCGGCCTTGACGACCCCGCCGCGGACGGCCTCGGCCCACTCGACCACCAGCAGTTCGTACTCCTCCCGTTCCTGGGCCGTCAGCCTGCCGCCCGTGCGCAGCCACAACGCCCTTATCTGCTCGTTCACTTCGGCGGCAGAACGCACGGAACCACAGGGGATGGAATCGGGGGACATGCGGACAAGCCTAGGGGCAAGGGCTGACACTGCGCTACCGGACCGCTACGCAGACCGTATGGAGTCGGTCACGGCCCGGGACGCCGCCCGGCCCCGTGGCCGAACCGTCGGTCAGCTCGCAGACTCCGCCGCGTGCGGGCTCAGCGCACCCACCATCACCAGGCCGATGATGACGACGCCGAGGACGATCCGGTACCAGACGAACGGCATGAAGCTCTTGGTCGAGATGTACTTCATGAACGAAACTATGTCGACGTGTCCTGAGCGGCTTTGACCTGCTGTTTTCCGCCACTTTTCAAGATCGAATAGTAGGGCAGTGGCAGATGGCGCCTTCCAGTGCTCTCTCTCGCTGGCCGCGAAGCGCGGCCACCTGCTTTGCAGCGAATCGGCAATCTCCTGCTCCATGGCCAGGGGAACGTGCGAGTAGAGACCTTCCACGCCGGCGACCTCGCGGCCCATGCGGGTCTCCACGGCGATGCGACTGTGTCGATCTTCATCCAGCCGCTCCTTGCCGCCGTGACGAAGCAGGTACAGCCGCTTTCCCGCGTTCGTGGCCGCGGGGAACCGGCCCCTGACCCGCGGCCAAACTGTCCGACAAGGCACTGGCCGCAGTGCGCGCCCCGGTCGCTCACCAGCCCGGATGAGATCTTCGGCAAGGGCAGGATGCATGAGGCCGACTGGGACGACAACGGTGCCCCGGATGAGCCGATCGGCACGTGAAGAGCTGTGCCGCGGTGACCTGCATGCCCTGGCGGTCGCCGGAGGCGCTCCAGCGGTCACTGCACCCCAGCGGGCGCTGGCCGCGTTTCTGCGTCTGCCCGCCGGGTGATCTCCGCACCGGGGCACCGCTGCTCTGGCACTCGTGCCCGTACAGGGCGGTGTAGCCGGTGGTCGGGTGCACGGTCGCCTCAGGTTGTCGGTGCCGTCGGCTAGCGTGCGAGGTATGCGCTACTTCAATACGGCCGGGCCGTGCGTCCCCACGCGTCACTACATGGTGCCGGCCCAGGAGCGGCTGCCCAGGGCCCGCGGGTACATCGAGCAGGGCCAGTACTTCGTGGTGCACGCGCCACGGCAGACCGGGAAGACGACGGTGCTGGCGGCGATGGCCCGGGAACTGACGGCCTCGGGCCGGTACGCGGCGCTGCACTTCTCGTGCGAGAGCGCGGAGGTGGCCGGGGAGGACTACGGCCAGGCCGAGCTGCTGGTGCTGGAGGCGATTCGGCGGTCCGCGGAGTCCGCTGGGCTTCCTGATGAGCTCGCGCCCCCCGCCTCCTGGCCCGACGCGGTGCCCGGGTCCCGGCTCACGCGGGGGCTGACTGAGTGGGTGCGGAGCTGTCCGAGTCCGCTTGTGCTGTTCTTCGACGAGATCGACGCGCTGCGGGGGGAGAGCCTGCGCAGTGTGCTGCGCCAGTTGCGCGATGGCTTCACTGTCAGCCGTGGCGGCTTCCCGCATGCGGTGGTGCTGTGCGGGCTGCGGGATGTGCGTGACTACAAGGCGGCCTCGGGCGGGGATCCGGGGCGGCTTGGTACGTCGAGTCCGTTCAACATCAAGGTGGCGTCGCTGCGGTTGGGCGACTTCACCGAGGCCGAGGTCGCCGAGCTGTACGGGCAGCACACCACGGAGACGGGCCGGGATTTCACGGTGGATGCGCTGGAGCGTGCCTTCACCTTTACCCAGGGACAGCCGTGGCTGGTCAACGCGCTGGCCCGGGAGGTCGTCGAGGAGATGGGGGTGCCGTCGGACACGCCGATCACGGCCGAGCACATGGAGGAGGCGAAGGAGCGGCTGATCCTGGCGCGTGCGACGCATCTGGACTCGCTGGCCGCCAGGTTGGGCGAGGACCGGGTGCGGCGGGTGATCCAGCCGCTGATCGCGGGCGAGCTGCTCCTGCCGACGGACACGTACGACGACGATCTGGCGTACGTGCGCGACCTGGGGCTGGTCGCTCCGGACGCGCCGGTGCGGGTGGCCAATCCGATCTACCAGGAGGTCATTGTCCGGGTCCTGGGAAACAACACGGAGGGCCAGGTCGTCGCCGCCCCGAGCAGCTTCCGGCTGCCGGACGGCAGGATCGACATGGACAAGCTGCTGTGCTCCTTCGCCGGGTTCTGGCGGGAGAACGGCGAGATCCTGGCCACCGCCTCGACCTACCCGGAGGCCGCAGCACAGCTGGTGATGATGGCCTACCTGCACCGGATCGTGAACGGGGCGGGTTTCATCGACCGGGAGTACGGGGTCGGCCGGCGGCGCGTGGACCTGCTGATTCGCCAGCCGTACACCGCTGCCGACGGTTCGCGGGCAGTGCAGCGCGAGGCGCTGGAGCTGAAGGTGTGGCGCCAGGGCCGCACCGACCCCCTCGCCGAGGGGCTGGCACAGTTGGACGACTACCTGGACCGCATGGAGCTGTCCACGGGCACCCTCGTCGTCTTCGACACCCGCCCGCAGGCAGCCCCGGTCCACGAGCGCACCGCCTTCTCGCAGCAGACCACGCCCTCCGGGCGCACCGTCACCCTGCTGCGCGCCTGACGGCCGGGAGACCTCAGCCAGGAGCGCCCCCCCGGATCTTCCCTCCCGTGGCCGTGTTCCCTGAGCGGCACGGGTTCGGTGCGGGAGCTGGGGGGCTCGACAGCCAGGAATCGCGGCAGATCGGTGCTGACACGTCAGCACCGTGCCAGCACATGAACCCCTGGGGGCGGGCCGCGGCACGTTCTTCGACAAGCGCGCCGACGGCACCTTCGGTCCCGTGGAGGACATCAAGATCGATGTTCCGACACCCCCGAGCAGTGGGACGCCCTGGGCCGCATCAGCGCCCCAGGTAGCCTCGCCTCCGGTGCCCAGAAGGCCGTGGCAGCCGGGGCCGGTCTCTCGACCAGCGATGAGGCGGCAGAGCACCCGTTACCTCGTCCCCGGAACCACGGTCAGGAGTACGCCAACCCTCGTCAGTGTTCCGAACCGTCGTGTGGGGACGGTGGTGACGCGGGCCCTGGAGGTTGCTGCGGGGGCTCTTGATGCTGCGCTGCTCGAGTGAAACGGGTGGCGCGCTGTCGCTCCAGACGGGGTACGCGCAGCGACCAGCGGTCTTCGGCGCGCGTTGGGAAGGTTGCGCCGAAGACCGCATCCAGCTCCAGGCAACGTCAGCACTGTCCCGGCCAAGAGCCCTCAGCCACTCTTACCTACTGACGAGTCAACAAGGTGAGGCGGCGCGCACGCTGTTGAGCTACATGGCCTCACTAGAACTGCCTGGTGGCTTTGTCAGTGATCTCCTTGCCAAGGTGTACATCCTCGACGACGGCGGCCGTGATGCTGGACCGCGGCGTTGCTGGGCGGGGCGGTTCGCGGCATGTATTCCGACTACGGACCGGAACGGCGCGACGGACGATGACGTGAGCAGTCGGCCAGAGGTACGGCTCGCACGACTGGTGGCGGGCGCCCGTCAGTCGTCCTTGGCGATCCGGGATTCCCGCCGCCGCAAGCCGGGCTGTTCGTCGGCGCGGCCGCTCAGAGAGCTCGACGCACGACATCCCCGCGCGTAGGCACCGGGATGGGGTACCGCCTAAGATCCGGCTGAGGTCGATCTCCACAGGGAACAGAACCGTCACCTTGATCACCCCGCTGAACGCCCCACCGGTCCCGGGCCTTCCCTGAAGCTGCGCGGGTGCCCCGGATGTCAAGGCCGTTCTGCCATCTGAGAACAGGGACTTCCAGCAGCGCTAGGGTTTCCGGGACAGAGGGAATGGCACGCTGCCGACCAGGGGAACGAAACACCATGGGACACGGAGCACGAAAGCAACTGGCGAAGCTGCTCGATGCCTCGGAGCGATGCGGGGACTTCAGCACCCGCATCGAGATGTCCGCCCGCGCGCTGCGGATCGAGGTCGACGGCGTCGGGGTGCTGTCCCTGCCGTTGCGCGCTCCGGTCACCAAGAAGCTGATCGCGCAGGCCCGGCAGGCCCGCTTTGGCCGCGGTGAGCAGACCCTGGCCGACACCAGCGTGCGCGATACCTGGGAGATCACCCCGGACCGGATCACCCTGGGCGGCCCCGACTGGGACCGCACCCTGAGCGGCGTCCTCGACGGCGTCCGTACCGCGCTCGGTCTGCCGCCCACCACCGTCCTGCGGGCCGAACCGCACGCGCTGCTCGTCTACGGCAAGGGCCAGTTCTTCCTGCCGCACCAGGACTCCGAGAAGGACGACTCCATGGTGGGCACCCTGGTGGTCTCGCTGCCCTCGCACCACACCGGCGGCGAACTCGTCGTCTCGCACGCCGGCCGGAGCGTCGTCCACCAGGCGTCCCGGGAGAAGCTGACCTTCGCTGCCTTCTACGCGGACTGCCTGCACGAGGTCAAGCCCGTCAAGTCCGGCTACCGCGTCACCCTCACCATGAACCTCCTCGCCGAACGCACCCGCCCGGCCGGCGAGGACGGCGGCGGCCAGGCCGCCGACCTGGCCCACTGCCTGACCGAACACTTCACTGAGCCGGCCGAAGAGCGCTACGCCTACGGCCGCCAGAAAACGGCGCCCCCGAACCGCCTCGTGTACCTCCTCGACCACGAGTACACCCAGCGTGGCCTGGACTGGGACCGCCTCAAGGGTGCCGACGCCACGCGTGCCACCCGGCTCCGCCAGGCCGCCGGGCAGGCAGGCTGCGAGGCGGTCCTCGCATTGGCCGAGGTGAAGGAGACTTGGGACGCCGTACCGCCCTACGACCGCTACGACTACTACGGCGATGTCGAGCACTTCGACGGCTGCGAGGAGGAGGAGTGCGAGGGTGAGTGCCTCCTCGACCCCGACGGGGAGCCCGGGGCCGAGCGCCGCCGCAGTGGCGACTTCTCCGACTACGAGCTGGGCGACCTGATCGACGACGAGATCACCCTCGACTGGTGGACCCGCCCCGACGGCGCCGACGGTGAGCAGATCTCCCTGCCCGTCTCTTACGCCGAGGTGTGCGCCACCACCGAGAACAAGGACCTCACGCCCTACCAGTCCGAGTACGAGGGCTACATGGGCAACTACGGCAACACCCTGGACCGCTGGTACCGGCGGGCCGCAGTGGTGCTCTGGCCCCGGCAACGCTCGTTCGCGGCACGCGCCGAGGCCGGCTCCGAGGGAGCCCTGCGAGAACTCCAGGGCCACCTGGACACTGGGGAGTTGGAGCTGGCGCGTACGCTCGCCCGGTCGCTCGCCCCGATCTGGAAGCATCGCGGTTCGGGCGAAGCGGCCGCTCCACTCTTCACTGCCGCCCTGCACGTCGCGGTGGGACTGGAGGAAGCGGACACCGCCGCGATGCTCCTTGCGCCCTTCGGGGTGGAGACCCTGGGCGAGCGACACGTCCCCGGTCTCGCGGAAGCGGCCGCACGGTACGGGCGGACGTGGTCGCGCGGGGCCGTCGGCAGCTGGTTCGGCCCGGTCGCCGCGTACACCGGGGCGGATCGCGCAGCGTGGCTCGAGTCTCTGCCCGGCCTCTGTGCCGCGCTGCGGACCGCTGACGGTGACGGAGACGCGGTGGCGACACCGCTGGTGGAGGGCGTCTGGCAAGCGGCCGAGCAGCAGCTCACCGGCTGGCTCGACGTGGGCCGCGAGGCGGAGCGCCGCGCGGGCATGGAACGGCTGGGAGCTCCCTTGGCCCGCATCCTGCAGGCGTGCGACCCGAAAACCGCCGGCACGATCGTCACCGCGCTGCGCGGCCTGCCGGACACCGCCCTGGAATGCCTGTTCCCGGCCCTGCGCACCGCGGCCCGCCGACCGACGACCGTACGAGACGGGGCACCCGCGGCCCGCGCCTTCCAGACGCTCGCCGACCACTGCGAGGCCCGGCTCACCGCGGCCGTCACTCGCCCCGTACGCGCGGCGGACGACTGGTCACTCACCCCGGCCGGTACCTGCCGGTCCGGCTGCGGCCTCTGCCCCGACCTCGACGCCTTCCTCACCTCCCGCACCCGTCGGGTCATGGATTGGCCGCTCGCGAAGGACCGGCGCCGCCACATCCACAGCCGTATCGATCTGGTCGGCCTGCCCGTGTCCCACCCCACCCGGCGTCAGGGACGCCCCTACACCCTGGTCCTGACCAAGACGAACGCGGTGTTCACCCGTGAGCAAGCGGCCCGCATCCGCGCCGAGACCGACTTGGCGTGGCTGCGGGAGAAATGGCCCCGGCCCCGCGGCTGAAAGGGGACAGACAAGCCCCGCGGTTCGCGCGCCTGGAACCGGCAGTCCGCATCCGGGACGCGGACGGTAGCTGTCAAGTCAAATGAAACGTATGTGCGACTATGAGTTGTGTTGCTGTGGTTCACGCCGCC
>NZ_JADWYM010000046.1 GCF_022414535.1 Streptomyces sp. MUM 2J
CGTCATCCGTCAGGACCACTTCGACCGTCGGCCGACCCATGCGCGCCATGAGCCCAGCATACTTCTATGGCTTTCCTAAGACTCGGGACACTAGCTCACGCCGCCGCTCACGCCGACGCCTGCGGGCGCCCCACCAAGGCCGAGCACCTGCTCACCCCGGAGGCGATCGAGTGGTACCTGGCCACCGGCTGCCTGCACCTGCAGGAGCCCTCCCGCTCCAACCGCCGCTGCCGCCTCAACAAACTTCGCCGCGCCCTGCTCGGCCCCGACCTGATCACCGGCAACCCCGCCGCCTACTCCGGCTCGGACGCCTCCCGCCCCTACACACAGCCGGAACAGGCCCAGCTGTACGCCTCCGCCCGCGCCCAGCCCACCGACGAACTCCGTAACGGCCTGCTGACGCTGCTCGCCCTCGGCTTCGGCTGCGCCCTGGCCTCACCCGAAATCATCCCGCTGCGCACCCACGACGTCCGCGAGGCGCCCAACGGCGCCGTAACCGTCGCGGTCCGCGGACAGCGCGCCCGTGTGGTGCTGTGCCGCACCGCCTGGGCCCCGGTCCTCACCGAGGCCACTGCCTGGGCCTCCCGCCCCGGCCAGGCCCGCTATCTCTTCCGCCCGAGCAGCCACGCCCGCGGCACCAACACGGTCACCAACTTCCTCGCCCGCACCAAGAAGCCGCCGGCAACGCCTCTGCTGGTCATAGGCCGGGCCCGTGCCACTTGGCTCGTCGACGCCATCGAAGCCCGCATGCACCTGCCCACCCTGATGGCCGCCGCAGGCCTAACCACTCTGCGCTCCATCGACCGGGTCCTGCCCCACGTCCGCAACCTCTCCCCCGACCAGGCAGCCACCGCGCTCAAGGAGTTCTGACCATGACCAGCCGCCTCGCACGCCACACCCGTATCGCCCGCCTGCGCTCCCAACGCGCCCTCGTTCCCGACCTCGAGGTCGCCGAGATCCGGGAAGTGGCCGACTCCGGCCTGATCGAGGAGATCGAGCCGCTCATCGCGCGCCGCACCGGCTGCCCCTGCAAGCTCCCTGTCGAGGCCCTGCTGGTCGGCATGAGCCTGGCCTCCGCCCGCAACGGCGGCGTCGTGACCTTCACCGCCGTCACCGACCTGCTGTTCTTCTCCCTCTCCGAGCCGATGCGCGAGCGGCTCGGCCTGCGCCGCTACCCCGACCACGACCGCGGCTTCGAAGCCGCCTACGCCACCGTCCGCCGCCGCCTGCACAGCATCCTCGAAGCGATCGACCCGTCCCCGCTGCCCAAGAACCACCGCCTGGCCCGCCGCCATGCCGAGAAACTCATGGCCAAGGCCGACCCGGACGAACTCGCCCGCAAGCGCACTCTCATGATCAAGCTGGCCAACCTGATCCTGGCCATGTCCCTGCGGGAGGCGATGCCGCTCCTGGAAGACCGCTGGAACGGCTCGGTCTGCGTAGACGCCACCGTCATCGGCACCTACGCCAAGGGGCTTGCCCCGAACGGCCCCGTCACCGCCACCGACCCCGACGCCGCCTGGTATGTGCGCACCACCAAGCACAAGGACCCCCTCGCCCTCGACGACCTCGCTTCCGACCGGCAGGACAAAAGGGCGCCAGGCTCCTGAAGAAGGCCGAACGCATCAAGAAGAGCCTGTTCGGCTACGACGCCTCCCTCGTCATCGCCCGCGACCCCAGCCGCAACGGCGTCCCCCTGCCCGACGGCTCCGCCGACCCCGACGTCGTCCCGGCCCTGGTCATCGCCTTCTCCGTCGACAAGCCCAGCCACCGACCCGGCCACGTCGCCGTCGAGGCCCTCCAGCAGATCGACGACAGTCTCCCGCGCGGCTACCTGGCGGGCGACCGCGCCTACAACGACCAGAAGCCGGAGAACTTCCAGCTCCCCATCCGCGCCATGGGCTACGAGCCCGTCTACGACTACGCAAAAGACCAGCTCGGCGTCCAGGCGGGCTTCGCCGGCGCCGAACTCGTCGAGGGCAACTGGTACTGCCCCTCCATGCCCCACGAGCTCAAGGAAGCCACCAAGGACCTGGTCAACGAGAGGATCGACAAGCAGACCTGGATCGACCGCATCCGAGCCCGAGCCGCCTACCTCTTCATGCCCAAGCAGCGCCCCGACGCCGAAGGCCACCGCCGCGTCATGTGCCCCGCCGAAGCCAACCGCACCCAGTGCCCACTCAAGAAGCACACCCTCGGCCGCGGCATCCACCTGCCGCTCGTAGACCCCGCCCCGAGCCCCGCGGGCTCACCCCTGTGCTGCAGCCAGAAGACGGTCACGGTCCCTCCGGAAGCCGGAGCCAACCTCTGGCAGCCCCTCCAGTACGGCTCCGAAGCCTGGCAGCGCGTGTACTTCCGGCTCCGCAACAGCGTCGAAGGGATCAACGGCTACGCCAAGGACCCCCTCTACGAACGCCTCGAAGACGCCGGCACCCGCCGCATCCGCGGCATCGCCGCCCAGACCCTCCTGCTGGCCTTTCAGCTCGCCCACGCCAACCGCCGCAAGCTCAGGGCCTGGGCCGACTCGATCGCCCTCCACGGCGACCGTCCCCACCGCCGACCTTCCCGTCGCCGCAAGACCAAGCCACTGGGCACCTGGACCCCCAAGGGCTACGTCACCGAACCCTGAGACCTTCCTCACAAGCCATCCGTAGCCCCCGGCAGAACAACCAAAGATCCACACCCGAACACGGGACCGCCGACGGCCTCAGCCGTCGGCGGTCCCGTGTTTCTGCCCACACAAAGCGGAACGGGCGGCATCGTGATCACGATGCCGCCCGTTCCGTCGGTGCAACCGGAGCACTTTCGTCGGTGCTCCCTGGTGCGCGAGGGGGGAGTTGAACCCCCACGCCCTTGCGGGCACTGGAACCTGAATCCAGCGCGTCTGCCTATTCCGCCACCCGCGCATTGGGTGTGTCTTCCGGTTCCCGGCCTCCCCGAGGGGCGGCGGCGCCTTCCGACATGCAGAACACTAGCACGCCGGACGCGGTGGGTTCACATCACTTCCTCGCGGGGCCCGCAGGGCCGCCGACCAGGGGTCACGTCCGTCTCGGCACCGTCCCCGTCTCGTCTCAACGCCGCCCCCGCCTCGTATCAACCTCGTACCGTTCCCCCTCATCTCCCAGGAAGGCTGGCAGGGTCCACAGCCAGGTGCGGGACACTGGTCTGCACCCACCTCTACGATCCTGGGCAGAAGCAGGGCGCGAGGGGTACACGCAGGACGACGTCGACACCCGTCGACCGGGCCGAGTAGGGGGAACCAGCCGATTCAGCGGCGCGTGGATACGATCAGTAAGCAGTACCAGGCACGGCAGTACCCGCACCGCGGGCAGCAGGACGAAAGCAACTACGGAGGAGGTGCCCCATGGGAGTCCTGAAGCGTTTCGAGCAACGTCTCGAAGGTCTGGTCAACGGCACCTTCGCCAAGGTCTTCAAGTCCGAGGTCCAGCCCGTGGAGATCGCGGGAGCGCTCCAGCGCGAGTGCGACAACAACGCCACCATCTGGAACCGCGACCGCACGGTCGTCCCCAACGACTTCATCGTGGAGCTGAGCGCGCCCGACTTCGAGCGCCTCAGCCCCTACTCCGGGCAGCTCGGCGACGAGCTCGCCGGCATGGTCCGGGACTACGCCAAGCAGCAGCGCTACACCTTCATGGGCCCGATCAAGGTCAACCTGGAGAAGGCGGACGACCTCGACACCGGCCTGTACCGGGTGCGCAGCCGTACGCTCGCCTCCTCCAGCAGTCAGCAGGCACCGGGCGCCCCGGCCCCCGGTGACCAGCGGCCCGGCGGGTACGGCTACCCGCCCGCCGCCGCCCCGCCCATGCCGTCCGCACCGCCGCCCGGCGCCCGCCCCGGTGGCTACGGCTACCCCCAGCCCGCCACCCCGCAGCGACCCGCTGCGGGACCCACGGCCGGCGGACGCACCCGCTACTGGATCGAGATCAACGGCACCCGCCATCAGATCTCCCGCCCGACGCTGGTGCTGGGCCGCAGCACCGAAGCCGACGTGCGGATCGACGACCCCGGCGTGAGCCGCCGGCACTGCGAGATCCGGACCGGAACGCCCTCGACGATCCAGGATCTCGGGTCCACCAACGGCATCGTGGTGGACGGACAGCACACCACCCGCGCTACGCTCCGCGACGGCTCGCGGATCGTCGTGGGCAGCACCACCGTTCTCTATAGGCAAGCCGAAGGGTGAAGCGGGGGCAATGTCAGAGCTGACCCTCACGGTCATGCGGCTGGGTTTCCTGGCCGTCCTGTGGCTGTTCGTGATCGTGGCCGTGCAGGTCATCCGCAGCGACCTGTTCGGCACGCGTGTCACGCAGCGCGGCGCCCAGCGGGCCGGGCGCCGGGAGGCAGGGCGCCCGCAGCAGGCCGCACGGCAGGCGCCGCCGCAGCAGCGCCAGCAGTCCGGCGGCGGGCGCCAGCGCCGCAACGCCCCCTCCAAGCTCGTCGTGACCGAGGGCACCCTCACCGGTACCACCGTCGCGCTCCAGGGCCAGACCGTCTCGCTGGGCCGGGCACACGACAGCACGATCGTGCTGGACGACGACTACGCCTCCAGTCGGCATGCCAGGATCTACCCGGACCGCGACGGCCAGTGGATCGTCGAGGACCTGGGATCCACCAACGGCACCTACCTCGACCGAACGCGGCTGACGACTCCCACACCGATCCCACTGGGTGCGCCGATCCGCATCGGCAAGACCGTCATCGAGCTGCGGAAGTAGTGCTGCATCATGTATGAGCGCGAGCGGAGCGAGCACGCCGCGGAGGCCCACACCCAGGACTCCCGCGCGCTCCCGACCGGAGGGTGGGCAGTGTGGCTCGACACGACCGGCTGCATGCGGAGCCGACGGGCGAGGTGGGCATGAGTCTGTCACTGCGCTTCGCCGCCGGATCGCACAAGGGGATGATCCGGGAGGGCAACGAGGACTCCGGGTACGCGGGCCCGCGGCTGCTCGCGATCGCCGACGGCATGGGCGGCCAGGCCGCCGGCGAGGTCGCGTCCTCCGAGGTGATCTCCACCATCGTCGCCCTCGACGACGACATCCCCGGCTCCGACATCCTCACCACCCTCGGCACCGCCGTACAGCGCGCCAACGACCAGCTGCGCCAGATGGTCGAGGAGGACCCCTCCCTGGAGGGCATGGGCACCACGCTCACGGCGCTGTTGTGGACCGGCCAGCGGCTGGGCCTCGTGCACGTCGGCGACTCCCGTGCCTACCTGCTCCGGGACGGCGTCCTCACCCAGATCACCCAGGACCACACCTGGGTGCAGCGTCTGGTCGACGAGGGCCGGATCACCGAGGAAGAGGCCACCACCCACCCGCAGCGCTCCCTGCTGATGCGCGCGCTCGGCAGCGGCGACCACGTCGAACCGGACCTGTCCATCCGTGAGGTCCGGGCCGGCGACCGCTACCTGATCTGCTCCGACGGACTGTCCGGCGTCGTCTCGCACCAGACGCTGGAGGACACCCTCGCCAGCTACCAGGGCCCCCAGGAGACCGTCCAGGAGCTGATCCAGCTCGCGCTGCGCGGCGGCGGACCCGACAACATCACCGTCATCGTCGCCGACGTCCTGGACCTCGACACCGGGGACACCCTCGCCGCGCAGCTGTCCGACACCCCGGTCGTGGTCGGCGCCGTCGCCGAGACCCAGCACCAGCTGCAGGACAACAACATCATGCAGACCCCGGCCGGCCGCGCCTCCGGACTGGGCCGCCACGCGCGGGGCGGCAGGGGCGGCCCGGGCGGCGAGTTCGGCCCGCCCGGCTCCGGCGACACCGCCGACTACGCGCCCGGGGGCACCTTCGGCACCTACACCGACGACGACTTCGTCAAGCCCCGCAAGGGCCGCAAGTGGCTCAAGAGATCCTTCTTCATCGCCCTCGCGCTCGCCGTCGTCGGTGGTGGGCTCTACGGCGGTTACCGCTGGACCCAGACCCAGTACTACGTCGGCGCCAAGGACGACCACGTCGCGCTCTACCGCGGCATCAGCCAGGACCTGGCGTGGGTGTCGCTGTCGAAGGTGCAGAAGGACCACCCCGAGATCGAACTCAAGTACCTGCCGCCCTACCAGCAGAAGCAGGTCAAGAACACGATCGCCCAGGGCGACCTCGCCGACGCCCGCAAGAAGGTCGACGACCTGGCCGTGCAGGCCTCCGCCTGCAAGAAGCTGGCCGAGCGGCGCACCGCCGAGAACGCCGAGAACGCCGAGAACGCCGAGAACGCCCAGACGGGCCAGGGCCAGGCCGGAGGCACCACGGGAACCACTCCCGCCTCCCTCACGTCCAAGGCATCACCGAGTCCCTCGGTCACCGCCGACCCCACCACTCCGACCTCCCCGTCCTCCCCTTCCTCTTCCACCTCACCGTCACCGACCGCCACTGCCAACCCCGGCCCCACCCTCACGGAGGAGGAGCAGAAGGTCGTCTCGTACTGCGGTACGCAGTAGGCAAGCCGTGAGAGGCCCCGTCACACGATGAGCAGTACTACCAACTCGCCGACGCACCACACGTCCACGATCGGCGCCATCGGCGCGCCGAGCCGGCGCAACACCGAACTCGCACTGCTGGTGTTCGCCGTCGCCATCCCGGTCTTCGCCTACGCCAACGTCGGGCTCGCGATCAACGACCAGGTGCCCTCCGGCCTGCTGAGCTACGGCCTCGGGCTCGGCCTGCTGGCCGGCGTCGGCCATCTCGTCGTCCGCAAGTTCGCGCCGTACGCGGACCCGCTGCTGCTGCCGCTGGCCACGCTGCTCAACGGACTCGGCCTCGTCGTCATCTGGCGCCTGGACCAGTCCAAGCTGCTCCAGTCCATCAAGCAGGCGGGCACCGCCGCGCCGCGCCAGCTGCTGTACACCGCACTCGGCATCGCCCTGTTCATCGCCGTGCTGATCTTCCTCAAGGACCACCGCGTCCTACAGCGCTACACCTACATCTCCATGGTGGGCGCGCTCTTCCTGCTGCTGCTGCCACTGGTGCCCGGCCTCGGCCAGAACATCTACGGCGCGAAGATCTGGATCTCCGTCGCCGGCTTCTCCATCCAGCCCGGCGAGTTCGCCAAGATCGTCCTGGCGATCTTCTTCGCCGGCTACCTGATGGTGAAGCGCGACGCGCTCGCGCTCGCCAGCCGCCGCTTCATGGGCCTGTACCTGCCGCGCGGACGCGACCTCGGCCCGATCATCGTCGTCTGGATGATCTCCATCCTCATCCTGGTCTTCGAGACCGACCTCGGTACGTCGCTGCTGTTCTTCGGCATGTTCGTGATCATGCTGTACGTCGCCACCGAGCGGACCAGCTGGATCGTCTTCGGTCTGCTGATGTCCGCGGCCGGCGCCGTCGGCGTCGCCAGCTTCGAGCCGCACGTCCAGCAGCGCGTCCAGGCCTGGCTGGACCCGATGAAGGAGTACACGCTCTCCCAGCAGGGCGTCATCGGCCACTCCGAGCAGGCCATGCAGGCCCTGTGGGCGTTCGGCTCCGGCGGCACCCTCGGCAGCGGCCTCGGCCAGGGCCACTCCGACCTCATCCGGTTCGCGGCCAACTCCGACTTCATCCTCGCCACCTTCGGCGAGGAACTCGGCCTCGCCGGGATCATGGCGATCCTGCTGATCTACGGCCTGATCGTGGAGCGCGGCGTGCGGACCGCCCTGGCCGCCCGCGACCCCTTCGGCAAGCTGCTCGCCATCGGCCTGTCCGGTGCCTTCGCGCTCCAGGTGTTCGTCGTCGCCGGCGGTGTCATGGGGCTCATCCCGCTCACCGGCATGACGATGCCCTTCCTGGCGTACGGCGGTTCCTCCGTGATCGCCAACTGGGCCCTGGTCGGCATCCTGATCCGCATCAGCGACACCGCGCGCCGCCCGGCTCCGACCCCTGCCAGCAACCCCGACGCCGAGATGACCCAGGTGGTCCGCCCGTCATGAACAAGCCCCTGCGCCGGATCGCGATCTTCTGCGGCCTCCTCGTCCTGACGCTGCTCATCCGGGACAACTGGCTGCAGTACGCCAAGGCGGACTCCCTGGCGTCGGACAGCAAGAACCGCCGTGTGACCATCGCCCGCTACTCCACCCCGCGCGGCGACATCGTCGTCGACGGCGAGCCCGTCACCGGATCCGCGAAGACGAGCAAGAGCGGCCTGAACGACCTGGAGTACAAGCGGACCTACGTGAACGGCCCCATGTGGGCGCCGGTCACCGGGTACGCCTCCCAGGCGTTCGGCGCCAACCAGCTGGAGAGCCTTGAGGACGGCATCCTCACCGGCAACGACGACCGGCTGTTCTTCCGCAACACCCTCGACATGATCACGGGCAAGCAGACCAAGGGCGGCAACGTCGTCACCACCCTCGACGCCGCCGCCCAGAGCGCCGCCTACAACGGGCTGAAGAAGCAGGGCGCCAAGGGTGCCGTGGTCGCCCTGGAGCCGTCCACCGGCAAGATCCTCGCGCTCGCCTCCTACCCGTCGTACGACCCCTCGGTCTTCGCCGGGAACTCCAACGACGACGCCGAGGCCTGGAAGAAGCTCCAGAAGAAGTACGACCCCGACGACCCGATGCTGAACCGGGCGCTGCGCGAGACCTACCCGCCCGGCTCCACCTTCAAGGTGGTCACCGCCTCGGCGGCCCTGGAGAACGGCCTCTACGGGGACGCGGACTCCAAGACCGACTCCCCGCTGCCGTGGATCATGCCGGGCACCTCGACCCCGCTGAACAACGAGGGCAACATCCCCTGCAAGAACGCCACCATGCGGGAGGCGCTGCGGGTGTCCTGCAACACCGTCTTCGGCAAGATCGGCGCCGACCTCGGCCAGGACAAGATGCGGGAGGAGGCGGAGAAGTTCGGCTTCAACGCCGAGCAGTTCACGCCCGTCCGTTCCAGCGCGTCGGTCTTCTCCAAGGACCTCAACGCCTCGCAGACCGCGCTGTCCTCCATCGGCCAGTTCAACACCGCCGCCACCCCGCTCCAGATGGCCATGGTCGCCTCCGCGATCGCCAACGACGGCAAGCTGATGAAGCCGTACATGATCGACCAGCTGCAGTCCTCCAACCTCGACCAGGTCTCCAAGACCCAGCCGGAGGAGCTGAGCCAGCCCCTGTCGCCGAAGAACGCCCAGATCCTCCAGTCGATGATGGAGACCGTCGTCACGAGCGGCACGGGCACCAACGCACGGATCGACGGCGTCACGGTGGGCGGCAAGACCGGTACCGCCCAGCACGGTGTCGAGAACAGTGAGAATCCCTACGCCTGGTTCATCTCCTACGCCAAGGTCGGCGACAACAGCTCGCCGGTCGCCGTGGCGGTCGTGATCGAGGACGAGGACGCCAACCGAGGCGACATCTCCGGCGGCGGTCTCGCGGCCCCGATCGCGAAGAAGGTGATGCAGGCGGTCATCAACGCGAAGAAGTGACTCCCATCACGTCACCTCCACATCGATGCACGTTGCGATACCGGTCCTGTATCGGGTGACGGGCTTGGCCAGGTCACACAAACGGAGCCGGGTACGGTATGCCCGGACGGCAGCCTCCGGCCGCGCACAGGTGACGGCCGGGACCGACGGAGAGGGCTGGTAGGAAGCTATGGAAGAGCCGCGTCGCCTCGGCGGCCGGTACGAGCTGGGCCAGGTGCTCGGCCGTGGTGGCATGGCGGAGGTCTACCTCGCGCACGACACCCGCCTCGGCCGCACCGTGGCGGTGAAGACGCTCCGCGCGGACCTCGCGCGCGACCCGTCCTTCCAGGCCCGGTTCCGCCGGGAGGCCCAGTCGGCCGCCTCGCTCAACCATCCCGCGATCGTCGCGGTCTACGACACGGGCGAGGACTACATCGACGGGGTCTCGATCCCGTACATCGTGATGGAGTACGTCGACGGCTCCACGCTGCGCGAGCTGCTCCACTCCGGCCGCAAGCTGCTGCCCGAGCGCGCCATGGAGATGACCATCGGCATCCTCCAGGGCCTGGAGTACGCCCACCGCAACGGCATCGTCCACCGCGACATCAAGCCGGCCAACGTCATGCTGACGCGGACCGGCCAGGTGAAGGTGATGGACTTCGGCATCGCCCGCGCCATGGGTGACGCCGGCATGACGATGACGCAGACCGCCGCGGTCATCGGCACCGCGCAGTACCTCTCGCCGGAGCAGGCCAAGGGCGAGCAGGTCGACGCGCGTTCCGACCTGTACTCGACCGGTTGCCTGCTCTACGAGCTGCTGACGGTCCGCCCGCCCTTCGTCGGCGACTCCCCCGTGGCCGTCGCCTACCAGCACGTCCGCGAGGAGCCGCAGGCTCCCTCGGTCTTCGACCCCGAGATCACGCCCGAGATGGACGCGATCGTCCTCAAGGCCCTGGTCAAGGACCCCAACTACCGCTACCAGTCGGCGGACGAGATGCGCGCCGACATCGAGGCCTGCCTCGACGGCCAGCCCGTCGGCGCCACCGCGGCCATGGGCTCCGTCGCGTACGGCGGCTACCCGGACAACCAGCAGACGGCGGCCCTGCGCGCCGACGCGGGAGCCGCCGCAGGGGCGACGACGATGCTGCCGCCCATGAACCCGGACGACGGCGGCTACGGCTACGACGACCGCCCCGACCGGCGCCGGCAGCAGAAGAAGTCCAGCACCTCGACGGTACTGCTGGTGGTCGCCGCGGTACTGGTACTGGTGGGCGCGATCCTGATCGGCAAGTTCGCCTTCAGCGGCGGCGTCGGCAACGACAAGGTGCCCGTGCCCCAGTTCGTGGGCCTGACCAGGGCGGACGCGCAGAAGCAGGCGGACAACTCCGACCTGAAGCTGTCGGTCAGCCAGGACACCTGCGACGACCAGCCCAAGGGCAGTGTCTGCTCGCAGGACCCCGAGGCCAGGACCGAGGTCAAGAAGGGCGAGACGGTCAGCATCGTGGTGTCCACCGGGGCGCCGAAGGTGGCCGTGCCGAACGTCATCGACAAGAACATCGACGACGCCACCCGGCAGCTGGAGGACAAGGGCTTCAAGGTCGAGCAGAAGCGCACCGAGTCCTCCCAGCAGGAGGGCACCGTCCTCAGCCAGAACCCCGATCCCGGGTCCGAGAAGGAGAAGGGCTCGACCATCACCCTGGAGGTCGCCACGAAGCCGGCGACGACCACGGTCCCGGACGTCACCAACGGCCTGTCCTGTGACGCCGCCAAGGCCCGGATGTCGGCCAGCGACCTCGTGGGCAACTGCGTCGACACCCCGGTGAACGACCAGAACCAGGACGGCACGGTCATCGGCACCGACCCGGCCCCCGGCTCCGAGGTGAAGAAGGGCTCCCAGGTCCAGATCAAGGTCGGCAAGTTCCAGCAACAGCAGAAGCGCGTTCCCACGGTCCGCAACCGGACGCTGAAGGAGGCCGTGCAGATCCTGCGGGACAACGGCTTCGACAACATCAACGTCGCGGGCAGCCAGAAGGACAACGCGATCGTGGTCAAGCAGGATCCGTCGGGGGGCACCCAGGTCGATCCCACCACGCAGACGATCACGCTGACCACGCTGGACTTCGGCGGCAACAACGGCGGCAACAACAACGGCGGCGGCGACAACGGCGGCGTCAACTTCTTCGGTGGTACGAGCGGCCTGGGGAACTGACCCCGCCCTCACCTCCGTACGAGCGGGCCCCGGCCCCCCGCAAGGCCGCAAGGGTGGCCGGGGCCCGCTCGTGGGGTGGGGGACGGTGGGCGGCGGTGCGGGCGCCGCCCGCAGGGCCCCGGGGGGCCGCCCCGCCGGGCACCGGGCACCGGGCACCGGGCACCGGGCACCGGGCACCGGGGGCGCGAACGCCCGGAGGGCGCCTCCGTCAGCCGCGCAGTTCCTGCGGCGGGGTGCGGTCGCTGTCGACCGGGTCCACCCGCACCAGCTCGCCCCAGACCACGTACCGGTACCGGCTCGTGTACACCGGCGTGCAGGTCGTCAGGGTGATGTAGTGACCCGCCTTCTTCCGCCCGGACTCCCGGGGGATCCGGGCGAGGACGTCGACGTCGAACTTCGAGGTCTCCGGAAGGACGGCGTAGACCTTGTAGACGTACCAGTTGTCCTTCGTCTCGAAGACGATCGGGTCGCCCTTGCCCAGCTTGTCGATGTTGTGGAACTTCGCGCCGTGGCCGTCGCGGTGGGCGGCGAGGGAGAAGTTGCCCTCCTTGCCGGTCATCGGCAGCGTGGCCTTGACCGGCTCGGTGTAGTAGCCGGCGACGCCGTCGTTGAGTACCTCCGCGGAGGTTCCCTTCTCGACCAGGACCTCGCCGTTGTGCATCGCGGGGACGTGCAGGAAGCCGATGCCGTTCTTGGCGTCGAAGGCGGCGGGGGTGTCGTCGGCACCCTCCTGCGCCCACTGGTGGCGGACCTTGTCGGCCTGCCGGCCGGCGGCCCGGTCGGCGATGACGTTCGTCCACCACAGGGAGTAGACGACGAACAGGCCGAGCACCAGGCCTGCCGTGATGAGGAGTTCACCGAGGACGCTGACGGCCACCGCGATCCGGCCACCGCCGCGCCGGCGCCCCGGGGACGGAGGAGATGACGTGTCGGTGTCCTCTGCGGTCGCTGCCACTGTTATCTGCCCTTAACTGACGAGCGCATCCGGCTTGCCCTTGCTGCGCGGCCGTTCCTCGACCATCTTGCCCCAGACGATCAGCCGGTACTTGCTGGTGAACTCCGGCGTGCATGTCGTGAGGGTGATGTAGCGGCCGGGAGCCTTGAAACCGGAGCCCTTGGGGACCGGATCGAGGACGGAGACGTTGCCCGGCGAGGTCACCGGCAGGGTCGACGCCATCTTGTAGACGTAGTAGGTGTCCTGGGTCTCGACGACGATCGCGTCGCCGGGCTGGAGCCGGTTGATGTACCGGAACGGCTCGCCGTGCGTGTTGCGGTGGCCCGCCAGGCCGAAGTTGCCGGTCTTCGCGTCGGGCATCGCGGTCTTCAGGGGGCTCTCGCCGTAGTGGCCGACCATGCCCTTGTCGAGGACCTTCTTGTTGCTGACGCCCTCGGCGATGGGCACCACCACGTCCAGCCGGGGAATGTGCAGGAGGGCGAAGCCCTGCCCCGGCGCGAACGCCCCCGGGTTCCGCTTGCCGTCCGCCCAGTCCTGCTGGAGGCTGCTGGCCTCCTTGCCCGCCTGTGCGTGCGCCCGGACGTTCGTCCACCACAGCTGGTAGGAGACGAACAGCAGCATCAGCACGCCCGTGGTGATGAACAGCTCGCCGATCGCCCGGCTGGCGACGACGGTGGCGCCCGGCTTCCGTGCCCGCGCCTGCCGGCGGGCCTCGACGCGGGACAGGGGCGCCTGCGGCCCGTCCCCACCGGCTGTGCCCGCCGCGGGAGTGCCGGCGCTCGGCGGGCCGCCGCGACGCCCACGACGGCGCTTGGCGGCCTTTCTGCGGGCCGCGCGGCCGCCTGGTGTGGTTTCGGAGGCGGGAGAACCCGAAGGGGCCGCCGAGGCCCCGGAGACGGAGGAGGCGGCCTGCAGGGCGCCCGCCGGTATCCGCAGGGCCACCGTCTCGTCGTCGCCGGGAGGTCGGTACCCCCCGCCGTACGGCTCCTCGCGGTGCGTTTCGTACGGCTCCCCGTACGCGGCGGCTCGGTCCGCCCGCGCCTCCTCCTCGGCCGGCTGCTCGTACGGCGCCGCGTGCCCCTGGTCCGCGGGGGATCCACCGCCGTACGCCCCGGTCTCGCCGGACCAGTCCTCGAACGTGCCGGGCTCCCCGTACGCCCGGTGCCCGTACGAGGTGCCCGACTCGCGCTCGGGGCGCAGCGCGGTCACGCCGTGGCCCTGCCCACCACCGGGGCGAGCCCCGCCGACCTCGCCACGGCACCCTGGTCGCCGCATTCCACCAGCCAGTTGGCCAGCATCAGGTGGCCGTGCTCGGTCAGCACCGATTCCGGATGGAACTGCACGCCCTCGACCGGGAGTTCACGGTGACGCAGGCCCATGATGATGCCGTCGTGCGTGCGCGCGGTGACCTCCAGCTCGGCCGGCACGGTCAGCGGCTCGGCTGCCAGCGAGTGGTAGCGGGTCGCCGTGAAGGGAGACGGCAGGCCCGCGAAGACGCCCTTGCCCCCGTGCTCCACCAGCGACGTCTTGCCGTGCAGCAGCTCCGGCGCGCGGTCCACCACGCCGCCGTAGGCGACCTGCATCGACTGCATGCCCAGGCAGACGCCGAAGACGGGGACCCCGCTGTCCGCGCAGTGGCGGACCATGTCGACGCAGACGCCCGCCTCCTCCGGCTTGCCCGGTCCCGGCGAGAGCAGGACCCCGTCGAAGCCGTCGTCGGCGTGCGCGGTCGACACCTCGTCGTTGCGCAGCACCTCGCACTCGGCCCCGAGCTGGTAGAGGTACTGGACCAGGTTGAAGACGAAGCTGTCGTAGTTGTCGACGACGAGGATGCGCGCGCTCACTGGTTGTCCACCGTCACATCGTTGAAGGGAAGCAGCGGTTCGGCCCAGGGGAAGACGTACTGGAACAGGACGTAGACCACGGCCAGGGCCAGCAGGAGCGACAGCAGCGCCTTCACCCAAGCGTTCCCCGGCAGATGCCGCCAGATCCAGCCGTACATGCCGTCCCTTCCGTCGCCCACGGCATCGGATTCGCGCCGTACCGCCCCCAGACTAACGGCGCAGCGCCTCCGGTTGGCCTGTGTCCACGGGCTTGGTGGAGTCGAGGTGCGCCCAGACGATGAGGCGGTGGCTGTGGCCCCACTCCGGATCGCACGTGGTCAGCGTGAGATAGCGGCCGGGGCGGGTGTACCCCGATGCCCGGGGCACAGGATCGATCACCGCGACGTCCTCCGGGACGGTCTTGTACGGTCCTTTGTCGATCCGATACGTGTACCAACGCGCCCCGTCGGTCAGGACGACGGAGTCGCCGGGGCGCAACCGGGGGAAGTCCTTGAAGGGGTCGCCGTGGGTGCGGCGGTGACCGGCGACGGAGAAGTTGCCCGGCTGCCCGAGCCGCGCGGTGCCCGGGTAGTGGCCGAGGCCCTTGGCCAGAGTGCCGGTGTCGGTGCCCTGGAGCACCGGCTTGTTCCACGTGGAACCGAGACGGGGGATGTACATGATCGCGAAGGCTTCACCGGCCGGGTACGCCGTGGCCCGGGGCGAGGGTGCCGGCTGAGCGCCCCGCAGGGCCCAGTGCCGCCGTAACGTGTCGATCTGGTCGTCCATGACGTCGTCGGCCCGTACGCCCGTCCAGAACAGCACGTAGGTGACGAACAACACCATCACGGTGCCGGCGGTGAGGCTGAGCTCGCTCAGCGTCCTGACGATCACCCGCACCGACACAGGACCCCCCGGTGATCACTCCACTGGCTGCGCGTAGTGCAGGTCCAGGGTGCCCGAGTAGCCCGGCAGAGTCACCGTGCCGTCCTCGGTGACCTTCCAGCCCAGGCCGTACACGTTCACGTACACCATGTAGTTCTGGATCGCCGGGGAGCCGGCGAGGGCCTGCTGGAGCTTCTCCGGGTCGCCGACGGCCTGGATCTTGTAGGGCGGTGAGTAGACACGGCCCTGGAGGATCAGGGTGTTGCCGACGCAGCGCACCGCGCTGGTGGAGATCAGCCGCTGGTCCATGACCTTGATGCCCCGGGCGCCGCCCTCCCAGAGCGCGTTCACCACGGCCTGGAGATCCTGCTGGTGGATGACCAGGTAGTCGGGCTGCGGCTCGGGGTAGCCGGGGAGCTTGGCGGTGGCGTCGGGCGGGGCGTCGTTGAGGGTGACCGTGATCGCCTCGCCGCTGAGCTTCTGGGTGCCGGCGTCCTTCTCCAGCGCCGCGAGCCGGTCGTCGTCGGCCTTGGTGCTGCCGTTGTCACGGCCGGCGAGGGCGTCCACGTCACCCCGCAGCACCGCGTTGGCGTCGTCCAGCTCCTTGTTCTTGCGGCTGCGCTCCTGGATGAGGTCGGAGAGCTTCAGCAGGGACGCGTCCGTGCGGATGTTGGTGCCCTTGGCCGTCTGGAAGCTGGTGATGAAGATGAGTCCCGCGAGAGCGAAGACGGCCACGGTGAGCACCCGCACCGGGCGGAAGCCTCCCCGGCGGGCAGCACTGGATCCCGTCCCGGGGGAGTCGGCAGAATTGCTCAACGTACCCTTATCTCCTTCGGCGCCACGGAAGCACTACGCTAACGGACGCCCGGGGGAGCACTCAGTGTCCCCTCGCTCCTCGGACACTGCACCTACGCCCGACCCAGTTCCCTGCGCGGCCACGCAGCGCATCGACAGGAGAGACCCTCGTGCCGAAGTCACGTATCCGCAAGAAGGCCGACTACACGCCGCCGCCGGCCAGGCAGGCGGCGGCCGTCAAGCTGAGCAACCGAAGCTGGGTCGCACCCGTCATGCTGGCCATGTTCCTCATCGGGTTGGCTTGGATCGTCGTGTTCTACGTCACCGACGGTTCGCTGCCGATCGACAGCCTGGACAACTGGAACATCGTGGTGGGCTTCGGCTTCATCGCGGCCGGATTCGGCGTCTCCACGCAGTGGAAGTAGCGGCGACCGGGCAGTGAACGCAGCTCTGCCCAGGGCTATCCGCTGAGTTATCCACAGCCTGGAGAAATATCCACACCCCACCTGGGGAAAAGAAACGACGATCTGTGGATAACCCACTGGGTGTTGACGCCGGTACGACTGCCACACTGCGCCTCGCAAGACTGTTCGCCCTCTGCCTGACCTGCGGAAACACGGGTCAGTGACAGGGGGCACAGTTGTTCCCGCACCGTATGCACAAGATTCGCCACACCCTGTGGACAACGATTCGCTCAGGTGAGCTGGGCCGTCCTCAGCAGGGTGATCAGGACCACCGCCGCCAGCACCACCGCACAGGTCCCGTACTGCACCAGTGACCGCCGCTCACGCGGGGCGTGCACCATCGCGTACCCGACGATCACACCCGCGACCAGACCGCCGATGTGGGCCTGCCAGGCGATGTTGGCCCAGCTGAAGGTGAAGATCAGGTTGATGACCAGCAGGGCGATGACCGGCCGCATGTCGTAGTCGAGCCGGCGCAGCAGGACCGCCGTCGCGCCGAAGAGGCCGAAGATGGCGCCCGAGGCGCCGAGGGAGGGCTGGTTGGGCGCGGCGAGCAGGTAGGTGAGCGCGCTGCCCGCCAGTCCCGAGACGAAGTACAGCGCCACGAAGCGGGCGCGGCCCAGCGCCGCCTCCAGCGGACCACCCAGCCACCACAGGCTGAGCATGTTGAACAGGATGTGGATGTAGCTGCCGTGCAGGAACATCGCGGTCAGCAGCCGGTACCACTGGCCCTCCGCGATCCCCTCCAGGGAGCCGAGGAGCGGGACGTAGGCCCGGCCGAGGAGCTCGAACCGCTCCGTGAAGCGGTCCCCGACCGCCATCTGGGCCAGGAAGGCGGCCAGACACACGCCGAGGATGATCTTCGTGACCAGCCGGGGGTCCTCGGTGACCGTGCCGCCCGCCAGCGTGCGCGGCCGGAAGGCCGAGCGGGACGGGCCCCCGCCCGAGGTACCGCGGACGCAGTCCGGGCACTGGAAGCCCACGGACGCCTCGACCATGCACTCGGGGCAGATCGGGCGCTCGCAGCGGGTGCAGCGGATACCCGTCTCGCGGTCGGGATGGCGGTAGCAGCCGGGCAGGCTCTGCGCATCCTGCCGGCTGTCGCCGGGAGCCTGCTCCATGGGATCCCCCAGGTCGTCGGTCGTCTCGGGCGGCTGCACCACAGGTGCGCCCCGCTCATCCTTACGGACGAGCGGGGCAAATGGTTCCCCCCTCAGCCCTGGCGGATCTCCACGACCACCGTCTCGATGACGACGTCGTCGAGCGGCCGCTCGGTGCGCGGGTTGGTCGGGCTGGCCGCGATGGCGTCGACGACCTTCCGGCCGGCGGGGCCGCTGACCTCGCCGAAGATGGTGTGCTTGCGGTTCAGCCAGGTCGTGGGCGACACGGTGATGAAGAACTGCGAGCCGTTGGTGCCCGGCCCGGCGTTGGCCATGGCCAGCAGGTACGGCTTGGAGAACTGCAGGTCGGGGTGGAACTCGTCGGCGAACTGGTAGCCCGGGTCACCCGTGCCGTTGCCCAGCGGGTCGCCGCCCTGGATCATGAAACCACTGATCACGCGATGGAAGACCGTGCCGTCGTACAGCCTGGCCGTGGACCTCTCGCCGGTGGCGGGATGCGTCCACTCCCGCTCGCCCCGGGCGAGCTCGACGAAGTTCTTGACCGTGGCGGGAGCGTGGTCCGGGAAGAGCCGGATCTCGATGTCGCCGTGACTGGTCTTCAGGGTGGCGTAGAGCTGCTCGGCCACTGTGTGCCTTCCGTCGTCCTCCTGTGGCGTCACGATCCTCGCACGGTCGGCGAAAAGGCGAAAAGCAGGCGCCGGCCGGCCCGTGACGGGGGCGCGCGCCGCCGATCCGTGGCATTGTCGTCGACAAGCTCCTGTTGCCCCGCATTCATCCCCTATTGCACCGGAAGCGGGGCGGCCGTACCGGGCCGCACGGCGCTCCCCGGAGCGCGTCTGCACCCGTATGCCGCTCCCCGCATGCCACACCGATCCGGTGCAGGCATGATCCGCAAAAGGGTGGAGAAGTCGAATGACCGTACGCCACCGAGGAGGAGGAACCGTGACCCGCATCGACAGCGTGCGCGCCGCGACCGGTTCGGCGAAGGACAGCGTGCTGCACGCCGCGGAAGTGGTGGCGCCCTACGCCGACACGGCCAAGGAGAGGGCCGCGCACTACGCGCACGAGGCTCGCGTACGGCTCGCGCCCAAGGTGTCGCAGGCCGCCGAACAGGCCCGCGTCCAGTACGACGCCCTGGTCGCGCCACGGCTGGAACAGGCCATGACGCATGTGCCGCCGAAGATGGACGCGGCCGCGCACGAGGCCGCCGCGTACACCGCCCGGGCCGCCCGGCAGGCCGCCGACTATTCCCTGCCGAAGATCGAGCAGGCGCTGGCGGCGGCCGGGCCCATGAAGGACGAGGCCGCGGCGCGCAGCGCCGCGGCGCTGGCCGCGCTGCGCACCCAGGTGACCGCGGCGGAGATCCAGAGGATGGCCCGCAGGCACGACCGGCGGGCACGGGCCGGCCGTGTCGCGAAGACGCTGCTGGTGCTGGGGGCCACCGCCTGCGGCGCCTTCGCCGCCTGGAAGTGGTGGGACAAGCAGGCGAACCCGGACTGGCTGGTGGAGCCGCCCGTCGCCACGGAGGTGCCCGAGGGCGGCCGGCTGACATCGGTCGACGGCAGCGGCAACGCGGTGCTGGACCCGGAGGTGCTGGCCAAGGAGGCCGATGAGGAAGCGGCGAAGCGCGACGAGCAGGACTGAGGCGCGGCTGGCGTAGCCGGCCGCTGCGCGGAACGTGCCGCAGGGCTCGGCGCACGGCCGGCGGATCCGGCCGGTACGGCTCGTGTGCGGCGAGCGGGGCGGAGGGCGTGGCTGCCCTCCGCCCCGCCGCGCCGTTCGGGGCGGAACGGGCGCGACACTACAATCACGGCATGACTGAGCTGGACACGATCACGGATGCCTCCGACCCCGCGGTGCAGAGGATCATCGACGTCACGAAGCATTCGCGCTCCAGCGTCAGGACCACGCTGATCGAGGACGCCGAGCCGCTGATGGAGTGCATCAGGGCCGGGGTGCAGTTCCTGGAGGTGTACGGCAGCAGCACCGCGCCGTTCGATCCGGAGCTGCTGGAATTGTGCCGGCAGCGGGAGATCCCCGTCCGGCTCGTCGACGTGTCGATCGTCAACCGGCTGTTCAAGGCCGAGCGGAAGGCGAAGACCTTCGGCATCGCCCGGGTCCCGAGGCCGGCCGGGCTGGGCGACATCGCGGGGCGCGGCGGGGACGTCGTCGTACTCGACGGAGTGAAGATCGTCGGGAACATCGGTGCCATCGTGCGGACGTCGCTGGCACTGGGGGTCGCGGGCATCGTGCTGGTCGACAGCGACCTGACGACCATCGCCGACCGGCGGCTGCTGCGCGCGAGCCGGGGCTACGTGTTCTCCCTCCCCGTCGTCCTGGCGGACCGTGCGGAGGCTGTCGGTTTCCTCAAGGAGAACGGCATTCCGCTGCTGGTGCTCGACGCGGACGGCGACCTCGGGGTGAAGGACCTGGGCGACAGGGCAGACCGGCTGGCGCTGGTCTTCGGCAGTGAGAAGGGCGGGCCGTCCGGTTCGTTCCAGGAGACCGCCGCGGCCTCGGTGTCCATTCCGATGATCAGCTCCACGGAGTCCCTCAACGTGTCGGTCTCGGTCGGGATCGCGCTGCACGAGCGGTCGGCGAGGAACTTCGCCGCCCGGCGGGGCGCGGAGCAGGCCTGACGGCCGGCGACTGACGGCCGGCGACTGGCGACTGGCGACTGGCGACTGGCGACTGGCGACTGGCGAGGATCGTCGCCGACCGGTGAAACGCGGAGCGGCCCGGCGGAGGCCGCTTTCGGAGGGCCGCCCTCCGGCGCCGCTGCCGAGCCCTTCGCCGAGGAGACCGCCCCGCGCGGCACCCTCGTACGCGCCGTACCCGGCGAGGGCGGCCGGCGCGACGGTGGGCAGCGGGGCGGCGAACCAGCCCTGCTCCGCGCTCCACCGCGGGCCGGGGGCACCCCACACGGACACCGGACCGGACCCGGGACCCACCTCCGGACCGGTCGCCGCACCCGCCGCCGTGCAGACGTCCGGACCGGGCCGGGGCCGACCGAGCGTGTGACGTCGCCGTCACCGGGTGCCGCCGCTCAGCCCAATCGCGGAGGGGGCCCCGCGAGCCGGCCCGTCATGTCATGTCCTGGATGCGATGGTGGAGTCGGAACGTCACCGCCGGTTCATCAACAACTGTTGATCTGGCGCTCGTTGACACCTGCACCCGCTCGCAGGACGTCTCGACCGACGCCTCAAGGAGTCGCTTCCATGCGTAGACCCTCCCGCCGCAGCCTCACCGTCGCCACCGCTCTGATCGCCGCCACCGCAGCCGCCGCGGCCGTCACGACCACCGCCGGCGCCTCCGACACCAGGCAGCAGGCCCAGCACGCCATCAAGGGCGGCAAGGCGAAGAACGTCATCCTGCTGATCGGTGACGGCATGGGCGACTCGGAGATCACCCTCGCCCGCGACTACACCGTCGGTGCCGACGGACGCCTGAACATGGACCGCTTCCCGCTCACCGGCGCGTACACCACCTACGCGGTCCACGAGGACGGCACCCCGGAGTACGTCACCGACTCCGCCGCCAGCGGCACCGGCTGGGCCACCGGCGTGAAGACGGTCAACGGCCGCATCTCCAAGACCCCGGGCACCGACCGCCCCGTCCGTACGATCCTGGAGCTGGCGCAGCGCAACGGCTACGCCACCGGCAGCGTCACCACCGCCGAACTCACCGACGCCACCCCCGCCGTACTCGCCTCCCACGTCACCAACCGCTCCTGCCAGGGCCCGGCCGACATGGCGAAGTGCCCCACCGACACCCGCGCGGCCGGCGGGCCCGGCTCGATCGCCGAGCAGACCGTCGGCCACCGGGTCGACGTCCTCTTCGGCGGCGGCAAGCGGCGGTTCGACCAGACGGTCACCGACGGCCGGTACAAGGGCATGACCGTCACCGAGCAGGCGCAGAAGCTCGGCTACCAGGTCGTCACCGACGCCTCGTCGATGAAGGCCGCCAGGCCCGGCAAGCCCGTCCTCGGCCTGTTCTCCGACGGCAACATGCCCACCGAGTGGACCGGCAAGGCGGCAGCCGTCGGCGGCACCGACCCGCAGCGGTGCGTCACCTCCAACCCCGACCGGCCCTCCACCGTGCCGAGCCTGGCCGCCTCCACCGCCAAGGCGATCCAGCTGCTGGAGGCCAAGCAGCGGCACAGGCACTCCGGCAGGGGCTTCTTCCTCCAGGTCGAGGGCGCCTCCATCGACAAGCGGGACCACGCCGCCGACCCGTGCGGTCAGATCGGCGAGACCGTCGCCTTCGACCAGGCGGTCAGGGTCGCCCGCGCCTACGCCGCGAAGCACCCCGACACCCTCGTCGTCACCAGCGCCGATCACGGCCACACCAGCCAGATCGTGCCGCTGGGCGCGAACCCGCCCGGTCTGTCCTCCACCCTGGTCACCGACGAGGGCCAGCAGCTGAAGGTCAACTACTCGACCAACACCCCGGGCCAGTCCCAGGAGCACACCGGCACCCAGGTCCGCATCGCCGCCCAGGGCCCGCTCGCCTACCGCGTGCTGGGCGTCACCAACCAGACCGACCTGTTCACCACCATGCGCGAGGCCATGCGCCTGCGCTGACCCGGCATCGCACCGCACGAGGGGGAGACCGCACCGGGCGGCCTCCCCCTCCGCCGTGTCCGGACCGGGTCACGCCACAGGTGCCGGCCCCCCTCGCCCCGTGCGGATCCGGGCGCGTGCACGACGGTCCGCCGCCGCGGCTCGCCGACGGCAGCCGCCGTGGGCGTTCGCGGGCGGAACGTCCCCGGCCCGGCCGGCGCACCCGCGCGGCCGTGGCCGCGGCCCTCACACGGCGGCCGGCAGCGCGGTCTCCGCCTCCCCGGCGGCCAGTTCCCGCGTGCAGTCCCGCAGCAGCGCGTGGAACGAGAACCGGTCCGGGAAGTCCTCGCGGACGAGGTTGTGCTCGATCAGGGCGTCGAAATGGCGCTCCACGTCGCCCTTCGGCAGGCCGGTGACCGCGGCCGCCTGGGCGATGTCGTGGGACGAGGCGGGGTGGCCGCAGATGAGACGGCTGAAGTGCCGTTGGGCCGAGTCCAGATGGTCGTACGAGGCCGCCAGCACAGCCATGAGGTCACGGTCACCGGTACGCAGGCACCGCATGCGCTGCGATCCGCTCGCGAGCCGGTCGGCGAGGTCGGCGACGGTCCAGGCGGGGCGGTCGCGCAGCCTGGTCGCGGCGATCCGGACGGCGAGCGGCAGGCGGCCGCACAGCTCGACGGCCTGCGCGACCCGGGCGGGTTCGCGCGCCGCGCGCGCTTCTCCGACGATCCGGGCGAACAGCGCGACGGCGTCCTCGTGCGGCGGCACGTCCAGGCACAGCGGCAGGGCACCGTCGAGCGCGGTGAGCTTGCGGCGGCTCGTGACCAGGACCAGCGTGCCGCCGGCGCCGGGCAGCAGGGGCGTCACGGCGGCGGTGTCGGCGGCGTCGTCGAGGACGACCAGGCAGCGCCGGCCGGCGAGCCGTGAGCGCCACAGGGCACTGCGCTCGTCGACGCTGCGCGGGATCTCCTCGGGGGCGAGCCCGCTCGCCAGCAGGAGGGCGGCCAGGGCCTGTTCGGTCGGCACGGGCGGGTGGGTGGCGCTGACGCCGCGCAGGTTGACGAAGTACTGGCCGTCCGGGTACTGCCGCGTGACCAGGTGGGCGAGGTGGACGGCCAGGGTCGTCTTGCCGACGCCGCCCATGCCGTCGATCGCGAGCATCACGGGGGAGCCCGCCTGCCCCGGCCGGGCGGCGGCGAGCAGGGTGTCCAGCTCGGCGGAGCGGGCCGTGAAATCGGTGAGGTCGTGCGGCAGGAAGTTGCGGGGGTGGTCGGCCGGGCCGGCGGTGGGCACGGCTCGCCGGGGGGACACGTGCGGGTCGGTGCCCTCCCCGGGACCGTGCACGTTCGGCGAGTTGGCGAGTATCTCCGCGTGTAGACCGCGCAGTCGGGGACTCGGCTCCAGGCCGAGTTCGTCCACGAGGAAGCGCCGGCCCTCGTCGTAGACCGCGAGCGCCTCCGCCTGCCGGCCGCTGCGGCACAGGGCGATCATCAGACTGCCGCGCAACGAGTCCCGCAGCGGGTACTCGGCGATCAGCGACTGCAGTTCACCGACGAGCGAGCCGGCCTCACCGGCCTTGAGCCGCAGCGTCATGAGGTCCTCGATGGCGGTCAGCCGCTGCTCGTTGAGCTTGACCGCGGCACTCGTGACCGCCGGGCACTCGATCCCGGCGAAGGCGTCACCGCGCCAGAGGTCCACGGCGGACTGGAGCAGCCGTATCGCCTCGGTGTACCGGCCCTCCCGCTCGGCCGTCCGGGCCGCGCGGACGCGGGTGGTGAAGCGGTGGGCGTCGACGGCGTCCTCGGGAACGACCAGGCAGTAGCCGACATCGACCGTGACCAGGCTGGTCTCGGCGCCGGCCGTCGCGAGAATGCGGCGCAGGTCGCGAATCGCGTTGTGCACCTGCGGCCTGGCGGAGGGCGGCGGGTCCTCCCACAACTCGTCCACCAGCAGGCACACGGGAACGACCCGGCCTGCGTTGAGGAGCAGCAGGGCGAGCAGCCGCTGCTGTCGCATGCCCCGGACGCGGACGGGCTCCCCCTGCTCGCGCGTCTCCAGCGGCCCCAGGACCAGGAATTCCATTTCTTCGCCCCCCTCGTACGGGACGCTCGTTCGCCCCTCGGTCCTCCTCAGCGGCCCCAGGTGACGTCGAGAGAGGCTTCGGAGGCGGTCGTACGGATGTCCGCGTGGACGGTACGTGTGTCGTTCCGCTGGGCGTCCACGACCGTCACGACGGTGGTCACTCCGGCCACCGCGACGAGGCAGGCGATGACTCTTGTGCAGAAACGGGCGACCAACGCAGATTTCCTCTCGTCGAGGTGCACCGAGGCTGGAGATGCACAAACCCGATGCACGGGTGGGGGAGTTGCCTCATGGAAGCCCTCCCACCGGCCTTCGTCCCGGCTGGCGCCCCCACTATGGCCGCCCCCGGGTCCGGCTTACACGGAAAACAGCTGGACGGAACATGCTATGGCCTAACCTGTCCATCCCGACCTGCGGTGACACGAGGTCAGTCGCCCCACCAGGGGCCGGGCACGAGCACCGCCTCGACTCCGTCCACGGCGTGCTCGCGCACATCGGGACGGTCCGCAAGGGCGCCTTCCACCAGCCGGACGGCGGACTTCTCGGCGGCGGCCAGGGAGGGCGCGAGCAGGAAGAGCCCGAGCGTCACCCCGCCTCCCGGACGGGGGTGGACGGAAACGTGCTCCAGTCCGCACCCCTCCTCGCCGCCGGCATTTCCCGCCGTCCGCGGATACGAGTAAATGATCGCAGCGAGACCGGGCGGTTCCGGCATACCGACGGGCGCCCTCAGGCGCACGTGAATGAGATACATGCGTTCGTCTTCGGCGTCGGTTTCGGCAGCGTGGGTTTTCAGCAGCGGGGAAGCCCTTGGCGAGCACTCTCCTCCACCCTACAAAACGCCCTTCACGGGCGACTTCCGTGCGCTGCGAATCAGCCAGGGCACACCCCCGGGCCGGTCACTGCCGAAGGCAATGGAATATTGAATTCCGAACTGATGTCCAAAATCTTGCCTAACTGTTATGCAGCCGCCCTCAGGTGTTCAAGGTCGGTAATAGGCTCAAGGGGACCAAAGTTTCGAACGCAACGTGCGCGGTGCGTGATGATGTCGGCGAGGGGATCGCATCATGCTGGACGCCCTGGGGCTGGATACCGTGGCCGAAGCCGTGTACCGGGGGATGCTGACCGGCCCCCGGGACGGCGTGAAGGCCCTCGCGGCTCTGCTTGGACTGACGGTGGATCAGGTCCGGTGCGGCCTGGACAGGCTGAGCGAGCTCGCGCTGATACAGCCCTCCGCCGTGGAGGGCATCGGCTTCCGGGCGATCGGCCCGGAGGCGGCCATGGAGGTCCTGCTGGCCCGCCAGCAGGCGGAGCTGGCCGCACAGCAGTTGCGCGTGGAGGCGTCCCGGGCCGCCGCCGCCCGGCTGATCGCCGAATGCTCCTCGCTGCGCCCGCGCCCCATGGACGCCGAGTCGGAGCGGCTGATCGGCCCGGAGGTGATCCGGGAACGGCTGGCCGAGCTGGCGGAGTCGACGCGGCACGAGGTGGCGACGTTCGCGCCGGGCGGTGCGCACTCGGCCGAGGACCTCGCGGCGAGCCGGACGCCCAACGCGGCACTGCTGGCCCGCGGTGTCCGGATGCGGACGATCTACCTGGACAGCGTGCGCAACGACCAGCCGACGCTGGAGCACGTCACCTGGCTCAACTCGCTCGGCGGGCAGGTGCGCACGGTCGCCGACCTGCCGATCCGCATGATCGTCTTCGACTGCTCGCGGGCGGTGCTGCCGACCGACACCAGCGACGCCCGGGCCGGCTGCGTGGTGCTGCACGGTGCGGGGACGGCGGCGGCGCTGTGCGCCCTGTTCGAGAGCGTGTGGCACGGCGCCACACCGCTCGGGACCGCTCCGAAGCGCGACGCGAAGGGCATGCCGCCGCAGGAGCAGGCGGCGCTGAGGATGCTCTCCCAGGGCTGCACCGACGAGGTCATCGCCAAGCGGCTCGGCGTCTCCGCGCGCACGGCCCGCCGCATCTCGGCCACCCTGATGGAACGCCTGGACGCCCGCAGCCGCTTCGAGGCGGGCGTCCGCGCCGTCCAGAACGGATGGCTCCCCGCCTCGCGCTGACGGCGTGGAGCCCGGCGGTTCGTCGTCATTCGGCGTTCTGGCGCGCTTCCCGCCGGTCCGCCAGGAGGAGTGCCGCAGCGGGGATCAGGGTGACGGCGTAGACCCAGAGCAACCAGCCGAAGGAATGGGCGAAAGCACCCGGTACCAGGCCGTGACGCCGGTGGGCCGCCTGCTCCAGGACCACCGTCACCACGGCGATGGCGACGGCGCCGCCGATCCGCTGGATCAGGTTGAGCTGCGAGGAGGCGTCCGCGATGGACTGCGGCTTGATCGATTCGAAGGCCCGCGTCATCGCCGGCACGATCGTCAGGCCCGTGCCGAGGCCGCGCACCACGAGGCTGGCGCACAGCAGGACGTACGACGTGTCGGCGGACAGCGTGGTCAGCGGGACGGTCGCCACGATCGTCAGCGAGATGCCGAGCACGACGGTGCCGCCCCCGCCGATCCGCTTCATCAGGACACGGCACAGCCAGGCCGCGCAGACCACGCCGACGCCGCCCGTCGACATCAGCAGGCCGGTCGTGACGGCCGACTCGCCGCGGGCGCTCTCGAAGTACAGCGGGATCAGCATCATCGGCGAGTACAGAACGAAGCCGAGGCAGAAGATGTTGATCGCGGACGTGCGGTAGACGCGGATCGCGAACAGCCGCACGTCCAGCAGCGGGAAACGGGCCCGCAGCTCGCGCACGACGAACACGGCACCGCTCGCCACCGCGAGGGCCAGCGGCACGAGGAAGTCCGCACGGCCCTTGAACGCGTGGGCGGAGAACTCGTGGATGGCGAGCACGGTGCAGACCGTGCAGGCGGCGGACGACACGAGGCCCACGACGTCCAGGGGCTTCACCTGATTGCCGGCCGGCGTGTCCCTGCGCACCCAGCGCAGGGTGACGAACAGCAGGGCCGCGCACAGCGGGACGTTGACCGCATACACCGCCGACCATCCGCCGGCCTCGACGAGAAGGCCGCCGATCGTGGGGCCGAGCAGCGGGCTGATCAGCATGACGCTTCCGTTCAGCGCCTGGACGCGCCCCAGGTGCTCCCGCGGCACGCCGGTGGTGAGGAGGATCGTGGAGACGGGCGTGAGGACACCGGCGGCCAACCCCGACACCCCGCGGGCGGCCACGAGTTCGGTCAGGCTCTGGCTGAACGTGCAGGCCGCCGAGCCCAGCAGGAACAACGTGGTCGCGCAGGCGAAGACCCGCCTCACACCGAAGCGGGTGGCGAGCCAGCCGGTGGCCGGCATGGCGGCCGCCAGGGCGATCAGGTAGACGGTCACCACCCACTGGACCTGGTTGATGGCGCCGAAGCGGGCGGTCGTGTCCTTCAGGGACACGTTGACGATCGTGGTGTCGAGCAGGGCGATGAAACCGCCGGTGATCGCGGCGGCCATGGTGAGCTTGGTGGGGCCGGACGGGGCTGCGCTCTTCTGTGCGGTGCCCTCGGGAGGGCCCGGGGTGCCCTCGCCGGTCCGTGCGGTCAGTGACATGGGTGGTGTCCTCAAAGATCGATGGGGCGGCGGATCAACAGGATGGGGGCGGGTCAGCCCGTGCGGACGAGGGCGTTCTCGACGTCGTCGAGGACGGCGTTGCTCGCTTCGAGGGCGCCCGGCCGCCTCCGGCAGGAGAGGGTGACCTCGATCTCCTCGCCGAACTGGCAGGTGCTCAGGAACATCTCGGCGTAGGGCACGAGCATCGGCAGCGTGAAGAAGGCAGTGGGACAGAAGCCGGCGGTGCTCAGCTCCCCGACGTCCACAGGGCCGTGGTCGGAGACGATCGACGTGCACGGGAAGCGGGTTCCGTCCAGGTCCTGCGCCTCGCGCAGACTGTTGGCGAAGGGGTTGCTGCGCAGGAAGTCCCGGTCGAGCGACGCCACTTCACGCTTGCCGAGCAGGGCGCGGAGGATCTGGCCGTGCAGCCGCTTCCAGCTGTCGTCGCGCCGGAGGTCCAGCACCAGCTGGGAGGTCAGGTTCGCGGTGGAGCGGATCGTGCGGTCGTGGCGGCGCAGGTCGACCGGGACGATCAGGCGCCCCGTGTCGGTGGCGAGGTGCCGGGAGAGGGCGGCCGCCACGCGCGCGGTGACCGCGGACGGCGCGGCCGGCACGCGGCGGCGGGTCCACAGCGGCGTGCTCTCGGCGGGGCCGTGGCCGAGGATCGCGGGCAGGCCCGGCAGACGCGCGGGCGGCTCGGCCGGCGGCACGGTGCCGGCGGCCTTGCGGAAATGGGTGTCGTCGACGACCGCTCCGGCACCCACGGGCTCCTCGCCGCGCAGGATCCGGAACACGTCGGCGATCCACTGCCGCAGGCCCCGGCCGTCGGTGACGACGTGGCTCGCGCGGACGACGAGACGGGTCCCCGACGGCCCCACCGACAGGCCGGCCTCGCACACCGGGCCGGTGACGACGTCGAGGTCGCCGTGGAAGAAGGGGTGGTCGAAACCGGCGCCGTCGGGCAGCACCCGGACCGGCGGGAGCGGGCCGTCGGCGCGCCAGGCCGTCGCGCGGCGGCGGACCGCCAGACCGGGGGCGGCCAGGGTGGCGCCCCGCACCGCGTGCTCCAGCGCCTCGGCGTCGATGCGGCCCTCGCCCTCGACGACCATCTGGATCAGCTGGGGGGTGCCGGTGGCGGCAGCGTTGAGGTAACCGCGTTCGATCTGCGAGATACGGCGCTGGTAGGGCCGGGGAACCCGGTCTGTCGCTGATGCTGTCATGCGGGCTCCAGGGGGAGGGCGGCCTGGCGACGGGGAGACTGCCGCCACCAGCGGACGGGGGCGGGTTCGCCGGCGGCGAGGGCGAGGTGGAGGTCGGGGCGATCGGGAACGAGGGTGGCCGAACACACGTGGTAGGACGGGAGGTTGGTGGGGCGCCAGCCCGGCCGCCAGGCCGGCAGCCGGACTCCGGCGAAGGTCTCCTTCGTCACGTGTGAGGCCTTGATGAGCGCCTCGCACTCGGCGAAGTCCCGGATGGCGGCCGGTTCCCCACGACCCAGCACCTCGCCCAGCCACCGCATGGCGGCCGGGCGGTGCCGCTCGTCCTGCAGGTCGATCCCCACGTGCGGTCCGGTGGACAGGGCCACGGCACTGAAGTCGTCGCAGTGCGCCACGGACGCGGCCGCTCCGAGAGCCGGGACGCTCCAGCGTTTGTGGGCGTCCCTGGTGAGGTCGGCCGCGGTGAGCCCGACGCCGTAGACGGTGGTGACGGCGTCGAGGACGAGCGAGCGGCCGGAGGTGTTCAGGCGGTGGCCCATGCGGTCACGCGGGAGGCCGTGGTGCCGGGTGACGAGGCAGTCGATCACAGCGGGTCGGTGGGCGTCCGGGGTCCCGGGGGCCGTGGCCCCCAACGCCCCTTCGGCCCGGCCGGCCTCGTCCACGGCCCCCCACCGGGCCGTGCGCAGCCCGCCGCCACCGGCGGGCGGCCGCCGGTCCGGCTCGTGCGCCGGCCCCGTCACCGGCACCATCGGCCCGCCCATCACGACCCCGCGTCGAACACGGCCGCCGCGTAGCTGCCGCCGTGCGCGAAGCTGGACAGCAGGACATGGCCCCTGGCGTCCCCGTTCAGGGCCGCCACCAGGCCGAGGGCGCCCGCGCTGCCGTAGGTCTCGCCGAGCAGCGCCTTCGGGGTCAGGACCGGGCGGCCGGACAGACCCGCGTGCTTCATGGCCTGCCGTTCGGCCACGTCGACCAGGGTGTGGCCGGAGGCCGCCGAGACGACCGTGCCGATGTCGGCCGGACGGGTGCCGGCCTCCGCCATGGCGGCACGCAGTGAGCGTGCCCAGGCCTCACCGTCCCGGCCGAGGCGGCCGATGCCCACCGACTCGCCCGAGGCGCCGTAGCCCTTCACCCGGGCCAGGACCGGGGCGCCACGGGAGGCCGCCGACCGCTCGCTCTCCAGCAGGATCGCCGCCGCGCCCTCGGACAGCACCATGCCCGTACGGGCACCGGGGACCACGTGGGGCGTGCGGGCGTAGCCGGGGAGGCCCGCCCGGGTCGCGAGCGCCTGTTCCGGGAACTCGTCGGCGATGACGACCATGATGCGCTCCGCCGCGCCCCTGGCGATCACGCGGGACGCGAGCTGCAGTGCCAGGACCGAACTCGTGCCGCCGTTGGCGATCGTCGCCGTGTAGCCGCGGTAGCGGTGGAGCATCGCGACATGGCCGGCCGCCGCGTTCACGACCGTGTTGGCGAACAGGGCCGGGTTGGCGCCCGTGATGCCCTGCTGCAGCACTCCCTTGTGGAACCGCAGGACCGAGGTCACGGGGCCGTAGCCCGTCGCGAACACGACGCCGGTGCCCTCGGCCTCCGCCCGGGAGGGCTTGCCGTGGCGGCCGTACAGGTCGGCCACCGCCGCGGCGGCCAGCAGGCTGAGCGGGTCCATCCGGCGGACGCGGCTCGGGTTGATGCCCCGGGCGGCCGACCGGATGTCCACCCGGCCGACCGGGACCTCGCCCACGCCCTCGACGTGCTCCAGCCCGGTGAAGCAGGCCCGCTCCCCGGCGAGCGCCTCCACCAGGGCCTGCGTGCTGCCCGCGGCTCCCGCGAGGCCGGCCATGCCCGTCACCACCACGTCGTGGACCGCTTCCGTGCGACGCGGTGCGCCGCCGGCCCGGCCGGGCTCGTGGATCACCACCGAGGCGTTGTTGCCGCCGAACGCGAAGGAGTTGGACAGCACGACGCCGGGGTCGGCCCTGCGTCCCGTCTCCGGGACGATGTCCAGGCCGAACGGCGACGGGACGCCCCGTGTGTTGATCGTCGGGGGCAGCGTGCCCCGGTCGACGGCGAGGGTGCTGACGACCGCCTCCACCGCCCCGGCCGCGCCGAGCGTGTGGCCCACGATCGACTTCGTCGAGCTGGCCGGCGGGACGTCGGCGCCGAACAGGAGCTTGACCGCCTTGGGTTCGGAGGCGTCGTTCGCGGGGGTGCCCGTGCCGTGCAGGTTGAGGTAGTCGACGTCCGCCGGGCCGAGGCCCGCGGTCTCCAGGGCCTGCGCCATCGCCGCACAGGCACCCTTGCCACTGGGGTCGGGGGCGGTCTGGTGGTAGCCGTCGCAGGAGAGGCCGTAACCGCCCAGCTCGGCGAGGGCCCGGGCGCCCCGGGAGGCGGCCCGGTCGGCCGGCTCCAGGACCATGAACCCGGCGCCCTCGCCGAGCGTCAGCCCCGTGGAGGCCGACATCGGCGAGCAGGGCTCGGGGTCCAGGGCGCCCAGTGCGCTGAAGCCGTACGCCGACAGCGTGGCGAGCGGGTCGACGCCGCCGCAGATGACGTAGTCGACGTCCTCCTTCCACAGCAGCTCGGCCGCGTAGCCGAGGGCGACCGCGCTGGCGGCACAGGCGTTCGACAGCACGACGCGCGGACCACGCAGGTCGAACTCGGCGGCGATGTAGTCGCCGACGCAGGGCAGCTGGGAGGCGGCGGCCTGCTCCGCGTCCAGCCTGCCCTCGTGGACCAGGCCCGCGTGAACGCCCTCCAGCGTGGGCATGGCTCCGAGACTGGAGCCGACCACGACCGCGACCCGGTTCCGGTCGACGGCGTCCAGGTCGAGCCCGCTGCTCCGCAACGCCTCGCGGATGGCGGTCGCCGCGAGGCTGTAGCAGCGGTCGAGGACGTCCGGCTGCGGGCTGGTGACCATGCCCGCCCAGTCCGTCAGCAGCTCGGAGGTGTCGAACAGGGTGTTGGTGCGGATGCCGGAGGTCCCCGCCGTGATGGACGCCCAGCCCTTCTCGACGTCCTCACCGGCTCCGGTGATCAGTCCCAGGCCCGTGAGGGCGATGCTCGGCGCGCCCATCAGGCGATCCGGGTGGTGAGGGAGCGGGCGATGACCCGCGGCAGGGTGGCCGTACGCAGCGGGCGCCCGGCCGACTGCTCGTCGCGGGCGGCCAGTTCGAGACCGGGCACCCAGAACGGAGCGTCCAGCAGGGCGAGCACCAGCTCCTCCTCCGGGTTGGCGGAGGGCGCCTGCCACAGGATCCTTCCCACCGGCCGCCCGGCCGCGGTGACCTCGGTGCCGGCCGCGAAGCGGCTGTCGGCCGGGGCGGCCAGCGCGGTCAGCCGCGCCGTCTCGCCGGTCGGCCCGGCCAGGCCGTCGGAGCCGCGGAACTCGCCGAGGCGGTTCCAGTCGACCATCCAGGACAGGTCGGCCTCGGCCACCGACAGCCCGGCGAAGCCGGACGCGAAGACGCCCATGCCGGCCTCGGCCTGGACCCGGATCAGGCCCTCGGGGCCGACCGGGGCGCCCCCCTGCTCGGCGACCGCGGCGAGCACGGCCTCGTGGGCGGTCTCGGGGGCGTTGGTCAGCAGCAGGTAGCCGTACTCGCCGGTGGTGCCCACACGGGCCAGATGGGCCAGGGCAGCCTGGTCGTCGGAGAGCGCCGACTCGGTGACGCCGTGCAGGGTCAGGCCGGAGATGTCGAAGTCGACGAACTTCGCGGCCACCGACCAGGCCGTCGGGCCCTCGAACGCCGTGGCACCCCAGCCCTCGGGCTCGACGTCGATCTCGACGCCCGCGGGGAGGTCCAGCTGCGCCAGGTAGGCACCGAGCTCCCCGGCGGTGACCGCGGTGCGCGGCAGCAGCCACGAGTCGTCACCGATCTCGAAGTGCAGCAGGATCGCGAACGGGGAGCCGTCCTCGTTCAGCGCCAGCACCTCGCGGACGGTGTCCGGCTCCACGAACTCGGCCGACTTGGCCAGGAACCGGTCCAGCAGGCTGAGCCGCTCGTCCCCGGAGATCCGCACGAAGGGGGCGGTGATCCGGTAGGAGCCGACGGTGGTGCGGACGGTGGCGTAGTCGTCGGACTGGGTGCGGGACGCGGCAACGGACGTGGTCATGGTGTGCGGTTTCCTTTTCGACGGGGTTGTTCAGAGGACGGGTTCGGGGTGGACGGCCAGGTGCCAGGAACTCTCCCGCCGTGCCGGGGACACACAGCCGACGAGGAGGCCCGAGGGGGTCGTGCGGAGCACGATCTCGGCATCGGGGCCGGGGTGGGCGGGCCGGCAGTCGAGCCAGCTGCCGTCGGACAGCCGCACCGAGGCGGCCGACGCCCAGATCTGGCGGAACCCGGTGGAGTCGAGCTCCCATCCGGTGTGCGCCGAGTCCAGTACCACGGCGGTCGTCCGCGGGGTGTTCGGGGTGATCCAGAGGACGACCTCCTCCTCGTGGCCGGGGGCCTGCACGTCGATGCGCACCGGCTCGGCCGGGTCCTCGGCGCCGGTGAGTTCCCAGCCGATCCGCTCGCGCGGCGAGAACAGGGCCAGAGGGTGCTTCTCCTCCCAGGGCGCGGACGTCCGCACGCCCCAGCCGAGGCCGCTGGCGCGGCCGGCGCGGTCGTGCTCGGCCGTCACCCACATGCCCGCCGACCAGCGGGGGTTGTTGCCGAACGCCCGGGTGCGCGGGTACGGGCTGCGCAGGACCTTGGTCGTGCCCTCGCGCCACGAGGTGACGCCGCCGGCCGACGGGGTCAGCCGCAGGTCGCGTGTGGTGGCGGACGGCCGGGCGGTGGCACGGGGCCGGGCCTCGGGCGCGGGCGCGGGCCGCGGGAGGAACTCGGTGCGCAGCCGGGCCACGCCGTCCTCGCCGGGCTCCAGGACGCGCTCCAGGAGCGTGCTGTGGATGAGCCGCACCGGCTCCCGGACCGGCAGCCGGACCGCGAACGGGGTTCCCTGCCAGAGGAGTTCGTCCCCGACCGGTACGACGTGCGAGGCGGCGACCACTTCGGAGGCGTCGCGGACGCCCAGGCCGAGCCCGATCGGACGGGCCACGCCGGTGCCGCTGTGGAAGGTGCCCTGGCGCAGTCCGACGGTCTGGAAGACCCTGCCGGGGCGGCCGGTGAAGGTGAAGTCCTGGCGCAGGACGCCCTCGTGGAAGGTGACCGTGCCCACGACCTGGTCGCCACCGAGCCGTTCGGTGACCCGGAGCCCGTGCTCGACGGGAACGACCTCCAGGTCGCACGGCTCTCCCTCGCGCCAGCCCGCCGAGCGTTCGGCCCGGCAACCGGGCCAGGTGGAGACGAACACCGGCCCGTGGTGGCCGGGGGCCAGCACGCGCACGGTCCCGTCGTCGCCGTCCACCTCGACGGTCAGGCCGTCCCCGCCGAACCGGTGCGGCGCGAGGCCCTTCGGTGCGCGGACGGAGTACGGGGGTCCGGCGAGCCGCAGGGCCCGGCCGGCGCCGTCGGCTCCCGTGATCGTCGCCTCCCGTACGGTTCCCCGGTCGACGTCGACACTGGCGGTGAGACGGAACTCGCCCAGGCCGAGGACGTAGTCGACCGTGCGGACACCGTCCACCAGCCGTACGTCGGAGCGCAGTTCGCCGTCCCGGGACTCGGTGACGGTGCCGAAACTGCTCAGCTGCCCGAGGGCCGACCTGACCTCGGCCCCGAGGTCCTCGAAGACGCTGCGCAGGATCAGCGGGATGTAGTTGTGGAGTTCGACGTTGCCGTCCTCGCCGGGCACGGTCTGCCCGACCGAGACACAGCCGACGCGCCGGTACAGCTTGAACGCCACGGAGTTGGCCGGGTTGACGGTGAGCCGCAGCACGAGGCAGCCGGTCCGCACCATCCATTCGACGGCCTCCGTGAACAGCCGCCCGGTGACGACCCCGTTCCGGTGGGCCGGTGCGACGAAGAACATGTCGGCGATCAGCTCACCGGCGCGGGCGCAGCGTCGGCCGGTGTTGCGGAACAGGCCGAAGGTGCCCACCACGCGCCCGCCGTCGACGGCCACCAGGAACGTCGCCGTGTCCCGTTCGGCCAGCTCGCGCTCCAGTTCGCCGCCGGTGATTCCGCCGGCCACCGGGTTGGGGTTGTCACGGTGGCGGTTGTACAGCTCCGCGATGTCGTGCGCGTCGCCCTGCTGGTACGGGCGGATCGTGACGGACATTCCACACCTCCTGCTCTTTCGACGGGATGTCTCTCGGTGGAGCGCCGGCGCCGCGGGCGTGCCGCGGCCGGTCGCGCGGTTCGTCCACGGGGCGCGCCCGGTGCCGCGGCGGGCTCCGGCCGGCCCGCCCGGTGCCGCGGCGGACGGCGTTCGCGCCGTCGCGACGCGCGGACGTCGCCTGCCGCGGCGCTCAGCGGCCGGGCGCCGGCGGACGCCGTACCGCGGCGCCTCCAGCGGGGCGCTCAGCCCCGGGCGTCCTTGCGCCCGGTGGTGACGATCAGGGAGCCCGCGGCCGCGAGTTCGCTGCCGACGCTGGCGCGCACCGAGACCTGCCGGAGGCCGCGCAGGCGCTGGCCGAGTTTCGCCTCCAGGCGAAGCTGGTCGCCGGGGACGACGAGCCGGGAGAACTTCATCGAGCTGATGGAGCCCAGGTAGCCGACGCTCTCGGACGGGTCGGCCGGGGCCTCGCCCTCGGTGGCTCCCCCGGCGGCCGCCTCGATGATCTCGGCGACGTAGACGACCGCGACGAGCTGGGCCATCGCCTCGACGATCATCACGCCGGGCATGATCGAGTGGTCGGGGTAGTGCCCGGCGAAGAAGGGCTCGTTCACCGACACGCTCTTCACGCCGCGGCCAGAGACGCCGGGGACGACGTCGAAGGCCCGGTCGATCATCAGCATCGGCCAGCGGTGCGGCAGCATCCGCTTGATGTCGTCGGAGGAGTAGCTGAAGGCCTGCTTCGACCCGGTGGAGGCCTCGGAGGTGACCGTCATGCTCAGGCCTCGCGCGCTTCGACGAAGTCGACCAGGGCGTTGATGGACCCGAAGGCCTCGAAGTCGTCGTCGCTGATCAGGACGTCGAACTCGTTGTTGACCATGACGACGATCTCCAGCGTGTCCAGCGAGTCCATCTCCAGACCGCGGCCGAACAGCGGCTGGTTGTCGGAGACGACGGCCGGCTCGACGTCCAGGCCGAGACGCTCGATGATCATCGTCTTGATCTTCGTGTTCTTCTCCAGGCGCGCCTCGGCCTGGCTGCGGATGTCCTCGAAGGTGGCGGCGGGCATGCGGGGTCCTCTCGTGGGTGGTGGTGGGTCGGACGCGGCGCCGAAGGCGCTAGCTGTGGATCATTCCGCCGTCGACGGTGAGCACCTTGCCGGTGACGTAGGAGGCGGCGGGACTGGCCAGGAAGGCGGCGACCTGGGCCACCTCGGCCGCGGTGCCCATGCGGCCCAGGGGGATGGCCTGGAGGGCCTCCTTCATGGCGGCCGGCGGGACCTTCTTGACCATGTCGGTGTCGATGAAGCCGGGGGCGACCACGTTGACGCGGATGCCGCGCGGGGCCGCTTCCTGGGACAGGGACTTGGCCATGGAGATCACCCCGCCCTTGCTGGCGGCGTAGTTGGCCTGGCCGGCGCGGCCGGCGATGCCGCTGGTGGAGGCGATGAAGACGATCGCACCGCCGCTCGTGTACATCTGCTTGGTGGCCTCGCGGGCGGTGAGGAAGGCACCGGTGAGGTTGGTGGCGATGACCTCCTGCCACTTGGCCCGGCTCATCGCGGCCAGATGGCCGTCGGCGGTGATGCCGGAGTTGAGGACGGCGACGCCGATGCCGCCCCAGGCCGTCCTCAGTTCCCGGTACATGGCGGCGACCTGGGCCTCGTCGGCGACGTCCGCCCCGACCAGGAGCGCCTCACGGCCGAGCCCGCGGATCCGCTCGGCGACCTCCTCCGCCTTCCCCGCGTTGGACCGGTAGTTGAGGGCGACGTCGCAGCCGTGCTCGGCGAGGGCGAGCGCGATGGCCGCGCCGATGCCCCGGGAGGCGCCGGTGACGAGGGCCTTGGTGCCCTCCGGGAAGAGCGCGCTCATGCCGTCCCTCCGGCCATGGCGGCGGTGACCCGGTGGCTGCCGGGGTCGAACCCGTCGACCTGGGTGCCCAGACCCGCCTCGGCGGCCGCCCTCAGCACGGCCTGTGCGACGGCGAGGTCGAGGACGCCGAGGCCGAAGGGCGAGAAGACGATCGTGCGGTCGGTCGCGGGCGGCTCGGGGCCGGCGAGCACGGAGGCGATCTCGGCGTGCACGAAGTCCCGGTTGCCCACCTTCTGCTCCGCCCGGTGCAGGGAGGTCTGCTCGCGGACGGCGTGCTCGGTGTCGTCGGTGACGTTGTAGGCGTTCAGGATCGAGTCGGTTGCGAGGTCACGCAGGGACAGGTGCAGGATCACCTGGCCGGCGGGGCGGTCGGGGTGGCACGCCAGATCGAGCCAGTACGTCGAGTCGGTGGTCGCGATGCTCACGGTCTGGCTGCCGAGCACCTCGGGGACATCGCCGGTGCGGAAGGCGATCCCCGGGTGTTCGGACTCCAGTTCGCGGGCGAAGGCTTCCGCGCGGCCCGGGACGACGTCCTGGAGCACGACGGTCTCCAGGTCCGGGTGGGTCAGCCTCAGGAAGGACAGGACGCGCTGGTTGATGGTGCCGCAGCCGATGAGGCCGGCCGAACGGACCCGGCGGGTGCCGTGCAGGGCGCCGGCCGCGAGGGCCGCGCTCGCCGCGGTGCGGGACGAGGAGATCTGGCTGCCCTCCAGCAGGGCCGTGGGGTACCCCGTGCCGAGATCGTTGAGCACCTGGACGGAGGAGGCCCGCTGAAGGCCCTTCTCGACGTTCGCCGGGAACGACGAGATCCACTTCAGGCCCATCACCGGCTCCGGGCCGCCGAGGTAGGCGGGCAGGGAGATGATGCGGGACCCGGCGGGCCGGGGCGGGCGCAGGAAGCTGGAGAACGGCACGTGCGAATCGCCCCGGCCGTGCAGCACGTAGGCGGCGCGGACCGCGTCGAGGACGACGGGTTCGAGTCCCGTCAGGGCGGTCCTCACGTCGTCCCGTCCGAGGATCTTCAAGGCTCACTCCTGTCGTGGTCGGTGGGGGTGGGCTCGTGGCCCGGCTCCTGCTCCGGCTCCTGCTCTTGCTCCTGCTCTTGCTCCTGCTCGCCGTCGGCGGCCGGCCGCTCGCCGTGCCCGGTGTCCGGCACGGGCGGGAGCTCCTGGAGGTGCGTCTCGACCCAGGTGTCGGAGTAGATCGTGTCGAGGTAGCGGTCACCCCCGTCAGGGAGCACGGCCACGCAGGCGGCGCCCGTCTCCAGCCAGTCGGCGGCGTGCTGGAGCGCGGCGATCACGGCTCCGGACGACCCGCCGGCGAGGATCGACTCCCGGGCGAGCAGCTGCCGGCAGCCGCGCACGCAGTCGAAGTCGGTGACCTTGACGACCCGGTCGGCGAGGCCCGGCCGCAGCAGCGGCGGGACGACCGCGGCGCCGTGCCCGGGGATCATGCGCACGCGCCCGCGCTCCCACGGCTCGGGGGGCCCGAAGATCACGCTGTTCACCGCGTCCACGGCGACGACCCGGGTGGCCAGGCCGTTGTCCTGGATGTACTCGGCGCAGCCGCGCAGCGTGCCGGTGGTACCGGCCGCGACGAACAGGTAGTCGGGGTCGTCCGTCAGGGCCTCGCTGATCTCGCGCATGGTCTGGTGGTGCGCGCGGGCGTTGTACTCGTTGGCGTACTGGTTGGGCCAGTAGGCGTCCGGGACGGTCTCCAGGAGGGTCCGGACCCGGCTGATCCGGGCCGGCAGGTACTCACCGGTGGCCGGGTCCCGGTCGACGGTCTCGACCTTCGCGCCGTACGCCCGCATGATGGCGGCGTTCTGCGCGGTGGTGCGGGGGTCGACGACGCAGATCAGGCCGAGCCCGTAGAAGTTGCAGAGCTGGGCGAGGGCGATGGCCAGGTTGCCCGAGGAGGATTCCACGACGGTGGAGACCCCGGGGACGAGCAGGCCGGTGCGGATGCCGTGCTCGATCATCGACTTGGCGGCACGGTCCTTGATGCTGCCGCCCGGGTTGAAGCGCTCGCACTTGGCGTACACCTGGAACCGGGCGGGCGGGAAGAGGCGGTCGAGGGCGACGAGCGGGGTTCCTCCGATCGTCGCGACGATGTCGGGGTCCCGGGCGCGGACGGGGCGGACCGCGGAGTCCGCGCCGTCGGAGGCGAGGACGGTCATTCCGGCACCTTTCTGCTGATCTGGAGCCGCAGTTCGCTGACGTGCCGCTCGCCCTCCGCATCCGCCACCCAGGAGTCGTCCGGGGCCGGCAGCGGCTCGCTGAGGGTGACGAGGGCGTCGGGGTCGAGGCGACGCGCGGTGCGGACGAGATTGGCGAAGGACAGCACCAGCGTGGGACTGGTGAGGTCGACGAGGGACGGCTTGGTCTCCTCCGGGAACTTGACGAAGAGCAGGTCCGGCAGGCCCTGTTCGGTGACCCAGCGCCGCACGGCGAGGTAGTCGCGCTCCCGGTCGGTCCGCTCCGGCAGGGGGACCGAGGCGACGGGCAGCCGCCAGGTCTCCCGGAACAGCACCAGGTCGTCCAGGGTCACGCGCGGGGCGTGCGTCCGGTCGAGCCCGATCTTGAAGGCGTCCGCGGCGATGATCGCCACGGGCACCGCGAGCAGTTCGCGGATGCCCCAGGTCCGTCCGTCGGGGGTCGTCGCGGTGACCGTCCCGTCCGACTCCGCGAGCGAGATCGCCGCGGCCGGGTCGACGCGGGTGCGGTCGTCGTAGGGGGCCCTGGTGAACCCGATCAGCCGGTCCCCGGCACCGATCGGCGCGGGCACCATACGGCCGCTGTTGCGCTTCCACTCCACCGGAAGCAGGGGCACCAGGCGCGGTGCGCCGATCGCCGCGTTGACCTTGTCGCGCAGCGAGCCGGCGTCGGTGGTCCAGTCGAGGAACGGCAGGTCCAGCGTGGCGAGGCAGGCGTGCAGTTCACCGAGGACGGCGGTGTACCGCCCGGCGTTGACCGCGTCCGCGGACGGGGCCGCGACCTGGAGGTCGGGGCTGTGCACCGCGAGATGGGGCGAGCGGACCGGGCCGGTGGCGAAGACCGCGCGGGCGCGCTCCTCGACGCCGGACGTCGACAGCCGGATCCGCGGGGGCACCTCGGCGGCGGGATCCACGTCGAGCACCTCGCGCCACTTCTGGGCGAGTTCACGGGTCGCGGTGTGCACCGGGGTGGCGTTGTTCCCCCAGAACAGTCCCAGCACCTGCGTCCACACGTCGGCGAGCGTCACGTCCGGCCGGCGGGCGGCCGCCTTGCGCACGAGGGCGGCGACCTCCGCCTCCACCAGCTCGGCGAGCCGGTTGCCGAACCAGTCCGCCGCGTCCGCGACCAGGGCCAGCGGGCGCGCGATCCGGTCGAGGAGGTCGCGGCCCAGGTCCATCCGCACGTCCCGCAGGCAGTCCTGGTAGCACAGAGTGCGGCCGGCGTAGGCCCTGCCCTCCTCACGGGAGGCCGCCTGGCCCGTGGTGCGGACGAAGAAGTCGTCCAGCCGGTCCAGCGCCGCCACGAGTTCCTCGGCGCTGCCCGCGCGGTCGATGCCGTCACGGAGCCGATCGAGTTCACCGAGGACGGCGGTGAAGCGGGTGAACAGCTCCACGTCGCCGACGCGGGCCACACGCCGTCGCAGGATCTCCTCGGCCCGCACGTCGACGGGGATGTTGGCGTCCCAGGTCAGCACCCGCTGCCTGACCAGCCGCTTGAGGATCCCCTCCACCCGCTCCCGTGCCGTCGCCGGGTCCCAGCCGGTGGCTTCGGCGATGTCCTGGCCGCTCCGGTCGCCGTCGGCCAGCCGCAGGACCGGGACGTCGTCCTCGCGCAGCCGCACGGTGCGGCCGCCCTGCATGACGAGCCGGTCGCCCGCCAGGTGCACGTCGGGCCGCAGCATCGGGGGAAACCACCAGCGGGCCCCCGGCTGGGCGATCATCCAGTCGGCCAGCGCGGCGACGGCCCAGCGTTCGAAGAAGGTGCGTCCACGGGAGGTCAGGGCCGGCCCGTGCTCGATGTCGACCGCCTGCCGGCCGCGGCCGACCGTGATCCAGGCCGCCGGGCCGAAGAAACCGATCGTCTCGGCCTTGGCGCAGTACCGCAGCCAGTACATCGCCAGGGTGCGCTCGCGGCGGCGGCGCTTGGACTCGGGACCCGTGCCGGCCGCGATGGAGTCGAGTCGGCGGTAGACGGCGCGGTTCTGCCAGGCGACGGCCCGGCGCACCCGGTCGTCGGCGGCGAGGCCGGCGAGCCGCGCGGACTCGGCCTCGGTGTCGGCCCGGTAGGCGGCGGCGAACGCCTCCCGGTCCCCGGTGCCGGCCAGCCGCGCGGCGCGGCGTCCGCCGAGCAGGCCGATCCCGGAGACCGGGAAGCCCGCGCTGCGCAGCAGTCCCACGCCCCACACCCGCCAGCCGCTGTCGCCGAGGGGGTACGACGGCCCGAACGCCGCCCAGTCGACCGCCTCACGGGGCAGGGTCGCCTCCGGCACGCCGCTCATGCCGCCCCTTCCCGGAACGCGGCCGCCAGCCGGGATATCCCCTCGCCGATCCGCTTCCTGGGCACGTTGCTGAAACACAGCCGCAGCGCGTCCGCGTGCTCGCCGTCGATCCCGAAGTGGCTGCCGGGCACGTAGGAGACGCCGTGCCCGGCGGCCGCCTCGGCGAAGCGACTCGTGTCGGCGCCCTCCCGGTGGCGCAGCCAGATGTAGAAGCCGCCGTCGGGCCGCTCCCATGTCCACGGGCCGTCGGTGCCGAGCTCGTGCTCCAGGGCGTCCGCCATGAGCGCGGCGCGCTCCCGGTAGCTCGCCCGGTAGCCGTCGACCAGATCTCCCCAGCCGGCGCGGGTGTGGAAGGCGGCGAGCGTGGCCTGGGCGAGCGCGGACGGCGACAGGGTCATGACCTCGGTGGTGCGGCGCAGGGTGCGCGCGAGGGGTTCCGGGGCCGCGATCCAGCCGCAGCGCAGGCCGGGTGCGAACACCTTCGAGAAGGTCCCCAGGTACACCACCCGCTCGGGGTCGAGCCCCTGGAGGGTCTGCGTGGTGCGCCCGTCGAAGCCGAGCAGGCCGTAGGGGTTGTCCTCGACGAGCAGCAGGTCGAGTTCCCGGGCCGCGGTGAGGAGTTCCTTGCGGCGTTCGACGCCGAGGGTCGCGCCGGTCGGGTTCTGGAACGTGGGATTGCAGTACAGGATGCGGGTGGTACGGCCGGCGGCGCGCAGCCGCTCGACGGTCTCGCGCAGCGCCAGGGGGTCGAGGCCGTCGCGGTCCTCGGGGGCGGGGTGGAGCGCGAGCCCCGCGGTGCGGAACGCGGCCGCGGCGCCCGGGTAGGCGGGGGTCTGGACCAGGACGGTCTCGCCGGGCGCGGCGAGACCGAGGGCGACGGCCAGCAGGCCCATCTGGGACCCGCTGGTGGGGATCAGGTTCTCGGCCGTGGCGCCGGCGCCCTCGCGGGCCATCAGGTCGGCGATCGCCGGCACGAGGGCCCCGGCGACATGCGGGGTCGCGTACTGGAGGGCGAGCCGGCCGCCGAGTCTGACGAGCCGGGAGAGCTGGCCGGAGATCGCCTCCAGGGGGAGCACCTCCAGGTCGGGGAGGCCCCCGGAGAAGGAGATCGTGTCCCCGCCCCGCTCGAACAGCTGCGGCATCTCCACTGCGGGTCGGATGTCGGTCCACATGGCGGTCAGTTCCCGGCCTTCGTGGGCAGCGAGCCGGACAGCTTCTCCTGCACCGAACGCCACAGACCGGCCGAGGAGGTGAGCGCGGGTTCCGCGAGTTCCTCGGGGTCGATCTCGACGCCGTACCGCTCCTCGACGGCCATCACCAGGGCGACGGTCTGGAGCGAGTCCACGCCGAGGTCCACGAGCGGCGCCTCCGGGTCGGTGACCGTGACGGCGCAGATCTGCTCGACGAGCTGGTCAAAGTTCGACTGGTTCATGGGTGCTGGTCCTCGTCTGTGTCGTCGCCTGTCCGGGGGAAGGCTGGGGAGTCTGGGCGGTGCCGGAAGCGCTCAGCAGGCGTTCCACGGCCTTGCGGTCCGGCTTGCCGTTCGCGGTCAGGGGCACGGCGTCGATCGGCACGATCCGGTCGGGCAGCCGGGCCGGGTCCAGCTGCCGGGCCAGGTGGGCGCGGATCTCCTCGGGGGTGCGGGAGGTGTGGACCGCGAGCCGGAGCTGTCCGTCCTCGGTCCCGGGCTTCAGCGCGACGGCGGCGCTCACGCCGGGGACGCGCTCGGCAGCGTCCTCGATCTCGGTGAGGCCGAGGCGGATCCCGCGCCGCTTGATCATGTCGTCGTCCCGGCCGACGAAGTACAGCCGGCCGTCGTCGTCGAGACGGCCCTGGTCGCCGGTGTGCAGTTCGAGCGAGCCGTCCGCGCGGCGGACGTACCGGTTCTGCTCCTCGATCGGGACGCCCCAGTAGCCGGCCATCACGGTCTCCCCCCACACCACGATCTCGCCGGTCTCGCCGGGAGGGAGCGTCCTGCCGTCGGCGCCGACGATCCGGACGTGGTCGCCGGGGATGGGCCGGCCGACCGAGTCGGGGTGGGTCGCGTACTCGGCGGGATCGAGGATCGAGACGCGCTTGCACTCGGTCATGCCGTACATCGACGCGAACACCGATCCGGGGAACGCGTCGAGCAGTGCGGTCATGACGAGCCGGCCCGGCCGGGCACCGGTGTTGGTGAACAGGCGCACCTTCGTCGGCCGCCGCTTCCTGCGCTGGATCATCGTCAGGATCTGGGCCAGGGAAGGGACGAGGGGCACGACGGTCACGCCGTACCGCTCGATGGTCTTCAGCAGGACGATGTCCGAGCCGCGCCCGGTGAGGACGAGTGTGCCGCCGGTCAGTGCGGTGAGGAGGGCCTGGTAGAGGCCGTAGTCGAAGGAGAGCGGGAGCCGGCACAGGACCACGTCGTCGGCGCGGTAGCCGAGGCGGGCGTTGACGGCCCCGACCGCGGCGACCATCTGGCGGTGGGGGCAGACGACGCCCTTCGGGCGGCCCGTGGTGCCGGAGGTGTAGATCAGCAGCGCCACGCCGTCGTCGGGGACTCGGGCGGTGCCGCCGTCGGCGGGCGTCCGCAGGACCTCCTGCCAGGCCTGCGCCACCGGGACGGTGTCCCGGGCCCGCTCCCCCGCTCCGGGCGAGCTGATCGCGAGGGCCGCCGAGCAGTCGTCGACGATGTGGCCGACCTGCTGGTCCGTCAGTTCCGGGTGGACCGGCACGAAGACCGCGCCGATGCGGAGCGTTGCGTAGAAGAGGGTGAGGAAGGCACGGTCGTTGCCGCCGGTGTGGACGACGCGCTCCCCGGCGGTGACGCCCCGGCCGCGCAGCCAGGCTGCCGCGCGGTCGACGGCGGTGCCCAGCTCGGCGTAGGTGAGGGTGCCGTCGGAGTCGACCACCGCGGGGTGGTCCGGGCGCTCGACGCGGCACCGTTCGAAGAGGTCATGCACCGGCACGGGCGGGGTCTCCCTTCCCGGCGGCCGCGTCGATCCGGGCGAGGGCCTTCCCGATGTCGCGCGCCGAGTTGACCGGGACCACGCCGAGCCCGGGGTGCTGCCGCTTGAGGAGGTTGGCGAGGGTGCGGGCCGGCGGCAGGGACACCGTCACCCCGGGCGCGAGCCGGACGAGGGAGGCGAGGCACCGGTCCCAGCGCACCGGCCGCACGACCTGGTCGACGAGCCGCTGCCGGATCAGTTCGGGGTCGGCGACCGCCTCGCCGTCGGCGTTGGAGAGCAGGAGTCCGCGCGGCGGGGCGAAGGGGATCGCGGCGGCCGCGGCGGCCACCGTCTGCCGCGCGGACTCCATGAACGGGGTGTGGAAGGCGCCGGCGACCGGGAGCCGCTTGACCGTCGTGGAGCCGGGCGGCGTGGCGGCCAGTTCGTCGAGCCGCTCGGTGAGGCCGGCGGCCACGATCTGGCCGGGGCCGTTGAACGTGGCCGCGGTCAGGCCGAGTTCGGAGATCCGGGCCAGCACCTCCGACGCGTCGCCGCCGACGACGGCCGCCATCGAGGTGGGTGCCTCGGCGCAGGCGGCGGCCATCGCACGGCCGCGGACCGCGGCCAGCCGCACCGCGTCGACGGGTCCGAGGACCCCCGCGTACGCCGCGGCGGTGAGCTCTCCGACGGAGTGTCCGACCGCCACGTCGGCCTGTCCGGTCCCGGCCAGTTCCGGGTGCGCCAGCAGCCCGGCGGCGACCAGCAGCGGCTGGGTGTTCTCGGTCCGGGCGATCTCCGCGGCCGAGGCCCTGGTGCCCAGGTGGACGAGGTCGCAGTCCGCTGCCTCGGACCAGGCCCGTGCACGCTCGGCATGGGCGGGGTCGCGAAGCCATCCGGCCAGCATGCCGGGGGCCTGGGAGCCCTGGCCCGGTGCCATGATCGCGAACATTCGTTCAACCCCCTTTCGGGTGTGCCCCTCGCGTCGGCGCCGGGTCGGCGGGCGGAGTGGTGGGCAGTGGTGGGGAGTGGTACGCCGTGCGGTGCCTCGCGGGGAGCGGGCCGGCGCTACTGCCGACCGGTGCTCTTGGCGAACCGGCGGACCGCCGCGAAGCCGAAGCCGAGGAACCAGGCCACGATGTTGACGACGGCCCCGGCGAGGCTGGAGTGCTCCCCGCTGAAGCTGTAGCCGTCGGTCAGGGTGTAGCGGGCGAGCGTCGACACGCCGTACATCGGCGTGTAGCGCGAGATCTCCAGCATGGTGCCGCTGAGCGGGATGAACAGGTTGCCGAGGAAGGCGAGCGCGGTCATGGTCAGACCGGGCATGTGCATCACGACGTCGGGCTTGAGGGCGAGACCGAGCAGGATGCCGAGCGCGGCGAAGACCGCGGCGCCGAGCCAGGCGACCAGCAGCGAGATCACCCACACCCGGACACTGGCTTCGGCACCGGTGACGCGGCCGAGGACTCCCACGATGGCCACCGGCACCGCGGCCATCACCACCGAGCACAGGACCTTGACGAGCAGGTATCCGGGCGGGGCGAGCGGGCTCAGCGCGATCGTGCGCATCCAGCCCGCCGACTTCTCCACGGAGATGGTGGCCGCCGAGCTGGTGGCGGCCATGGCGGCGCCGTACACCGCGATGCCGATCATCATCCAGGCGGCGAAGTTGCCGTGCGGCAGCGTGCCGTGGGACGGGGCGGTGCGGAACAGGGCGAGATACAGCACGGCCGGGAGGAGAAGGGTGAAGATCGTCGTCTGGCGGTTGAACCGGCGGCGCAGCTCATAGCGGATGAAGGTCGGGTTGACGCCGGCGAACGGTGAGGTGCGTGCGGTGGGGGGCGCGGTCAGGGTGCTCATCGCAGGCCCTCCAGGTCGGTGCGGCCGTTGGTCGTGATGGCCATGAACGCCTCCTCGAGACTGCGGGGGACTACCTCGATCTCGGTGGCGGAGGTGCGGTTGACCAGGACGCGCAGCAGGGCGTCGGAGTCGGTCGTGTCGAAGAAGTGGCGGTCGCCGCGGACCACGCAGGAGCGCACGCCCGGGGAGGCGGCCACCGCCGCGGCGTCGGACGGGCTGATCTGCGCGGAGACGGTACGGCCGGCGAAGGCGGCGCGGATCGACGAGGCCGACCCGTCGGCCACGACGCGCCCCTGGTCCACCATCACCACACGGTCGGCGAACTGGTCGGCCTCTTCCATGTAGTGCGTGGCGAACAGGACGGTCATGCCGCGCTGGACGTCCTCACGGACGGTGGCCCAGAACTCGCGGCGGGCCGCGACGTCCATCCCGGCCGTCGGCTCGTCCAGGACCAGGAACTCCGGGTTCGACAGCAGCGCGACGGCGAACCGCAGCCGCTGCTGCTCGCCCCCGGAGCACTCGGAGACCCTGCGGTGCCGCAGCCGGGTGATGCCGGCCCGGCTCATCACGGCCTCCGGGTCGGTGCCGGTGTGCAGCGAGCCGAGCATGCGGACCGTGGCCTCGACGGTCAGGTCGGGCAGCAGCCCACCGCTCTGCAGGACCGCCGCGACACGGCCGGCGCGGACCGCCTGCTGCGGCGGACCGCCGAACAGCTCCACGTGTCCGGAGTCGGGGCGCGCCAGCCCCAGGAGCATGTCGATCGCGGTCGTCTTGCCGGCACCGTTCGGCCCGAGGAACGCCACGACCTCACCTCGCCGGATCCGCAGATCCAGGCCGTTCACCGCGGCGAACTCCTCGCCCCTCGCGTTGGTGAACCGCTTGACGACCGCGCTGAGCACGGCGGCATCCGAGGACGTCACCTCCCTCGGTGCCGGACGGGGTTGAGTTTCGGTCATCTTCAGTCCTCGCGATTCGGTGGGGGGATGCCTTGGCGGAAACCACTCTTGCGTGGCCCGCTATCCACCCGAACCGGAGCGGCTATCGGTGCCCTATCGAAGTCGCCGCACAGGGTCCCGGCCTGTGCGGCTCCCCTCCGCACGCCGCGGCCGGTCGTCGTGCCGGGCCCGCCCCGGCAGGACGCGGACCGGGGTTCCGGCCGAAACCCCGGTGTGCCCGGTAGGAGCGCCCCGGCCGAAACCGCCGAGGGCGCGCACCGGAACCCGCGCACGGCGGGCAGGTGGCCGCCCGGCGGGCCACCGCCCCGTCGCCCCTGCCTCCGGTCCGGTCCGGCGGGACGGCGCACGTCACCGGGTGCCGTGAACGACACCCGGATTCCGCGCTCGTCGCCCGGTCGGCCGGCCCGCCCCCTCGCGGACACCGCACCCCACGGGCGATACGGCAGCCGACAATCCGCTGTCAGCCTCTACGACACCACGAGATCAACCTCATCGACTGAACCGAGCAACCGCTTTTCCTCAAATGATCCGTCCCGGCACTTTGCCTGAACTTTGCCGTAGACGACCGAAAGCGTGCTCGTCACCTTCGTTTCAGTCAGCTGCTGGATCATGTTATTGACTTCAACCGTCAAAAGGACTGAGGATCACCAGGCACATGAAGCGGATCGGGAACCTCAAGGGGAATTCGTGATGGACGGCAGGGACGACTCCTGTCCTCAAGCCCGTGCGAGTGATGCACACTTGACCTGGCTGGTGCGATCCGACAGGACGGAACACGGACGGGAGAGAGCCCTTTCCGAGCTCTATCGCAGGCATTATTCTGCCGTGCTTGCCCACGCCCGCCATTACTGCCGGGACGAATCTGCGGCCGAAGACCTCGCATCCGAGTCATTCGTCGAGACCATCGCTGCGGTGGGTGACGGCGCCGGCCCTGCCGAGGCATGGCGACCGTATTTGTTCACGGCCGCGCACCGGCTGGCTTCATCCTGGGCCACCAGGTCTCACAGAGAACGGCTCTCGGCGGATTTCGCCGCCTGGGCCGGCAGTGGCGAACCGGGTCGGCGGACGGAGGACTCCGTCATGTGACCGGGGCCGACCGTCCTCAGGTTCGACGGAGTCGATTTCTCCGGCAGCAGGGACGCCTCCGCCCGTGCTCGCCTCAGGGCGACCACCGGCGATCTTGCGGTGCTGGAGCTCCGCCTCGACTCGCCGAGGGCAGAGCCCTGTGCCCGGTTCGGTGCGTCGAACGGCCCGGTCTGCGAGGTGGTCACGCGGATTCCCGTGATCACCGGCGTGCACCAGGTGTTCGTCACGGTCCTGTGCCTCACCGAGAAGCCGTGTGTGGAGTTCCACTGGTTCGCCACCACGTGACCTGGAGGAAGGGAGCCTTGTGCGGAGCGGACTCGCGGCAGGGATCGGCCGGGTCCCGAGCGTGGGCACGACCTGCTGCACAGCAACACGTCCGTCACGCTCTGGACGAGCGCGCCACCGCTTCCGGGCGACGGGCCACGAGGACAAAGAGGGCCGGTGGGCACGGAGTGGCCGGCAACGGGCACGAAAAATGCCCTCCAAACCACGTTTCCGCAGTTCAGAGGGCACTTGACAGTGGAGCCTAGGGGAGTCGAACCCCTGACATCCGCCATGCAAAGACGGCGCTCTACCAACTGAGCTAAGGCCCCTCACGGGATACGTCCGCCCGGAAGCACTGCATCCCGGCCGGCGTCGTCGACCAGACTACCCGGTCGCCCCCACTATCTCCCAACAAGATTGGGGGTCCCCGCGGACGACCACGCTCCGTAAGATGCACGGCGTGGTTCGCGGCAGCGAAGCACGTTTCTTGGGGAAGCGATGGGGAGACGCAATGGACGCCGCACAGCAGGAAGCCACCGCGAGAGCGCGGGAACTGCAGCGGAACTGGTACGGGGAGCCGTTGGGGGCGCTCTTCCGTAAGCTCATCGACGACCTGGGCCTCAACCAGGCACGTCTTGCGGGGGTACTGGGACTGTCCGCACCGATGCTGTCCCAGCTGATGAGCGGTCAGCGGGCAAAGATCGGAAATCCGGCCGTCGTGCAGCGCGTGCAACTACTGCAGGAACTCGCCGGGCAGGTGGCGGACGGCAGTGCCAGCGCGGCCGAGGCGACCGAGCGCATGGAGGAGATCAAGAAGTCGCAGGGGGGCTCGGTGCTGAGCAACACCACGCAGACGACCAGCAGTTCCGGAGCGCCCACGGTCAAGCGCGTGGTCCGCGAGATCCAGTCGCTGCTGCGCTCGGTCTCCGCCGCCGGCGACATCCTCCAGGCCGCGGACACCCTCGCCCCGACCCACCCCGAACTGGCAGAGTTCCTCCGGGTGTACGGGGCGGGCCGCACCTCCGACGCAGTCGCGCACTACCAGTCCCACCAGAACTGACCCCTCCGAAGCCCCCTTGACCAGGGGGACTTCGGGGGTGCGGCAGCGGCACCGAAGGAGACAGGGGCGGACAAGGGACCCGAGGCCACCCGGATATCGGGACGTGCCGCAGGTCACAGGGGGAGGAGTAGCGCACAGCGATGGGTGAGGTCTTCGCCGGCCGGTACGAACTGGCCGATCCGATCGGCCGCGGCGGCGTCGGCGCCGTCTGGCGCGCCTGGGACCACCGCCGCCGCCGGTACGTGGCCGCCAAGGTCCTGCAGCAGAGCGACGCGCACTCCCTGCTGCGCTTCGTCCGCGAGCAGGCCCTGCGGATCGACCACCCGAACGTGCTCGCCCCCGCCAGCTGGGCCGCCGACGACGACAAGGTCCTGTTCACGATGGATCTCGTCACCGGCGGCTCGCTGGTCCATCTCGTCGGGGACTACGGCCCCCTGCCCCCGGCCTTCGTGTGCACGCTCCTGGACCAGTTGCTGGCGGGCCTGGCGGCCGTGCACGCGGAGGGCGTCGTCCACCGGGACGTCAAGCCCGCCAACGTGCTCCTGGAGGCCACCGGCACCCGGCGTCCCCGGCTGCGGCTGTCCGACTTCGGCATCGCCATGCGTCTGGGCGAGCCGCGCCTGACGGAGACCAACCTCGTGGTGGGTACGCCGGGTTACCTCGCTCCGGAGCAGATGATGGGCGCCGAGCCGGACTTCCCGGCCGACCTGTTCGCCGCCGGCCTGGTCGCCCTGTACCTGCTGGAAGGCGCCAAGCCGGACGCCAAGGCTCTCATCCAGCACTTCGCGGAGCACGGCACCCCGGGAGCCCCCAAGGGCATCCCCGAACCGCTCTGGCAGGTCGTGGCCGCGCTGCTGGAGCCCGACCCCGAGGCGCGGTTCCGTACGGCGACGGGGGCCCGCAAGGCGCTCGCCGCAGCCGCGGAGCTCCTGTCGGAACCCGGGCCCGACGACGAACTGATCGAGATCTTCGACCAGATCGGCCCCCTGCCACCGGGCTTCGGCCCGAGCGGCCCCGACCGCCCGGCGCGGCGAAGGACGGGAGCCGAGACCGGTGCAGGCGCAGCAGCAGGCCCAGGAACAGCAGGAACAGCAGGAACAGCCGAGGCCGGAGCAGGCGCAGGGGCCGGAGGAGTAGAGGCCGGGGGAGCAGGGGCCGGCGAGGAGAGCCGGCACAGCTTCCAGGGGTCCCCGCCGCCGCTCCCGGCGCACCTGCCACCCCCGGGGAACGTCACCGGCGGCGGCACCGGCCCGTCGGCCGGTTCAGGCTCGGGCACCGGGGCGGGAGCGGGGGCGGGCTTCGGGCCCGGCCCGGTGTCCGGTACCGGCGCGGCTTCTGCCGCCGGGCCCGGCGCGGCCGATCCCGGATTCGGATCCCACGCGGCAGCGGGCCCCGGATCCGGCCCCCCGCCCGCCGGCCCGGGCCCCACCCCCGGGGCCGCCTCCGGTTCCTCCTCCCGGCACGGCCCCCTCTCCGGATCAGGGGCCGGCACCGGCCGGGTCTCCCCCGAGTCCATACCACCAGCTGGCTACGGCACCCCCGGATCCCCGTCCGGCTCCGGCCACGCCGCCCCCGGGACCGCCTACGCTCCCGGCCAGGCCCCCGGACCCGTCCCCGGACCGGATCACGGCCCCCACCCACGTCCCGATGCGCGCCCCGGCCCACCCACCGGCGTCGTCGCCGAGCCCGTGCCCGGCTCCACGCCGGCCGGTCCCGCCGCCCGTCCCGCTCCGGCCCCGGGCTTCACACCACCGCCCTGGCCCGGCGCCGGCGCCCCGTCCCCCGTTCCGCGCCCCCCGGCGGATCCGCCCCCGCCCCTCGCCCCGCCGGC
>NZ_JADWYM010000047.1 GCF_022414535.1 Streptomyces sp. MUM 2J
GGCGGCGTGAACCACAGCAACACAACTCATAGTCGCACATACGTTTCATTTGACTTGACAGCTACCGGGACGGGGTGTGCCGAAGGCTCGCTGCTGGTGCGCGATCTGGTCAGCGGCGACGAGTGCACCATCTCTGCCACGCTGGCCGCGGCTCGCCTGTCGAATCTGCTCGTGGTCCCCGGTGGGGGCCCCGCGGCGCCGCCCAACTCCAAGGACCGTACATGACCGACCTCTTGTTGCACGCGAACGACCTATCGCTGCGCTTCAGCGAAGCGTCCAAGGATGTAAGGGCGCTGCAAGGCGGCGAAGTCCGCGTGCACCGCGGCGAGATCGTCGCGCTGTTGGGGCGCTCCGGAAGTGGAAAGACCACGTGGATGCATGTTGCCGGACTGCTGGCCCGGCCGGATTCAGGAAGTCTGACGATCAACGGAACCGACGTATTGGCCCTCGACGACACAGCCCGCACCATCTTCCGGCGGGACCGGATCGGGGTTGTCTTCCAGTCCTTCAACCTGCTGCCACAACTGTCATCGGTAGAAAACGTCGCGCTCGCCTCCGTCAAGGGACTGCGTGGAGGCCGTTCCCGGGCCTTGGAGGTGCTGGAGTCCGTTGGGATGAACCACCGCACCGAACACCGCCCTGGCGAACTGTCCGCCGGTGAGCAGCAGCGCGTGGCCATCGCGAGGGCCATGGTGAACGGGCCTACCCTCCTTCTGGCCGACGAACCGACAGGCAACCTCGACGAGGAGACCGAAGGCGAAGCCCTCAGCCAGTTCCGGCGGGCCGCCGACAGTGAGTGTGGTGTCGTGCTGATCACCCATAGCCAGCGCGTGGCTGAGTTCGCCGACACAGTGGCAGTGATGCAGGCCGGTCACGTCACCATGTCGGCCACACGGAAGGTGACTGAGGCATGAGGAGCATCACGCTCGGAATGGTCAACGCGGCACGCTACGCCCGCCGTCTGACCGCTTCACTGATCATCCTGGTGCTGTGCGGAGCCATCGCGCTGGCCGCCGGCACCCTTTCTGCCGCGGGCTCTCAGCAGGCCGACGCGAGCCTGCGGACCGGGTCGGGGCTGCGCCAGATCGACCTGCAGAAATTCAGTGACAGTGGAGACACGGCCAAGCGGCTCACCACCGCCCACCTCGAGGAGATCCGAGCCATGGCCGGCGTCGAGAGTGTGGAGCCGTCCCTGACAGCCTCCATCACCGTGGGCCAGAACGGCGACGGGTTCCCGGTACTGCTGTACGCCAACCTTGCCCGCCCCTCAGTACTTCCCCCGCTCAAGGCATCAGTGCGCGACAAGGTCTTCCCCCTCCAGCCCGGGGAGATCGTGCTTCCCGCCACTGCAGATGGGGAAGACCTGTCCGACCTGCTGGGCAAGACAGTTATGGGTGAGTACACCCGGCGCACGGGCGAAGGCCAGGGAACCGGTGCCAGTGTGCAGGTCAAAGTCGTCGGGATCAGCGACCCCCAGTGGCAGCTCGACGGCCCCAGCGCCGCCCATGCCGCGCCCTCGGACGTGCAGGCGTGGGCGGCCGCTCGGGCCGGGGAGACTCCTGAGCGTTTCCTCGCGAGCCAGGGCTACAACAGCGCGACCGTCGTCGCCAAAACACAAGACCAAGTCGGCTCCGTCTTGACCGAGCTGACGGCCAAGAAGTACTTCGCCGTCAGCGTGCGCGACCGTGTCGCGGACCTGCCCGGAATCCTCGGCCTGTTCCAGTGGCTGTCCAAGGGGTTGCTGGCGCTGCTTGCCCTCGTCGGCATCCTGGCCGGACTGGGAATCGGCGGTGCCGTCGTACGCACTCGCACACGGGAGGTCGGTGTCCTGCGCACCATCGGCTACACCCGGACCGAAATCTTCCGGGCCTTCTCGGCGGAGATCGGCATCCTGGCCCTGGCGGCCGGAGTGATCTCAGCCGTACTCGGCGCGCTGATCGGCGGTGGCAGCGCCGTTGGTCTGTCCGGCCTGGAGGAATTCCGGCAGCAGCTTCCCGACGGCTGGGTCTTCCCCCCTGCGTGGCAGGTGGCGGCGACGGTGATCCTGTCGGTCGCCGCCGTGCTGATCGGGGCTCTGCGACCGTTGTGGCGGGCTGCCTCACTTGACCCGGTTACCGTCCTTCGCGACTGGTAGCAGCGTAACGGGTGGCCACCGCGCGGAACTGCTTCCACTTGTTCACACACCGCTCGACCGCGTTGCGACGACGGTACTGCGCCTTGTCGAATGCCGGCGAGGCGGACGCCGGTAACCCCGATGGTGCGCTCGCCCGCCAGGTGTCCCGGCAGGAGTGGGCCGGAGGCCCCATGGTTGCCCTGACCCTGCCGCACCTGTCACCGGAGCAGCGCGAGCGCCTGGAGCAATTGTCAATTCCTGTGGATCACCGTGGGGAGCCTCAAGTGGCCCGCAGCCATTGATCGAGGACTGCGAAGTCTTCGTTGGTGAGGCCGCGGGACGACGCGATGCGGTGGAGGAAGGCTGGGGTGGGGTGGCGGGTGGACACCCAGTCCCGATCGGCGTCGGTGATCTCGTCGTCGACCCAGACGAACGGGCGTCCGTCCGCCCATGCCGCTAGGGTTCGGGTCTTCCAGTGGAGCCCGAACCACTGGTCCTCGCGTTCCTGCGCGTCGGAGGGTTCCGGCCAGTGCACGACCGGCAGCGGCGGCAGGCCGAGCAGCGGTGCGATGTCGGTGTTCGCCGTCTCCTCCCAGGTGGTGGCCCAGACAAGCTCGCACGGCAGTGCCGCGAGGCGAGGCCCGAGGTGCGGGTCGAGCCGCGTCAGGTGCGAATCTGTCGCGGTGCCTGACGGCTCGCGCTGCGGGCCGTCGCCGAACGGCAGGAGAGGCCCGTCGACGTCCAGGAACAGCAGCGGGAGTTCCTTGGGCTCACTCATGCCGCAACCTCCCGCTCACGCTCGACCAGGACGCCACGTTCGAAGCGGGCGCCGCTGCGGACGAGGGCGACGAGGTGGGGTGCGGTGATCGCGCGCCAGCGGGGGCCTGGGTGGACTCGGCGAGCTTGAACACCCTCGCCAGGGCCGCGGCCGGGCTGCCGGCACCGCGGGTGACCTTGGTCCGCAGCTTCACCGTGCTGAAGGTCGACTCGATCGGATTCGTCGTGCGCAAATGGACCCAGTGCTTGGCCGGGAAGTCGTAGAACGCCAGGAGTTCATCGACGTCGGCGGTGATCTTCTTGACGGCCTTGGGCCACTTCGCGCCGTAGGCGCGCCCGAAGTCCTTCACCGCCTTCTCGGCGTGATCGCGGTCCTCGGCGTTGTAGATCTCCTGCAGTGCCTTCTTCGCGCCGGGCTGGGCCGATCTCGGCAGGGCATTGACCACGTTCCGTGTCTTGTGAACCCAGCACCTTTGATGTCTGGCCTGCGGAAACACCTCGGCCAGGGGCCCGCCACAGCCCCATGGCTCCGTCGCCGACGACGAGCTCGGGATCGCGCATGCCGCGCCGGCGGCAGTCCCGCAGGAGGTCGGCCCAGGACTCGGTCGACTCTCGCAGGCCCTCGGCGAGCGCGATCAGCTCCTTACTGCCGTCGGTGCGCACGCCCATGAGGACCAGGACGCAGGAGCGGGCCTGGCCGAGGCGGACCTTGGGGTGGACGCCGTCGGCCCACACGTACACGTAGTCGGATCCGGACAGGTCCCGGTCCTGGCAGGCGGAGTGGTCCTCGCTCCACTGCTTGGTCAGCCGGGTCACCGTTGCCGACGAGAGCCCGGCGGCCGAGCCGAGGAACTGCTCCATCGCGGGCACGAAGTCGCCGGAGGACAGCCCGTGCAGGTAGAGCAGGGGCAGGACCTCGCTGATCTTCGGGGACTTCCGGCACCAGGGGGCGAGAATCCTGGACGAGAACCGCTTGCGCTCGCCCGTCTCGCCATCGACCCGCTTGTCGTTCACCCGCGGCGCCTTCACCGCAATCGGTCCGGCGGCGGTGGTCACCGTCCGCTCGCGGTGGTGGCCGTTGCGGACCACCAGACGGCGACCGGCCTCGTCCCGCTCGCCCGCCAACTCGGCTATGTACTGGTTGACTTCGGCTTCCAGGGCCGCGGCGAGCATCCGACGGGCTCCCTCACGGACGATGTCGTCCATCAGGGAGCCGCTCTGGGTGGTGCCGTCCTCGTTGACTACGCTCAGCACGGGCGTGCCTTCCCGACCCGCGCTGCAACGCGGGCCTACTCGATGACCAGAAGTCGATCACTCGGGAAGGTACGCCCTCCGCGTTCCGCGAGGCACCCCTCCCGAGCCCGATCCACAGGTCTTGAGCATTGCTCGCGGGCCGGCTGCGCATGGCGCTGTTCCCGTCGCCGAAGCCGATGCCCGCCCGGCGCCGCTCCCGCTCCCGGCAGTACCCCGGTGGCCGGCCGAACCTGTGGCGCACCGCGCGGGGCCGTCGCCGGGGATGAGTGGAGACCACGGTCGTGCGGATCGGCTGGTCCACTCCAGTGCGCCCCACCCGGTGGGGGAGCGCGGAACATCCCGGCACCCGGTGCGCTCGGTGCGGTTCACCGGGCGCACCGGTGCGCCTGCTGACGATGCCGTGCACTCCCACCCTCCGCACCACCGCACCGCACGGCGCGCGGGAGGGGTCTGGTGCAGGTTCGGGTGACAGGTTTGATCACGCGGCCTGGAGGGCCGGTGTGGTCATGACGGTCTCGTATTCGATGGGGGGCAGCCGGCCGAGTGCGGCTTGTCTGCGGCGTCGGTGGTAGGTCCGCTCGATCCAGGTCACGATCGCGATCCGCAGTTCCTCGCGAGTGGTCCAGCTGCGGCGGTCGAGGACGTTCTTCTGCAGCAGGCTGAAGAAGGACTCCATGGCCGCGTTGTCGCCGGCTGCCCCGACTCTCCCTATCGATCCGGCCATCCGGTGGCGGTCGAGCGCCCGGACGAACTTCCGGGACCGGAATTGCCCGGGTTCAACCAGTCGTTGCAACACCCCTGATCAGAGAGGTGTGTTGTACGGTCGCTGACCAAGAGGCACCAGTCCACGCCCGGCTCGCAGAGGGTGTGTGGCTCGGGCTGCCCGCCGACTGGCTGACGGCACGCTGTGGTTGCCGACCCGGCTGCACGAACGGGGCGGGCTGCTGTACCGGACGAGCCAAGAGGGGCGCGGTGACGTCGGGCTACGGCTGGACCAGCTCGGGACCGTCCTGGCCACCTGCGGCGTACTGCACTGCCACGACCAGCACTGGTCGGTGACCAGTAACGGGAGGGCTCTCGTTGACTGAGACCGCACCGGCACCGGGAGTGGTGGAGCCACCGACCGCGTTCGCCTCTCCGCTGACCCTCATCCTCGACGAGGAGCGCACGGGCGGGCGGAGTCTGGAAGAAGCGCTCTTCCTCAGCTTCACCTCCGATCTCGGCTTCTTCGAGGTGGTCGCCCTCGGCGTCACTCAGGCCACCATCGCACGCGTCACGGTGGCGGGAGACGTCTCCATGCCCCGGAACGATCCCCGGTCCGTCCGGCGGGCTGGCCGCAGCTACCTTGCCGGTCTGGCCTACGCCCAGGGTGCCGCGTTCCATCCCAAGCTGATGGTTCTCGCCGGACCGGCGCACGCCACCATCGCCCTCGGCTCCGGCAACACCACGCTGGCCGGGTGGCAGGCCAACGCCGAACTGTGGACGGTTCTGCGGGTGGACGGCGAGCAGAGTCCCACCGCGGTTCCGGAGCTGTCGGCATGGCTGCGCGACCTCTCGGAAGAGGTGAGGTTCTCCGCCGGAGTGCCGCAGGCGCTGGGTCGGGTCGCAGCACTGCTGGACCGGCTCCACCGCGACAGGACATCCACGGCGCCACAGGTCCGCGTCGTCAGCAGTCTGCGTTCGCCGATCATCGATCAGCTGCCGCAGGGGCCCGTCGACGAACTGGCCGTGTTCGCGCCCTTCCACGACCGGCGCTCGATGGCACTGCGGCGGCTGCTCGAACGCTTCCGTCCGAGCCGGTTCACCCTCGCCTACCAGCCCGGACTCAGCGATCTCGACGGTCCGTCGGTAGCCGCCCTGATGAAGGAGTACGACGGACGCGTCATCAGCGAGAACGACCAGCGGTACCGCCACGGGAAACTCGTCGAGTGGGTCTCCGAGGGGCAGCGGTGGGCCCTGACCGGCAGCCCGAACCTCTCCGCTGCGGCCCTGCTGCTTTCCCAGAGCGACGGCGGCAACTGCGAACTCGGCATCATCGCCCCCATCACCTCCACCCTCCTTCCGGAGGACACCGACGAGCCCGCCGCCCGGCTGCACACGGTCCCGCCCCTTCCCCGTCCCATCGCCGGCAGTGGGCCACTGCTGCTCGGTGCCCTACGCGTACCGGACGGCCTGGAGATCAGCGTGGCCCGGCCTCTCTCCGACACCGCTCACCTGGAGTTGTCCCAGGCCGCAGCACCGCCGGAGGTATGGGAGCGCATCGCCGACATCCCGCCCGGACAGGCCACGCTGACGGTGACGGCTCCGGCCGATGCGGGCAGCCGTGTGCGCCTGGTCGTAGTGGGCTTGTTCCGCTCCTCCTCCGTGTCACCGGACGCTTCAGCAACCCCGCGCTGGTGGCACTCGAAGCAGTCGGCGCCGCCGAGGATGCGCCCCTGGTCGGGGCCTGGGCCGACTCTGGCTCGGACTCCAGCGGGGGAGCCTGGGCGCTGGTCGTCTGGCGTCGGCCCGACCTCACCGTGGTCGATGCCCGCCGGCCGATTCCCCTCTGGCGGCATTATCGGCTCACCGGGCTGGTAGGCCCCAGAGCCCTCGCCGCACAGCGCGGCTTCGAATCTGCCACCTCCGTACCCCACGGCCCCCGCAACCGGCCCTTCGACCTGGCCCACCAAGTCCTGTCGGACCTTGGCTTGGCCGGGCCCCGGCCGCCACACTGTGAGCCGTAGCCCGAGGCGAAGCGAGCGAGGGCCATTGATCGGCCGCCGAAGCAGCAACGGGTGTTCAACCGTCGCCGACAAGGGGTTCGAATGCCACGATCACTGAGGGGGCGAGGCCACACTCCGTGCAGCGCACTTGATCGGTGACTCCTCCGTCGGGCCGTTCCTGGCTCCGCGAACGCCTGACCTCGCGGATGCGTCCGCAGTACAGGCGCACGCGCCAGCGTGCGAACTCCGAGGAGCGAGGAGGCGGACCCAGCAGTTCCTGAATGGCCTTGAACTCTGCGTCGGACCATCGCGGTGGCTTGGACACTTGGCGCTGTACCCAGTCCGCCATGGCCACCGCTTCTTCCTGCCGACGGTGATCCGCACGCGTCAACTGGTACTCCTCAAGCGGTACGCCTTGGGCTACGCGTCTGGACTCCACTCTGGCGACGCTACGGGGTTCTGGAGACTGCCGAGTTCGATCGGCCGGTCTGCCCTCGAATGGGTTCAGACCGGCCCGGGAGTCGGGGCCCGCTCACGCCGATGACGGTCTTGGCAGTCTCATCGCGGCGAAGGGGCGTGAGGTCAGGGCGTCAGGCGTTGCAGGCGGTCAGCGGCCTCCTGGAGAACGTCGTCCTTCTTGCAGAAGGTAAAGCGGACCTGGCTGCGGCCGGCGTCGGGGTCGTCGTAGAACACGGAGTTGGGGATGGCGACGACGCCGCAGCGTTCGGGGAGGGCGCGGCAGAAGGCGTATGCGTCCTTCTCACCGAAGGGGGTGATGTCGGTGGTGATGAAGTACGTGCCCTGGGGCTGGTAGACCTCGAATCCGGCCGCACGCAGGCCGTTACCGAGCAGGTTCCGCTTGCGGCGGAGGTCGGCGCGGAAGCCGTCGAAGTACGAGTCCGGCAGTCGCAGAGCTTCGGCGATCGCGTACTGGAACGGGCCCGCGCTGACGTACGTCAGGTACTGCTTGGCCGTTCGGACGGCGGAGACGAGCGGGCCGTTCGCCGTGACCCAGCCAACCTTCCATCCGGTGAAGGAGAAGGTCTTGCCGGCCGAGCCGATGGTGACCGTGCGTTCGCGCATTCCGGGTAGTGCCGCGATGGGGCGGTGTGTGCCCTCGTAGACAAGGTGCTCGTACACCTCGTCGGTGACGACGAGCAGGTCGTGCTCGATGGCGAGTGCGGCGATGGCGCTCTGTTCGTCGCCGGTGAGGACCATGCCGGTCGGGTTATGCGGGGTGTTGAGGAGAAGGAGACGGGTCCGCGGGGTGATCTTGGCGCGCAGCTCGTCCAGGTCCGGTCGGAAGGACGGGGCACGCAGGGTGAGCGGTACGCGCTTCGCGCCGGCCATCGCGATGCAGGCCGCGTAGGAGTCGTAGAACGGCTCGAAGGCGATGACCTCATCGTCCGGCTCCAGCAGCGCCAGCATGGTGGCGGCGATGGCCTCGGTCGCGCCAGCAGTGACCAGGACCTCGGTGCCGGGATCGTAGGAGAGGCCGTAGAAGCGCTGCTGGTGGTCGGAGATTGCGGAGCGCAGTTCAGGGATGCCGGGGCCGGGCGGGTACTGGTTGCCCTTCCCCTCCCGCAGGGCACGGACGGCGGCCTCGCGGACCTCCTCGGGCCCGTCGGTGTCGGGGAAGCCCTGGCCCAGGTTGATCGCGCCCCTCGCGGTCGCCAGCGCCGACATCTCCGCGAAGATCGTTGTCCCGAGTCCGTCCAGCCTTCGGTTCAGCAGCGGCCTGGCGTTCATGTCTCCACCGTTCTCACGCGGATGCTTGTCGGTTCTCAGGGAACCATCCTGACTCATTGCCGGTCATACCCCCGTGGTGAGGGGGCCGCAGTGGGGCGAGGAGCAGGAGCGCCCTGCTCTTCCGGCTCGGTTGTCGGTTCTCGGAGGACGCCGGCCTCCGCCGAGATGTCGCGCAGTAGTGCGTCCCGCAGAGTGTGCAGCGTCGCGATCTTGGCGACCAGGAGTCGGGCCGCGGCGTGCAGGGGTTCGGTCATCGCGTGGAAGGGGAGTGTCCAATAGACGGCGGATCCGATGATCAAGGAGACGCCTGATGAGCGAGTCCATCACCGAGCACGAGGCCGTGGAGGAGCTGGCCGTCGGGTCGGCCGCGGAGGCGGTGTCGGACGAGCAGTTGATCGCGATGCTGGTCGACCGTGCCCGCTCCGACGGGCTGCAGCCGACCGGGGAGGGCGGGCTGCTGCAGCAGCTGACGAAGCGGGTGCTGGAGTCCGCCCTGGAGGGCGAGATCACCGATCGCGTCGGCTATGACAAGCGCGACGCGGCCGGCCGGAACAGCGGCAACAGCGGCAACAGCCGGAACGGCACCCGGTCGAAGACCGTGCTGACCGATGTCGGCCCGGTCGAGGTGAGGGTGCCCCGCGACACCGCCGGCACCTTCGAGCCGCAGGTCGTCCGCAAGCGGCAGCGCCGTCTGACCGGTGTGGACGAGATGGTGCTCTCCCTGTCCGCGAGCTCATCTGGCCGAGGTGTGCGGGGCGGAGGTGTCCAGGCAGACCATCACCACGATCACGGACAAGGTGATGGAGGGCATGGCCGAATGGCAGGCCCGTCCGCTCGATCGCGTCTACCCCGTGGTCTTCGTGGACGTCATCAACGTGAGGATTCGCGATGGCAAGGTCGCCAACCGGCCCATCTATGTGGCCATGGCTGTCACCGTCGAGGGCACCCGCGACATCCTCGGGATCTGGGCCGGCGACGGCGGCGGGGGCGCCATGCACTGGCTCCAGGTCTTCACCGAGCTGAAGAACCGCGGTGTCGAGGGTGTCCTCATGCTCGTCTGCGACGGGCTGAAGGGACTGCCCGACGCGGTCGAGACGGTCTGGCCCCGAACTGTCGTCCAGACGTGCATCGTTCACTTGATTCGCAACAGCATCCGCTACTGCGCTCGTCAGGACTGGGACAAGGTCGCCAAGGATCTCAGGCCCGTCTACACCGCCCCGAGCGAGGCCGCCGCGACCGAGCGGTTCCTGGAGTTCTCCGAGAAGTGGGGCACCCCAAATATCCGGCCGTGATCAAGCTGTGGTCCGACGCCTGGGCCGAGATGGTGCCCTTCCTCTCCCTCGACGTCGAGATCCGCAAGGTCATCTGCAGCACGAACGCGATCGAGAGCGTCAACGCACGCATCCGCAAGGCCGTGAGGACTCGGGGCCATTTCCCGTCCGAGGGCGCCGCGTTGAAGTGCGTCTGCATGGCGCTGATGAGCCTGGACCCGACCGGGAAGGGACGACGCCGCTGGACGATGCGCTGGAAGGCACCACTGAACGCGTTCCAGATCGCCTTCGAAGGCCGACTCACCCCCACCAGCCACTGACCCTCAACAACCAAGATCAGCCGTTGATTGGACAGACCCCGTCACGGAATGTGCGACGGGGCCTCATTCCTGACACCCCTCAGGCGGACGGACTTGGAGGCAGGTTGTAATTGGCGCGGAAGACGTTGGCGGGGTCGTAGACGGCCTTCAACCGCACGAGGCGCCGGTGGGCGTCGTCGTCGTACGCGCTGCAGACCTGCTCGGGGCCGGCGTTCTGCCCTATTCCCATGAAGTTGAGCAGGCGGCCCGTCGTCCGTGAGCGCACCGCGGTGAGGGCCTTCTGCTGCACTGGGGCGACGACTTCGGCGTCGAACGGTTCGCCGAGGGGCGAGAGTATGTAGAACATGAACCGCGCGTCACGGTGGCCGACCGCGTTCGGCACGCCGTTGCGGCGGGCCAGCGCGCCGCCGAGGTGGCGCAGTTCGAGGATGCAGGGAACCGGCGCGTCGGGACCGGCCGCATGCAGCAGAGCGGACGTGTCGGAGGCGGTGAGGTCGTCGAGCATCGCGGTGTCCGCATACCAGGGCATGGATCGCGGAAGATCGTTGTGAATGGTCGGACTCTTGGTGTACGGCATGTCGGTGACCTTCTCCACGAGGGGTGGACCGACTGCCCGGAGCGGGGCGATGAGCCGCTCGCCGTCCTCCGGCTCTCCTGTGAAGGCGATCCTGAGGTGGGCGACGTACCGGCCCCGCAACGGGGCAGGCAGCATGGGGGCGTCCGGCATGCGGAACAGGGCGACCGACGAGTTCATCGCCTCCGGGACGGTTGCGGTCCACTCCGTCCAGGTGTGCAGGAGGCGTTCGACGTGTTCGGTGTCGAAGTACATGCCACCGCCGTAGAGGCGGGTGACCGGGAGCAGACCGATCTCCAGCGCCGTGACCACTCCGAAGTTGTCCCGTCCCCCCAGCAGCGCCCAGAACAGGTCGGGCTCGCTGTCCGGGGTGACCTGGCGCAGTCTGCCGTCGGCGGTGACCACCTCCATGCGCCGAACGTGATCGGCCGCCCATCCGTAGGTCCGCCCCAGCAGGCCCAGACCACCGCCCAGTACGTACGACACCGCCCCGATGTGCGGCGCCGAACCGTCCAGGGGAGCGAGTCCGTGACGTGCGGCTTCCGGGATCACCTGCTCCCAGCGTGCCCCCGCTCCCAGCCGGACGGTGCCGGCCCCGGTGTCGACCCGTACGTCCGACATCCGTCGCGTCGATACCAGCACGCCGCCGTCCAACGCGTTCGACACTCCGTGGCCGGTCGCTTGAACGCCCACCGGCCGGTCGTGTCCTACAGCGAAGTCCACCGCGGCCACCACGTCCTGAGCGGTAGTTGCGGCCACGATCACGTCGGGACTGTGCCGTACGGCGAGCTGATAACCCGTGCGTTCCTGATCGAACCCTTCCTGACCGGGCAGGAACACCTCTCCCGAGATCCGGGACGCAAGGGACTCCGCTTCGGAGACCTGGATCATGACATAGCCCTTTCCACGTGGAACGGAGCAGCGCTCCGCAGAATCGAACATCACGGGGACGTCGTTCCCCCGTGCCGGCCAGCCGTCGTGCCCGGGGCACACCCGTGCTCGGTGCCCGGCTCGGGACGGTGCACCGGCGGACCCGGGGAGGGCTTCGGGCTCGTGTGCCCGTCAGCCGCCGGCACCGGGGCCGCATCGTGGTTCGTCCTCACGTTCGGCCCGGTTGGGCCGCCAGCGCCCGGGCTCCCGTTCGGACCCTTCGGGCGGGAACGTCCCGCTAGATGCTGAACGCCGTGTGCGCGAGGAAGTACGCGACCGGGAAACCGAACGTCACCGCCGAGTCGGTGCCCTGCGACCGCTCGACCTCCTCGACGAGTTCGTCCTCCACCACGGGCCGCCGCCCGGGCGGCACAAGCTCCCAGTTCGCCCGCATCCCGTGCTCCTGAGTCCACGGCACCAGATCCCGGGCGGACCGGGCGACCACCTGGAGCTCCCCGTGGTGCACCACGATCCCGGAGTATCCGGTCATGCAGAGCAGTTCGGGTGTCCCGTCGAGGTCGAGGTGATCGCCGGCGACGAGCCTGGAGGGCGGGGGGCTCGCCTCTATGACGGCCGGATCGGCCTACTCGGCCACCCGGCCGATGTCCAGGTGACCCATCTGCCATGCACCCAGGCCGGTCCGGGTGTCGGGGGCGGTGACGCCCAGGCATCCTCCCGGAGCCAGCAACCTGCTGTAGTCGGCGAAGGCGGCCGGCGGGTCGGGCAGCATCACGATGCTCATGCTGCCGGTGATGATGTCGAAGCTCCCGGGCCCGAAGTCGGGAGCCTCCCCATCCACGTGGTGCACGGTCACGTGGTCCAGGTCTCGGGCCTCCGCCTCCCGCGCCGCCGCCTCGACCATGGGCTCGGCGAAGTCGATGCCCACGGCGGATCCGCGGGGTCCGGTGGCTTCGGCGAGCGGGAAGAGCAACGCACCGCGCCCGCAGCCGATGCCGAGGACGCGCGCCCCTTCGGGAACCCGCACGTGCTCGATTAGCCGTCGGGCGCGGGCTGGAAGAACCGGACCTTGCCGGTGTCGTAGTGGTTGGCGGCCTTGTCGAACACCCCGTCGAAGGCGTTCTGCGTCGTTCCGTCCATGGGAGCTCCGTGTCGTCATCACTCGATGCGTTCGTGTGTGTCATGAGGTCACCGGGAGCGCTTGGGGCCCCGGGCCGGGCTGCCTTCCTCCCACGCCAGTTCTGGCAGCGGCACAGCGAGGCACACAGCGTGGGGAACCGCCGGGTGAGTTGTTTCCGGGACGTCTGCATCTCCGGCCGGCCCAGCGGTGCTCCGATGAAGAAGTGCGGTCGTTGGAATCGCGCAGCAGAGTCTCCTCGTCCTGCAAAGCCACCCGAATCAGCAAGTGGATGCTCCTCCTCGTCGGCGCGGTGCCTGGGAGGCTGCCAGGGGCCCTGCGGCGGACACCCACGCCGGCGCCCCCCGCTCGGTGTTGACGCCCTTCTCGATGAAGGCGATGTTGTGGTGGAGACACACTCCGGAGACTGTCCGGTCGGTGAGCGTGGGTTCGTACGGGTCGTCGCGGACCAGTTGCTGGTGGTTCAGTCCGTCGACGAGCGTCTTGACGAATCCCAAGGAGGTGTCAGGACGGTTGAGGTCGACGCTGCTGCCGCCCCAGCTCGGCCAGTACGACGAGCCGATATCCTCGATGACGTACAGGCCGCCCGGATTCAGGTGCGGGTAGAGCGTGGTGAACGAGGTGATGACGTGCTCACTGACGTGGGTACCGTCGTCGATCACGATGTCGAAGGGGCCGAAACGTTCGGCGAGCGTCCGCAGGGATGCCGCGTCGCCCTGGTCGCCCTCGACGATGCGTGCACGGGGTGCGCCACCGCCGTGCCCGGGCTGGGTGTCGAGCCGGTGAATCACGCCACGGGAGAAGTAGTGGGCCCACATGCGCAGGGACTCGCCGCCGTCGCAGCCGATCTCCAGGACCGAGACAGGGTGGTCGCGGAAGGAGCCGAAGTAGCGCTCGTAGAGGTCGGTGTACCAGTGCGTGCCCCACTTGTCCGCCCCGGCCCGTATCGCGATCTCGGCGAGGTCCAGGCGGGGACCGGACAGCACGTCGCGGACCAGCTTGGCGGCCCGCACGGCGCTCGCGTGCCGGACGACCAGCGGATCACCCGGGTCCAAGCCGGGCCGCCCGCCCGGGACCTCGACAAACATTTCCCGGGTCGCCTGGTGCGGTCCTGCGGGTCCGAACACTGCCTGCAAGGCCTCCGGCAGGTCCTGCCGCACGACCACGTCCGGCTCGGCTGCCCACCCGGCCCGGACCGTCCCGGTCCCGGTCTCCAGGACGAAACCGATCCGGTTGTCGGCGAATCCGAGGTCCCACTGGACCACCGCCGGATCCTCCGGCTCGTCCAGAAGACTCATCCGGGAGACCAGCTCCGCCAGGAATATCTCTGCCACACACTCCGGCCCGTGGGCCCCGATCTCCGTCAGTGCAGAGGTTCTGGAGCCCGCGGCGGCGATAATGCCCTGCACCGGGATTCGTTCGATGCTGCTCTTCATGGTGTCGCTCCCTTGTTTGAGCGCCCGGTCCCGGACCGTCCGGGCGGGGCTGCGTGCAGTCCACGGGCAGCACGCTCAGCCGGCGGGTCATCGGCTGGGACTGGCACCGGACCGCTTGAGGCCGGGCCGAGGCGTGCCGTGGAAACCACGTGAGGAAGGCGTAGGGCTCGGCCTTCGCGCCAGACCGGGCGTAAGGAGCACCGAGGCGGTCGTGGGTGCCGAACCCTGAGCCGGGGTGCCCCTGCCACCCGCCCACAGGGATCGAAGGCGTCGGCGTCCTCGCCCGGTGCCCCGTTGGCCGACACGAGGTTGACCTGCACCGGAGCCCCCTCGGGGATGAGGCATCCACCGAGGTCGATACCCTCTGTCGCGAAGGGCCAGGTGACATGCGGGAACGGTGGGTACACCCGGACCGCCTCCTCGGCCCAGGCCTCGATATCCGTTTCGGTTCTGCGCCGGCTGTCGACCGCTCGGCGCAGGGCAACGTACAGCGCGGCGGCGATCAGGCTGGCGGTGGACCCGTACGCGGCCTCGGCCAGCCCGACGGTCCAGGTGACCACCTTGTGGTCCGTGACCGTCGCGGCCTCCTGGGCGTCCGCACCGGCGAACCGGGCAGGCAGATCGCCCGCGATACCCCGCAGTTCGCGTATCCATCCCCTGGAGCGACGCGGGCTGAAGGCCGGAGCGTGCTGCCGCCGGATCCTGCTGCGGTCCTCACCCTCGCTGAGCCCAGCGTCCGGGCGACGCACGCCATGGGCCGCGCGTCCGTCCGACGCTGGGGCCGCGATCAGCACACGTGTCACCATCATCTCCGTTTTCGTGCCTGCTTCTTCGCCGGGTGCCGTGAGTCTGGCCCCCTGGCCGAGGCGGAACGCGGACGCGGGCCAGAACCCGTTCACTCGTGCAGGCTGCACACCGCTGGGACGGGCCCGTCCCAGGACAGGCCCGTCCAGACGCGGATCGAACGAGGGGTGTGACCCGGCGCGTCGAGGCTGATGATGGTGTGTGCGCCTTCGGCGCTCGACGACGCACTGGCGGGCCCGAAGCCCGGCGAGCACGAGGTGCTGACCCCGATACTGGAGGTCCAGGCGGACGCCGTCGCCGAACAGCACGGCATGCTGCTCATCTCCGACAAGGGCTTCGCCGGGCGGCGGCAGCAGCCGGGGGTGGTGCAGAGCCTTGTTCGGCATGAACACTCCGGTGATCATCGCTGCCCAGACGCTGGAGTATCCGGGGCACCGGGAACTCGACGAGCAGACGCGCGAGCTGTTCCTGGCCGGCAACGCCCGTCGCGTCTTCGCCCCGTAGACCTGCCAGGAAATACCGGAACCGGCTACGGGTGAGGACCGAACGCCCCGGGGCCTGGACCCGGCCAACCTTCCCGGTCTGTGGCGCCCCTCCGACTTGGTCGGCGTCGACGAGTCGGCTATGCCCTCTTCAGGCTGTCGAGTGCTTCCCGCAACGCCTGGTGCCAGTCCCGGATGGGGGGGAGACGGGCGTCCGCCCAGCGGCCATGCCCGAGGACGCTGTACGTGGGACGCGGCGCCGGCCGGTCAAGCGACGCCCCGGTGATGGGACGAACCCGGGCCGGGTCGGCATTCAGCAGACGGAAGACCTCCCGCGCCAGCCCGTACCATGTCGTCGAGCCGCTGTTCGTGCCGTGGTATATCCCCGCGGGAGCCGTACCGGCTGCTGCCGCCCGGCCGAGCCGGATCAGACGGTCGGCGAGATCCACGGTCCACGTCGGCTGTCCGTGCTGGTCGTCCACCACCTCGACCGTGTCATCGTCGGACTCGCGTCCGATCATCGTGCGGACGAAGTTGGACCCGCTTCGGCCGTACAGCCACGCGGTCCGCACGACGTAACCGCGACCCGGCAGGAGCGAGCGGACTGCCTGCTCCCCATCGAGTTTGGTGCGCCCGTAGACGCTGCTGGGGCCCGTGGAGTCGTCCTCTGCGTAGGGGGTCGTGGCTTCACCCGGGAAGACGTAGTCCGTGGACACCTGCAGCAGCACACCACCGTGCCGGGCGCACGCCTCGGCGAGATGACGGGGGCCGATGCCGTTGACACGCAGGGCTTCGTCCGCATGGTCCTCGGCGTCGTCCACAGCCGTCCATGCGGCGCAGTTGACGACGACGGCAGGGCGGTACCTCTCCACAGCGGCGAACACCGCCTCGCGATCGGTGATGTCGAGGGTGGTGCGGGCCGTGCCCACCGCTTGCTCTCCGCCGCGGCCAAGACGGTCCATCAGGTCCTGACCCAGCATGCCGCGGGCCCCGGTCACCAGCCAGTCGCCGTTCATGCCCGGGTCCTCCTTCGCCCATGCTCGTTCCCGGCGCCCGCCACGAGGCCTGCCCGGTCCGGCAGGAGGAGGCGTTCAGCGAGCGGTTCCCACCAGGCGCGGTGGTCGCGGTACCACTGGACCGTCTGGGCCAGCCCGACCGTGAAGTCCTTGCAGGGCGCATATCCCAGCTCCTCGCGGATCTTGGTGCAGTCCACCGAGTAGCGCCGGTCGTGCCCCTTGCGGTCGGCGACGTATTCGACGTTCTCCTCCCACGGGATGCCGAGGGCGTCCAGCAGGAGCCCGGTCAGTTCTACGTTGGACAGTTCGGTGCCTCCGCCGATGTTGTATACCTCGCCTGGCCGGCCCTTGGCCCGGACCAGCTCGATGCCCCGGACGTGGTCGTCGACGTGCAACCAGTCGCGTACGTTGCGCCCGTCGCCGTACAACGGGACCTTCCTGCCGTCCAGCAGGTGTGTGATGAACAGCGGGATGAGCTTTTCCGGGAACTGGTGGTGCCCGTAGTTATTGGAGCAGCGGGTCACCCGGACGTCCAACCCGTACGTGCGGTGGTAGGACAGGGCGACCAGTTCGCTGGAGGCTTTGGACGCCGCATAGGGCGAGTTGGGTCGCAGGGGCTCCGTCTCCGTCCACGAGCCTTCGTCGATCGAGCCGTACACCTCGTCCGTGGAGACGTGGACGAACGTCCCGGTACCGGCCCGGTGCGCGGCGTCGACCAGCGTGTGCGTGCCGACGACGTTCGCCCGGACGAACTCGGCGCTGCCGTCGATCGAGCGGTCCACGTGGGTCTCGGCAGCGCAATGAACCACTTGGTCGTGCTCGGCCATCAGCTCGTCGACCAATGGGGCGTCACATATGTCGCCCCGCACGAAGGAGAAGCCCGGGTGCTCGCGCACCGGATCGAGATTGGCCGGGTTGCCCGCGTACGTGAGCGTGTCGAGGACGGTCACCCGTACGTCCTCGGTCGCGTCCGACCCCTCGGCTCCGAGCACGGTTCGCGCATAGTGCGAACCGATGAACCCGGCACCGCCGGTGACGAGGATCCGTGTGGTCATGACGAGATCTGCACCTTGCTGTGATCGCCGAGTACGAGACGGTGTGAAGCGGGGGAGCGGGGGGCGGGAGTGACCTCGACGCTGCGGCCGATCAAGGATGACTCGATGCGCCGAACCCCGGTCACCGAGGAGCCGGGGAGCACGATCGAGTACTCGATCTCGCTGTCCTCGACGCGGCAGTCCTCCGAGACGGAAGTGAACGGACCGACGTAGGAATCGCGCACAACGGTGTTCGCGCCGATCACCGCAGGGCCGACGATCCGGCTGCCGGTCACCTCCGCCCCCTCCTCGATCCGCACTTTGCCGATGATCTGGCTGGCCTCGTCGATCGTGCCCCGCACCGCGCCGTCCAGGTGCTCCAGCACCAGTCGGTTGACCTCCAGCATGTCCGTCACGTTGCCGGTGTCCTTCCAGTAACCGGAGATGACAGTGGACCGGACGTCCCTGCCGTGGTCGATCAACCATTGGATGGCGTGGGTGATCTCCAACTCGCCTCGCCAAGAGGGCCTGGTGGCCCGTACAGCCTCGTGGATGGCCGACCCGAAGACGTAGACGCCGACCAGGGCCAGGTCATTGCGGGGTTCACTCGGCTTCTCCTCCAGGCGCACCACCCGTCCGGAGGCGTCGAGTTCCGCGACGCCGAACGCGGAGGGGTCGGACACCCGGGTGAGTATGATCTGCGCGTCCACCGGACGCGAGCGGAATTCGTCCACCAGGCCGGTGATGCCGCCGAGGATGAAGTTGTCGCCGAGGTACATCACGAAGTCGTCGTCGCCGAGGACGTCGCGGGCGATGAGGACCGCGTGCGCCAGCCCCAAGGGGGCGTCCTGCCGGATGTACGTGACGGTGAGGCCGTGCTTCGAACCGTCGCCGACAGCTGCCTGGATCTCGTCCGCGGTGTCGCCGACGACGATTCCGACCTCGGTGATACCGGCCTCGGCGATCGCTTCGAGACCGTAGAGGAGGATCGGCTTGTTGGCGACCGGTACCAGTTGCTTGGCCGAGGTGTGGGTGATGGGGCGCAATCGCGTGCCTGACCCGCCGGCCAGTACGAGAGCCTTCACGGCCTACCGGCCCCCTGCTGGCGCGCCGGCAGGGGGCTGAGCCGACGACACCGCCCGAGGTGTCGCGGGTTGGCACACCACCCGCGTTTCCCGTCCCGCGAAGGGAACGCGTCCGACGGACGCTGGTCGAGAGGGTCCGGCATCTCCGGCGTGCAGTCACCGCCGGCGTGCGCGGTGCGCTTGGAGAACACGGGGGCTTGCGATAGCACATCAGCGGTCATCACCACTGCTCCGATCTGAATCTCTGTGTCCGATGCACCGGGGAGGTTGGAGGGGCAGGCGGGGCAATCAGAGGAGGGCCATCGTGCCCGGACGGCGTGTCAGCTGGAGGCCACGAGGGTCCCCATCAGTTCGTCGGCGCGGGCGGACGTGTCGTACTCCCCGTGTCCGGCCTGGAGTCCACGGTCGGCGGTGCCTGGCGCGGCTCGTTCAGGACCTCGTCCACGGTGCCGGTTCGTAGCCCTTCACAGCATGCGCCGGCGGCGTCGCACGTGGGAGGTGAGGGTTCGGAACCCGTCCGAATGTGCGGGTTGAGGGGACGGTTCTCCACCCGCCTGCGGTGCGGGGCCAACCGGCCGTCCCCGAGGCGGCGCCGGCCGATCCCGAGTGGTGGGAGACCGCTCCGATCGGCTGACGTGTCCGGCGTTCGCTCCGACGCGGTCAGCCACCGGCGGCGCGGAAGCGGTCCGCCCAGAAGGCGCTGACCTCAGCCACTTGTGTCGGAATCAGGGGGTTGTCACGGCAGGCCGCGGCGAGGTGGTCGAAGCGCAGTGCGATGCCGCGTCGCGCCACGTCCGGGTGAGGGACGCAGGCAGGCTGGGAGTCCAGCTCGAACGATGGTCCGGCAGTCCTACCGCGGCGGCCCGAGGGCAGGGTCACCAGGAGTTCTGCCAGCGGACGCATGACGCCCGCCATCACGTCGATGGCGCAGTTCATCAGGTCGGACCTGCGAAGGCTTTGGTCCGGACCCTCGCCGAAGTGCTGAGCCATCAACTGCAGCGTCAGGAAGTAGCCACGGTTGAACAACCGCATCACCGCGCGGGCATCGGTATCGGTGACGGTCTGCAGAGCATGGTTCCCCTGGCGGAGCGTGGGGTTGCGCACCACCGGGTACGCGGGACTCCATCGTCGGCGGCGCGAGCCACCCGGTCTGGCGCTGGTCTCGGTCGCCAGCGCGTCGGCGATCCGCAGGAACGCGCTGTGGTGCGAGTCCTCCTCGTGCCCCTCGGCCAGCACACCGCCCTCCCCCTGCTCGCGAATCACGTCAACGGCGAACAGCGCGCTGCGCAGGTCGTCCACCTGAAGCTGGTAGTCGGGGTGCCGGCGGTTGATCGACTCGCGCAGGAAGAGGTGGTGCTCACCGCCTCCGCTGCCGCGGTCGACGAGGAAGAGGTCCGGGACGCGCTGCAGTCCTTCCCGGATGTTTCCGTACAACTCGCTGATCGAGCCGTAGCCCACCCCCGCACGAGCGGCCGGCACCGGCGCCAGGCCGCCGCGACGTACCTCGCCCACGAGGTCGTCCGGCTGCTCGATCACGAGGAACCGCTCGATACTGGCCCGGTCCAGTGCCTCCAGGCAGAAGTCCAGTGGCACGCTCAACTCGCCGTTGAGCGTCCCGAAGTCGATGACCGGGATGAAGAAGGGCTCACCGATCGCCGTGAGGATGTTGTTGGCGAGCAGGAAGTGGATCATCTCCTCGCGGGCGACCGCGAGGAGCGTTCCCCGGAACCCGCCGTCCGTCGTCTTGCCGCCGTCCCCGCAGACGAGCCGGAGCTGCTCCGGTGTCCACAGTTCCTGCCGCACGTACTCCAGGGCAGTACCGTGGGTGGGAACGGAGTATGCCGCGTACAAATACTGCAGCATCACGGCCAGTTCGAGGGTGACCGCCTGGCGCAACGCGGTGACCAGTTCGCCCCGGCTGTCCATTCCCCCGCCCGGCCGGTGGGACGACGGTAGGACCCGCGTCACTTCGTGCGGTTGCTGTTGGGTCCGCAGGAAATCCAGCAGCAAGGCCGACTGGGGGTGGGTCAGGTCACGGGTGGGCGGCATGTAGTATGTTTTACCCTTGTTGTGCGGGTCACACATCTGCCAGATCAGCTGGGCGTACGTCTCCGCCCGGCACTGGTCCGCCAGCGCGAAGACCTCCGTCTTCATGAACGAGTACACCTGCTCGTAGTAGGCGAAGACTTCCGCGTAGATGTGCTGGAACGTCACGTCCCGGTGCTGCGCGTCGGCCAGATGCCAGTCGTCGGGCAGCACGCGCAGCGAGAGGTGCCCGGCGCCGGGCCAGAACCCGAGGGCGTCGTCGTGGTCGTAACCGATGGCGGCAGAGCCGGTCTGCTCGGGGTCGCAGGGCAGGTCGTCCGGGCCGGTGGACAGCAGGACGCGGGCGGTGCCAGCGCGCGCTCCGCGGAGGGTCAGCCACCCGCGGCCCGCGGGGCCGGTGTCGATGACGCAGGTATCCGACCAGGTACCGGGCTTCCCGAGCCGGCCCGGGCGCAGACGTGCGACCGAGACGTCGCCGCACCGCGCCCCGGCGGAGCGCGCGGCCTCGTCGCGGGGAAGGGCCGCGGGGTTGAAGAACTGCCTGACCACGATCCGCTGGACGGGCGCAGGACGCCCCCGTACGTAGGACCGGACCGCGACCTCGACGTCGTGGTCGCGGTCGTCGGGGCCGCGGGGGTGTTCCACGATGAGGCTCGCCTCGTCGGTCTGGACATTGATCTCCCGCTCGCGCAGCCACGGCTCCCCGCTGCGGTGGCCCGCGGAGACCAGGCAGAGCGCCTCCGCACGCATGGCCTCGGCCCCGGTCTCACCTGGCACCATGACGATGCCGCTGGTCAGGTGGTAGCCCTTGTCGAGGTACGCCTCCCTGGGCAACCGGGCCACCAGCCGCCCGGTGCCGGCGGTGCGCAGCTCCAGGTCGCCGAGGTCGACCAGCGCGGGTGGTTCGCAGGGGTCGTCACGGCGCAGCGAGGGCACAGCGGTGATCATGTTGAAGATGGCGTGCCCGCCTGTCAGGTCGACGGTCATGGTGTGCGGGCTGTCCGCCCGCACACCCCCGTCGACCCGGTGCGGTACGAGCAGCCGCCCCGCTGGGTAGGTCGCGAGCTCGTCCGGTCGCCAGGGAGCGATCGTCCCGCGGATGTGCCACCGGCCGGGGCGGTCGGGTGCCTGCGGCGGCGCCATGTCGCTCAGCGCGAACTGGACGACGAGACCGGAGCACGCGTCCGACGCCACGACATCGCGCAGCCGCCGTACGGCGGGTGAGGCGTCCGCCTGGTCGTACCACGTCAGGTCGTCGTCCGCGGACATCACGAACTGGTGCACGACGGAGCGGCGCAGCCGCTTCGCCAGGGCATGCTCCTCGAACGCCCGGACGTGCCGGAAGTTGTGCCAGCGCGGGGGGTGGAAGCCGTGAACCGAACCGCTGGCCATGTAGCCGGTGTCGTGGGAGCGCCCGTCCCGGCCGAAGCAGGACTGACCGACCATGAGTGTCGTCGTCCATTCCGAGGCGGGGTCCACGTCGAACACCCGCGCCCGGTTGACCGTGCTGGCGAGGTATTCGTTGTAGTGCCCCCACATGTCGACGAACCGCCCGGTCACCGGATCGCTGACGTCGACGCGTCCGGGACTGGTCTCCACACTGATGATGCGCGCGTCGACCGAGAAGTGGCCGCTGCCCGCGAAGTTCTCCCCCCGGGCTGCGCTGAACGGCCCGTCCGGTGTGATGCGGCCCTGTGCGTCGAACCTCGGGCCGAGCCGGTCCAGGTAGTCGTGGTACTCGGTGGGTGGTCGGTCGACCGGGAACGGCCGACCGTCGGCCGTGAGCGCCGTGTTGGTCGCCAGATCGACCAGGCCGCTGTGCGGACCGGTGGGGAGATGGGTTGTCGCTGTTCCGCGGAAGTGCAACCGCGGCAGTTCGAAGACGCTCACGCTCGGCAGCTCCCTGGGTTCGTCCGTCCGCGGACGTGCGCCTTGGCAACGATGGGCACGCGGCCCTGTGTCAGTCGGGACCGCCATGCCGCCCATTCTTCGAGAGCTCCTGCGCGCTCCGCATCCCCCAGTGGGCGTCCGCCGTGGGGGGCGGCGACTGCGTGAGCGGTCCACCGGGCGTGCCGCAGACCACTGCACCCCGCACGAACGCACGGGTCTCGAGGAACCGGCCGGCCGGCTGTGCCGGGGGAGGCAGCATTGACGGCAGGGCCCGGTCAGGCGGGCAGGACCACCGGAGGAATCATGGAAGCATGCAAGCTCGCCGTCGAGGGAGCCCTCGAGTTCCGCGCTTCCGCGTTCGTCGACGAGCGGGGCCTGTTCGTCACGACCTTCCAGGAAGCAGTGTTCGCAGCGGCCCGTGGCGGGCCGCTGTTCACCGTCGCGCAGACCAACCACAGCGTGTCCCGTCGTGGAGTGATCCGGGGGATCCACTACACGGCGGTCCCGCCCGGCGCCGCGAAGTACGTGTACTGCGCGGCCGGCGAGGCACTGGACATCGTGGTCGACCTCAGGATCGGATCGCCTACCTTCGGCTGCTGGCAGGCGGTGGCGATGAACCGGCGAGAGTTCCGGGCCGTCTACATCCCCTGCGGAGTGGGCCACGCATTCATCGCACTGCGTGATGAAACCGTCATATCTTACATGCTGTCCACAAGCTACGTGCCTGAGGCCGAGCGTGCCATCTCCGTCTTCGATCCCGAGTTGGGACTGTCGTTTCCCGCGGACATCGAGCCCGTGATGTCCGAGCGGGACAGTGCCGCGATCACGCTGGCCGAGGCACGCGAACGGGGACTGCTGCCCGACTACGAACGATGCAGGGAGCTTGAGGGGCCCACGCTCGGCTGAACCGGTATCGCACCGTCCGGCCGCGTTCGCCTTCTTCGGGCGCCTCCGAACAGCGGCCGCAAGGTACCGGCCGCGACGGCTGACGCTGTCTCCGCCGTGGCCGCGAGTGGTTTCCGGGTCAACGGGATGGTCACTCCTCCAGGCCCAGGGCGTGAGCCGGGCAGCTGGCCACGGCCTGCCGAAGGCTCGTGAGGTGCTGTACGCCCGGCGTGGCGTCGAGGAGGACGACGAGGCCGGTGTCCTCCGACTGGTCGAACACCGCAGGAGCCGTCACCGCGCACAGACCTGCTCCGATGCACGCATCGCGCTTCACCTGCACGCGCGGCGCCTTCTCCTGAGTCACCAGGCCACCTCCAGATACTCGGGGTCGTTGGCGAAGCCGGTCCCGCGCATGTCGGCAGGAGTCACCGGCTCAACCGGGAGGAAGAGGGGGAAGCGCCGGGGCCGGGCCGGCAAGAGGGCCTTCACCTTTCGCCCTCCTCGTGGCGGACGCCGCCGACGCGTCTGCGCCCGCCGCTGCCCGGCGGCGGGCCGCATTCGGCGCCGACGGGCACTCAGTCGTGCTGCTTTGCGGTCCGTGCCAGGACGTACGCCACCGGAAAACCGAAGGTCACCCGGCCCTCGCTGTCTGCTTCCCGGGTCGCTTCGTCGATGAGTTCCTGCTCCAGGGACGCCCTGCGCTCCCCCGGCACGGCGTCCCATACGGCGCGCATGCCGTGCTGCTGGGTCCAGCGGACGACTCCTTCCGGGGAGTTCCCGACGACGCGCACCTCTTCGCGGTGCTCCTCTATATCGACGAACCCCTCCTTCTCCAGCATCCCCGGGATGCTGGACAGGTCGAGAAGGTTGCCCTCGACGAGTCTGGCGAGCATCGGGTGACTGGCCATGACGGCGGACGGGATCTCCGCAGCGAGCCGGCCGATGTCGACCGGACCCGTGCGCCAGGCCCCTGTCTGGTTGCGGGTGTCCGGGGCGGTGAACGCGAGACGTCCGCCCGGTCGAAGGAGCGTGCGGTAGTTGCCGAATGCCGTGGGCAGGTCCGGCATCATCACGATGCTCATACTGCCGGTGATCGCGTCGAAGTCACCGGGCGGGAAGTGGGGGTTCGTGCCGTCCATCTGCAGCACGTTGATGGTGCCGAGCCCGGAGGACGTCACGTCGGCCGCGATCGCATCAATCATCCCCTGTGACAGGTCGATGCCGACCACCGACCCGCTGGCTCCAACCGCTTCAGCAAGCGGAAACGTCACGGCTCCGCGTCCGCACCCGACATCGAGCACCCTGGCTCCCGGCTGGACGCCGAGATGCTCGATCAACCGCAGGGCAAGCGGCCTGAAAAAGACGACTCCCTCGGTGTCGTACTTGTCTGCGACCTTGTCGAAGACGCCGTCGAACACGCCCTTTTGTGATTCAGTCATCAGTATCTCCTTGTTCTCGCTGCGAGGGACACGTTCTTGATCACCACTCGAGAGGGATGGTCATGGGACGGCGCAGAAGGCTGTCCCGCTGCAACTCAGTTCCTCCCACGGCACCGCCATGCGGATCCGGGGAAGTGCGCGATCAGGACACCCGGAGCTTCTTGCGGCACAACGCGGGCGAGCGGTGCCCTGATTGAGTGTGTTCGTCATGTGCCTGCGTGAGCGCGTGCGTGCTACCCGTCCACACGGATGGTCAAGCACGGGGTGGCCTGGGCGGCGGTGGTCCGTGGCGCTCCCTCGTCGAAGCCGGCCGGCGTGCTCAGTCGCGGGCGCCGACCGCCTGCCGGGCGGACTCGCAGGTCAGGACGAGGCGGACCTCCTTGCCTGCTGCGTCAGGGTCCGAACCACCGGGGCATTCGCTCGATGCCACCGCGGCCGGGTCGTGTTCATCGGCTTCGGCCAGCGCGAACAGGCAGAGGGGAAGCTCGGTCATCCTCAGTACCCTTCGGTGACGCCCGCAGGCCCATCACCATTCGACGGGAAGGATCCGCGGCCCGCGCTGCAGACCGCCCTCCTTCCACTCCACTTCCGCAGGCGGCACCGCCAGTCGAAGCGTCGGAACACGCTGGGTCAGCTGCAGCAGTGCCGTTTGCAGCTCGAGTCGCGCCAGCGGAGCCCCTAGACAGAAGTGTGGACCTGCTCCGAACGACATGTGCTTGACCGCGTCAGACCGACCGAGGTCCAGGTCGTTCGGGCACGTGTACAACCCAGGGTCGCGATTGGCCACATGATGGAGCACCGCGACCGTCTCACCGGCACGTATCGTTTGTCCGCCCAGATCGACATCCTCCACAGCCACCCGCACGGGCAGCCCCGACGGGGACAGCAGCAGGAAGCGCAGCAGTTCCTCGACCGCATTGGGGATCAGCTCGGGGCACCCGACCAGCCGGACGTACTCCTCCCGGCGTGTCAGCAGGAGCAGGAGAGAGTTCGACAGCTGCTTGAGCGTGGTGTCGTGGCCGGCACCCAGCATGAGGAAGAGGTTCTTGACCAACTGGTCCTCGGTCAGGCGGTCGCCCTGCTCGGAGACGCCGATGAGTTCGGTGGTGAGGTCGTCGCCGGGTTCGCGTCGCTTGCGCTCGACGAGTTGCTGCATGTAGCGCTGAAGGTTGCCGATGCCTTCGGCGATCTCCTCGCGGGTGAATCCGGTGTCGCCGAGCATCCGGTCGGTCCACTCCATGAACTGGTCCCGGTCGTCATACGGCACGCCGAGGAGCTGGCAGATCACGGTGACCGGCAGGGGGGCGGTGACGTACTCAACCAGGTCGAGAGGCGGTCCCTTCCTCTCCATCGCGTCGAGCAGTTCGCCGACCAAGTCTGCTATCCACGGGCGCATCCGTTCCACCATGCGCGGTGTGAACGCCTTGGCGAACAGGCGCCGCACGTGCGCGTGCTCCTCGCCGTCCATGCTGATCAGCAGATCGGGCACCGCGTTGCCGATCTGGCGGCCGTCCGGATCTACTGCCGCCCGTCTGCTGAAACGGGGGTCGGTGACAACCTGGCGTGCGACGTCGTTGCTCAGGGCGACCCAGATTTCAGTGCCGTCCCGCGTCCGCGCGCGCGCCACCGGGGCGCGGTCCAGCATCTCGACGCCGAGAGTGTCCGTGTCGAGCGCGCCCGACTCGACGAAGGGGAATTCAGGGAGAGAAGGTATCCGTGTCATATTCGTCTTTTCGTCAGAGAAAGAGCGCCGACTCTGCGAACGTCCCCCATGCGGGGATCCCACGCTCGGTGTTGACACTCCCTTCTTGATGAACGCGATGTGGTGCTGCATGTGGACGCCCCAGACGGTCCGGTCGGTGACGGTGGGCTCGTACTCGGCATCCGGCACGGGCTGCAGGTGGATGAGGCCGTCGGGCAGGGAATTCGCGAACCTGGCTGGGTGGTAGGGGAGTTGAGGCTGCTGCTGTCGATCCAGCCCGGCCAGTGGGAGACGGCCCACGCCCTCGATCACGAAGGGCCGCCGGCCCGCAGGTTCGGGAACAGAGCGGTGAATGACGTGAGGACGTGGTGCTTCAGGAGGATGCCGCCGCCGATGACGTTGTCCAACGGCCCGAAGGCCACCGCAAGGGAGGCGAGGAACCCGGTGCCGTCCTGGGCGCCGTGCAGCGCCCTGGCCTGTTGCGGAGCGTACAGATGTTCCGCTGGACCGGCACCTTGTCGTCCGGTCCGGAGAGCACGCGCGTCGGTCCGGCCACTTCGGTGAGCACGATGCCGGCGATCCGCGCCGCTCCACACGGCGCGGTGGCGGCGTACTTCGTCGGGTCGGGTTGCACCGTGATGGCGAGTACGGATGCGATCGATGTCTCAGTCACGTGCCTCGGACCTTCCGTGAGCAGGGGAGGACGAGCAGGCGGCGTCGAGTACGACGGGCAGATGACTGATGCGCCGAGTCATCCATTCGGACTGCCACTGCACCTCGGTGGTCTCGCTCAGCCGGGCTTCAGGGAAACGAGCCAGGAAGGCGTTCAGAGCGATCCTCGCCTCCAGCCGGGCCATCGGCGCTCCCAGGCAGTAGTGGTGCCCCAAGCCGAAGCTGATGTGGTTGCGGGCTTCGCCCGGGCTGAACTCCGATGCGGATTGCCCGTGCGGGCAGCGGTTCGCTGCCGCCACGTTGATCTGCACAGGGGCGCCCTGGGGGATGAGATAGCCGCCAAGACCGATGTCCTCTGTAGCGAAGCGCCAAGTGGCATGCGGAAAGGGCGGGTGAATGCGCAGAGTCTCCTCGATCCACGCACCGATCTCCGCCTCGGTGCGCGGGCGGGAGCCGACGGGTGCGCGCAACGCCTCCATGATCGCTGAGGAGATCAGGCTGGCTGTCGACTCGTATCCGGCCATCACCAGGCCTACCGTCCACGTCACGACCTCGTTGGGGGTGATCGCCTCGTCACCGTCGACGGCTTCGAGCAGCCCGGTGATCAGTCCGTCGTCCAGCGAGCACGGATCACCGGCCCATTCGGCCACCGCCCGGGCAAGCGTGGCGACACCACCCACCCGCACGGGCTGGTGCGGTGAATAGATGATGTCGTCGGTGGCCCGGCGTAGCGCGGCGTGCATCTGTGACCGCAAACCGAGCATCTCGCAGAAGAAGCCCAGGGGAAGCGGATAGGTGTAGCGCTCGACCAGGTTCACCTCGCCGTCCGCGGTGACCTCGGCGGCGAGCTCGTCCAGCAGCTTCTCCGCGAGGGCGGAAAGCCGCTCACCCCACCTCGCCACATTGCGCGGGGTGAAGACCTGTGTGTGGAGCCGCCTGATTCTGGTGTGCTCAGGTCCCTCGCTCATCACCATGGTGCGGGCCACTTCGGCGCGCGGTTGCGAGCCGAGCATGACGCCCGGGACCCGCATCCACTCGGGCATGAGCTCGATGTCCTTGCTCAGTCTTCGGTCGGTCAGGGCGGCACGGGCGAGATCGATGTCGCAGACCGACCAGGCCGTCCCGCCGTAGTAGTCGACCTTGACGATCGGCGCCGCTCGCCCTGCTGCCGCCAGGCTCGGCATGCAGTCGACGGAGACCGGAACGGTCGGCATGTCGACGCATGGCGCGTCCAGCAGCTTTTCGGCCTTCACAACTCGCCTCCAGTGGGTGGAATTGCCGACCCGAAGTCGGGTGAGGTGTCGATCAGTTCTTCGATCAGCTCGGCAGCCCGTCGTGGCCCGTCGTGGCCCAGGTGCTCCTCCCGTAGACGTGCCGCAGCCTCGCGGTAGCGGGACTCGGAGAGGACGGCACCGACCGCACCCCGAATACGCTTTGAGGTGGGGGGCCGACGACCGAGCGTGATTCCCGCGCCCGTCCACTTCACGCGAGCGGCCACATCGGCCTTCTCCTCGCTCGCCCCTGCGACGACGAGCGGCACACCGGCCGCGAGCGCTGCGTTGACACCGTTGAAACCGCCGTTCGTCACCATCACGTCGATGTGCGGCAGAAGCCAGTGGTAGGGCACGAACCGTTCCACCCGCGTGTTGTCCGGCAGTGACCCCGTGGTAGCGGTGTCCAGCTGATGGTTGCCCGTTGTCACCACGACGAGCATCGGCATGTCCGCCAATGCCCGGATGGTCGGCACGAGAAGCCGTTCCACGTCATTGGCGACCGTGCCCTGGGTGACGAGCACGGCCTTCCGCCCGTGGCCGAGCTCGTCCTTCCAGGCAGGCGGCCGGAAGGCGGTGTCCGGCGGCGCCAGACCGAGCGGGCCCACGAAGTGGGTGCCTTTGAGGAGATCGCAGCGGGGAAACTCGAACGCCTCGATGGTACCGACGAGATACATGTCGGGCCTGCGCGCGATGTTCTCCATGGCGTGAGCGTCCATCCTACGAAGTCCCGCTTCGGCCCGCACGGTGTCAGCGTGCTTGCGCAGCGAACGTAGCGTCAGGTGATCCCCGGTCAGCGCGAGCAGCCGGTTGCGAAGCCGGCCGAGCCGTGACGAGGACGGTGCGAGGCCGTAGCCCAGCGGAGCCGTGTCACGGCTGCCGAGGATGTAGACGGAGTTGCCTATCCAGACCTGCGAGATCCCCGTGTACTCACTGGCGAAGCACGCGCCGTAGCACATGTCGTCAGAGACGATCACGTCGGCCGGGAATCGGGAAAGGACCGTGAGGAGGTCCTTCATCTGGCCCACGGCATTGCCGTAGAAGACGTCCTGCATACCCGCCCGGAAGTTGGCCAGTCCGGTCAGCCCCGCATGATGCGGAAAGGCTTCCTCCTTGCTCAGGCCGCCGAAGTCGTAGGCGGTCCGCATCAGCTCGGGCACGGCACCGGTCGAGGCCACCTTGTCGTGGTAGGCCCGGCCGGTGTACCAGCGCACCTTGTGTCCGCGTCGGGTGAGGTGCCGCGCGACGAGGAGCAGCGGGTTGACGTGGCCGTCGGCCGGGGTGGTTGCGATCAGCACGTGTGCCACGGTCGCCTTCCGTCATCTCTCGTGTCGCTTGTCCGTAGGGCGGACTCACCCGCCGAGCAGCATGCTGCGGTCGTGGAGAGCGGCGTAGGAAGGGCTGAGCCCAAGGACCGTCAAGCTTGGTGTCGTCAGCCGGTCCGAACGCTGTCGCCTGCGGCCAGAAACCACTCAATCTGGTGGTGCCCCGTGGGATGTGGGGCGTGAGAGGCGTCCGTAACGATCGGTGGGGCCGCTTCATGGTGACTTCTGCGGGTTGCGGTGGGCGGGACCCTCGACTGGCTCAGTGGTGTGATCGGTGTGCAGTTGCCGGCGTGACACCACGCATAGGAGCGGACGGGCGTCTCTCGGCCGCCCGCTCCGAGGTGCAGGGCGGGCCGATCGGGGAGGCTGCCCGGCCGGTCGCTCGACCGGCGGCCGGACCGGCTCCGCCGTTCGATCAGGGGATGTGCACCCTGGGCCCGCTCTCAATACTGGGGCGGCGACGGAGCGCCCTGCGAAGAGATCGAGACCGAATGAACCACACCGATGATGCGGACGTTTTGATCGTGGGCGGGGGGCCGGCGGGAATGGTGACGGCCCTCGAACTAGGCTGGCGGGGAGTTGACTTCATCCTCGTGGATGCGGGCGGCCCCTGCTCCGCACCACCGACCGTGAGCACTCTGGGTCCGCGGTCCATGGAAATCTTCCGGCGCCACGGTCTCGCGGACGCGATCCGCACGGTGGGGCTGGCCCGGGACCACCCGCTCGACATCGCCTGGGTGTCGCTCGTTGGCGGCCACGAGCTGCTGCGCCTGCGTCGCGGCACCCCCGCTGTGCGTCCCCCCTTCGCTCACACACCGGAACCGGACGCGGTCTGTCCGCAGGACCGGCTGATGCCCCTGTTGGCCCGGGCCGTCGGTGTGCATCCGCACGGGCCGCTCCGCGTGCACTGCCGCATGGAAGGATTCCGCCTGGACGGGGACGGGGTCACCGCCGCGGTCCGTGACCTCGGCAGCGGGCAGGTATCCACCGTTCGCGCACGCTTTCTCGTGGCGTGCGACGGCACGTCCTCCGCGGTACGCGCCGTCTGCCGGGTGGCGGCACCAGCCCGTTGCGGCACACGGCGCCTACGGCACATCTTCTTCCGCGCCCCCGAACTCAAAGCCCTTCTCGGCGAACGCATGGCGCTCTGCTACGTGCTGATGGGCTCGCTGGCCTCGCGCTTCCACGTCCGCGCGATGGACGGCCGTGGTCTGTACCGGCTGACGACGGACACGGACGACGGCCCACGCGAATCCGCCGATGCGAGGGCGCTGGTCCGCGGCGTACTTGCCGTGGACACGCCGTTCGAGGTGGTGGCCGACCGCCGCTGGACACTGCGCCCCTTCGTCGCCGACCGGTTCCGAGCCGCGGAGCGGGTCTTCCTAGTCGGAGACGCGGCGCACACCCTCCCCCCTGCGGGCGGGTTCGGCGTGAACACCGGTATCTGCGGGGCCGCGGACGTCGCCTGGAAACTCGCGGCCGAACTCAAGGGCTGGGCCGGACCTCAGTTGCTGGACAGTTACGGCATCGAGCGGTCCGCCGTCGCCCTCGAAGCCCTCCAGGAGGCCGACGCCCACCTGCTGCGGACACTGGTCCGTGCCCCCGACCCGGCGGGGGCACCGGCGGCCTGGGCTGCCACGGCCGAACTGCTGGCGCGTGAGGGGGCGGTGCGGGAATTCGACGCGCCCGAGGTGCACCTCGGGTTCCGCTACACGTCCCCGCTCATCGTCCCCGACCGGCCTGAGCGCCCGGAGACCGTCGGGCCCCGACGCCCTGGCCCCAGGGCGGCGCCCGGTTGCCGTGCCCCGCACGCGTGGTTGAGTCCGGGTACCTCCACGCTCGATCTCTTCGGCCGGACGTTCTCCCTGCTGTGCTTCGCGCGCCCGGAGGGACGGGACGAGTTCGAGCGTGCGTTCGCTGCCCACCACGTCCCGTTGCGCATCACCGTGTGCGCCGATCCGGAGATCGCCAGGCTCTATGAACGCGCTTTCGTGCTTGTCCGGCCGGACGGGCACGTGGCCTGGCGGGGCGACACATGGCCGGCCGACGCAAGCACGCTCGCAGCGAAGGTCCGAGGCGCCTGCTGACGGTCCCGGACGCGCGAACACCGAGAGACAAGGAAGAAGCAATGTGGCAGAGTCCTTCTCACCGGCACAACCGGACCTCAGGCGAACGCAAGCGCGTCACCGTCTTGGGCGCGGGCATTGCCGGGCTCGTGGCCGCCTACGAGCTCGAGCGCCTCGGGCAGTGCGACGTCGAGATCCTGGAAGGAAGCCGGGACGTCGGTGGCCGGATCCGGACGCACCGGTTTCTCCCCCAGGAACAAGGCAGCCCCTTGGCGGAGCTGGGCGCCATGCGCATTCCCGTCACGCACCAACGGACGCTGAACTACATCGCCAAGCTTGGCCTGCTCGACCGTGTCCGGGAGTTTCGGACCTTGTACTCCGACGACGGCGCCTACATAGCCGTAGCGGGCGGACATACTCGGGTCCGGGACGTTCCCGACCACCTGGTACGCGAGTTCGGCCGAAGGCTGGGCGAGCACACGTACACGGAGCGCACCCTGTTGTTCGGGGCGTGGCTGAAGGCGAGCATGGACGCCATCGCGCCCCGGGAATTCCGCGCGGGCCTCGATGACGTCCTCAGCACGGCGCTACTGGACGCCGTCGAGCGCATCGATCTCGGCCCCTATCTGTGCGGGACGAAGAGGAACCGGTTCGAACTCCACTCGGTCTTCGCCGACCACCCGCACCTGCGTGACGCCTGCGGCGCGTCGGCACACCGGTTCCTCGACGACGTCCTCAATGAGACGAGCGGCACCCTAGTGCGGCTGCAGGGCGGCATGGACACCCTTGCGAGGGCGCTGGCCGCCAGGATCCAGGGCCCGGTCCGGCTCGGCCACGAGGTGCGAGGCATCGAGGTACGCGACGACGGCGTCGCCGTACATGTCCACAACGGCGTCCAGACCGTGGAGTGGAACTGCGACCACGTGCTCTGCACCCTTCCACTGACGGTGCTTCGCCATATGCCGCTGACCGGTTTCGACGAGGACAAACTGGACACTATACGGAACACCGAGTACTGGCCCGCGACGAAGATCGCGTTCCACTGCCGGGAACCCTTCTGGGAGGCGGACGGCATCGCCAGCGGTGCCTCCTACACCGGTGGTGTAGCCCGGCAGACGTACTACCTGCCGGAGGAAGGCGACCCGGCGCTGGGTGCCGTGCTGCTGGCGAGCTACACGATAGGCGCGGACGCGCAGGCACTCAGCGCGATGGGCGACGGGGACCGGGCCGCCGAGGTGCTCGCCGACGTCTCCGCGATGCACCCACAGCTGTGCCGTCCCGGAATGGTGCTGGGCACTGTGGAGCAGGTGTGGGGCGAGGACAGGTGGAGCCGTGGCGCGGCCACCGTGCGATGGCGCCAGAACCAGGAAGAGCAGGAGACCCAGCGCCAGGCGGCCGCCCGTCCCCAAGGTCGCCTGTTCTTCGCGGGTGAGCACTGCTCGACGATGCCCGCGTGGATCGAAGGTGCCATCGAGTCCGCCGTCGACGCGGTCCACGAGATCTGCTGGTACGAGGTTCCGGCTCGGCCCGCGGATGCGCCTGCCCTGTGTGAGGAGGGCAAGTCCGCGTGAGCAGGTACGAGACGGACGTCCTGATCGTGGGCGGAGGACCGGTCGGCATGGCCTTGGCGCTGGACCTGCGCTCACGGGGCGTGGACTGCGTCCTTGCCGAGGCCACGGACGGCTCGGTCGCCCACTCCAAGGTGAGCACCATCGGCCCGCGCTCTATGGAGCTGTTCCGGCTCTGGGGAATCGCCCCCCGGATCCGCACCGCCGGCTGGCCCGACGACCACTTGCTCGACGTGACCTGGGCGACACAAGTCGGTGGACACGAAGTCCTGCGCGTGTCGCGCGGAACCGCCGGGGACCGCCCCCCCTCTGCTCACTCACCGGAGCACGAGCGAATCTGCCCAGCGCACTGGCTGAACCCATTGCTGATGGAAGCCCTGGGCACCCACCCCGACGGCCCCCTCTGGATCCACCACCGGGTGCGGGAGTGGACGCAGACCGATGACCACGTCTCGGTCATGGTGGACGACCTCGCCCGGGGCACCACCCACACGGTCAGGACCCGTTATTTGATCGCCTGCGACGGTGCCTCCTCGCCGGTGCGCAAGGCCTGTGGCATCGACGCGCCCGACCGGTACGCCCCCCAGGTGTTCCGCAATATCCTCTTCCGTGCACCGCGGCTGCGTGCGGACCTGGAGGCACGCGGGCACCGGCCCGCCATGGTCCACTTCCTTCTCATCCCCCCAGCGATGCGATACCCGATGCGAGCGCTGGATGGCGACGGACTCTACAACCTGGTCGTGGGCGGCGAGGAGGCCTCCGGGAACGCCGAGAGCGCGCCCGATTTACTCGCGCGCGCGATCGCCTTTCCGACCCCGGTGGAGATCGTGTCCGACGGCAAGTGGTATCTGACCCAACGCGTCGCCGACCGGTACCGGGCAGGCCGGGTGTTCCTCGCCGGGGACGCGGCCCACACACTGTCGCCCTCGGGCGGCTTCGGCCTCAACACCGGTATCGCCGACGCCGCGGACCTGGGCTGGAAGCTCGACGCGGAGCTGGCCGGGTGGGCGGGCCCGGGGCTGCTCGACTCCTACGACATCGAACGCCGCCCGATCGCCCTGCGGAACCTGGAGGAGGCCAACACCAACCTGACGCGTACGGCCCGAAGGGAACTGCCCGCCGAGCTGGACGCCGAGACCCCGGTTGGCCGCCGGGCCCGCGCGACGCTCGCCGAGGCCATGGAACGCGAGGGCGCAGCCCGCGAGTTCGACGCGCCGGACGTGCACCTCAGCTTCCGCTACCGCTCGCCGCTCATCGCCAAGGAGACCAGGGACGACGCGTCGCGGTGGCCCGAGGCCGCGGCGCCGGGCCGCCGTGCCCCGCACGTCTGGCTGGGTCCGCAGACCTCAACGCTGGACCTGTTCGGCACGGGCTTTCGACTGCTCGCCCTCGGCCGCGCCGACGGCAGGGAGAAGATCGAACGGGCGTTCGTCGACCGAGGTGTCCCCTTCAGCACGACGACCCTCGAGCATCCCGAGGCCACCGAGGCGTATGGCTCCCGCCTGGTGCTCGTGCGCCCCGACGGGCATGTGGCCTGGCGGGGAGACGCTCCCCCCTCCTCGCCCGAGAACCTCGCTGACCTGGTCCGAGGGGCGGTGCACCCGTGACCTCCCCGGTCCTCCCGCCCTTCGACATCTCCGGCTGGACGCCGCAGGACACGGCCGACCCGTATCCGGTGTACCGACGCTACCGCGAGTACGACCCGGTCCACCTGGGCACCACCTCCGACAGCGGCATCAGCACCTGGTATATCTTCAGCCACGAGGACGTCACGGCTGTCCTGTCGAGCCAGTACTTCCTGCGAGCCCCGGCGTCCGCGCAGGGCGTAGCGCCGCGTGCGCCGGTCCCGATCCCCGAGGAGTACCGGGCACTGCGCCAACTGGCGTCCAACTGGCTTGTCTTCATGGACCCACCGCGCCATACCCGGCTGCGTGGCGTGCTCTCCGCCGCGTTCTCCCCGCGCGTCGTACGCCGGCTGGGGCCCGCCGTCGCCGCCGTCGCCGACGGACTCCTGGACGGGATGGGTGCCAGGCCTGTCGTCGACTTCGTGGAGGAGTTCGCCGCGCCCTTCCCGATCCTGGTCGTCTCCGAACTCCTCGGAGCGCCCGCATGGGACCACCGTTGGTTGCGCGCCCGCGCCCTCGACATCCAGCACGCCAGCTCTGCACGTGTCGGCGGTGCACGTGACGCGTACCAGAGGGCGGAGGTGGCCGCACGGCTGCTCACCGACTACTTCAGGGACCTGATCGGGCAGCGGCGTGTACGGCCCGTCGAGGATCTGGTCTCCCTGCTGGTGCACACCCCCGACGGGCTGACCGAACCACAGATCGTGGGCACCTGCGTTCACCTGCTCACGGCCGGGCACGAAACGACGACGAACCTGCTCGGCAAGTCATTGCTGGCCCTGCTCGCCCGGCCCGCTCTCGCCGACGAACTGCGCGCGGACCCCGGCCTGCTGCCCGGTGCGGTCGAGGAACTCGTCCGCCATGACGCCCCGGTGCAGATGGTGACGCGCTGGGCGCACCGGGACGAGAAGGTCGGCGGGCGCACCATACACCGTGGCGACAAGGCTGTCCTCGTCCTTGGTTCGGCCAACCGCGACCCCCGCAGGTTCCCCGAACCCGACGAGATATGGCCGCGCAGGGAGACCGGCCGCCACGCCGGATTTGGCATCGGCATCCACTACTGCCTGGGCGCGCCCCTCTCCCGGCTGGAGGCTACGACCGGGATCCGCGGGTTCTTGAAGCTGCTGCCCGCGATGACCATGGCTGACGAACCGGTCCGCTACGCACCCGATATGGTCTTCCACGGGCCCGAGCGGATCATGCTGCGCCTGGGCGACCGCCCGGTCGCCGACGTACCGGGCCCGCAGACGGCGATGGAGAGCGGCGCCGATGAACGTGCTTGAGGAAATCCTGGCGGGGGTGCGGGAGGGCCTGGCCGAGCGGGTTGCTCGGACACCGCTCGAAGACCTGTGGGGCAGCTCACTGATGACCGAGGCGAACTGGCCCGCCACCGTGCGGTTGCTCAGGACGGCCCCTTGATTCGGGGCGGCAGCCGGGGGACTGCCGCCCCGTGGTCCCTACCGTGTCCCCGAGTGGATCCAGCGCGTGAGCTCCACCCGCGAGTGGATTCGAAGTTTGCGGTAGATCTGCCGCAGATGGAAGGCGATCGTATGCGGTGAGACGTACATCGCTTTTGCCACCTGTCTATTGGTCAGGCCGTCCGCCACCAACTCGGCCACTTTGCGTTCGGTTTCCGTCAACCTGGTCCCCTCGGTATGCGGGCAGGTGGAGCGCTTCCAGTGACGCCTCACCACACCGAGGTCCCTCAAACGGTGGCGGATCCGTGCCGCGTCACGTTGAGCGCCAATCGCCCGGTAGCCGGCGCCCGCCTCGTCCAGATGGCGAATGGCCTGGTCCCGGTCGCTCCGTGTGAGCAGGGTGCCCGTGTCCTCGGTCGCGGACGCGCGCGCCCACAGGTCCCGGTGCAGCGCGACCGCGGATTCCAGCGCGCCAACGTTCCCCTCGCACACCCCACGCACGTGGGCGGCTGCCGCAGTGATGCTTGTGACCTCGGCGTTCGCCTTGGCGAGCCGCTGCATCGCGTCTGACACGGCCATGGCCCGCTCCGGCGCGTCCGTCTTGATGTGGGCACGCGCAAGCCATGCGGCAGCAGCCGGTTCTTCGATCAGCAATACCAGGCGGGACGCCTCGTCGCCGTCGACCGTGTCCAGCGCTCCGAGCAGGGCTTCCCGGTCGCCAAACGCCGCCGCGATCTGTGCTTCCAGCCAAGCGCCGGCCGCGGACCACCGCCACGGCGATGAGGCCCCCACGGCCCGCAGCCGCTCCTGGTACTCGGCCAGGCGTGCCGAGGCGCCCCGCCACAAGGAGAGCGTGCCGACGACGGTGAGCGCGTACCGGGACAACGGTGAGTCCGTGCCGGTGTTCGCGAGCACCGCCTCCGCTTCGGCAAGGGCGTCGTCGTAGTTTCCCTCGCCGAGTGCCAACCGGGCGCCGAGGATCCGCACGATGCCGTCGGCGCGCCAGGCGGAGGCCTGAGGCAACTCGGCGAGAGCCGAACGGGCTTCCGCGGGCTGCCGCAGATTCACATGGAACCCGAAGAGCACGGCACGGGCGTCCACGTGGAACCCGGAACCGGCGTAGTCGCACCGCAGGGCGTCGCGGCAGCTGCGCAGCGCCTGCGTCACCTGTCCCCGCCGCCACTGCTCGATGGCCCGGACAACCAGGTCACCGCCTGAACGCGGTCCGTGCACTGCCACGGACGCGGCCGAATCCCGGGTGTCGTCCGGCGCCGTCGCGGGCTTCGCCTGCAGAGCGGCACCGAAGTGCTCGGAGGCAACCAACTCGCCGCGCAGATCCTCCGGAACACCGGGTTCGGCGAGCACACTGCGGGCAGTGTCAGAACCTTCCTGCGGACGGCCGCTCAGCGTCTGGGCGATTGACAGCCAGTACCGGATCCTTGCCTGCGCCGTCGGGTTCGGCCGCTGCGGTGGTGCTTGCGACGTCAGCTCGACGGCACGGTTGGGGAGACCCAAGCGGACGTAGGCCTCCATGGTGATGCTCAGGAGCAGTGGTCGGACTTCGTCCTCGGGTGAGACGAGCTCTAGGCCGAGTGTCGCGAACTTGAGCGCGTCCCGCGGCGAGTTGCTCGCGATCTCTCCGGCCGCGCGAGCCATGACGGCCACCGCCTGTGGGTCGCCCTGCTGTGCGCCGACCGCCAGGTGCCGCGCGGCCAAGAGCGCCGGAGCGCCTCGTCGCAACAGCATGTCTGCTGCCTGACGGTGCAGGGCCTTCCTGATGTTGATGGGTAGCGCCTGGAGCAACGCCCGACGGACGGGCTCGTGACGGAAGGCGACCATCTCGCTGTCGGCGGACAGGACGCGTGCGTTCGACGCCTCGACGAAGGCGTCCACCAGGGACACGACGGGCACCTCCAGGAGATGCGCGACGTCCTCAGCGTTGTTCTCCCGGCCCAGTACGGCGGCGGCCACCAGCATCTCGCGCGTCTGCTCCCCTAGGGGAAGGACCGTGTCCGACACCAAGTCGAGAAGACACCGAGGGAGTTCGTCCGAGGCGAACTCGACCAGCTTTCCCTCCGCGGTTATCCGGCCGTCCCGGATGAGACCGTGCACGAGCCTCATGAACGTCGCCGGTACGCCGTCGGCGCAGGCCAGTAAGGACATCAGTGCCTCGCATGGAACCGTGCCCACTACGTCTTCCACCGCTTTGCACACGGCTTGTTCGGGCAGGCGGTCCAGGCTCACGTCGAGCGTGTTCGCAGCGCCACGGCGGAATGATTCCCCGTTGGGGACTCCGTTGTCCGAGTAGCAGGTCAGCACGTGCAACTGCGGTCGGGAGTCCGGCAACGCGACCGCACCCGACGCCGAGAGGAACGCGGGGTCCCATGCGTTCGCATCGTCCAGGGTGATCAGCAGCGGTCGCCCACTGATGTGGTTCGCCGGAGCTCCTGGCAGGTGCAGTGGCCGATGATCCCGTCCGGTGCGAAGCACATCGAAGCCCAAACGGGCGGCCATTCTCTCCACCTCGAGCAGCAACCTGGTCTTGCCGATGCCACGGGGACCGCGGATGCGTATCTCGCCACTCGTTCGTGACAGGGCGACGCGCTGAAGGATCTTGGACAGGCGTGCTACTTCGTGTTCGCGACCGCGGAGCGGCAAGTCTGACGCGAAGTGCGCCAGTGCGTGGGGCCCTGCGGTCCTCAGCGCGTCGGCATCAGCGGAGGAGAGCCGTCGGGACGACGTCAGTGGCATGAGGTTCCCCCCGATGCTGTAGGTATCGAGGCACGAGTACACAAGCGGTGATCGCTGTCCTGCAGTGCCGTGCCCGTCGGCGCCCCAAGACGCTCCGCACCCGGTGAACCTGCTGTTCGGGTGATGCCGGGCGTAACTGCCGCCTTCCACGGGAGTGCCGGTGGCGTGACCGCTTGCGCAGGGCGGTACTCGGCAGCGATGTCGCTGCACCGCACCATCCGGCACGCTGCGGCCCGACGGGCCATGTCTGCGAGTTCGCGGTTCTCGGCCCAGAAGTCGGTGTGGGTGGTGAGCGCATCGGACCCGGCGAAAGACCGGTGTGAGCCTTGGGGGCTGCGCGCGGCCATGGAGAGGCCGGAGGCGGTGGTCGAGGCCGCTGCGTCCTTCCTGTCCGCTGCCGTGCGAGTTCGGTCGTCGGCTTGCCCGATGTGGGCCGGGACTTCGGACGGGACAGGCCGCGCGGCGTGGATGTGCGGACCCGGTGCGGTGTACCAATCTGGGAGTTTCTTCTGGTGACGCCCTCCTGACGCGATGGGTCTCTTCCTGCATGCCGGGCCGCGTCCGTTGGCTTCGGCCACGGTCTGGAACCGTGCCTGTCCCGCGGTCACCGTGAGCGCCGTCGTGGCACTGGTCGCGGGCATGGACCGTACGGTCGGAACACTTGCCGCGGCCGAGCCGGACAAGGTGATGTGCGCCATTTCGTCTCTCCCACCCAAATAGGACGGTAACTCAAAATGATCACGGAGGAACGGAAGTAGTGACACGGCTACGGCAGAGGGGGTGCGGTTCTTCCCGGCACACGCACCCTCGGGCAGCCTGTACGGCGTCGGCGGCGCCCTTCATTGTGTCCGCTCAATGTCGTCACCGGGCCGGATGGCGTTCTCCTGGGCATCCAGGAATACCCCTCATGCTTGGGTGTTGCATCGATGGATCTTCCCATCTCCTGATTGGATATTTTCCGGCATATCCCAGATTCTGTGCTACCTTGACGGGGAAACTCCCGATGTCCCTGACGCAACCGCCTTCACCTGAGAATTCGAAATCTGTGAAATCCGCCAGGGCGGAAACAGGGCGGCTGCTCAGGGGCACCTACTGCAGCGCCGGCGCCGCCTCGGTGCGCTCGGTGACGGAACCGGCTTCGCACCGCCTTCGCGAGTCCCCCGGGCCCACCCTGCCGACAATCGATCATCTGGCCTGGGAACCGGGATGGAAACCGTCGTCCCGACCCAGAGAACCTCGGACATGAGAATGCCTTTCCTGCATGTGATGGCGGTACGTTTCTTTGGGCCGGCGGACGCCTGAGTTGCGCGCATAGAGTCTGCCCTCGATGTCTTTCGAGTCCGACTTACGCCTCGCTGTTTCGCTGTAGGGGGTACGCTAGCGGCATGTCGCTTTCCGTGAGAAAGAAAAGCCTCTTTAGGGATTTCCTGTGAGAGATTTTCGGCCACCTTGTGCTGGAAGTGGCGCCGAAGTGGTTCTCGATCCCCGCGCTCATCGACCAAGATCAATCGCGGATGGGTCCATTACTCAGTCTGGATCCACCGCGTGATCGCCGTCTGCGATCGGGGCGGGAACAGGGAAGTGCCTTGTGAACTGCGATGATGGGAGTACTTCGCGCTTCCAGCATGCACGATCACTCAGGTTGAATCGGTGGTGTCCGGCTGGTTGATCAGGCCCTTGAGGTCCAGGCCGATGGTCCGCAGGCAGCCCTCGATCAGGTGCGGGCGGTACTGGATCCTTACCGTTCTGTCTGGGTTCGCACCGGTCATTCGTACGATCGGGAGGCCCAGGGGCGCCAGGTGTGGCTGTACTGGACCTGCTGCCTATGTGGCTGAAGGAGATTGGCCGCCCGGTGCCCTGCGACGACTCGGCCTACTGACCTTTCAGTCGTAGATCGGCGGGTTCGTTGCAGTTCGTCGATCTCTGAGTGGACGTTAAGTCCGTTTCTGGTAGCGGCCTCGTCCGGGCTGGGTGAGGAAGCCTTGACGGAGGAGGCGTCCGAGACGGCTGCGGGTGATGTTGACGGATGCCTCGTCGGTGGGCATGCCGAGGAGTGCGTGCAGCTCCCGGGCTCGGAACTCTTGGTCGGGGTGCTGGTTGAAGGCGTTCACGATGGCCTGGTAGACGCTGTTCGTCTCGGGCGCTTCGGAGTCTTCTTGGGCCGGTGCGAGTTCGGCGATGACTTTCCGGGTGGTCGCCAGGTCCGTGAGTCGTGCTTCGGTCTCGGCCAAGGCGGCGGTCAAGTGCTGGATCTGGTCGCGTAGTTCACCGGCCCGAGCCATGGCCCTCTCGTGCTGTGTCTGGAGGCCTGCCAGGAACTCGAGGATGTTCACGCAGCCAGCCCGAGGGTGTCGCGCCAGGCCGGACTCGGTGTGGTGAGGCGGCGTGCCATGTTCGCGATGGAGGCCCAGTAGACGCGTGAGGCGGACGTGTCGGGCCGGTGGTCGTACTCACGGGCCAGACGCCGGTGCAGCATCAACGTGCCGTTGACCTGCTCCACGATCCATCTTTTCGGTTGCGGGACGGATGGCGTCCCGCCGAGTGGTGTAGCCGATCAAGCTGGCGGAATCCGCAGGTCGTAGCCCGAATCGCCCTCGCCGGCGGCCCTGTTGGGGCTCGCCGAGCTGGGACCAGCGGTGATCGCACGACGGACTGCAGCGGCACGTACCGGACGGCTCCGAAGCGGAGGCGACGGACCGTGATCGGCTACACCGCGGCGGGGGACACGGCCGCGGGACGAAGCCTTTGCCCTGGTCGGCCGGGTTGCGGCGGACGACCTCGACGTCAATGTCCAACAACGCGCCACGGATCAGGACTTCGTCCTTGAAGCCCTGGTCCACCAGGGCCTTCTCCAGCCGCATCCCGCACCGCTCGGCGGCCTGGTTGTCGACGGTCACGTAATTCCCCAGGTCCTCGCCCCGGTCGGGTCTAGGTTGGCGAGTATGACCATGCGCGGGTGGAGCTATCGCTATGTCGGACCGGCCGAGTTGAGGAGCCTCGTCCGACCGGACGGCGAAGGTCAGGGCATGCGGTCGCCGGCGGACTTCCACGAGTGGGTTTCGGCTCGGACGGTGGAGGAGTTGGCCCAGCCCTTCACCTTCGTTGTCGATCAGGCTGGGGTCCTGCGTCTCGCGCCGCGTCGCAGTGAGCACGTGGTGTGTGCTGGTGGAGAAGCGGTACTGGGCGCTGGTGAGATCAGCTTCCGCGAGGAGTCCGGGCGGTGGGCGGTCGACGAGGTCAGCAATCAGTCGACCGGCTACTGCCCGGACGTCAGCTCATGGTCGGCCGTCGTCGAGGCCCTGGACCAGGCCGGGATCGATCGCCCGTCCGGTTTCACCCACGAGGTGGTGTTCCGGCGCTGCCTCTCCTGCCAGCAGCTCAACATCGTGCGCGAAGAGGACTTCGTCTGCGTCTTCTGTGACGAGACCCTGCCGAGGGAGTGGAACGTCGACCAGCCCGGACCCTAGGCGGTCGGCGGCTTGCCGGTCGGGTCCTTGGGCCGCTTGTTGGGCCGGTAGCTGGGGCCGTTCATGATCACCTGATGGCTGGCGTTGATCAGCCGGTCCAGCAGTGACTCGGCGACGACCGGGTTCGGGAAGAGAGGATACCAGTCGCTGGGCGCCCGGTTGCTCGTGATGATCAGAGAGCGTCCTTGCCGCTCGGAGACGAGTTCGTAAAGGTCATCGGCCTGGGACGCGGTCAGCTGGCGCATGGCGAAGTCGTCGAGGATCAGCAGGTCAGGGCGGATGAGTTCGCGCATGCGCTTGTCCCAGGTGCGGTCCGCATGACCGCCTGCGAGCTCGCTGAGGATGCGGCTGGTCTTGCTGAAGCGGACGTTGGCGCCCTGGCGGACGGCCTGGTGGCCGAGGGCCTGGGCGACGTGTGTCTTCCCGACCCCGACGGGCCCGAACAAGATGACGGACTCGCCGGAGTGGAGCCAGCGCAGGGCCGCGAGGTCGCGGATCTGGGCGGCGGGCAGCTTCGGGGAGGCGGTGAAGTCGAAGCCCTCCAGTGTGGCCTGCTGCTCGAACTTCGCTCTGCGCAGGCGCCGTTCGAGCGCGACGGATTCGCGACGGGTGATCTCGTCCTGGCAGAGGACCTGGAGGAAGTCGAGGTGTCCGAGCTCGCCCTTTTGGGCCTGGGTGAGGCGGGCGTCGAGGGTTTCCAGCATGCCGGACAGCCGCAGCGTCTTCAGCGACTCGCGCAGGGCGGTGGTCATCACGCTCACCGGCCGGCCTCCTCTGCGCCGGCGTCGACGTGACCCTGGTCGTCGTGAACCTCGCCGGGGATCTGCAGGGGGACGGTGGCGGCGAACAGGCCCTCGGGGCCGTGCAGGAAGGCCGCGGCTCCGGCGTCGCCGGCCTCCGGTTCCGGGTCGGTCTCGGTGCCGGCGACCAGGATGCCCTTGACGGTCCGGTAGGACGGATCACCGACCGCGACCGCCTTCGCGCAGGCGGCTTCGAGTCTGGCGTCGCCGTACTTCTTGCGCAGTCCGAGCACGCCCTGGGCGGCCTGGAGCCGGTAGAGGGCGTTGACCTCCAGCAGTTGGTCGATCACCTGACGGCAGGCGTCCCCGACCTGCGAGGCTTGGCCGCGGCACCAGATCGGCGTGCGCATCTGGAAGGCGATCTTTTCAGGCGGGTAGTCATTTTTGTCCGTGCGTTTGCCCTGCTCAAGTGCCGTGTGCGTCTTGACCAGCTCGCCCTCGTGGAAGACCTGCACCATCGTGGCGGTGGAGCGGACATCGACACGGCGGCCGATCAGCTTCCAAGGCACCGAGTAGAGCGTGCGGCCGACCTTGATGTGGATGTCAGGGCCGACGGTGGCCTGTGACCATCTGGCCAGCACAAACGGCTCCTCGGGCAGCGGCAGCAGGGCCGTGGCCTCCACCGCCTCGAAGACGGACAGCGGCTTCGCGCCGCCCAGCGGGCGGCACTGACGCTGACCTGCAACGTTCGTGGCCCAGAGAAGGGCCTCGGCCTGCATGTGCTCCAGCGAGGTGAACGTCCGACCGCTCCAGAACGAGTCGCGAACATAGGGCATGGGCCGCTCGACCCGCGGCTTGTCCTTCGGCTTCGATGCGCGGGCCGGGTCCACCAACGTGCCGTAGTAGGTGGCGAGTTCGGCATAGGAGCGGTTGATCTTCGGGTCGTAGAGGTCCGGCTTGTCGACCCCGGTCTTAAGGTTGTCCGGCACCAGGCGGTGCGGGACGCCGCCGAAGAAGCGGAAGGCTTCTGCGTGCGCGAGGGTCCAGGCGTGCTGGTCCATGTGCGTCACCGGGCGGACGAACATGTGCCGCGAGGCGGGCAGCACCATCACGAACGCCCAGATCCGGTGGCGTTTCCCGGTCGTGGGGTTGATCCACTGCCCCAGGAAGCCGTAGTCGATCTGGGCCTCCGAGCCCGGCTCGACGTCGTCCCGCAGCACCGTGACCTTTGAGCGGGCTGCCTCGTCGGGCAGGTTCTCGTGGACCCAGCGGCGGAACGTCGTCAGTGACACCTTCAACTTGCCCTCGTCGCGGAGGCGTTGGTGGATCGTGGTGACCGTGGTCGTCTTCAGCAGTTCCTTGACGTAGTCGCGGTGCGGCTCGATCTCGCCCCACCTGACCTGGTTCAGCTTCCGGCTCGTGAGCTCGGGGAACCAGTTCTTGAGCAGCTTGGCCCAGTCCGTCTCGCTCATGGGCGGCCCGCCCGGGGTGATCCCCGCCTTTTCCGCCGGTGCCAGGTACTTCCTGATCGTCTTGCGGTCCACCCTCAGCGAGGCGGACACCTGGCTCTTGGACCGGCCCGCGTACCAGTGCACGTAAATCTCGACGATGTCGACCACGGTGAATGTTCTCCTTGCCATCCGGTGCGTCCGTCGGCCTCTCGGCTCGCGGATTGAGGGCCCGCGACGCTCCGAGAGGTCCAGGTCCTCAACCCGGGCACCGGCATGCCCATGGGGAACTCGCCCGATTCGCAAGGATTGACTAATCAGTGATCAAACCACTCGAAACAGGGAATATCACGCCAGTCCGAGCATGGTCGGCAGCACCATCGATGGTCGGCGCCCCGGTGGGGAATCGTGACCACGCGGGTGGGGAATTACGTGGCGCTGATCATGCAGGTCGTGGGGAATTACGTGACCGCCGACACTGGTCGAGCAGGGCGGTGCCGGCGGTGTTGTCGTGGGCGGATGCGGCCAGCACCACGACGCCGACGATCAGCCCCAGCACGTCCACGGCCAGTCCCCGCTTGCGGCCCGACACCTTCTTGTTGGCGTCCAGCCCCGTCGTGGTCTTCGGGACACCCGCGGCCGCGCGCACGGACTGGGTATCGAGGATCACGAGGGACGGGTCCTCTAATCGGCGGGCCTTCTCCCGTGCCTGGCAGCGCAGAAGTTCCTGGATCCGCTGGTCAAGGCCGTCCTGGCGCCACAGTGTGAAGTAGTAGAACACCGCCGACCAGGCCGGCAGGTCGTGGGGCAGGTAGCGCCACTGGCAGCCCGTCCGGTTCTGGTAGAAGATCGCGTTCACGACCTCCCGCAGATCACAGGACCCGGGATCTCCGGTCGCCGACCGGGCCACCCGGTCCTGCTTCCAGGTCGTGATCATCGGCTCGATCAACGCCCACTGCGCGTCCGATAAGTCGCTGGGGTATGACTCTCGCTCCATGCCTGCATCTCGGCATGGACATGTCCGGCAAGTGATCGACCTCGCGATCAGTACCACGATCGAGCGATCACGAACCGAGAAAGATCGGACTTAACGTCCACTCAGGGCTTGTGGGTGAAGAGCTTGTTGAGGTTGTGAACCGTGCCGAGGAACTTGATCTCGGCCTCTACCGCATTGCGGCTCCGGTAGTTCAGGTAGCGGCCGAAGCGTTGGAAGAGCTGGGCGAATCCTGGCTCGACCAGGGCACTGCGCCGTCGGTACTGCTCCTTCCCGGCGGGGGTGGCGAGGCGGGCCGCCATGGCCTGCTGGCCGGCAGGGGCCTCCTGGCGCTTCGCCGGGAATCCGGCCTGGTGGGCGTCGCTGGTCACCGAGACCAGCAGTGGAAGATCGGCGAGTGTCTCGAAGGCAGCGGCTGAGGCGTATCCGTTGTCGGCGAGGAAGAGCTGGATCTCTCCGGAGAGATCAGCGTCCCGGTGGTTGTGCTGGATCTTGCTCACCATCGGCACGAGGGCCGTCCTGTCGGACGGGTTGTCGTGGACTTCGATGGCCAGGAGGAGCTGACGTCGGGCGCAGGCGATCTGGATGTTGTATCCCTGGAGGTAGCCGCCGTGTTTGCCGTGGATCAGTCGGGAATCGGGGTCGCTCAGGCAGGCTCGTGAGTCTGGTGAGAGGACGGGTTGCGGTGTGCGGGCCCGCTCGAGCCAGGCCCTCGCTCTCTCGACTCGGGTGCGCTGCCGGACGAGGACGGTCTTGCGTTCCAGCGGCACCGGCGGCCGTCCGTTGGCGCCCCGGCGACCAGCCTCCCGGTCGCACCGGGCCCGCTGTTCATACTTCTTGAGTTTCTCCTGGTGAGCGGCAGTTTCAGCGGCCAGGCGCTTCTCCGCGCGAGCGACCATGCGCTTGGCGGCTTCGACTTTTCGCGCACCTCGCTGGGCGGGGGCATGGATCGTTCGCGGAGTCGGTCCATGGCCAGGTTCGCTCGGGTGAGCCGGTCGCACAGCCGGGACAGACGAGGCCACTGGTCGTCGGCTTCCTCATGGTCGTCGCCGGCCTGCCCATCGGCCTCGACGCTTCGCGCGTGCGTGAGTGCGTCCTCCAGTACCACACGGATTTCCGTCTCGCACTGGGCGATGGTGTCTTCCAGGCGCTGAAGCCGCTGGTTGGCGTCGCGTGAGGCGTTCGCCTCCATCGGTGAACCGTCCACTGCCACGGCGGACAGGTCCACCAGGCCGCGTCGACCGCACAGCGCCAGCACCTGTACGAACAGCGAGTTCAAGGCGGTGCGGTGGCGTCGTACGAAGCGGGCGACGGTGGAGTGATCCACCTGATGGTTCGCGGTGATGACCCGGCAGCCCACGTCGTCCCAGCAGGACTGCTCGATGCGGCGGGAGGAGCGGATGCCCTTGCTGTAGCAGTACAGGAGCAGAGCGACCAGATGGCCCGGCGGGTAGGACGCTCCGCCCTGTCCGTCACGGCGGTAGCCGGCCTCGAACGCCGACAGGTCGAGCTGCTCGACGACGTCGAGCACTTTCCAGCAGAGGTGATCAGGTGGCAGCCATTCCCGCATATCCTGCGGCATCTCAAGATCACATTCGCGGTCACACGACAAGAAGTTCCGCCCCACCAGGCAAGATTCCGCTGCCCCCACGGACTTCGGAACCGAACAGCGAATCGCTCTTGACCGTCGAGGGCGGGGAGTCGTGCGACAGCCTCTGCACTGCCCAGCCCGTGCACCGAAACACTCAACACCCGGCCCCGGAAGCCCAGTTGGCTCGAAGAACCGCCATCCCGCCACCCGCCACGACGTGGGCAAGACGACCAAACGCCCCGAGAGCATTACTGAACGCAATCGCCTCAAAGCTCGCAAAGGTTAAGTTCCAAGCTATAACTCCCGCCGCATCCAGGACCGGCTCGGCTTCCTCAGCCCGATCGAGTTCGAGGAGAAGCACTACGCCGAGCAGGCGACGGCCGAACCAACGAATCTGAACACCCATCAACCCCTGCTGACCAGCTGATCAGCACCTCCCGCATGACGGGGGAACCTCACCCTGGAGACGGGACGCACGTCCTGGACGGCCGTGCTGGATGCGATCCGGCTGGGTCCGGCCGACGATGCCACCGCGGTGACCGCAGCCCAGCTGCGGGAGGTGGTCACCCGGCTGGTGCACGCCGGGCAGTGGCGGCCGGGCGACGCGGACATCCTCGTCGTCATGGACACCGGCTACGACGTCACCCGCCTCGCCTACGTCCTGGCCGACCTGCCCGTCGAGCTGGTCGGCCGGCTCCGCTCGGACCGGGTCATGCTCCGGGACGCCGGCCCGCGCCGCTCGACTCCGCGCGGCGGGCAGCCCAGCAAGCACGGCGGCGTCCTCACCTTCTCCAAGCCGGCCTCCTGGCACACCCCCGACCAGGCCACGACGTGCGACACCACCCGCTGCGGCACGGCCGAAGCCCTCGCCTGGGACCGGATGCACCCCCGCCTGCAGGCCCGTGGCCCCTGGCTCGACCACTGCGGTGAACTCCCCTTGATCAACGGCACGTTGATCCGGCTGAAGGTCGAGTATCTGCCCGGTGACCGCGACCTGAAGCCGGTGTGGCGGTGGTCCTCGCGCACCGGGATGACCGGCCAGGACGTCGATGTGCGCTGGCAGGCGTTCCGCCGATTCGATCTTGAACACACCTTCCGGCTGTTCAAACGGACCCTGGGCTGGACCGTCCCCAAGGTCCGCGATCCGCACACGGCCGACCTGTGGACGTGGCTGATCATCGCCGCCCACACCCAACTCCGCCTCGCCCGGCCGCTCGCCGAGGATTTGCGATTGCCCTGGGAGCGGCCCAGCGAGCCACGTCGGCTCACCCCGGCCCGGGTCCGCCGGGGGTTCCGGCACCTTCGCGTGAAGACTGCCCGTGCCCAGACCCTCCAAGCCCGGACCCGGCCGCCCACCCGGCTCGAAGAGCCGCAGGTCGGCGCCACGCCACGAGCCCGGGCGAAGACCGTGAAACGAATCGAGACCCTCACCGAACACGTGCGCCTGAAACAGCAGCGAGGTTGATGATCAAGCTCAGAAACTCACAACACTGGACGGTGGCGGGGCGGGTTCAGTGTGACGGCCGGAGCCTGACTCGCAACACGCTTGTCGCCTCGCACGGCAAGTCAGTCGCTGCCACCGCTCCCCAGGCTGTGTTTCCCGGGGGGCCGGGCGTCCCCGTCAAGAGCAGATAAAGATGATCAGCGCAAGGGGAGAGGGAAGATCACCATTACTCCCTTCTTGCCTTGATTTAGCGTCTTTTAGATCACGGTAGCTTTACAGGTACATCACAGCTGTGTGATGCCTTGTCATGGTGTGAAGAAACGGGAGAACCATGATGGTTCGTAAGCCTGCGTCTGGTAGACGCAGACGTCCCTGGTCTGGGAGAAGTACTCGCTGGATAGCGGGAACCGTGTCCCTGGCCTTGACCGTCACGCTGCTTGACGGCGTGTACGCCGCGGCTGCCTCCGCGCCGCACAACTCCAAAGCTCCGAAGAAGGCTGCGGCTACGCAGGCGGCGGACATCCCGTCCGCGCGGGTCGCGGCCCGACTGTCGGGCAGGCGGGTGGAGGCGCTGTCGGAGCGTACGGAGACCTCCACGACGTGGGTGAACAAGGACGGCTCGCTCACCACCGAACTCACCGCCGGCCCTGTCCGGTTCAGGGACAAGGCCACGGGCCAGTGGCGCAACGTCGATGTGAATCTGGTCCAGAACGCGGACGGGTCCGTCGAGTCGAAGGCACATCCGCGAGGGCTGCGTCTGGCGGGCAGGTCCGGGACGCCGACGAAGTCGATGAAGGCCGCACGCACGGCGAAGGCCACGGATCTGGTGACGCTGGGTGCGGGTGATCAGCAGATCACCCTGCAGTGGAAGGGTGATCTGCCCAAGCCGACGCTGGACGGCACGCGCGCGGATTACGTCAACGCCGTGCCTGGTGCGGACGTGGTCGTCGAGGCCACGCGGACGGGCTTCGAGCAGTACGTGCAGATCAAGCAGCGCCCCGATGCGGGCGGTTACTCCTACACGCTGCCGCTGAAGGCCAAGGGGCTGAAGGCGAAGCAGTTGTCCGACGGCAGTGTGCTGTTCACGGACAGGAAGAACAAGAAACGGGCGATGATGCCCGCGCCGGTGATGTGGGATGCCACCGTCGACAAGCGGTCCGGTGAGCACACCCACAAGGCCAGGGTCGGCCTGAAGGTGGAGCAGAAGGGTTCCTCCATCGACCTGGTGGTGACCCCGGACGCGAAGTTCCTCGCTGACCCGGAGACCACCTACCCGGTCACCGTGGACCCGTCGACCTCTTCGCTGTCGAACGTCTTCGACACCTACGTGCAGCAGGGCGAGACGGTCGACTGGTCTGCTGACACGGAGCTGGACCTGGGCAACCCGGGGACGAAGAACGCCGACGGCACGCCCCGTACGGCCCGGTCGTTCATCACCTGGAACACCGCCCCGTTCTCCGATGCACTCGTGTCCAAGGCCACGCTGAACCTGTGGAACTTCCACTCGGCCAACACCGACTGCAAGGCGTATCCGTGGGAGGTGTGGGACACCGGAAAGCCCACGACTTCTTCCCGGTGGACCTCTCAGCCAGCATGGAACCAGAAGTTTGCCACGTCGGCGCAGACCACCGGCAATCCGGGCTGTTCGACGCAGCCGGACGGCTGGATCACCGCCGACGTCACCAACCTGGCGCAGACCTGGTCGTCGGCGAAGAACAGCACGTCGAACATGGGGCTGCGGGCATCGGACGAGTCGGTGGTGGCACAGTGGAAGCGGGTGAACTCCGCGAACGCGGCGTCCAACCCGCCGAAGCTGGTCGTCACCTACAATTACCGGCCGCGCACGGGCACGGACCAGCAGGCCGGTCCGCCGTTCTTCAAGGCCTCGAGCGGCACTTGGTACGTCAACACGCTGACACCGACGCTGCGGGACACCTTCGCCGACCCGAACAACGACAAGGTACAGGGCTTCTTCCAGATCGCGGACAACGCCACTGGTACTCAGGTCGGTGAGGTGCCACCCAGACCAACGGCACTGCCGAGAGGAACATCGTCTACGGCGTCCCGCTCACCGGCGGCTCCGCCCCCGAGGAGCTTGGGACGACGGCCCTCGCCTCCTGGGGGCAGAGCGACGCGCCCGCCGACGGCACCGCCGTCTTCCCGCCCGACCAGGTGAAGTTGCCCCGGTGTGATGGACAACCTTCCACTTTGGGATACTGGGTCCCGCAAGGAGGAGTTCA
>NZ_JADWYM010000048.1 GCF_022414535.1 Streptomyces sp. MUM 2J
GGCGTGGGCCCGGCGCCTGGCGGGCGGGCGCGGTGCCGTGGAGGCGTCCGCGCCACAGCCGCCCGGCGCCGGACCGACCGACCCCGTGGCGCTCCGGCCGGCCGCGCCGGGCGTACCGGAGGTGTGGCCGGACCCGGCGGCCCTGCTGCTCACGGCCCTGGGGCCGGGCCCGCGGCTGTGGGAACGCGGGCCGGGACACCCGGAGGCCCTGACGGTGCGGCTCGGCACCACCGACCGCACGGCGCCCGACGGCTCGGGCCTGCTGCCCGCCGTGCCGGTGACCGCCGGGCTGCGCGAGGCGGGTGCCCTGGGCCTGGCCGGGCCGCGTCCACGACTGTCCGGGCTGGCCCGCGCGGTGGTGGCCCAGCTGGCCGCGCTGCACTCGCCGGACGTCCTGGAGATCGTCCTGATCAGCGTGGACCGGTCCCGGTCCCTGCAGGAGCGCACCGCCGAGTGGTCGTGGCTCGGCTGGCTTCCCCATCTCCGGCCCGGACACGGCCAGGACTGCCGTCTGCTGCTCGCCCACGACCGCGAACAGGCCGCCGCCCGGACCGACGAACTGCTGCACCGCCTCGCCGAGGTCACCGAGCGGGGCATGACAGGAGCGGTACCCTCCGTCCCCCGGCAGGCGGACGCCCCCGGCCCGGCCACCGGGGCCTCCCCCGAGTCGTCAGCGGCCGCACGTCGCCCGTCCTGGGCCCACGCCGGCTACGGCGCCGACCCGGCGGCCGCCGCCTTCCCCGGCCCGTACACCGTGGTCGTCGTGGACGGCGATCCCGGTGGCCCGGGGCTGCACGAGGCCGTGGCGCGGCTGGCGGCCGACGGCCCGCGCGCCGGGATCCACGTGGTGTGCCTGGCGGAGACGGACCCGGCGTCCCCCACGTTCCCCGTGGCCGAGACGTACCGGGCGGCGTGCGAGGCGTCCCCGACCTTCGGCGAGTGCGGTGCCGTCGCACTGCTCAGCGGCGACGTGGCCACGACGCTGCGGCTGCTGCGCGTCGCCCGCGGTGCGCCGGCCCCGGCCGGCAACGGCACCCTCGCCACCGTCGACGCGGTCTCACCGGCCTGGGCGGAGCGCTTCGCCCGCGCCCTGGCACCCCTGAGGCCCGACGGCCCCACCGAGCGGCACGCGCGGGTGGCGGCGCCGCTGCCGCAGTCGGCGCGGCTGCTGGACGAGCTCGGGCTGGCCCGGGCAACACCGTCGTCCCTGATGGCCCGGTGGGCGGACGCGGCCGACGACACCGACGCGCTCGGCGGCCGGGCCCGCGCCGTGCTGGGCGCCGGCCCGCGCGGCCCGGTCGGTGCCGACCTGGCCGCCGACGGCCCGCACCTGCTGGTCGAGGGGCCGCAGGGCAGCGGGCGGACGGAGCTGCTGCGGTCCGTGGTCGCGTCGCTGGCCGCCGCCGAGCGGCCGGACCGACTCGCCGTCGTGCTGCTGGACGGCCGGGACCGGGTCGGCGACCCGGGCGAGGGGCTGCGGGTGTGCACGGACGTACCGCACGTGACCACCCACCTCATCGCCAGCGACCCCGTGCGGATGCGGGAGTTCGCCCAGGCTCTGAGCGCCGAGCTGAAGCGCCGGGCGGAGCTGCTGGGCCGCTCTGGGTTCACCGAGTGGCACCGGCACCGCGAGGTGTCCGGGCGGATCGTCGCCCAACGCGCTCCGGAGACCTCGCGCACGGCGTCCCCCGCCCGGACCGCCGGCACCACGACCGCCACGGCCGCCCCCTCCGGTGGCACGCCCGTCACCCCGGCCGCCGCCTCCGGCGACATAGAGACCCCGCCCACCTCCACACTCCGCCTGCGCCCCTCCGCCGCGCGGCGACAGCCGGAGACGGCACCGCCGCTGCCGCGGCTGGTGGTGGTCGTGGACGATCTGGACGCCCTGGCCGCGCCCGCCCTGGGCTCGCCCGGACGGCCCGCCGCCGGTTCGGTGATGCGGGCGCTGGAGGCGGTGGCCCGGGAGGGCGAGCGGCTCGGCGTGCACCTGGTGGCCGCCACCGGCCCGGGCGGCCGTACGGCGGAGACGGAACCGGCCCGGCGGGCCACCCTGCGGGTCGTCCTCGACGCCCCCGGCTCCGGCCCCGACGACCCCGCACCAGGGCGCGGGCGGCTGACCGGCGCGGACGGCCGGGCCACCCCGTTCCAGGCCGGGCGCGTGACGGGCCGTATCCCGCGTACGGCGACGCTGCGCCCGACGGTCGTCGCGCTGGAGTGGCACCGGATGGGCGATCCGCCCGCCCGCCGCCCCGTCCGGGAACTCGGCAACGGCCCCACCGACCTCGCCCTGCTCGCCAGCGCTCTGGAGCGGGCGGCACGCGAGGTGTCCGCGGCACGGGTGCCGTCACTGCTGTAGGGCGCGGCCAGGGTCCGGCCACCCGGCAGTCCGAGCCAGGACGTGGGGACTTCGGCCACCGCAGCTCACCCTGCCCCGGTCCCACCGCACCCGCCCACTGGTGTGCCGGCGCACCGGGCACGACGGCGGCGCACCAGCGCAACGGACCTCCACGGCGGTCCCCGCCCCTCCCCCGGCCCCGGCGACCGCGGGGAGGGGCCGTTCCCGTGCGCCCGACGCCTCGTCACGAGGCGGTCACGATCGCCCACTTGACACCGTATGCGCTCTTGCCGACCCCCGTGCCCGGGCGTAGACCGGAGCGCACGGGACAGCGCTCGACGTTCGACGAGATCGAAGAACGGGGCAGTCATGCGCAGCACGAGCAGCACATACCGGACAAGCAGGGCAGGGCGCAGGGTCGCGAGGACCGCCGCAGCCGTGGCGGCGGGCGCCCTGGCCCTCTCGCTCACCGCCTGCGGGGGCGGCGACGACAAGAGCGACGGCAGCGGCGGCAAGGGCACGCAGGGCGGCGGCTCCCTCACCCTCCCCCGGCTCGACGGCACGACCCTGGAGGTCGCCGCCGTCTGGACGGGCGACGAGCAGAAGAACTTCAAGAAGGTCCTGGCGGAGTTCACCGCCCGCACCGGCGCGAAGGTGACCTTCGTGCCCGCGCAGGACCCGATCGTCAACTTCCTCGGTTCGAAGATCGCGGGCGGTCAACCGCCGGACGTGGCCCTGCTCCCACAGCCCGGGGCCATCAAGCAGGCCGTGGACAAGGGCTGGGCCCAGCCGCTCGGCCCCGACGTCCGCTCCGAGCTGGCCAAGAACTACTCGCAGGGCTGGCAGGACATCGGCAAGGTCGGCGGCAAGCAGTACGGCGCCTACTACAAGGCCGCGAACAAGTCCCTGATCTGGTACAACGCCAAGGTCTTCGAGAACGCGGGCGCGAGCGAGCCGACGACGTGGCAGGAACTGCTGACGACCGCGCAGACGGTGTACGACTCCGGTGTCACCCCGTTCTCCGTGGCGGGCGCCGACGGCTGGCCGCTGACGGACTGGTTCGAGAACGTCTACCTCTCCCAGGCGGGCCCGGAGAAGTACGACCAGTTGGCCCGGCACGAGATCAAGTGGACGGACCCCTCCGTGCGGGACGCGCTGACCGCGCTCGCCCAGGTCTGGGGGAAGAAGGGCTGGGTGGCGGGCGGCAGCACGGGCGCCCTGCAGACGTCGTTCACCGACTCCGTGGAGCAGACCTTCACCGGCGGCGACCAGCCGAAGTCGGCGATGGTGTACGAGGGCGACTTCGTGCAGGTGAACATCGGGCAGACCAAGGCCCGGGTGGGCACGGACGCCAAGGTGTTCCCGTTCCCGGCCGCCGGGGACACCGCGCCCGTGGTGACCGGTGGCGACGCGGCGGTGATCCTGAAGGACTCACCGGGCGCGCAGGCGCTGGTGAAGTTCCTGGCCTCGCCCGACGCGGCGACGATCCAGGCGAAGCTCGGCGGCTATCTCTCCCCCAACAGGAACGTGCCGAACTCCGCCTACCCGAACGAGGTACAGCGGCGGATCGCCAAGGCCCTGATCGACTCGGGCGACGACTTCCGCTTCGACATGTCCGACCAGGCGCCGCAGTCCTTCGGCGGCACACCGGGCAAGGGCGAGTGGAAGGACCTGCAGGACTTCCTGGCGAACCCGTCCGATGTCGCGGGCGCGCAGCGCAAGCTGGAGGCCGACGCGGCCGCCGCCTACGGGAGCTGACGCCGTGGCGCAGGCAGCGGCGGGTGGGGCCGCGGACACCGCGGCCCCACCCCCTGCACCCCGTACGCGCAAGAGCGTGACCGGCACCCGCAGAACCGCGGCGGCGCTCTTCCTGCTGCCCGCGCTCGTGCTGCTGGGAGCGCTCGTGGTGTACCCGATCGGGTACTCGGTCGTGCGCAGCCTCTACGACCGGTCCGGCGACTCCTTCGCCGGTGTCGACAACTACCGGGCGCTCTTCACCGACGACGGCATCCGCACGGCGCTGCGGAACAACGTCGTCTGGGTGGTGTTCGCCCCGACGATCGCCACCGCGCTCGGGCTGGTCTTCGCGGTACTGACCGAACGGGTGCGCTGGGGCACCGCGTTCAAGCTGATCGTCTTCATGCCGATGGCGATCTCCATGCTCGCCGCCGGCATCATCTTCCGGCTGGTGTACGACCAGGATCCCGACAAGGGCGTCGCGAACGCGGTGTGGGTCGGCGTGCACGACACGTTCGCCGAGTCGTCCGCCTTCCCCAGGGCGCACCCGGGCCGCGATTCACCGCTGCAGCCCGCCGGCGGCGGGGCCTTCGTCACCCGGGCGGCCGTGCACACCGGGGAGACGGTCGTGCTGCCGCTGGTGGGCGTCGCACCCGACCGAATGCCAAGCAGCGCGAAGAACGCGGTCCCGCCGGCTCCACAGCCGGGGAAGATCACCGGTACCACCTGGCAGGACTTCACCCGCGGCAGGGGTGTCGGCACGCTCGCCGGGGTCGACCCCGGCGAGCTGGGCTATGCCGGCATGCGGATCGAGGCGGTCCGGGACGGCACGGTGGTCGCCTCGGCGACGGCGGCCCCGGACGGCACGTTCACGCTGCCGTCCGCCGCGGACGGGGCGCACCTGCGCCTGCCGGCGAGCAACTTCAAGGAGCCGTACAACGGGCTGGACTGGCTCGGGCCGTCCCTGGTGACGCCGGCGATCATCGGGTCGTACATCTGGATGTGGGCGGGCTTCGCGATGGTGCTGATCGCGGCGGGGCTCGCGGGCATCCCGCGCGACCTGCTGGAGGCGGCGCGGGTCGACGGGGCCAACGAGTGGCAGGTGTTCCGCCGGATCACGGTGCCGCTGCTGGCTCCGGTCCTGGGGGTCGTGACCGTCACCCTGATGATCAACGTGCTGAAGATCTTCGACCTGGTCTTCATCATCGCCCCCGGTTCCTCCCAGGACGACGCCGACGTGCTCGCCCTGGAGCTGTACCGCAAGGGCTTCTCAGAGGACGAACCGGGCATCGCGAGCGCCATCGCGGTGTTCCTGCTCCTCCTCGTGATCCCGGTGATGTGGTTCAACATCCGGCGGCTCAGGCGGGAGGTGCGGCGATGACCGCGGAAGCCGGACGTCTCGGCAGGGCGGCACCCGAGCCGGCACCCGCAGCCGGGGCGCGGCGGTCCCTCGCCGCGCGGCTGACCGCGGCGGCCGGCGGCGGGGCGGTGCGGGCCGTCCTGATCGTCGTCGCGCTGTTCTGGCTGGTGCCGACCGTCGGCCTGCTGGTCTCCTCGCTGCGCGCGCCCGCGGACATGAGCGCGAGCGGCTGGTGGACGGTGCTCGGCGAACCGTCCCGGCTCACCTTCGGCAGCTACCGTCACCTGCTGGAGAACCCCGACATCACCGACGCGCTCCTCAACACGGTGCTGATCACGGTCCCGGCGACGGTCCTGGTGGTGGCCATCGGCTCCCTCGCCGGCTACGCGTTCGCGTGGATGGAGTTCCCCGGCCGCGACTGGTGGTTCCTGATCGTGGTGGGTCTGCTGGTGGTGCCCGTGCAGGTGGCCCTGATCCCGATCGCCGAACTCTTCGGCACGCTGGGCCTGTTCGGCACGGTGTCCGGGGTCGTGCTGTTCCATGTCGGCTTCGGCCTGCCGTTCGCGGTGTTCCTGCTGCGGAACTTCTTCGCGGAGATCCCGCGCGAGCTGCTGGAGGCGGCCCGCCTGGACGGCGCGGGCGAACTGCGTTTGTTCGCACGGGTCGTGATGCCGCTGGCCGGTCCCGCGGTCGCCTCGCTCGGCATCTTCCAGTTCCTGTGGGTGTGGAACGACATGCTGGTCGCGCTGGTGTTCACCAAGGCGGGTACGCAGCCGATCACGGTCGCCCTGCAGACGCAGGTACGGCAGTTCGGCAACAACGTCGACGTCCTCGCGCCCGGCGCGTTCATCTCGATGGTGATCCCGCTGGTCGTGTTCTTCGCGTTCCAGCGGCAGTTCGTGTCCGGCGTGATGGCTGGCGCCGTCAAGTAGCCGCGCACATACGGGAGATCGAGTGCGGGGGCGGCCGGACACCGGTCCGCCCCCGCACCGCTGCGGCGCGGTCCCCCGGATGCCGCAGGGCCCGTAACCAAGTCGTTCCGGCCGCCGTTGCCGGGCACGGCCGCGCCGTGACGGCGGGGCCGACCGCCCGCGCCGACCCATGGATGTCCCGTTGCCCAGGTTCAGTGTCATCGTCCCCGCCCACCAGGCCCAGGCGTACCTTCCCGGGTGCCTGGAATCGGTGCTGTCGCAGTCGTACGACGACATCGAGGTGATCGCGGTCGACGACGGCTCGCCGGACGCGTGCGGCGCGCTCATCGACGAGTGCGCGGCCCGGGACCCGCGGGTGAAGGCCGTGCACCTGCCGGAGCGTGCCGGCCCGGGCGGGGCCCGCACCGCGGGGGCGGCCCGGGCGGGCGGCGACTACCTGCTCTTCCTGGACGCGGACGACACGCTCACCCCACACGCGCTGCGCGCGATCGCGGACCGCCTGAAGGAGACCGGCGACCCCGACGTGCTCGTCCACGGCTCGGAGTGGGTGCGCCGGGACGGCCGGGTGGAGTCCGGGACGGCCCCGCTCCGGCTGACCGAGCAGGGCCCGGCCCCGTTCCGGCTGGAGGACCGGCCGGGGCTGCTGCGCGGGCCGGGGGCCGCCCGGGACACGGTCTGCCGACGGGAGTTCGCCGAGCGGGAGGGGCTCTCCTTCCCGGCCGGCCGCCACGCGGAGACCGCCTGGACCTGTCCGCTGCTGATGGCAGCCGAGTCGATCGCCACCCTGGACCGGGTGTGCGTGCACCACCGCCGGCACCGGCCGGGCAGCGCCCCCGGTCCGCTCGGCCGGGGCGACTTCGACGTCTTCGCGCAGTACGACCGGGTCTTCGCGTTCATCGGGCAGCGCCCGGAACTGGCGGTGTGGCGGCCGGTGCTGTTCCGCCGCATGGTGGACCACGTCTCGGCCCTCTTCACCGGGCCCGGCCGCCTGCCGCGCGGCACCCATGCCGAGTTCCTGCTCCTGGCCCGCGCCCACTACCGCCGCCACCGCACCCCGGGCACCCCGGTCCCGCTCGCGTCCCGGCTGCGCCACACCCTGGTCCGGTTCGGGCTGCACCGCACCTTCCGGCTGCTGCGCCTGGGCACGGCCGTGCACGCCCGCCTCGGCAAGGCCGCCACCAGGACCGCCCGCACCGTGCGGGCCGGACTGCTCCGCCTGCACTACCGCGTCCAGCTGCGCCTGCCGCTCCGCGCCGACCTGGCCGTCTTCGCCGCGCACGGGGGCCGCGGGTACGGCTGCAACCCGGGCGCGCTGGAACGGGCGTTCCGCACGTTCGCCCCGCACATCCGCACGGCGGTGGTCGCGGACCCCGCGCACCACCACACCGTGCCGCCGGGTCCGCGCCGCCTCACCCCCGGTACCGCCGCCTACTGGACGGCGCTGGCCCGCTCCGCCTATCTGGTCCACAACGCGGACCCGGCCGACAACACGGGCCCGGACCGCCGGCTGGTCAAGCGGCGCGGCCAGGTGGTGGTGCAGACCCAGCAGGGCACCCCGCTCAAGCACATGGGGCTCGACCTGCTGGAGCGTCCGGCCGCGGCCGGCGGCACCGGCGTCGACGAGTTGCTCGCCCGCGTCGGCACCTGGGACTACGTGCTGTCCGCCAACCGGCACGCCACGCTCACCTGGGAACGCGTCCATCCGGGCCGGTACACCACGCTGGAGTACGGCCAGCCGCGCAACGACGCCTTCCAGACGGCCACCGCCCAGGACGTGGCCCGCCTGCGGGCCTGCCTCGGCGTCCCCGAGGGCTCGGTGGCGATCCTTTACGCGCCCACGTACCGCGACTACCGCCGCACCCAGCGCCCGCACCTGGACCTGGAGCGCCTCGTGCACAGCCTCGGGCCCCGCTTCGTGGTACTGGCCCGCGCCCACCACCGGCAGGGCGGCCCGCTCGCCCCGGCGGCCGAACGGATCATCGACGTCTCCGGCCACCCGGGCGTGGAGGAGCTGTGCCTCGCCTCGGACGCCCTGGTCACCGACTACTCGTCGATCATGTTCGACTACGCCAACCTGGACCGCCCGATCGTCGTGTACGCCGACGACTGGGAGGTGTACCGGGAGACCCGGGGCGTCTACTTCGGCCTCCGGTCGTTCCCGCCCGGCGCGGTGGCGCGCAGCGAGGACGAACTGATCGACATCTTCGCCACCGGCCACTGGCGCGGCTCACGCTCGGCGCAGCTGCGAGCCCGGTTCCGGGAGCGGTTCTGCCCGTGGGACGACGGGCGGGCCGCCGAGCGGGTCGTACGCCGCGTGGTGCTGGGCCAGACGGAGCCGCTGCCCGTCGTCCCGCCCGGGGAGCGGCGTCCGGTGCCGTCGGCGGCGTCCTCGCTCGTACGTTCCCCGCTGGCCACCGTCCCGCAACCCGCCGGCTCCCCGACCGTCACCGAGAGCCACTGACAGCCGTTTCCCCTACGGGAGTTCCCAGTCCCCCAGTCCGTCGCGGCCCAGGCCGAGCGGGCCGCCCACCGGGCGACCCGCCGGACGACCGGGCCGTCCTCGCGCGGTCCGGGAACCGCGCGCCACGGCCTGAGCACCAGGACGACAACAGGAAGAGAAGCATGCAACCCCGCTTCAGCATCATCGTCCCGTCCCATGGGGTGGCGGGCCGGCTGTCCCAGGCGCTGGACTCCGTCCTCGCCCAGTCCTTCGGCGACTTCGAGCTGATCCCGGTCTGCGACGCCCCCGACGCACCGGCCGCCGACGTGGCCGCCGGCTACGTCGAGCGGGACTCGCGCGTGGCACCGGTGCACTCGCCGCCGTCGGCCTCGCTGGCCGGGGCGCGCACCACCGGGATGCGGGCGGCGACCGGCGCGTACGTGCTGTTCCTCGACGGTGACGACGTGCTGGCGCCGGGCGCGCTGGACGCGCTGGACGCCCGCCTCGCCGCGACCGGCGACGTCGACGTGCTGTACTTCGAGCACGAGCGGATGCCCTGGTGGGAGGGTGAGCCGGTCAACCCGGCCGCACCGCTGCTGGCCAGGGCCCCGGACGGCGCCTTCGCCCCGGAGCGGGCACCGCGGCTGACCGGGGTGGAGCTCCCGGCGTGGAGCGCGGCCTACCGCCGGACCTTCCTGACCGAGCGGCGGCTCGCCTTCCCCGCCGGCCACTTCACCGACGTCGGGTTCGGTGGCCTGGTCGCCCTGCACGCGACGCGGATGGCGGTGGCGCGCACGGTCGTCGTACGGCATATGCGGCGGCGGCAGGGCAGCCGGCTCAACCTGCCCGGCGAGCACCACTTCGACCTTCTCGACCAGGTCGGGCTCGTCCTCGGCACGGCGGCGGAACTCGGCCTGCCCCCCGAGCGGACGGCTCCCCTGTTCGAGCAGCTCTTCGCGGCCGTGCTGCGGACGGCGGCGCAGCCGGGCCGGCTGCCCGGGCGGCGCCGCGCCTTCTTCCGCCGGGCGAGCCGGCTCTACCGCCGCCACCGCCCCGCCGGGTTCCGCAGGCCGGGCGGCAGCCTCGGCGTCCAGCACCGGCTGCTGGCGGCGGGCACCTGCACGGCGTTCCGGGCGCTGCGCGCCGCCAACCGGTGGGCCGCGCAGGCCGCGGGCCGCCTGCCGCGCCCCCGGGGGCTGCGCACCCGCCTGCGCTACCGGTGGTTCCTGCGCCGCCGTATCGATCCCGGCCTCGCGGTGTACTGCGCCTACTGGGGCCGGGGGTACGCCTGCAATCCGGCCGCGATCCACGCCAAGGCCCGCGAACTGGCCCCGCACATCCGGTCGGTGTTCCTCGTCGAGCCCGACCAGGCGCACACCGTGCCGGAGGGCGTCGACCACGCGCTGCTCGGCAGCCACCGCTCCTGGGAGGTGCTGGCCCGCGCCAAGTACCTGATCAACAACGCCAACTTCGCCGAGGGCGTCGTCAAACGGCCGGGCAGCGTGCACCTGCAGACGCAGCACGGCACGCCGCTGAAGAAGATGGGCGTCGACCAGTCGACGTACCCGGTGGTGGCGGCGGCCGGCGGCAGCTTCACCAGGCTGCTGGGCCGGGTCGACCGCTGGGACTTCAACCTCTCCGCCAACCGGCACTCCACGCAGATGTGGGAGCGCGCCTTCCCCGGCTCCTACGAGCATCTGGAGTACGGCTATCCGCGCAACGACGTGTACTACACGGCGACCGCGGACGACGTGGCCCGCGTGCGCCGGGAGCTCGGCGTGCCGGAGGGCAGCACGGCGGTGCTGTACGCGCCCACGCACCGGGACTGGCGGACCGGCTTCGACGCCGGCCTGGACCTGGAGGCGTTCTGCGCCGCGGCCGGCGAGGACGTGGTCGTACTGCTGCGCGCCCACTACTTCTACGACCGGGGCCGGGCCGCCGCCTCGGGCCGGGTCGTCGACGTGACCGCGCACCGCTCCTCGGAGGACGTGTGCCTGGCCGCGGACGCCCTGGTCACCGACTACTCGTCGATCATGTTCGACTACGCCAACCTGGACCGCCCGATCGTCGTGTACGCCGACGACTGGGAGGTGTACCGGGAGACCCGGGGCGTCTACTTCGACCTGCTGCGGACCCCGCCGGGGCCGGTGGCGCGCACCCCGCAGGAGCTGGCGCGGATCTTCCGGGAGGGCGAGCACTGCGGGGCCCGCTCGGCACGGCAGCGGGCCGCCTTCCGGGAGCGGTTCTGCGAGTTCGACGACGGGCGCGCCGCCGAGCGGGTCGTACGCCGGGTCCTGCTCGGCGAGCCGGCGGAGTCGATCCCGCCGGTCCGGCCGCTCGCCGAGCGCGTTCCCGCCCCCGCCGCGACGACCCTGGTCAGGAGTTGACATGCCCCGCTTCAGCATCATCGTGCCCTGTTTCAAGGTCCAGGGCTTCCTGCGTGAGTGCCTCGACTCGGTCCTGGAGCAGTCCTACCGCGACCTGGAGGTGATCGCGGTCGACGACTGCTCGCCCGACGGCTGCGGCGCGATCCTCGACGAGTACGCCGCGCGCGACACGCGGGTCAGGGCGCTGCACCTGCCGGAGAACGTGGGCCTGGGTCGCGCCCGCAACGCGGGCATGCCGTACGCCACCGGCGACTACGTGTTCTTCCTCGACAGCGACGACACCCTGACGCCGGGGGCGCTGCGCGCGATGGCCGACCGGCTGGCCGAGGCCGACGACCCGGACGTACTGGTCTTCGACTACGCCCGCACCTACTGGTGGGGCGGCACCCGCCGCAACGCCCTGGCCCGGGTGCTCGCGGAGGCAGGGGACGCGGCCTTCACCGCGGCCGAGCGGCCGGAGATCCTCGACCTGCTGATGGTGGTGTGGAACAAGGTCTACCGCCGCGACTTCGTCGACGCGAACGGCTTCGAGTTCCCGCCGGGCTACTACGAGGACACCCCGTGGACGTTCCCGGTGATGCTCAGCGCCGAACGGATCGTCACGCTGGACCGGATCTGCCTGCACTACCGGCAGCGCCGCCAGGGCAACATCCTGTCCACCACCAGCCGCAAGCACTTCGACGTCCACGACCAGTACGAGCGGGTGTTCGCGTTCGTCGGCTCCCGCCCCGGCCTGGCGTCCTGGCGGCCGTACCTGCACCGCAAGATGGGCGAGCACTGCCTGGACATCCTCGCCAAGCCGGACCGGCTGCCGCCCGCGGACAGGGCCGAGTTCTTCCGGCGCACGGCGCGGATGTTCCGCGCGCACCGGCCCGAGGGGGCCGAGATCCCGGCGGGACTGAAGGTACTTCAGGGCGGGTATGCCGCGTACCTGGTGCAGCGGCAGGCGGAGCGGGCCGGGCGGGGGCTGGGGCGGCGTGCGCTGGCCGTCAGGCGTGTGGCGGCCCGCCGGGTCAAACGGGGCTGGACGTCGCTGCACGCCCGCCGCCCGCTGGACCCGTGCCTCGCCGTGTACTCGGCGTTCTCGCACCGCGGCATGCTCGGCGATCCCGCGGCCGTCTACCGCAAGGCCCGGGAGATCGCCCCGCATCTGCGGGGGGTGTGGGTGGTGCGCGACGCGGAGACGGCCGCGCAGTTGCCCGACGACGTGGAGTACGTGCTGCTCGACTCGCTGCGGTACCGGGAGATCACCGCCCGCGCCACGTTCTTCGTCAACAACGTGAACTGGCCCGGGGGCCTGGACAAGCGGCCCGGCAGCGTCCACGTCCACACCCACCAGGGCACGCCGCTGAAGTACATGGCGGCCGATCTGCTCGACAGACCCGGCGCCCGGCTCGGCGTGGACGTGCCGCAGATGTTGCGCCGCGCCGACCGGTGGGACCACAGCCTGGTCGCCAACCGCCACTCCGAGCTGGTGTGGGAGCGGGCCTACCCCTGCCACTTCGCCTCCGCCCGCACCGGCAGCCCGCGCAACGACGTGCTGGTCGGCGCCGGGCGGGACGCGGGCCGGGAGATCCGTGAGCGGCTGGGCGTCCCGGACGGGCACACGGTCGTGCTGTACGCCCCGACCCGCCGCGAGTACCGGCGCGGGGGGCACGTCGACCGGATCGACCTGGCCCGGTTCGCCCAGGACCTCGGGGAGGGCCACACCCTGGTCGTGCGGCTGCACCCGTCCCTGGCCACCGGGCCGGCGCGGGGAGCGGGGCTGGCCGAGCTGCACCGGCGCGGGGTGCTGGTGGACGCGACGGACGAGCCGCACGCCGAGGAGGTGATGCTCGCCGCCGACGTCCTGGTCACCGACTACTCGGCCCTGATGTTCGACTACGCCAACCTCGACCGGCCGATCGTCGTGCACGCCGACGACTGGGAGACGTACACGGCCAGCCGTGGCGCCTACCTCGACATCACCGCCGAGCCGCCGGGCCATGTCTCGCGGTCCTACCGGGAACTGGCGTGGCTGTTCGCCTCGGGGGCCTGGCGGGACGAGGAGTCGGCGCGGCTTCGGGCCGCCTTCCGGGAACGGTTCTGCGAGTTCGACGACGGGCGCGCCGCCGAGCGGGTGGTGCGGACCCTGATGCTGGGCGAGTCGATGCCCGCCCGCGAGCCGCAGGTCAGGCTGCCGGGTCAGGCCGCCGGCAGGGATCTGCTCGCCTCCTCGTGAGGCGCCGCGCCCTGGTGCCGTGCCCGGGGCGGATGCCGCGCCGGGGCGCCGGCCCGGTCACGGCACCGGGCCGGCGCGGCGTACGGAGCGGATGGCCGCGTCCGGGCTCACCCGATGAGGTGAGGTGCGGCAGGACCGCCGACCGGTCAGGGCATATAGGGCAGATGCCCATTTCTGTGGTGGATGTGCGATGAGTATCGGTCTCCTCGCCCGACGGTCACCGAGCGGCGCCACGGCGCTGCGCGGCGGCCGTTTCCGGCGCCCTACGCCGTACCAGGTCTTCGGCCTGCTGTTCTGGCTGGTGATGTCGCTGGCGTCCTGGCGGGTGCCGCTGTGCTGCGACGCCGGGCAGCACGCCGCGGTCGTCGAGCGCCTGTCGGCGCACCTGCTCGCACCGCGCCATCCGATGGCGGACCTGCCCGGCGCCGGCAGCCCCTACTACTCTCCGTACGCCGTCGCGGAGGGCGTGCTCGCGCGGCTGACGGGGCTGGGTGGCTGGGAGATGGTGCGGCTCGCCGGGCCGCTGAACCTGCTGGTGCTGCTGACCGGCATCGGCCGCTTCGTGCGGGTCCTGACGCCGCGGCCCTGGGCGCCGGTCCTCGCGCTCACCGCGATGACCCTGCTGTGGGGCACCGAGCGGGCGTGGTGGAGCGGGTACCTGGGCCTGATGTCGATGACCGGCAACCTCGGCTATCCGTCCACCTTCGCGATCGGGCTCACCTTCTGGGCCTGGGCGCTGACCGGCGCGCGGGCGCGGGACGCGGGCGGGGTGCGCTACGTCGGCCCGACCGGGCTGCGCGGCTTCGCCGGGTACGCGGCGCTCGGCGCGCTGTACGGCACGATCCTGCTGGTCCACCCGATCACGTCGGTCGCGGCGGTGACGGGCGGGGCCGCGTTCGTCGCCGGGTGGCAGCGGAACTGGTCGCGCGCGGTGGTGGCGCGCTGGGCGGCGTCGGGAGCGGCGGCGGCGCTGGCGGCGTGGCTGTGGCCGTACTTCGACGCGTTCGCACTGGCCGGGAACACCACCGTCGACGGGATCCACCGGCGGCTGTACGACGACCTGCCGGCCCACTTCTGGCTGGCGCTGCTGGTGGGTCTGCCGGCCCTGTGGCTGCGCGCGCGGCGGTCGTGGCGGGATCCGCTGGTGCTGATGTTCGGCGCGGACTGCCTGGTGGTGGCGTACGGCTGGATCAGCGGCCACTACACCTACGGCCGCATCCTCGGCCTGGCTCTGGTCCCGCTGCAGTTCGCGCTCGCCGTGGAACTGGCGGCGCCCCGGCCCTGGCGTCCGTGGCGGCGGCTGCTGGGCGCGGTCGCGGCGGCCGGGGCCCTGACCGGGTTCCTGACCGTGCAGGCCGGGGCGGTGGTGCCGCGCTCACTGGACCCGGTGGGCCTTCCGCAGCCGCCGCGCTGGCCGTCGTACACGTGGGCCGCGCGGTACATCCGGCCCGGCGAGGTCGTGCTGACGGACGGCTACCACGCCGTCCGCATGATCGCCGGCTACGGCCCCGATCTGGTGGCGCCCGCCTGGCCCGACCCGGCGCTGCCGGAGGCGGAGCGGCAGCGCCGGGTCGCCGACGTGCGCGCCTACCTCTCCGCCGGCTCGACCCGCGCGGAGCGGGCCGCCGTCGTCCGCCGCGACCACGTGCGCTGGCTGCTGCTGACACGCCGGCAGCGGGTGCCCGAGGAGGCGGTGGTGGTGGCGTGGAGCCGGCGGACGGGGGAGGTGCTGGCGCGGGTCGGGCGGTGACGCGGGATCCTCGTCACTCGATGACGAGGTCGACCGGGATGTTGCCGCGGGTGGCGTTGGAGTACGGGCAGACCTGGTGGGCGTTCTCCACCAGCTTGCGGCCGGTGGCCTCGTCCACGGTCGCGGGCAGTTCGACGCGGAGGGTGACGGCGAGTCCGAAGCCCTGTCCCTCCTTGCCGATGGAGACCTCGGCGGTCACCGCCGCGTCACTGACGTCCACCTTGGCCTGGCGGCCGACCAGCCCGAGCGCGCTGCCGAAGCAGGCGGCGTAGCCGGCGGCGAAGAGCTGCTCGGGGTTGGTGCCCTGACCGTTGCCGCCCAGCGCGACCGGCATGGCCAGCGCGAGGTCGATCGCCCCGTCGGAGCTGACGGTGCGGCCCTCGCGGCCGTGGGTGGCGGTGGCGACGGCGGTGTAGAGCGCGTCCATGCGTGGACCATCCCTTACGAAGTCGGGTTCCGGCGGGTCCGGTCGGACCCGCCGCCCCAAAGTAGAGCACACAATTAAGTTGTGCACAATCCAATGGCGAGCAAGGGCTACCCTGGAGACATGACCCCGCCCCCACCCGCTCCCGCCGCAGAGGACGACTGGCTCCGCCTGGACCACCAGATCTGCTTCTCCCTGCACGCCGCGTCCCGCGCCTTCAACGGCGTGTACCGCGTGATCCTCAAGGACCTCGGCCTCACCTACCCCCAGTACCTGGTGCTGCTGGTCCTGTGGGAACGGGGCGAGCTGCCCGTCAAGAAGCTGGGCGAGCACCTGCGGCTCGACTCCGGCACACTCTCCCCGCTGCTGAAGCGGCTGGAGGCGGCCGGGCTCGTCCGTCGCGAGCGCAGCGCCCGCGACGAGCGCTCGGTGCAGGTCGGGCTCACCGAGGAGGGCAGCGCGCTGCGCGAACGCGCCCGCCAGGTGCCGCGCCGGATCGCGGCGGCCACCGGCTGCGACGTCGACGAGATCCGCGCCCTGCGCGAACGCCTCGACGAGCTCACCGCGGCACTCGACGCGGCAGCCCTGCAGGAGGCCCCTGGTTGCTCCTGACCGCACCGCGCCGGACGCCCCCGCCCACGGCCACGACGGACGCCTCTACGGGACCGTCCGTCAGCCCGGGTGCGGCGGCACCGCCCTCTCCCCGGGCGGCGCGACCGCGCAGGCGACGCCGACCGCGGGCGCCCGCCTCCACATCGCCGCCGGGCTCCCCGCACCACGGGGCGCGCCGGACACACCCGCCCCCGGCGTCCTCCTGCGGCGCCGGCTCCCTTCGCCGCCCCGGCCGCCCGCCCCGAGCCCCCGCCGCTCCCCCCGACCTGCACGACGTCCGGTGCGGCCCACACGGCCCGGCCCGACGCCGCCCCGCATCCCCCGCACCGGCGACCGCACCCGGACCGTCGTGGACCGCACGTGGACCGCACCGGATCCTGGAGGAGGTCCAGCGGTCGGGCGGCGAGTACGACCGCACGGCCGTGGCCACGGGCTTCTTCGAGGCACTGCTCAACGCCTGGGACAACGGGTTCACCCTCCAGGCGGTCTGGGAGTACGTGGGCCCCGAGTCCCGGGCCCACTGCCCGGCCTGGAACAGGTTCGCCGGCATCGAATCACCGGACTGGATGCGCTGACCGGCGCACCGGACCGGCGAACGGCCCCGGAGGAGGAACCCTCCGGGGCCGTTCGCGCGCACCTGGCAGCCTTTGTCGAGGACCCCGAGAGCTACGACTTCGCCGTTCACGATGCCGGAGTCGCTACGGAGCACCTGCTCAAGGCACACCTCGCCGTCGAGCAGCACGGGCCGGTGGACGGCCCGGTCACAGAGCCCTGAGCGCCTCGGTCGTCGCCCGGGTCAGGGCGTCCAGGTACCCCTTGGGCAGCTTGGGGCTGCGGATCACCACCGAGCGCCAGTACAGCGGCCCCGAGATGATGTCCAGCGCCAGCTGCTCGTCCCGCTCGCCGAGGCTCTCGCGGATCTCGCCCCGCCGCTGCGCCGCCGCCACGATCCCGCTGGCCACGCTGTCCTGCCCCTCCCGCAGCGCCTTCTGCATCGCCTCGGCGATGTCCGGGTTGCGCGCCGCCTCCGCCTGGAGGTCGGGGATGACCTGGGAGGCCACGGGGTGGCGCAGCGCGCGTGAGGTGACCTCGTACAGCAGGCGCAGGTCGCCCTGGAGGGTGCCCGTGTCCGGGGCCGGCAGGCCCATCACGGCGAGCGCGGACACCACGTCCAGCACCAGGTGCAGCTTCGAGCGCCAGCGCCGGTACACCGCCGTCTTGCCCACGCCGGCGCGCCGCGCGATGCCCTCGATGGACATGCGGGCGTAGCCGACCGCCGCGAGCTCCTCGAAGACGGCCGCGCGGATCGCCTCGGTCACGTCCTCCCGGAGCACGGCGGCCCCGGCGGGTTGCCTGCGGCGCGGTCGGGGCTGGGACCCGTCGGCGTTCGTGGTCATGCCGACAGCATAGGGCGTTACGACGAAACGGTTGCGTTCCAACGTCAGATCGGCCTACGCTCGCGTTGCGACGATACGGTCCCGTCCCGACGTAAGAAAACGGTGAGGAGACGGGTGCGGTCGCCCGGGCGACGTCCCGGCGCCCGCGCCCGCGCCCTCCGACCCACCGCCACCCCCTCCACCGAACGAAAGCAGCGGATGTGAGTCAGGTCCTCCACACACCGCCCCGGCAGGCCCCCGTGGCCGACGACCTCGACCTGGCGGCGCTGGCCGCCCGCCACGGCCTCACCGTCAGCGGCGTCCGCCCGTCCCTGCCCGAGTACGTGCGCCAGCTGTGGGCCCGCCGCCACTTCATCACCGCCTTCGCCACCGCCAAGCTCACCGCCCAGTACAGCCAGGCCAAGCTGGGCCAGGTCTGGCAGGTGATGACCCCGCTGCTCAACGCGGCCGTGTACTTCTTCATCTTCGGCGTGCTGATCGGCACCAGGAAAGGCGTGGACGACTTCGTGCCGTTCCTGGTCACGGGTGTGTTCATGTGGACCTTCACACAGAACTCGATCATGGCGGGCACGCGCGCCGTCTCGGGGAACATCGGCCTGGTGCGCGCCCTGCACTTCCCGCGGGCCGCGCTGCCGATCTCCTTCTGCCTCCAGCAACTCCAGCAACTGCTGTTCTCGATGATCGCGCTGATCGGCATCCTGCTCTGCTTCGGCGTGCCGGTCGCGGCGTCCTGGGTGCTGGCCGTGCCGGTCCTGGTGCTGCAGTCCGGGTTCAACGTCGGCGTCACCATGATCATGGCCCGGCTGGGCGCGAACACCCCGGACATCGCGCAGCTGATGCCGTTCATCCTGCGCACCTGGATGTACACCTCGGGCGTCATGTGGAGCATCGACGCGACACTGCGCAACAGCCACATGCCCGAGTGGGCGGTCACGGCGATGCGGTGCCAGCCGGGCGCCGTCTACATCGACCTGATGCGCTTCGCGCTGATCGACAGTTTCCACGCCGACCAGCTGCCCCCGCACGTGTGGACGGTCGCGGCAGGCTGGGCGGTGGTCGTCGGCATCGGCGGCTTCATCTACTTCTGGAAGGCTGAGGAGACCTACGGCCGTGGCTGAGCAGACCCTCGCACGCACCCCCGAGCAGACCCCCGCCCCCGCCGCCCCGGCCGGGGGACCGATTCCGACCGTCGTCGTCGACGGCGTCGACATCGTCTACAAGGTCAACGGCACCGGCTCCGGCCGCGGCTCCGCCACCGCCGCCCTCAACCGCATCATGCGCCGCAGGGAGACCGAGAAGTCCTCCGGCATGCGCCGGGTGCACGCCGTGAAGAACGTGTCGTTCGTCGCCTACAAGGGCGAGGCGGTCGGTCTCATCGGCACCAACGGCTCCGGCAAGTCCACCCTGCTCAAGGCCGTCGCCGGCCTGCTCCCGGTGGAGAACGGCAGGATCTTCACCGACGGCCAGCCCTCCCTCCTCGGCGTCAACGCGGCACTGATGAGCGACCTGACCGGTGAGCGCAACGTGTACCTCGGCGGTCTCGCCATGGGCATGACCCGCACCGAGATCAAGGAGCGGTACGAGGACATCGTCGACTTCTCCGGCATCAACGACAAGGGTGACTTCATCACCCTGCCGATGCGCACCTACTCCTCCGGCATGTCCGCCCGCCTGCGCTTCTCCATCGCCGCCGCCAAGAACCACGACGTCCTCCTCATCGACGAGGCCCTGGCCACCGGCGACGCCAAGTTCCAGAAGCGCTCCGAGGAACGCATCCGCGAGCTGCGCAAGGAGGCCGGCACCGTCTTCCTGGTCAGCCACAGCAACGCGTCGATCCGCGACACCTGCGAGCGGGTGCTGTGGCTGGAGCGCGGCGAGCTGCGCATGGACGGCCCGACCGACGAGGTGCTCCGGCAGTACGAGAAGTTCACCCGGCGCTGACGCCGCCCGGCACGCGACGAGGGGCGCCCCGTTCACGGGGCGCCCCTCGTCGCACGAGCACCGCAGGATCCGTACCGCTCCCGCCTGCTCCTCCACGGCCCGGCTCGCGCTCGGGGGCTCGTGCGGCACGGGCACGCCGCACGAGCCCGGCACGGCTCAGGAGTGCTGCCGCAGCAGCGTCCGCATCGTCCGCATCGCCACCGACAGGTTGGCCAGGTCGAACGCGTCCGAGCCCTGGATCTCCTCCAGCGTCGTGCGGGCTCGGGAGAGGATCGGCGCGTTCTTCTGCTCCCACAGCTTGAACCGCTGTTCCGGCGTCGAGGTGCCGTTGCCCGCCGCCAGGATGTCGGCCGTCAGGGCCGCGTGGCAGGCGTACAGGTCCTCACGGATCGCGGCACGTGCCATGGACTGCCAGCGGTCGGTACGCGGGAGCTCGATGATGCGGTCCATCAGCTTGGTGATGGAGAGCCGGTCGGCGAGGTCGTAGTACACCTCGGCGACGTCCAGCGGCTCCCGGCCCATGCGGTCGGCCACCGAGACGATGTCCAGCGACGGGAAGGCCGAGGAGAAGCCGGCCACCCGGGTCGCGAGCTCGTCGGGCACACCGACGCCGGTCAGCTCCTCGAAGATCTGCTCGTACCACTCCAGGTCCGCGCCCTTGAGCAGCTTCGGCATCTGCTGCCACACCTGCTCGACGCGGTCGGCGAAGAAGTCCACCGTCTCCTGCAGCTGGATCGGCTGCGGCCGGTTGTTGAGGAGCCAGCGGGTGCCGCGCTCCACCAGACGGCGCGAGTGCAGCCGGATCCGCGTCTGCACCTCGGCCTCGACCCGGTTGTCCAGGGCTTCCACCCCGTCCCACACCACGGCCGAACGGAAGATCGTGCGGGCCGCGGTCTGCGCCCGGACGATCTCCTCCAGCGACGCGCCGGTCTCCTCGCGCAGGCGGTGCAGGTAGGTCGTACCGCCCGTGTTGACCGTGTCGTTGACCAGCACGGTCGTGGTGATCTCGCGGCGCAGCGGGTGGCTGTCGATTCCGTCGGCGAACTGCTCGCGCAGCGCGGTCGGGAAGTAGCAGTTCAGCAGGCCCCGCAGGTAGGGGTCGTCGGGCAGCGAGGTGTGCAGCAGCTCCTCGGCGACCGTGATCTTCGTGTAGGCCAGCAGCACGGCCGTCTCCGGTCCGGTCAGGCCGTGGCCGGTGTTCAGGCGCTCGCGGATCTGGCGGTCGGTCGGCAGGAACTCCAGCGCCCGGTCCAGGTGGCCCTCGCGCACCAGGTGCTTCAGGAAGCGCTGCTGGGCGTGGAGCATGTCCTTGGACTGGGCCAGCGCGTTGGCGATCGCCGTGTTCTGCGCGTAGTTGTTGCGCAGGACGAGACTGCCGACCTCGTCGGTCATCTCGGCGAGCAGCTTGTTGCGCTGCTTGAGGGTCATGTCGCCTTCCGCCACCAGGCGGTTGAGCAGGATCTTGATGTTCACCTCGTGGTCGGAGGTGTCCACACCGGCGCTGTTGTCGATGGCGTCGGTGTTGATCTTCCCGCCGTGCGTCGCGAACTCGATGCGGCCGAGCTGGGTCAGGCCCAGGTTGCCGCCCTCACCGACGACCTTGACGCGCAGGTCCCGGCCGTCGACGCGGATCGGGTCGTTGGCCTTGTCCCCGACGGCGGCGTCCGACTCGGCGGAGGACTTGACGTACGTGCCGATGCCGCCGTTCCACAGCAGGTCCACCGGGGCGTGCAGGATCGCCTTCATCAGCTCGGCCGGGGTCACCTTGGTGACCTTGGTCTCGATGCCGAGGGCCGCACGGATGTGCGCGTTGACCGGGATCGCCTTGGCCGAGCGCGGGAACACCCCGCCGCCCGCGGAGATCAGGTCGGTGTTGTAGTCGGCCCAGCTGGAGCGGGGCAGCTCGAACAGGCGGCGCCGCTCGGCGTAGGAGGTGGCCGCGTCCGGTTCGGGATCGATGAAGATGTGCCGGTGGTCGAAGGCGGCGACCAGGCGGATGTGCTCGGAGAGCAGCATGCCGTTGCCGAACACGTCACCGGACATGTCGCCGATGCCGACGACCGTGAAGTCCTCGGTCTGGGTGTCCACGCCCAGCTCGCGGAAGTGCCGCTTGACCGACTCCCAGGCGCCGCGGGCGGTGATGCCCATGCCCTTGTGGTCGTAGCCGGCGGAGCCGCCGGAGGCGAAGGCGTCGCCGAGCCAGAAGTTGTAGGCCTCCGCGACCTCGTTGGCGATGTCCGAGAACGTCGCCGTGCCCTTGTCGGCCGCGACCACCAGGTAGGTGTCGTCCTCGTCGTGCCGGACGACGTCCGCCGGGGGCACGACCTCGCCGGCCACCATGTTGTCGGTGATGTCGAGCAGCGCCGAGATGAAGGTCTTGTAGCTGGCGATGCCCTCGGCCAGCCACGCGTCCCGGTCCACGCTGGGGTCCGGCAGGTGCTTGGCGACGAAGCCGCCCTTCGCGCCGACCGGCACGATGACGGTGTTCTTCACCATCTGCGCCTTGACCAGGCCGAGGATCTCGGTGCGGAAGTCCTCGCGCCGGTCGGACCAGCGCAGACCACCGCGGGCGACCTTCCCGAACCGCAGGTGGACGCCCTCGACCCGCGGCGAGTAGACCCAGATCTCGTACGCCGGGCGCGGTGCCGGCAGGTCCGGGATGGCCTGCGGGTCGAACTTCATGGAGACGTAGTCGTGCGGCCTGCCGGCCTCGGCCTCCTGGAAGAAGTTGGTGCGCAGGGTCGCCTTGATGACGGTCAGGAACGACCGCAGGATCCGGTCCTCGTCGAGGGAGGCGACCTGGTCGAGCGCGGCGTCGAGCTCCTCCAGCAGGGCGTCGATCAGTTCGAGCCCGGCACGCTGCCGGTCGGGCGACATGCGTGCCTCGAACAGCGAGACGAGCAGCCGGGTGGTGTGGACGTTGTTGCGGAGGGTGTCCTCCATGTAGTCCTGCGAGAAGGTGGACCCGGCCTGCCGCAGGTACTTCGCGTACGCCCGCAGCACCATGGCCTGCCGCCAGTCCAGCCCGGCGCTGAGGACCAGCTGGTTGAACCCGTCGTTCTCGGCCTTGCCCGTCCAGGTCGCGGCGAAGGCGTCCTGGAAGCGCTCGCGGGCGTCGTCGCCGACGTACGCGCCGTCGGCGGCACCCTTCTGCGTCTTCGGCATGCGCAGCCCGAAGTCGTAGATCCAGGCGTTCTTCTTCCGGTCGGTGCAGCGCAGCTCGTAGGGACGCTCGTCCATCACCTCCACGCCCAGCCGGTTCAGCACCGGCAGCACGCGGGACAGGGAGATGGCCTCGCCCCGGCGGTAGATCTTGAAGCGGCGCTCGTCGGGCGCGGCGCCCACCGGCTCGTACAGGCTGAGCGCGAAGTCCGGGCCGGTCGTGCCGTCGCCGAGCGCCTCCAGGTGGGCCAGGTCGGCGACCGCGGAGCGCGGGGTGTGGTCGGCCTTGTAGCCCTCGGGGAAGGCGGTGCCGTACCCGCGCAGCAGCTCGGCGGCCCGCTCCTCGCCGAACTCGGCGCCCAGCGCCTCGGCGAACCCGTCGGCCCAGGACCGGGCGGCCTCGACCAGGCGCGCCTCGATGCGCTCCTTGTCGCTGTCGCTGAGCTCCGGCAGCTCGGTGCCCTGCGGGACGCGGACGACGAAGTGCAGCCGGGAGAGGATCGACTCGGTGTTCCAGGCGGTGAAGTCGACGCTGATGCCGCCGAGCTCCTCCTTGAGGATGTCGATGATCCTCAGCCGCACCCCGGTGGTGTACCGGTCACGCGGCAGGTAGACGAGTGCGGAGTAGTAGCGCCCGTACTCGTCCTGCCGCAGGTAGAGCCGGAGCCTGCGGCGTTCCTGGAGGTAGAGGACGGAGGTGACGATGGCCTGGAGTTCGTCGACGGGCGTCTGGAACAGCTCGTCGCGCGGGTACGTCTCCATGATCTGGAGCAGATCGCGCCCGTCGTGGCTGTTCGGTGAGAAGCCCGCGCCCCTGAGCACGGCGTCGACCTTGCGCCGGATCACGGGGACGCGCAGCACCGACTCGGTGTAGGCGGCGGAGGAGAAGAGTCCCAGGAAGCGCCGCTCTCCGACGACGTTCCCCTCGGCGTCGAACTTCTTGACCCCGACGTAGTCGAGGTACGACGGCCGGTGCACGGTGGCCCGGCTGTTCGCCTTGGTCAGCACCAGCAGGTTGTGCTCGCGTGCCTTGGCCCGGGCGTCCGCGGGCAGCCGCTCGAAGGACGGGCTGACCGGGTGGCTGTCGTCGCCGGCGTGGTGGGGGTCGGCGCGCAGGATGCCGAGGCCGGTGCCCGGGACGGCGGCGAGGGAATCGTCCCCGCGGAGCTCGTACTCGCGGTACCCGAGGAAGGTGAAGTGGTTCGCGGAGAGCCAGCGCAGCAGCTCCCGCGCCTCCTCGACCTGCTGCTCGGGCAGGTCGCCGGGGGTGGGTTCGTCGGGCAGCCCCTCGGCCAGGCGGGCCGCCGCGTCCCGCATCTTCTCCCAGTCCTCGACAGCCTCGCGGACGTCGGAGAGCACCCGCAGCAGATCGGCGGTGATCTGCTTCAGGTCGGCGCGGTCGGTCTCGCGGTCGATCTCGACGTGGATCCAGGACTCGACGTGCGCGTCGTGCGGCAGCTCGCCCGCCGGGGGTGAGGCCAGCAGCTCGATGAGCTTGCCGGTCACGTCGCGGCGCACCACGACCTGCGGGTGGATGACGACGTGGATGCCGCGGCCCTGGCGCGTCAGTTCGTTGGTGACGGAGTCGACGAGGAACGGCATGTCATCGGTGACGACCTCGACGACGGAGTGGCTGCAGGTCCACCCGTTCTCCTCGACCGTCGGGGTGTGGACCCGCACGTTGGCGGTGCCCTGCGGCCGGTTCTCGGCGAGCCGGTAGTGCGAGTAGGCGGCTCCGAAGACATCGACCGGGTCACGGTCACCGAGGTCCTCGGGGGCGGTGTGCAGGTAGTAGCGCTGGAGGAACGCGAGCACGGACTTACGGTCCGAGGCGCCCTGGGTGTCCGGGATGTCCGGAGAGCCCTCGCCCGTCGTCCCGGTCGGTAGGCGCCCCCCGACCGGGCTGTTCTCAGCGACCCGGGCCGCCCGTTCGAGCAGCTCGGCCTTTGCTTCGTCCAGCTTGGTCTGCATTGTCCTCTGGCTCCTGTCGCGCGCCGTTGCGTGACGTTGATGGAAGTACGGTCTCTTCCCTTACGACGTAACGCCGAGACGCGGGGTGTCCGGTCTGGTCCGACGCTATGCCGCAAGACGAGATGGGCGGGGGGTTGTCGGCCATTTTCAACACGCCCGTAGCATGTGACGTTGCTCGCGGCACCGCCCGACTGCGGATCCGACGAGGTGTCCGGGGAGCCCGGAAGGCCCCCTCCCACCCGCGAAGACCAGCGACCACCGCCCGGACACGGATGTTCTCCACGTCTTCCGGGCGCAGGGCAGGGGCAACAGCGCCCCCGCGAGATATCGCGCTGATCACGCCACCAAGGCTATCGCTCCCTACCCGGGGCCCGTCATGAGCCGTATGTGTACAAAACCGGGGGGTGAAGTTTGACGTTCTGCACAGGGGCGGCCGGGCGTGGAAGGTGCCACGGGGCACCGGCTCCGGGCACGGCGGGAGGCCGGACGCCGGCGGCCGGGGCGCCCGGCCACCGCGGAGTGCCCCGGCACCGCCGTCCGGTCACGGGCACCCGCCGCGCGACCGGGAGCCCGGCGGCCGCCGGAGCACCGCACCGGGGGCGCCCCGTCCCGCCGTACCGGGAGCCGGTGCCCTCGCGCTGCACTGGACGCCGTCCTCCGCACCGGGCACGCTGAGAGCACCGCAGGTGCACGCACCCCGAGGGGAGCCGTCCCATGCCCGCGAAAGTCCTCGTCGTCACCGGCGACGCAGCAGAGTCCCTGGAAGTCCTGTACCCCTACCAACGCCTCCGCGAGGAGGGCTACGAAGTCCACGTCGCGGCCCCCTCCCGCAAGAAACTCCAGTTCGTCGTGCACGACTTCGAACCCGGTTTCGACACCTACACGGAGAAGCCCGGCTACACCTGGCCCGCCGACCTCGCGTTCGCCGACGTGGACCCCGGCGAGTACGTCGCCGTGGTGATCCCCGGCGGCCGGGCCCCGGAGTACCTCCGCAACGACCCCGAACTCCGCAAGATCCTCAAGTCCTTCTTCGACGCGGACAAGCCCGTCGCCCAGATCTGCCACGGCCCCTTGCTGACCGCCGCGATCGACGGCCTGTCCGGACGCCGCGTCACCGCGTACCCCGCGCTGGAGCTGGACATGCAGGCCGCGGGCGCCACGTTCCAGGACGCCGAGGCGGTGGTGGACGGCACCCTGGTCTCTTCCCGTGCCTGGCCCGACCACCCGCTGTGGATGCGTGAGTTCCTCAAGATCCTGCGCGCCAAGGCTCCGGTGACCTGACCGGCCGGTCCGCGGCGAGGTACGGCGGCCACGCGCCCCTCCGGACCGCCTCCCCTCCGGACCGCTCCGCCGCCGCGCCACCCCGGCGAGCGCCTGCGTGATGGGGCGCGGCGAGGAGCCGGTGCCTGCGTCGGGCGGCTCGGCGGCTTGGGCCGCGCGGATCCGGCGCCCGCCACGGGGCGGGTCGGGGTGGCGGTCGTCACGGCCGCACCGGGGCGTGTGGCTGCGCGGGGTGCCGCGGCGGGTGCCGACCCGGCGCCGTGCCCTCACACCGGGGCGCGACGTTCTGGCGCGGGGGCGCCGCCCGGTGGGCTCACGCCCGCAGGTCCTCCGCCAGGGCCACTGCCTCCGCCAGCGTGTCCACCACCGGGGCTCCCGCGCCCTCCAGACTGGCCCGGCCGTGCGAACCCCCGGTGTACAGCACGGCCCACGCGCCCGCGTGCCGTGCGGCGAGGGCGTCGTCGGCGGCGTCCCCGATCACCACCGTGCGGGCCGGCTCCACTCCGTGGAGCGCGAGCTCCCGCAGGTGCCGCACCATGTGCTCGGCCTTGCTGCCCCCGCTCGGACCGGTCCGCCCGTCCACGCGTACGAAGTGCTCCTCGATGCCGAACCGGCGCACGAGCGGCACCAGTTCGTCGTGGCCGTACATGCTGAGCAGGGACTGGCTGCGGCCCGCGGCCCGCCACCCGGCGAGGAGCAGGTCCGCCCCCTCGGTGAGCGAGCACCGCACCCGGTGCTCGGTGTAGTACCGGTGGAAGGTGTCGTCCATGACCTGCCACTCGGCCTCGGTCGGCATCCGCCCCAGCAGCCGCTCGTAGAACTTCGGCACGGGGACGCAGTACAGGGCCCGGTAGCGCTCCAGCGTGATCGGCTCCAGCCCGAGGTCGGCGAACGCCGCGTTGGTCGCCCCGATGATCGCGTCATTGTCGTGGAACAGCGTCCCGTTCCAGTCCCAGACGATGTGCGAAGTGCCGTGCCTGCCCATACCTAGAACGTACCCGGACCCACCGGCCGCCGGGACACCGGTTCTGCCGGGGTGGAGCCGGTGGACCGCTCAGGCGACGAGGTGGGGGATCTCCTGGGTGGCGTACCACAGCAGTTCGTGGTCCTCGGCCCCGTCGACCCTGAGCCGGGCGCCCTCGTCCCCGGCGTCCGCCGCCGCCAGTGCTCCGGCCGCCGCGGCGACGTCGTCGTCCGCGTCCCCGGCGTCGACGTGCACCGAGGCGGCCTTCGCCAGCGGGACCGGTCCGGCCACCCGCACCTCACCGAGGGCCGCCGGGTCCGACGCCCGGCCGGGATCGGTGCCCGTCGCGCCGTCGGGCACGTCCACGGCCACCACGACCCGCCGGCGCGGCGCGCCCGGGTCGGCGGCGAGCAGCCGCAGCGAGGCCAGCGCGGCCCGGCCCAGCGCGGCGTACTCCAGTTCCTCGGTGTCGTCGGAGAGGCACCACTCGCGCAGGGCGGGCGTGACGGCGTAGGCGACGATCGCCCCGGACGCCCCGGCCCCCAGCTCACCCGCCCTGTGGGCCTCGGCGAGACCGGAGAGGGTCAGGGGGACGTATACGCGCATGGCTGGCCGCTTTCGTGTCGGAGCTCCCGGGGTTCCGGAAGGAGCGGCAGCGCGCCTCCGGAGGGCCTTCAGGATACGTGCGGGGGTCCCCCTTCGAGTTCGCGCCCGCACCGCGGAGGGCGTCCACTCCGGGCCCGCGATTCACCCGGTACTCCCCGGCCGGCGCCGGCCCGCCGCCTCCCCCGTCACCCTGATGAGTGAACCTTCCGGCACCGCCGGAGTCCGGCGTCCTCCGCTTGCCGCCCCCGTCACGATGCGTACAGGATCCTCACGGACAGTTATCAACGGGTACGGGCCCGACCGCCCGGCCCGGGCCCATCGACACGGGGATTCGCCATGAACAAGGTCATGACCAGGACGCCACTCCGCCCCGGCACCCGGCCGGCGGGCCGCCGCGACCAGCGCCGCCCCGGCGGCACCCCGCCGCGCACCCCCGGCGGGGCCCGGACCCTCGCCCCGGCCGGGGACGGCCGCCCGCCGGGATCCCCCGCAGCGGCGCCCTCACGCTCCCGCACCAGGCCGGCGGACACCCGCCCTCCCACACCGAACGCCACCGCCGTGCCCCGCGTCCCGGCCGCGCGAGGCTCCCGCACCCTGCCCACCGACCTCTTCGCCGAACGGCTCCTCTCCGTCCTCAGCGGCGCACGCCCGGTCCACTCGCTGCTCGGCCACACGGCGGGCCGGGCCTACGACGACCTCGCCCGGCTCGCCGAACGCGGCCCCCTGCGCACCACCCGCGGCATCCGCCCCGTCGTCCGCGACATCGGGTACTACGTGGTCGGTCCCGACACCGTGGAGGCCTTCGCCCGCATCGGCGCCGGCGACCAGCTCCGCGCCATGGCCTTCCGTCTGGAACGCGGCCAGGACCTCCGCTGGCGCTGCACCGCGGTCGAACCGGGCCCCACCTGCGCACCCCGGCGCCACGGCGCCTGAGTACCCCTGTGGGGCCCGCGCGGCCAGGCGGTCAGGGCGGCGCGGGCCGGCCCCGGACCGGCCACGCCAGCGTGCAGTGCCCGGGGGTCCGGCCCCGGTCGGCGAGGCAGCCGGCACGCACACGAGGGGCCGGGCACCACCCGGCGCCCGGCCCCTCGCTCCTCCCCGCTCACCGACGGAGCGGGGAGCACGCGTCACTTCTTGCGGCGCCGCCCGGCCCGCGCCTGCTTGCGGCGCTCGGCTCGGGTGAGACCGTCGGCCTCGGAGCGGACGGGCTCGTCGTCGCTGGCGAAGTCGCCCTCGATGACGCCGCCCTCGCCGTCCACGGTCGGCGCGGAGAAGTGGAGGTTGCGCTGCTGCGGGGCGTCGAGCCCCTTGGCGCGGATCTCCGGGCGCGCGCCCGCCTGAGCGGGCACCGTGTCCTGCACGCCCTCCGCGACCGGCACGGCCTCCTCGACCGGGACCTCCTCGACCTGCTGCTCCACCTGGACCTCCAGGTTGAACAGGTAGCCGACGGACTCCTCCTTGATGCCGTCCATCATGGCGGCGAACATGTCGAAGCCCTCGCGCTGGTACTCCACCAGCGGATCCTTCTGCGCCATCGCGCGCAGGCCGATGCCCTCCTGGAGGTAGTCCATCTCGTAGAGGTGCTCGCGCCACTTGCGGTCCAGGACCGAGAGCACGACCCGGCGCTCCAGCTCCCGCATGATCTCGGAGCCGAGCTGGGTCTCACGCGCCTCGTACTGCTCGTGGATGTCGTCCTTGATGGACTCGGCGATGAACTCGGCGGTCAGCCCGGCGCGGTCGCCGGCCGCCTCCTCCAGCTCCTCGATGGTCACCTTGCACGGGTAGAGCTGCTTGAAGGCGCCCCACAGCCGGTCCAGGTCCCAGTCCTCGGGGAAGCCCTCGGCGGTCTCCGCACCGATGTAGGCGTCGATGGTGTCGTCCATGAAGTGCTGGACCTGCTCGTGCAGGTCCTCACCCTCCAGGACGCGGCGCCGCTCGCCGTAGATGACCTCGCGCTGCCGGTTGAGCACCTCGTCGTACTTCAGGACGTTCTTGCGGGCCTCGAAGTTCTGCTGCTCGACCTGCGACTGCGCGGACGCGATCGCGCGCGTGACCATCTTGTTCTCGATCGGCACGTCGTCCGGCACGTTGGCCATGGACATCACGCGCTCGACCATCTGGGCCTTGAACAGGCGCATCAGGTCGTCGCCCAGCGAGAGGTAGAAGCGCGACTCGCCGGGGTCGCCCTGACGGCCCGAACGGCCGCGCAGCTGGTTGTCGATACGGCGCGACTCGTGCCGCTCGGTGCCCAGCACGTACAGGCCGCCGAGGGACTCGACCTCGTCCTTCTCGGCCTGGACGGCCTCCTCGGCCTTCTCCAGGGCCGCCGGCAGCGCCGCCGCCCACTCCTCGATGTGCTCCTCGGGGTCGAGGCCGCGCTGACGCAGCTCCGCCTCGGCGAGGTCCTCCGGGTTGCCGCCGAGCTTGATGTCCGTACCACGGCCGGCCATGTTGGTGGCCACCGTCACGGCGCCCCTGCGGCCGGCCTGCGCGACGATCGACGCCTCGCGCTCGTGGTGCTTGGCGTTGAGCACCTCGTGCTGGATGCCGCGCTTGCTCAGCTGCTGCGACAGGTACTCCGACTTCTCGACGGACGTCGTGCCGACGAGGATCGGCTGGCCCTTCTCGTGCTTCTCGGCGATGTCGTCGACGACCGCCTCGAACTTGGCGACCTCGGTGCGGTAGATGAGGTCCGACTGGTCCATGCGGACCATCGGGCGGTTGGTCGGGATCGGGACGACGCCGAGCTTGTAGATCTGGTGGAACTCGGCGGCCTCGGTCATCGCCGTACCGGTCATGCCGGAGAGCACGTTGTAGAGGCGGAAGAAGTTCTGCAGCGTGATCGTGGCGAGAGTCTGGTTCTCGTCCTTGATCGGCACGACCTCCTTCGCCTCGATGGCCTGGTGCATGCCCTCGTTGTACCGGCGGCCGGCGAGGATACGGCCCGTGTGCTCGTCGACGATCATGACCTCGTCGTCGATGACGACGTAGTCCTTGTCGCGCTTGAAGAGCTCCTTGGCCTTGATGGCGTTGTTCAGGTAGCCCACGAGCGGGGTGTTCACCGACTCGTAGAGGTTGTCGATGCCGAGCCAGTCCTCGACCTTGCTGACACCGGACTCGTGGATCGCGACGGTGCGCTTCTTCTCGTCGACGTCGTAGTCGCCGGTCTCCTCGATGCCCTTGAGCGGGTTGCCGGGCTCGCCCCGCTTCAGGCGCTTGACCAGCTTGGCGAAGTCGCCGTACCACTTGGTCGCCTGGTCGGCCGGGCCGGAGATGATCAGCGGCGTACGGGCCTCGTCGATGAGGATGGAGTCGACCTCGTCGACGATGGCGAAGTTGTGCCCGCGCTGCACCAGCTCGTCCTTCGACCACGCCATGTTGTCGCGCAGGTAGTCGAAGCCGAACTCGTTGTTCGTGCCGTAGGTGATGTCGCACGCGTACTGCTCGCGGCGCTGGGCCGGCGTCATGTTCGCGAGGATGCAGCCGACCTCGAGACCGAGGAAGCGGTGGACGCGGCCCATCATCTCGGAGTCGCGCTCGGCCAGGTAGTCGTTGACCGTGACGATGTGGACGCCCTCGCCGGAGAGGGCGTTCAGGTACGCCGGCAGCGTGCCCACGAGGGTCTTGCCCTCACCGGTCTTCATCTCGGCGACGTATCCCCTGTGCAGGGCGGCGCCGCCCATCATCTGGACGTCGTAGTGCCGCTGGCCGAGGACGCGCTTGGCGGCCTCGCGGACGGTGGCGAACGCCTCGGGCAGCAGGTCGTCGAGGCTCTCCCCGTCCGCGTACCGCTGCTTGTACTCATCGGTGAGGGCCCGCAGCTCGGCGTCGGAGAGGGCGGCGAAGTCCTCTTCGATGGAGTTGACCTGGTCCGCGATGCGGTGCAGCTTGCGCAGGATCTTGCCTTCGCCTGCACGCATGATCTTCGAGAGGACGGACACGGGGGTTGGTCTCCTTGCCGGTCGGGCCTGGGACGGTCGATTTCGATGTGACTTGCTGAGCAACGGCCATCGTATGCGAGGACCCCGCTGCGCCGGGAGGCCTGCCGCCAGGAGGCGTGACCGCTGCTGTTTCTGCCCTCCTGAGGGGACAACGTCCGAGGCCCGCGGATGGTGCCGGAACACGCCGGGGAATTGCGCGGATCGTGACGGCACGTTCACGCACGGCAATGAGATGGCGGGCGCGCCCCGCCCGCGAGCAGAATCGGCCGATGGAACCCGTCACGCTCACCACCGACCGTCTGCTGCTGCGCGCGGTGGGGCCCGAGGACACCGACGCCGTGTACGAGGCCGTCCAGGACCCCGGCATCCAGCGCTGGACCACGATCCCGTCGCCCTACCTCCGCGAGCACGCCCACAGCTTCACGGAACAGCTCGTCCCGGACGGCTGGGCCGACGCGTCCATGTTCACCTTCGGGGTCTTCCTCGCGGACGGGGAGGACCTGGCGGGCATGATCGGCCTGACGATGCGTTCCCTGGGTGTGGCCGAGGTCGGCTTCTGGGCCGCCGAGAAGCACCGGGGCCACGGCTACGTCACCGAGGCCACCCTCGCCGCCTCCCGCTGGTGCTTCACCGCCGTCTGCGTCGACCGCGTCGAGTGGCGCGCCGAGGTCGGCAACCACGCCTCGCGGGCCGTGGCGGAGCGCGCCGGCTTCACCATGGAGGGCACCCTGCGCTCCGCGGTCAACAACAAGGGCGTCCGCCGGGACTGCTGGGTGGGCTCCCTGCTCCCCTCGGACCTGGGCCTGCCGTCGACGGCGCCGTACCTGCCGCCTCCGCCGCGGACGACGGCGTAGGGCGGACGGCGCAGCGGGGCGTTCCTGTTCCGCAGTCCCGGAGGGCCTCCGCCCGGGGCCTGCCCGGGGGCGGCCGCCGCCGGGGTCGTCACGGAAGCCGGTCCACGGCGCTCCGGCCCTTCCGGCCCGTGCCGGAAGAACCGGACCCGACGCACCCTGCGCAGCCCCCGAAGTTCCCGGGAAGCCACCGTCAACGCCGAATGTCAGTGCCCCCGCCTATCGTGCCGTCCATGCCCACCCCGCGCCCCACCACCGAACTGTCGGCCGACGAGGCCCGCCGCATCGTGCTCCGCGCCCAGGGGCTCCTCGGCGCTCCCCTCCGCCGGGCCGGCGTCCGCGGCGTCCTCCGCCACCTGGGCGCGGTCCAGCTCGACACCATCTCCGTCCTGGCCCGCTCCCACGAGCTGATCCCCTACGCCCGCCTCGGCGCCGTGGGCCGCAGGACGGTCGAGGACGCCTACTGGACGGACACGCACGCCTTCGAGTACTGGTCCCACGCGGCCTGCATCCTCCCCGTCGAGGAGTGGCCACACTTCGCTTTCCGCCGCCGCGCCTACCGCAACCGGCCGCACTGGCACCACGAGCTTCCGGACGGCGCCTACGAGCAGGTCGTCAAGCTGCTGCGCGCCGAGGGCCCGCTGACGGCCACCGAGCTGGGCGGCGCGAAGCGGACCAGTGAGTGGTGGGACTGGTCCGGCACCAAGGTCGCCGCGGAACGCGCCCTGATGTACGGCGAGGTGGTCTGCGTCGAACGCCGCGGCTGGAAGCGGGTCTACGACCTCGCCGAACGGGCCGTGCCCGCCGCCCTGCTGCACGACGATCTGGACGACGCCGAATGCCTGCGCCGCCTGGTCCGCCTGGCCGGTCAGTCCCTCGGGGTCGGCACCCGCGCGGACATCGCGGACTACCACCGCCTCAAGGGCGAGCAGGTCGACGCGGTGATCGCCGATTCGGGCCTGGTCCCGGTCACCGTGGCGGGGTGGGGCAAGCCGGCCTGGGCCGACCCGGCGGCTCTGCAGACCGTTCCGCGCGGCCGGCACCGCACCACGCTGCTCTCGCCCTTCGACTCCCTGATCTGGGAGCGGGCGCGCACGGAGCGGATCTTCGGCTTCACCCACCGCCTGGAGGCGTACGTACCCAAGCCCAAGCGGGTGCACGGCTACTTCGCGATGCCGGTCCTGGCCGGCGGCCGGCTCGTCGGCCGGGTGGACCCGGCGCGCGAGGGGCGCACCCTGGTCGCCAGGCAGGTCTCCCTGGACGGCCCGAGGGCGGTCGGGGCGGTGGCCGAGGCACTGGTCGAAGCGGCGAGCTGGGTGGACTGCACGAACGTCCGCGTCGAGCGTGTCGACGATCCGGCGCTGCGCGAGCCGCTCACCGCGGCGCTCGCCCGAGCCCTGACCTGACCGGTGGCCCGTCGCGGCGGGCTACCGGATCTCCAGGATCTTCTCCCGCATCGCGTACACCACGGCCTCCATCCTGGAGTGCAGCTGCAGCTTCTCCAGGATGTTGCGGACGTGGTTCTTCACGGTGTTCTCGGAGATGAACAGCTCCTTGGCGATGTCGCGGTTGTTCATCCCGGTGGCGACGAGCTTGAGGACCTCCAGCTCGCGATCGGTCAGCCGCGGCGCGGGGACCAGGCGCCGCTCGTCGGTGCGCTGGATCATCGACTTGAACTCGGTGAGCAGCTTCGAGGCCATGGAGGGGCTGATCTGCGACTGGCCGTCGGCGACCGCGCGGATGGCGGTGGCCACCTCGTCGGTGGAGATCTCCTTCAGCAGGTAGCCGGTGGCGCCGGCCTTGATCGCGTCGTAGAGGTCGGCTTCCTCGTCGCTGATCGTCAGCATGATGATCTTGGCGCTGGGTGCGACCTCCTTGATGGAGGTGCAGGCCTCGATCCCACCCCGCTTCGGCATGCGGACGTCCATCAGCACGATGTCGGGCAGCAGGTCGGCGGCCTTGTCGACGGCCTCGGCACCGTCCCCCGCCTCCCCGACGACCTGGATGTCCTCCTCGGCCGCGAGCACGATCTCCAGGCCACGGCGGAACAGGGCGTGGTCGTCCACGACCAGGACTCTGATCGGCTCCGCGCGTGGAGATCCCGCTTCCGGGCCCGTGACGGCGACGCCGTCGGCACCCTCGTCCCGCATCGGTCCGAAGCTGTCCGCCATCGTTCCTCCCCCTGAGGCTGTGGCCTGTGGTGCTGAGCCATCGCCAACCCAAGGCGCCGGCCCACCGGTTGGGCCGTCACCGCCATGATTCCATGCCCGGACGACCACACGGTGATCCCACGGTGGGCGAAGGGGCGCGCACCGGTGTCCAGAGCGGTTCGAGGGGCGCACGCCGGTGCCCCTGGAGCGCACGCCGCGCTCCAGGGGCACCAGCCCAGCTTGCCGTCCGGAAGTCAGCCGCCCAGCGTCCCGCCCGCGTCGGGCGTGGGCGCCTGGGTGACCATCGTGTCCGTGCTGAGGTGGATCACGCCGTAGTCGTAGGCGTGGCGTCGGTAGACGACACTGGGCTCCTTGGTCTCGGAGTCGACGAACAGATAGAAGTCGTGGCCGACCAGTTCCATCTCGTAGAGGGCCTGATCGAGCGTCATCGGGGAGGCGACGTGCGTCTTCTCGCGGACGATGAGAGGGCCTTCGCCCTGCACTTCCAGCGAGCCGATCTTCTTGGTGGGCACGCTGTCCGGCTCCTCCGCCGGTACGGGCTGGCCGTTCCCGTTGAGCGTGGCGACACCCGGGACGTGGTTGGGGACCTCTGCCGCCGTGAGCCGTCGGGCTCCGCGGCGGGTGTAACGCTTGTCGTGCTGCTTGCGCAGCCGGGCATCCAGCTTCTCTGCAGCCAGGTCGAGTGCCGCGTACGGGTCGCTGGCCGCTGCCTCCGCCCGGATCACCGGACCGCGGGAGCGGAGCGTGATCTCCACCCGGTCGCAGCGGTCGGCCTGTCGGGGGTTGGGCTCCTTGGACACCTCGACGTCGAGGCTGATCACCTTGCCGTCGAGCTTCTGGATCTTGTCCAGCTTCAGCTTCTCGGCCACGTGCTTGCGGAACCGCTCGGGCACCTCGGTCTTGCGGCCCTTGACGACGATGTCCACGCAGAACTCCGTTCCCGGATCGCTCCGCTTCAATGACGGAGCATCTCCCTTTTGCACCAGGCTCCGGTGAGCGCCGGAACCTCGGACTCGGTGACTTTCACCTCCTCCTCCCCCACGGGCAAGATCTCCACCCCAGCGCTGCGCGACGATTGCCGAAACGCGCAGCACGGCATTCACATATGAGGGGTATGGCCTGCGCCTTTCCCTCACAACCGAACATATCTCGCCCGCCCGGATGTCGTCACCCTCTACCGCTACGTACCTCCGTTCAGGTGAATTACCCCTCTCATTACCTGCAACGATGCAACTTTGCTGTCAGTTCCGGCACTTCTCGAAAGCATCGGGGGAAGCAGCGACCACCGCTGCGCCCAGCACACCGCCGGCGCCCCCGGCTGCCGCCCCGCCCGTCGGGACGGACGACAGCAGCGCGTCCCCCTCCGCGGCCCCGTCCCGGCGTCCCCGTGCTCCCTCCCGGCCGGTCCGCTCGGGCACACCGGACACGGCGCCCTCACCCGCCCCACCCGCTCCCGCGCCGCTCGGCCCCCGTCCCGGTCCGCCACCGCCCGCCGCCCGCACGGCACGCGCGGCCTCAGCGAGCGAGGCGCCCGTCGTCATCACGTCGTCGACGAGCACGACCGAGCCCACGGCCAGCAGCCTGCCCGCACCGCGCACCACCGCCAGCGCGCCCGCGAGGTTCCGTTGCCGCTGCTGGAAGTCCAGCCCGGCCTGGTCGGCGACGGGACGCCGTTGCCGCAGCACGCCGAGTACCCGAGCGGACACCCCGCGACGGCGCAGCTCGCCCGAGGCGGCGAGCGCGATCCGCCGTACCGGATCATGGCCACGCGCCCGCACCGCCCCGCGCGCGGACGGCACGGGAACCAGCAGCACCGGCGTGTCGCCCGACGCGGCAGGGGCACCCGGTCCGGCGAGCACCGCTCCCGCCAGCGCCGCGCCCAGCGGCGCCCCCAGTGCCAGGGCTCCCCGTTCCTTGTGCGCCAGCAGCATGGCCCGCACCTGGTCCTCGTACCGGGCCACCGCGTGGACCACCGGCAGTCCCGGCGGCTCCGGCACCGGCTCCACGCGGCGCGGCACGGCCCCGCTCAGGGCGGCACGGCATTCGGGGCAGAGCGCCGTGCGAGGCCTTCCACAGCCTCCGCACTCGGCCGGCAACACAAGATCGGTGAGGTCCTTCCACCACCCCCGCATGGCGTCCACTGTGCCGCTGCCCGCACGTCCCGGCCACCCCTGTGGAAAACTCGCTGTGGAAAACTCAGCGCTTTCTCCGTGCACGCTCACCCACACGGGTAAGCGGCGGTGAAACAGCACCCCCTCAGACCCTTGAAGGGCCTGAAAGGCTGCCGCCGTCCTCTCCCGCCAGTGGCACGGCGGGAAATGCGCGCCACGGCGGCTCGGCGGGAAACGGCGTCCGAAGGCACACCAAGAGGGGACTCACCCCGGATAAACGGGCGCCGACCCCACCTTCACGACCTTCTCCCACTGCCCCGTGGCAGGCAGGCGCACGATGCCGTCCACCGAGTGGGCCACCAGCGAGACCCGGTCGTCCTCGGAGGCGGCGATCTCCTGCACCCCGGTCAGTGCGGCCGGCGCCGGCCCCTCCGGCGTGGATCCGTCGACCTGGACGTACCGCATCTGCTGCACGCCTTCCGTCTCGCGCCCGACCACCACGAGGCGGCTGTCACCGGCCCACGACATGGTCGTGACCTCCTCCAGCTCGGGCGCCGCAGGCCGCAGTTCGAGGACGGAGACCTGCGGCTTGCCGCCGCCGTCGCCGTCGTCCCGCTCGATCCGGCCGATGACGAGCGACTGCTTGCCGCCCTTCTCGACGACCAGCGCGATCCGTACTCCGTCGGCGGCCACCCGCACGTCCCGGATGGTCCCGTCGAGCCCCGGGGTAGCCACGTCCATCGGTTTGCCCGCGCCGTTCACCAGCAGGAACAGCCCGCCGTGGGCGGGGTCGCGGTCGGCCACCCACAGGTCACCGTGCGGATCCCAGCTGGGTGTCGACAGCCGGTCCTGCTGCTTCGCTCCCCTGCTGGTCAGCAGGCTGCCGCCGAGGGAGCTGGCCGACACCATGGACGCGACGTACAGCTGCCGGCCGTCGGCGCTGACACCCGCTGCCACGTGCTCGTCGTGCGACACCGCCACCGCGCTCAGGCCGACCCCGCCCTCGCCCAGCGGGCCGGGAACGGGGTCGGGCCGGGTGGCGCCGTTGGCCAGTCGGACCAGCCGGTGGTCGCCGTTGACGAAGTACAGGTACTGGGGGTGGCTCTGCGAGCCGCGGGCGGCGACCGTGTCGGCCCGGTCCTTGCCGAGCGAGCACAGGTGCCGTCCGCCCGACCTCAGCTCGACCTCGTCCACCACGGGCGTGAGGTTCTGCAACGTGAACAGCAGCTGGGCCGCCATCTCGTCGCACTTGCCCCGGCCGACCCGCGCGGCCTTGCCGTTGAGGGGCACGGTCAGCCGGTTCTGGTCGTCCGGCGTCAGCGTGACGCCCTTCTCCAACGCCGTGCCGGTGGGGAAGCTCGACCTGGCCACGGGCCGCAGCCACCGGGTGGGCCCGGCCAGCACCGACCGCACGACCTGCGTCATGGGCTCGACACGCTCGCGTACGTACACGGGGTCGGCGACCGTCACGGGCTCCCCGGAGGGCTCCTGCGTGCTCGAGGCGAAGTAGTACTTGTTGACGGACATGTAGTTGCGCTGGAAGTCGGACTTGCCCATGACGACACCCGGCGGCGGCCCGTCGATGCGCCACTGGCCCGTCTTCCCGTCCCGGGTGAGGTGCACCGGCTGCCGGTACATCCCCGGAGCGGGCGTGTAGGACTGCTGCTCGTCCACCGTGGCGACCCTGGTGCCGGTCAGCGTGAACAGGAAGTCGTTGCCGTACTCCCGGCCCCCGGAGCGATCGGCCTCGGCACCGGGCCCGTCGGCGAGCACGGTGGTGGACCGGAACGGGTGCCAGTTCTTCGACGCCTCCGGCGTCAGGTACTGGCGCGCCGTCGCGAACGTTGGATCGTCGCTGGTCAGCGCCTCCAGGAAGCCCTGCACGATCTCCGAGGGCAACGCACCTTCCCTGGGCGGCATCGCGAAGACCCGCACCTGCGAGTCCTGCCGCGGCGTCGACTCCACGCCGCGCAGGTCGCCGCTGTCGGGCATCGTCGCGCACCCGGCCAGCAGGACCGCGCCACAGGCGGCGTACGCCGCCGCGCGCACCGCCGTACGCCGGGCGCTCCCGTTGAGGTCAGCGCCCACGGAAGGCCTCCCCTTGCTGATCGGACGGTCCCGACCGGGTCGACCGGGCGGACTGCACGGACTCTGCGGGCCGGGACTGCTGGGGCCGCCGGGACTCGTCGGGCCGAGCGGCGTGCCCGGCCGGGGCGGACCGGTCGACGGACCCGGCGTGCCCGGAGCCGTCCGGGTGACCGGAACCGGGGGAACCATCGTGCCCGGCGGCACGGTCCGCAGGCTCGGGGCGGTCCGTGCGCCCGGGGTTCTCGCGCGGTTCGGGACGGTCCGGTTGCCCGGGACCGCCGGAGGGACCGGGCCGTTCCGATCCCGCCGATCCCTCCGGTGCGGCGGTTCGGGACGATCCCGCTGCGGCCCCCGTGCCGGCCGGCCTCGTCACGCCGCCCGGCGCCGTCTCGGGCCGCAGCGGCCCACCGCCCGGCCTCGGGACCACGCGGGCACCGTTCCCGGGCAGCGCCGTCGGGTCGGCCGTCGGCGTCGATCCGGTCACCAGGGGCGGCATCGAGGCGTGGGGGCCCAGAGGCTGTGCCTGGTCCCCGTTCGGCTGGGCGGGCACGGTGACCGCCTTCTCCCCGCCGCGGGGCAGTCCGGCGTCGCCCGGCCCGCGGTTGCGCCGCGAGTCCTTCGGCTCCAGCGGTATCGGAGAGCCCCGCAACGGCTCGTCCGCGGTCCTGGGCAGCGTCAGACGGAACTGCGAACCGCCGCCCGGTTCACCCCAGGCCTGCAGCCAGCCGCCGTGCAGCCGCGCGTCCTCCAGGGCGATGGACAGCCCCAGGCCCGTACCGCCCGTCGTACGCGCGCGTGCCGGGTCGGCCCGCCAGAAGCGGCTGAAGACCCGGGTCGCCTCGCCGGGCTTGAGCCCGACGCCGTAGTCGCGCACCGCGACGGCGACGGCCCCGCCCGCCGCGGCGAGCTTGACGACGACGTCCTTGCCCTCGCCGTGCTCCACGGCGTTGACCACGAGGTTGCGCAGGACACGCTCCACGCGGCGGGCGTCGGCCTCGGCGACGACGGGCTGCTGGTCGCCGACGACACGTATCCGGGTGCCCTTGCGCTCGGCCAGCGGCGCGGCGCCGCTGACCACGCTGCGCACGACCTCCCTGAGGTCGATCGGCTCGGCCTCCAGCGCCGCCGCGCCCGCGTCGAACCGGCTGATCTCCAGCAGGTCGGCGAGCAGCGACTCGAACCGGTCCAGCTGGTCGGCGAGCAGCTCGGCGGACCGGGCCGTCACCGGGTCGAAGTCCTCGCGTGCCTCGTGGATGACATCGGCCGCCATCCGCACGGTCGTCAGCGGCGTCCGCAGCTCGTGCGACACGTCGGACACGAACCGCCGCTGCATCCGGGACAGGTCCTCCAGCTGGTTGATCTTCAGCTGAAGGCTCTGCGCCATCTTGTTGAAGGCCTCGCCGAGCCGGGCGATGTCGTCCTCGCCGGTGACCTTCATCCGCTCCTGGAGCCGTCCGGCCGACAACCGCTCCGCGATCCCCGCGGCCATCCGCACGGGCGTGACGACCTGCCGCACCACCAGCCACGCGATGGCGCCGAGGAGGACGACGACGAACAGCCCCGCGGTGGCCAGTGTGCCCTTGACCAGGCTCAGGGACTTCTCCTCCTGCGTGAGCGGGAAGAGGTAGTACAGCTGGTAGGGGTTGCCGTTGGGGTCGTTGACCTGCTTGCCGATGACGAGGCCGGGCTGGGACTGCTTGCCGTCGTAGTAGACGATCCGGGTGTAACTCTGCGCCGCGGCCGTGCTGGAGTCGATCCGCTGCCGCAGTGCCTCGGGCACGCTGACGGAGGGGTCGACGAACCCGGAGGCGCGCGGACCGCGCCCGCCGGCGCCGTCTCCGCCCACCGGCAGGGTGACCACGTCGAAGGCGCCCTGGCCGCCGCTCGACAGCGACGAGACCAGGTTGCTCATCCACTCGATGACGTTCGGCGCGGGACTGCCGTCCACCCCGGAGCCTTCGTCGGCTCCGGACGCCGCCTCGTCGGCCTTCTGCTTGGCCACCGCGAAACCGCCCGTGGCCTGGCTCTGCGACGCCTTGACCTTGGCGTCCAGCAGGCCGTTGCGCACCTGCCCGATCACGACGAAGCCCAGCAGCAGCACGACACCCAGCGACATCAGCAGGGTCGTGGCGACGACCCGGAGCTGGATGTTGCGCCGCCACAGGCGTATGACGGGCAGCAGCGGGCGGCGCACCCACCGCATGAGCAGGCGGATGACCGGGCTGCCCTGGACGCCGCCCTGGAGAAGTCCGCCCTCCAGGAAGCGTGCCCGGCGTGAGCCTGGCGCCTTGGAGCCGACAGGCCGCCCGGCACCGGCGCCGGACCGGCGGGGCGCCGCAGCGGCACTGTCCCTGGACATGTCAGCTCGGCCCGGCCTTGTAACCGACGCCGCGGACGGTCACCACGATCTCCGGCCGCTCCGGGTCCTTCTCGACCTTGGAGCGCAGCCGCTGGACGTGCACGTTGACCAGGCGCGTGTCGGCCGCGTGCCGATAGCCCCACACCTGCTCCAGGAGCACCTCGCGGGTGAACACCTGCCACGGCTTGCGGGCCAGCGCCACCAGCAGATCGAACTCCAGCGGCGTCAGCGCGATGGACTGCCCGTCCCGCTTTACGGAGTGCCCGGCCACGTCGATGACGAGGTCACCGATGGCAAGCTGCTCCGGCGCAGGCTCCTCCGACCTCCTGAGTCGCGCCCTGATCCGGGCGACGAGCTCCTTCGGCTTGAACGGCTTGACGATGTAGTCGTCGGCACCCGACTCGAGGCCCACGACCACGTCGACGGTGTCGCTCTTGGCCGTGAGCATCACGATCGGCACCCCGGACTCCGCCCTGATCAGGCGGCACACCTCGATTCCGTCCCGGCCCGGCAGCATCAGATCGAGCAGCACCAGGTCGGGCTTGGTCTCACGGAATGCAGCCAGCGCCCTGTCGCCGTCGGCTACGAAAGACGGCTCAAAACCTTCACCACGCAGCACGATGCCGAGCATCTCGGCCAGTGCGGTGTCGTCGTCGACGACAAGGACTCGTCCCTTCATAAACGACATCATCCCATTCTCGTAACAGTGACCGGGACGCTGGTGAGAGAGGTCACTGGCCCGTGACGATAGTCGTATGCACCGGTCACTGTCTGCCCTCACCTCCGCCGCCCCCGGCGACGGCCCGCGCGGGGCCCTATCCGAGGGTCTCCTGCCGCGCCCGGGTGCACAGCTCGGCCAGGGAATCGGCGGTCACCGGTGAGATCACGCCACTCTCGGTGACGATCGCCGTGACCAGCTCCGGCGGTGTCACGTCGAAGGCCGGGTTGTAGGCCTGGGCCCCCAGCGGCGCCACCGGGACACCACCCCCGGCACCCAGCGACGGCGCCTGCGGCGCGCTGATCTCGGTCACCTCGTACCCGGGCCGCTGCTCGACCTCGATGCCCGTCCCGTCCGGGGTGTCCGGGTCCACCGTGGTCACCGGCGCCACCACGATGAACGGCACATGGTGGTACCGGGCGAGCACCGCCAGCGGGTAGCTGCCCACCTTGTTCGCCACCGACCCGTCGGCCGCGACGCGGTCCGCCCCGACCAGCACCGCGTCCACCTCACCGGCCGCGAACAGCGAGCCGGCCGCGTTGTCGGTGAGCAGAGTGAACGCCATTGCGTGCCGGGCCGCCTCCCAGCCCGTCAGCCGGGCACCCTGCAGCAGCGGGCGGGTCTCGTCCACCCACAGCCGCCGCAGCCGGCCCGCCCGGTGCGCGGCCAGCGCCACCGCGAACGCGGTTCCCTCACCGCCGGACACCAGCATCCCGGTGTTGCAGTGCGTGAGGATGCGGTGCCCGCCTCCGGGGAGCAGTTCGTCGAGCAGCGCCAGCCCGTGTCCGGCCATCCGGGCACTGGCCTCGGCGTCCTCGCGGTGCAGGGCCCGCGCCGCGACGAGCGCCGCCTGCGCGGCCTGTCCCGAGGTGCCGCCCCGGGCCAGCACGGCCTGGTGCGCCTCCCGGGCCCTGCGCACGCCGACGGACAGATTCACCGCGGTGGGGCGGGCACCGGCCAGCGAGGCCGCCGCGTCGGCGACGTCGAACCCACGCGCGGCCGCCAGCGCGACGCCGTAGGCCCCCGCGATGCCCAGCAGGGGCGCCCCGCGCACGGCGAGCGACCGGATCGCCTCCACCAGCGCCGGAGCGTCCGTACAGACCAGCTCGACCTCCTCGGCCGGCAGCCTCGTCTGGTCGAGAAGGACCACCACGGGCCCCTCGGGCGGCTCCTCCCACCGGATCGCAGGTGTCCCGGTGGGCTGCTTGTCCTCGCCGGATTGCGCGTACTGATCAGCCATGCGCTCAGTCTGCCCGTTGTCCGGCCGACAATTGAAGCTGCGCGGCCCCGACCTCGACCGGTACCCCGATGACCACCCCATGGCACGATGGCTGCCAACCTGCCGCCGCGACCGCGGACAGGCACCGTGAAGGAGCGACGATGAAAGACACTCCGGGCTGGGCCTCGCCCGGATCCGCCCCGTCCGACGGGCAGGAGCCCGGTGCGCAGCCCTCCGCCGGTTCCGCGGAGCCGGCCGGCCGGCCGGAGCAGAGTCCGTCCGGGGCCGACGCCCGGTGGTCCCCGGCACAGCCGCCGCCCGGCCAGTGGTCCGCGCCGGCTCCCTCGCAGCAGCCGGGCCAGGCACCGCCGCCCCCGCCGCCCGGCCCGGGCTGGGGTGCGCCCGCGCCCACCGGAGGCCCCGGTCCCGCCGGTCACCGCGCCTGGGGCGCGGGCTGGGGCGGCCCGCCGCCCGCGGTCAAGCCCGGTGTGATCCCGCTGCGCCCTCTGGGCGTGGGCGAGATCCTCGACGGGGCGGTGTCCACGATGCGCACCTACTGGCGCACGGTCCTGGGCATCTCCCTGACCGTCGCGGTGGTCACGGAGGTCGCCGTGGTCCTGCTCCGGGGCCTGGTCCTGAACGACACGGTGAGCAGCGACGCCCTCAACAACCCCGACGCCACCGTCGACGAGCTCGCCCGCGCCATGGGCAGCGCCGTGATCGACTCCGGCGTCGTCTTCCTCGTCTCGCTGGTCGGCACGGTCGTGGCGACCGCGCTGCTGACCACGGTCACCAGCCGTGCCGTGCTCGGCCGGTCGGTCACCGTCCGGGAGGCCTGGCAGGACGCGCGACCGCAGCTGCCCCGGCTGTTCGGGCTGATCTTCCTGCTGCTGCTCATCGCCGCGGCCACCGGCGCCGTGGGCATGGGCCCCGGCCTCGTCATGGCCGCCACCGGGAACGCCGAGGCGGGTGCCGCACTCGCCGCCCTGGGCGGGGTCGCCGCCGTCCCCGTCGTCCTGTGGCTGATGATCCGCTTCTCCCTGGCCTCGCCCGCGCTGATGCTGGAGAAGCAGAGCATCCGCAGGGCGATGAGCCGCTCCGCGAAACTGGTCCGCGGCTCCTGGTGGCGCGTCTTCGGTATCCAGTTGCTCGCCATGATCATCGCGAACATCGTCGCGGCGATCGTCGTCGTACCCTTCTCCCTGCTGGGCGCCGCGTTCAACGACGACGGCGTCTCCGGCCTCGTCGACGGCACCGGCGGCGTCGGCTGGCTGTTCCTGGTCGTCAGCGGCATCGGATCGGTCATCGGCTCCATGATCACGTTCCCGATCAGCGCGGGCGTGACCGTGCTCCTCTACATCGACCAGCGCATCCGCCGCGAAGCCCTGGATCTCGAACTGGCCCGCGCCGCCGGCCTCCCGGGGCACGGCCCCGGCAACGCCACTCCCGGGAGCTGATGGGGTGAGTCCGACGGGGGGAGTTCTCACAGCGGCACGGGCGGCCCTGGAACGCGCCGCCGACGCGGCCGTACCCGCCCTGCTGCGCGCCGGCGACACCTCGCTGCTGTCGTCGGCGCGCTCGGGCGACGTACCACCGGTCACGATCGACCGCGGCCCCGCACGCGAGGCGGCCCGGCGCGAGCTGTCCAAGAGCGTGTACCACGAGAACGACCCCAGCCTGTTCGAGCGCGTCCTGAACACGCTGTGGGACTGGCTCGACCGCCTCTTCGGCGCCGCGTCCACCGCGGCCCCGGGTGGAACCGTCGGCCTCGTCGTCATCATCGTCGCCGTCCTGGCCGTCCTGGCCGCGCTGTGGTGGCGCCTGGGCACACCGCGCCGCAGGCCGGCCCCCTCCGCGCTCCTCTTCGACGACCGCCCCCGCAGCGCCGCCGAACACCGCACCGCCGCTGAGGCACACGCCGCCCGGGCCCACTGGAACCAGGCCGTCCAGGAACGCATGCGCGCGATCGTCCGCTCCCTGGAGGAACGTGCCCTGCTCGACATACGCCCGGGCCGCACCGCCGACGAGGCGGCCGCCGAAGCGGGCCGCGTCCTGCCCTCCCACGCGGACGGGCTGCGCGCTGCGGCCCGGACCTTCGACGACGTGACGTACGGCGGGCGCCGGGCGACCGAGCAGGCGTACCGCCTCCTCGCCGCACTCGACGGCGACCTGGAGGGCAGCAGGCCCCTGCTCGCCGGCACAGCGACCGGCACCGCCGGCACCGGCCACCCGGGAGCCGCCGGATGACGACCGAGGCCTCCGGCCCGGCCACCTCGGCCTCGCCCACCGCACGCCAGGTGTTCACCCGTTCCCGCGGCCTGCTCCTGGCGCTGGTGCTGCTCCTGGCCGCGGCCGTCGCCATCGCCGTCGTCCGCTCCGGCGACCGGCACGGCAGCCTGGACCCCCGCTCCACCGACCCCTCCGGCAGCCGTGCCGTCGCCGCGCTCCTCGCCGAACGAGGCGTCCACACGCGCGTGGTGACCACGCTCGACGCGGCTCGCTCCGCGGCCGGCCCGGACACCACCCTCCTGGTCGCCGTCCCCGACCTGCTGACGCCCCTTCAGCAGTCCCGACTCCGCTCGGCGACCGCCGAGTCCGGCGGCCGCACCGTCCTCGTCGCCCCCGGCGGCACGTCCGTGGAGAACCTCGTCCCCCAGGTCACCGCGGACCCGGCCACCAGCGCCCGCTCGACCCTCACCCCCCAGTGCGACCTGCCGGCCGCCCACCGCGCAGGCACCGCCGACACCGGCGGCATCCGCTACACCACCACCCGCCTCGACGCCGACAAGTGCTACCCCAGCCGACGCCTGGCCACACTGCTGCGCGTCCCGGCCTCCGGGAACGGCGACACGATCGTCCTCGGCGCGCCCGACATCCTCTTCAACAAGGGCCTCGACCAGCAGGGCAACGCCTCGCTGGCCCTCCAGCTCCTCGGCTCCCGCCCCCATCTCGTGTGGTACCTCCCCTCCCTGTCCGACACCACCGCCACCGAGACGGACGACGAGGCGGACTTCCTGGACCTGCTCCCCTCGGGCTGGCTGTGGGGCACCCTGCAGCTCTTCGTCGCCGCAGCCCTGGCCGCCCTCTGGCGCGCACGCCGGCTCGGACGCCTCGTGCCCGAGAACCTCCCCGTGGCGATCCGCGCCTCCGAGACCGTCGAGGGCCGCGCCCGCCTCTACCGCAGGGCCGATGCCCGCGACCGGGCCGCCACAGCTCTCCGCTCCACGACACGCGCCCGCCTGGCCCCGCTCGTGGGAGTCTCCGTCTCCCAGGCCCACGCACCCGAGGCCCTGCTCCCCGCCCTCTCCGCCCACCTGCACAGCAGCGGACAGGACCTGGACACCCTCCTCTTCGGCCCACCGCCGCGCGACGACGCGGCGCTCGTCTCCCTCGCCGACCGACTCGACGCCCTCGAAAGTGAGGTACGCCGTCCATGATGGACCCGACCACTGACAACGCCGGGCAGACCGGGCATCCGGGCAACTCCCGGGCCGCCCTCGAAGCCCTGCGCGCCGAGATCGCCAAGGCCGTGGTCGGCCAGGACCCCGCTGTGACCGGCCTCGTCGTCGCCCTGCTCTGCCGTGGACACGTCCTCCTCGAAGGAGTTCCCGGCGTCGCCAAGACGTTGCTCGTCCGGGCGCTCGCCTCCGCCCTCGAACTCGACACCAAGCGCGTGCAGTTCACGCCCGATCTGATGCCCAGTGACGTCACCGGCTCCCTGGTCTACGACGCCCGCACCGCGGAGTTCTCCTTCCAGCCGGGCCCCGTCTTCACCCACCTCCTCCTCGCGGACGAGATCAACCGCACGCCGCCGAAGACCCAGTCGTCCCTCCTCGAAGCCATGGAGGAGCGCCAGGTCACGGTCGACGGCACCCCCCGTCCTCTCCCGGATCCGTTCCTGGTCGCCGCCACGCAGAACCCCGTGGAGTACGAGGGCACCTACCCCCTGCCCGAGGCCCAGCTGGACCGCTTCCTCCTGAAACTGACGATCCCGCTGCCCTCCCGCCAGGACGAGATCGACGTCCTCACCCGGCACGCCGCCGGCTTCAACCCGCGAGACCTGCACACCGCGGGCGTCCGCCCGGTGGCCGGCCCCGCCGACCTCCAGGCCGCCCGCGCCGCAGTCGCCAAGACCGCGGTCTCCCCCGAGATCACCGCCTACGTCGTGGACATCTGCCGCGCGACCCGCGAGTCCCCCTCTCTCACGCTCGGGGTGTCCCCCCGCGGCGCCACCGCGCTGCTCGCCACGTCGCGCGCGTGGGCCTGGCTGACGGGCCGCGACTACGTGATCCCCGACGATGTGAAGGCACTCGCACTGCCCACCCTCCGCCATCGTGTGCAGCTCCGCCCGGAGGCCGAGATGGAGGGCGTCACCGCGGACTCCGTCATCACCGCCGTCCTCGCCCACGTCCCCGTCCCCCGCTGATGGCGTTCACCGGACGCGCCGCGCTCCTCGCGGCACTGGGCTCCGTCCCCGTCGGGATCTGGGGAGCCGACTGGACCGGCATCCTCGCCGTGAACACCCCCCTCGCGGTGGCGTGCGCCTGCGACTTCGCCCTGGCCGCGCCGGTACGGCGCCTGGGCCTGACCCGCTCCGGCGACACATCGGTCCGCCTGGGCGGCACGGCCGACGTCACCCTCACCGTGGCCAACCCCTCCCGCCGTCCGCTCCGCGCGCACCTGCGCGACGCGTGGCCCCCCAGCAGCTGGCTGCCCGGCACGGAGGTCACGGCCTCCCGCCACCGCGTCGCCGTTCCTGCGGGCGAACAGCGTCGCCTCACCACCCGGCTGCGCCCGACCCGGCGAGGCGACCGCAAGGCCGACCGGGTGACGATCCGCTCGTACGGCCCCCTGGGCCTCTTCTCCCGCCAGGGCACCCACGAGGTCCCCTGGACGATGCGTGTCCTGCCACCGTTCACCAGCCGCCGGCACCTGCCCTCGAAGCTGGCCCGCCTCCGGGAACTCGACGGACGCACCAGCTCGCTCCAGCGTGGCGAAGGCACGGAGTTCGACAGCCTGCGCGCCTACGTCCCGGGGGACGACACCCGCTCCATCGACTGGCGGGCCACAGCCCGCCAGAACGCGGTCGCCGTCCGCACCTGGCGCCCGGAACGGGACCGCCACATCCTGCTGGTCCTGGACACCGGCCGCACCTCCGCGGGCCGTGTGGGCGATGCCCCGCGCCTCGACGCAGCCATGGACGCGGCTCTTCTCCTGGCCGCACTGGCCGCCCGAGCGGGCGACCGGGTCGACCTGCTCGCCTACGACCGCCGCGTACGGGCCCTCGTCCAGGGCCGCACCGCGGGCGACGTCCTGCCGTCCCTGGTCAACGCCATGGCCACGATCGAGCCCGAGCTGGTGGAGACGGATGCTCGCGGCCTGTCGGCGGCGGCCCTGCGGACGGCGCCCCGCCGCTCACTGATCGTCCTCTTCACGACGCTCGACGCCGCCCCGGTCGAGGAGGGCCTGCTTCCCGTCCTCCCGCGGCTGACGCAGCGCCACACGGTCCTGGTGGCCTCCGTGGCCGATCCGCACATCGCGGCCATGGCGCGGGCCCGCGGTACGACGGACGCGGTGTACGAGGCGGCAGCGGCGGCCCAGTCCCGGACAGAACGCCACCGGACCGCCGAGCAGCTCCGCCGGCACGGCGTCACGGTCGTCGACGCGACCCCGGACGACCTCGCGCCGGTGCTCGCCGACACGTATCTGGCCCTGAAGTCGGGCGGACGCCTGTGAGCTGACTCCGAGCCGATCGGGGGAGATCCGGGGATCAGGGACCAAGGGATTCCCCGGCGACTCCCCCGGGCAGCAGGGCACCATGAACGCAGAAAACCCCGCACCGAACCGGTGCGGGGTTTCCTCAAGAATTGTTCGGCGGCGTCCTACTCTCCCACAGGGTCCCCCCTGCAGTACCATCGGCGCTGTAAGGCTTAGCT
>NZ_JADWYM010000049.1 GCF_022414535.1 Streptomyces sp. MUM 2J
CCGCGTACATCAACCACCGGCAAAGCCCCACGTCACAGCACCATCAGACGACTTTGCCGGAGCCCTGGGCCCCGCACCTCCGGTGCACCCTCAAACGCGCTCTCGCGCTCCAGGCCACACAGAATGTGTGGTCCAGTACCGAGCACATCAACAACGCCGTGGCGATGGCCTACGGCGATCAACTCCCGGACTCGGGCCGATGGGAGCTGACCCGTTCTCAACTCCGCACACTCAAAATCGCCATTGAGTGGCGCAGGGCCAAGCGCGCGGCCAGCGACAAGACGACCGCCCCCGATATCCTCAAACGCTGGACGCAAATAGAGGATGAGGTCATAGCCGCATACCGGGCCGTGAGCAACGAAGCAGGGTTGTACTGGATTTAGGGGGTTGCCGATCACCCAAGAACATGGTTTAATTAATGGTGTCGGAAGGGGGAGGGCAACCCCCCGACCGACACCGTGGGGCCAGCCGGCCCCGGACGATCTCTCACCAGGAGGACCGCGACATGCCCCGTAAGCCGAAGATGACCGACGAAGAGCGCCGGGCCTACTCCGCCAAGATGCGCGGTGAACTCGAAGCCGTCATGGATCGCGCGTACGGCGCGATGGTCGCCAGTGAAGACTTCTGGGCCACCGTCATGCGCACGGCCGCGAACCTGACCCACCCGGACCGCGACGACCGCAGCCCCACCAACTGCATTGCCATCGCCGCCCAGCACCCCAACGCCACCCACGTACTCAGCTCCGGAGACTGGCGAAAGGCCGGACGCTTCCCGGTTAAGGGCTCCACCTCCCTCCGCATCTGGACGCCGATCAAGCGGCGGCCCGAGGAGGGTCGGGAGGCCACGGCCGCAGCCGCCGACGGCGGGCAGCGCGAGGTCACCGGCGAGACCGCCGGGGGTGAGACGCGCAAGGTGTCCGGCTTCAAAGCCGGGCCGGTTTTCGACATCAGTCAGACCGACGGCGACGCCTACGAGCCGCCCGCCGCCGCCCCGCTCGCCGCCGAGGTCATCCGCGATGTCCTGGTGAACCAGTACCGCGACCAGTACCACGAGGACCCCGAGCAGGCCGGAGGGTTCGACTTCACCCAGGAAGCCCCCGACAACGCCGTCCGCATCCTTCTGTACGGCCACGCGTGGCGACGTATCAGCGAGGCGGACGCCCCCCCCTTCCCGGCCAGCACGCGGCCGAAGTCGCCTCAGCCGCCCACGTCGCCGCGCTCATCCTGAATATCGCTCCGGGCCCCGCAGTCATGCCGCCGCTCGCGGGCATCATCACCCAGGACAAGAAGCCCCCGGTACACGAGTCCGCCGTACGGGCCATCGAGACCGGCCGCGCCGTCGCCCGCGCCGTCGCGATGGCCGCCGAGCGCCGCCGCGAACTTGCCGTGACCGGTTGACCGAGACCCAAGAACATGGTTTAATTAATGGTGTCGGAAGGGGGAGGGCAACCCCCCGACCGACACCCCCGCCGGGGCCGACCGGCCCCGGCGGAATCTCTCACCAGACAGGACACGACATGCTCACCACCGACCAGAAGCCCACCGTCCAGGACTTCCCCACCGCGACGCTCGTGATCGGCGGACCCTGGTTCCGGGGCCACCAGCTCGACACCCGCCCCGCCGTCGTCGTCGGCCCGTTCGGCGGGCCGGAGTTCGCGGACGAGGCCACCATGTCCGTGGTCTGGTTCTTCACCCTCGGTGCCCCGCAGCCGGGCGACAGCGTCCAGGCGATGTTCCCGCACGAGCTGACCCCGCTGGACGACACGCTGACCACGATGCACCAGGACACGTTCCGCGACATCGTCCGCAGCCTGCGCCGGGGCCGGTTCGCCTACGACGACGGGGACGCGCTCCGCGCCGCCGTCCGCCAGGCATGGCGCGAGCGGACCGGGCTGGCCGACGCCGACCCGGCCGCCCGCCACACGCTCCACCGCAGCTGACCAAGGCCCCGCCGGTTCGGGGGAGGGCAACACCTCCGGACCGGCAGGCCCCCAGCACCCAAGCGGACACCCCTTCGGGGCGGCAGGACAGGTCCGGTGCGTTCACCGCCGCCGGCCGACTCCGCCGCAGGCGGCTCCGCCGACCGACGACGGGCACCGGACCGCAGCGGACGCGCCCCGCCGGGGCGCGACAGCCCCTGTCGTCGCGCAGGCGCGACGACCCGCGAGCCGATCGTCCCTCACGGCCCGCGCCCGTGGTGCAGCGCCGCTGCCAACGCAAGGTCCGCCCTCCGGCCGGACCACAAACTCTCACCAGAAAAGACCAGTTCAGTGACTATCAAGATCACCCACACCCGCCGAGAAGGAACCCTGGTCGAGGGGACCGAGAAGGGCGATAAGGCCGGGAAGATCCTCAAGCGCAAGGAGTACGGGCGCCGGGGCGGCCTGGCCTTCCGCTGGGGGCACGACCTCCAGTGCTGGTACCTGCGCCACTCACGGGATCACGCGGCCGACCGGTGGACGGTCAACAAGCTGCGCGGCTACCTCGAAGAGGCCGGGTACACCGTCGTCGTCAACATCGACGACCACAAGCGGCGCAGCTACGCCGAAGCGGAGGCTGAGCGGATCGAGCGTGCCGAGGCCCGCGCCGAGCGCTTCGACGGCTACGCGGGGAACGCCGCCTCCCGGGCCGAGGGCGCGCACCGGTCCGCTGACGCCATCTCGGAGTACATGACCGGCGAGCCGATCAAGGTCGGTCACCACTCGGAGCGCAGGCACCGCCGAGACATCGAGCGCATGGACAACCACATGCGGCGCGGTATCGAGGAGAGCCGGAAGGCTTCCTACTGGGCTGACCGTGCGGCGGCGGCCGAGCACTTCGAGGCGTTCCGCCGGGACCCCAACCGGACCTTGCGGCGTCTGGAGAAGCTGCGTAAGGAGTTCCGCGACATCGAGAAGTGGCAGCGCGGAGAGTCCGCGTGCGGCTTCACCCGCTCGACCACGCCGGAGGGTCTGGCAACGCTGGCCACTGAGCGGGACGTGGTTCTGGAGAAGATCGCGTTTGAGGAAGCGGTGATCGCTGAGGCTGAGGCCCGGGGGTTCAAGGTGTGGGGGCCCGACGATTTCACGAAGGGCGATTTCGTGAACGCGGGTGGCACCTGGCGCGAGGTGCTGCGGGTGAACAAGAAGAGCGTGACCGTGCCACACCTGCTGACCCGTACCGGTATGGCGGTGATGCGCTCCGGCGACCGCGAGTGCACGGCCGGAACGGTGTACTACGGGCGTCCCTCGCCGTGTAAGGGTGGGAAGCGGTGCACCTGCGACACCCAGACCCTTCCGTATGACGTGGTGCGCGGATGGGCCAGCGGCGCCGACATCGCGCGCCTTGAAGCGACGGAGCCCGAGGCGGAGCGGACCGTGTGCCCGCACTGCAAGCGCGTGGCGAAGGGCGAGAAGCGGTTCAGCACGGTGCGCGGCATGTGCACCGTGTGCGGGTACGCCAAGCCGCAGAATTTTAAGGCCGGACCCGCACCTGCCCCGGAGGCCGCCGAACACCAGGAGCAGGCCGAGCAGGCCCCGCCGGTCGAGGAGCCGGCACCGGTGGCCGAGACGTGCCCCATGTGCCACTCCAGCCAGTGGAACGCGGAAGCGCGCCGATGCGCTCACTGCCACCACGCCCCGGAAGGGAAGCCGACCCCCGCGTTGGCCCCCGCCCCAGGGGAGAACACACATGAGGCCCTGGCCCTGGTGCTCATCGCCTCGAAGAACACCCGCCGCACCCGCAAGCGCGCCTTGTGGGCGATGACCCGCCGCGAGGCGCAGGCCGTGTGCGGTGACCGTCGCACCTCCGGCCGTTCCTACATGCTCACCTGGACCGACCAGCCCGGCGTCGAAGGTACCGACTGGGAATGGACGCCGGACAACGGCAGCTTGGACCCGGTCCTTTCGGACTTGGGCATCACCCCGCGCCGTGAATGGACCGCTGCCGCGCAGGCCCCCGCCGAGGCCGCGTAACCACGCCCCCGCCCGCCCCGGCGGCCGAGCGCCCCGGGGCAGCGGGCCCCTCTCTCACCAGAACAGGGCACCACCATGACCATGCAACTCCTCGAACGACCCGCGACCGTCACCGACACCGAAGCGGGCAGGCTCATCGTCCCCGCGACCGAGGGCACCACTATCCCGACGTACCGCGTCGGCGCCCCCGACATCCAGTGCCGATACCCCGTGATCGTTGGCGAAGACCAGGTCATCGGCCGCGCCTACAGGTGGCACCGGGACTGGTTCGTCCTCACCACCGAGGGCGAACGCAACCTCCGCCGCCCGCCGAAGGGGACACCCGGCACTGACATGGCCGCCGCCCATCTCGCGGAGCAGTACGCCGCCGGTCGGATCGGCGCCGTCCCCCTGGACCAGGTGCTCGCCGAGGCCCCCACGCCGTTGTGCGGGCCGGTGCCTCTCCTGCACCCGCGGATGCCGGTCAACGATCGCAACATCGAGGGCGCCCAGATCGCGTTCGCGGGACTCCGGGCCCACCACTGGCGGGCAGTCCTCACCGGGTTCCCCGGCAGCGATAACCACTGGTTCCTCAGCTGTGAATTGTGCCCGTGGGAAGGCCCGAAGTTCTGGAGCCACCTGCGCGGTCGTAACGGAGAGCCGCCGAGCGCGCGCCGTCACAAGGGCGGGTGTATCGGAGAGGACAAGGTCCGCCGGTTGGTCACCGCCTACCACTAGCAGCCCCACCGGGGGGCGGCGGCGCGCTGCCGCCGCCCCCGCTTCCCCGAAGGACAGCACCGTGCCGACCCGCCACACCCCCGAAAGCATCGTCATCGCGGACACCCCCGCCGCGATCCTGCGATGGGCCGCGCTTCACATCGAACACGTCGGCATCCACCAGGGCCCCCGTCTGTTCGCCGGTCCCGGCCGTACGGCCACGTTGCCGTGCTGGCCGCGCGGCGCCCTCGAAGTCGCAGCCGGCCACGGGCGGGGAGCCGCCGGCCGGACGTACGACTGGGACCGCATCGACCGCGCCCGCGACCAGGCGTTCGGCATCCTCGCGGAAACCCTCACCGGTCACCCCGTCGACGCCGACGACCCCGCCGCCGCCAAAGCCCTGCACCGCGAGGCCATCGACCGGTGGAGCGCCGAGCCCGGCCGCACCGCCGCCGACGCCGCCCACGCGTTCCGCACCGCCGCCGCCCGCGCCGAACACGCCCTGTTCTGACACCCGACGCCCGCCAGCATCCCGAGTCATCGAAGGCCAGCACGATGGACGAGACGACAGAAGCCCGCAGCACCACCAGGACGCCGAGCCGCCGAGGAGCCGCCACCCCCAGCCGGGACGGCGTCCACCGAGTCGGCGTCCCCCTTCAACCCCGGCTCACCGCGGCCGAGCTGATCCGCGTACTCCTCGCGGCCCCGGGGGAAACCGACCTCACCGCCCTCGACCCGGTACGGGTCCGGTCGCTCATCGCCGACGTGCTCACCCAGCACGGCTATGACGTGCTCGACCGATCGCCGTACTACCCGGAGCTTGACCGTCACCAGGACGCCCGCCGGGCAGTGCGCCGCGCGTACGGGTCCCGATTCCTCGACGCCCCGGACGAACAGGCCGTACTCGCTGATCCTCTGCGCGAAGTGCTCGCCGCCGCCGGGGGTGGGCCGTCATGACCGCGACCGTCGCCGAGCCGACCGGAGCACGGGCACGGCAGACGTACTACTGGCGGGTGCGCAACGCGCGGACGCGCCAGTCACCCGGGAGCGCCGGGCAGGCATGGCACATTCAGCCCGGACACCCCGGCGGCGCGTACTGCGACCTCGGCCATGAGCTGGACCCGCCCGAACACCACGCCCCGACCCTGCTCTCCCGCAGCCGGCCGACCGGCCGCCGGGAGGACGAGCAGGAGTTCCGGGGCGGGTGTCTCGCGTGCGAGTGGGAAGGCCCCGTGCACTCCGGCAACGGGTTCGGGGACGGTGACAACGAGGCGGTGGAGGACGCGCACGACCACTGTTTCCCCGGCTGGGCGGGCGCTGCCGCCGATTACCACGGTCGAGGACCGGTGGGCCGTCCCGCGCAGCCGGAGCCGGTGGGCTCAGCTCACCTCCCAGTACCCGGCGGGCTGGATCGACCAGGGCGCCCCCGTCGTGGCGTGGCGCCGCTACCGCCGCGAAGCTCACGCCCCGCCGTACACGGGACGCCCCCGCTACGAACTCCGCGTCACCCGGCCACCCATCGACCGGGGCCGACGCCCTACAGATCAAGGGGCTCTCTTCTGATGACCGCCGTCCTCCGGATCAGGGCCCCGCCCCGCTCAACCCAAAGGTGGTTTAATTACTCCGCCGTCAGCGGAGCGGGCAACCTCCGACCGGCCGTGCGTCCCACGGGCGCCACGCACCCCAGACAACAGATGACGGCCAGCGCACAAGGGCAACAAGGCGCTGGCCGTCGATGTTCTCTCACCAGAAAGAACCCCACCATGCTATGCGACCGACACCCCGACTGTCCCCAGCCCGGCGACATCGCCCAGCTCACGAGGGGTAACAGCATCGGCGCCGACCCCGGCGACAGCTTCGTCATCGTCGAGGACTTCCCCCCGACCGGCCGGCATCTCGTGCTCAACCTCCCCGTCGACCACCCAGGCCGCGCCGACTGGGCCGCCGCCGTCCCCCTGGCCGACATAGCCACCCTCACCCGGCTCGAACCGGCGGGCAGTCGTACGTGGGCGCCGGCCCCGGACCCGGACGACATCCAGTGACCGTGCCGAGCGGTCACGACCCCGACCAAGAACAGGAGGCGACCGTGTCCCGCAAGACCGGCCGCACGCTCTACTCACGCGCGGACCTGCGCAAGGTCCACGGCATCAGCGAGCCGACGCTTCAGAACCTCTGGACCGACCGGGAGAACAACGGGCACCCGCCCGTCGCGGACACCATCGACGGCGTCATGCACTGGGACGGCGACGTATGGGCGACGTGGCACCACGAGCTTCAGCGGCAGCGCGCCGCCGCCAGCACCACCAACCCGCCGAAGCTCGACGGCGACCCCGAAGAGATGGTCGGCCCCGCCGAAGCTGCGAAGGTCTGCGGGTTCGCCGATTCCACCACCGTCTCCCACTACGTCAAGAACCCGCCCGAGGGGTGGCCTGCGCCCGACGACTGGGACGAGCTACCGACCCGGCGGCGTCCGAAGTGGAAGCGTTGGAGGCTGTGGCAGTACCTCGCGGACCGCAAGGGCCGCGGGCACGCCGGCGGACGGCCCACCGGCCGCCGCGGACTGGCCTACCCGTACCAAGGAGACGAACGGCTGACCCTCGCACGGCAGGCCATCGCGGCGAACCCCGGCGCGAAGAACGCTGAACTGATCCCCGCACTCCAGCAGCAGACGGAGAAGACCTACTCCCGTCCCACCTGGAACCTGATCCTCAATTCCGCCCGCGAGCACCCCGAGGAGTCGCCGTGACTGATCCTCGTTGTCCGCGCTGTGCCGGCCCGCTCGTTCAGCCCACCGCCCGATCCCGCCTTACGACCGATCGTGAAGTGCGGATCTGCACGCCGTGCGGCACTGACGAGGCCGTACGCGAAGCTACTGGACAGACCCCTGTCGCCTTCGGTGACTGGCCACTAACTTCGTAGCACTCGCCGCGCCACCCCGGCCCCCCGCTCCTGCGGGGGGCCGTTCGCGTGTCTCGGCTGGAGCGGCAGCTCACGCAGTGGCGGCGAAGCCCGTGGTCGACACGATCCTCAGCGTCGGCCTCGGCGGGCCACCCGTCCACTCATTCGAGGTTGCCGGGTTGCGCGAGCCAGTGCGGGAGGCGCGCTGTGTTCGATCGTGCGCTGGTGAGCATCTCCTCCGCCTCGCCGAGCACCTTCTTGAGTTGGGCGGCGTGCTCGGTCTTCAGGTTGAGTCGGGCCTCCAGCAGGATCATCAGGGCGCGGGCGGCGTCCGCACTGGCCTTGATCAACGGATCGACCTGGGGCGCCTTCGTACGCATGTCGCGCAGCATCCAAGCAATGGTGGAGACCTGCCAGTACCAGAGCAGCGGTACCGCTTCCAGGCGGTCATCCCCCTCCTCCATCGAGACGGTCAGCAGATGGTTCAGCGCGGCCCCGGTTTCGTGGTCACCGGTGGCAGCGAGTTCCTGCTGTGCCTTGTGAGCGATCTTTGCTGCGCGTCCGAAAGCGGCGGTGGCCAAGGCGGCCTTGGTGACGGCCTCGGGGGCGGTGCCCTGAGGGATGTAGGTGTTCGGCGTACCGCCGAGGGCCTTCACGATCTTGGCGAGGTCCACGACGCTGGGGATGGCGGTGGGATCGGCGGTGGCGCTCATAGTTCGGAAGCCTATGGGGACATCTGCCGAAGCTGCGGAACACGAGGCCATCGTGATGTCGCACGACCCGGTTGCCGTACCGAGAAGGACCACCCTGTGCCGCCACGGCGACCTCATGCCCAGCAGCAGCCGCGCAGCCGCACCGCCCAAGGCCCCACTGAGCAGCCGAGGTAACAGCCTCGCGCGCAACTTCCCCTCGCGAGCCAAGGCCGCAGCCAGCACGCACCCACCGAAGCGGAAGCGATGCCCCCTCGTCGCACCGATCTTGAATTTAGAGGACCAAGGTATCGTCACTTCGTGACGATACAATCAGCCAAGATGACCGAATCTGACTGAGTGGAAGCGGGGGGTGAGCGGGCCGGTGGGGTGGACGACCATGATCGGCCCGTCCGACGAGCAGGTTGAGTACCGCCTTACCGGCGGTCACGGCTGCGGGAAGTCCACCACGGTCGACGCGGCCCCCCTCGTCGCCGCCATTGAGGCCAAGGCCGCAGCAGCGGGCGCTCCCGTCGCGTCCCTGCTCGGCTCCCGCGAGGCCAAGCGTGCCTTCTTCCGCGCCCGCGGATTGATCCGCAGCAAGGGCACGGCGCGGTTCACCGGGTTCGACGCCGTCGAAGTCGCTGCCGCAGCCGGGCTCGAAGCCCGCGACCTCTACGGCGAACAGGCCCTTCCCCCACGGGCCGCCGACGGACAGGTGGATTACCACCTGGACGCCAGTGAACGCCCCCTGGTGTGGGTCGGTAACGGCCTCACCGAGTTCGACATCACCCCCGGCAGCATCCTCGCCCCCGAGCACTTCCAGGCTGCCCGACGCCTCATGCACGGTGAGGACCCCCGTACCGGGCAGACTCTCGTAGAACCCAAGCTCGCCATCGCGCCGGCCGCAAAGCTCCCCGCAGCCCCGCTGGCCCGCGCCATCCGCCGCGCCGCCGCCGAACGCAGCGTGAACCCTGTGTCCCTGCTGGACTCCAAGCGCAAGAAGGACGCCTTCCGCAGGATGGAGAGCCAGCTCAAGCGGTTCGGTGAATCGCACCGCATCCCCGCCTCCACCTTGCTGAAGCTCGCCGACGCCGTCGGCATCGACGCCGTCGATCTGTACGGCGAAGACACGTTGGAGAAGGCCGTGGCCGCCGAGGCGGGCGGCCGTCTTGACGCCCGCGCACTCCTGCGCGCCGTCGAGGCGCGCGCTACCGAGACCGGGCAGCAGCCTGCCGACCTGTTCACCGCCGCATCCATGAAGCGCCGGTACGTCCAGACCGCGGGCGAGGGCGAACGGCGGCTTCGGGACCTGCCCATGGACGTGCGTGAAGCGGTCGCCATGGCCAAGGCGGCAGGGCTCGCGCCCGAGGACGTGTGGGACGCCGAGGAGATCAAGGCCGCCCTCCTTGAAGGACGGGTACAGGTGGGCAACTTCGGTGCCGACGTCACCTTGGACCTGGCGAAGTCGAAGAGCGCGTTCCTCGCGTACGCCCCGAAGGAGATTGCCGCTAAGGTCGAGGGCATCTACACCTCCGCCGGCCGAGAGTCCATCGGTGCCCTGGAGCGCTGGACCGCGTACGCCATGCGCGGCCACCACGGCGACGGCAACGAGGCGGAGACCGTAAAGACGAGCGGGTTCTCCGGCTGGATGATGGTGCACCGCGCCGCCCGGCCCGTGGACGGCGCCCCGTACGGCGACCCTCACTTCCACCTGCACTTCACCCTGGCCAACATGGTCAAGGGCACCGACGGCAAGTGGTCCACCATGGCCAGCGGGGGCCGCGACCTGCACCGGCACACCCGCGCGACCCAGTCCCTCATGAACGCCCGCATCAGGAGGGAGCTGACCAATGAGTTCGGCATCAGCTTTCGCCGCGAGGAGCGGACCGGCGCGTGGGAGATCGCGGCGATTCCCGAAGCCACGATTCGCCTGTTCAGCAAGCGCGACAGCCAGGTCCGGGACCTGCTGACGAAGCTGGGCATCGACTACGACAGCGCCACGACCCGCGAACGCACGGCCGCCTCCACCGCGTCCAAGGCCGCGAAGAACGGTGAGGCCGCCGGAGTCGAGGACGACGTTCTGCGCGCGTACTGGCAGGCCGAAGGCCGCGCCGCAGGTGACGATCCCGAGGCCATCGCAGCCAGCACGATGGAGCAGGACCAAGCGGACCAGAACCCTGGTCTGGATGAGCTGTGCGCCCAGGTCTTCGACCCGGAGACCGGCTTGACCAGCCACTCCAAGGAGTTCACCCACGCCGCTGCCATCTCAGCCGTGCTGGATGCCCTGCCGTATGGAGTCGCGAACGCCGAGGAAGCCGAACAGCTCACCACCTCCGTCCTCCGTCACGCCGGTTACGCGGTGCAGCTGAATTCGAAGGGTGCCCAGCACTTCACGCACGCTGATCGGTACACGACGGCGGACATCGTGGCCGCGGAAACGTTGATCGTCTCCGAGGCCACGAACCGGCTCGACACGCAGGCCGCCGTCGTCAGTCGTGGCACGGTCGACATGACCCTCTCCACCGTCGAGGCCCAGCACGGCGGCAGTTTCTCGTTCTCTGCCGAACAGCGCGCCGTCCTCGAACGGCTGCTCACGGTCGGGCACGGAATCGATGCGGTGGTGGGCATTGCCGGATCGGGCAAGACCACGATCATGGACACTGCCCGGCAGGCATGGGAGGCCCATGGTCTCGTCATTGCCGGAGCGAGTACGGCCGCCGTCGCCGCCGCGAACCTGAAGGCGGAGGCGGGCATCGAGTCCCGCACCCTCGCGTCCTGGCTCACCGGCATCCGAAACGGTGGTCCCGGTCTCACCGGTGTTGACGTGCTGGTCGTGGACGAAGCCGCCATGTGTGATGACCGCGACATCGCCGAACTCCTCACTCACGCCGCGGAAACCGGAACAAAGGTCGTCGGCATCGGTGACCCCAAGCAGTTGCACTCGCCCGGTATCGGCGGATCCTTCGCCGCCGTGCACCACATCGTTGGTGGACTCAGCCTCAGCGAGAACTTCCGGCAGAAGGACTTGGTCGAGCGTCGGGCGCTGGAGCTGTGGCGCGACGACAACCGTGTGGAAGCGCTCCGTACTTTCGCCGGGACCGGCCGCGTGCACGCCCTCGCGGACAAGGACGCCACGCTCGCCGCGATGCTCACCATCTGGGCCGACAAGCGCGCCGCGCACTCCGACGACCACACCGCCGTGCAGCAGCTCCTCATGCTCGCCGCCACCAACGAGATCGTGGAGGAGCTGAACACGGGAGCCCGCGCACTGCGGAAGGCGAACGGCGATCTCACCGGCCCCGAGCACACTTACGCGTTGCCCGGCGGCGGCGAGCTGATGCTGTCCGTCGGAGACCAGGTCCTCCTTCGGATCAACGACTACCGAGGTAAGAGGAGCCGAGGCGAGAACGAAGACGTCCTGAACGGCTACCGCGGAATCGTCCGCGCCGTGGACGAGGCACGCCGGGTGCTGGTCGAGTGGCGCGAGAAGACCGCCGACGGCCACCGTGACGTCGCCGAATGGGTTGACGCCGACTACATCGCGCAGGGCGGACTCAGCCTTGGATACGCGATCACCGGCCACAAGTCGCAGGGCCTCAGCGTCCAGGAGGCCCTGGTCTACGGCCCCGGTGCGCAGGCGAATGCGCTCTACACGATGATGAGCCGCGACAAGAAGGAGTCCCACCTCTTCCTGCCGCTGTCCGTCTACGAAACCGACGCTGACCGTGCTCGCGGAGGCGACGCGCTCACCGAGCAGGAACAGCTTGACCGCGCTGTCGCGGGCCTCATCCGTGAGATCGAGAGTGGCACCGAGGAGCGCATGATCCTCACCGAACTCCCCAAGAACGCGGTCCCCGCCCATGTCCGTCAGGCCGTAGCCGATCTGCCGACCCCGCGCGCCCCCGGTGCCGGCGAACCGCATGAGGCGGACGCCGCCGAAGAGGCGCCGGAGCCCGAGGACCGGCCCGCTCTGGCACCCACCGAGCGGCACGTGGCGTCTGCCACGCTTTCGGAACCTGCGCCGACGGCTGACCGCCCATACGCTCACCTCAGCAACGCAGCCTTGCGCGACGCCGCGCGCAAGGCTGCTACGGCCGCGCACGCCACCAGGACCGCGGCCGAGAAGGCGGAGGCCGCCGCCGACCGTGCCGAACAGCAGGCCGCTGCCGGAACAGGCCCGAGCGCGCTCGCGCTCAACCGCCGACACCAGGACGTTGCCGAACGTGCCGTGGCAATCCGCGAAGTCCGAGCACTGGACGGCACGATCGCCGAACGCACTGCCCGACTGCACGGCACACAGGCACGTATCGAAGGACTCGAACAGCAGCTGGCCGCGACCGGCCGTTTCGGGCGTCCGGTGCTCCGTGGGGACGAGCGAGCTGCGGTCGAGGCAGATCGTGAGGAACTGCTTCGTACGTGCGAGGAGACCGGACGGGAACTGGAACAGATGGACAAGCGCCTCCACGAGGTTGCCCAGCAGGCCGGACCTGTCAGCGAACACGAAGCGGTGCTCGCCGAAGCGGACATGCCGCAGCAGGAGAAGGCCGCGCTCCTGCGACGTGCCAAGGACAAGGACACCCAGGCAGCCAAGCAACTCCGGACCCAGGCCGCCAAGGCGCGCAGCACTGCTCGCGGCGCTGACCACCGAGTGTCCGGCCTGCAGAAGGAGATGACACTGCGAACTCAACTTGGGCGTCAGGGCGCCGACGTCGAAGAGTCCGCAGCACCGTCGACCCCGAAGCCCGAGTCCTCGTACGCCAACCGCACGTCGATGGACTACACACAGCTCAGCACGCCGCCAGACAGCGCACAGGACGCACCGCCTGTCTAGAAGGGGCCGGGGGCTTACGTAGTCGGAGCGAAGGCCGCGTTGTCGGGCATCCGGTCACGGAACGCTTCCGGGATGGTTCCCATGAGCCAGAGTCGACGCGTCACGTGCACAGTGCCCGTCGGGTCGTTCAGCAGGAAGTAGCGGTGTTCGCCGTTCCCTACGTAGCCGATCTCGGGTGGGAACCCTTGCTCGTCGGTCCACGTCAGGTAGTGGATACCGCCGATCCGCAGCGCGCGACGACCGTCCGGGTCATGGTCCCCGAGCATCGCGTATCCCAGGCACATCAACCAGAAATCGCACGAGCTACACACCCGGTACGCAGCCATCCGCGCGCCGACACCGCGGATCTGCCGATTGGTCCCCTTGTTCGGGCACAACTTGCACTGGAACACCTCGCACCGCTCGGGTACGCGGGCTCGCCTCATGCGTCGGAGGCGGCTGACCTACGCCGGATGTGCTTGCACCTGACACCGCGCTGGACGTCCTGAAGGGAGGGCTTGCGGGGCGCCCCGCATTCGGTGCACTCGCTCGGCCAGGGCATCGAGCGCGCGCCGGGGAACGGCACCCTCGGTTTGTAGCCGGCCGCCCGCATCAGTTCCTCGGCTTCCTGTTCATCGGCTTGCGCCACGGGCATGCGCGGGGCGTCGGAGGAGGGCGGCGGGATCTCGAATACCGGGGGGTGTCCTCCGATCAACAACCCGAGGCTCACCCATCGTCTCGGCTGCGAAGGGGTGGTCATGGCATGTCCTGTCTCGTGCGTTCTGGTCGGACGACCAGGCGAGAGTTGACGTTGTCGCGCGGCATCAGCCGCCGAGTACGGCTTCCCGGGCTGCTCGGGACCAGATGGATTGTTGGCGGAGTGCGAAGCCCATCCGGTTCCAGTGGAAGATGACGTGCCGCGCGAGGATGCCGCGCTTTCCGAGGCTGAGCGTGCCGCTCTCCGCCGCGTCCGCCAGAGCCCTCCCGTCCCGCTCCAGCCCCTCGGCCCACGGGCGTATAGAAGCAAGGTCTCCACCGTCGAGAAGGGGGCGAGCATCGGAAAGAAGGAGGCGACGCAGGGGTTCGACCATGGTGCTCACTCGTTCCGGGGGCACGTCCTCGGCGAGCGGCCGGCGTTGTTCGACCCGTCCCCATACATCGCCCTGCTCGCCGAACTCCAACCCGGCAGCGCGCATCATCAGCGTCATGGCCAGGAGAGATGTCGCCTTTGCGTCCAGCTTCTTCGGTTGGCCGTCGGCTGCGGCATGCAGATAGTCGAGCACGCCCATGCTGTCTGTATGGAACAGCGTGTGCGCGAGCGCCATCCCGGCCGGACCGCCGAAGGCGATGGTCTCCGGTTCGTATCGGGTGGATGCCCAGTCCGTGGTCACGCCCCAGGAGACAGAGCTGTCAAGCGCTTCGCTGATGTGGCGGACGGCGTCCTCGGGGGAGGCGTCCGGGGCGGGGCAGTAGCGCAGGCGCCAGTGCGGGTGCTTCCGGATGAACCACCAGGTGCCAACGGGGCCGCTGCGGAGGGCGGGCGCGAGGTAGGCGCGGAAGGCTCGGGCGGCGGTCGGGTAGTCGGCGAAGTGGATGTTCGCCTGGTGCCAGCCGGACGGTTCGGCGTCGAGAGCGGCCCGGCCGGCGTCCCGATATCGCTCGATCGCCTCAGAGAGTTGGGCGGGCTCGGTGTCGGCGGCGCGGGCGGCTTCTTCGACGGATGTTCCGCCCAAGACAGCTAGAACGGCGTCCTCGATACGGTCCGTGTCATGCACGGCTGCTCCTCTCACGTCAGCAGTAGGCAGGCGTCCCACTGCCCCTGTGGCCTGGCGCCCGCTTCGGCGTCCTGGAAGGCGAGGGCGGCCCCGGCCCTTCCGACCAGGAACCCGGCCTCCTCCGGGGCCTCGGCAGCCATGAAACGCTTGGTGATGGGGGCGAACCGTCGAGCGAAGTCGGCCGGGTCATCCGCGTCCTCGGCGACGCGTTGCACGGTGCGGAGGAGGCCGCCGAACCCGTGGCAGAGACCGCGGTTGGCGATCTGGCCAATCTGGTGGTCGTTGGAGAGGCAGTACAGCAATGCCCGCTCGACCATCCGCTTGCGGTCCCCGTCTTCGAGGACGATGGCGGCGAGTTGCTGGGCGCGGGCCAGTCCCGGTGTGCCGTAACACCAGCCGGGCGTTGCAGGGAGCGCAGGTGCGACGCCTCGGGCGCTGATCCACTGTGGCCAGCGGAGGCCGCGAGAGTCGGTTTGCCGAATCTGGTCGAGCCACCGGCAGATGCGGCGAATGGCGTTTTCGTGGCCGTCCACGGTGACTCCCGCACGCAGAGCCAGGGAGAGGAGGGCGAGTGGTCCGGTGATGCCATGTGCCATCCCGGCGTTCGCGTGTCCTCCAGGGGTGGCCGTCTTGTCGCTTGCCGGGGAATGGCCGACCCACCAGCCGGGCAGGGTCTCGCCCGCCGCGCCGGTGACTGGCTCAACCAGGCGCACCAGATACTCCAGGACCCCCTTCAATTCCGCGCCGTGGGGCTGACGTCGCAGCAGCAGCGTGCCGATGCCGGTCAAACCTCGGAACAGGTCGTACTCGGCGAAGGTCGCACGGCGGCCAGCATCGATCCGTGCATGCGCAGTGGCGAGGCGTTGCTGAGTGTGCGCGGCCACGACGCCGTCGAGGGTGTGCAGCGCGCCGGCGTATCGGTCGGTGCCGTCGGCGGCCAGGTGCAGGACGAAGGCCATCGCGGGGGCGCCGAGGAAGAGGTTGGCGTCAGCGCCGTCTAACAACGGGCCGGTTCCGGCGAGGGTGCGGTGGACGTCGCGCCAGTCGCCGGTCCCGCGTCGGGCTCGTTCAATGTGGAGCATCGCCGTGCCGAGGGGGCCGTGTGCGAGGGACTGTCGGGTGGAGGCGTCGGTGGCTGGCGGGGCGGTGGTCACGCCTCGTCTCCTTCGGGGATGAGAGTCCGGGACAGGGCGGCGGCTCGGGCTATCCGTCGGCAGGTCGCTTCTGCGGTGGGATCGATGCCTGCGACACGGTTGTGGTGCATGTGCAGCAAGGAGGGCAGCACGGCATCCGGGGCGTCCTCGGCCAGCGTCCGGCGATAGTGGCCGAGCGCATGCCTGCGCGCCTCCCAGGCGTCGGTCACGGCATCGCCGCCGTTGAAGTCGGTCAGGACGTTGCGTACGTCGGATTCGGACAGGCGCAGCGCGAGGGCCTGCACGTTGCGGGGGACGAGTTCGCCGTCGCTGCGAAGGAGGTGCTGGGTGAGCCACGTGCAGGCGACCTTGCGGGAGCCGAGGAATCCAGCGGCGATGTCTACGAACGAGGCCGCAGTGACGGCGGGGCAGAGTTCGGCGGGCACGGCGAGGGACAGTTGTGCGGCGGCTGCCGTGGAGTCGGCCACGAAGTAGTCCTCCGCGGCCTCCAGTACGCGGCCGGTGCCGTAGCGGCCGGTCTCGGGGTGGTCGGTGTCCCATTGCACCCGCTGGAGCAGGCCCTCGTGCCGCAACTCGGCCGCCCACCGGGCGACGGTCTGTGCCGCAGAGCCGAACGCGCCCGGTCCGGGGAGGCGCAACCGGAGGCGAAGGTGCGCGTCGGGGTCGGCGTACCGGATGAACCAGGCGGGCAGTGGAGGTTCCCATCCCTCCCGCAGCAGCCGGGGCAGGTGGTTGGTCAGCACCTCGGGTACGCGGGCCGCGCTGCCGTACAGCTTCACGTACACCCAGTGCGAGGTCCCCGGAAGACGGCCCGCATCCCGGCTGGCGGAGGCCCGGAAGACGGGTGCGGGGGTCGGCTTCTGGTCCGAGGCGAACGTCATGGCGACCTCGTGGGCCCGGTCGATCCAGCCGTACGCGCTCTGCTCGGGGGCCTCGTGCAGGACGGCCGCGCCGTGCCGCCGCACCTCCGCGCGAAGCAGCTCCTGGTGTACCGGCACATCGAGGTCGAGCCGGAGACGCTGGTCGCTGGCTCCGAGGTACACGGTGCGCGGCAGACCGTACTTGTGCCGCCGCTTGCGGAACTGCTCCGGCCAGTCGCTTCCATCCCCGAGGTCGCGCAGACGCAGCCGCCACAAGGCCGCAGAGAGAACGGTGCGGCCCACCCGGACCTCGGGCAGGAATGGCAGTCGGGTCGCCGCTCCCCAGAAGAAGGGCAGCAGAACGGCGGTGTGCGATCGGTGCAGTTCGCACACGAAGCGGATCAGTGGGTGGGTGCTGCTCGACAGCTCGACAGCGTTCATGACGGTCGGCTCGATGATCCGACCGGTGGACAGCGACACGAGGTAGAACCGGCCCGCGTCGGCGAGGACACCGAGGTCATCCAGGTCCAGGGTGGCGCCGGGGTTGTGCTCACCGATGGACAGCAGTTCCGGGGCGACGACGGGCGAGCGGCTGACGTTGTTGATCGGCACTTTCAGTGGCGGTCCGGACACCTGAGCGCGGACCGCGCCCTCGGTCAGGGTGGGCAGAGCGGCGTGCACAGCGGTCGTCCGGTCCAGGTCTGCCGGTTCGAGGGTAGGCAGGAAGCGTCCGGTCGTGATGCCGGCCGCAAGCGACAGTCCAACTGTGGAGAGGGTGAAGCGGCCCTCGTCCAGGGCGCGCTGGGACTGCGCGAGCACAGTGAAGGTGAACTCGATGTGCGCTGGTACCTGGGTGGGAGTACCAGTGGACAGGGCCTCGATGTCGTCCTCGGTGAGCACGATCTCTCGGCGATCCGTGAGGGCGGCCTCCTGCGTGAGCGCGAGGAGGTGTTCGTCGCGAGGTGTCGTCGCCAGGACGGGCCGGGGAAGCACGGTGCCGCGGTAGCCGACGGGAAAGCCGAGACCGGTGTCTGGGTCGGTGAGTTCACGCACCGGGACGACGGTGCCCATGCTGTAGCGCTCCAGGAACCGAGTGAGGTAGTCGCGCCACGCCGGGGAACCGTTCGGGTACGGCGTGATGCGGGTGATGACTTCCAGTGCCCGGCTCGCCTCCTCCGCGACCTCCTGCGGCAGGACGATGCCGCAGTCCGGCCGCAGGTTCACCGCAAGACTGCGGTCGGTGATCCCCGTGAGGCGGTTCATCGCGGCGGTGGCCTGGGCCCGGAGAGCGCGCTGCTCGTCCGGGTGCGCGTGGTCGTGCTGGTGGAGGAGCTGGTGAACGTGGAGCAGCTTCTGCGTCTTCACCTGCACGGCTGAGCCCGAGGCGCCGGTACGAAGGGTCTGTTCGAGCTGGCTGACCAGATGGCCGAGGGCATCATCGCAGGTCATCGGGGCATGGAGGCTGGTGAGGAGCACTCGGTGGGCAACCAGGCTGCGCACCATGTCTTCGATCGTTTGGACCGGGGTGTCGGGATAGTCGGCCTGGAGCTTGGCCACGAGGTCGCCGACGGTCGTGGGCGACTGCGCCAGGGCCAGCGCCAACTCTGCTGCCCGGGTCCGGCGAAGGGTCGTCTCGGTGGGCCCCTTAGCACCGGGCTGGTGGGCGACGGTGACCTGTGCGCCGCGCACGGTGCAGGTGGGGTCGGCGACGACGTACAGGTGTCGCAGTACGTCCGGGTCCTGCTCCAAGGCCGTGATGACGTCGTGCAGCCATGTCGCGTCAGCTCGGGCGAACGCCGTGTGCTGCGCCCCCCATCGCACGCCCGTGCTGGGGCCAAGGCGTACCGGGGCGGGGCCGGCGAACGTGCCGAAGGGTGTCGCGCGGAACTGCATCCGCAGGAGGTAGCGGGTCAGGGAGAGCACGATCCGCCGGATACGGGAGCGGCGGGCGGTGCTGTTGATGGCTTTGCGAATGCTGGCGGCCAGGACCGGCGCGGCGAGTTCGATGGCGCTGGCGCGGGTGCCGTCGCTCCATACCTGCTCGATCCACTGGCGGCAGTTCTCTGCATCCGCAGCCGGGTCGGACACGGGAGCGGGGCAGGAGGGCAGCGAGGCCACCAGCGGAAACACCGATGCCCTGATCATGCCCGCGTCAACTGCTTGGTACATGGCTGTGCCTCCTTCAAGGTGCGGTGCCCGGGGTGGGCGGACCGGTCTCCCGGCCCGCCCACCCCGGAAGGGTGCTGCCGGGTCAGCCGCAGGTGCTGTTCGAGCAGGCGGACTGGCAGGTGGACGTGCAGCCGTCGCCGGTGTCGTTCAGCAGGGCCCCGACCACGGGCAGGGCCGAGACGGTCTCGATGTTCAGGTCGAAGTCCGACCCGGAGTCGGCCGTGAACGGCGTCCCGGTCTGCGGCTTGGTGCTGGTGATCTGCGGTGCCATCGCTTGTCTCCTCAGGGTTGAGGGGCTAGTGGACTGTGCGGATCGTGCTGGTTGTGCCACCTGGCGGCGACGCTGGAGGCGTCACGGCCAGGAGATGGTGACCCGCGTGTGCGGCCGGTCGACGACTCGGCCTGCGGGAAGTCGGTCGTCGGGCGTGCCCGCCGGGTAGACCTCGATCTGCGCTCGGTCGTTGCGGTGCTCGCGATCCCACGTCTGGATCTCCTCGGCCAGGCGCTCGGCGACCTTCTGACCGTTGGGCCCGTGCCCGATCGCGCCCAGCTCGTAGCGGTCCTCCTCGTCGGTGGGCCGGGAACGGCGGTAGGCAAAGCTGTCGCCGTCCACGAGCGCCGGGAGTCCGATCGGTGACGCAGCGGCCACGACGCCGCGCTGCCGAGCCGCGGGCTTCGCCGCCATGAGGGGAAGGTTGTCCAGAGCGGTCGTCAGCCACAGGTCCAGGTGCTCCATCGACTCCTCACCGCCGATGGTCACCCCCGACCATGCTTCCGTCCGGGCGGACCGGAGCGCGGTCCGCAACGCCTCGGTATCCGGCTCGGGGTGGCCGTCCAAGCGGAGGGCGACCTCGGCACCTTCCTCGTCGTGAAGGACCGCCAGGCTCATCCGGTTCTCGCCAGCGCCGCGCATCGGCACGAAGCCGCACTGCTCGAACCCGTCGCTGACCAGTCGATCGCCGTCGCGGACGAACGCCACGGTGCGGGTCATGCTGCGCATCCGAAGCGGTACGACGAGCCGGCCGCCGTCCTTGAGCTGTTCGATCCAGGCAGGCGGGATGTCGGCGGCCTGCACCGTGACGACGATGCGGTCGTACGGCGCGTGCTCGGGTACGCCGCTCTCGGCGTCGCCCGTCACCACGGTGATGTTCCGGTAGCCGGTGGCCTCCACGAACTGTTCGGCGCGGGCGGTGACATCGGCGTCGATGTCCTCGGTGATGACCCGCCCCTCGTCGCCGACCATCTCGGCGAGGTACGCGGCGTTCGGCCCGCCGGAACCGATCTCCAGGACCGTCATCCCGGGCTTGATGTCGGCCTGCTCAATCTGCATGGCCTGAACCCGGGGGGCCGACACGGAGCTGATGTCCACGCCGTTCTCATCGGTTTTGGTGATGGTGGCCGTCTCGACCTCGTACGTCTTGGCCGGGGCCACATCGGGGGTGGCCAGGTGCCTCGGCACGGCGCGGAAGGCCGCCACGACGCGGGGGTCACGGGCGGCCCCGACCTCGATGAGCTTCTGCGCCATGGCGTCGCGCAACTGCCGCTCGGTTGCGGCATCTTGATCGGTGTTGGTCGTCATGTCGGGGACGTTATCCACGCGGGGTCTCCTCCTCGGCGAGTTTGCGCCGAGCCTGGTTGAGCGGGTTTATGGACCGGCGCGGGGCCGCGAGGGCTCGCGTGTCAGGGGCGAGGCGACAGCCCCGCGCCGGGGTGATTAACCGCCCGACGATCCGGCCAGTCACATCCGGGCCGCCGGGCGGTCGTCTATGTGGCAGGCATCAGGTCCTCCAGCGCCACCGACTCGAAGCCGCTCAGCTCGCGGACGAGCTGGGAGGCAAGGAACCAGCGAAGCCGGGGGTCGCCGTACGGGACCGCGGTGTCATCTCCGGCCAGGGCGCGCGCTTCACGGCCGGTCCACTCGTACGGCGTGCCGATGACTCCGAACAGGCGGTACCGGTGGGCCAGCAGAGCGACGTGTCCGTTCCGTGCCAGGTACGGGCATCGCTCGATCGCGACGGCCGCGTGCTCGACACAGACGGGGGGGCTGCGCGGTGAGCACGGGCTCGCTGAGGTCGTGCCCGGCGGACTCCAGGAACAGCACGCCAGGCTTGGCCACGGGCTTCCGCCGGTTGCGAGCGGTCTTGGCATCCTGCACACACAGCTGGCACCGCAGGTACAACATCGTCTCCCGCTGCCGTGCGGGATGGACGAGTTTCCAGCGGGGCGCGCCGGTCGGCCACTGATCGGCGCCGATGGACTGCGAGACGCGACTCCACAGGACGCCGCGAAGGTCTCGGTCCCCACGCTCCTCGTCCAGGTAGGAGAGCCGCGCTCGGTCTCCCTCGCCCATGCGTGAGCAGAGGGCAAGGAAGCTGTCGGACTCCTCGCCTTTCCGGCAGGTGATGTACGGCACGACGGAATCGGTCGCGAGGGTCATGCGGCACCTCCAACCGGAACCGCGAGGTGTCGGCGCGGCGCGATGATCGTGCCGTTCGGCAGCAACTCGCCGGTGTCCTCGAAGTGCAGCACCTGATTGCACAGCAGGCTCCAGCCCTGTTCAGGGTGGTGTGCGATGGGCCGCGCGGCCTCCCTGTCGGGAGCCTCAGCCGTGGGACACGGCGGGGTGTGCGCGCACATGGTGCTCGTCCTCTCGGGTGCGGGGCGGGAAGCTGGGCCCTCTTCGGCGGCTACGGGCCGTGGGGGAACACGGGTCGGAGGCCGAAGAGGGAGTCTGTAGGGGCCGCTGAAGGAACGCGGCGATGGCGGCTTCGCTGTAGCCGTAGAAGCGACCGAAGACCGCGTCGTCCTCCCACCACCCGGGAGCTGGCTCGCCCCACTCGACCGTGTGGCAGGTGTCGCGGTACGGCGACCAGCGGACGCGGAGGGTCGGGAATCCGGGCTGGTCCGTGAGGAGCCCGCGCGCCTCCACCGCCAGCGACAGCAGGTCGAAGGACATGTAACCGCCGCGGCGCGAGCCGCCGACCGGCACGGCGAGCAGAGGCGCCCGGAAGACGCGGACGGCGACGGCGTCGGCGAGGATCGTGGGCTCGGCGAGGCGGTCACGGAAGTACTCGAAGTCATACGCTTCCCCGGCCGGACGGAGGGAGACAGTGAGGGAGTGCGCCGGCGTCATGTCGATGGTCAGCATTCGACCAGCCCCCTGACGATGCCGACTTCATCCAGGCGCTCGGCGAGATCCAGGGTGATCCGACCCAGCTTCCGCAGGAGTCCGAGGTCCTGCCACGGGTCGCCGGGCAGCTCCTCGGAGCGCAGCGCGCGGGCCCGTTCGATCAGCTTGGCGATGTCCGGGTGCTTCTCATCGGCCTCGTCGCGCAGCCCTCGGTTCACGAGCTGCATGAGGGCACCGCGGAAGCGCTGAGCGAGTTCTTTGGCGTCGTCGTACTCATGCAGGGGAGCCCCGGCCTGACGCTCGGCCGGGCCCGCGGCGTGGTGGCTGACCTCATCGTTCAGGACCGCGTCCAAGCCGTCGTACACGGCGTTCCAGTCCACGGGCTCCCATCTGCGCACCGCATTGAGCAGCCCGTGAATGTCAGGTGCGTCGAGCGGCGGCGACCAGGGGTTCGTGGGGACCGTCGGGTCCTTCGGGCGGACCGGCAGCGACTCGGGGCCCGCGATTCCGTCTCGTACTGCGATGTTCGTCATCAGCAGGCCGCCAAACTCAGCTCGCACCACGTGGTGGCGCCTCCGTCCGCGACGCCCCAGGTGCCTCGCCGGTCCTCGGCGATCGACTTCACGAGGACCAGGCCGCGGCCGTGCTCGTCGGTGTCACTGGGGGCTTGGGGCAGTGTGCGGTAGCCGGGCACACCATCGTGTACGTCGATGCGCAGGAAGCCGTCGCGGAGAGAGAGGGTCACGGTGATTTCTCGGCCTCCGCTGTGCACGATGGCGTTGGTGACCAGCTCGGAAACGATCAGGACTGCCTCTTCAGCGACGTAGGCCAGGCCGCGGGCGTTCAGACGCTCTCGGGTTCGGTGCCGCATGACGCCGACCTGTTCACCGTCCTCGCGAGGAGGAAGCTCCCCCGGCGGTCGCTGCTTGATCTCGAACGTGGAACTCATGAGGTCGCCGTCGCGGTGGGGGGCACGGCGCGGCCGTACGGCAGTCGTAGTCATCACGTCCTCTGGGGGGCTCGGAGGACCGCCCGGACCGCGGATACCGCCCTGCTGAGAGGGCTCCGCTCATCGTCGGGGGTGAGGAGGAAACGTGCTTCGGCAAGGCAGCGGACCAGTTGCACCGGGGCGGTGAGCAGGGGGGCGTCACCTATGGCCGACTCAGTGTTGGGTGCCTCCAGCCACTCCACCGGTACGTCCTGAACCGACGGCGTGAGCCCGGGGATACGGACCGCGTGGCCAGCACCGAGGCACATCGGAACGGCACTCCGGTCGAGCCAGGAGGCCCCAGCGACCAGCTTGCCCCAGCGGCTGGCGGTGCCGGGCGGCACGAGGACGGCCGCCGTGGTCAGGTTCGTGAAGCGGACAGCCGGCCCGACGGTCTGTTCGTACCGGCGCAGGATGTCGTATGCCAGTTCAACGAGAGTGCGGTGCGCCAGTACGACATCGAAGGTGATGCCGGTCGGCAGCCGCCGAGGAAAGTCGGGCGCACGGCGCCAGGCGCTCATGGACTCCATCGGCGAAGGAGTGGCCGCGGCGAACCACGCGGACAGGCGCTCGGGCTCGCCAGTCACGGTGCAGGACTCCATGGGCCCCTCCAGGTCGGCATCCGAACTTCAGCACGCACAGTGCGTCCGCCGTCACCTAGTGCATCGGAAGGTCCTGGGTGTGAACAGGTCTTTTCGCCGGAACCCTGGTCGCCTCCCACCCGCCCTCCACCCGCCCTTTTGACTCCCATTTCCGTCTCACCAGCGCTTTCGCTGACAGCACCTCACGCAGCCCGTGAGATGACCGCTACGGTGAGCTGACACCAGTTGGTAAAGGGGGTATCCGGTGAGCCGCAGCCCGATGAGAGCGTTACGCGAGAGCCGCAACCGGACCCAGGCAAAGGCGGTTGACGAACTCAACTCCCTAGCGGAACGGCTTGCTACCGAAGGACGGGTCTCGAAGCGCCCGACCTTCACCGTCCGCCAGATGTCGAAGTGGGAGAGCGAGACGAGGCCGCGCCCGTACCCGCACCCGGATACCCGAGTGGTTCTTGAGCTGTACTTCCAGCGGTCAGTTGAGGAGCTGGGGCTCCGCCCGGGTGCCGGGGAAGCCCCTTCCGGCACTTCCGCCGTGCCCGTCGTGACACCGGTCCCGCTCATCGAGCAGTCGGCCGCCGCGGTCCCGCTTTTTGCCGGAGGCGACCAGGACCCGCCGCCGTGGCTGGCTCAGACGACGACCGATGTGGCCAGCTCCGCGGACTGGAAGATCGCCGAGGACGAGGTCGAGCTTCTCCGCGAGGCTGCGGACGACATGGACGCACAGGACCAGCAGTTCGGCGGCAACCGGCTCTGGCGGCCGACGCGCGCCCACCTGCTCTGGGTGCACCACATGATCGACCGCGGTATCTACGACGAGCAGCTTGGCAAGCAACTGCATGCTCTCGCAGGGAAGTTCACCACCAGCCTTGGCTGGTTCTCTTACGACGCCGGGCTCCACGCCCAGGCTCGGCAGTACTTCTCCGAGGCTCTGAACGCCGCGATGCTGACCGGCGACGATGTGCTCTCCAGCCGCACGCTGAGCAACATGGCCCGTCAGGCCGTGGATCTGAACAAAGGGCGGGAAGCGATCCGCTTCGCCCGGCTCGCACAGACACACGCGGATATGTGGAGCGCACCGACGCGCGTCACGGCTCTCTTGGCGATCCGTGAGGCCCAGGGCCACGCCCGGGTCGGCGACGCCTTCAACTGCGAGTCCGCGATCAAGAGGGCCTGGAAGGAATGGGAACGCGGGACGGACGACCGCGACCCTGATTGGACGACGTTCCTCAACCAGGCCGAATTGGTGTGCCTGGAGGGAATGTGCCGACTTGACCTCGGCCAGACTGCTCGCGCCCAGAAGCTCTTGGCACAGTCGGAACGGCTACAGGATGTGGCGCACTCGCGGAACAGGGGCATGTGCCTCGGCCGGCTCGCGACCGCGGCGATCGGCGCTGGAGACATCGACCACAGCGCAGATGCCACGAGGAAGGCCATCGGGCTGATCCGGACAGCAGGCATGTCTTCCGCACGGGCCGTCCAGCAGTTGAAGATCGTCCACGACGGACTGGCTCCTCACCACCGCGCCCGCGGGGTAGGGGACCTGCTTGAAGAGATCCGCGCAGTCGTCGCGTGATTCACGCATAAGGAGAGATGCAACCAGTGGAAGCGGAGTACCAGCGGTACGACGGGGCGTCAGTCAAGGCCATCACCGAGGAACTGGTCCAGGTGTATGCCCGGGTATACGACACGCCCCCGTACATCGGCGAGCCGTTCTTCTCCGTCGACTCCTTCCGGGAGCGGCTGGAAGCCGCCTTCGACAGTGAGGGCTTCGAGACGGTGACCGCGCGCCGAGACGGGCAGATCATCGGCTACGTGCACGGTGCCACGCTGCCCGCCGACAAGCCGTGGTGGGTTTCGCTCGGTGCCCGAAGGCCGTCACAGCTTCAGAGTCTTGCGAACGCCGGACAGATCTTCTGGCTCCGGGAACTAATGGTCCTCCCCGAGTACCAGAACCAGGGCCTCGGCAGAAAGATCCACGACACCGTGATTACCGGACGTGCCGAGAGCGCCACCACGCTGACCTGCATCATCGACAATCAGCCGGCCCACGATGCCTACATTCGGTGGGGGTACACGGTGATGGGGGAGATTAAGCACGCCCCCGAGTCGCCGACTTACGACGCCATGTACCTGGCCAGCTCGTGATGACCGGAACGATCATGCGCCACGTAACCGCACAGACCGCCCCAGTCCCGGCGACATCCGGCCGCCGGGACCGACTCTCGCCTGACGCCGCACTCCTGTTCGCGTACGGAACGCTCCAGTTCGATGACGTCCTCGAAGCGCTGATAGGCCGGATACCACGGCGGGTGTCGGCCTGCGTGCCCGGCTGGCGCGCGGCGTCCCTGGAGGGTCGCGTCTACCCAGGGCTCGTGGCGGCGCCCGGCTCAGTGGCCCCCGGAGTGCTTCTCACTGACCTCAGCCGAAGGGAGTGGGTAATCCTCGACGCCTTCGAGGACGACCGCTACGACCTGCGCGAGGTGTCGCTGACCTCGGGTGGGCATGGGCTCGCCTATGTCTGGCCGGCCGGAGAGGTCCGCGAAGAGGACTGGGATGCCGAGCAGTTCCGGGCCCATCACCTTGAGGAGTACGCCGCTCGGTGTGCACGGATCGCCCCGGGATTGGCCGCCGAAGCTGGCCAGTGAACCGGGGCGGCGTTCGAGGAGCCCCGCGAGGCTCCTCGAACGCTGACGGCCGATACAACGATCTTGGAGGAGTCGTTCTAGATCGCCGGAGACTCGGGGCCCTTGGGCGAGACCGGTTCCTCTGACGGAGGCATGTCCTCGTACGCCGATCGATGCCGTTCCGTCCTGGCTGGTTGCTCACCGGGCCGAGACTCGGAAGTGCCCAGTGCGACGGCCTTTGTGAGCACCTGCTCTGCACGGTCCAGAGTCAACCGCATAGTGCCGTAACGTCCCACGGCGTACCCGGTGCGGTGACCGTGAAGGTGCAGCTCCTGCACTGCCTGAACTCCGGCGTCGACCTCCGGCACATCGTCCGGCGGTACGAGCGCGTGCAGCTCCTCCGCCCACTCCCACCCGAGATCACGGAGCACGGTTCGAGCTTCCTCTTGCTCCCAACCGCTCCGCGCCACCAGTCCGCGATGGGGGTCCATCGAGAAGACCATGTGGGGGTCAGCCATCATCTGGCGGCCTCCTTGACTCGTTCTCCTGGCGCGGGTACTTCGGCGACTCCATCGGCGGAGGCGGGCCAAGCTGCGAGCTGGAACCGGGACGGACGATCTTCATGCCGCCCAACTCGGCACTCATCTCCGGCCTTACCCAGCGCCTTGTTCATCCGCGTGAGGAATCGGTCGTACTGCTCGTGCCAGATCACTGACGACCCAGCCTCCGCATACGCGTCTCCCCTGGCGAAGGCCAGGGCCGCGATCTCGTATGCCAGACCCTCGTGCTTCGCCCAGCAGGGCGGGATCACGTCCTGCGGCTGCCAGGCGTACCGCCCGTTCAGCCAGCGGCACACGGAGTCGAGCCACGCGGGCATCGGCCCGATCAACTCGGCGGAAAGGGCGCCGAGGTCCCACGGGGCGGGACCGTCGGCGGCCACGGACTCCTCCGTGCTCCGCTCCGCGATGTACTCCAGGATCAGCGCGGGCGGCTCGGGAAAGGACTCGAAGCGAGTCAGGGTCTCGGTCATGCGGCAGCCGCCCCTTCACGGCCGGCCCACGCCGCCGCGTGGGCCTTGGCCTGGTTCTTCTCCTCGGTGGCCCGCCGGGTCCGCTCGGCTTCGTTGGCGGCTCGCAGGTCACGGACGTGACCCTCGATCTCGGCCCAGGAATCCCAGGTCCACATGCCGTCGAGCCGGGTGACGATCGGCGGGAGGTTGTCCGCGAGGACCAGGGCGTGTCCCTCGGGCAGACGCCTGATCTCGTCTCCTCGAAGGACGGGTTCGAGCGCCATGTGCGTGGCCGTCGAGTGGCCGCCGCGGTCCCCGCCGGACGTGGTCTTCGTCGTGCGCTCCCGCTCGACCTGACCACACAGGTCGGACATGTCCTTCAGAAAGTCGGGGTCCTTGTCCCCAGGCAGGACAACGACGTTGTTGGTGAAGGCCGCCAGCTCCTTGGCGGTGTCCTCGCCGAAGCGGGCACGAGCCGACGCCCACGCCTGGAGGCCGTAGACGACCGTGATGCCACGGCCCCGGCCGTCGGCGACGCGTTGGCGGAGGGAGGGGATGGGCGCGATGTTCGGCGCCTCGTCCAGGGCCGCCAGTAGAGCGGGGTCGAGCCGCCCGGCCGGGGAGGCGAGGGCGTGCGCCTCCGCGAGGTCCAGAAGGTCTTCGGCTATCGCGGTGGTCAGCGGTGCGACGCTGTTCACCTCCGAGTCCTTGCCCAGGAGATAGAGGGTGCCCCCGGCGTCGAGGAACGCGCCGAAGTCCGTCGGGTCTTCTCCGTCTCCCTGGAGGGCGTTGATCACCGACTGGTGCATGAAGGGTTCGAGAGCCGCGTCCAGGGTCGAGGCGGTGTTGCCGACGGTGCGGCTGTCGCCGGTGGTGGCCGTGCGGAGCATGTCCGCCCAGCCGGGGCCGGCGCCCGGGTGAGCGTTGAGGATGCCGAGGGGCGCCGGGTCGGTCAGCTTGCGGGCCCACCGCAGCACCCAGTCGAGGGACGCGCCGTCGAGGGCGGCGGCGTGGAAGAAGGCAGCGAGGATCTTGGAAGCCTGCCCCTTGTAGAAGGCGCTGCCCTCGCTGGACTGTGCCGCGCTGTTGGGAGTGCGCGAGCCCGCGACGAACGCCTTCCCGCGCATCATCGCCACCTCCGTGTCGGCTGCGCCGTTGATCGGCGTCCACCGGAAGCGCGGGAGGCTCGGAGCGATGTTCTGCGGGTCGAAGACCGCAACGGGGCGCCCGTCCCGCTGCCGCGCGTCGAGGGTCAGTTCGACCAGATCGGGCTTGGTCGAGGTGGCCAGGACCGGCCCGGCCCAGCGGCGGACGAGCGGGGCGAAGAACCTCAGCGTCTTTCCGCTGCCCATCGGGCCGATGACCCGGCATGCCTTGTCGGCACGGGACCAGAGATCGACGCCCTTCGGGCGTTGCGAGGTGCCCAGCGAGTAGCCGAAATCGTGCGGATCGAGGGGGTGGTGCATGACGTACTCCGGAGCGAGGTGGGCGAGGAGGAGAGAGGGTCAGCGAGCGGCAGGGCGGTTCTTCGCGAAACTCACCCCGGCTGCGCGGCTGCGGTGGCCGTCGTCGCTGGTGAGGGAGGGCCGGATCTCGGTGGCCTTCAGGACTGCTTTTGCCGACATCTGGCGCTTGAGCTGTCCCTTGCTTGCGAACCCGGCGTTGCGCCGTCCGCGGTTCAGCAGGAACCAAAGCGTCACGAGGGCCACCGCCAACACGGCCGTCACGGCGTACAGGGCCAGCGAGATTCCGCCAGGCATGATGTCCATTACTCGGCCCTTCGGGCGACGCGGGCTGCCAGGTAGCGCATCCGCCGGCCGCACAGCCGCGACATCGACGCGTCGGGCCCGGCACAGCGCGGGGGCGCGGTGTGGAAGGCGCTGTGCAGGTCCTCGGCGGCTCGCCAGATATGGGCGACGGCCGTACGCACGCGTCCTCCGGCGGCGGAGTAGTCGCCGTGGTCCAGGACGAGGGCCAGTTCTTTCGTGCGCCGGGCGAGGTCGAGTGCTTCGGCGTGCAGCTTGTCGATGTCCTGACGAACCGCGTGTTCGTCCGCGGGGAGCGTGGTGGGGTCGGTGGTGACAGTCATGGAGGGGGCTCGTTCCGAATCTGCGTGGAAGGGGTCGGCGGCGGCGAGGTGGCGGTATCCGCTCATTCGGCATCCGGGAAGGTGCTGGTCAGGTCGGTCATCGAGCCGGAGGAGAAGCACAGGTGCTGCTCGGCTTCCACCAAGAGGTGCTGGACACCCGGGTAGATCACTTCGCCGACCTTCCACAGCGCGATCCCGCGGCGCAGGCGCATGATGTGCTCGGCCGTCCAGGACGGCAGGCCCAGCCGGGCCACCGTCGCTTCCGCCTCGGCCTTCTTCTGGCTGTAGATCACGATGGTGTCGGCCATCTTCAGCGCCGCTTGGGTCTCCGGGCTGTCGTCGATGTCCGACAGGTGATGGACGATGAAGATGCAGGACAGGCCGTATCCCCGCGCGAACTTGAGGAACTTCTCCAACAACGCCGCGAGTTGGGGCGTCCCGAGGATGTGCCAGGCTTCCTCGCAGACGAGGATGCGCTTGCGCTGGGTGTAGCGGCGGCAGCCGGTGTTCGGGTTCGGCCCCAGCTCCCAGGCTCCGGAGTTCGCGTCGACCACGACGCGGTCGTGCTGTCCCGGTTCCGTCCCGCATTCGCACAGCGGGCGCAGCCAGACCTCTTCGAGGAAGACCGAGATCACGGCGACCAGGATGGTCATGGCCACGCCGCCGGACGGGACCTTGGTCAGGTCGAAGACGATCATGTCGGCGTCGAGATCCACGCCCAGGCTGGTCGGGCCGTCGAGCATGCCCGTGAGGTCGCCGGTGGCGTCCTGCTCGCTGCCGCAGAGCCGGTCCAGGACGTAGGACGCCTCCAGGCCGTCACCGAGGAGTTCATCCCGCGTGCGCTTCTTGGCCGTCGCGTCGGACTCCTCCGGGGAGCGCAGCGCGGCGGCGACGTCGGCCAAGACCGGGGTACGGCCGAGTTCGCCCGCCCGCTGGTGGGCCCTGCGAATCGCGATCCGCAGGGCAGAGCCGGCGAACTCGTCCAGGGCCTTCCCGAGACCGAGTTCAACGATCGTGCGGACCAGTTCGACTTGCCGCTTGCCCGCAATGGCAGGGTCCATCGGGTTGATGCACGAGGAACCGCGGCCTCCGCCGGGGGCGAACCGGACCGGGGCTTTGCCAGTGAGCGAGCGGCCGAGCGCGGCCCACTCGCCTTCCTCGCGCTCCTTCTGCTCCTTGGTGTCGAGGACGACGACCTGACGGCCGAGGCGGATCTGTCGGGCGGCGTAGGTCTTAGTCAGGGCCGACTTTCCCCGGCCGGTGTCGCCCATGACGATCATGTTGCCGCCGGGCAGGCCGTCGCCGAAGGCGCTGAAGGGGCAGTAGATGAACGCCTTACCGGAGTAGAGCTCCCGGCCGATGATCGCGCCCGCCGTGCCGAGGGTCGGCGGTGCGATGGGCAGGTACAGGGCCTGGCTGGTGGTCGTCTCGGTGTAGAGGGGACGTCGCACCGTCTCGTGCATCGGCGACAGCGGGGCGAGGTCGAGGAGGTCAGTCACTTGATGCCTCCGGCGAGGGGCAGGGTCGTGGCGAAGGCGCGGGCGTGTTCGAGGTCGAGCCATTCGAGCCGAAGGTGCGCGTTGCGGGCGCGGGAGGCGGTGGTGCGCTTGGTGCGCTCCAGCTCTTCGGCGCTGCGCGAGGAGATGGTGATGTAGCCGACGACGGCAGAGCCGGCCGCACCGGAGGAGGCCAGGGTCATGCCGCGTGATCCCGTAGCGCTGGCGGCGATCTGGTCGCGCGGGTCGATGTTCTTGCCGCGCTTACGGTCGCGGTCCATCTCGGCCTGGTTGTTCGTGTCCTCCGCGAGCATCCGCTCCACGGCTTTGTCGTTCGGTTCGAGCTGCTGCGTGATCGAAATGGTGCGGATGACGTCGGGCATCCCGATCAGCAGGGGCGAGAGGAAATCCGGTCCAACGGGGGTGGTGGGCCATCCGACTACGGCGGCCGTGGCGTGGTACCAGCTCTCGGTGGAGCCTGCCGCGCGGGTGGCGACGTGGGCGCCGTCGCGGACGTCGACGTTGCGGGGGAAGGCGTGCGCCTGCCGAAGGTCGGTGTCCCAGATGGCATGGTCCGGGTCGTAGGAGTTCCGGATGAACGCGGTCATCCGGCCTTCGTCCAGAGGCGCGATCACCGAGAGGTCAGCGTCCTCCGCGCGGGACCACAGCTCATCCAGGTACGCGGCCATCGCGGCGGCGACTCCTTCGTCACCGGTTCCGCGGGCGGCACCCTCCGCCGCCAGGTCGCGAGTGAACTTCGCGTGGATGGTGATGTAGTAGCGGTGCTCCTCCGCAGAAGTGGACACGGCGTTGGCCAGCACGTCGTACGAGTCCTTCAGCCACTGCGGCGCGTCCGTCGTCGCCGCCGACTCGTCGCGCTGCGCGATGAATCGTTGGTGTGCGTAGGGGTCGGACTTCATCTGCCGGGCAAGGACCTGAACCCTCTTCACCGGGTGCTCTTCGACGTTGCCGAAGGCGTCGAGGAGTTCGCCCCAGCGCTCCAGGGCGACGACCTGTTCACCGACCTCCTTGCCGCCGAGGCCGGGCGAGGCGATCTCCAGGGTTGCCGTGACGCACCCGGCCTCCGGCTGGAGGACCACGACGGCCTGCTGTCCGCGGACCGTGACCGGCACCCACGTCATCCCGGTGACGCCCTCCGGCTCCGCCAGGGCTGTGTCCGGCGGGGTGCCGTCGCGGCGCACGCCGGCCTCGAAGGCCGGGGACACCCACACGCCGCCGGTGCGGCGGAGCGCCTTGCGGTGGTAGCGGTTGATCCGCCACCAGCGGTACAGCGTGCGCCGCTGGGACGTGCCCTTGGGCCGGTACGGGGCGTACACGATGACCAGGGCGAGCAGGATCGGCAGGACCAGGCACGTCGCGGCGACGGCCGTGACACCGTTGAAGAGGTAGCCGAACAGGATGCCGGTGACGGCTCCGCTGCCGAGGACGACCTGTTCGCCGAGGTCGCGGCGGCCCACCAGCCCGGTCGGGCGGTGCTTTCCGAACTGATACGTACGAGTCGACATGAGGTGTCACTGATCCTTGCTGGGGTTCGGTCGTCCGGGTGCCTGTCCGCCCGAGGGCCGCGACGGCGGCGGGGGCGTGACGGAGGGCCCGGAGCCCGAGGTGGTTCCTGATGCGGAGGAGGGAGTGGCGGGCGGGGTCGGGCCCGAAGTGCCCGGACTGGGCGGCGACGGCGAGGGCGGCTGAACAGTGCTCGGTGCCCCGTTAGCTCCCGGCGGGCGTCCGGCCGAGGCGTGGCCACCGGCCGAGGACCAGTCCGGCAGGGACGAGCTGACAACCGGGTCGGAGGTTGCTCCCTGCGGACGTGCGGCGGTCGGTGCTCCGGACGAACCAGAGGTATCCTCGCCGCCCTGCTGGCCTTCGGCCTGTTCAGGCTTGCCGCCGCCTGCGGCGTTGGTGCCCTGTGCGCCCGGGGACTGGGCAGCCTTGTTCTTCGCGACGTCGACGCCGGCCTTAGCGACGGCGGCCCCGGCTGCGACGGGTCCGGCCATTGCCGTTCCGCCGCCCATCTTCGCGCCCGCGGTCTTGGCACCGGCGGACTTGGAGCCGCCGACCAAGGAGTCCTGCACCCGCGCGCCCATCGCCCGGTTGGCGTGCTGGCCAGGACCGTCGATCGCGGCGGCCGGGCCGGAGGACTGGGCGCTCTTCCGGTCGTGGTGGAGGCTGGCCATCTCGTCGCCGAAGGCAGGCACCCACTTGTAGAGGGTGGCGGACGCGAATACGGCGAGCAGGAGGATCAGCGCGCCGACCAGGGTCTTGGAGACCGCGTCGGACATGCTTCCCGAGGTGTCGCTGAGGATCGCGCCGCCGAGGCCGAGTAGGGCGAAGAGGACCGGCTTGCTCAGGCCGATGGCGAAGATGGCACCGAACCACTTCTTGCTCTTGTTCCACAGGTCGCGGTCGACCAGCCCCGCATTGACGATGGGCCCGAGTGCGACAGCCACGTAGATGGCCGCGCTGCGGATCAGCAGCTCGATCCACATCAGCAGCGCGCCGCACATCATGATCAGGTTGACGACCAGCAGCTGTCCCACGCCCTCGGTGGGGTTCGAGGCCATGACCTTGAGGATGTTCTCCAGGAACGGCTTGAAGTTCGAGGTCGCGTACGGCTCGAAGATGGCCGTGACCTCGTCAATCGCCTTCATGAGCAGCGCGATCGCACCCGGCGTCATCGCGTTGACCACGAACTGGAGGAGCAGGAAGCCGATCGCCTCGGAGACCGCGGTGGTGACGGCGACTCCGCGGACCGCCCTCTTGGCCACGGCGATCAGCCACAGGGCCACGGTGAGCAGGCTGGAGGCCGCGAAGATGATCGCGTACTGCTTCAGGAAGCCGGGGCTCGTGAGGTCGATCTTCGTGGTGTTCTGGATCAACTCCAACATTTTTCTCAGAAACCAAATGTTGGCCTCGGTGAGCTTCTGGAGCAGGAACCCCAGCGGGTCCTTGACGAAATCGATGGCAGCCTTCGCCTCGCACACCATCGGGATGTAGCAGAAGGGATTCGCGACCGCCGAGGGCACGAACACGAACCCGATGATCACGTTGACCATCGCCACCGCCTGGAGTCGGCGGCGCCAGCGACCCGGCGTTCCCCATTCGACGGTCAGCAGGCCGGGGGCGTCATCACGCAGTCGCAGGCGCATTGCTGGCACCCCCCACGTCCGCGAAGCTGTCGGCCGGGTCCGCTTCCTGCATGGCGGGCGGCGACGGTACGAGCGGTTCGGACGGGGTGACGGCCGTCGTCTTCCAGGTGCCGTGCTCCCAGACCAGATCCACGGTCATCCGCAGGAAGGCGACCTGGGGACGTTGCGTCTCGTCCTTCCCGGCGACGCCGCCCACCGACGCCGTCCACAGCTCGATGCTTGCGGCCTGGTCGGAGTAGGAGATCGAGCGGGTGGCGAGCGCTGCGGTCCGCGTGATCAGTTCGCTGCCGTCGGCGGTCGTGCCGTCCCGGCCTACCCCCCTGTTCTCCGTGACCAGTCGAGCCGTCGAGTCGCTGTCCGACGTGACCGAGTGCAGCACGCTCGACGCGGCGGTGGCCGTCAGCATCCGGTGCCGCCAGTCTTCATTGGTGAAGAACCGCGGGTCGCCGTAGAGCATGGTGGCGCTGACGGCGGCTGCACGCGCGCCGCGCTCATCGTGTGAGTACGGGGCCGGGAAGCCGCTCCGGCCCTCGGCGCCGCTGAGCACGGGGCTTTCTGCAGCGGCGGCAACGTAGTCCGAGAAGTCGCCCGGCACGTTGGACGCCTGCCGTACGTCGATCGGAGCGACCAGCCCCGAGGAGGCCGAACTGTCCTTCAGCTTCCAGTCGTTCGACTCCCAGGTGAGCGTGACCGTCACCGACTGGAAGCCCGCCTTCGGCGTCGCGTGCCCGGCCGTGCTGCCGCGCACGGTCGTCGTCCACAACCGCACCATCGCGCCGTGGGCGTCCGAGCTGAGCACGTGAGCGGAGAGGACGCCGGTACGGGCGACGGCCTTCTTGGCGGAGACCTTGGAGGTGTCCCCCCGCAGCGAGCCGGCCGCGTCACCGGCCGCGTGGTCGGCCTTCTTCACCGCCGCTTCGGCCGTGCCCTTGGCCGCCATGACGGCCACCGCCGCGTGCCGGGCGTCCTTGTCCGTGAGGAAGCGCGAACTTCCGGCAACGGTCGTGTAGTTGGCTGCCGCTGCCTTGGCGCCGGAGCGGGTGTGCGGGTAGCCGACGGGCACGCCGTGCAGCTCGCGCACACCTTCGCCGCTCTGCTGAGGAGCCGAGTGTGCAGGTGCGGACGCGGAGGGGGCCGCAGCCGGAGGGGTACCGGTCGCCATGCTGACGACCACCCCGGCCGCGGTGACCACCGCAGCACCGCCGGCCGCGATGCCCCAGAGCTTCGCCGACGGGCGGCGCGCTCCGCTGGTCTTCGAGGAGGAAACGTTCCTCCGGGATCGGGGAGCCATAGGTCACACACCCATGCCGTACGTGATGGCGAAGATGGTGCCGAAGCTGGCCACGAGGAAGACGCAGGTCAGACCGCCGACCATCATCCCCTTGCCGCGCGAGCTGTCCATCGTGGAGTGGCCCTCACCGAACCAGCCCTTCGACTTGCCGACACCGGCGAGGAAGGCACCGGCGCCGACGACGAGGACGACGGCCGCGATGACGCCGAGGATCACCTTCGCCGTCCCGCCGAGCTTGCCGAACGGGCCCCAGTCAGGCTTCACCCCGCTGACGACATCGGCACCGGCGGCGAGGGTCGTGTGCAGGGAGGGATCGGCAGCGGCAGAAAGGAGGTTGTGCATGTTCAGCCCCTTGGTGCTGTAGGAAATGGTTTGGGATGTTTTGGCGTGATTAGCCGACGTGCCGCATCGCGATGATCTGCGGTTTCCAGTAGCTGAGCGGCTTGATCCGCACCTGAGCGCCGGTGTGCGGGGCGTCGATGACCTGGCCGCCGCCGATGTACATGCCGACGTGCTCAGGTCCGGCGGAGCCGGGGACGGAGAACAGCAGGTCGCCCGGCGCGAGTTGGGAGACGGCCTTGACGGCGGTCCCTGCGTGGACCTGGTCGTACGTGGTGCGCGGAAGGTTCACTCCCGCCGCTGACCAGGCCATCTTGGTGAGCGAGGAGCAGTCGCAGCCGCCCATGCCCTTGTACGGCATGACGCAGCTGCCGCCCCACTGGTACCAAGTGCCCAGAGCGGTCTTCGCGGCCGTGATCGCGCGGGCGGCGCCCTTGCCGGCCGGAGCGTCCGGACGGACGGCGTCGGCCCACTTCGAGGCCAGCGAGCGGATGTTGCGGACGTAGTCGCGGGTCTCGGGATACGGGGGGATGCCGCCGTACTTGATCACCGCGCCGCCGCCCGCGTTGTAGGCCGCGAGCATGTTGTCCGTCGAGTCGCCCGGCACCTTCTTGACCTCGGCGGCCAAGGTGCAGTCGTAGGCCGCCTGCGCGGCGATGGCGTCCGCGGGGTTGCGGACGTCCTTGATCCCGTCCCCGTCGCCGTCCTTGCCGTGCTGGGCCCAGGTCCCCGGCATGAACTGAGCGATACCGAGGGCGCCGACGGGCGAGGTCGCGCCCGAGTTGAAGTGGCTCTCTGTGTAGAGCTGAGCGGCCAGGAGCGAGGCTGTGACCTGCGGGCACTCGCCCGCGTATTTGTTGATCAGCTCACGGACCCAGCCCGGTACGGGGGCGTCCGTCGTGATGCCGCCACCCGGACCGGCCTCCTGCGCGGAGGCGCTATCAGCCCCTCCGAACGTGGTCAGCATGGCGACACCGGTGATGAGCCCGGCCGTGACGAGCCCCAGGCTCGCTTGCGTGCCCTTGTTCATCGCGGCCCGTCACGCCCAGGGCAAGGCGGTGACGCGCCAGCCCTCGGAGGTGTGCTCCAGGCGGAGCGCGAGCTGTTCACTACTGCTGCGCGGGTGCCCGGACTTGGGGGTGGTCGTGAGGGTGTAGCTCACGCGGACGAGAGCGGAGGAGGCCGTCACCGCGGGCGCACCGTCCGGAACCACGGCCGCCGTGACCTTGGCCGACTGGCGAGCCTTTTCGGCCCGCAGGGCGGCCCAGGCGGCATCCTGGCCCGGACGCTTCTGGGCGAGCACGCCCGCGAGTTCCCCCGAGGCGAGCCGGGCGGCCCGAGCGCCGGCATCCGCGTACGAGCTGTCTGCACCGTCGCGGGCGTCGTGCTCCGCGTAGGCCACGGCGAAGGCCCACGCGGTCCTCTCGACGTCGTTCGGGAGAGCGGCAGTTGAGGCGGATGCGGTAGCGCCGCTGTGCGGCGTCGCGGTGCCGGGGACGCCCGCCGAGACGGATCGCGGCTGTGCCGACGCAGTCGGGGCCGCGGAGGTGTCGTTGACCGCGCTGGAGCAGCCGGTCGACAGGAAGGCCAGAGAACCAGCCACTCCTATTGCGGCTGATATGGGTATGAAACGGGTGGATCGAGGCATGCGGGGACCACAACCTTGGTGCATGGGATTTCGGAAGAGCGAGCGGTGCGGCCCTGCGGGGGCGGAGGGCCGCACCACTCCTTCGCAGGAAGAAGGGGGATTCTCCCTGCGGGCTTTACCGGCGAAGGCCGGGGAAATCGCAAAGCAGGCCGGAGCGTGTAGCTCTATCTGCCTGTCTCATTTGCGGAAGGGTTCGATCGTGTTTCGCATTGGCGAGACGGTTGAGCTGCCGGGCGCGTTACTCATATCAAGGCCATCAGCCCCTTCCGTGATTCGGGCGAGATCGTGAGTGACCTCTACGGCCGGAAAGTGCCTTGTGGCGTTGGCCGTGCCTGAATCCTTGCAGGGGTTCGCGGACAACTCGAATCACGAAAAAAGCCGGAACTTAATTCCTGGAATTAAGTTCCGGCTTTCGTCCCGAGGGAGGTTTGAGGCCCTATGCGGACCCGTGGCGCAGGTGCTCGATCGCTACGCCGAGCCACGGCGCGGCGGGGCCGGACAGGAGCAGGGGCGCGCATGTGCTGTACGAGAGCACGACGGTGGCCGGTTCGGCGGTGACGCCGGTCAGGAGGGCGTGGTCGAACGGCATCCACTCGCGGGCGCCTCGCGGCAGGAGCCGCACCCCGGCCGAGGTGAGCACGACGCGGGCCGCGGTGTGATCGCGCCACTGGGGAAGGGCGGCGTCCTCCGCTTCCTGGCGCCGACGGGCGTCGAGGCGCCGGTTGCTCACCCACCGCCGGCCGAAGGTCGGGTGGTGCTCGAAGTACCCGTTCGAGGTCGGGTAGTCGACGTCCGTCCCGTAGAAGCGGGCGGCGGCACACAGCACATCGGCGAAGGCGAGTTCACCGGCCGCAAGGGCAAGGCCGCTCACCTGGACGGGCACAAGACCGCCTCCGTCGTGGAGGTGCTGCGCGAGCACGGACGCTGACTGTGCGGCATCGGCGCGGACGGTGTCCTCCGCCCGGTCGCGTCGGCGAGACCACATCGTCGTTCCTTCCTGATCAAGCGGGCCGGGCCGGGGCCTGCACGGCGCGAGCCGCCCAGGTCCCGGGCCCGTCATGAGATGCAATCACCACAGGGCGCTGGAGGCAGCGGCGGGTGTCTTGGCCCCCTCGGCGTCCTCTTCCTTCAGCCGGGTCAGGAGCACCCCAAGGCGGTCGTTGCTGATCGCCTGGTGCTTGCGGACGGCGTCGCCGACAACCTCACGACTGATCCGTCCGGCCTGGTCGCAGGCGGCCTGTGCGATGGGCAGCAGCTCCGTCAGCCAGTCGTCGTCCGCCTCCCGGTCCTGCGAGCCCTCCGGGCCGTCCGGGACGGACGGCCCTTCCCCGTCCGCAGCATCGCGGACCGCCGCCGGAGCGGACGGATCGGCTGCCGACGAAGGACCGGTGGTCGGCCCCTGGCCCGGCGAGTCGGTGCCCGGTCCGTCCGCAGTCCCGTCGTCCGTCTGCCCGTCGTCCGGCTCCGCGGACGGGGAGGACGCCGCACCGGCCACGCCCGCAGGGCCCTCGGGCCGAGCCGCGACTTTCCGCAGGTCAACGGCGGGGGCGGGGGGCCCTACCGGTGCGGACGGACCGCCCGGCAGCGGTCGGGGTGCCGTCTGCCCGGGAGATTCCAGCGGACGAGGCCCCGGCTCGACCGCGACGCGTTCGAGCGTCGGAGTCTCCTCCCGGACCGGTCCGGGACCGGTCTCCGTCCCGTCCGGGACCGCCCGCTCAGCCGTCCGCGCCATCAGGATGTAGAGGTGGACCGATCCCGCCAGCGCGAGCGGCGCGAGCATCGACAGGACCCCCACGACGCCGTCCGTCAGGTGCAGCGCGGACCGTCCGGCCTCCTGTGAGCCGTTCAGCGTGATCGCGTGCAGAGCGTTCGCGCCGAGACTCGCCCCGGTCGCCGAGAGGAACAGAACCCACGCGTAGAACCGTGCGGCGAACCGCTCGTGACGCAGGAGAACGATGGCCCGCACTCCGTAGGCAATGAACCCGTCGATGAACACCGGGAACAGGAAGCTCAGGGTCTCCCTGGCGTGGATGGCGAGGGCGATCTGACGCAGTGCGTCGTACGAGAAGGCGAAGCCGGCCGCGCCGAGCAGGATGATCGCGCTGCGGTCCCAGGCCGTCATGCCGCGCAGGTTGTAGCCCTGCCGTTCGGTTCCCGCCGCCGTGTCTATGTGCGTGTGCGACATCAGAGGTTGCCCCCTTCGCGGGGCGCGATGTCAGACCAGGCCGGGGTCTGCGAGAGGAGCTGTCCGAACTGCTCCAGAGACGTCACCTGGTGCACATGCTGACTCGGGCAGCTCACGCACGAGACCCGCAGCGAGATCCGTTCGGTGCCGCCTTGGTCGGTGTAGTAGAGCTCCAGGTGCTGGCCGCCGGTCGTGTCGAGCGAGGCGACGGCTTGCAGGTGCTCTTCAAAGCTCAGCAGGCCCAGCACCTCCCAGTCGAGCGTGACTGCGGCGTCCCCCAGGAGGGTGCGGGCGTACTTCGAGGCGGCCGTGATCGACCGTGGACCCCAGGTGCGGAACGCCGCCTCCCGAGCGGCCGTGCGCCTCTCCTCCGCGGTGGTGAGGTGCTTGGCCGCAGCGAACATGATCAGGTGACTCATCGGGGGCCTTCCAGAAGATCGGTGGTGCGAAGTGCGGTTCCGTCGCCGGACTCGTTGGCGAGACGGAGAAGAACGTCCGCGTGGCACGGAGCGTCAAGAGCGCATGTGCACATCAGGTCGAGCCCGTGCAGCGCTCGGGCGAAGCGAGCGGCGTAGTGGCGGCCTACCGGGCCCCGGAGCGTGGCGGCGAAGAGATCGACGGCTTCCGCGCCGTCCATCGGGGGACCGAGCGGCGAGCGCGCCCCGGCCACGAAGGGGTTCGCGTACCGGCTGAGCGGACCGACGTATGCACAGGCTGTGGACAGTGCGGCGGCATCGCGGGAGGCTCCGCGAAGGCGGACGGGCATCAGGCCGCCCTCCCGCCACGACGCCGGTCGGCGCCGATCATCGGCACGAGGGTCGTGACCATCTCCGCCAGGCGGCTCGCCACGCGCGCCCCGACGAAGTCGCTCAGGTCCGGACCGTTCTCGTCGCGGGCCGGAAGGTTGGACGTGATGATCGTCGGCAGGCAGTGGTTGTACCTGTAGTTGATCAGCCGGTACGTCACCTCCTCGGTCCATTCCGACGTCTTCGCCGTACCTAGGTCATCGAGGAACAGGTACTGGACCCGGCTGAGCCGTTGCAGCTCGTGTTCCGAGGCGCCCATGACCTGTGACGGCCGCAGGTTGCCGTACATGTCCGCCGAGTTCACGGCGATCAGCTCGAAGCGGTCCGGTGCGCCGGCCGCGATCCTTCGCAGGGCCCCGTACGCCTGGTGCGTCTTGCCCGTCCCCGTGAGGCCGGTGAGGAGCAGAGCACCAGCGGCGGCGTTGTCCGCAAGGGCGCGGTCGGCCCACTGGACGACCTCCGGCAGCGTGGCCTCCGCGTCACGGAACCGGGGAGGGGTCGCGCGCCGCCAGCGGGTCAGGGCGTAGTCGGCCCGAGCCCGGCTGTGCCATTCGAGGTCTCCGGGGTTCTCTTCCGGTGTCTCATCGGCAGGGTCGGAGTCCGGCACGACCTGAAGTCCCTTCGCAGCGAGTATTCGTTCCATGGCGCGCATTGACCTGGCGCTGCCCGCGCGTTCCGGCTCAGCCATGATCAAAATCCGTTCTGGTAGGCGCTGGGGGCGGCGGTGTTCTGAAAGGGAATCCAGCCCGCGGGCTGTCGGCGCAGCGGCACGACGTTTCCTTGGGAGGCTGCGGCGGAAGCGTGCGACGGGAGATCCGCCCAGATGCGCAGCAGATAGCGGGCGGACTGTGGCGGCCGGTCCGCGTTCCACCGACGCGCCACCATCTCGACCAGACGTTCATTTCCCCAGCGCGCTGCGAGAGCTGTTACCCGGTCCCATTCGGATTCGGTCAGCCGCCAGCCGACGAGCATTCCAGCTCCGGTGATGGCTGTTACCAGGTCCTTCGCTCCGTCGGGAACCTTCACCGAGTCCTGCTTGTCGGCTGAGTTCTCTCGGCGCGGTCTCAGCAAGCTAGCTTGCTCTTTGGTGGTGGTAATACTCCCGTAGGGAGTATTACCACCACGTACGCGCGAGGAAGAAACTTCCGAATCTGTGCGCTGAAACTTCCCACTTCCGGCCACTGGAGTGGAGTTCTGGGAAACAACTTCCTGGAACTTAGTACCCTCTCCCGGACCTTCAGGGGGGAGAGTGGGAAGTTCCTTCTCCGAACCGGTACGGTCGCCCGCCGGGCGCAGCAGTATCGAGTACGTGTTGGGGTTGGAGGCTCCGCCTCCCCGCTCGTGGCTGAGTTCCCCGAGGTTCGCCAGCTCCCCCAGACACTTCGTTATCGAACGCGGCGTCAGGCGGGTGATTCCGGCTATGTCGTCCAGGGTCAGCGTGGCCTTGCCGTCGTCGTCCGCCTCACGGGCCAGTGCCAGCATGACGAGACGCGAGCCCCGGCGCGACTCTGATTGCGACCAGATCAGTTCGGTGACTATGTCGCTCATCAGCGCTCACCGCCAGCTATCGCTATTCGACGGTGGCGGGCAAGGCCGAAAGAATTGTCGTCCTCCGGGATGTAGCCGTTCTGGTGCGGCTCCGGAGTGAGGTACAGAGTTGCCGTCGGCAGGTAGAAATCATGGGCAAGGCGCCAGTCTGCGAGCTTTCCGAATCCGCGCCTGATCACGCGGGCCACTTCTTCTTCGGTCCTGCGGTCGATGAGCATGCGGTAGAAGTCCGATTCGAAGAGGTGGGTAACAGACCGACGCTGGGGGTAAACCCGCACGAGCGCGGCCGTAGGTGCAATCTCGCGGATCGCGGCACACATATCCGTGGGCCGAAGTCCGCAGGGGTTGTTCTGAAGCATGGGGAGAACTCCCGTGGACGCAGGGTCCGCCGTGCGGAAGGATCGTTTCTTCGGGAGCGCTCTAGGCGGCGACGACTCGGAGCGACGGGGCGCTCTGTCCGGCCTGCGACTTTCGGTAGCGACGTGCGAGCTTCAACAGGTACTCGTGCGTCACTCCGAGCCCGCGCGCGACGGCGGCGGCGTCCAAGGTGGGATCGGTGGCGAAGCGGGCGATCACGGTGTCCCTGGCAGGCTTGGTCAGGGGTGCGGTGCATCCTCGAAGCGCGCTTTCTACGGCTTTCTCGGTGTCCCGGTCCTGCCACGCGAGCCGCAGCCCTGCGCGCTCGGAGGCCAAAAGCCCGCCCCGGATTCCGTACTCGTCGTCATCCTTGAGGGATTCCACCAGGCATCGGGCAGCGACGGCCAGCGGGCATGACCCGCAGAAATTACGCGGACGGTTAAGAGAGATTCCCAGCTTGGTTTTCACCACGTCGGGGTCCTCTCGTGGTCCGTCTGCGAGAGGCACGAACATGTTGATGTCCTGGTTCGTGCACCGAGCAGATTCGGCCCAGTGTTTCCCCGGAGCCTTCTTCGACTCCTCGATGAGAGGCAGCCAATTTCCCTGGTGCGCAGCCTCGATGAGGCCGGATATGTGAGTGCTCATTGATATCTCGCGATGTTCGCAGCGCCGCGATTGGTGACAGTCGGGCGCGAGAGGAGATCAGGAACGCTTACGAGAGCGCTTTGATGGCTGAAGCGCCATCAGCGCCGACCCGTCGTCCCTCTGGGACTTTGCGCCAGGGCTGACGAAGTGCATATCAGAAATCGCGTGGAGGTCATCCTCCGTGAACTGAACGAACTTCCCGAACTTCCGGTGCGGGAGCGTCGAAATGCGCTCACGCAACCACTTCTCCGGAATGTTCAGACGTTCGGCAGCCTCGCTGTATCCGATGTGCAGACGCTTGTCGCGGGAATCCGCCGCCCGATTGCCCAGCAGGGCATCCAGGCCGCCGGCCTGGGCCAAGAGATCGACAACGGCCACGAGTCCCTGCACGTCCAGGGCCGGTCCGGCGCTCGCCGGTGCCACGGCCGCCATCACGCTTCCAGCCCGCGCAGCTCAGCCGTTCGCAGGTCGAAGGCGTGGCCCGAGGCCGCCCATCCCGCGTGGGGGAACGAGCGGATGATCCACCGGGCGATGGTGAGCGCCTTGGCCCGAGGGACGCGAAGGTGACGACCTCGGTCGGTCAGGGCCGTCAGGCCAAGGTGCGGCCACAGGGTCCGGGGCCCCTGAAGGCGAACCTGTACGACGGCGGCCTCCGGCAGCATGGACGCCAGTTGCGCAGCCAGCCGTTCAGCCACGCCCGAAGGGATCTCCACCTTCGGGTTGCAGTCCGTAGTAGGGGACATGCGACACTCCTCTGTGCGGTACGCCGCTCCGTCGTGCCGTGCGAAAGGACACGGAGTGGCCGTGCGAGTGACCAGCGCCCCTGTCAGGGGGCCGCGGATCACGAGCTGTCTGGCGTCCGAGAGGTGCGAACTCTCGGACGCCGATGGCGTTTTGAGGGGAAGGGCCGCGCCCGAGTGATGCGCGGCAACCCCTCTCCACCGGACCGGTCCACGATGGGAACCGCAGGTGGGCGAAAGCTGAGAGGGGTGCGAACCCCCTCGTTTTTCGCTAAGATGAAGCTATCTTGGTTCGCATCAAAAGTCAACAGTCCGAGGTTTCCTCGGTTCACCCCAAAAACGAGGTCCGATGCCAGCTCGCCGTTTCGACAGAGATCGTGTGCGCGCGGTACGTCGAGCTGCCGACGTGCCGCAGGCCGATGTGGCGTCTGCCCTCGGTGCTGCGGAATCGACGGTGGCAGGGTGGGAGTCGGGGGCGGCGACACCCGATCAGGAGAAGTTGGCAGCTCTAGCCAGGGCACTGAACCGGGACCTGGACGATCTGTTTCCGCGGGACGGCTTGCCCGATCTGATGGACCTACGATGCGACGCCGGCCTCTACCGGTACGAGACCCGGGCGATCATCGGGACGAAGAGCGACGGCCCCTTGGCGGGTGCCGAACAGGGCGTCCGCCGTCTGAAGGACAAGTACATCCCTGCCCTGGCGGAGGCGTACGGCGTGACGGAGGACGAGCTGAAACGCGCGCAGGCGCGATCCTTCGGAGAGGACCAGCCCGAGAAGGCCCCTGAGACGCTGGCCGAGAAGATCACCATGCTCCTAGAGCACTCTTACCCCGGCCGCCCGTCACCGGAGGACCAGGAGATCGCGGACGCGGTCAACGCGTACGCGGGCTCCGCGGTCGTCTCGGCGGCAGACATCGAAGATCTGCGGACGGGGGCGAAGGTCGACCCGCTGCCCGTGGTCCTCGAAGGTCTGGCCAAGTTCTTCGACGTCTCAAAGCTGTACTTCGAGGAGAACGACGCCGTCGCGGCACAGGCTTATGAAGCCCTGCGCCTCATGTACGCGGCCAAGCAGGGGAAGGTGGGCCGGGTCCGGGCTCGCGGGATGACCGGCGAGGGGTTGCCGGCCGATGTTCTGTCGATCCTGAACGACATCGCCGGCGAAGTCGTTGAACGGACCGATCCAGGCAGCAAAGGCTAGTGCCCTGCTTCCCGTGCCCGGAGGGGTCGGGAAGCAGGGCACCAGGTTCATCGCCTACTGGTCCGCGCCGGTCGGCTCGTGACGCAGGCCCGAGGCGAACACGGCCCGCACCCCGCTCAGCGCGGAGAGATCCGCGAGCGGGTCACCGTCGACCAGGAGGAGATCCGCGCGGAAGCCCGGAGCGACCTTGCCGGTCACGTCTCCCAGGCCCAGGGCCTCCGCCGCCCGTGACGTCGCCATGTCGATGATCGAGGCGTTCGACAGACCCAGGTGCGCGTAGAACCCGAGCGCCGGAACCAAGCCGTCGAAGCCCGCCCGCTGAACGCCAGCGTCGGTTCCGGCGATCAGGCGGACACCGGAGTCAGCCATCTGCCGCACCAGATCGAACATGGCGGCGGCGCGCTCCTCACCGAAGAAGCGCGGGAGCATCTGCCAGTGCGGGCTCACGGCCGGACACACGGTGATGCCCTTCGCGATGATCTGCTGGACCACGTCGGGCCGGAAGTCGAGGCCATCGCTCGACATCCAGGTGCAGTGCTCGATGGTGTCGACGCCCGCCTCAACGGCGGCGGCGATGCCGTCGGCGCCGTGTGCATGGGCCGCGACGGGGACACCTGCGGCGTGAGCCTCATCCACCAGGGCAACAAGCTCTTCAGCCGAGAACTGGCTCTGGTGGCTCTTGGGGCCGTCCTTCGTCAGGCCCCCGCCGGTGACCATCGCCTTGATGACGCCGGCCCCGGCCGCGAGGTTGCGCCGTACGAGGTCGCGGATCTCGGCTTCCCCGGAGACCTCGCCGCCCAGGAAGTGGCAGTGGCCGCCGAGGGTGGTGGCCGGGGTACCCGCGGACACGATCCGGGGTCCGGCCGTGTGGCGGTCGTTGATCTCGGATGCCAGGCGAAGGGCGAGTCCGCCCCGGTCCCCGAGGTCTCGGGCCGTGGTGACGCCGCTACGAAGAAGCTGTTCCGCGCGACGACGCATGTCCTCGGCCAAGACGTCGTCCGTCGAGTCCTGGAGGGTCGCGACGGGGTCGGCGCCGCCGTCGAAAGCCAGGTGCACATGGGCGTCGATGAGGCCGGGCAGGACGGTTCCGCCGAATTCGTACCGGGGCACGTCGGCCCCGGCCCGTTCTTCGACCTCGTTACGCGGCCCGACGGCGGCGATCGACTCACCCTCGATGAGGATGGCGCCGTCTTCCAGGTAGGTCCCCGAGTCGACGAGCACTCGTCCACCGGTAATCAGCATCGTGACTCCTTGATCGTGCGAGGTCATGCGGCTGCGCGCAGTTCGTCGGATACCGCAATCAGTTGTTTCACATCGGACTCGCGGTCGCTGCCCAGCGCCATCGCGAGGGGAACCGCGCGGCGGGGCGCGGGGGCGCCCTTCTCGATCCGGGCGGAGGCCCGGCGGAGCCGAGCGGCAAGCTCAGCGGAGTCGATGTTGAGGACCGCGCCGTCGTCGCCCTCATCGAGCAGGTACGGGCTGATGTCCACCAGGCCGTCGCGGCACTCCACGATGCGACGGTGGTAGCGCCGGTGCACCCCGCGGGCCCGCCACCGGTCCCGGGCCGCCGCGGACGCCGGCCGCAGCACGTTGTCCGGGTACGTCTCCGCCAGCAGCTCCCACAGCGGCGCGAGGCGACGGTGATCACGCCGGTGCTGGAGCCAGAGGCGAAGGGAGGAGATACGGGCTCGGGCTCCGGAGTACGTGATGCCCGCCGCGAAGAGCAGGATGGACGCCACCAGGAGGAAGGCGACGGCGGCCATCAGCGGCTCGGACACCTCCACGTCGGCCGCGCGGAGGGCGACGATCACAGCGCGGATCGCGCACGCCACCGCCATCGCCCCCAGACCCACAGCGGCCATCCAGAGGCCGGTGGAGTGCGGACGCCGGGACATGCGCGCGTAGCGGCGAGTCCACCGGCACGCCATGCCGAGCGCGTACATGAGGTAGAGGCCCGCGCCGCCGTAGAAGAACGCGATCTGCGGCGTGGTCATGTCGGCCGTGCTGAAGGAGCCGGCGAACGTCTCGTGCGGCACCGATTCGGCCGCCACGGTGATCGCCACCGCGACGACCGCGACAAGGACACCCTCCTTGCGGGCCCTACGCCGACCGGCTTCCTCGTCCGCGGCGGAGTAGAGGTAGAAGCACATCAAGAAGTACACCGCGAGCAGCAACAGCACGTTCTGAATCAGCTTCGCCGTCCCGTGACCGGCGACGGTGTCGACACCCGACGCGCCGCCGGGCATCGCTACGGGGTACGAGAGCGCAGCGCAGAGCAGGCAGAGGGTGACGGAGCGAAGAGGTGCGTCGTGCGGGCTTCGCTTCCACTGGTAGAGCTTCCAGACCAGCGCGGCCAGGAGCCCCAGGAGCAGGAGTTCCACGAGCTACAGCCATCCTCGCCGGTCGCCGAGAGCCGCCTCAACCCGTCGCAAAGCGGGGTCATCGGCCGGAGGAGTGGAGGATGCGAGCAGGGCCGACCACTCCAGGATGATCGTGGCCACGAGTTCGACGGCGCACTCCTCGCCGTCGTCGTACGAGCAGCGCTGAGCGATGCGCTTGACCGCCTCGGTGCCGAAGACCGGCATCATGGCGGCCCACCCCTCGACGTCGATGCACTCCGCATCCCCATCAGGGGTGCTCTCCGCCGTCGCCGTCTCGCGGGCGGACTGCTCGGCCGCCCGCTCCTTCTCCGCCACGAGGATGTGCCCGACCTCGTGCAGGATGATCCCGTCCTGGTGCAGCTCGGTTGTCTCCTGCTGATACAGGATCACGTCGTAGGTGTCGTACTCCGCCCACATGCCCGAGGGACCGGGCTTGGGCAGCGGAGCTGCACGGAGGAACAGCGGACGCCCGCGCCGTCGGCTCAGCCTCTCGCAAAGATCGTGAACGTCGAGCGGGGGAGTGACCCCGAGGTCTTGCAGCTCCCGGCGAATCAGGCGGTGCAGGTCCTTCTCCACCGTGCGGGTCGCGGCTGAGCGCCAGCGCCCGAGGCGTCGGCGGCTGCTTCCGCCCTGAGCGGGTATCTCGGACTCCGCCGCGTCTCGACCACTCTTATCCGACCACATTGAGTAATCCCTCCAACCGGCAGGTGATGGCTCCCCCGAGCCGGGCGACCCCGCGCCCAAGTCGATGACGTCCGGTCCCCGGTGCTGGACGACCACAGCCGGTGAGCCCACGCCCCTCGGCCATCACCCCGCAGAGCGATGGGACGCCGGTGGCATCCAAAGGGCTACTCACCTGCTCGGATATCGCTTACGCGAACGCGCGTCGAGTCTCCGAGCGAGGCCACCCCGTGAAGCTCTGGGAACCTCTTCGGACAGTACGTGAGGCTTCCGACAAGACATCAACGCCGCTGCGTTTACCGGTTCGAGCGGGATGCAAGCCCCTTCTCCATGATCGCGATTTCGGTGT
>NZ_JADWYM010000050.1 GCF_022414535.1 Streptomyces sp. MUM 2J
GCGGGCCGCGGCGACGCCGCCACCGGGCGGAACCGGTGCGCCGTCGGCCGCCGGGCCGCCGATGCCCGCGCCGTGGGCCTCGGGCCCGGGGACGTACCCGGCGGCGGGCAGCCCGGCACCCGCGGAGAAGTTCACGCCGCGCTCCAGCCGGTCGAGGCGGGCCGTGACGGAGCGCTCGTCGCCGTAGGCGCCCGGGAGGAGCACACGGGCGCAGATGAGTTCCAGCTGGAGTCGGGGCGAGGTCGCACCGCGCATCTCGGTGAGCCCCTCGTTGACCAGGTCGGCGGCGCGGCTGAGTTCGGCGGCGCCGAAGGAGCCGGCCTGCGCCCGCATGCGCTCGATGACGTCGGCCGGGGCGTCGATCAGCCCCTTCTCGGCGGCGTCCGGCACAGCGGCGAGGATGACGAGGTCCCGCAGTCGCTCCAGCAGGTCGGCGACGAAGCGCCGCGGGTCGTTGCCGCCCTCGATGACGCGGTCCACGACCTCGAAGGCGGCGGCGCCGTCACCGGAGACGAAGGAATCGACGACGGAGTCGAGCAGGGAGCCCTCGGTGTAACCGAGCAGCGCCGTGGCCATGGCGTACGTCACTCCGTCCTCGCCGGCGCCGGCGAGGAGCTGGTCCATGACGGACATCGAGTCACGCACGGACCCGGCACCGGCGCGCACCACGAGCGGCAGGACGCCGTCCTCGACGGCGATCTCCTCCTTCCGGCACACCTCGGCGAGATAGTCCCGGAGGGTCCCCGGGGGGACCAGCCGGAACGGGTAGTGGTGGGTCCGCGACCGGATGGTGCCGATGACCTTCTCCGGCTCGGTGGTCGCGAAGATGAACTTCAGATGCTCCGGGGGCTCCTCGACGACCTTGAGCAGCGCGTTGAAACCGGCCGACGTGACCATGTGGGCCTCGTCGATGATGTAGATCTTGTAGCGGCTGCGGGCCGGTCCGAAGAAGGCCTTCTCGCGCAGGTCGCGGGCGTCGTCCACACCACCGTGCGACGCGGCGTCGATCTCGATGACGTCGATGGAACCCGGCCCGTTCCTGGCCAGGTCCCGGCAGGAGTCGCATTCCCCGCAGGGGGTCGGCGTGGGGCCCTGCTCGCAGTTCAGGCAGCGGGCGAGGATGCGGGCGCTGGTCGTCTTGCCGCAGCCGCGCGGACCACTGAACAGGTACGCGTGACTGACCCGGTTGTTCCGCAGGGCCTGCTGCAGCGGGTCGGTGACATGCTCCTGCCCGATGACCTCAGCGAACGACTCCGGGCGATAGCGGCGGTACAGCGCGAGAGACGACACGCCTACGAGGTTATAGGCGCCCGCTGACAGAGCGGACCCGCGGACGAGGGACGCCCCGGCCCCGGCGAAGCCCCGCCCCGGAAGACACCCGGCGTTTTCCGGACCCGGCGACCGGTGAACCCTCAAGGGGCCGGAGCGAGCCGGACCCGGCAGGGGCCCACCCCGCCCACCTGCGGCCCACCGGGCAACGCAAGCGCCCCCCACGCACCCGCCAGAGCCGACCTACCCTTGCTGCCTTCCGGCCCTGGGGGAGTTCAGTCAGATAGCGCCGCGTGAGGGGCTTTGCACACAGTACCCGATCCCGGCCGGGGGGTACGAGTTCGCGAGCACTCCCCTCGGTCATGTAATGTTTCCGGCGGAGGATTCGCCTAGAGGCCTAGGGCGCACGCTTGGAAAGCGTGTTGGGGGCAACCCCTCACGAGTTCGAATCTCGTATCCTCCGCCAGTGCCTCACCGGGCACGATGTCGAAGGGCCCCCTGGAAACAGGGGGCCCTTCGACGTTGTCCCTACGCCTCGTCGTCCTGGTCCTTGTCCACAGCGAGCTTTTCCGGGGCTTCCCGGATGGCGCGCTCGATCTTCCGGGCCGCCTCCTTGAGCATGGGATCGGTCACGTGCAGGTACCGCGCCCGCATCCGGGCGGCGCCGCCCGGCTCCCAACCCGTGATCTGGTCGATGACCCGATCCGGGACCCCCAGCAGCATCAGCACGGTGCCCGCGGCGTGCCGTGCGTCGTGCAGGCGCCCGTCCCGGACGCCGGCGTCTTCCAGCAGCCGCTTCCAGTCGTGATGATCCGTGTTCGGACTGAGCGGCCCGCCCAACGGCTTGGTGAACACGTACTCCGACTCGGTCCACAGGTTCCCGGCCGCCGTCCGCTCCCGGGCCTGCGCCTCCCGGTGGGAGCGGAGCATCACGACCAGCGGGCCCGGGAGGGGCACGGCGCGACGGCCGGCGCGTGGCTTCGTGTTCTTCGTCTCGCGCCGCACCCGCACCCGGGCCGCGCAGTAGCCGGCCTTCCGGCCGCACGGCGCCGCCTCGCCACACCCGTGCTCGTACTTCGGCCGCAACCGGTTCCGGCGAAGCTTCAGGTACTCGTTGTCCAGCTCCACGTCGGACCACCGCAGTCCGAGCGTCTCCCCCTGCCGCAGTCCGAGCGCCAGGGCCAGCATCCAGCGGGCGCTGTTCCGGCGCTTGTTCACTTCGAGCAGGAGACTCTGCACCTCGTCGACCGAGTAGGGCTCCACCTCGTTCTCGTCCTCTTCCGTCCGGGGAGGCTTCGCCAGCGCGGCAGCGTTCTTCGCCGCGTGGCCGCGTCGCACGGCTTCGCCCAGGGCCGTACGGGCGGTCCGGTGAGCCTGGTGGGCGGTGCCCGCCTTGCTGCCGGCGCTCTGCATCCCCGGCCCGCTGAGCCGCTCTGCGTTTCATGGCCCCCGTCGCAGATGGGAAGAGCGGCGGGGCCGACGTGTGCCGCCGGGGTGACCGGCTCCGGGGAGCGGGGGCGACGGCCTTCGGCCACGGGCGGGAGGGAGCTGGACGCGCTCAGGAGAGGCCGAAGTACGAGCGGATGCCGCTGAGCATGAGCTGGATGCCGATGGTGGCGACGAAGAGGCCGCCGAAGCGGGTCATGATGGCGACGGTCGAATCCGACATGTTCATGCGGTTGACCAGCATCAGGTGGCCCACCGGGATGAGCGCAACGGTGATGCCCACGGCGATCAGCGCGGCGACCGGGCCGGACCAGCCGCTTCCCGTGGAGGAGATCGTGATCACCGTGGTGATGGCGCCCGGCCCCGCCATGAAGGGGATGGCGTAGGGCACCACGATCGAGGACTCGGCCGATTCCGGCGCCGGCCGCTCGTGGGCGGAGGCACCGCCCTGCGCACGGGGCTGCTGGCCTCCGAAGAGCATCTCGAACCCCATGAGGGCCAGGACCAGTCCGCCGGCCACCCCGAAGGCCCCGAGGTCGATGCCGATGAGCTCGAGCAGCTCCCGGCCGACGAGAGCCGAGCCGCCCAGGGTGACGCCGACGACGGTCATGATGCGGACGACGTACTCGCGCCGCCGCTCGGGCTCGTGCTCGGTGATCAGGCGGAAGAAGATGGCGCGGGTGAACGGGTCGACGAGGAGGATCATGGCGATGGTCGCCTGGACCGTGAGCTCGAGTGTGCTCATACCGCCCTCTCCCGCTGCCTCGCACCCGCCGGGCTCCGCAGGGAACCGCCGCGGGGGCATGGTCCCGGCGGGCGTCGCGCCGCTCGTTTCATCGTCGTGGCGCCATGCCCGCAGCGCCATCCGACCGCCTCGTACGGGTGTCCCGGCTCTCTGCCCCACGTCCACGGCCGTCGGCCTCGGCCCTTCGCCGGGACCGGGTCCTTCGCCGGGACCGGGTCCTTCGCCAGGGCCGGGGCCGAGGCGGGGACGGGGCCGAGGCGGGGACGGGGGGCGGGGGCACGCGTCGCACTTGGCTGACAGGCCCGTCGGGCAGGGGTCACGATCGTGCGGGTGGCCCGGCCACCCCGTGCGGAGAACCCGCCCGGTACCGGACCGGGACCGCCCGTCGACGCAGGACCCGATACCGGACCGGACCGGGACCGCCACTCAGCGCAGGACCCGGTACCGGACCGAAACCGCTGGTCGACGCAGGCCCCGGTACCGGACGGGACCGGGTCCGGGGCCGCCTGTCAGCGCTGGTCCCGGGTGCGGGGCCGGTCGCTCGGGCCCGTCACCCGCAGCTGCCGGAGCAGGCCGCCGTAGTCCTCGTCGTCGTCGCTGATGAAGATCGGGAAGGAGCCGTCGACCAGACCGACGCCCTCGACCTTGAGTCCGGAGCTGCGGGCGAGTTGCTGCGGCGGCTCGACCGGACGCAGCTGCGCACCGAGGGCCCCGCCGGGGCCGACCGTGGCCGCCCGGTACACGGCGCTGTCGAAGGGACCGAGGTCGCCGGGGTCGTAGGCGGACGAGATGTAGAGGTTGCCCTCGTTGTCGATGTCGAGGCCCGAGGCGGGGCGCGCGCCCGGCGGCTCGGGTGCCGTGAAGGAGACCGACGTCCACCGTGTGCCGAAGGTGATCGTCCCGTCCCTGCCGACGGTCAGGCGGGTCATGTTGATGGCGGTGGTGTCGCTGCCCTCCGCCCGCTCGGCGTAGACGAAGTAGTCCTTCCCGCGCACGGTCGCGACGGCCGTCGCCTCGACGTTCACGAGCGGTTCGGGGGTCTCGGGCCACGGCACCGAGCCGGCGATCTCGACGTTCAGACGGTCGTCCCACCGGGCGAGGTAGATGGTGGGGTCGGGGTCGTCGCCGTCCGCGTTGCTCTCCACCAGGAGAGCCTCGTCGCGGCCCGGCAGCCGGGCGATGCTTTCGAGGTCGTTCGGCACGGTGGGGAAGGCGACGTCGAGGTTCTGGACGATGATCCCGTCGGTGTCCACGGGGGTCCGCACGATCGAGAGACGGGGCAGGTCGCGCTCGGCGTCGTTGTCCCTCGCGTCGTGGCAGATCAGGAAGACCTCCTGGGGCTCGCCCTCGCCGTAGCCCTTCGCCTCGGTGGGCGTCCGCTCGGTGGCGAGCCAGGCGATGCCGCTGAACTCGCGCGGCGCCCGGATCACCGGCCCGGCGGTCGGCGCGACGCCGGAGGAGTCACCGGCACCGGAACGGGTGTCGGCGCCGCATGCGGCCAGCGCGAGGGCGCTCAGCCCCGCGACGACCGGCAGCAGACGCCGTCCGGGCAATGGGCACCGCATCATGTCTCCTCCCGCCGCGCAACGGGCCCGGCTCCCGGACCCGTTCTGGAAACTAGGGCACGGGACATGCGGCACCGTGCAGGCGTCACGGCGTTTCGAGAAATCCGGAACATCCCTTTCATCCCCTTGCCGCCCCCTCTTCGGGGCGCGGACCGCCCGGCAGCCCCGGTGACGGCGGGTCGCTGCCCCTGCCGAGGAGGCAGGGGGCGGCCAAGGAGGCTGGAGGCGGGGCGGGCTCAGGTGCCGGGGCGGACCAGGTCGGTGCGGCGGGTCTCCGGTTCCGGGGTGGTGCGGCCGACGGGCGAGGGGACGGCCGCCGCGTCTCTCCGGGAGGTCGGGGTCCCGGGGGCCCGGGGGGGCGTGGAGGGGCGGGGGGACGCGCCTTCCCGCGGCGCCGACGAGGGCGACGGCGAGGGGGTGACGGCCGACGGGGCGGTGGGCACCGTACGACCGGTCGCGGGCGGGGGCGCCAGCGGCGGGGCGGGGGAACTCGGCTGCGCGGGTTTCGCCAGGTACAGCGGTACGGCGACGAGGAGCGCCACGGCGCAGGAGGCGCCGACGCCGGCCGCGGTGCGCAGCGCTCTGCGGCGGGACGCGGCGCGGCGGATCGCCCGGTAGCGGCCGGGGGGCGGGGCGAGGTGGCCGGGGGCGGGGCGCAGGATCACCGCGAGGGGGTCGTCCGGTCCGGGGTCCGGGGCGCCGAGGTCGTCGTCAAAGCGAGTGGTCAAGGCTTCTCCTCAGATGGACGCGGAGCAGTTCGCGGGCCGCGTGCAGGTCGGCCTTGACGGTTCCCTCCTTGCGACCGGTCAGCACGGACACCTCCCGGACCGGCATGTCAGCGTAGTAGTGGAGGAGGATCGGGACGCGCAGTCGCTCCGGCAGCGACTGGACCAGCAGGCGTACCGAGGGGTCCGCCGGCTCGGTGCGGGAGTCGAGGGCGGCCTCGGTCGTGGCGCGGCGCATCGCGCGGCGTTCGCGCTCGAGTCGGCGCCAGTGGTCCCGGACGAGGTTGGCCGCGGTGACGTAGAGGAAGCCGCGCGGCTCCTCGACGCGGCTCCAGCGGGCCCAGAGTCGGGTGAACGCCTCGGAGGCGATCTCGTGGGCCGTCTCGTCGTCGTCGACGAGACGGCGGCACCAGCCGGCGAGGCGCGGATAGAGGGCGGCGAAGAGTTCCGACGCCGCCGTGTCGCGAGACCGTTTCAACGCTCTCCAGGGTCGTGATGCCGTCGCGGGGACGCTTGCGGGAAGGGATGCCGGGCCGGCGGCGTACGTTCCGCTGGCCCGGCACCTCGCGGGGGTCAGGGAGCCGTGGCGGTACTCAGTGCGGCGAACACGATCACGTTGTCGCGGTACCCGCCGCCGGTTCTCGGACCGCCGCAGGTGATCAGGCGGAGCTCCGGGCGGTCCACGTCGCCGTAGACGTCCTGCGTCGGGAAGTCCGCCTTGGCGGTGGCGCGTACGGCGGTGACGGCGAACCGGGCCGTGGTGCCGTCCTCCCGGCGCACCGCGATCCGGTCGCCGCGCCGCAGCCGCGCGAGGTGGCGGAAGACGCCGTCGCCGTGGGTACCGACCGTGACATGGCCGAGGACGACCGACGGGCCGACCTCGCCGGGGGTCGGTGAGTGCCGGTACCAGCCCGCCCGGTCGTTCGCGGTGACCGGGGGCACCTGCACGCTGCCGTCCGCCGCGAGTCCCAGCGGGATGAGCGGGGTGTCGACGTCGATGGCCGGGATCAGCAGTACGACCGGAGCCGAACGCCCGAGGGCGGGCGTCCCGTTCGCGGAGGGCCGGGCCGGCGGGGACGGCCGGGTGCTCGCCGCGCCCTCCGGGCTGCCCCGGCCCCGGTCGTCCCCGGGGCGGCGCGCGGCCGCGTCCGGCTCGGCGGCGTGCCCGGCGCAGCCCGTGACCAGCGCGGCCAGGGCCGCCGCGGTGAACGCCCGCCGGGACAGCGGGATCGTCATGCCCCCGTCGCCCGCCTGCGGCGTACGACGAGAACGGTCGCGCCGCCCACGACGAGCGCCGCGGCGCCCCCGCCGATCAGGTCGTCCGCGTACCCGGCCGGTGAGGACGCCTCCGGCACCCCGGTGTCGGCGGCGCCGCGCGGCACGACGGAGACCTGGTCCCGGGTCCGCTCGCCGGGGACCGAGGCGACCGGGCTGGGGGCGGTGCCCGCGTCGCGGGTCGGCTCGGCCGGGGCGGCCGTCGGGACGGCGCTGGGAACCGCGGTGGGAACCGGGCTGGGGGTCGCGTCGTCGGCGAGTGCGGTGGCGGGGCCCGCGAGGACGGCGGCGCAGGCGAGCGCCAGGGTGCCGAGGACGGTTCGGCGCATCGAGTCACGCATCGGGTTGCTCTCTCTCATCGGGTCGTCCCGGTGTGCGGCCGGGCTGGGGGATGGATCGAGCGGAGAGACGAGGCAGCACGGGGATGCGTTGCAAAGAAAGGGCAAAGCCGCTCGGGTGCAGGTGTGCGGGCGGGGACGCCGTGCCTGGCCCCGCTGACCGCCTGGCCCCGCTGACCGCGTGATCCCGGCTCACCAGGTGGGCCGGGCCGAGACGCCTCCGTCCACCACCAGGTCGTGGCCACTCACCCAGGACGCGAGCGGCGAGGCCAGGAAGACGCATGCGTCGCCGATGTCCCGGGGGCTGCCCAGCCGGCCGAGCGGCGCGGCCCGGTGCCACCGCTCCACCCCTTCCGCCCAGGCCCCGGCCAGCCCGGGGCGGTCGATCAGGCCGGGAGAGACGGAGTTGACGCGGATGCCGAGCGGTCCGTACTCCTGGGCCGCGGCACGGGCGTGCATCACGACGGCCGCCTTGGCGGCGCTGTAGTGGGAATGCAGCGGGGCGGGCTGCCGCGCCTCGATGGAGGCGATGTGCGTGATGCTGCCGCCGCCCGTGTCCCGCATGAGCGCGGCGGCGGCCTGGGTGCAGGCGAAGACACTCCCGAGGTTGGTGTCGACGACGTGGCGCCACTGGGCGGCCGTCATGCCGGCCAGCTCCTGCACGGGCTGCACTCCCGCGTTGTTCACCAGGGCGGTGAGCCGTCCGCCGCCCCAGTCCGCCGCCTCCCGCACCAGCCGTCGGCACTCCTCCTCGTCGGTGAGTTCGGCGCGCAGGACGACGGCGCGTCCTCCGGCGTCCTCGACGGCGGCGGCCACCGCGCGGGCCGGTTCGACCGCGGTGCGGCAGTGCACGGCGACCGCGGCCCCCTCCTCGGCGAGGCGCAGCGCGATGCCCCGGCCGATTCCCCCGCCCGCGCCGGTGACCAGGGCGGTCTGTCCGTGAAGCAGACTCATGGGCGGCACAGTTCCACGATCTGCGCGGCCCGGGCCGGATACCGCGCCGTCAGCTCGGCCGCGTCGCCGTGCTCGTAGTCGGCGTCGGTGAAGCCGGGCGCCATGGTGCAGCCGAAGAAGGTCCACGCGCCGCCCTCGGCGACCCGCGCGCCCATCCACGTCCCGGCGGGCACGGTGAACTGGAGGTGCTGGCCCGCGTGCAGGTCGGGGCCGAGCACGGCCGTGCGCGCGGTGCCGTCGGGAGCGAGGAGGAGCAGCTGGAGCGGGTCGCCGAGGTGGAAGTGCCAGATCTCGTCGGTGGGCAGGCGGTGCAGGGCGGAGAAGTCGTCCGCGGTGAGCAGGACGACGATCGCCGAGCCCGTGGGGCGGCCGTCCGGCCGTGCGGGGCCCGCCCAGGTGCGGCGGAACAGTCCGCCCTCGCGGGGCAGGGGGCGCAGACCGTAGTGCGCGACGAGTGCGTCCGGAGTCACCTCGATCATCACGGAAAGGCTACCGCCCGCGGAGCACAGGCGAGTTGGGCGGCCCCCGGGGGCGGGCACCCGTCCGGACGACCGGCGCCGACAGCGCCGCCCGGGCGTCCGGGTCACGCAGGCACCGCGTCAGCTGGCACGGCCGCAGCCGGGCGGTCCCAGCCGGCGCCGGGGCGAGCGCTGCCGGCAGGCCGGCAGGCCGGCAGCTCGGACGAACGCAGCGGGCACGCCCTCGTCCGGCACCGCCACGGCCGGGCCACGGGCCACGGCCACCGGCGCGCGCCCCGGCGGGGTGCGCGGGATCATCGACGCATGGACGTCACCCTTCACCTCGCCCAGGAACCCGCGGCCGACGAACTGCTGGGCCGGTCCCCCCTCGCCGCGCTGGTCGGCATGCTGCTGGACCAGCAGGTCCCGATGGAGTGGGCGTTCAAGGGGCCGCGGACGATCGCGGACCGCATGGGCGCCGACGACCTCGACGCCCACGACATCGCCGTGCAGGATCCGGAGGCGTTCGCCTCGCTGCTGTCGGAGAAGCCGGCCGTGCACCGCTACCCGGGCGCCATGGCCAAGCGCATCCAGCAGCTGTGCCAGTACCTGGTCGAGCACTACGACGGCAACGCCGAACTCGTCTGGCGGGGCGTCGACGACGGCCGCGAACTGCTGCGCCGTCTGCAGGACCTACCGGGCTTCGGCAAGCAGAAGGCGCAGATCTTCCTGGCCCTGCTCGGCAAGCAGCTCGGCGTCACGCCCCCCGGCTGGAGGGAGGCCGCCGGCGGCTACGGCGAGGCGCGGTCCTTCCGCTCGGTCGCCGACATCACCGGCCCGGACTCCCTGGCGAGGGTACGGGCGCACAAGCAGGAGGTGAAGGCGGCGGCGAGGGCGAGGAACGCCCGGCAGGGGTAGGGCGTGCCGGGCGTCGCGGGGCAGGCGGGACGTTCGCCGCACTCCCCGGCCCCGCCGCCCGACCGGACGTCCCGAGTGGCGCCGTACGGCGGCACGGCTTCAGCTGGGAGCATGACCGAGGCACCGACCGGCTCCCCCTGGAGCCCGGACGACGACGACCGCAGGGTCCACGCACAGCACCACGCCGCGTACGGAGCCCACGAACCCGAACCGCCCCTCGAAGGCCCCCTGCACGCCCTCTCCCGCGCCGCCTGGCAGATCGTGCTGGTCACCGGCGCGGCCTCGCTGGTCCTGGGCATCGTGGTGCTGGCCTGGCCCGACGCCTCGGTGCGGGTCGCCGGCATCCTCTTCGGGATCTACCTGCTGATCAGCGGCGTGTTCCAGCTGGTCGCCGCGTTCGGCACGCACCGCACGACCTCCCTGCGCGTGCTGGCCTTCATCAGCGGCGCCCTGGCGATCGTGCTGGGGCTGTTCTGCTTCCGCGGCCCCATGCAGTCGACCCTGCTGCTCGCGTTGTGGATCGGCATCGGATGGCTGATCCGCGGCATCACCCAGACCCTGGCCGCCGCTTCCGACCCGTCCATGCCCGCCCGCGGCTGGCAGGTCTTCCTCGGCGTGATCACCTTCGTCGCCGGCATCGTGCTGATCGACTCCCCCTTCGAGTCGATCGCCGTGCTCACCGTCGTCGGCGGCATCTGGCTGATCGCGGTCGGGGTGGTGGAGATCGTCACGGCCGTACGGATCCGGGGGCGGACCCGGCAGATCCCCCAGGAGCTCTGACCCGCCCGGTGCCGGGACCGGGCGGGTCGGTAGGTGAACCCTTCCGGTCACGGCACTGGCCCGTGCGGGCGTATCTGCGGCACGGCGCGAGGCCCGCGCCGCCGGCCACGGGGAGATGACACGACGTGAGCCGCGCACCACGAGCCCTGCCGCACAGCCGGACCTGGCTGCGCGCGTTCGTGCTGCTGCTGGCCCTGCTGATGCCGGGCGCTCTCGCCGAACTGCCCGCGGCGCCCGCCGCCGTGGCCGCCGAGAGCGCGGAGCACGACGTCGCGGACACGGTGTGGGTGCGTGCGCCCGCCCGCGCCGGGCACCGCACCGCGGCGCGCCGCACCGCCGTCCGGCAGCCGTCCGCCCCGCTCCCGGTGCCCGGTGCCGTCCCCGGCCGCGGTGCCCCCGCACCGCGGGCACCGCACGCGCTGGCCGCCCTGCGCTCGGTGGTCCTGCTCTGCTGACCGGCCCGTACTCCCGGGCCACCGTCAGCACGACGCAAGGAGCACCCCATGTCCACCGACCCGTACGCGGTCCTGCGCGCCCTGCTGCGCGCGGAGGCGCAGCGCGCCGCGCCGAAGCCCGACACGCGCGAGCCGCAGCAGCCGGAACGGCCGCCGCAGGAATCCGAACGCTGAGGCACCGGCGGAGACGTTCGGGGCCGACGCGGCACCACCGTCTCCGCCGGGAGACACGACGAGCGCGCGGACGGCCACCCGGCCGGGCCGCGCGCCCCGCCGGCCCCGCCGGCCCCTCCTCTTCCCCCCTCCCCCTCACCCAGAACCGGCGGTGCCGGACCGCCCGTGCCGGACCCACCGGGGCGTCGACGGGCCGGGGTCAACCGGGCGCGTCAACCGGGAGGGTCGACCGGCCGGGGGATCTGGAGCGGACCGGTGCCGACGGTCCCCGAGCCCCGGCAGCCCTCTGTCCCGCGGCGGCCCGCACGCGCTCGGCATCCGGCCGTACTCGCCCGGTGCCAGGCCGTGTTCACCCGGCACCGGACGGTGCACGTCCGGTACCGGCGGGGGGCGAGCGGCGCTCCTCGGCTCATCGGTCCGCCGACCCGTCGCTCCCGGTTCGACCTGGTGCGTCACGGTTTCTGCAGTGCCGCACTCCGTCGCCGTGGCTGCGCCCGGAACCCCTTGCCCGGTAGGCTTTCCGTGTGATCTTCAAGCGCATCGGAAACGGCCGGCCGTACCCCGACCACGGCCGGGAGAGCACCCGGCAGTGGGCGGACGTGGCACCGCGCCCGGTCCGCCTCGATCAGTTGGTGACCACCAAGCAGCAGCTCGACCTGGAGACCCTGCTCGCCGAGGACTCGACGTTCTACGGCGACCTCTTCGCGCACGTCGTGAAGTGGCAGGGCGACCTGTACCTGGAGGACGGACTGCACCGCGCGGTGCGCGCGGCCCTGCAGCAGCGCCAGGTGCTGCACGCGCGCGTCCTGGAGCTGGACTGAGCCCGCCTCGGATAACGGTTTGACCCTTTCGGGTTCTCCTGGGCGACGTCGAATGATCATCTAGTAGGCACGGCCGCTCAGGCACACTACGCTGCGGCCATGAGCATGCTGACGCCACCCGGCATGGGCGGGAAGTACCGGATCACGGGGGACAAGTACCCGAGGATGCGCCGCCCTCGACGCCGCGGCAGGCTTCTGCTGATGAGCGTCACCGGTGTCGCCCTCCTCGGCGTGATGGGCTGGGGCACGCTGCAGCTCATCGATGTCTTCACCGGGGGCGACAAGGCCTCTGCGGCCGGTACGAAGGCCGACTGCGCCACCAGGGCCACGCCGTCGCCCCGCCCGGTCGCGCTGCCCGAGCCGGACCGGATCACCGTCAACGTGCTCAACGCCACGCCCCGCAGTGGCCTGGCGAAGCAGACCGCCGACGAACTGCGCAAGCGCGGCTTCCACATCGGCGAGGTGGGCAACGCGACGAAGGAGTACGACAAGAAGATCACCGGCGCCGGTGTGCTGCTGGGACCCGCGTCCTCGCTCAACAGCACGCTGCCGGTGCTCGCCACCCAGCTCCCCGCCGCCGAGCGCCGCACCGACGCGGCCCGCAAGGGCGAGGCCGTCGACCTGATCCTCGGCAGCGGCTTCAAGTCGCTGGCCGCCCAGCCCGACGCCGCGCGTGCGCTGGCCGAGCTGATGAACCCGCAGCCGGCCCCGACGGCTTCGCGGAAGGGCTGCTGAACCGCACCGGCCGCCTCCCCGGAAGGACCGTTTCTGCGCGGGAGGGTCCCCCGTGCCGCCGGGAAGCCGGAGAAGCCCCGTGGCACCGGCCCCGGCGGGACGGGCCGACCGCGCCGGCCCCGGTGGGACGAACCCGCCGCACCGGAGTGGAGCCGGGGACGAGGCACCGGGGACCGGGCACGGCGCGCCGACGGGAGCCTCCCGCCGGTTGCGGAGCCGGATCGCCGGGAGGCTTCCCCGCCGGTCCGGCACCGGATCGGCCTACTCCGCAGCCCCGTACAGGCGGTCGCCGGCGTCGCCCAGGCCCGGGACGATGTAGCCGTGCTCGTCGAGATGGTCGTCGACGGCGGCCGTGACGACGGTGACCGGGGCGCCGGCCAGCTCCCGCTCCATCACCTCGACACCCTCCGGGGCGGCCAGCAGGACCACCGCGGTGACGTCGTCGGCGCCGCGCTCGATCAGCTCACGGATCGCCGCGACCAGCGTGCCGCCCGTGGCCAGCATCGGGTCCAGGACGTACACCTGGCGGCCGGAGAGGTCCTCCGGCATGCGGGAGGCGTACGTGGAGGCCTGCAGCGTCTCCTCGTTGCGGATCATGCCCAGGAAGCCCACCTCGGCGGTCGGCAGCAGCCGGACCATGCCATCCAGCATGCCGAGTCCGGCGCGCAGGATCGGCACCACCAGCGGACGGGGGCGAGCCAGCTTCACGCCGGTGGTCTGCGCGACCGGCGTCCGGATGTCGACGACCTCGGTGCGCACGTCGCGCGTGGCCTCGTAGGCGAGCAGGGTGACCAGCTCGTCGGCGAGCCGCCGGAAGGTCGCGGAATCGGTGCGCTGGTCGCGCAGCGTGGTGAGCTTGTGGGCGACCAAGGGGTGGTCGACGACGTGGAGACGCATGTCCACAACAGTAACCGGGCCGCATGGGGCCGGACGCCCCCACTCAGCGTGATCCCCTGCGCATCGATTCGGCCGTGTGCTGGCTTCGAACCGCTCACCGGGGGGAAGGTGGGGAGGACGGAGCGGGGGGTGGTGTGCCTGATGCCTGAACGGCCGGACCGATCGAACGACACCGACGGCGCCGACGACACCGGCGGCGCCGGCCGCGGCATGCGGGACACGGGCGGCCGCCCGGACCGCGGCGCGCGGGATGCCGGCGGCCGCCCCGTCCCTGCCGCGCCGTCGGAGACCGACGCCGAACGGCGCCGCCGCCGAGCCCAGTTCCTGCGCGAACTCGCCGAGGCCAGGGAACTGCGCGCCCGGGTCCAGCCGCGACGCGCCAAGACGGCCCGGCTGCGCCACGCGATGCGTATGCGGACGTTCCGCTGGTAGGCCCCGCCGGGCCCGGCGACGGCACCGCGAGGGCCCGCGGCACCCGGGAAGTTCCACGCCGGTGGCGGTGTTGCCGTGGTGGACGTACGGGAAAGCGGGGAGTTCCCGCGTACGATCCGCACATGGTGGCAACGACAGTGCGGGGGAGTCCGTCGCGCTTGTGCCGGGGGCACATGCCGGCGTCCTACGCGCAGAACTCGTTCAGGTCCGGTCGAAACCGTCGGACACAGGGAGCCGAAGACGCCCCCTGAACGCCTCGTTTCTGCCACGATGCCGAGTGGGTGGGGCTCGAAGCCCGAGTTCTCCCACCCTCAGCCTCCGCCGGGGGGACCCCCAACCGGCACGCCTCAGACCAGTGGGAGAGTCACGGTGTACTTCGCCGCACTGCTCGCGCGCACCGAAGACGGGTGGGAAGCGAGCGACACAGAGCTCGACGATGTGGAAACCCTGTCGGATCTGGCCGACCTGGCCAGGGAAGCCTCGACCGACGAGGACACGGTGCTCGTCCTGATCGAACAGGAGGACGCGTGGTTCGGCCTCGTCCGCGTGGACGGGGAGGACGACCCGCGGGTCTTCGTCTCGAACGCCGCCGTCGCCGCCCGCAGCTCCTACGGCGAGCTGCTGCTCACCGACGAGCTGCTCGGCCGGGAACCCGGGGACGACGGCTCCGACCTGGACGCGCTCGATCTCGACGGGACCGAGGACGGCGAGCCCGAGACCGCCGACGGCGACGAGGACGACGGCACCGACGTGCCGCACGGCCCGGTCGGCGACACCGGCATCCTCGACGACCTCGGGCTCACCGGGAAGGAGCTGCTGTCCGTCGAGGGCGACGCGCTGACGGAGATCGCCGACGCCCTGGGCGCCTCGGACCTCCTGGAGGCCGTCCGCTGACCGCCCCCGACACCACGAACCGACCGGACCCGGTACGCGACCGCTGGCGGGCCGCGATGCGGCTCGCCCTGGACGAGGCCGGACAGGCCGTCCGGGGCGGGGACGTACCGGTGGGCGCCGTCGTGCTGGCCCCGGACGGCACGACCGTGCTCGCGACCGGGCACAACGAGCGCGAGGCCACCGGCGATCCGACCGCGCACGCGGAGGTCCTCGCGATCCGCAGGGCCGCCGAGGCGGTCGGCGAGTGGCGGCTGACCGGCTGCACGCTCGTCGTCACCCTGGAGCCGTGCACGATGTGCGCGGGGGCGATCGTGCTGTCCCGGGTGGACCGGGTCGTCTACGGCGCCCGCGACGACAAGGCGGGGGCCGCCGGTTCCCTCTGGGACGTCGTCCGGGACCGCCGGCTCAACCACCGTCCCGAAGTGGTCGAGGGTGTACTCGCGGACGAGTGCGCCCGGCTCCTCACAGACTTCTTCCGCTCCTCCTGACGGCCCCGCGGACGCCGGTACGGATACGGATTTCGGCGCCGGGCCACCGGTGCTGTAGGGTCTCTCTCGGTAGCGTGTCCGAGCGGCCGAAGGAGCTCGCCTCGAAAGCGAGTGTGGCGCAAGTCACCGAGGGTTCAAATCCCTCCGCTACCGCTCTGGAACGAAGGGTCCGGCTCATCGAGCCGGACCCTTCGTGCATCTCCGGCTCGTCCGTCTCCGGCAGGACGTCCCGAACGCGGTGGGTTCGGCCCCGCGCCGGACGCCGTTCCCGCGCCGGCCGGCGTGTCGGGTCCCGCCCGCGCGAAGCCGGTGACGGGGCGACGGGGGCCGGGGCGGGGGGAGCGGTCTCGGGGGACGGCCGCTCCCCCGGCGGGGACCGGCCCCCCGACGCGTGGCCGGCTTACGGGGGATCGCCGGACGCGTCCCGCAGTGGGGGTCGGTCCCGTGCCGCCCGCCGGAGTTCTGCCGTTCCGGGGGCGCCTCTCCATCCTGCGTGCACCCGTCCGCCGGGCATGCCGGAGAAGGACCCTGTTCCCCCGGAAAAAGACCTTGGTCCGCGGGTCGTTGGTCCTTAAATATGGACGTGTGGCTACACTCGCGGCCGGTAGCGGGTCCCACGGGGGCGCGGACACGACAGGGGAGGCCGCGATGGCGGTGAACGCGAAGAAGATCGCCGTCTATGTACTCGTGGTCTTCGCGCTGTACGTGATCATCACGGACCCGGCCAGGGCCGCCGACTACGTCCAGGTAGGGTTCGAGGGCATATCGGACGCCGCCAAGGCCATCGGCGACTGCATGACGTGGATCGTCAACGGAGGCAAGAGCTGAACCGGGAGAGCCCATGATCCGCCACCTCGTCCTCTTCAAGCTCGACGAGGGCGTCGATCGCCGCGACCCGCGCGTCGAGAGGGGCGTCGAGGCCTTCCGCGCACTCGACGGCAGGATCGAGGAGATCCGCCACTGGGAGCTGGGATGGAACTTCAGCGACCGCCCGATCGCCTACGACTTCGCCATCAACTCGGCCTTCGAGGACGCCGATGCGCTGCGCCGCTACGTGGAGCACCCCGAGCACCAGGCCGGTGTCGCCCTGTGGCGCGAGTTCGCCACGTGGGTGATCGCCGACTACGAGTTCTGAGGGCGAACCGACGAGGCCCCTCGGAAGCCCTCCGCCGCAACGGTGGAGGGCTTCGCCGCGTCCGCGCCCCGAAGCAGGGGTGAAATGCGGCGAATCGCCCTCAACACGTTGATTTGCGGTGCTTGCACACAGTGCACATGTCTTGTGATGCTATGACCGCTTTTGACGGATGAGTTGACCGATTCGAACGAGGTGGCGTTGACCGTGTCGGCCAGTACCGCGCCTCCCCAGGTGACCGCGGCCACCGCTCCGCAGCGCAGCCGCGGCGCCGACACCCGGGCGCTCACCCAGGTGCTCTTCGCGCAGCTGAAGGAACTCCAGCCGGGCACGCCGGAGCACAACCGGGTGCGCGGGGCGCTGATCGAGGCCAACCTCCCGCTCGTGCGCTACGCGGCGGCCCGTTTCCGCTCCCGCAACGAGCCGATGGAGGACGTGGTCCAGGTCGGCACCATCGGCCTGATCAACGCCATCGACCGCTTCGACCCGGACCGGGGCGTGCAGTTCCCGACGTTCGCGATGCCGACCGTCGTCGGCGAGATCAAGCGGTACTTCCGGGACAACGTCCGCACGGTCCACGTCCCGCGCCGGCTGCACGAGTTGTGGGTCCAGGTCAACAGCGCCACCGAGGACCTGACCACCGCCCACGGGCGCTCCCCCTCCACCGCCGAGATCGCCGAGCGGCTGCGCATCAGCGAGGAGGAGGTGCTCTCCTGCATCGAGGCCGGGCGGTCGTACCACGCGACCTCGCTGGAGGCCGCCCAGGAGGGGGACGGGCTGCCGGGACTGGTGGACCGGCTCGGTTACGAGGACCCGGCCCTGGACGGCGTGGAGCACCGCGACCTGGTGCGGCATCTACTGGTCCAGTTGCCGGAGCGCGAACAGCGCATTCTGCTGCTGCGCTACTACAGCAATCTGACCCAGTCACAGATCAGTGCAGAACTCGGCGTCTCACAGATGCATGTTTCGAGACTGCTCGCCCGTAGCTTTCAGCGACTGCGATCCGCAAACAGGATCGACGCGTAACCTGCGCGAGCGAATCGCTCACCAGGGCGGTTCCCGGCAGTTGAGCGCTGAAATGGCATCAGACCCCCTTCTTCCAGGGCCGTTTCGCGTCTCGCATGTCGACATGTCACTACAGCGTGTTGCCGACATGTGACATTCTTCCGGAAGCGCGTTTGCCGTGGCCTCGGCTCCGGTATTCAGGTGAAGGCTGGCGTTCCTCCGTGGGGACGTTCGCCACGACCGTCCCGCGACCCAGAGGGGGTGGCATGTCCGCAGACCAGGGCAGCTCGAAGGTGGTGCTCACGCTCACGAAGAGCGAGACAGCGCCGGAGACGCTCGACGCTCTCGACTCCATGGACGAGGTTCCGGCCCTGACGGCCGCGCCGGCCCCGGCTCCGACCGCCACGGACCTCCCGGCGTCCGAAGCCATCGACACCCGAACCCTGTCCCGCTCCCTGTTCCTGCGGCTCGCCGTCCTCGACGAGGCCAGCCCCGAACGCGCCTACGTCCGGGACACGCTCATCGAGCTGAACCTCCCGCTCGTCCGCTACGCCGCCGCGCGCTTCCGCTCGCGCAACGAGCCGATGGAGGACATCGTCCAGGTCGGCACCATCGGCCTGATCAAGGCGATCGACCGCTTCGACTGCGAACGCGGCGTGGAGTTCCCGACGTTCGCGATGCCGACCGTCGTCGGCGAGATCAAGCGCTTCTTCCGCGACACCTCCTGGTCGGTACGCGTCCCGCGCCGCCTCCAGGAGCTCCGGCTCGCCCTCACCAAGACCAGCGACGAGCTCTCCCAGAAGCTCGACCGCTCCCCGACCGTCAGCGAACTCGCCACCGCGCTCGGCGTCTCCGAGGAGGACGTGGTCGACGGCCTCGCGGTCGGCAACGCCTACACCGCCTCCTCGCTGGACTCCCCGGCACCCGAGGACGACGGCGGCGAGGGCTCCCTCGCCGACCGGCTGGGGTACGAGGACACGGCGCTGGAGGGCGTGGAGTACCGCGAGTCCCTCAAGCCGCTGCTGGCCAAGCTGCCGCCGCGCGAGCGGCGGATCATCATGCTGCGCTTCTTCGCGAACATGACCCAGTCGCAGATCGGCGAGGAGGTCGGCATCTCCCAGATGCACGTCTCCCGGCTGCTCACCCGCACCCTGGCCCAGCTGAGGGAGGGCCTGATCTCGGACTGACCCGCCCGGCCCCGCGCCCGACGGGGCGTCGACGACCGCCGCGAGGCGCCACCGCGTCCGGTGGCGCCTCGCGCCGTCCGGGACGCCCCCGGACTCCGGGACGCGCGCGAGGGGTGCGACCGGGTGAGGGCCGGCGCTCGGCGGGCGGCGGCACATGGGTGAGCAGTCGCCCGGCGGCACGGCGGCGCGACGAAGAGGTGCCCCGCGCCGCGGCCGGGACGTGCGTGGCGCCGCCGGCCGAACCGGGCCTGGCGCCGCGTCCGGGAGGGGCGGCGCGGCAAGGGGTGCCTGTGCGGCGGGGCGAAGGGCGCGGCGGACGCACCCGGGTCGGCGCCCCGCCGCGGAGCGTGCCACCGGCACGGTCCCCGCGGGGCGGCACGTGTTCCGGGCACACGGAGGGTCCGGCGGTCCCGTTCGGGAGCGCTCGTGCTCCCGCCGTCCGCCGGAACCTGTGTGCCCGGGCCGGAGGCGGTCCGGGCGCGGGCCTACTTCAGCGCCATCCAGGCCACCACCGCCACGATCACCACCGCGACGACCACGCCGGCGATCAGACCGACGCGGGGGCCGGAGGAGGCCTGCTGCTGCTCGCCCCGAGGGGCCTCGTCGACGAAGGCGCGGAACATCTGGGTGCTGCCGGCGGGGTCGTGGTTGCCCTGCGGGCCCTGGGTGTTAGCCATGGCCCGAGACCCTAGCGAATCCGCCGGTGCGGCCCAAGTGCGGGTCCTGCTGCTGCCGCACCCGCCGCCACCTGGCCGTTTGCGCTCGACGTAGGCGCCTTTGCCAAGTTTTTAGCCCAGGCCTCGCCCATTTGTTTGCCTTCAGCAACCAAACATAGCTATGGTTGCCCGGAGCAACAAACTCGGAGGTGTGTGATGGCCGCACAGGCGCAGTACGAGGAGCTGATCCGTCAGTTCAGCGCCTTCGGTGCCGTGAAACGGGAGATGGGACGGCTCCTGCCGTCCGACTGCCCGAGCGGCTCGGCGGCCGTACTGACACTGCTCGGGCGCCACGGCGACATGCGGGTGAGCAGGCTCGCCGAACTGCTGGCCGTGGATCTGTCGGTCACCAGCCGGCACGTCGCCCACGTCGCCGAGCGGGGCTGGATCGAGCGGTCCCCCGATCCGGCGGACAAGCGCTCGCGGATCGTGGGCCTCACCCCCGAGGGCCGGCACAAGCTCGACGGGATGTCCCGGGCGACGTCCCGGATGCTCGCCGAGCGGCTCGCCGACTGGAGCGACGAGGAGGTCGCCCAGCTCACCCGGCTCATGACCCGGCTGCGCGCCAGCTTCGACGACGGCCGGGCGGCACCCCCGAGACCGGCGCCGCCACCCGGCGGGCTCGCTGCGACCACCCGTACACCCGCAAGCACCTAAGAGAAGGAAGCCCATGGCAACGACCACACCAGCCGGTGTGCGGGCTCATGCCAAGCACGGGGATGGCTCCTCCGGCGGCCACGCTCCGATGACGCACCGGCAGATCATGGAGGCGCTCTCCGGGCTGCTGCTCGGCATGTTCGCCGCCATCCTGTCCTCCACCATCGTCTCCAACGCCCTGCCCGAGATCATCAAGGACCTCGGCGGCGGCCAGAGCGCGTACACCTGGGTGGTGACCGCCGCCCTGCTGGCGATGACGGCCTCCACTCCCCTGTGGGGCAAGCTCGCCGACCTGGTCAGCAAGAAGGCACTGGTCCAGCTCGCGCTCGTCGTCTACATCGTGGGCTCGGTCGCCGCGGGTCTGGCGCAGAACCCCGGCATGCTGATCACCGCCCGCGCGGTGCAGGGCGTCGGAGCGGGCGGCCTGTCCGCCCTGGCGCAGATCGTCATGGCGGCGATGATCTCCCCGCGTGAGCGCGGCCGTTACTCCGGCTACCTGGGCGCCACCTTCGCCGTCGCCACCGTCGGCGGTCCGCTGATCGGCGGCGTCATCACGGACACCGACTGGCTGGGCTGGCGCTGGTGCCTCTACGTCGGTGTGCCGTTCGCGCTGATCGCGCTGGTGGTGCTGCAGAAGACGCTGCACCTGCCGGAGACCCGGCGCAAGGTCAAGGTCGACTGGGCGGGCGCGTTCTTCATCACCGCGGCGGTCTCGCTGCTGCTGGTCTGGGTCACCTTCGCCGACGACAGGTACGACTGGCTGTCGTGGCAGACCTGCGCGATGGTCGGCGGTTCCGTCGCACTCGCCCTGGTCTTCCTCCTCGTCGAGACCCGGGCAGCCGAACCGATCATCCCGCTGCGGCTGTTCCGCAACCGCACCATCGCGCTGGCCTCGCTCGCCTCGATGTTCGTCGGTGTCGCGATGTTCGCCGGCACCGTCTTCTTCAGCCAGTACTTCCAGCTGGCGCGTGACAAGTCGCCGACCATGTCGGGCGTCATGACCATCCCGATGATCGGCGGCCTGTTCGTGTCGTCCACGATCTCCGGCCAGGTCATCACCCGCACCGGCAGGTGGAAGGCCTGGCTGCTGGCCGGCGGTGTGCTGCTGACGGCGGGCCTGGGCCTGCTGGGCACCATGCGCCACGACACCCCGTACTGGCACCTCGCGATCTTCATGGCGCTGATGGGTCTCGGCGTCGGCATGATGATGCAGAACCTGGTGCTGTGCACGCAGAACCAGGTCGACCCGGCCGACCTCGGCTCCGCGTCCTCCGTCGTGACCTTCTTCCGCTCGCTCGGCGGTGCCGTGGGCGTGTCGGTGCTGGGCTCGGTGATGTCGACGCGGATCACCCACTACGCCAAGGACACCATCGGCCAGCTCAGCCCGCAGGAGCAGATGGCCGCGGCGAAGACGAGCGGCAGCGGCCGGCTCCCCGACATGGACGCGCTGCCGACCGGCATTCGCAACTGGCTGGAGGGCGCCTACGGCCACGGCATCGCCGACGTCTTCCTCTACGTCGCCCCGATCGCCCTCCTCGCGCTCATCGTGACCCTGTTCATCAAGGAGGTGCCGCTGCGCACCACCGGCGCCCTCGCCCAGGCCGCCGAGGCCGACGCCCGGACCGCGGCGCCCGCCGCCCCGGCAGCCGTCCCGGTCACACCCGCGGTCGCCGCCCGGGCCGGCGCCCTGACCGTCGGTGCCGGCGACGCGGACGGCCACGACGCCGGACTCGCCCACCCGGGCGAGTAACCGGCCCCGGCCCGTGGCGGGCACGCGGACCTTCCCGCGTGCCCGCCACGGGTCTGCGGGTCTGCGGGTCTGCGGGTCTGCGGGTCTGCGGGGGCAGCACGTCCTAGGCTGAGGCCATGGCGCCGAACATCGCGACGAACACGACGGTTTCCCGCGACGGACTGCTGGACTTCGTCCGCCCCCGGCACCGGGCGATCCTGCTGACCCGGCGGGCCGACGGCAGTCCTCAGGGGTCGCCGCTGACCTGCGGGGTCGACGACTCGGGGCGCATCGTCGTCTCCACGTACCCCGAGCGGGCCAAGACGAGGAACGCCAAGCGGGACGAGCGCGTCAGCCTCGTCGTGCTCAGTGACGAGTGGAACGGGCCGTGGGTCCAGATCGACGGGACCGCGGAGGTCGTCGACGCGCCGGACTCCGTGGAACCGCTCGTCGAGTACTACCGCAACATCGCGGGCGAGCACCCGGACTGGGACGAGTACCGGGCGGCGATGGTGAAGCAGGGCAAGTCGATCATCCGGGTCACACCGGTGCGGTGGGGTCCGGTGGCCACGGGCGGGTTCCCGGCCCGGCTGGCCCAGGACCCGCGGTAGGGGCGGCGGTCAGCCGCGCCCGGCCATCACCTCGATGCCCGCGATCAGCAGGTCCAGGGCGTAGCCGAAGTCCCGTTCCATCAGCTCCGCGACCGTGTCGCCGCCGCGGGCCTCCGTGGTCTTCCGGGACTCCTGGACGGCCTCGGCGGCGGCCGGGGGCTCGGACACCTCCGCCGGCGCGTGCCGGACGTAGGCGTCACGGGTCGTGCCGAGGGCGGCGCCGTGGGTGTGGAAGCAGCCTTCCCGGGTCCCGTAGCCGTACACGAACTGGAGGACCGCGGCGATCGCGCTCGTGATGCGGTCGGCAGGCAGGCCGGTGCGGCACACGACGTGCCGGACCGCGCGGGAGAACGCCAGGTTGTGGGGCCCGATGTTGAGGAACCGGCCGATCAGCGGCGACATCCAGGGATGCCGCGCCAGTACCCGCCGGTACTCGGTGGCCAGTCGGCGCAGTTGCTCCCGCCAGTCCTCGTCCGCGGCACCCGGACCGGGCAGGCGCACCTCGCCGCAGACGGCGTCCAGGGCGAGTTCGAGGAGGTCGTCCTTGGCGTCGACGTACCAGTAGACGGACATCGCGGTCACGTCCAGCTCGCGGGCCAGCCGCCGCATGGAGAAACCGTCCAGACCCCCGGCGTCCAGCAGCCGCACCGTCGCCCCGGTGATGCGGTCCCGGTCGAGTCCCGAGGGCTGCCCGCCGCCACGCCGGCCACGCGCCCGGCCCTCCAGCCAGACGCTGCTGCGGGCAGTGCCCCCGGCCTGCCGGCCCGACCTGGTCATGGGCGCAACCTTCCTCGACTCGGCGACACCGATCACCCCGGGCACCCGGTGAGCACGATGAACCGCGTGCACCGGGCGGTACCCGCCGCCGCACGTCTACCCAGGCCGACGGGTCCTCAGACGGCCGCCGGCCGATGACGCCGTGCCGTGACGGCCGGTGCGGGGCGCCGAGGGCGGGAGCCGAACGTGCCGCGGGGAACTCCCCTGGCGGAATCCCCGGTGGCCGCCCCAGCGGACGGACCGTACCGAACCCCGTCGAGGACGAGGTCACCTTCGGACAGAGGTCACCTTCGGACATGGGTGCGTCGGAGCACGCGGGCGCAAGAGGGCTTCCTCGGGCCTTCTCGGGCCTGCGAGACGGCACGACCGAACGCGCGGACACCGCACAGCGACAGCGCTGTGCGGTGTCCCGTGGCACTCCGCCTGCGAACCGGACGGGCTGCCCCTCGGCTCAGCCGCTCGCCTTCTGGGTGAGGTCGTAGAAGGTGGCCGAACCGACCGTGATCTTCTTGAAGTTGGCCTCCACCCAGGAGGTGATCTGCGACGACGTTCCGTCGCTGCCGCCGCGCATGCCACCGGCTCCGGTGCCGCCGGCGATGAAGTAGTGGATCTTCCCGTCCTCCACGTACTGCTGGAACCGGGCCAGCGTCGGGGACGGGTCGGTGCCGTTGAAGCCGCCGACCGCCATCACCGGTTCGCCGGTGGCCAGCTGGTAACTCGCCGCGTTCTGGGCGCCGATGGCCGCCGCGGCCCAGGTGTAGTCGTCGGCGCCGGCCTCCAGCAGCTTCTTGGCCTGGGAGTCGACGCTGGCACCGTTGAGCAGGCCGCCCATGCCTCCGCCACCTGCACCGCCGTTCTGCCGACCCTGCTGCCCCTGACCCTGGCCCTGCCCCTGCTGGCCCTGGCCCTGCTGACCCGGTGCGCCGCCGCCGGGGAAGCCGCCGTTGCCGCCGCCGGGGAAGCCCGGCCCGCCGGGCCCGCCGCCCTGGGCGTTCCCGTTGCCGTTCTGCTGGCCCTGCTGGCCCGGCATTCCGCCGCCCGGGAGTCCGCCGCGGCCGCCGGGACCACCCCCGGGGCCACCGCCGCGGCCGCCCATCCTGCTCGCGCCCGCCGGACCGGCTGTGACGATGGAGCCGGTGTGGCCCTGCTGAAGCGTACTGAGGGTGTACGCGGTCGGGCCGGCGAGGGAGGCCACCACGCCGACCGCCGCCGCAGCGAGCGCCAGCCGCCGGGTCAACCGGCCGACGAAGATCAGGCCCAGGGCGGCGGTCAGGCCGCCGACCAGCACCAGCCACTTCAGCCAGGGCAGGTAGTCCGGGGTGCGGTTGAGCAGCACGTACCCCCAGGCGGCCGCGGCCACCACGGAGGCGGCGAGCGCCGGTCCCGCCCATGTCTCCCGGCGGCGCTCCCACAGCAGCCCGGCGCCCATGCCGACCACCGCCGCCAGGTAGGGCGCGAGGGCGACGGTGTAGTACTGGTGGAAGATGCCCGCCATGTAGCTGAAGACGACGAGCGTCATCAGCAGCGAGCCGCCCCACACCAGGAACGCTCCGCGTGTGACCGACGTGCGACGCGCCTTCCGCGTCGCCCACAGGCCCGCGGCGAGCAGGATCAGTGCGGTCGGCAGGAGCCAGGAGATCTGACCGCCGATCTCGGAGCTGAACATGCGGTCCCAGCCGGTCTCGCCCCACTGTCCGCCGCCGCCCCCGCCGCCCCCGCCGCCGACGCTGCCGGTCTCGTCGCCGTTGAGCCGGCCCAGCCCGTTGTAGCCGAAGGTCAGCTCCAGGAACGAGTTGTTCTGCGAGCCTCCGACGTACGGGCGCGAGGAGGCCGGCCACAGCTCGACGATCGCGACCCACCAGCCGCCGGAGACGACCAGCGCGCCGGTGGCGAGGGCCAGTTGCCCGAACCGCTTCCGCAGCGACACCGGCGCGCAGACCGCGTACACGGCCGCCAGCGCCGGCAGGATCAGGAAGGCCTGCAACGTCTTGGCGAGGAACGCGAAACCGATCGCGACACCGGCCCAGACCAGCCACTTGGTCCGCCCGTCCTCCAGCGCGCGGACGACGAGGTAGCAGGCGGTCGCCATGAGCAACGCCAGCATCGCGTCAGGGTTGTTGAACCGGAACATCAGCGCTGCCACGGGCGTGAGGGCCAGCACCCCTCCGGCGATCAGTCCGGCCGCGGGGCTGAACCGGCGCCGTACGCCCGCGTACACCACGGCGACCGTGGCGACGCCCATCAGCACCTCGGGGACGAGGATCGCCCACGAGTTCAGGCCGAAGATCCGCACCGACAGCTCCATCGGCCACAGGGAGGCCGGGGGCTTGTCGACGGTGATGGCGTTCGCGGCGTCGAGCGAGCCGAAGAAGAACGCCTTCCAGCTCTTGCTGCCGGCCTGGACGGCCGCGGAGTAGAAGGAGTTGGCGTATCCGGAGGCGCTGAGGTCGTACAGGTACAGCAGGCCGGTCACCAGCAGCAGGCCGAGGAGGGCCGGACGCGCCCAGCCCGGGTCCTCGGGCCGGCCGTGCCACAACCTCCGTACGCCGGTCGGGGGCTGCCGCGGCGCCGCGACGGCCGGCTCCGGGGGAGCGCCGGGAGGCGGTCCCCAGCCGGTGGCCTGGTCGAAGTGCGTGGTCATCGCGATTCCCTCGGGTCGGAGTCGTAGGGGTGAGCCGGCTGGTGCTGCACGGTGACGTCCCGCCAGGTGCCTTCCGCGGCGTCCGCGGCACGGGATCGGGCGGTGGGGTCGTATGAGTCGTGGGGGGCGTGGGGGGCGTACGACGGCTGGGGGGCGTACGGCGGGGGAGGTCCGTACGAGGGGTGGGGGCCGGGGGACGGCGACGGGCGAGGGCCGCGGGAGGAGCGGGGGCCGCGGAGGCCGCGGGTGCCGTCGGTGCCCTGGACGACGGTCCCGGGCCGATACGGCTGCGGCTGTTGCCAGGCGTCCTCCCGCTGGTCGGGGAAGACCCAGGCGCGGAAGAGCAGGAAGCGGAGCACGGTGGCCGCGAGGTTGGCGGCGACGAGGACCGCCAGCTCGGTGGAGTGCGCGGGGTCGGAGGTCGCCGCGTTGAGCGCGGCGAGGGAACCGCTGGTCAGGGCCAGGCCGATACCGAAGACGACCAGGCCCTGCGCCTGGTGCCGGACGGCGCCGCCACGACCGCGGACACCGAAGGTGAGACGCCGGTTGGCGGCGGTGTTCGCGACGGCGGAGACCAGGAGGGCGAGCGCGTTGGCGGTCTGCGAGCCGGTGAAGGAGCGGAAGACGCTGTAGAGCAGGAGGTAGAAGAGGGTGGACAGGGCGCCGACCACGCAGAACCCGACGAGCTGGCGCGCCAGCCCCTTGGGCACGTCCTCGATGTCCCGGTCCCGCGGGTCGTCCCCGAAGGGCCGCGCCAGCCGGTCCAGCGGCAGCGAGCCGGTGGCCAGCGCCCGGCCGACCCGCCACACGCCCTTGAGGTCGTCGGTGGCCGTCCTGACGATGTGCACGGTGGAGTCGGGGTCGTCGACCCAGTCGACGGGCACCTCGTGGATCCGCAGGCCCGCGCGCTCGGCGAGCACCAGCATCTCGGTGTCGAAGAACCAGCCGGTGTCCTCGACCAGCGGCAGCAGCGCCTGGGCGACGTCCCTGCGGATCGCCTTGAAGCCGCACTGGGCGTCGGAGAACCGGGCCTGGAGGGAGCCGCGCAGGATCAGGTTGTAGGAGCGGGAGATGAACTCGCGCTTCGGGCCGCGCACGACCCGGGCGCTGCGGGCGAGCCGCGAGCCGATCGCCAGGTCCGAGTGCCCGGAGATCAGCGGCGCCACCAGCGGCAGCAGGGCGTTGAGGTCGGTGGACAGGTCGACGTCCATGTAGGCGAGGATCGGGGCGTCGGAGGCGGACCACACGGTCCGCAGGGCGCGGCCCCGGCCCTTGAGGTCCAGGCGGAAGTGGGCGACCTCGGGGAGCTCCGCCTCCAGCTGCCGCGCCACGTGCGGGGTGGCGTCCGTCGACGCGTTGTCCGCGATCGTGATGCGGAAGGGGTACGGGAACGTGCGCGCGAGATGCTCGTGCAGTCTGCGCACGCACGGCGGGAGGTCCCTCTCCTCGTTGTAGACGGGGATCACTACGTCCAGAACAGGGGCACCGGCCCCTGCGGCCGGGAGGTGCTCCCGCGCCGGCAGGGTGCCGGGAGAAGAGTCGGTTCGCATGCGAACGACTCTCGTCAAGCGCCCTGTTGCACCCGTGTGGCAGTGCTGTGCTGTGCCTGTGAGTCCGGTTGCCGGTGCGTTTCGGGCGTCGTGACCGCCACGGACCGCGGGTGCGCCGAGGGCACCGGGACAGGCAGGTGCACGGTGAACACGGTGCGCCCGGGCACGCTGTCGACGGTCACGGAACCACCGTGCGCGGTGACCACGGCCTGCACGATGGCGAGGCCGAGTCCCGTGGAGCCGGTGGCGCGCGAGCGCGCCGAATCGCCGCGCGCGAACCGCTCGAACACCCGTGGCAGCAACGCGTCCGGAATCCCCGGCCCGTTGTCCTCCACGTCCACGCACAGCCACGTCCCGCGCCGCTGCACCCGCGCGGTGACGGTCGTCCCCGGGGGCGTGTGCGTGCGGGCGTTGGCGAGCAGATTGACCAGCACCTGCTGCAGCCGGGCCGCGTCCGCCCAGACCGGCGCGGGCTCGTCGGGCAGGTCCAGCCGCCACACGTGGTCCCGCCCGGCCGCCCGGGCGTCACTGACGGTGTCGACGACCAGCGGTACGAGGTCGGTGTCGGCGAACTGCAACGGCCGGCCCGCGTCCAGCCGGGCGAGCAGCAGCAGATCCTCCACCAGCAGGGTCATCCGACCGGCCTCGGACTCGATCCGCCCGAGGGCGTGCCGCGTGTCGGGGCCCACGTCCTCCCGTCCGCGCCGCGTCAGTTCGGCGTACCCGCGGATGGAGGCCAGCGGGGTCCGCAGCTCGTGGCTGGCGTCGGCGACGAACTGCCGTACCCGTGTCTCGCTCTGCTGCCGGGCGTGCAGCGCACCGTGTACATGGTCGAGCATCCGGTTGAGCGCGACGCCGACGCGGCCGACCTCGGTGTGCGGGTCGCACTCGGAGTCCGGGACGCGCTCGCTGAGGTTCACCTCGCCGGAGTGCAGCGGTAGTTCGGAGACACGGGTGGCGGTGGCGGCCACCCTGCGCAGGGGGCGGGTGGCGACGCCGACGAGCACGTATCCGGCGATGCCGGCGGCGACGAGCCCGGCGGCGGTGACACTGATCTCGACGAGGACGAGGGTGCTGATCGTGCTGGTGACGTCCTGCGTGGGCAGGGCGACGTAGTACGCCTCACCGGCGTCGAGGCCGGGGATGTACTGCACGCGGTACTCGCCCAGTCCGGGCACGTCCACGGAGTGCGCATGCCGGTCCTGGGGGACGGACGCGAGCGCCGCCCGCTGCCCGGCGTCGAGCTGGACGGCCTCCATGTTCTTGAAGGCGCCGTTGCTGTAGCTCGTCTGCTTGCCGACGGCAGCGGCGGTGAGGGTGCCGTCCTCGACGTAGGCGGCGATGGTGCCGGGCTGGGCCGGCGGCTGCGTGACCAGCTTGCCGACCTTCTGACCGGCGGGGACCGACGGCGGCGGCGGCTCGCCCGGCTTGTCCAACTGGCGGCCGCCCACCGCCCGCTTGGCGGTGTCCCAGACCTTGTCGTCCAGTTGCTGGTAGAGGTGTGAGCGCAGGGCGAGCGTGGTCACCGTGCCGATCACCGCGCACACCACCGCGATCAGGGTCACCGCCGCGACGACGAGGCGCGTGCGCAGCGTGCGCGGCTGGCGTCCCCGCCTCTGCGTACGCGGTCGCCGCCGACCGCTCATGACACCGCTGGCTTGATCAGGTAGCCCGCGCCGCGCCGGGTGTGGATCATGGGTTCCCGACCGGCGTCGATCTTCCGGCGCAGGTAGGAGATGTACAGCTCGACGACGTTGGCCTGACCGCCGAAGTCGTAGGACCAGACCCGGTCGAGGATCTGCGCCTTGCTGAGCACGCGCCGCGGGTTGCGCATCAGGAAGCGCAGCAGCTCGAACTCGGTGGCGGTGAGGTGGATGTTGTCGCCGCCCCGGGACACCTCGTGGCTGTCCTCGTCGAGCATCAGATCACCCACGACGAGGACGGAGTCCGACCGCCGGTCGGCCGCACCGGACCGCCGGATCAGGCCGCGCAGCCGGGCGACGACCTCCTCCAGGCTGAACGGCTTGGTGACGTAGTCGTCCCCACCGGCGGTGAGCCCGGCGATCCGGTCCTCGACGGCGTCCTTGGCCGTGAGGAAGAGCACCGGCACGTCGGGCAGCTCGCGGCGCAGCCGTCCGAGGATGGTCAGGCCGTCCATGTCGGGCAGCATCATGTCGAGCACGACCGCGTCGGGCCGGAACTCCCGCGCGCTCTGGACGGCGCCCTGGCCGTCCCCCGCCGTACGGATCTGCCAGCCTTCGTACCGCAGGGCCATGGACAGCAGCTCGGTGATCGACGTCTCGTCGTCCACCACCAGCACGCGGACGGGGCTCCCGTCCGGCCTCAGCAGTTCGGTGCGCCCCTGGGGCGACGTCGTGGTCATGCCGGACACGATGTCCGGGGGCTCTGAGAGGACGCTTTCAACAGTCTGTGATTTCCCTGAGAAACACACAGGCGGTTCTCAGGCGGGGGCTGGGCGCGGGGGCGGAGGGCCTGCCGGAACGACGACCCGCCGGGACGACGACCCGCCGGGAAGACGACCAGGGGACGAATCCCCTCAGAACAACTCGTCCTGAGTGTGCGCGGCAGGCTGCCGGAACCGCCGTACGGGTACCGGGATCCGGCCGTCCCCGGCGGACGCGGCCGGCACGATCCCCCACCCGCCCATGAGCCGGGTGTCGAGGACGACGACGGTGCCGGCGTCGTCGACGGCGAGGTGCAGATCCGGCCCGGCCGCGCCGACCAGCCGTCCGCCGATCTCGCCTCCGGCGACCAGCTCGCCGACCTCCCCGATGGCGGCGGGGGCGCCGGTGAGCCCGAAGGCGCGCAGGTGGTCCACGGGCCGGAAGGGCCGGGGGCCGAGTGACTCGGGCCAGCCGGGAAGGGCGAGGGCCCGGGGGTGCAGCCCGGCGATCTCACCGGCGCGTTCGGCCTCGGTGGCGGGCAGCGCGGCCCGCACCGCCCGCTTCTCGGTGTACGGGATCCGGTCGGGCACCCGCAGGGCCGCCCGGAGCAGTTCCTCGGCCCGCCGCGCGGCCATCAGAGGCCCGGCACCGAGCCAGCTGAAGCAGACGGCACCCTGCTCCAGCAGCCGGGCGGGCCCCCGCTCGACGGCCGTGATGCCGACCTTGGTCAGGCCGGGCCCGAACCAGGCCAGGTACACGTGGTACGGCCGGGGATCGTCCGCGATCGTGTCGGCGGCGACGCTGTGCGCCCGCTCCAGCCGAGCGCACTCCTCGCACCGGGCGCCCGTACTGCGCGCCGGCACCTCCGCCCGCGCCGGACAGGCATGCCCACGGGCCCCGACGCAGATCCGCGCACTCCCCTCGGCCACCCCGAAGGCCACGGTCCTCCCCCGGCTCAGCGCACTGCTGTGCCCTCCGTCCCAGCCCAGCACGGGGACGCCCGACGACCACCGCAGCCCGGTGCAATGCCATGTCTGTGCCATCACCCGTGAGCGTAGGGGACGCCACTGACAGCCACGGTGGGAGCCGCAGGACCCGCAGGACCCGCAGGACCGGGCCGGAGGCCGGGCGCACCGACCGCCGGCCCCGGCACGCCCGGCGCACGTTCACCCACAGGAGCAGCACAGGGCGGCTCGCGGGCCGGTGACCGCAGGCGAGCCGCGGGGCGACGCAGGGCGCGGGGAGGACCGGCGCGGCCCCCTCCCGCCCCTCCCCGCCCCGGCCTGAGCCGCCTGCTGTCACCGACCCGCGCCGCCCGTGGTCACCGCACGGTGAGCCGGGTCTCGGACCCGATGCGGGTCAGCTTCTCCGGGTTGCGGACGTAGTAGAGGCCGGCGATACGGTCGCCCTCGACCCGGATCGCCATGACGCCGTCGATCTCGCCGTGCACACGGAAGAGGAGGGCCGGGTTTCCGTTGACCGTGGCGGGGTGGGTGGTGAAGGTGCCGGCGGCCTTGCCCGAGCCGCCGATGACGAACCGGGCCACCTTGTCGACGCCGACGACCGGCCGGCGTGCGGCCTGCTTGACGCCGCCGCCGTCACTCAGCAGGACGACCTCGGGGGCGAGCACGTCCATCAGACCCTGCAGGTCCCCGGTCTCGACCGCGCGCTGGAACGACTCCAGCGCGGTCCGGGTCCGGCTCGCCGAGACCGCCTCGCGGGGGCGGCGGGCATCAACGTGCCGGCGGGCGCGGTGCGCGATCTGGCGGACCGCCGCGGTGCTCTTGTCGACCGCGGCGGCGATCTCCTCGTAGTCGACGCCGAACACCTCGCGCAGCACGAAGACGGCACGTTCCGTCGGCGACAGGGTCTCCAGGACGAGCATGAGCGCCATGGAGACGCTCTCGGCGAGTTCGGCGTCCTCGGCGACATCGGGTGCGGTGAGCACCGGCTCGGGCAGCCAGGGTCCGACGTACGCCTCCTTGCGGCGCTTCAGGGTGCGCAGCCGGTTCAGCGCCTGCCGGGTCGTGATCCGGACCAGGTACGCGCGCTGGTCGCGCACCTGCTCCAGGTCCACGCCGCCCCACCGCAGCCAGGTCTCCTGCAGGACGTCCTCCGCGTCGGCCGCCGAGCCGAGCATCTCGTAGGCGACGGTGAAGAGCAGGCCGCGGTGGGCGACGAATGCCTGCGTGGCCGGGTCGGTGACGTGCTCGCTCATCTCTGGTTCCCTCCGTCGGAGCCGGTCAGGCCGTGTGCTTCGCCGCGACCGGTGCGGCACCCGCCGCGGCAGCGGAACCGGTGTCGAGCATCTGCCGACGCTTGGCCCCGCCCGGGACGCGGTGCAGGCCGTACGCCCCGGGCTTGCGTGCCTCGTCGGCCAGCTGCTTGATGATGCTGCGGCACACCAGCTCCTTGAGCCTGGCACCCGTGCGGCCGTCGATGTGGAAACCCACCGCGACGTCGTGACGGCGGGCGAACTGGAAGATGCCGGCGCGCCGTCCCAGGCTGATGCACTGGCCCGCGAACACCTGCTGCAGCGGCCTCGGCCGCTCGCCCGCGATGCGGCTGAGCACCGTGTCGGCGGCCCGCGCGCCCAGCGGCATGGCGGCCTGGCAGCTCATCCGCAGCGGCAGGTCCGACGGCGCAGCCGAGTCGCCGGCCGCGACGATGCGCTCGTCGTCCACGCTCGTCAGGGTCTCGTCCGTGCGCAACCGTCCCAGGGCGTCGGTGCTCAGTCCGCTGCGCGCGGCGAGCTCCGGCACGGTGAAACCCGCGGTCCAGACGGTCACGTCGCTGTGCAGCGTCCGCCCGTCGGCGAGGCGGACGGCATCACCGGTCACGGCGTTCACGACGGCCCCGGGGCCCTCGACCACGGTCACCCCGAGCGCGGTCAGCCGCCCGGCGACCGACCGGCGGCCCCGGGGGTGCAGGTACGGCCCGAGCACCCCGCCGCACACCAGGGTCACCGCCCGCCCCTCCTCCGCCAGCTCGGCGGCGACCTCGATCCCGGTCGGACCGGCTCCGACCACGGTCACCACGGCGGACGCGGGCGCGGCGGCGAGCACCGGGCGCAGCCGCTCCGCCTCCTCGTAGGTGGCGATCGGGTGGGCGAACTCCGCCGCGCCGGGCACCCCCGGATCGGCGCTGCCGCTGCCCACCGCGTAGACCAGGTAGTCGTAACCGAGGGTGCCGCCGCTCGCCAGCTTCACGCCGCGTCCGGCCGCGTCGATCCGCACGACGCTGTCCACGAGCAGCCGGACCCGCTCGCCCAGCACCTCCCGGTAGTCGACCACGGCGTCGCCCGACCCGCAGACCAGCTGGTGCAGCCGGACCCGGTGGACGAAGTCCGGACGCGGGTTGACCAACGTCACCGTCACGTCGTCGCGCCGGGTGAGGCGGTTGGCGGCCATGACGCCGGCGTACCCGCCCCCGACGACGACGACATCGGTGTTCTCAGCCATGGTGTCTCCTTCGAGGTTCACAACGCCCTCCCCCGTATCCAGGGGGTCGACCTCAAGACACCGGGCACGTGACGGCTGTGACATCGCGTGATCCAGATCACGCACCCGCACAGGTGCGGCCCACCGCGACGGCCCACGGACCCACCGGACACGGTCCACTGCCGGAGCCCGACAGCCGGAACGGGACCCCGGAAACCGTGCCCCGGAAGCCGGGACGGGATTCGCAGGCCACCCGGGGACCCCCACGCGGCCGTGGGGCCGTCAAGGAGCAGGCAGCGGGTACGAGACTTCGGGCAGGGTGCCGAGCCACGGCCCTCGGCGATCACGGGCCTCGTCTCGCGCGCCCTGCGGCAACCCCGCGTCCTGCGATCACCCGGTACGGATGCTGGAGGGGGCGGGAATGCTTGAGGACACCGGGGACGGGACGGCGGCAGCGACGCGGCTCGCGGGAGCTGCGCCGCTTCAGGGCACGCTCGACGTCTCCGACCCCGGTGACTGGCTCACGCTGGACGCAGGAGTGCGTGAGGTGGCCCGGTACCGCCCGCAGTTCCTGAGCTGGCCCGCGCGGCCGCCCGGGACGAGGACGCCGCGGTCCAGGACCTGTGTGCCACAGCGGCGCTCGCGGCTCTGGGGGACGAGGAGGCGTACGACGAGGTGCTGCCAGCACTGCTGTCCGCGCGCAACCCGCGCACCCGTTCAGCGGGCGTCACCGGACTACGGCGGGCGGGGCAGGCGGAGCAGGCGGAGTCCTTTCTCAGCGACCGGTCCGCGCTCGTGCGTGCCTGCGCCCGGTATGTCGTACGACAACTGGGCGGTGATCCGGTGGCCTGGCACCGGCAGCGGTGCACGGCACCGGACGACCTTGAGTTGCCGCCCGGTGCGGTGATCGGGCTGGCCGAGTGCGGGAACCGCGACGACGCCGGGCTGCTGTGGCCGCTTCTTGGGCACCCGGTGGCCGGGGTGCGGGCGCGGGCGGTGGCGGGGCTGCGGGCACTGGACTGCGTGGATGCGAAGCCACTGCGGTCGCTGCTCGACGACCCCGCCGCCTGTGTCGTCCGCGAGACTGCCGCCGCCCTGCTGCCCTTGGCAAAGGAACTGCCCGCCGACTGGCTACTGGAGCGCGCCGGCTCCGAGCACCTCGGCACGTCCGTGTCAGCGCGTTCCGGCTGCTCGACGCGCGCGGCGGCATCGTGGCGCTACGGGCGGCGGTCGGACTGCTGGAGGACCCGGATGCGAAGCTGCGCACCCGGGCTGAGCAGTCCGTGCAGCGCTGGCATCCGTCGGCGGACGTGCGGCGCGGCGACGCGGAGGTGGGGTCGGGCTTCCTCGCCGGGGTGGACGCACTACCGTCGCGCATATGAAGGTCCGTCACAACGTTCGTGCGGTTCTGATCGATGGCGGTCAGCTGGTGTTCCTGCGTCGAGGACGGCCGGGGGCTCCTCCTACTACACGATGGTCGGTGGGGGCGTCGAAGCTGAGGACACCGACCTTGAAGCGGCTCTACGCCGCGAAGTGATGGAAGAGATCGGTGCCACGATCGGCCCTGCGAGCGAGTTCCTGACCTTGACCGAGCCGGGCGTCAAGGTCACCGTCGTACAGAACTGCTTTCGCGCCGACGTGCTGGACCTGGACACAACCCGCCGCAGCGGCCCTGAGCTCGACGATCCCGACATAGGAGACTTCTCGCCAGTGCGAGTCGCCTTGACCGCGTCAGCCGTGAGAGCGCTCGAACTCCATCCGCCCGAACTCGACAAGCACCTACGGGAGCACGCTGAACATTGGGGCGCCTGAGCGCCGGCGCCACTCGACGGATCACGTAGAGGCGCACCCTCAATCTGTTGCCGCTGCCCGTCGGGCGCTCAATCACCAGACGCACGGTCCACGGAGTCTCGACGACCGAGCTGAGGCGACGGGTGCCGGCCGCACCCGACGAGCAGCGTCCAACCGGTTGCCGCTGAGGTTGAAAGGGTGGGGTGACAGGCTACGGAGGCTCCGGACCGAGTGCGGTCTCGGCTATGAAGCCGTTGAGGATCTCGGGTCGGCGTTGGATGCCGCGTAAGCGGTTCTTCACGAGTGGGGTGAGGTCGTCGATCGTGCGGGGTGCGAGGTTGGCCAGGGACTTCTTCAGGTGGGCCCATACGCCTTCGACGGGGTTGAGGTCGGGTGCGTAGGGCGGGAGCTTGACGATGGTGAGCCAGTCGCTGTTGCGGTTGCAGAACTCCCGTAAGGGCTTGGCGTGGTGGGTGCTGGCGTCGTCGTCAGATACGTGCACGACGGACAGCGTCTCGTAGTCACGCACCAGACGACGCGAACGCATCAGCCAGCTCAGCGTTCTCTCCACCACCCACCTGCGCGGCAGCACCACGAACCCGCTGGTGTCGTCGGAGCGTCTGACGACCTCCACGGTGAGCCGGCACTTCTCGGCAGCCCAGACGACCAGCCGCCCGGAATAGCCGCCGTCCGCCCACACCAGGCGGATGGAGAAGTACATCTCGCGCAGTCTTGCGAGCAGAGGGACGCCAGCGTCGCGGTCCTGCACGCTCGCCGCACTCACCGCGACAGCCAGGACAAGGCCGAGGCAGTCCACCACCAGGTGCCGCTTGCGGCCGCCCACCTTCTTTCCGCCGTCCCAGCCGGATGTTGAGCGCGGGATATTCGCCGCTGCCCGCACCGACTGCGAGTCCACAATCGCGGCCGTCGGGTCCACCGTGCGGCCCTCCTTCTGGCGCACGCGGTCGGGCAGCCGGTCGTGGAACTCGGCGAGCAGACCCGTCACCTGCCAGCGGCGGGCGAAGGCGTGCACCCGCCGGTACGGCGGGAAGTCCGCCGGCAGGTTGGCCCACTTGACGCCGTTGTCGACCACGTAGCGCACCGCGTCCAGCATCACGCGGTGGCAATAGCCCTCCGGCCGGCCTCCCCGCCCCTGAAACCATGCCGGAACCGGCAGCAACGGCCGGATGACCTGCCACTCCGCGTCTGTCAGGTCCGAGCCGTAACACCGCACACGGTCTGGCCCGTCCGCCGCATTGCCGAACCTGTGCGCGAGGCAGTCACACGACCGAGACGGCGCGTTGGACTCCACGGGCGCGAGCGCGAAAGACTGCGGCAACAGGGCCTCCTGTGCTCGTTGGCTTCGACAACCCCGAGCTACCAAGAGGCCCTGCCTTCATGCGCCGACCGCACCGCGATCACCCGATCAAGACCCCTGTTCGACCAGACCAACCCGCTGATCGGTAAGCGGATGGCGTCTCAGAGGCAGTTCAGGGCCTTGCCCACCTCGAAGATGGTCGGCCGGTTCTCGGGGGCGTGGCTGAGCATCGTGTCGACCAGTTTGCCCAGCTCTCCGGGTGCCTTGACCGGTCGGCGTCGGCCTTCGGCCACTGCTTCTCTCTGGACGGGACGTGGAGCGTCGTCTGGGTACTCGACGGCCCGCCAGCCGGTGGCGGAGATGAGCAACGAGGCGCCGAGCGGGTACACGTCTGCTTCCTGCGTCGGCTCGGCTTCTCCGGTGTCGAGCACGCTGCGTGCGATCTCCGGTGCCTCGTAGTGGACGAGGCAGCCGCGGAACGGGAAGTCGTACCCCTCGGGCACGTGGCCGCCTCGGGCGAAGGCGAGGTCGATGAGGTGCGTTCGTTCCGGGCCGATGATGAAGTGGGCGGGCTGTACGTCACCGTGCGCCCAGCCCTTTGCGTGCAGTTCGGCCAGGGCCTCGACGCAGCCCAACGCCACGCTGGTGTGCGGTGCGATGGACGAGTCCGGCCTACGGCAGGGCTCCCAGAGCTGGTGCAGGTCCGGCCCTTCGTGCCACGGCTGGAAGTTCCAGGTGCCACGTTCCCACTCGCCGTACGCGAGGTCGACCAGGCCGAGGCGCAGCAGGACGGCCCCTTCGCGTGCGGGCGCGAGGGCGGTCCAGGGCTGGGCGGCCCATTCGGCCGTGGCCTCGATCGGGTAGCCGACTTTCACGGCGTAGCGGCCTCGATGGCTTTCCACCTCCCACACCATGGAGCCCCGGCGGTCGAGGACCAGGCGCTGGGACGTGGGCATGAGCGCGTCGAGCACCACGATCGGCAGTTCAGCGGGTGACCCGGGCAACGTCTGTTCTCCTTCCGGGCGAACGCGGCCGACCACGAGTCGAGGCCGGCCGCGTCGCTGCTGTCGTGTCCTACTCCTGGTAGTCCTGACCGTACGGACGGCCGCAGTCCGAGTCGCACTGCGCGAGGTTCGTGCCGTCCACGGTCCACAAGTCGTCGAAGACCTTGAACCCGGCCGCCTTCATGGCGCGCGCCGCGGTGATGACCATCAGCAGGTCGCGGGGGCCACCGCCCGGCTTCGGGTTGTGGTGCAGGAAGCGGCCCGCGTACCGCTCGCACGACCTCGCGTACTCCCGCGTGTGCAGGATCAGCGACCGCCGACCCCCTGATCGCGGACGCGTTGCGGCGCGAGGCCCGCACCAACCAGCGCGGTCGGGCGTTTCACTCGTTCTGGCTTGCCCGTACGCAGCTGGATCAGGGCAAGCTCGCCCAGGCGTGCGACACCGCCACGCAAGCACTGGAACCGGCGTCGGCAGTGGCCTCCGAACGAGTGTCAGGCCATCTCAGGGAGTTCTACGACCAGTTGGCCCCACACAGGCAGGAACCCGTAGCCCTGGCCTTCGAGGCGCGGCTACGGGAACTCCTCCCGCCAGTTAGCGGATCGCTTCATCCATGAGCAGGTACAGCAGGCCGACGAGCGAGCCGCTGCTGACGACTTCTCGGCGGTCGATCATGCCCCGCACCTCTGAGAGGGGAATCCACTCGATGCGGTCGGACTCGTTCTTCTCCGTTGGAGGTCCGGCGTAGGTCGCGCCGTCCACGCGGAAGACGTGATGCTGAGAGTCGGTGATGCCATTGGCCGGCTCGGCGTAGATCAGGGGCTTGATGGGGCCAGGGCGCCAGCCCGTTTCCTCCAGGACCTCACGGGCCGCAGCCTCCTCCGGAGTCTCGCCCTCCTCGACCAGGCCCATGGGCAACTCCCACGCCCACGAGTCCGTGATGAAGCGGTGCCGCCACATCATCAGGACCTCTTGGCGGTCGTTGACCACGGCGGCCACGGCCAGGTGCCGCAGGCGAACAACGTGGTACTCCCACCTGCGCCCGTCAGGCTGCTGGACGTCGGCCAGACACAGATTCACCCACTTGTTCGTGTAGATCTGTCGCTCACCGTGCGTCTTCCACTCCATACGTGCGACCCCTCTCGATCGGTCTCCAGGATCTCAGACCGGTTCGGAGGCGGGCGCAGGTTCAGCCTTTTTCGCGTCACCTTGACGAGATGTCCGCCGGGATCGGCCGCTTGCATCGCGACTCCCTGCTCTCACCCGCTCCGTGATCTCGGCGGACTCCGCACGGTTGCGGGAAGCGTCCCCAGCCGTTCATGTCAGGACGGCTCCCCCCAACACGCTTTCCAACTGTGGTGGTGGGGCCGAGGGTCTCGGACGGGGCCGTCCTGCGTTCATGAGCGGTCGGTCGTCTGAGCGTCTACCCCCTCCGGTCTCGTCTGAACGGCCGTGAACGGCGATGAATGAGACGAAAACTGATTCGAAAATCCACCATCCGTGTGTCCGTAGCCGCTGGTCAGGTGGCTCCTTCCGTTTGGAGGGTGACGTGGTAGCCGAGTTGGTTGAGCTGGCTGACCAGACGGCGGGTCTTCCTGGCCCGGCCGGTGCGTTCGATGAAGTACCGGCCGCCGAGGTCGGCGTATTCGGTGCCGCGGGTGAACATGTGCCGGACGGAGATGAGGATCGAGTGCTGGAGGGCGGCCAGGGCCCGCTTCTTGCCGCGTCGGGCGGCGAGGTAGCAGGGCTCGTGCGTTCTCAGGCAGCGAGACGTCCTGAACTGCCGGGTGAGGGTGAGTTGTCGGGGTGTGGTCAGGTGATCAACTGAAGGAAGCGGTTCGTGATGATGGAGGTATCTGACATGGTGCTGTGGTCCATGACCATGCTCATGAGCGGCCGCCTGGCCGGGCGCCGCCCTGCTGCGTTCAGCCGGACGGCGCCACGAGCGCGGTGAACACCCCGGGTCGCACCTGCACGGCCCATCCCCTCTCCACCAGGCGTTTCGCCTTCGACCGCAGCCCCTCGACCTTCGCGGGCACCGCCTGAAGTCCCAGGGCCGCAGCCAGCTGCTGGCAGCGCATGCCCTCCACGCCCGCTTCCGACTCCAGCACCGACACGATCCGCTGGTAATCCGGTGCCAGGACCGACACCGCCATGCCTTCGGTCCGGTGCGGCACCACCGATCCCGTCACCGCACTCCGCACTGGTTCCGCCACCGCGGCAGGCGGCTCGGCCAGTACCTCGGTCACCGTTGCACGGGCATCCACCAGACGCTGAAGCGCGCGTTCCGCCTCGCCGAGCGCGGCCTGCACCCGCTCGGCCTCCTCCTGCAACCGTGCGACCTCTTCCCGCACCTTCTTCTCCCGAGCCTCCAGCAGACCGAGCACCGACGGCACCAGCCACCTCCACAAGCGACGCGAGCGAACGAACCGTCCGCATCTCTCCCGCCGTCAGCCGCAGTTCATGCCCACCCAGCCCGAACCAAGCGATCGCGTTCGGAAAGCGGATGGCGTCTGAGTCCGGTAGATCAGCCTGGTCTCGCGGCCCGGTCTGACGCAGATCATCCCGGCCATCAGGACCCGACCAGAACCCTTGCCCACCACTCTGACCAGCGGAGTCCTACCTCGCTGCGACCATGTACGACCCTTGCCGGGTTTCAGGTCCTGCCCGGCCTCGTCCTCAAGGGCTATCCACGCGCCCAGGAGCTGGGCCGTCCTCTTACCCGTGACCAATGCTCCGTCCGCCACGCGGCGACGGCCTGTTCGTCCCGCTCGACGGCCCGGTGCGCAGGAACCTGGGGTGACCAGCCCAGCCGGTGCAGCAGGTACGACACCCCGCGCGGGGTGTACCGGTAGCCGAACAGGCGGTGGATCAGCTCCGCGACCCTCGCCAGCGTCCAGCGCTGGTCCTCCGTCCAGCCGTGCGCGGCCGCCCCTGCCTCCAGCTCGACCTGCAGGCGTTCTGCCTGGGCGTAGCTGAGCTGACAGGGGAAGCCGCCGGCCCCCTTGGACGCCAGAGCTGCTTTGCCGCCCTGGCGCCAGGCGGCGTGCCAGGCGTACGCCGACTTCCGCGACACCCGTAACCTGCGGGCCACCTCCGGCGGCCGCACACCTTGCTCGAACATCTCCGCGGCCTCGAAGCGCACTGCTTCACGCTTAACCCACCCCACCGCGGTCAGACCGCCGCCATCCGCGTACCTCATGACGAGGATGTAGCACCGCCAACGCCCACTGTCACCCCACCCTTTCAACCTCAACGTCAAACACTGCCGTCAAGGCATAAAGCAGAGGCCCTGTGGATCTCTCCACAGGGCCTCTGACATGCTGCGCACTCGGCAGGATTCGAACCTGCAACCTTCTGATCCGTAGTCAGATGCTCTATCCGTTAAGCTACGAGTGCTTGTTTTCTGTTTTTGCCTTCGCTTCCGGTCCTTTCGGCCCGCTCGCGGCGACAGGAAGAACATTACATGACTGCCGCCGACATGTGAAATCCGATTCCTCCAGCCCACCTGACCTGCGAAAACGTCAAACTGGGGCGTTGAGTGACACCGCCCGGGAAGCAGGGTTCCCACAGGGTGGCGCGGAGGAGGAAGCCGTCTCCGTCGGGGGTGTGCCCCGTCGACGCAAGGGGGTGGCGGTGACGGTTCCGCGCGTCCTTCGGGGTGGGGTCGGTGGGCGGGCGTGGCGAGCGCGGTCGATGTGGCGCGGAGTTGCGACGCCGGGGCTCCGTCGAGGTGTTCGGCGTGCCGGGATGCGCCCGCGCGCCGTTGCGGCGAGGCGTCCGGCCAAGTCCGTCGCCCGGGCCGAGTCGTGGGCGCGCGGCACGGCGGGGCGGTAGGCAGGAGGCGGTAGGCGGTGAGGCAGTGCCCGGTGCGTCGCTGTTCCGCGGTGCCGGCGCGTACGCCGGGGTCGGTACGGGCCGGGGAAGGGTGGAGGGCATCGCCGCGTCGCGTCGAAGGAACGATCTTCGGTGCCGCCCCTGTGGCGGAGGGGGTGGGAGGCGGAGATCCGGAAACGCATCAGGGAGTCCCGGCGATGCCGGCGGGACTCCCTGATGGATACGGCGGAGGCGGAGGGATTTGAACCCTCGATGGGCTTGAAGGCCCAAACCGCATTAGCAGTGCGGCGCCATAGACCGGACTAGGCGACGCCTCCAGCACAACCGCCCGCGTGAGCGCGAGTGGTGCGTGCAGATGATGACACAGCCGAGCGTCGTGTCACCAATCGGCTCCCACGGTACTAGGCAGGCGGGGCCCAGGGCAAAGCCCTTGCCCCTGGTGGGCGGCGCGTGCCGCAACGTCACACGGCGGGGAGCGTTGGTCAGGGCATGGCTCCCTTCTCCGCTCGGGTGCGCCGGCTGCTCGTCGGCACCGCCGCCCCGCTGCTCACTGCCGTCTCCGTAGTCACCCTGTCGGCGTCCACCGCGTCCACCGCGTCCACCACGTCCACCGCGTCCACCACGTCCACCACGTCCACCGTCCCGTCGTCGCCCACCCGTTCCGGGGCCGGAGGGGCCTCCGCCGATCACCTCGTCGTCCAGGTCCGGCACGCCGGCGCGGGCAGGGACGGGACGTACGAGCTGTCCTGCCACCCGGGCGGCGGCAGTCACCCGGACGTGGACGGGGCGTGCCGGGCGGTGGAGCGGAACACGCGGTGGGGGACGGAGACCTTCGCTCCGGTGCCCGAGGGGTCCGTCTGCACGATGCAGTACGGCGGGCCGGCCACCGCCCGTGTGACCGGGACCTGGGACGGGCGACCGGTCGACGCCGTCTTCGGGCGGGGCAACGGGTGCGAGATCGAGCGGTGGGACCGGTTCGTTCCGCTGCTGCCGGACATGACCGCACCCGGTGCCACCTCCCTGAACGGCGCGTTCCCGGGCGGCGCCCTCCCCCTGCCCGATGCCGTTCCCCCGAGCGATGCGGGCGCCCTGACCGGGGCCGCCGTTCCGACGGCCGGTATCGGTCCCCTGTCCGAGGCCTCGCCGTAGGACGGATCACAGGACGGGTCACCGTACGGGCCCGCAGGACGGCGCGGACGGGTCGCGGGTGGGGCCGTGGGGCGGCGGCGCCTCGCGGGCCCGGACGGGTGCGCCGGGGCTCGGCCCCGTCGCGACCGGGAGGTGGACCGCGGCGTGGATCGGTCAGGACCGGTGTCGTAGATCCGGTCACACGTTCTGTGTCACTTCGTCGTGCGACCTCCTTCTCATCCCTCGTCGCGGGCGCAACCGCTGCCCTTAGACTCCCTCGCGTGACACGCCGCGGGCCGGTTGGCAAGATGGCCCGAGCGGTCGGCAAGGTGCGGTAACAGGGAGGAAGCGTCTCGTGAGCAGCAGGCCACCCCGAGGCGCTGCTCGCCTCGCAGCCATACTGGATGCGCTGCCCGACGCGTTGGTGCTGGTCAACGCCAACGGCACCGTGGTCAACGCCAACGCCATAGCGCTGGAGGCGTTCGAGGCGCCGGGCACCGCGCTCGTCGGGCGGGGGCTGCTGGATCTGCTGCCGCAGTTCGACTCCAAGCTGATCCCCGGGTCCATGCGGCGGCCCGATCACATCGACCCCCGCGCGCGGACCAAGCCGACCCGGATGATGGCGCGGCGGACCGACGGGAGCGAGTTCCCCGTCGAGGTCACCAGCGCAAACCTGGAGAACGGCCAGCAGGCGTACGACAGCCACGGCTACACCGGCGACGAGCTGCTGATGCTCGTCGTGCGCGACCTGGCCGGGACCGTCGACACCGAGGCAGAGCTGGCGCGGTCGCAGCGGCAGACGGAGATGATCCTGCGGGCTGCGTCCGAGGGGGTCGTCGGCACCGACACCGACGGGCGGGTCGTGCTCGTCAACCCGGCCGCCGCCCAGATACTGGGCTACCGCGCCGGTGAGCTGGGCGGCAAGGAGCTGCACACGCTCGTCCTGCATTCCCGGGCCGACGGGTCGCCCTCCACGTACGACGAGTCACCGCTCGCCGACACCCTCCGCTCCGGCCGCAAGCACCGGGTGCGCGGGCAGGTGATGTGGTCCAAGAGCGGCGACCAGGTGCCCGTCGACCTGACCACGGCACCCGTGCGCGACGGCGACCAGCTCGTCGGCGCCGTCATGACCTTCAGCGACCGCCGCCCCTTCGACAAGCTCACCGCGGAGAAGGAGGCCGTCGGGAAGGCACACGCCGAGGAGTTGGAGCGGCTCTCCGAGGAGCACGCCTCCGATCTCACCGCGCTGCGTCAGAAGCACGTCACCGAGCTGGAGGAGCTGCGGGAGCAGCACGAGGAGGAGCTGGCCGCCGGCGAGGAGCGGTACGCGGCGCTCGGGGAGCGTGAGAAGGACCGGTACGAGGCGCTGGCAGCACGCCACGAGCAGTTGCTGACCCTGCTGGGCACCTCCCTGCGCGGGCCGCTGGACGAACTGCGCCGCGAGCTGGCGGCGCTCGCCGCGGACGACGCCGGGCAGCTGTGGCCGGAGGCGAACCAGGTCCTCCACCATCTGTCCGCGGGCTATTCGCGGATGACCACGCTCATCGACAACGTCCTCGACCACCAGCGGCTCGACGCGGACGGCCAGGGGGTCTCCCGTACGAAGGTGATGATGGACGCCGTCGTCGCCGCCGGTGTCGACGGGGCCGTCGAGCTGATCGGGCCGGGCCGGGTGCAGTTCGCCGTGCACGCGCCGCCCCTGGAGGCGGAGGTCGACCCGCAGCGCCTCGCCGTGGCCCTCGCGCACCTCGTCGCGGATGTCGCCGGTGTCGACGCGACCGGCAACGCGCCCGTGTCCGCCGGGGGCTACATGGACAACACCGTCGTGGTGGCGGCGGCGCAACGCGGTGAGGTCGTGCGCATCGAGGTGCGCGGGCCGTACGCCGGCGGGAATCCGGTGCACGAGCCGATCGTGCGCGGGATCGTGCGCGCCCACGGCGGCGTGCTCCAGACGCACGAGGTGCCGGGCATGAGTGGCAGTGCGTACGTGCTCGAAGTGCCGATCGGCGCCGGAGCGGGCGCCGTGGCGGCCGCCCCGGCCGAGACGGGACCGGCACAGATCGAGGCGGCGCCGATGGGGGCGGGCCAGGCGCCCGCATCGGGTTCCGCGGCGGTCCCCGGCCCGGCTCCGGTCGTCGCGGAGGGGTCGTCCGGCGCCGAGCAGGCCTCCGGGGGCGGTGGGCGCCGGCGGGCGCGGCGGTCCTCCGTGGACGCCTTCCTGGAGAGCGAGGTGGCGGCGCCGTCCGCCGAGGCGGGCCGGGCGGAGACCGCTCCCCCGACCGGGCGGCGGCGCCGGCGGGCCGCGGTGGCCGCCGAGGAGCTGCCCGCCGAGGCCGTCGAGCCTGCGGCCTCCGGCGGTACGGGGCGTCGGCGCCGCGCGATCGCGCAGCCGCAGCCGGAACCGCGGGCGGAGCCGCAGCCGGCCGGCGGCCGTGGAGAAGGGGCGGGCGTCGAGGGTTCCGTCGTCACCGCCGACGAGCATGCCGCGGGCGCCGCGGCCTCGGGCACCGGGCTGGGTGGCGCCGTGCCGCCGCAGGGGATGCCCGCACCGGGCGACCAGCAGCAGGCGCTGCCCCCTGCCCTGCCCGCACCGGCCGCCGGCGACGCCTCCGCCTCGGCGGAGCAGCAGCCGACGGGGCGCCGCCGCAGGGCCCTCGCCGCCGCGGCGGAACGTGCCGCGGCGCAGGAGGCCGGGCCGCGTACCGTGTTCGCCCTTCCGCCGGCCGATGCCGACCGGCCGGACGGCGGTGCCGCGCAGGAGTCCGCGGCACCGGCCGGCACCGGCCCGGTGCCGGGCGGTCCCGTTCCGGTGCCCGGGGATGCCGCTCCGGTACCGGGGAGCTCCCCCGCGCCGGCCGGCGGTGCGCCCGCCGACGCACCGATCGACCACGGCCGCCACGACGCCGTACCGCACGACCAGAGCGGTGACCACACCCCGCCGCAGCCGCACCCCGTGAGCGCGCCGACCGGGCGGCGCCGCCGCGCCGTCGCACCGCCGGCGGGGGAACAGCTC
>NZ_JADWYM010000051.1 GCF_022414535.1 Streptomyces sp. MUM 2J
AAGACCGTCCCCGAGTCGAAGATCGTCGAGACCCTCATCGAGGAGGCGATGAAGATCGCCGCGCAGACGGAGCACGACTCCCTCGCGGACACGGGGAAACCGGCAGTCACGGTGAGCTGAAAACACGGCACGGACCGAGAGGGGGCCGAGGGTGAGCATGCTGGAGAACATCCGGGGACCACGCGACCTGAAGGCGCTGTCCGAGGCGGAACTGGGCGAACTGTCCGAAGAGATACGCGAGTTCCTGGTGACCGCGGTCACCAGGACCGGCGGCCACCTCGGGCCCAATCTGGGGGTGGTCGAACTCACCATCGCCCTGCACCGGGTCTTCGAGTCGCCCGTCGACCGCATCCTCTGGGACACCGGCCACCAGAGCTATGTGCACAAACTGCTGACAGGCCGTCAGGACTTCTCCAAGCTGCGCGGCAAGGGGGGCCTGTCCGGCTACCCCTCGCGCGAGGAGTCCGAGCACGACGTGATCGAGAACAGCCATGCCTCCACCGCCCTCGGCTGGGCGGACGGGCTCGCCAAGGCACGGCAGGTGCAGGGGGAGAAGGGCCATGTCGTCGCCGTCATCGGCGACGGCGCCCTCACCGGCGGCATGGCCTGGGAAGCGCTGAACAACATCGCGGCGGCCAAGAACCGGCCGCTGATCATCGTCGTCAACGACAACGAGCGCTCCTATTCCCCCACCATCGGCGGCCTCGCGAACCACCTGGCCACCCTGCGCACCACCGACAGCTACGAGAAGGTGCTCGCCTGGGGCAAGGACGTGCTGCTGCGTACCCCGGTCGTCGGCAACACCCTCTACGAGTCCCTGCACGGCGCGAAGAAGGGCTTCAAGGACGCCTTCGCCCCGCAGGGCATGTTCGAGGACCTGGGACTGAAGTACGTCGGCCCGATCGACGGCCACGACATCAAGGCCGTCGAGTCGGCGCTCAGGCGCGCCAAGCGCTTCCACGGGCCCGTGCTCGTGCACTGCCTCACCGTGAAGGGGCGCGGCTACGAACCGGCCCTCGCCCACGAGGAGGACCACTTCCACACCGTCGGCGTGATGGACCCGCGCACCTGCGAGCCGCTCACCCCGGCCGCCGGCCCGTCCTGGACGTCGGTCTTCGGCGAGGAGATGCTGCGCATCGGCGAGGAACGGGACGACGTGGTCGCCATCACGGCCGCCATGCTGCACCCGGTCGGCCTAGGCAAGTTCGCCGCACGCTTCCCGGACCGGGTGTGGGACGTGGGCATCGCCGAGCAGCACGCCGCCGTCTCCGCCGCCGGCCTGGCGACCGGCGGCCTCCACCCGGTCGTCGCGGTCTACGCCACCTTCCTCAACCGTGCCTTCGACCAGCTGCTGATGGACGTCTCCCTGCACCGGTGCGGTGTCACCTTCGTGCTGGACCGTGCCGGTGTCACCGGCGCCGACGGTCCCTCCCACAACGGCATGTGGGACATGTCGATCCTCCAGGTCGTCCCCGGCCTGAGGATCGCCGCGCCGCGCGACGCCGACCAACTGCGTGCCCAGTTGCGCGAGGCGGTCGCCGTGGACGACGCGCCGACGCTGGTCCGCTTCCCGAAGGAGTCCGTGGGACCGCGGATCCCGGCCGTGGACCGCGTGGGCGGCCTGGACGTGCTGCACCGCGACGAACACCCCGAGGTGCTGCTCGTCGCCGTCGGCGTGATGGCGCCGGTCTGCCTCCGGGCAGCCGAGCTGCTCCGGGCCAGGGGCATCCGGAGCACCGTCGTCGACCCCCGCTGGGTCAAGCCCGTCGATCCGGCGCTGCCCCGCCTCGCCGCCGGACACCGCCTGGTCGCCGTCGTCGAGGACAACAGCCGCGCGGCCGGGGTCGGCGGCGCGGTGGCGCTGGCACTGGGCGACGCCGACGTGGACGTGCCGGTGCGGCGGTTCGGCATCCCCGACCAGTTCCTCGCGCACGCCAAGCGGGGCGAGGTGCTGGCCGACATCGGGCTGACCCCCGTCGAGGTGGCGGGCCGGATCAGCGCGAGCCTGGCCGTGCGGGACACCGGCCCGGCCGACGAGGAACAGTTGCCCGAGGAGAGACAGCAATGACCACCGCGGAATCCGCGTCGTCGCAGGCCGCCCCCTTCGACCTGGGTGCGCTGCTGGCCGCGCGCGGCGCCGAGCGTTACGAGCTGCACAGCAGGTATCTGAACCATCAGCTGCCGCGGATGCTGCACACCATCGGCTTCGACAAGGTGTACGAGCGGGCCGAGGGCGCGCACTTCTGGGATGCGGGGGGCAACGACTACCTGGACATGCTGGCGGGGTTCGGGGTGATGGGGCTCGGCCGGCACCATCCCGTGGTAAGGCAGGCGCTGCACGACGTGCTGGACCTGCAGTTGGCGGACCTGACGCGCTTCGACTGCCCTCCCCTGCCGGGGCTGCTGGCGGAGCGGCTGCTGGTGCACAGTCCGCATCTGGATCGGGTCTTCTTCGGTAACAGCGGGACCGAGGCGGTGGAGGGGGCGCTGAAGTTCGCCCGGTGCGCCACCGGCCGGTCGCGGGTGCTGTACTGCGAGCATGCGTTCCACGGGCTGACGGTGGGGTCGTTGTCGGTCAACGGCGAGGCGTCGTTCCGGGACGGGTTCGGGCCGCTGCTGCCGGACGGGGCGGTGGCGCTGGGCGACCTCGACGCCCTGGAGCGAGAGCTGCGGCGGGGAGACGTGGCGGCGCTGATCGTGGAGCCCGTCCAGGGCAAGGGCGTGCACGAGGCGCCGCCGGGCTATCTCCGGGGGGCGCAGGAGCTCCTGCGGAAGTACGGGGCGCTGCTGATCGCCGACGAGGTGCAGACGGGTCTGGGCCGCACGGGTGACTTCTACGCCTACCAGCACGATGAGGGCGTGGAGCCGGATCTGGTGTGCGTGGCGAAGGCGCTGTCCGGCGGTTACGTGCCGGTCGGGGCGACGCTGGGACGGGACTGGATCTTCAAGAAGGTCTTCTCGTCGATGGACCGGGTGCTGGTGCACTCGGCGAGCTTCGGGTCGAACGCCCAGGCCATGGCGGCCGGGCTGGCGGTGCTCTGGGTGATGGAGAACGAGGGCATCGTCGCGCGTGCGCGCGCGACGGGCGAGCTGCTGAAGTCGCGGCTGGCGCAGCTGGTGGGGGAGTACGAGCTGCTGGCGGACGTGCGGGGGCGGGGCTTGATGATCGGCGTGGAGTTCGGGCGGCCGAGGTCGTTGCGGCTGCGGAGCCGGTGGGCGATGCTGCAGGCGGCGCGCAAGGGGCTGTTCGCGCAGATGGTCGTGGTGCCCCTGCTCCAGCGGCACCGGATCCTCACGCAGGTCTCGGGTGACCACCTGGAGGTGATCAAGCTGATCCCGCCGTTGGTGATCGACGAGGGGGACGTGGACCGCTTCGTGGGCGCGTTCAGGGCCGTGATGGACGACGCACACAACGGTGGCGGCCTCGTCTGGGACTTCGGCAAGACCCTCGCCAAACAGGCGGTCTCGGGACGTTGACCGGGCCCCTTTGCCTCTGAGGCAAGAAATTTGCCGCAGGGGCAAGCCTCGGGCTGAATGGAGGCATGAGTTCCCCCGAAGCCCTGAGCGTGGTGGCGCCGCAGCTGCGGGCCCTGCGGCGCCGGGCCGGTCTCACCCTGGAGGCCGCGGCCCGCGCCGCAGGCCTGTCGCCCGCCCACCTCTCCCGGCTGGAGACGGGACAGCGCCAGCCCTCGCTGCCGATGCTGCTCGCGCTGGCCCGCATCTACGGCACGACCGTGTCGGAGTTGCTCGGCGAGACGGTCGCCGACCGCGACGCCGTCGTGCGCCACGCCGGCATGGAGCCGACGGCGGCCGGCGGCTGGACCTACTGGCAGGCCGGCGCCCCCGGCCGCGGCATGCAGGCCCTGCGCGTCCACGTCCCCCACGGCTCCCAGGGCGACATCGTGCGGGTGCACCCCGGTGAGGAGTGGCTGTACGTCCTCACCGGGCGGCTCGTGCTGCGCCTGGGCGACACCACGCACCGGCTCGCACCCGGCGACAGCGCGCACTTCGACTCGCTGACCCCGCACCGCCTCGCCGCGCAGGACGCGGACGGGGTGGAGCTGCTGTTCGTCCACACACTGTTGCAGAGCCCGACGGCCGCACTGTGCCTCGGCCCCACCCCTGGAGAGACGCCATGAGCGAGCGCGAGGAGAGGTTCCCCCGCAGCCTGTGGATCCGGCTGATCATCTACATCGCGGTGGGACACGTCCTGGCCGCGTTCATCTGGCTGCTGTTCGAGGTGGGCGCCGGGCAGTAGCGCCCCCGCCGGTCATGCTCAGTCCAGTAGGCGGTCCCGCAGCCGTTCTCGGGTCTCGGCGGTGACTCCCAGCCCCAGGGAGAGGTAGGTCTCCACGCCGCCCCACGTCTCCTCGATGGTCTCGACCGCAGCCGTCAGGTACTCGGCGCGCGCGTCGAACAGCGGGCTGAGCAACTCCATGACCTCGGGGGAGTAGGCGTCGCCGGATCCGTTGCTGCGGTGCACCTTGTAGCGGCGGTGCTTGGCGTTGGACTCCAGGTAGTCGGCGAGGATCGCGTCCGGTTCCACGCCGACCGCGAGGAGCGTGACGGCTATGGACAGCCCCGCACGGTCCTTGCCCGCCGCACAGTGCATCAGGGCGGGGACGCTGTCCTCGGCCAGCGCGTGCAGGACCCGGGAGTGCTCGGCGGTGCGCTCCCGGATGATCATCCGGTAGGAGGTGACCATCCGGCCGGCGGCCTTGCCGTCGCCGAGGATGGCGCGGAGCTGGCCGATGTCGCCGTCGCGCACCATCTTCCAGAACTCGGCGCCGTCCGCCGGGTCGCTCAGCGGCAGGTTCACGTTCCGCACGCCGGGCAGGTCGACGTCCGGGCCCTCCAGCTTCTGGTCGGCCGCATTGCGGAAATCGAAGATCGTGTGCAGGCCCAGCGAGGACAGGAACGAGGCGTCCTCCTGCGTGGCGTGCGCGAGGTGACCGCTGCGGAACAGCACTCCGTGGCGGATGCGCCGCCCGTCCGCGGTGGGCAGCCCGCCCACGTCGCGGAAGTTGCGCACTCCGGCCAGCTCCGGTTCGGTCGACGGCACCTGCTGCGTCACGAAGGGCTCCTCCCACTCGGCCCGCCGGCGCGGCTCGGCGGGGATGCCTCTCGACCATACGACACGGATACCTGGGGCAACGGGTTGCCCACAGGGGCACGCAGGGGGCGTGCGGGGTGGTGCGGCGGGTTTTCCACAGGCGTTGCCGAGCCGGTGCGTGCCTGGCGATGATGGCGGTGCGTGATCGTACGGTTCGTGTGCGTAGGGGGCGTGATGCTTCAGGGGGCTGCGGCGGGACGCCCGTGGCCGCCACCGGAACCCACGGGCGCGCCCGTGCCGTCCGTCTCGCTGCCGACGGCGAGCCGTGCGAAGTTCACCGAAGGGACGGTTTGCCGCGCCGTGGACCTCCGATCGGCGTGAGATGTGACCCGGGCGCGAGACTTCTCCGCCATCGTCCCATCTGGCTCTTCTGTCCGAATTGCTGACTTCGTTCCAACTCGGCCCGGAATAAGGGGGCATGGCGGGCGGCTGCGTGAGGAGCGTCATAATCGTGACCGTCCGTCGCGCGGCATGTTCACGTAATTCGTGCCTCTTTCCTGGTGAATTGGTCAAGGTGCGCGGCGCGGAATTCACGCAGGGTGACCGGTAATTCTGTCCGCCGATCATGCGAAATGGGTACCCGTGGAACCCCGCGCTTGTCCCTGTGCGTCTTGCTCGCTTACGTTCCACACCGATCCGGGCGGAACGCCGAATCCTGCCGCCGCCCGGGGCCCGCACACACTCACCCGTGCCCGGCAGGAGCGGGGGACCCACAGGTTCGACCGCCTGTTCCGGTCTCCGGAACGGCTAGGGGTCAAGTCGCGCCGAGCGCGCGGCCGGACATCTCCAGTCCGCACCCGACAGCTCACCTCGCAGGCGCCGGAGAGGAATTCGCCATGCCCGCGAAGGGTAAGCACCGCCGTCCCAAGGCTCTGCGTTTCACCCGTTCCATCGCCGTCGCCAGCACCGGCGGCGCCGCACTCGCCCTCCCGCTGCTGGGAGCCACCGGCGCCCACGCCGCCACGCCGCAGTCGGCTCCGGAAAAGGCCGTCTCCCAGGTCGTCCAGAAGAAGGCGACCGTGAAGAGCACCGCTGTGCGGCACTACACGGTCAAGGCCGGCGACTACCTGTCGAAGATCGCCCACGACCAGCACGTCAACGGCGGCTGGAAGAAGCTCTACGCGGACAACCGCGCGGCCATCGGCAGTGATCCGTCCCTGATCCACCCCGGTCTGAAGCTCGTGCTCGGCAAGAAGGCGGCGACGGGCAAGAGTTCCGCGCCGTCCGCCGCGAAGCCGTCCACGAAGACCTCGGCGGCCAAGTCCTCCGCGGCCAAGCCCGCCGCAAAGACCGTCACCGCCGCCAAGCCCGCCGTGGCCACCGGCTACAGCCTCCCGGTCGCCGGCGCCTCCGTGGGTACCGGCTACCACGTGGCCGGCAGCATGTGGTCCAGCGGCTACCACACCGGCGTCGACTTCGTCGTCCCCACCGGCACCTCCCTCAAGGCCGTCGCGTCGGGCACCGTCGTCTCCGCGGGCTGGGGCGGCGCCTACGGCAACCAGGTCGTCATCAAGCTGCACGACGGCTACTACGCCCAGTACGCCCACCTGTCGCAGCTGTCGGTCTCGGCCGGCCAGACCGTCGGCGCGGGCCAGCAGATCGGGCTGTCCGGCGCCACCGGCAACGTGACCGGCCCGCACCTGCACTTCGAGATCCGCACCACGCCGAACTACGGTTCCGACGTGGACCCCGTGGCCTACCTGCGCTCGCACGGCCTGGCCGTCGGCTGACGCAACCCACACCCACGCACCGCCGCAGGCCGGACCTCATCCCCGGGTCCGGCCTGCCGGCATGCCCGGGGCGACGATCTATTCCCCGTCCGGCCCAGCTTGCAGAGTGGCTTATCTCACCGTCCGTCAACCCCTGCCTACGGTCGCGTAGGTCACATTGGAGGGTGAATCATGGACGGCTGTGGCAGACGATTCGAAGAGTGACAGCAGGGCAGTGATCGGGTCGTACGTGGCGGTGGGGGACAGCTTCACCGAGGGCGTCGGCGACCCCGGCCCCGACGGGCAGTTCGTCGGCTGGGCCGACCGGTTCGCCGTACTTCTCGCGGACCGGCAGCCGGAGGGCGACTTCACCTACACGAACCTCGCCGTGCGCGGGAAGCTACTCGACCAGATCGCGGCCGACCAGCTTCCCCGGGCCGCGGAACTCGCGCCGGACCTGGTGTCGTTCTGCGCGGGCGGCAACGACATCATCCGCCCCGGCACGGACCCCGACGAGGTCGCCGAGCGCTTCGAGCGGGCCATCGCGCTGCTCACCGAGGCGGCCGGCACGGTCATGGTGACGACCGGGTTCGACACCCGCGGCGTCCCGCTCCTGAAGCACCTGCGCGGGAAGATCGCCACCTACAACGGACATGTGCGGGCCATCGCCGACCGTTACGGCTGCCCGGTGCTCGACCTGTGGTCGCTGAAGTCCGTGCAGGACCGCCGGGCCTGGGACGACGACCGGCTGCACCTCTCGCCCGAGGGGCACACGCGGGTGGCGCTGCGCGCCGGGCAGGCACTCGGCCTCCCGGTGCCGGCCGACCCGGAGCAGTCGTGGCCGCCGCTGCCGCCGCGCGGCACCCTGGACGTGCGGCGTGATGACGTCCATTGGGCGCGCGAGTACCTGGTGCCCTGGATCGGGCGCCGGCTGCGCGGGGAGTCCTCCGGCGACCACGTCACCGCCAAGGGGACCCTGTCCCCGGACGACATCAGGACGCGGATCGCCTCCGTGGCCTGACGACGGTGCGGGGCGTGCGGGACGGCCGGGCGCCGGAGCCGTGGTCCCCGGGCGCGCCGCCGCCGGGCCGGTGTCGCGCGGTTCCCCGGCACGGGGGAATCCCCTCCGTCGATCCTTTCCGGCGGGCCCGACACCGTCCGCCGGGCCCGGCGCCCAAGTGGCCGGACCACCCGACCGCGCCCACCGCGCCCGCCCTTCCGGCGCCCACCGCGGCCAGCCCGGCACCCGCACCCGCGGTCGGAGCTCCGCCGTACCGGCCACGCCGGTGACGGATGCCCCGCGGTGCCCTCCACGCATCCTCCGGCCGGCGTCCTGGGGTGACCGTCCCACGTCAGCGCGGCGGTGCCGGGGTCCCCGGCTCCAAGCCCAGTTCGCGTGCCAGGGCCTCGTCCACCCAACTCTGCGCGCGGGACCGGGACACGGCGCCCGGATAGGCGGTCATCTGCACGGCGAGGCCGACGAGCAGGGCGGTCAGGCGCAGTGCCGTCTGCGCCGGGTCGGGGCAGGTGAACTCGCCCGCCGCGACACCCTCGGCGACCACCTCGGCGATCGAGGCCTTCCACCGCCGGTCGAGGTCGCGTGTGACCTCCCGAAGGGCGGGCTCGCGCAGCGAGACGGACCAGCCCTCGATCCACAGCCGCCAGCCCTTGGCCTGTCCGGTCGGCGCGTACCAGCGCACAGCGGAACGCAGCCTGCGCAGCGCGGTGGTCCGGCGCCCGAGCAGACGGCGCAGCCGGGCCAGATCGTCCTGGGCGGCGTGGGCGAACGCCGCGGCGACGAGCCTCTCCTTCGTGGAGAAGTGGTAGAGCACGAGGGCGTTGCTCACCCCGAGCGCCGCGGCCACATCGGCGATCCTCACCGCCGCCACGCCCCGTGCCTCGATCTGCTCGACGGTGGCCCGGAGCAGTTCCTCCCGCCGCTCGGCCACACTCAACCGCACTCTCGCCACGGCCCTCAGCCTAGTGCCGCGGCGGGCGCCGCGACGGGGCGAACATTGCCTGCTGCGGTACCAGTGGGCCGGGGAGTCCCGGTTCGTGCCCCGGCGCCGAAGCGGCGGCCTGGGGGACCACGCGGGCTCCGGCGGCATCCGCGCCACGGTCACGAGGGCCGCGCAGGGTGCGTCGCGCATCGGTGACGGGGAGCAGCGGCGCGCCGTGCCCGGCCGGCCGACGGGTGGACACGGGGCGGTGCCCGCTGCCGCTACCGGTTCCGCCGTGTGGCTCCGGTGTACGCATGGGGGTGCGTCCGTGGACGGTCGGGGAGGTCAGGGCACGTGGACGGTGGTCGAGTAGAAGTTCTTGATGCCCTTGGGCGCCGCGAGCTTGACGATGGGGGACCCCGGCTGCGGCGCGGGTGGTGTCAGCTGGTTCTGGGGGAGCTTGGGCGGCGTGGTCTCCTGGAAGTTGACCTGGTCGAAGTTGACCAGGCCGGTCTTCTCCATCGACGCGATGTGGTCGAGGACCACCTCGTTGGCCTGGTCGGCGAGCTGGCGTACCAGTGTGTTCTGGGTCGTGGCACGGATCTTGGCGATGGCCGGGAAGATCTGGCCGTGGGTCACGCGCATGATGTTGGCGGCGGTGGAGTCGAACTCCATGCCGGACTTGGACTCCACGGTGGCCACGAACTGCTGCTGCTGCGCGGTGGCCTCGTTGGGCAGGGTGATGTTCAGTACCGGAGCGATCTTTCGGCAGCTTTCGTCGAGCAGAGCGTGTCCGACGACCAGATGCTCCCCCGCCTCCCGCATGGGCTTGGTCGCGCCCTGCTTGATCGCGTCCTCCCCGAGCCGGTACTCCCAGAGTCCGGCGGAGCGCACCTTGACCACGAAGTCTCGGTCGGCCTCGGTCAGCGGGCCGTACTCGGTGTTGGCGATGATGCGGCTCTGGTTGTTACTGGCGTTCTGCACGCCGAGCATGGACGGGTACGCGAGGGCGCTGAGAGTCAGAACCAGCGCGCCGCCGACGACGACGGTGCCGATCGTTTGGCGGGAGATGGGCATGGCGCCTCCTGACGTGAGCAGCCCGGTCATCAGAACGTACGGAGGGGATGCGCAGATCAATCAGTGCGCGCAGCGAAAAGTCCGCCCCCTGCTGTGGCCTTCGTCACACGCGGTCGGGATCGTCGGAGGCGGCGGGGTTCTGCCCCGGTTCGTCCTGCCCGGGCGCACTACTTCCGCCGCTGGCCCTTGGGCCGCCGCGGGTACGGGAACAGCCGGGGACGGCGTTTGGCGGCGACGTCCTCGACCCAGCCGAAGAGCAGCAGCGACAGCACCATCAGCGGGACGGCGACCATCAGCGGGAACCACTGGCTGGTGAGCAGCCAGTGCAGATGCGTGTAGAAGAACGTGTTGTCCCAGAGCGGCTCGATCAGCGGCTCGGTCAGCACCAGGGCCACGGAGTGCCACAGATAGACGGTGACCGCGCGGGAGTTGAGCAGGCTCACGAGTCCGTTGAACCGTTCCAGCCGCGGCGGCCACTTCTCCCAGGACGGGCTCAGGTGCAGGAGCAGGAGCACGCTGCCGAAGGACCAGATCGCCTGCGCGAGCGGCACCGTCTCGATGTCGGGGCCGATACGGGGCTGGTCGACCGGGGCCTGCTGGAGCCACCAGTAGCCGACGGCGAGCAGCAGCGGCGCGATCGACGGTGCGACATAGGCGGGTATGCGGCGGAACACGCCCTCGTGGTAGGCCATGCCGAGGATCCAGCAGGCACCGAAGGTGGTGAAGTCGGTGGCCGTCTCCATGATCCGGCCGGACTGGTCGACCAGGCCGGAGTTGAGCACGGCCGACAGAGCCAGCGGCAGCACCATGGTGACCCAGGGCGTCCGGCGTACGGCCTTGAGCATGAGCGGCGACAGCACCATGAACCACAGGTAGGCGCGCAGGTACCACAGCGGCACCACGATCTGCTCCGCCCACGTGGCCGGCAGGTGCCCGCCGAAACCCCCCAGATGGTCGGCGAACGGAGGGGTGCTCACCGGCAGGATCCAGAACGCGAGGTGGCCCCACCACCAGTTCGGATGCCCGTCGTAGTCCGGGCCCCAGCCGTCGAGGATCATCGCGGGTACGACGATGGCGCCGAACATCCACATGGGGGGAAGCAGACGGCGCAGGCGCGACCGGATGACGCCGAGAGCCGGCCGGCTCAGGGACCGGGCCATGAGCGACCCGGCGAGCGCGAACATCACGCCCATGGACGGGAAGACCAGCGGCAGCCAGGTCCACGAGAAGTTGTGGTAGATCACGACCCGGACCAGCGCCATCGCCCGCAGCAGGTCGAGGTAGCGGTCGCGGCCCGGCTTCCGGGTCACGGGTTCGGCCGGGGCGGGATCCGGCTCGGCCGGTAGCACGAGTCCGGAGGGCGTGATCAGGGTGCCGGGCAACGCCCTCAGGGCCATGGTGTCGGAGTCGACCGTGAATCCGGCCCGGACTGGTTCCGTGGTGCTCATGACGGCATCTCCCCCATGGTGACGTCGAGGCCGACCTCGCCGGTGCGGCGCAGCTTCTGCCAGCGCAGCCGGCCACCGGTCAGGGCGGTGATCCAGGACTGCAGCAGGACCATGTACATCAGGACCCGGTAGACCACCTGCTGCACGGGCAGCGTGATCAGGTGCCAGTACTTCTCGCCGTCCAGGTGGAACGACCACGCGGCGAACACGGCCTGGAGGGCCATCACGCCGAACCAGGCGGCCAGTGTCGTGTACGGGTCGACGAAGATCACCCCGTAGAGCATGGCGACGTCGATCGCCGGCGCGAGCAGCGGCGTGAGCACCATGAACACCGCGACGAACGGCAGCCCCACCCGGCCGAAGTGCCCTGCCGCGCCCCGCTCCAGCACCGCGTGCCGGTGCTTCCACATCGCCTGCATGGTGCCGTAGCTCCAGCGGTAGCGCTGGGACCACAGCTGGCGCAGGCTGCCGGGCGCCTCGGTCCAGGCGCGGGCCTTCTCGGCGTAGACGATCTTCCAGCCGCCGCGGTGCAGGGCCATCGTCACGTCGGTGTCCTCGGCGAGCGTGTCGTCGCTCATCCCGCCCACCTGCTCCAGCGCGGAGCGGCGGAAGCCGCCGACGGCGCCGGGGATGGTCGGCATGCACCCGAGCACGTCGTACATCCGGCGGTCGAGGTTGAAGCCCATGACGTACTCGATGTGCTGCCAGGCGCCGATCAGCGTGTCGCGGTTGCCGACCTTGGCGTTGCCCGCCACGGCTCCGATCCGCGGATCGGCGAACGGCTGCACCAGTTCGCCCACGGTCGAGGGCTCGAAGACGGTGTCGCCGTCCATCATGACGACCAGGTCGTAGGAGGCCGCGGCCACACCGGTGTTGAGGGCGGCCGGCTTGCCGCTGTTGGGCTGCCGGATGAGCCGGACCATGGGCAGGTCCAGCTCCTCGACGATGGCGGCGGTATCGTCGGTCGACCCGTCGTCGACGACGATCACCTCGATCGGATGCTCGCTCCTGGCCAGGGAGAGCAGGGTGTTGGTGATGCACTCCTGCTCGTTGTAGGCGGGCACGACCACGGTGACCGGTTCGGTCACCGGATCACCCCAGGTGAAGCCCCGCTTCCGGGTGCGCCGGACATGCATGACCGACAGCACCAGCATCAGGGCGAAGCGCAGGAACACCAGGGTCCCGACCACCGCGAGCAGGACGACCAGCCACGGCATCAGGCGCACTGCGAAGGACGTGCACCACAGGAACGCCTTGCCGGCCCACAGGTCGTATCCGTCGACCCGGGTGTTGGCGGGGCCGGTGCCGAGCGCTTCGCCGATGGTCTTGAAGGTGTAGCCCTCGGCCTTGAGCTTCCTGATGATGAGGGGGAGCGCGGCCAGGGTCTGCGACCGGTTGCCGCCCGCGTCGTGCATCAGCACCATCTCGCCCTGGCCGGGCAGGTCCGGCATGGCCGCCTTGACGATGGCGTCGACACCGGGCCGCTTCCAGTCGTCGGTGTCCTTGTCGATGAAGCTGACCAGGTACCCGTCGGCGCCGACTTCCTTGGTCACCGGCCAGCTCCAGTCGTCGAGGGCGTCGACGGTGGAGGAGTAGGGCGGGCGGAACAGGGTGGTGTGGATGCCCGCCACGCCCGCCAGGGCGAGCTGGGTCTCGCCGAGCTCCCAGGTGAGCCGGGTGCTGGTCTGCAGTGCGAGGTCGGGGTGGGTGAAGGTGTGCAGCCCGATCTCGTGTCCGCCGGCCACGATCCGGCGGATCAACTCGGGGTTGCGGGTCGCCATCGAGCCGGTCACGAAGAAGTCGGCCCGCACGTCCTCGTCGGCCAGCACCGTGAGGATCTTGGGCGTCCACTGCGCGGAGGGGCCGTCGTCGAAACTCAGGACCACCGTCTTCTCGGGGATCGTGTAGCTGACCGGATGGTCGTTCCTGTCACCGCGCGCGTCGACGACCGGCCCGCCCTGCAGCACACCGGGCGGCACCGTGCCCTTGTCCACCGAGACCGCGGTGCGTTCGTCGTGGAAGACCTCGTTGTTCGCCATGCCGCGGAGCACCATCAGCGCCATCAGCGTCATCAGCACGGTGAGCGGCAGGAAGAAGCGCAAGGGGGGCGCTGCGAGTCGGCGTGAGCGCAGAGGGGAACGCCGGGAGCGTTGGTGGCGGGACATGCACTTCCAGGTGGTGGTCTTCGCGGGGCGGGGGAGTGTCGGTCGTGGCCGGTGCCGGTCGGGGTCAGGGGAGCGCTGCCGCCGGGTCGGCGGCCCCGGAGTCGGCACCCGCAGTGGTGCCGGAGGTGCCGCCACCGGTGTCCGTGGTGCCGGCGCCGCCGTCCGTACCGCCGGTGCCGGTGCTGCCGGTGCTGCCGGTCGTGCCCGCCGTGCCGGTGCTTCCGGTCCCGGTCCCGGCGCCTTCGGTCCCCGCGGTGCTGCCGGCGCCACCGGTTCCGGTGTCCCCGCCGGTGCCGGTGGAGGTTCCGGACCCCGTGGCCGTTCCGGTTCCGGTACCCGCGTCACCGTTCGGCGTGCCCGTGCCCGTGCCCGTGCCCGTGCCCGTGCCCGAGGGGGCCCCGGTGCCACTGCCGGTGGTGGTGCCGCCCGTGCCGGAGGCGGCGTCGGTGCCGGAGGTGACGTCGGTGGCGGAGGTGACGTCGGTGGCGGAGGGGCTCGGGGCGGCTGACGCCTCGGCCGTGTGCCCGGCCGTGCGCGAGGAGTTCGGGGGTGCCGGCAGCGGCGCGTTCACGAACTGACTGGGCGGCGTGGTGTCGGCCGTGCCCGGGACGGCGAACGGCGGGGCCTGCGACTGGGTGCCCACCAGGCCGGAGATCATGGCCAGAAAGCATCCGACGCACACCACGCCGAACACCCAGCCGGCTCCACGCAGAAACCGGCCGCGCCGCCCCGTCCGGTCCACGAAGACGGGAGACGGGTCGGGCTGCGGGGATGGGCTGGTCACCGAGGACCTCGGCTTTCAATGATCGCGTCGCCGCGGACTCCAGAGCGCGTTGAAAGTACTGGAGCTAACTATGTACAAGGGCCCGGATGTTCGAATTGTCATGCTCTGACGGGCGGCCTGTGATCATATCGAGACAAGATATGGAAAACATGGGGAGGCCTCGTAGAATCCGGGCCCCCGACCCCGTCCACCTGCCGATCGGATGCCCCACGCATGGCCAGACGTCCTCGCCCCGGCTACCTCCTGGCCGCAGTGGCCCTCGCCATCGCCGGCCTCGTCGCCGCCTATGTGCTCGGCGGCCAGGGCGCTGCCGGGGACACCCGGGAGACGGGCAGGGCGTCCGCCTCCCCCGCGACCGCCCCCTTCGACGTGTCGTCGATGCTCCGCCCGTCGGGCAGGATGCTGGGCGTCGTCGACAACAAGACGCCCTGGCAGTACGGCATCGTGAAGACGTTCACGGAACAGGCGGGGCGCGCCCCCGACATACGTGAGTACTACACCTCCTGGGGAGAGGACTTCGACCCGGAGGGCAACGCCTTCCTCTGGAAGCACGGCCAGCTTCCGATGCTCGCCCTCGTGCCCGTCGACACCTCGCTGGCCCGGGTCGCCGAGGGCGCCGAGGACGCCTACATCCGCAGGCTGGCCCGCCAGGTCGCCGCCTACCGGGGGCCGCTGGCCCTCTCCTTCGCCGGCGAGATGAACAGCCCGTGGAACGGCTGGGGCCCCGGCCACCAGGAGCCCTCCGACTTCGTCGGGGCCTGGCGGCACCTCCACGACGTCTTCCACCGACTCGGCGTCACCAACGTGATCTGGGTGTGGAACCCCCACGTCGTCGACACGGCCAGCAAGGGCGAACTGCACACCTACTTCCCCGGGAACGACTACGTCGACTGGGTCGGCGTCGTCGGCTACTACGGCCCCGTGGACGGTGTCGCCTTCTCCACGCTGTTCACCCCGACCCTGAAGGAGATCGCCCGCTTCTGCGACAAGCCGGTACTGATCACCGAGACCGGGGTCGCGCAGGGCAGCAGCAAGCAGGCGCAGATCCGGGACCTGTTCAAGGGCGCCCACGACGCGGGCGTCATCGGCCTGGTCTGGTACGACCAGCGCAAGACCTGGCCGGGGAGTTCCCAACCGACGGACTGGCGCATCGACACCTCACTCGGCGCCCAGGCCGCCTTCCGCGTGGAATCCGCGCGGGCGGGCTTCGGCCACCCGTTCACAGGCGACTGAATCCGCGGGCCGGCGCCGTCCGGCCGCAGGGACGGCCGGGCGGCGGGCCCGGCCGGCACGAATCGACGATGGGGCGTCAGCGGTGTCTTCCGCTCAGGCGCGGACGACCGAGCGGAGTTGGAAGGACGAGATGACGGAACAACGGTCGGCAGGGCAGGGCTCCCAGGATCCGGAACCCGGCTGGGCATTCCGCCCGCGTACGCCGGTCACGGCGGAACCGGTCCGCCGGGTACAGCCCGACCGGCCGCGCTCCGACCGGCCGGGAGCGTTTCCCGGCCGTGAGCAGGCCGCGGCACCGGTCCCCACGCCCGCGGCCGCCCCGCACACCGGGGCGCCCGCTCCGTTCGCCGAGCCGGCCCCCCCGGCCCCTCCGACCGGAAGCATGCCGGCCTCCCCGGCCTCCGGCTCCGGGACCGTGTCCTCGCCTGCCGCCGTGACCGGGGCCGCGGACGCCCCGCCTGCGCAGCGGCGCGGCCGGGGCCGGGGTGCGATGAAGGTCGTCCTGGCCCTCGCCGTCCTCGCGGCAGCGAGCGGCACCGCGGTGGCACTGCGGGACGCGGACACCGTCCCCGTGGCGACGCAGCAGGCCACGCAGGCCTGGCGGGTGCCCGCGCCCGCTTCGGACGACGAACTGGTCGGCAGCTGGAACACCGGCACGCTGCTGGTCCGGGCCTCCACCCGCGGCGGCGTCAGCGCCTACCGCCTGTCCGACGGCAAGCAGATGTGGCGGACCACCCCCACGGTCCAGGGCACCGTGCCGTGCGCCATGTCCCCGCGCCCCGCCGACCAGGGCATCGGCACGGTCGCCTTCGGCGAGGACGGCCACTCCTGCACCTCGCTGGCCGGCGTCGACACCGCCACCGGCAGGATCCTGTGGAGCGTGCCCCTGGTCGACGGCAAGCACCCCACCGCGACGGCCACGCAGACCTTCGTCCAGGGCGACGTCGCCACCGTCGTCAGCGAGAACTTCCTGGGCGGCCTGAACATCCGCACCGGCCACCGGGTCTGGGGCTACCGGGCCCGCGGCGCCTACTGCAACGCCCTCGACTGGGGCGCGGAGGGCGTCGTCCTGGTCAACGACTACTGCGCCGACCAGCAGAAGAAGTACACCTTCAGCGCGTACGACGGCGAGACCGGGAAGGTGCTGTGGACCCGGACCGGCAGCACCCGGACCGTGGTGAAGCAGATCCTGACCGGCTCACCGCTGATCGCCTCGCTGCACACCCCCACGGAGGACAGCGTCCGCGTCTTCACCTCCTCCGGGGGCACCCGCAAGCTCGCCGTCGGCAACACCGCCGTGCTGTCCGGCAACGAGTCGGACGCCGACCGCTCCGCACGCCTCGTCGGCGACGTCCTGGTCACCCCGGCCGAGGACTCCGCCGGTGACGGGATCGGCGGATACGACGTCACCACCGGTGTCAAGCTGTGGAGCCGCCCCGGTGCCGCGCTCGCCCGGTCCGCCGGGAAGGACGGCACGGTGTACGCCGTCTCCACCTCCGGACCGGCCCAGCTCCTCCGGATCGACCCGCGCACCGGCGCCGTCACCCCGGTCACCCGCCTGCCGGACGGCACCGGGCACCACAGGTTCACCGCGGGGACGGTGTACGTGACCCCGGACGGCGGTGTGCTGGAACTCGACGCCCAGGGGACCGCCGACGCCGTGCGCTTCTACCGCTAGTGCCGTGACGCCCCGCACGGGTTCGTCACCCGGGGGCGCCCCGGCGACGCAGCCCCGGCGGCACGGAGGGCGCGCCGCCGGGGCCGGCCGGGGCACCCCCGGGTCCGTCACCAGGCGTCCCGGTTGCCGGACGGACGGGGCAGCGGGCGATCCATGCCGTCCGAGCCACCGGCCCCGTCGCCCCCCGCCGTCCAGCGCCGCCACCCGGGATCGAAGTGCTGGCACCGTGGCACCGCGACGGTCACGGGCAGGACGGGGAAGTAGTCGTCGAGCCGGATGCCGCGCAGTATGCGGGCGGTACGGCTGTGCAGGCAGGCCAGCCAGAGGCGTCTGCTCTGCACGTGCAGGATCTGGTCGGCCTCGACGAGCGGACGGGCACCACTGTGGTCCATGAAGTCGACACCGCACAGATCGGCGACGACATAGCGGTGTTCGGCCCGGCGCAGGGCGGTGCCGAACGCCTGGCGCAGGAGGGGCGCGGTGAGCACGTCCGCGTCACCGTGCAGGGACACCAGGACGTGGTCGGGATGGACGGTGCATACGGTGTGGAGGTGCACGAGTGCTCCTGGCCGAGGCAAAGCCTTGGTCCTGCGTCCGCCGGGGTCTGGAGCGGCACCTGACATGAAGCCCGTCACCTGGGTGAAGGCCCGTTCACCAGCCACGTTAGCTCCGTATCGGCCGTCGGCGCGGGGGAACGGGGCACTTGGCCGGTCTGTTCGATTCTCAGTCCTCCGGGTGATGCGGGGCCGAAACCCCGGCGGCGCCGGTTCGTGTGAACCGGCGCCGCTGTCAGCTCTCTTCGGCCGCGGGGTCTGCTACGGGACGTCTCGGGACGACGGACTCGGGAGTGGTGACCACCTGGAGTGCCACGTCGACCAGCTTGCGGTTGCCGTTGCGAGCCACCGTGCGCAGGGCGTGGAACGCGTCGTCCAGCGAGACCTGGAGCCGGTGCGCCAGGAATCCCTTCGCCTGCTCGATGATGACGCGGCTGTCCAGGGCGTGCTGGAGCTGCTGGGCCAGCACCTCGCGCTGCCGCGACGCCCTCTCCTGCAGGATGCCGATCGTGGCTATGTCGGCCAGTGCCTGACCGAGCATCGCGTTGCGTTCGTCGAGGATGCCGGGCTCGATGCGGAAGAGATTCAGCGCGCCTATGACCTGTCCGTTGTGCCTCATCGGCAGGGCGCACACACTGTGGAACCCCTCCTGCCGGGCCGCCTTGGCGAACCGGGACCAGGGCAGGTCCGTGACGGGCGCCTTCGGGTCGGCGTCGTTGTAGTCGATCCGGCGCCGTTCCGTGTAGCAGGCCACGCACGGACCTTGGTAGCCCTGCAGTTGCATGAGTTCCAGCAGCCGGGCCTTCTCGCTGGAGGCGGCGATCAGATGCAGGCGGCCCTGGGGGTTGGTCAGCAGGATGCCCGCTGCCTCGACGTCCAGCAGGGAGACACAGTGCCCCGCGAGACGGTTGAGGAACTCGATCACGTCGAATTCCTCGACGAGAGTGTCAGCCAGATCGACAAATGCCGTGATCAGTGCTTCTTCGCGTGCCATGGCGGACGCTCCTCACCTGTCCTCGTCGTGTTCGGCGGAGGGCGGGGAACCGTGGTTGCCTTCCTCTGCGGCCGTGAACGCCTCGGTTCCGTCCAGGACCCCGCCCGCGACGTGGGACAGGGGCCTGCCCTCGCTGAAGGCGCGGCCGCGCAGCCGCGCGAACGCCTCCTCGACGCCGACACCGAGCTGTGCCGCGACCATCCCCGTGGCCTGATAGATCTTCAGGCTGTCCTCGCCCACACCGATCTCCTGGGGGCCGGACGTGCCGGCTTCCTCCGACAGGGCCAGCAACTGGTCCACGGCGATGCCGGAGAGCAGGAGCGCGTCCCGCGTCTCGTCCTGGCCGAGACCACCCGGCTGCCCGCGGTAGAGCGAGAGGGTGCCCAGGCGGACGGCGCCCACCTGGAGGGGGAACGCGAAGACGGCGCGTACCCCGGCGATCCGCGCCAGCGAGGCGAATCCCGGCCAGCGGTCCGCCGCCTCGGGCTCGTCCAGATCGGGAGTGAGCACCGGTCCGCGGGTCTCCCACGCGTCCACGCAGGGACCCTCGCCCACCGTGATCTGCAGGTCCTCCATCGACGCCGCGGTCCGGTCGGTGGTGTGCAGGGCTCCCCGGCTCTCGCCGCGTCCGATGAGAACGGCGGAGCAGTCCACCTTGCACACCTCCACGGCGATCTCGCACACCGCGTCGGTCCCGGGGCCGTGTGAGGCGGCCAGGTCGTTCACCATCTGACGCAGGTGTGCCGCGCGCATGGTCAGCTCTTCCTGTTCCACACCGGCGGTATCGGCCAGGGTGCCGCCCAACTTTCCGCTGACGCCCGAAGTGCCGAACTCTGTCACGTCGACGAAGGGTGTTTCGTTCGGGCTGATACGAGGGTTCATGGTTCGACCTCCTCCCCCTACCGTGGCCGCGACGGGACCCGTGACGATTGGGCCGGAAGGACCTGGACGACTGAGCCGTGCGGCACTTGTCAGGGGCACCGAACGGATCGAACGCATGACGGACCGTCTGTTCGATCGGTGGGCGGCGTGGTTGCCGCGCCGCGCCTGGCTGTGCTGGATCACGCGGAGCGTGCGGTGCCACGTGGGGTCGCGCACGGGCGTGTGGAGTCGTGCAGAGGCGCATGGGGTCGGGCGGTGTCGTGCGGGGACGCTGTCATTCCCGGGGTCTGGAGGTCTGACAGCGTGTGGTCGTGAGCGGTGTGAGCGAGGAGTGCCTTGAGCGGGACGTGAACCGTGTCCGGCTCCGGGCGCAGGGGGAGTGTTCGCCCGCGGCAGCACTCACCGCGTCACAGCGAGGTCCGGATGATCGCGTCGAGTTCGTCGTCGAGGTGCTCCTGGAAGCACGGGTGCAGATCCTCGCGGCCGACCGGCACCACCATGCCGGTACGGTCGAGGAACGCCAGCAGGGGCGGCACGGAGGTGCGGAACAGCGCCTCTTCCTCGCAGACGCGGACGTGGATCAGCACGGCGTCCGGGTGCCGGCTCTGTGCCGGGAGAACGCGGACGTCCCCCTCGCCGGCCGGCCGCAGCAGTCCCTCCAGCAGCAGTTCGCGGGCCACGTACCAGGTGACGGGCGTGTCCCCGGGCAGGGCGAAGGTGAGTCGGACCGCCAGCGGATCACATCCGTGGTACAGCATCCGCACCGGAATGGGGTATTCGAGATCGTCTCCGGCCAGGAAGTCCATGAGGATCTCGGCGTCGACCAGGTGTTCCATGGGGTTCTCTCTCGTCGCGTGCCTTCGGAACACCGCCGGCCACGCGCCGGCCGCGGGCTCGTCGCACTGCCGAGGGGTCCCGGACGTCCGGGCAGTGGGAGGGATGCCATGGGTGAGCCTTCGCTTTCGGACCGGCGGTGGCGACGAGGCGGGACGGGGCCGGGGCGGGGGTGCCGTGCAGGGGGCAGCACGCGGCTCTGCCCGCCCGGTCCGTCCGGCGCTCGTCGCGTTCGTCGGACTCAACGAGGCGGGGCCCGCACTGTCACACATCCCTGTCGGACGGACCGGCCCCGGACAGGACCCCCGTCGGACCGCCCGCCCGCCCGGGGCGCGGGCGCGGGCGACCACGCGGCCCGGGGTGTTGTCCACTGCACGGGTCCGGCAGCGTGGACACCGTCCCGGGAGGGCGGACGCACCGGCGGGGAGCGGTTCCCGACGTGGTGTTGTCAGCCGTCAGCCGTCAGCCGTCAGCCGTCGTCGGTTGCCGGTTGGCGGTTGGCGGCCGCCCGTCGGCGCAATCGGGGGACGGTGGGCGGCCCGCAGCGAGCCGTGCGAGCAGGCCGGTGCCGATCAGCCTCCGTCGCCGGTGTGCGGTTCGGTGGCGGGCCGGCGGGCGTCGAGGTTGCGTGCGGCCTGTTCGAGCATGCGCCCGTTCATCCGGATGGACAGGGCCCGGGGGGTGAGCCGGGTCGCGGCGCGCAGCCTCCGGTCCGGGATGACGGTGGTGCGTCGTCGGCGCAGGGCCTCGAAGGCCTGACGGACGGCGGTCTCCACGGGCAGGGGGCGCAGGGGCAGGCGCCCGCGGTCCAGGCCGAGGGCGTCGATGATCGGTGTGTCCACGTTGCCCGGCAGCATGACGGTGACGGCGACCCCGGCCGGGGCGAGTTCGTGGTGCAGTGCCTCGCCGAGGTGCAGTACGTAGGCCTTGGAGGCGCTTTCGTGCGCCATGTGCGGCAGGCCGTGGAGGGCTCCGAGGGCGGAGACGAGCAGCATGGCACCCCTGCCGCGGGCGGCGAACCGGTGTCCGAACGCGTGGGCGAGTTCCAGGTGCGTGGTGGTGTTGAGGGTGAGGCGGGCTCGGAGGTCGTCGAGTTCCTGGTCGAGGAACCGGCCGGGGCGGCCCGCGCCGGCGTTGGACACGAGCAGGCCGACGTCGAGATCACCGACGGTCTGCAGCAGGGTGGCGGCGCCGTCGGTCCGGCTCAGGTCGACGGTGACCACCCGGTGCCGGACGCCGTGCTCCCGGGTGAGACGGCGGCCCAGTTCCTCCAGGCGTCCGGTGGACCGGGCGGCGAGGACGAGGTGCACCCCCTCGGCGGCGAGATGCTCGGCGACGGCCCTGCCGATCCCGGACGATGCTCCGGTGACGACGGCCCAGGGACCGTACTCGGAAACGGTGTTCATCGTGGAACTTCCTTCCGCAGGTGGGACGGGGTGTGCCGGCACCGGGGGCCGGCGGATCGGGTGCGCGGGGCGAGGGCGCGGTGCAGTCGGGGGGAGGGCTCCGCGGTTGCCGCCGGGTGCCGGCGTGGCGTGGCCCGTCCCGGCACGTCGGCGCCCTCCTCGCGAGTTAGTTGGATGACTAACTTAAACCGAGGTGAGGGCGGCTGCGCAAGAGGTATCGTTCGGTTTGATGACCGACTCACAGCGGACCAGGGCCGGAGGCAAGCGGGAGCGGCTTGTCGGGGCGGCGTCCGAGCTTCTGCACCAGAACGGCGTGGCGCGCACCTCGCTGGCGAAGGTGGCCGCCGCGGCGGACGTCCCGCTGGGCAACGTCTACTACTACTTCAAGACCAAGGACGAACTCGTCCGGGCGGTGATCGCCGCCCACGCCGAGGCGATCCGGACCGAACTGGCCTCACTGGAGCGTCAGTACCCGTTCCCCCTGGACCGGCTGAAGGCGTTCGCCCGGTCCCTGGCGCGTTCCGGGGCGGACGTGTCCCGCCACGGCTGCCCCCACGGCACGCTCTGCTCGGAACTCGGCAAGCACGAGGACGGCCTCGACACGGCCGCCGCAGCACTGATGGGCGAGTACGTGGACTGGGCGGGGGAGCAGTTCCGACTCCTGGGCAAGCAGGAGGAGGCGCGCGATCTGGCGCTCACCCTCGTCTCCGTCTTCCAGGGCGCGTCCTTGCTCACCCACACCTTCCGCGACCCCGACGTCATGCGGGGGCAGGCGGAGCAGTTGGAGCGGTGGCTGGTCACGGTCGCGCAGCCGCTGTGACGAGGCGTCGCCGCGCCGCCGTGCGCCGGGTCCCGGGGCCGGCGCACGGCGCCACCCGGAGGCTCGTGCGCGGCGTGGCGTCGCACGTCGTTCGCCCGCTGTGACGCCGGGGGGAGGGGAGGATTCCCGCTGCCCCGTCTCGTGGAACGACGGGACGCCGGATGCGGTCGGTGCGTGCCCTCACCGTGCGTGACCCTGGTGTCCGCGGCGCCCGCCGGGTGCCGCCGGCGGTCGCCGATGATCTTCACGCCGGTACGGTGCCGGTGCCACCCGGCGCGAGAACCATGTCGACCAGGTGGTCGAGGGCGGCGGCGGAGCCGGGGCCCTGGAGCTGCGCTTCGGGGGCCGAGTCGGGTGCCGTCCTGCGGAGTTCGAGCCAGCCCAGGTAGGCGGCGTACGCGGCGAGGGCCCGATGGCGGGCGTCCCGTGGTCCGAAGCCGAGGCCGGCGCACACCTCTTCGAGGAAGGAGAGCCGGGCCCGGGTGACGCGCGCGACGACCTCGGCGACTGCGGGATGGCCGGTCTGCGCGGCGAGGGCCGGCTCCAGTCCGGCGATCTTCTCGTCCCCCAGCGCCTCGGCGAACAGGGTCCGGGCGCGCGCCAGGGGGTCGGCCTCCTCCCGCACGGTCGCGATGACCTCCGCCGTACCGTGCCGCTCCCAGGTTTCGAGGGCGGCCACGAGGAGGGCCTCCCGGTTTTCGAAGTGCCAGTAGAAGCTGCCACGGGTGACGCCGAGTTCCCTGGCGAGTACGTCCACCGCCACTGCGGCGACCCCGCCGCGGGCGAGCGCCCGCAGTGCCGCCATCGTCCAGTCGTCCTTGCTGACCTTGCCCTTCGCCATGCCCCATACAGTACTGTACGGAATATCCATACAGTGGTGCATGGAACTGCCCCGGTGCCGGTGGCAGACCTGTGGAGTGAGGAAGGGCGGCAGCATGAAGGCCATGGAGTGGCTGCTCGGTTCGGCGGGCGGCGCGGGCGGCAGTACGGGAAACCACTCGGGAAGCGGCACGGGGGCCGGCGCGGGCGGCGGCGCCCGCGCCGCGGCCGGAGTCGCAGCCGTCGGCCTGGCGGCGGCGGGCGCCCTGCACGCGGTGTGGACCGTCTCCCCCTGGCCGCTGGCCACCCGCGCCGAGTTCGCGGCCGTCGTGGTCGGCGTCGATGAGAGCGGGCTGCCGTCGACCCCCGCGACACTGGCGGTCGCCGGACTGCTCGGCGCGGGCGCGTGGCTCGTGGTCACGGCCGCCCGGCCGGCACACCGACTCGCCCCCTCGCGGCTGGTGCGGACGGGTCTGTGGACGCTCTCCGGCGTGCTGGCCGCCCGTGGACTGGGCGGCCTGCTGGTGTCCGGCCTCGACCTGCGGGACGTTCCCGCCGGGTTCCGGCACTGGGACCTCGCGCTGTACTCGCCGCTGTGCATCGTGCTGGGTGGCCTGACCGGCTACCTGGCGGTCCGCACCCGCCCCGGGCGACGTCCTGACCTGCGGAGCGGCAGGGCCGGGTGAGACGCCGAGGTCCCGCGTCCCGGTCGGGGCCGTCTGCCGGACGCTGGTGAGGCCGACGACCGCAGCGCGGCAACGCAGTGGCCCGCGCTGCCCGTACGAGGTCACCGGCTTCCTGTCACGCGAAAGGAAGCCGGGACCGGGTGTACGTCACGAACAGGCCCGGTCCGGGGCGGCTGCCGTGACGAGCTGGCGGAGCGCGCCGTGGTAGACCTCGTGGTCGACCACCGCGGGCAGGATCGCCGCCAGGTGCCCGGTCAGCGCCGGGAACTCCTCCGGGTCCAGCGCGGCCAGCGCCCTGCGGGTGGCGGCTTGGGCGGACTTCGGGTCGCGGTGGTCGACGAAGCTCGCGCTGCCCAGGGTCAGCAGGTACAGCCGCCGATAGGTGACGATCGCGTCCTCGGGGGGCATGCCGGCGGCGATCGAGTCGGCGAGCTGCGGTTCCACCAGGCGCTTGAGCAGGTGAGGGCCGAGCCACGGGCGTCCGCCGCGCAGGGCGACCAGGCCCGGATGGGCGGTCAGCAGCTCGTACAGCGCGGTGAACCGCCGCTCGGTGGCCGTGGCCCAGTCGGTGCCGGGCGGGATCTCGGGGAGGCGAGCGGCGAGGTGGTCGGTGACCAGGTCGAGCAGCCCGGCCAGGTCGGTGCACCGGCGTTGGAGCGAGGCCACCGAGATGTCCAGCGCGGCGGCCAGGGTTCGGAAGGTGAGCGCGGTGTGCCCGTCCTGATCCACGATCGACAGGGCTTGCTCGGCGATCCGTTCGGGAGTCACGAGGTCCAGGGAAGTGGATTGCCTTGGCATGCGAGTCAGCGTACGGTACGGCGTATCGCCACGCCAGGCTACTCTCCTCACGGAGGCGGCATGCCACGCACCACGGCGCTCGACCCGACGTTCAGCGCGGCGGACGGCGCGGCCTTCACCAAGCGGCACCCTCGCGGCCGTCCGCGTCGCCGGCCTCCCCGTCCCGGACAGCACCGCGAGGCGTACGGCTGCCGTTCCGAGGCGGTCGAGCGGTGCCGGCGGGTGAGCCCGCCCCCGCAGCTGGGCGACGGGCTGCTGTCCAGCCCCGCGGACCTCCATGCGATCGAACCGAACCCGGGCGGCCGGAGGACCGTGTCCGCCCTCTTCCCGGGCCCGACCCCCACCGGCCGGCTCATCGCCCGGTCGTGACCAACCATCAGCAGGAGCGACGAAGTGGACCAGCTCACCTACGGCGACATCAAGACCGCCACCGACCGGATCGCCGGACGCGTCCGCCCCGTCACCCTGACCCCGGTCGACTCCGGCGCCATCCGCACCGTCCGCCGCGACCCCCTGGACGACCGGCCCGCCGGGACCTGCGAGGTGTGGCTGGCGCTGGAGTTCATGCAACACACCGGCAGCTTCAAGGCCCGCGGCGCGCAGAACTTCCTCCAAGCCCACCGCGCCGCCGGCACCCTGCCCGACGCCGGGGTGACCATCGCCTCCGGGGGCAACGCCGGTCTCGCGTGCGCGTGGGCCGCCCAGCAGCAGGGTGTGCGCGCCACGGTCTTCCTGCCCACCACCGCCCCGGAGGTGAAGGTGGCCCGGCTGCGCGGCCACGGCGCCGAGGTACGGCTGGTCGGCTCCGAGTACGCCGAGGCCCTGGCCGCCTGCGAGGAGTTCGTCGCGACCACCGGCGCGCTCGCCTCACACGCCTACGACCACCCGCTGATCGCCGCCGGGGCCGGCACGCTGCTGGAGGAGATCCACGCTCGGATCCCCGGCCTGGACACGGTGGTGGTCGCGGTCGGCGGCGGCGGCCTCTTCGCCGGCGTCGCCACCGCTGCCCAGCACCACGGCATCCGCACCGTGGCCGTGGAACCCGAGAACTGCCGCGCTCTGAACGCCGCGATCGAGGCCGGCCACCCGGTCGACGTCACCGTGGACTCGATCGCCGCCGACTCCCTCGGCGCCCGCCGCACCTCCGCCATGGCGCTGCACGCCGCACGGCAGGACCGAGTCCACTCCGTCCTCGTGCCGGACGGCGAGATCGTCCGAGCCCGCCAGGCGCTGTGGGACCACCGCCGCGTCGCCGTCGAGCACGGCGCAGCCACCGCCCTGGCCGCGCTCGCCTCCCCCGACCGGCACGTCACCGACCAGGACCCGCCCACCCGCCCCACCGCACCGAGTCGCGGCTACCGGCCCGGCAGCGGCGAGAGGATCTGCGTGGTGCTGTGTGGCGCCAACACCGACGTCAGCACGCTCGTCCGGCCCGAGAACTGACCGCACCGCCCGGAGGGGGCGGTCGGGCGCCCATCCGCCCGGCTGCCCCCTCCGGCGTTCAGCGGGTGCCGTCGGGCCGAACCCAGCCGTACCTGCCTGACAACCCGCCCGTATCTGTCGGACACGGGCTGCTGGGGCACCTTCCCGCACCTGCCCCACACTCGATGTCCGCCCGGGACGACGCGCGAAGGAGGCGAGGCGGTCCGCCCGCTGCGGTCAGGCGGGGGTGCGCCGCCCGAAGTCGCCGAACAGCTGGAGCAGGTGCGGATCGACCGCACGAGGGTGAACGTGATCGTGGCCGATGACGCGTACCGGCAGCCGATCGGGCGGCCGTATCCGGCCGGGGATCGCCACGGCCAGCCGCAGTGTGGCGGGCCTGGTGGTGACGCCGGAGGCGCCGTCCGCGGCCTCGGCCGGGCTGCGCCGGGCGCACAGGGTGACGGTGTTCGTCCAGTGCGGCGGGACCACGGTGCCCGCCCGCCTCCCACCGGAACGGCAGCCCGGTCTGCCGGTGGTGCTGCGTCTTCTTCCCTATGGGGCGCGCCCAGCCGACGGCAGTCTGCTGCAAAACACGGCTGGGAGGCTCACAGTGACAACAGGCCCGGCCCCTGACGGGGCACCGAACGACGTGGACGTGCGCACCGCATCCTTCGCGCAGCGCCGGCTGTGGTTCCTGGACCAGCTGGCCGGTTCCTCCACCGGATCGATGCTCCCGCTGGCGCTGCGGCTACGTGGCCGCCTGGACACCGCCCGCCTGGAACGGTCGCTGTCCGCGATCGTGGCCCGGCACGAGGTCCTGCGCACCCGGTTCACGGCCGTCGACGGCGAGCCGGTACCGGTCGTGGACCCACCGGCACCGGTGATGCTCGAACACACCGACGTGACCGGCCCCGCCGACCTGTTCGAGCGCTGCCTGGGCCGCCCCGTGGACCTGTCCGCGCAGCATCCGATCCGGGCGACACTGGCCCGGGTGGCGCCCGACGAGCACGTCCTCCTCGTCGAGGTGCACCACATCGCGGTGGACGGCTGGTCGTGGGGAGTCCTGCTGGACGAACTCGCCGCGGGCTACCGCGGCGAACCGGTCGCCCCACCCGCCGTGCAGTACGCCGACCTCGCCCGCGCGCAGAGCGAACGCCTCTCGGGCGAGCGCCTGGAGCGCCTGCTCGCCCACTGGCGGGACCGGCTCGACGGGCTCGGCCCGCTCGACCTGCCCACCGACCGGCCGCGTCCCCGCCTCTGGGACGGATCGGGCGACGTCCTCCGCTTCGATCTGCCCGCCGACCTGGTCGCCGCCGTCGACACCCTGGCCCGTTCCCGGCGCGCCACCCGCTACATGGTGCTGCTCACCGCCTACCAGGCGCTCCTCGCCCACTGGTCCGGCCGTACCGACGTCGCCGTGTGCAGCACGCTCGCCGACCGCGTCCAGCGCGGATCCGACGCGCTGATCGGCCCGCTCGTCAACACCGTCGTGCTGCGCACGGACCTGTCCGGCGGGCCCGGCTTCGCCACGCTGCTGGACCGGGTCCGTGGCCGGGTCCCGGCCGACCTCGCGCACGCGGAGGCCCCCTTCGACCTCGTCGTCGGGGCGCTCGGCGGCTCCCGCGACCTGTCCCGGCATCCCCTCGCCCAGGCGTCGTTCACCCTGCTCAACACCCCGATCCGGCCGATCCGGATGACCGGCCTGGACGTGACCCTCGTCGAGCCGCCGCTCACCGAGACCCCGCTGGACGTCTTCCTGGACCTGACCCTGCGCACCGACGGCAGCATCGCCGCAGTCCTGCAGTACGCCACCGCCCTGTTCGACCCGGGCACGATGCGCGCGTTCGCCCGGGCCTACCCGGCACTGCTGCACGCCGTCCTGGCGGACCCCGACACACCCGTGCAGGAACTGGCCCGTGCGCTGCCCACCGGACCCGGGGCGCCGGCCCGCCCCCGCCCGGAGTGGCACCGGGCAGCCGACCGGCCCTCCGGGCCGCCGCCCCCGGTCGTCTACTCCGGGCCGCCCGACGCGACCGCCCTGCGCTGCGGCGGGCAGAGCGTCACCTACGGCGAACTCGATGCCCTGACCGGGGGTCTCGCAGTGGCGCTCGGGACGGCCGGAGTCACCACGGGCAGCCCGGTGGGCGTCCTGCTGCGCCGCGGCACCTGGTCGGTCGCCGCCATCGAGGGAGTCTGGCGGGCCGGCGGCTCCTACGTTCCGCTTGATCCCGAACTGCCCGCCGAGCGGCTGAGGTTCATGGCGGAGGAGGCCCGGCTCGCCTGCGTGGTCACCGAACCGGCGACCGCCGCCACCGCGACCGGCCTCGCCCCCGTCACGGTCGACGTCACCGGTGTCACCCCGGACGCGGACGGCCCCCGCCACCGGCCCCACCCCCGCGAACTCGCCCACGTCATCTTCACCTCCGGGTCCACCGGCCGGCCCAAGGCGGTGGGCGTGGAACACGCCGCGCTCGCCTCCCACGTGGCCGCCGTCCGGCAGCGGCTCGGCATCACCGCCGCCGACCGGGTGCTCGCCTTCGCCTCCTTCTCCTTCGACGCCTCCCTGGACCAGGTGCTGCCCGCCCTCACCACCGGCGCCACCGTCGTCCTGCGCCCCGACGAGCCCTGGCTGCCCACCCGGGTCCCCGAGATCGTCCGGCGGCACGAACTGACCGTCGTCAATGTGCCGCCCACCTACTGGTCGGAACTGACGCTCTCCCTCGACCGGAGGCAGGCCGCGGCCCTCGCCTCGCTGCGGCTGCTGGTCCTGGGCGGCGAGGCCGTGCCGCCCGACACCCTCGCCGCCTGGCGCGCCGCGGTGCCCTGGGCGCGGGTGTGCAACGCCTACGGCCCGACCGAGACCACCGTCACCGCCACCACCTACGACGCCGACGAGCCCCCCGCGGGCAGCGTGCCCATCGGCCGGCCCCTGGGGGACCGGCGGGTGTACGTGGCCGACGCCGACGGCGAACCGGTCCCGGTCGGGGTCTGCGGCGAACTCCTCATCGGCGGCACGGAAGTGGCCCGCGGCTACCTGAACCGGCCGGCGCTGACCGCCGAACGCTTCGTGCCCGACCCCTACGGGCCGCCCGGCGCCCGCCTGTACCGCACCGGGGACCTCGTGCGCTGGCAGCCCGGCGGCGACCTGGAGTTCGTGGGCCGCCACGACGACCAGGTGAAGATCCGCGGCTTCCGGATCGAACTCGGCGAGATCGAGACCGTGCTGCGCGCCTGCCCGCTCGTCGCCGCCGCGGCCTGCCGCCCCGACCACGCCACCGGACGCAGCCTGGTCGGCTACGTCGTACCGGCGGCGGACGCGCCCGGCGCGCCGGACCCGGCACAGCTGCGCGCCTGGTGCGCGCGCCATCTGCCGCACTACGCCGTGCCCTCCGACTTCGCCGTCCTGGACGCGCTGCCGGTCGGCGTCTCCGGCAAGCTCGACCGATCCGCCCTGCCCGACCCGGTCCGCACCCGCCCCGCGGGCGTCGCCGGCGACGCCGCCCCGCGCGACGAGACGGAGCGGATCGTCGCCGAGGTGTGGGCCGACGTCCTGGGCCTGGACCGGATCGGCATCGACGACAGCTTCTTCGACCTCGGCGGGCACTCGCTGCTCGCCACCATGGCGGTCTCCAGGATCGCCCAGCGGCTGGGCCGGGACATCGAACTGCGCACCGTGTTCGAGCACCCCACCGTCCGGGGCTTCGCCCCCCGTGTGAGCGCCGCTCGCTCCTTCGGGGCCACCGAGGTGCTGCCCGTCGACCGCGACCGGCCGCTGCCGCTGTCGTTCGCCCAGGAACGCCTGTGGTTCCTGGACCGCACCTCCGACCGGGGCGACTCCTACCTGCTGTGGTACTGCTGGCGGGCACGCGGAGGCCTGGACCGCACCGCCTGGCAGCAGGCACTGGACGACCTGGTGGAGCGGCACGAGGTGCTGCGCACGGCGCTGGTGGAGTCCGACGGCCGCCCCGTGCAGCAGGTGTGCGACCCGATGACGGTCCCGCTCCACTGGGCGCCCGCCCCCGGCGCCCCGGACGGTGAGTCCCGCCTGGAGGCGGTCCGCAGGGCCGCCGCCGCCCATGCCACGCGCCGCTTCGACCTCGCCCGGCCACCCCTGCTGCGGGCCGGTGTGTGGGAGCTGGCCGACGACGACCACGTCGTCCTCCTCGCCCTCCACCACGCCGTGACCGACGGCTGGTCCAAGGGCGTCCTGCTGGACGAACTCGCCCGGCACTACGCGGCGCGCAGGACCGGCCGGAGCGCGCAGCTGTCCCCGTTGCCCGTCCAGTACGCCGACTACGCCGTCTGGCAACGCGACCGCGCCGACAGCGGGGCTCTCGAACCCCAACTGGCCTACTGGGAGCAGACCCTGGACGGCGCCCCCGTGCTGGAGCTGCCCACGGACCGGCCGCGCCCGGCCGTGTTCACCGGCCGGGGCGGCGCCGTCGAGGTCGACCTGCCCACGCACCTCGTGGAACGCGTGGACGCCTGCGCCCGCGAACACGGCGCCAGCCGCTTCATGGTGCTGCTGGCCGCCGCCCAGGCGGTCCTCGCCCGCTGGACGGGACAGCACGACGTGTCGGTGGGTACGCCCGTCGCCGGGCGCGGCCGACTCGAACTGGAGCCGCTCGTGGGCTTCTTCGTCAACACGGTGGTGCTGCGCACGGACCTGTCCGGACGCCCGACCTTCGCCGCCCTCGTGGACCGGGTCCGGGAGACCGTCCTGGGCGCGTTCGACCACCAGGAGGTGCCGTTCGAGCGGGTGGTGGAGCGACTGCGCCCGGAACGCGACCTGTCCCGCAACCCCCTGTTCCAGGTCATGGTCGACGTCCAGGACGCCTCGACGGGCGGCACCGGCCTGCCGGGACCGGACGCGGGGGACTTCACGCTGCCCTGGGGGTCGGCCAAGTTCGACCTCACCGCCACGTACGTGGTCCGCCCGGACCGGTTCGCCCTCAACGTCGAGTACGCCGCCGACCTGTTCGACCCGGCCACCGCCACGCGCTTCGCCCACCACGTCGGCCGGATGCTGGAGGCCCTCCTCGCCGGCCCCGGAACCCCCGTCGACACGGCCTCCCTGCTCACGGCCGACGAGCGTGAGCGGCTTGTGGCCGCGGCCGGGACGGACGCCGCACCCGCGCCGCGGTTCCGCGTCGCGGGCGACGCGGACGCACCCGCCGTCGTCTGCGAGGGCACCACCCTCGACCACGGGCGCCTGGACGCCCTGGCCGGCGGGCTCGCCGCGGCCCTGGCCGCCGCGGGCGTGCGCGCGGACGACGCCGTGGGGGTGTGCGTGGGCCGGGGCGTGTGGTCCGTCGCCGCGATGCTCGCCGTGTGGCGGTCGGGCGGCGTGTACGTGCCGCTCGATCCCCGGCTGCCCGCCGAACGGCTGCGCCACATGCTGCGGGAGGCCGGAGTACGGCACGTGGTGTCCGACGCGGGCACCCGGGACACCGTGACGGCGCTCGGAGTCGCCTCGACCGACGTCCGCGACGTCCGGCCCGACCACGACGGCCCCCGCCACACGCCCGACCCCGACTCCCTCGCCTACGTCATCTTCACCTCCGGCTCCACCGGCCTGCCCAAGGCGGTCGGTGTCGAGCACCACGCGCTGGACGCCCATGTGGCCACCGCCCGCGAGAAGTTCGCGCTCACCGTGCACGACCGGGTGCTCACCTTCGCCTCGACCTCGTTCGACGCCTCCCTGGAGCAGATCCTCCCGGCGCTCGCCACCGGGGCGACGGTCGTGGTCCGCCCGGACGAGATATGGACCCCCGAACAGCTCGCCGCCCGCGTCGCCGAGGAGCGGGTGACCGTCATGGAACTCACCCCCTCCTACTGGGCGGAACTCGTCGCTCGCCTGGACGTCCTGGCGCCCCACCTCGCCTCCTTGCGGCTGCTGGTCACGGGAGGGGAGGCACTGCCCGCCGACCCGCTGGAGCGCTGGTTCGCCCACCTGCCCTCGGTCCCCGTGATCAACACCTATGGGCCGACCGAGGCCGTGATCTCCGCCACCGCGCACACCGTCGACACCCTCCCGCGCGGCCGGGTACCCATCGGCCGTGCGCTCGGCAGCCGCCGCTCCTACGTCGTCGACGCCCTGGGCGAGCCGGTACCGGACGGACTGCCCGGTGAACTCCTCGTCGGCGGTGCCGAGCTGGCGCGCGGATACCTGGGACGCCCCGCGCTGACCGCCGAGCGGTTCGTGCCCGACGGCTTCGGCCGACCCGGCGGGCGCCTCTACCGCACCGGTGACGTCGTACGCCGACTTCCCTCGGGCGAGCTGGAGTTCCTCGGCCGCAACGACGACCAGGTCAAGATCCGCGGATTCCGCGTCGAACCCGCCGAGGCCGAGGCGGTGCTGCGCCGCCACCCCGGTGTCACGGGCGCGGCCGTGGTCGTCCGTACCCTGCACGGCGAAGCCGCCCTGGTGGGATACACCGCGGGCAGCGGACTGTCGGAGGAGTCCCTGGACACGCACTGCCGGGCGCACCTGCCGCACTACCTGGTCCCCTCGGCGTTCGTCCTGCTCGACTCCCTGCCGCTGACCGTGCAGGGCAAGCTGGACACCGCTGCCCTGCCCGAGCCCGCCGCCCGCGCCCCGCACGCCTTCGTGGCGCCGCGCACCCCCGCCGAGACGGTCGTCGCGCAGATCTGGTGCGAGGTGCTCGACCTGCCCCGGGCGGGCGTCCACGACGACTTCTTCGCCCTGGGCGGTCACTCCCTGCGCGCGGTGGCGGTCGCCTCCCGCCTGCGCACCGCGTTCGACTGCCCGCTCGCGGTCCGCGACCTCTTCGAGCACCCCACCGTGGAGCGGCTGGCCGCCGAGGTGGAGCGCAGGCTGCTGGAGCTGATCTCCCGGATGAGCGACGACGACATCGACCTGTCGCTCACCGCCGACCTCTGAGGGCGCCACCACCCCCGCCCCGCCCCCTCACCCCCGTTCTGAGATCGGAGTGCCCTCATGACCACATCCGACGTGCGACCCGGCTCCCCGGCCCCGAAGGCCGCCCTGTCCCCGGCCGCCCGGCGGCTGCTGGAGCAGCGGCTGCGCGGCCAGGGCGCCGCACGGGACGACGGGCCGGGCCGGGTCCGGCCCCGTCCCGACCGGATCCCGCTGTCCGCGGCCCAGCAGCGCCTGTACTTCCTCGACCGGCTCGACCCCGGTACCCCCACCTACCTCCTGCCGGCGGCGTGGCGCTTCACCGGCCCCCTGGACCTGGCGGCCCTGCGTGCCGCCGTCGCGGACCTCGTCGCCCGGCACGAGCAACTGCGCGTCGTCTTCCCCGAGCACGAGGGCATCCCGTACCAGCGGGTCCTGTCCGCCGACGGGACGGAACCGGACGTGGTGGAGGTGACCGGACCGCCCGGCGAGGACCGCGAGCGGCGCGTGGCCGCCGCCGTGCACGCCGCCGCCGTCCGGCCCTTCGACCTCGCCCGCGAACCCGCCTTCCGGGCCACCGTGGTCCGCGCCGCCGCCGACGACCACGTCCTCGTCCTCGGCATGCACCACATCGTCTCCGACGGCTGGTCCCTCTCATTGATCGTCCGCGACCTCACCGAGCTGTACCGGGCCCGCATCGGCGGCGTTGCCGCGCACCTGCCCGAACTGCCCCTCGACTACACCGACTACGCGATCTGGCAGCGCGAGCGCGACCAGTCCGCCTCCCTCGACCACTGGCGCTCCCGGCTCGCCGGCCTCACCCCGCTGGACCTGCCCACCGACCACCCGCGCCCCGACACCCCCGGCGGTCTCGGCGCCGCGCACACCCTCACCCTGCCGCCCGAGCTGACCGGCGCGCTCGCCGACCTCGGCCGGCGGGCCGGCACGACGCCGTACATGACGGTGCTGGCCGCCTTCCAGGCCGCGCTGGCCTTCCACAGCGGACAGCGCGACATCGCCGTCGGCACAATCGTCGCCAACCGCGAGCGGGCCGAGACCGAACAGCTCGTCGGCTTCTTCGTCAACACCCTGGTGCTCCGCGGCGACTTCTCCGACGATCCGACCCCGGCCACGCTGCTCACCCGCACCCGGGACCGCGTCCTGGAAGCCTTCTCCCACCAGTCGCTGCCGTTCGAGCAGGTCGTCGAAGCCCTCAGCCCGCAGCGCGACCTGGCCCGCAACCCGCTCGTCCAGGTCCTGTACACCCACACCGACACAGGCGGCACCGACCTCGTCCTGGGCGGGGCGACCGGGACGCCCTACCGGATCGACCTCACCACCGCCAAGTTCGACCTCACCCTCGACCTCCGCGAGGGCGACGGGCGCACCGACCTCGTCCTCGTCTACCGGCCCGACCTGTTCTCCGACGCCTCCGTCGCCGCCCTGGCCCGGCACACCCTCGCCCTGCTGGAGGCGTTCCACGCCACCCCCGACCTCCCGCTCAGCGCGATCGACCCCCTCACCCCGGCCGAACGGGCCCACCTCCTCGGCCCCGACGGTCCCGCGAACGCCGGCCACCGGCTCACCACCGCCCCGCGCACGGCCCCGGAACGCGTCGCCGAGCACATCCGCCGCACCCCGCACGCCGCCGCCGTCGGCGCGGGGCGGCGCAGCCTGACCTACGCCCGGCTCGACGCCGCCGCCAGCGGCCTGGCACGACGGCTGCGCGCCGCCGGGGTCACCCCCGGCTCACTCGTCGGCGTCTGCCTCGACCGCACCCCCGACCTCGCCGTCGCCCTGCTCGCCGTGTGGCGCGCCGGTGCCGCCTACCTGCCGCTCGACCCCTCCCACCCCGCGGCACGCCGCGCCTTCACCGTCACCGACTCCGGCATCGACCTGATCGTCACCGACACCGCCACCCGCCGCGCCGTGGAGGACCTGCCCGCCCGCCTGGTCGTCCTCGACGCCGAGCCCGCGGGCCCGCCGGCACCGGCCGACGACGTCCTCCCGGACCCCGGCGACCTCGCCTACGTCATCTACACCTCCGGCTCCACCGGCCGCCCCAAGGGCGTCGAGATCACCCACGCCAACCTGGCCTGGCTGCTCGACGCGGCCGACCGGCACTTCGGCTTCGGGCCCGCCGACGTGTGGACCCTGATGCACTCGCCCGCCTTCGACTTCTCCGTCTGGGAACTGTGGGCACCGCTCACCAGCGGCGGACGCGTCGTCGTCCTCACCGGCGACGAGGTACGCGACCCGGGCACCGTGCACCGGGTGCTGCGCGAGGAGCGCGTCACCGTCCTCAACCAGACGCCGGCCGCCTTCAAGGGGCTGCGCGCCCACCTCGCGGACGTCGGCGCCTCCTTCGCCGACCTGCCCCTGCGCACGGTCGTCTTCGGCGGCGACGCCTTCGACGTCCGCGACTACCGCGACTGGTTCACCACCCCCGGACACAAGCCCGCGCTGGTGAACATGTACGGCATCACCGAGACCACCGTCCACGTCACCCTCCGCACGATCACCGAGGACGACGTCGACGGGACCGTCCGCTCGCCCATCGGCCGCCCGCTCGCCGGACAGCACGGCTACGTCCTCGACTCCTTCGGCCGGCTCGTGCCTCCCGGCAGCGTCGGTGAGCTGTACGTCGCGGGCGGCGGCGTGGCACGCGGCTACCGCAACCGCCCCGAGCTGACCGCCGAACGCTTCCTCGACGACCCGTTCGGCCCGCCCGGCGCCCGCATGTACCGCACCGGGGACCTGGTCCGGGTCCTGCCGGACGGTCAACTCGCCTACGTCGGACGCGCCGACCACCAGGTCAAGATCCGCGGCTACCGCATCGAACCCGGGGAGATCGAGACGGCCCTGCGCGCCCTGCCCGGCGTCGCCGACGTCGCGGTGGTGGCCCGCCGCGACGGTGACACCGCCCGCCTGGTCGCCCACGTCGTCACCCCGGAGGGCCGCCCCCTCGACCCGCCCGCCCTGCGCGCGGGCCTCGGACTGACCCTGCCCGCGTACATGGTGCCGGCGCTGTTCGTCCGCCACGAGCGGCTGCCGCTGACCGCCAACGGCAAGGTGGACCGGGCCGCGCTGACCGCCGTCGCGCCCATCGCGTCCGCCTCGACAGGCCGACGCGCCCACGTGCCGCCCGAGGGCCCGGTGGAGGAGGCCCTGGCCGGGGTGTGGAGCCGGGTACTCGGGGCCGAGCACGTCAGCCGCACCGACAACTTCTTCGACCTGGGCGGCGACTCCATCCTCGCGCTGCGCCTGGTCGGCCTCGGCCGCCCCGCCGGACTCGGCCTCACCGTCGCCGACGTGTTCCGCGCCCGCACGCTCGCCGACCTGGCCGCCCTCGTCACCGACGTCACCGACGCCCCCGACCCGGTCGCCCCCTTCTCCCAGCTCGACCCCGCCGACGCCGGCCGCCTGCCCGACGGGCTCGCGGACGCCTACCCGCTCACCATGCTCCAGGCGGGGATGCTGCACGAGATGCTCGCCGACCCCCGCCGCGGCGCCTACCACAACGTCACCGACCTGAAGATCACCGTCCCCGAGGGCTTCGACCTCGGCGCCTTCCAGGCCGCCGTGGACGCGGTCGTCGCCGCGCATCCCATCCTGCGCACCTCCGTGGACCTCGTCACCTATCGCGAGCCCCTCCAACTCGTCCACCGCACCGCCCACCTGCCCGTCGGCTACACCGACCTGCGCGCGCTGCCCCGCGAGGAGCAGCGTGAGCGGCTGCGCCGGTTCGTCGACGCGGAGTTCGAGCACCGCTTCGACCTCGCCACCGCGCCCCTGGTCCGCATCCACCTGCACCACATCACCGACCACGACCTGCGGCTCGTCCTCACCGACTGCCATGTCGTCCTGGACGGCTGGAGCCTGACCTCCCTCGTCGCCGACCTGCTCGCCCTGCACCGCGAGGCCGTCGCCCACCGCACCACCCCGCAACCCCCGCACGCCCCGGCCTTCGCCGAGTACGTCGCCCTCGAACGCGCGGCCGTGACCAGCGAGGAGTCCCTCGGCTACTGGCGCGAACGGCTCGCCGCACTGCGGCCCGTGACCTTCCGCCGGCGCCCGGCGGGCGAGGCCACCGACCAGCCGCCCGTGCACGAGGTCCGCCGCTCCTACGCCCATCTCGCCGAACGCATCGGATCCCTGGCCAGAAGGGCCGGAGTGCCCCGCCGCACCGTCCTGATCGCGGCGTTCCACCACACCATGAGCCTGTTCGCCGAGCGCGACGACAGCGTGTCCGGCCACAGCATCGGCCTGGTCACCAACGGGCGGCCCGAACTGCCCGGCGCCGACCGGATGCGCGGGCTGTTCCTGAACACCGTGCCGTTCGGCGTGGCACGGCCGCGCGGCAGCTGGCTCGCCCTCCTGCGGGACGTCTTCGCCGCCGAGCAGGAGATGCTCCCGCACCGCAGGGTCCCGCTCGTCCGCATCGCCCGGCTCCGGCCCACCGAGCCCGGCCTGACCGACGCCGTCTTCAACTACGTCAACTTCCACCGCCTTTCACACGAGTCCTGGGACGACTCCCTGGAGATCGCCCGGACCATGTTCCCCCTGCTGGTGAACGCGAGCGTCAACGCCTTCACCCTGGACGCCGACCCCGCGTTCGTCGCACCCGCCACCGCCGAACAGCTGGCCGACGTGTACTGCGCCCAGCTGGAGGCCATGGTCGCCGACCCGCACGCCCGCGTCACCCGCCCGGCGCTCACCGGCGACGCCCGCGCCACCGCCCTCGACGTGTGGGCACGCGGACCGCGGATCCCGGCCTCCCCCCTGCTGTTCCACGAGCACGTCGCCGCCCACGCCACCCGGACCCCGCACGCGGTAGCCGTCGAGCACCGGGGACAGCACCTGACCTACGGCGAACTGCACGAGCAGGCGGAGCAACTGGCGCGCCGGCTGCGGCGGCTCGGGGTCGGTCCGGAGACCGTCGTCGGCATCTGCGCCGAACGCGGCCCCGACCTGGTGCGCGCCGCCCTGGGCGTGCTCCGCTCGGGCGGCGCGTTCCTGCCCCTCGACCCCCAGCACCCCACCGAACGGCTCGCGTTCATGGCCGGCGACAGCGGAATGCGGGCGCTGCTGACCCAGCGGGAGCTGGACGGCCGGGTGCCGTTCGCCGGACCGGTGATCCACCTGGACGCCCCCGCGGAGCCGGTGGACCCGGTCCCCGGCGGGGAACCCGACGCCGACACCCTCGCCTACGTCATCTACACCTCCGGTTCCACCGGCGTCCCCAAGGGCGTCGCGCTCCCGCACCGGGGCCTGTCCAACATGATCGAGGGCCAGCGCGACCTGGTACGCCCCACCACCGGCGACCGGGTGCTGCAGTTCGCGTCCTTCGGCTTCGACGCCTCGATCCTGGAAATGACCTGGTCCCTGGCGAACGGCGGCAGGCTGGTCACCGCGCCCCCGGAGGAGCTGCGCCCCGGCCCCGATCTCGCCCGCACCCTGCGCGACGCCCACGTCACCTGCGCCATGCTGCCGCCCAGCGCCCTCGCCGTCCTCGGGGACGACGACTTCCCCGAGCTGCGGGTCCTCCAGGTCGCCGGCGAGGCCTGCCCGGCCGAACTGGCCGACGTCTGGGCCCGCGGCCGGCGCTTCCACAACGTCTACGGCCTCACCGAGACCTCCGTGTGGTCCGTCGCCGCCGAACTGAGCCCCGGCCGGGGCACCCCGCCCATCGGCACGCCGATCCGCAACACGCGCATCCACGTCCTGGACGACGACCTCCAGCCGGTCCCGGCCGGCGTCCCCGGAGAGATCCACCTCGGCGGGCACGCCGTGGGCCGCGGCTACCTCGGCCGGCCCGCGCTCACCGCCGCCACCTACGTCCCCGACCCCTACGGCCCGCCCGGCGCACGGCTGTGCCGCACCGGCGACCTCGGCACCCACCGGCCCGACGGCTCGGTGGAGTGGCTCGGACGCCGCGACGCGCAGGTGAAGCTGCGCGGCTTCCGCATCGAACTCGGCGAGATCGAGCACGCGCTGCGGCAGCTGCCCGAGGTCCGCCAGGCGGTGGTCCTGCACCGCACCGACCTGCCCGGCGAACCGGCCCTCGTCGCCTACCTCGTCGTGCACGGCCCGGACCAGCCCGCCCCCGGGGACCTGGGCCGCGCCCTGCGGTCCACGCTGCCCGCCTACATGGTGCCCGCCCGGTTCGTCGTCCTCGGCGAGATGCCGGTCAACCGCAGCGGAAAGATCGACAAGCGGGCCCTGCCGCTCCCACCGGCCGAACTCGCCCGGAACGACACCGAGTACGTCGCTCCCGCCACCCCGGTGGAGAAGATCCTCGCCGAGATTTGGCGCGAGGTCCTCGGGCTGTCCCGCATCGGCGTCCACGACGACTTCTTCCGCATCGGCGGCAGCTCGCTGTCCACCGTCCGCGTCTCCCTGATGGCCGCCGGACGCGGGCTCACCGTCTCCGTCGGCGACCTGATCGAGCATCCGACCGTCGCCCGGCTCGCCGCGCACGCCACCCGCACCGCGGAGGCGGAACTGCCCTCCGCCGTCACCTCCGAGGTGCGGCTGCGTGACGGCGCGGGGAAGCCCCTGTGGTGCGTGCACCCCACCGGCGGCAGCGCCGCCTGGTTCGTGCCGCTCGCCCGCGCCCTGCCGCCCGGCAGGCCCGTGCACGCCTTCCAGGCGCGCGGACTGCTCGGCGGGGTGGACCCGAGCACGGTGACGGGCATCGCCGCCAACTACGTCGCCGAGATCACCGACCGCGAGGCCGAGGGCCCGCACGCGCTGCTCGGCTGGTCCATGGGCGCCAACATCGCCCTGGAGATGGCCACTCAGCTGCACCGGGCGGGGCACGCGACCGCGCCCCTGGTCCTGATCGAGCCGTACCTGCCCAACGGTGCCGCCCGCGCCCGGCTGAACGGCGTCACCCAGGACCTGCGCGCGGCCCTGCGGCTGCGCGACCGCCTGCGCGAGCTGCCCCCGTCCCCGCAACGCGACCGGACGACTGCCGAACTGACCGCCACTCTGCTGGGCGCCGGCATGAGCCCCGCCGAGGCCGCCCTGGTCGAGGGCGCGCCGATCGAGGTCTGGCACTCGCTGCTGGCCGCGCTCGCCGCCTACGAGGTCCGCCCGTACCCCGGCCACATCCACCTCGTGGTCGGCAGCGAGGCCGCCGGGCTCCCGCGCGGCCGCACGATGCCGGGTCTCGACGTCGACTACGACACCTACGTCGAGCGCTGGCGCGCGACGGCCGCCGGCGGCCTCACCCTGCACATCAGCGACGGCGACCACATGTCGATGATGGCCGAGCCGAGGGTGGCCGGGATCGCCGAACTGCTCACCGCCCTCGAGACGGAGAACGCCCGATGACCACTGCCGCCCCCACGACCACCGCCGGACGCGTCCCCTCCACCGCACCGCGGCCGTCCACCGCACGGGACCCCCGCGCCGCCGCCCCGGACCCCGCCGCCCCGGCCTTCACCGAGCGGTACCTGCTCTCGCCGGACATGGTCGCCGACCCCTACGGGCACCTCGACGCCCTGCGCGCGCACGCGCCGGTGCACTGGAGCCCCATGCACCACGCGTGGCTCGTCACCGGATACGACCAGGTGATGCGGTGCCTGCGCGACCCGGCGGTCTCCGCCGACCGGGTGCGGCCCCTGATGGACGCCGTACCGCAGGGCGCCCGCGCGGACGCCGAACGGGCCTTCGGGATCCTGTCCCGCTGGATGGTCTTCAACGACCCGCCACAGCACCGCAGACTGCGCCAGGTCTTCCAGGAGGCGTTCGCCGCACGGGCGGTGGCCCGCTACCGCACCTTCACGCAGAAGGCCACCCGCGCGGTCCTGGCCCGCTCGGCGGCCCCCGGCCGCACCGGCGACCTCATGGCCGACGTGGCCAAGCCCCTGCCCGCGCTGGTCTTCGCCCGCTGGCTCGGCATCCCGCGCACCGACGCCCCCTCCTTCTGGTACTGGAACGCCCGCGTCGCCGACCTCGTCCTCGGCACCGCCCAGGAGGAGAGCGAGTACCGGGCCTCCCTGCAGGCACTCGTGAGCCTGGAGGACTACCTCGCCGACCTCGTCGGCCGGCGCCGGGCCGAGCCCGCCGACGACCTGATCAGCCAGGTCCTCGGCGAGGGCCGGGTGGGGGAGTCGGTCACCGCCGAGGAGTTCGTCGGCATGCTCACCCAGATGGCGTTCGCCGGCGGAGAGACCACCAGCAACCTCATCGCCAACACCGTCCTGGCCCTGCACACCCGCCCCGACGCGCTCGCCGCCGTCCGCGAGGACCCGGAACTGGCCCAGGGTGCGGTGGAGGAGACGCTGCGCCTGGACGGCCCGTCGAAGATGTCGATCCGCACCGCCGCCCGCGACCTCGACCTGGACGGCCGCACCGTGCGCGCCGGAGACCGGATCTTCCTGGTCACCGCCGCCGCCAACCGCGACCCCGCCCGCTTCCCGGACCCCGGCCGGTTCGACGTCCGCCGCACCGGCGCCACCCACCTCGGCTTCGGCTTCGGCGCCCACTTCTGCATCGGCGCCGCCCTGGCCCGCCTGGTCGCCGTGGCGGCCGTCAGGACCCTGGTCCGCGACCACCCGGACCTCGCCCTGGCCGACGGCGCCCGGCTCACCTGGCAGCCCTCGCTCCTCAACCGCAGCCTCACCGCCCTGCCCGTCCGCTACTGACCGGACCTCCGCGCACGTCCGCACGACGAAAGGCACACCATGGCCACCACCCTCGCCGGAGCCGGTCCGCGGCTGTGGGCACCCGCCCGGCACCGGCCCTTCCAGCTCCTGTGGCTGGGCCAGTCGCTGTCCCTGCTCGGCGACGGCTTCAGCGTCGTCGCCTTCTCCTGGATCACCCTCGGCCTGACCGGTTCGACCCTCACCCTCGGCTACGTCCTCGCCTTCCAGGCCGTGCCCCGCGCACTGCTGACCCTGGTCGGCGGCAGCCTCGGCGACTCGCTGTCCACCCGCACCCTGATGATCGCCTCCAGCTGGACCCGGGCAGCGCTGATGACCGGGGTCGGCGTGGCCGGGCTGACGGGGCAGCTGACGGTGTGGATGCTGTGCGCGGCAGCCGCCGCGTTCGGTGCCGTCGACGCCTTCTTCCAGCCGGCGCGCGTGTCCATCCTGCCGTCCGTGGTCGACGAGAGCCTGCTGACCCCGGCCAACGCGCTGCTGGGCGCCGGCTCACGGATCGCGGCCGTGGCCGGGCCGGCCGTCGGAGGCCTGGTCATCGCCGTGACGCGGGCTCCGGTGGCGTTCCTGGTCGACGCCGTCTGCTTCGCCCTGTGCGGCTGGTGCGTGGCGAGCATCCGCACCCGGTCCCGGACGGCCGGCCGGGCGGCGGACAACGGTGCGGGGGCCGCCGGGACGGAACCGCGGACGTCCCTGGCCGACCGGATCCGCGAGGGCGTGACCTTCACCCTGCGCGACCCGCGACTGCGCACGATCGTCGCCCTCGACACCGCGGTCAACTTCTGCTACGCCGGACCCTTCACGGTCGGTTTCGCCACCCTCGCCGACCAGGTGCTGCGCGGTGGCTCCGCCACCCTGGGCGTGCTGAACGGCTCCCTCGCCGGCGGTGCCATGCTCGGCACGCTCGCCGGCGGCGCCCTCGGCGGCCGGCCCCGGGTCGGCCTGCTCGTGGCCGGTCTGGCCGGCTGGCTGGGCGCCGGGATGGCCGTGCTCGGCCTCGTCCACAGCACCCCGGCCGTCGTGGCGACGGTGCTCGCCATGGGCTTCGCGATCGGGTTCCAGGGCGTGTTCGGGCTCAGCTGGATCCAGCGGAACATCCCCCAGGACGTGCTCAGCCGGGTCGTGTCGGTCGACATGGTCCTCGGCTACGCCGCCGCCCCGCTGTCCCTGATCGCGTGCGGCGCGCTGGCCCGCGTCGACACGCTCGCCCTGTTCGGGGCGGTGGCCGCGGTGCTCGCGCTCACCGGTCTGGCCGTACTCGGGTCCCGTCCGGTGCGCGAGATGCGCTAGAAGTCTCGTGATCTTCAAGAGACTTCAAGTGCCGCGGCACTCACCCCGCGCCGGGCGGCATGCGCCCCGGAGGCCGCCGCCCGGCGCGGCACCGGTGGGGCGACCGGGAAGCCCACCTGCCACCGAACGCGGTGAGTCTCCCGGTGAACCGTCCCGGTGCGTCTCCCCGGCGGCAACCGGTTCTAGGGAGCGTATTGCGTCGTGATCAATCTGCGAGATCTGCCTGCGCGGCAGGGTTTGGACCGGTAG
>NZ_JADWYM010000052.1 GCF_022414535.1 Streptomyces sp. MUM 2J
GTCTCCACCATCGCCGCGTACGAGCAGGGGCGCCGGGTGCCGCCACCGAGGTTCATCGACCAGGCCGTCCCCGCCCCCGACGCCTCCGCACGCGGCTGGAGCGCGGCCCCCGACCTCGGCGCCCCCGCCACGTTCGTCCTGCTCCGGCACGGCGAGACCCCGCTGACCCCCCAGAAGCGGTTCTCCGGCAGCGGCGGCACCGACCCCTCCCTGTCCGACGCGGGCCGGGAGCAGGCCGAGCGGGTCGCCGCGGCCCTTGCCCGGCGCGGCACGATCCAGCACATCGTCACCTCCCCGCTGGCCCGCACCCGGGAGACCGCCGGGATCGTCGCCGCCCGACTCGGTCTGGAGGCGGTGGTCGACGACGGGCTCCGGGAGACGGACTTCGGCGCCTGGGAGGGGCTGACCTTCGCGGAGGTGCGCGAGCGCCACCCGGACGACCTGAACGCCTGGCTGGCCTCGGCGGACGCCGCACCGACCGGCGGCGGCGAGAGCTTCGCCGCGACCGCCACGCGCATCGCCGCCGCCCGCGACCGACTGGTCGCCGCGTACGCGGGACGCACGGTGCTGCTGGTCACCCACGTCACCCCGATCAAGACCCTCGTGCGGCTCGCCCTCGGCGCGCCCCCCGAGTCCCTCTTCCGCATGGAGCTGTCGGCCGCCTCGCTGTCCGCGGTCGCGTACTACGCCGACGGCAACGCCAGCGTCCGGCTGCTCAACGACACCGCCCACCTGCGCTGAGCCCGGCCGCCTCCCGGGCCAGCCGTTCCACCCGGGCCCAGTCCCGCCCGGCCACCGCGTCGGAGGGAACCATCCAGCTGCCGCCCACACAGCCGACGTTGGACAGCGCCAGGTAGTCCGGGGCGGACGCGGCGGTGATGCCGCCGGTCGGGCAGAACCGGGCCTGCGGCAGCGGACCGGCCAGCGAGCGCAGATACGCCGTGCCGCCCGCCGCGTGCGCGGGGAAGAACTTCATCTCCCGCACCCCGCGCTCCAGCAGCGCCACGACCTCCGACGCCGTCGACACCCCCGGCAGGAACGGCACCCCGGACACCCGCATCGCCTCCAGCAGGACGTCCGTCCAGCCGGGGCTGACCAGGAAGCGCGCCCCGGCCGCGACCGAGTCGGCCACCTGCCCGGGAGTGAGCACCGTGCCGGCGCCGACCACGGCGCCCGGCACCCCGTCGGCGACGGCCCGGATGCCCGCCGCCGCGGCCGGCGTCCGCAAGGTCACCTCGATCGCCGGCAGCCCCCCGGCGACCAGTGCCCGCGCCAGCGGCACGGCGTCACCGGCGTCGTGCAGGACGACGACCGGCACGACGGGGGCGAACTCCAGCACGGAAGAGGGCGCGGGGGAGGGCCGGGCACTGGGCGGAGACGCGGGCATGGCGTCATCCTGCCCACGGCGTGCAAGCCGCGCAAAGGTCGTTGCGCGTCCTGCAACACCCGCGCCCGGCCCGGCCCATGGGCTCAGTGGATCTCCTCCACCAGAACGTCCAGTGACCACGGCTTCCCCGCCCGGCCCGGTGGCTGTGCCTCCACCGCGTACCCGAGGTCGCGCAGCGCCGTCACCAGTTCGGCGGGCCCCTGCGGCGCGGCCCCGTCGGTCAGCAGGCTGCGCACGATCCGCCCCTTCGTCGCCTTGTTGAAGTGGCTGACCACCTTCCGGGTCGGCGCGTGCAGCACCCGCACGCTCGCCGTCCGCCCCGCGACCTCGCCCTTCGGCCGCCAGGCCGCCGCGTACGCCGACGACCGCAGGTCCAGCACCAGCCCGTCCCCGGCCGCCTCGGGCAGCACCCCGGCCATGGGCGTCCGCCAGTGCCCGGCCAGCGCGCCGAGGCCGGGCAGCTTCACGCCCATCGAGCACCGGTAGGAGGGGATGCGGTCCGTGACCCGGACAGCACCCCACAGCCCCGAGAAGACCAGCAGCGACCCGGCGGCGCGCCGCTGTGCGGCCGGATCCAGCGCGGCCAGTCCGAGGGCGTCGTAGAGCACACCGGTGTAGACCTCCCCGGCGGGGCGCGCCCCGGCCGTCCGCAGCCCGGCGTTCTTGGCGACCTCACCGCGCAGGCCCTCGCTCAGCCCCAGCACCTCGCGCGCCTTGTCCTCGTCCGCCGAGCACAGTTCGACCAGCTCGGTCAGCACCGCCTCTCGCGCGTCGTGCAGCCCCGGCAGCGACAGCGAGCCGGGCTCCAGCGGTGCGCCGCGGTCGGCGGAGGCCTTGCCTTCGGAGGGCGGGAGCAGGACGAGCACGGGATCTCCTTCGGTAGCGCTCCGAGAAAGGGTACGGGGCACGTCCTCCGCCCCCGCCCGGGTACATCGCCGCCTTCGGCGCGCTACGGGGATGCGGTACGGAGACGGAGATGCGGTATGGAAGCGCAAGCCGATGACGTTGCACCGCTGTGAAGGGGGTGCGCGGCGATGAACGAAGGCAGACCGGCGCCGAGCGACGAAGGCGAGCGGACGCCGGCCGGACGTGAGCAGGCCCGATGGACCAGGGCCCGCCTGGGGCGTTGCGGGCCCCCGCTCGACCTGCTGACCGCCCGCTTCGACCGGCACGTCTACGCCCCGCACGCGCACGACGAGTACACCGTCGGCGTCTGTGTCGGCGGCTCGGAGGTGATCGCCTACCGCGGCGGCCGCCTGCACGCCGGACCCGGCTCCATCGTCGTCCTGGCACCGGGCGAGATGCACACCGGCGGCCCCGCCACCCCCACCGACGGCTACGCCTACCGCGCCCTGTACGCGGCGCCGGGCCTGGTCGACGACGGCGTCCTCGGCGCGCCGCCGCACTTTCGCGAAGCCGTCCTCGACGACCCCGAACTGGCCGCGGCCCTCCTCGCCGCGCACGCCGACATCGCGCGCTGCCCCGACCCGCTGGAGGTGGAGTCCCGACTGCCCTGGCTGCTCACGGCCCTCGCCCGCCGCCACTCCACCGCCCGCCCGGTGGGCGACACCGTCGCGGGCGCCGACCGCATCGCCCGGCAGGTCCGCGACCGCCTCACCGACGACCTCACCGACCCGCCCTCCCTGGCCGGCCTCGCCGCCGAACTCGGCCTCTCCCGATACCAGCTCCTGCGCGCCTTCCGGACGACCGTCGGCATACCCCCGTACGCCTGGCTCGCCCAGCACCGGGTCACCCGGGCCCGCGCCCTGCTGGAGACCGGGCTGCGCCCGGCGGAGGTGGCGGGCCTGGTGGGGTTCGCCGACCAGGCCCATCTGACCCGGTGGTTCAGGCGGGTGCTCGGGGTGACCCCGGCGGCATACCGCAACAGCGTTCAAGACGCCCGCTGACCGGGTGGCCGAAACTCGCCGCATGACTGCACGCGGCTGGGTCCTGTTCTCCCTGATGGGAGTGGTCTGGGGCATCCCCTATCTGCTGATCAAGGTGGCGGTGGACGCGGTGTCCCCGTCGACGGTGGTGTTCGTCCGCTGTGCGGTCGGCGCGGTACTGCTCCTCCCCTTCGCGCTCAGGCAGGGCGGCCTGCCGCGGACCCTGCGTGCGTACTGGCGCCCCCTGCTGGCGTTCGCGTGCATCGAGATCATCGGCCCCTGGTTCACCCTGACCGACGCCGAACGCCACCTGTCCAGCTCGACGGCGGGCCTGCTGATCGCGGGAGTGCCCATCGTCGGAGTCGCCCTGGCCCGCTTCTTCGGCGCCACCGAACACCTGGGCGCACGCCGGCTGACCGGCCTGGCCCTCGGCCTCGCAGGCGTCGCGGTCCTCACGATCCCGCACCTGACCGGCGGCGACGCCCGCTCCCTCGGCGAGGTCCTGCTGACGGTGGTGGGCTACGCCACGGCTCCGCTGATCGCCGCACGCCACCTGAGGGACGTGCCGTCCCTGCACCTCACGGCCCCGTGCCTGGCGCTGGCCGCCGTGGTCTACGCCCCCGCGGCGGCGGCCACCTGGCCGGCCCACACCCCCTCGGCGTCCGTGCTGGCCGCGCTGGCCGGCCTCGGCGTGATCTGCACGGCGGTGGCGTTCGTCGCCTTCCTGGAGCTGATCAAGGAGGCGGGGCCCACTCGGGCGACGGTGATCACGTACGTCAACCCTGCGGTGGCGGTGGCCGCGGGCGCCCTCTTCCTCGGCGAGGACCTGACGGCGTCGATCGCCGTCGCCTTCGCGCTGATCCTGGCGGGCTCGGTCCTCGCCACGGCCGCCGGTCCGCGCGGGAACTCCCGGCGGGTACCATGGTCGGCACGGCAGACGAGCCGGGCGGACGGCCGCGTGGAGTCCCCCTAGGGGGCTTCCCGAGGAACGTCCGGGCTCCACAGGGCAGGGTGGTGGCTAACGGCCACCCGGGGTGACCCGCGGGACAGTGCCACAGAAAGCAGACCGCCGGGGATCTCGGTCCTCGGTAAGGGTGAAACGGTGGTGTAAGAGACCACCAGTGCCCAGGGTGACCTGGGCAGCTCGGTAAACCCCACCCGGAGCAAGGTCAAGAGGGGCCGCCTCTCCGCAAGGAGGGGTGTCCCTGCGCGGACGTTCGAGGGCTGCCCGCCCGAGTCCGCGGGTAGACCGCACGAGGCCGGCGGCAACGCCGACCCTAGATGGATGGCCGTCGCCCCGGTCTCCGCGAGGACCCGGGGAACAGAACCCGGCGTACAGCCCGACTCGTCTGCCGCTCTGGGCCCGCGATCAGCGAACATGTTGGTCATGGCCCTCTTGCTCGGCAGAGGGCTTGGGTGGAACCGGTTCCGCACTGGTTCGAACCGGGTCTCACGGCCACGTACGTAGCCGTGAGAGCCGCCACGGCATTGCGGGGCCTGGGTCTGACGAAGACAGCGCACCCGGTGGGGGGATCGGACAGGGAGCCGTCTGGCAGGACCTCTGTCCGAAGCTGTCCCTCCAGCCATCCAGGCTCTTCGAGCTGCTGCACATACCGAGTCGCCGCGTCCGCGACTCCGTCGCGAAGGTGCTGCCCGCGCTCCTCTCTGGTGCACCCGATGCCAAAGGCGTCCTCGACATCGTGCAGTACCGCGGTGACGTAGCCGGCTGTACGACCTGGGCGTCCATACCGCTTCGGCCGAACCCCGAGTCGCCCTGCGCGGCACGGTATTTGCCCCGTGAACGCCTACCGGACGCCGGAGGGTGTTCACTCGCCTTCGGCCGGCCGGTCGACGTGAGCTGATGTCAGGTGGTGGTTCGTCCGAGATGAACTGTGGCCCGGTGCAGCTCGGGGCTCTGCCTTCGGCGGGCCCGCTGCCCGGGAAATGACCTACCCGGACGCCGGTCCCAACGGGCACGTGGAGCAGGCAGTGGAAGGTATCCGAATGCCGGACACCTTCAAGGTGGGGTGAGGTGTCTGTGCGGGGGCCTCTTCCCCGTTGCCTGGGAGGGCGACGGACCGGTTGCCCAGCCGGTGGCTACTGCGCCCGGGGGCCGGGGCGCCAAGGCGTTCGGCGCGACAACACCGAGCGGTCGGCACAGCATGGAAGGGGAGGTCCTCGACCGCACGACGGCGCGGAAGTGAGGAACCATGGTCATACGTCCGTTCTCTGCACGGCACCCACGCCTGCCCGATCACGGCTCTGGAATGCCATGAGCGGCGATGAAGAGCGGCTGCTGGCCAGCCGCTATCTCCTCCTCGATCAGCTCGGCCACGGCGGGATGGGCACCGTGTGGCGGGCACGGGACCAGGTGCTGGGCCGTGAGGTGGCGGTGAAGGAGTTGACGGTCAATGGCCTGCCCCGCGAAGAGGTCGCGGTCCTGAACGCCCGCATGGAGCAGGAGGCACGGGCCGCGGCGCGGGTCAAACACCCGGGGGTCGTCACCGTGTTCGATGTGCTGGAAGAGGACGGTCGACCGTGGATCGTGATGGAGCTGGTCGACGGCCAGTCACTCGCCGACGTCATCGCCACGGAGGGCACGCTGCTGCCACGAGACGCCGCCCGACTAGGAACACAGTTGCTGTCGGCGCTGGCCCGAGCGCACCAGCTGGGGGTCCTGCACCGGGACGTCAAACCCGCCAATGTGCTGCTTGAACGCGGCGGGCGGGTCGTGCTCACCGATTTCGGCATCGCTGTCATGGGGGGCTCAAGCGGTTTGACCCGCACCGGCGACGTCGTCGGCTCGCCGGACTACCTCGCCCCGGAGCGCGCCATGGGCCACCGGCCGGGCCCGGAGTCCGATCTGTGGTCCCTCGGCGTGACGCTGTACGCCGCGGTGGAGGGGCAGTCACCGTTCCGCCGCACCACGACGATGAGCACCTTGCATGCGGTGGTCGCCGAGGAACTGCCGGAACCCCGGCACGCGGGCCCGCTCGCCCCCGTCATAGAAGCACTGCTTCGTAAGGACCCGAACGAGCGGGCGACGGCTGAGCAGGCTCAGCGGATGCTGGGCGATGTGGCGGCTGGGCTGCCGGTGAGCGCTCCCGCTCCCGAGGCGGCGGAGCATCCGCCCACGGAGGTGGCGCCATCGACGGACAGCGCCGACAAGGAGCGCCTCACCCGGGGACCGACTCAGACGACACCGCCCACGCCGGTGCCGTCACACGGGAGGGGCAACCGAGCCGAACTCGGCCCGGCGGCATACGAGGAGAACCGGGCGGCCACCCCGCCGACCGTACCGGTGCCACCCGCCGGCCCCCATGCCCATCCCGGCGGAGCGGGCGACGGTCGGCGCAGGCGGCGCAAGTCGCTGCTGATCGCCGGAGGGGCGCTGGCAGTGGCACTGGTGGGTGGCAGTGCCGCAGCTGTGGTGATGACCATCGATTCCCGAGACACCCCGCAGTCCGCACCCCCTGCCTCGCAGAGCACGGTCACTTCGCAGTCCACTGTCACCCGGACGGCTACACAAAGTCCTTCCAGCAATGCCGCCGAGCCCCCGTCACCGGCGCAGTCCAGCCCCGCATCGACACCAGCCCCTCGCACCACCGCCGTCGCCACTCCTGCCCAGCAGGTCGTCGAGGACTACTTCGCCGCCATCAATGCCGGGGACTATGCGCGCGCATGGGACCTTGGAGGGAAGAACCTGGGCGGGTCCTACGATTCCTTCGTCAGGGGCTTCTCCGACACCGTCTCCGACAAGGTCACCATCGAGTCCGTCTCCGGGGACACCGTGACCATGCGGCTCGACGCGTTGCAGACTGACGGAACACATCTGTTGTTCGCCGGCACGTACACCGTTCGCGATGGCGCCATCGTCGCGGCCGACGTTCAAGAGCAATGACACGTCGCTGAGCGCATCGCAGAAAGCTGAGCTCGTTCCCTGTTGACGGACATCCCAGGCGTGGAGCAGGGCGGAAGAGCCAGTAGCCGCCGACGTAGCCGTCGAGTGGGTCATCCTGCATGTCCACGCAGGTGTAGGCGGCGTGGTGATTCTCACTGGCGTACAGCCCGACTCGTTCGAGGTCGACCACCATCCGGCTCCGCACGCACCCCGAGTGCCGGTAGGTCGCCCCGCTCGAAACGAGAAGCCTGCTCAGGCAGGACCTCACCCCTACCGCAACCAGGACCTCACCCCGCGACGCGAGCACCCGCCGCTCAGGCTCCAGGGGAGACTCATATTGTAGTTCGGACTTGGGTTCGATGGCCGCCTGCGGAACGGCCGTGTCACGGGGAGGGCTTGATGCCGCTCGCATCGGAGAAGGTGGCCCTGCGCAGCGTCCACGACATCCTGCAGAGCACCGACTTCGGAGTGCGTGCGCACGTGCGCGCCTCGTCAGCGCTGGACGACTTCTGAGCGCAGCCGCTCCAGCCGCCCGAACCCACCGTCGATGAGCAGCAGTACCAGGGGGAACCGTGCCGACGTACCACGAGATCATGACCACCGACCTCTCCACGCTCACCACCGCGGCCGAGCGCTGGGACGGCATGGCCGCGGAGGTCCACAAGCAGGAGACCGCGTACCGGCGGGACGTACACGGCATATCCATGGGTCCGACCTGGTCGGGACTGAGCGCGGACGTCGCGAACCGCACCTTCGACATCACACTCAAGGAATTCCAGAACGCGCAGGTCGAGGCCAAGGCCATCGCCTCGCTCTTCCGGGACGCGCACACGCAGTTCGTGGACCTTCGCAAGAAGTTGGAGGCGGCCCGGGGCGAAGCCGTGGCAGCCGGCATGAGGGTGTCGGAGCAGGGCTTCGTCTCGTACGACACATCGGATTTCACCCAGGGCGAGCGTCAGGCCCTGGCGCACGACCCCGACTACCAGAAGAGCATCAGCAAGTCCGTCAGTTCCTGGCAGCAGCGCATCAACCAGTGCGTCAAGGACGTGAGCGATGCCGACGAAGGAGTCGAGGTCGCTTTCAGAGCCGTCGTGAAGGACTCCGACACCATGGACGGCACAGCGAACGGCTTCAACGGCAAGGCCGTGGGCGACATCGAGAAGTACGAGGCGGACGAAGCCAAGGACATCGCCACCCGCATCGACTCCGGCAAGGCGACCGCGGCCGACTACAAGGAACTGCAGCGACTCTTCCACGACAACTCGGGCGACAAGGCGTTCGGTCGGACCCTGCTGGACGAACTCGGCGCACGCGGCACGCTGAAGCTGTCCAACGACCTCACCAGCCTCGGCCGCTACGGCGACAAGCAACACGCCGGACGGTACGGGGAACTCGAGCACGGCCTCGCTGCGACGCTGGCCACCGCGACCCGCGATCCGCGATCCGCCTTCTACAAGCACTTCCGTTCGGAGATGCAGAAGGCCGGAGTCGCTCAGTTCAAGGTCGACGGCCTCAGCCCGATTCCGGACGAGAAGGTCCGCGGCTACCAGAGCCTGGTCACGCTGATGCAGCAGGGCCACGGCTACTCCGGGCAGTTCCTCGAGGACACCGCGGACGACATCCGGCACGCGGAGGAGTCCTACGTGGCGAAGGGCAACGTCCGATCGATCTGGGCTCTGCGTGACGACTTCAGCGGCAAGGAACGCGGCTGGTTCGCCAATGACCCGTACGACGGTGTCCTGGGCATCATGTCCGAGGACCCCAGGACCAGCACCGAGTACCTTGACCCGGCGCAGAATGACAACCTGAAGTACGCACTGCGCGGCCGGGATTGGGACACCGTCGTCGACCACTACGCCACCCCGCCCGGCGGCACCACCATAGGCATGCCGGTCATGGCGGAGGACGGCGATGTCCGGAAGGGGTTCGGCGCGGCTCTGGAGGCCGCCACGACCGGAGGTGCCCCGGGTTCCTATCACCCGGTCGGCCAGCACAGCGAAGCGCAGGCACGCATCCTGCAGAGCACCATCGACACGCTGAACTCGTCGGACCCGAAACAGGATCTGGCGCAGAAACTGCCGAAGAACCTCAACCATCCGTTGGCCCACATCCTGACGTCGTACACGCCGGACACACATGAGATCAACGCGCAGAGCGACTCCCGCTTCGAGATCCCTCCAGGTACGGCAGGTTCGACCTGGAGTGACGAGAACGGGGCACACATCACCGTGGCGCGCGATCACCTCGCCAAGATGATGCGAGGGATCGCCGACGATCCCACGGCCTTCGGGCACGTATACGGGGCGGAACAGCGTCATGCTCACGATGTACTCGCGGCCATTCCGCAGGACGCCGGGACGACGGAGATCGAGAACCGCATCAGCGACTGCTCGCGAGCCATGGGCGCCTACGACGGAGTTCGCGCCGACATCATCTTCGACGAACGGTTCCACAAGACGCAGTGGGCCGCCGACTTCAACCACGGAATCGGCACCGCTTACAGCACGGCGCTGATGTTCAATCCCGTGTCCGATCTCTCTCCTGTGGGAGACCTCGGCTCGAAGATGATCGACATGTGGGCGTACGAATCCAACAAGGAGCACACCGCCGAAGCGAACATCAAGGCCACGGACGACAACGTCAAACTGTATGCGGCCGGGCAGCACGATGTTGAGAAGCTGGTCAGGGCATGGGGGAACAGTCGCGGCCACGACATCAACAGCGAGTGGACCAAGCACTTGGTCCACACCGGCCAGGGCGACTACGACTGGGGGCGCGACCGCGCGCTCGACGTCCTCCGCGCGGACCGGTGAAACCCGAGCGGGACGCCGTTCACGAGGGAAAGAACACGATGAAGATCTTTGCGAGTCGACGGAGCCGGGTCGCCTGGGCCTTGGGCAGCGTCCTGTCGGCGTTGGGGATTGCGGCGTTCGTTCTGTACAGCACAGGTGCGTACGCGTCCTGGCGCGACCAGCGTTCCCTCGACTCGGCTTGCGACGGCACGTTGGCTCAGGGGGGACTCGATGCGGCCCTCAACTCGTCACACCAGCGGGCCAGGGCCGATGACCCGGACTACCTTGCCTCCTGCCTGGTCAACAGGCCCGACACCGGCCGGCACGGCGGCGCCCTGACGATCCGGCTCCGCTGGAGCAACCAGTCGGCCACCCTTGCGACGCTCGCCCCGCTCGGCCAGAACGCCAACGGCGTCAAGGGCCAGGCGGCGCCGCTCGGCAGCGGCTGGCCCGGCGTCATCCGCTACGACGGAACCGCACAGGTCGTGGTCGCGCTCGAGTGTCAGAACGCCAAGGACAAGGCCCTGCTGGCATACGGCGACCTCATCCGCTGGCCGGAGGACGCCAAGGAGACCGGCCCCGTCCTCACCGGGCTCGGCCGAGTGACCACCGAGACCGCTCAGAAAGCGGCGGCCAAGTACGGGTGCCGCGCGAAAGGCGGCACCCGGCTCACCCACGTGTCACCGCCGGTCCCTGCCCGCGACATGGTTCCGCAGAGCCTGTCCACGGCCCGGGGTTCCTGCGCCGCGCTTGTGGGACTCGCCGGTCGGGCTGCCGAAGCCGGGACGCCGGATGCCGTCGAATACCCTGCGGACAGGGACACTCCGCAGGTCAACTGCTACCTCTTCACGCCGGACAGGAAGCCTGGCTACGGGCTGTACGCGTACTACGGCGCCCTCGCCAAGGACTTCCAGTCCTCCGGCTTCACCGAACACGCCGACGACTACGTGTGGGCCACCGCACAGTGCCCCGGATCCGCCCAGGACGCGGTCTTCGTGCTCTACCGCCTCTACGACAGGGAGACAGGGAGCTACCCGGTCGCCCACTACTCCGGCCGGTTTGCCCGATCGGCGCTCAAGGCCTTCGCCGACCACGAGGCGAAACTGCGCGGCTGCACCGGCGTTCACGTGGTCTCTCGGCCCTGAGCGGCCGGGCCGCACATGCGGGGGATGCGGGACGATGGTGATCAGCCCGAGGGGACGCTGAGAGAAACCTCCAGGCTCCACAGGGCGGGGCGGCCGCCGACGGCCACCCGGGGTGACCCGCGGGACAGCGCCACAGAAGGCGGACCGCCGGGGATCTCGGTCCTCGGCAAGAGTGAAACGGGGAGACCGGGCACGGCGTCCGATGCCGCCTCCGCGTCCCCGCCACGACCGTCCGTGCCGCCAGGTACCCTCGAACACATCGTCAACGCGGCCCGACGGGCTTCCGCTCCACCTCGGTGGAGTCCTGAAGGACATGCCCCCACCCGCACGAGTCTTTTCGTGCTGCCTGGGGGAAGTCCTTGCTGTTCCGCGCGTCCGCGAAAACGGTCGCCGTCATGGCACTCGACGGTTCGCTGTTCCTGCACCTCACCGACACGTTCGTTCACATGCACGGCTATCGGCCCGGCCCCTCTGAGGTGCGTTCCTGGGAGCGCAGCATTCCTGTCCTGGCCGCCGCGCTCAACGACGCCGGCCTGGGCGATGTGGAGGTCATGCTGGAGTACGCGCTCCCGCTGAACAGCAAGCGCGCCGACGTCGTCCTCGCCGGAGTGCACCCGGTCACGGGAGAGCCGTCCTACGTCGTGGTGGAGCTGAAGCAGTGGAGCCAGGCACTGCCCCACGACGACGACCCGACCCTGTGCCATGTCGACGCCTATGCCCAGCCGGTCCTCAACCCCGTCGAGCAGGTGCGCCGCTACTGCGAGTACCTCGTCAACTTCAACGGAGCGGTGGCCGAGCACAGGCACCGAGTGGCCGGCGTGGCGTTTCTGCACAACGCCACCGAGTTCGGCGTGACCGGGCTGCGGGAGATCGAGCGTGACGGCCACGGACTGCTCTTCACCGCGGAACGCCGGGGCGCCTTCCTCGACCACCTTCGTACCAGGCTGAGCGACAAGCTCCCAGGAACGTGGGCAGCCGACGAACTCAACGCGGGCGCCACCGTGCCGTCGAAACAGCTCATGTCCGTGGCCGCTGAAGAGGTGCGCGAGCGCTCACAGTTCGTCCTGCTCGACGAGCAGCAGGTCGCGTATCGCATGGTGCTCAACGCCGTGGAGAAGGCGAAGCACGCCGATCGCAAGGAAGTCGTCATCGTCACGGGCGGCCCCGGCACGGGGAAGAGCGTGATCGCTCTCCAACTGCTCGGCGAACTCTACCGGCGCGGGGTTCCGGCGCTGCACGCCACCGGGTCGCAGTCGTTCACCAAGACGATGAGGAAGGTCGCCGGAGCGCGCAAGCGCGAAGTCCAGGACCTGTTCAAGTACTTCAACAGCTTCATGACCGCCGAGAAGAACAGCCTGGGTGCCCTGATCTGCGACGAGGCGCACCGCATTCGGGAGACCTCGGCCAACCGCTACACGCGTGCCGAGTACCGTACGGGCAGGGCACAGATCGACGAACTCATCGACGTCGCCCATGTGCCCGTCTTCTTCCTCGACGAGCACCAGGTCGTCCGCCCCGGTGAGATGGGCACCGTTGCCGAGATCAAGGCGGCAGCGGCGAAGCGGGACATCCCCTGCCATGTCGTCCCGCTGGACAGCCAGTTCCGCTGCGGTGGGAGCGACGCCTACCTGCGCTGGGTGGTCCGCCTCCTCGGCCTGGAGCCGGGCGGCCCGGTCGTGTGGGAGCCCGACGGGCGCATGCAGTTGCTGGTCGCCGACAGCCCGCAGGAGATGGAGGCCTTCCTCGAAGCCCGCCGGACCCGGGACTACGGAGCCCGGATGTCCGCGGGCTACTGCTGGCGCTGGTCCCCGGAACCGAAGCCCGGCGATCCGCTCCCGCCCGATGTCGTCATCGGCGACTGGGCCCGTCCCTGGAACCTGCGGGGTGACCGTTCGGCCTCCGGCGCACCCCCGGCCGCCCTGTGGGCCACCGACCCGGCGGGTTTCGGGCAGGTCGGCTGCGTGTACACCGCCCAGGGCTTCGAATACGACTGGTCGGGCGTCATCATCGGCGCCGACCTGGTCTGGCGCGGCGACCGCTGGGTCACGGACCGTACGGCATCGAAGGACCCGGTCTTCAAGAAGTCCACTCCCGGCACCGACGTGGACCGCCTGATCCGCAACACGTACAAGGTCCTGCTGACCCGGGGCATGGTCGGCACGGTCGTGTACTCGACGGATCCTGAGACGCGGGCGAAGCTGCGCGAGTTGGCGGGCGGAGGACTGGAGCGGGAGCCCGCACAGGTTTGACCGGAGAGGAAGAAGACAGCCGGGACGGATCAGGAGGGCGTACTGATCGGAGCGGCCGGCCTTCCCATCGGCCTTGCCCCTCGGCCACCTTCGTCATTGCGATGGAACGGCACCGGTGCTGCGGGCCTGCGGATGTTCGGCAGACTCGCGGCGTCGTGAACGATCACGATGGTCCGCCTTTCCTGTCCAGGAGGCAGCCGGTCCGGGCGTGGCCGAAGCGGTGGGGCCCGAGGAGTCGTTGCTCCCGGTGGTGGGCGTTCCCCCAACGCTCCTGTGCTCTGCACAGGAGCGCCGGGGCAGTGAGGGAGACGGTGAGGGCGAGAGCGAGACCTGGGTGAGCACGCATGGGTGCTCCCGTCTGTCGGGTGACGCCGGATCCGAGGCTGATCCATTGGAGTGGACACCCTGGCCATGGGGCGTGGTTGTTCAGGAAGGGGCGTTGGGCGTTGGGCACGGGACGCTCTGTCCGGTGCTCGGAGGAGTCCGGAGGGAGGCAGTCGTGCTCCATGGCGCAGCGAGCGGCGGGGGCGGAGGCGAGGGCTGGGGTGCCGTTAGGCGGCCGGACGGAAATGGTCCGCCCGTGCGGTGAAGTGCGCCGGTAGGGTGCGGCGTTGTGGATGCGGGGGCGGGAAACGTGATGGTGGCCGTTCCGCCGGGGCGGGTGGTGCTGTCGGACCGGCGGACGCGGAGGACCTGGCCGGTCGAGGTCGGGCCGTTCCTGATGTCGGCGCTGCCTGTCACGCAGGCCTGGTACGCCCGGGTCACCGGCGGGCGGCCGAGCGCTTCCCGGGGTGACCGGCTGCCCGTCGAGAGCGTGTCGTGGTGGGACGCGGTCCGGTTCTGCAACGCGTTGTCCCGGCAGGAGGGGCTGACGCCCGTGTACCTCCTCGGCGACTCCGACTCCGACTCCGACTCCGACTCCGACTCCGGCACCGGCACCGGCTCCGGCGCCGGCACCGGCGCCCACTCCGTGACCGTCGTGTGGGACCCCTCCGCGGACGGCTACCGGCTGCCGACCGAGGCCGAGTGGGAGCACGCCTGCCGGGCGGGCAGCGCGGGTCCGCGGTACGGGTCCCTCGACGAGGTCGCCTGGTACCGGGGCAACACGGAGGGGCGCATCCGCCCCGCCGGCGGCAAGGGTCCCAACGCGTGGGGCCTGTACGACATGCTGGGCAACACGTGGGACTGGTGCTGGGACCTCTACGACGCCGACGTGTACGGCACCTACCGGGTGCTCCGCGGTGGTGGATGGGCCGACGAGCACTGGAGCTGCCGGGCGTCGGTGCGGCGGCGCAGCCACCCGACCCTGCGGATCGACGACGTGGGGTTCCGCGTCGCGCGGTCCGCACCGCCCTCCGGTCCCTGACGGCCACCGCGACCCCGCGCACACCCCGCGCACACCCCGCGCACACCCCGCGGACACCCCGTGGGGCGTGCGGGGCGCCTGAACGGCTCGGTCCCGCAACGTCCGCCACGGCCACGGCACCGGCCAGGGGCACCCAGGGCACCGGCCAAGGCGGTACCCCCGGCGGTGGCGGCACTCAAGGCAGTGGTGGCCAGGGCGGCAGCCGTGCGGTTTCCGCTGGCATGTGCCCGTCATGCAGGGAAGGGCATTCACACCTGCCGCGGACTCACCCTCCGTTCAGCCCGAAGTGTGGAAGAGGACGCTCAACTTTTGTTTTTACCAACCAGGTTGACGGTCGGTCACCTGTTCGTCCGGTGATACGATCACCGGACTTGCGGAGCGGGCGGACGCATGCGTTCCGGCGATCGATTCTGCCGCTGCCGCCAGTCGCCTGAAGAGAGTCTTATGACGGAATACATACAGAACCCTGTGCTCTGGGCTCTTCTCGCCGTCGTTCTTGTCGCCGTCGCCGTCATCGTCCGCCTGCGCAGGGCGGGGCAGGGCCTGAGGCGAGAGATCGACGGGCTCAGGAGCCACTACTCCGATCTGGAGAACCAATACACGCAGTCCGTCGCAGCAGCCCAGGAGCAGGCCGAGGAAGCCACCAGGACCGTACTGAAGTCCGCGATGCGGACGCTCCAGGGTCTGGCCGCAGAGCAGCAGCTCGTCGTGACGCGGCTGCAGAGCAAGTACGGCGACTCGGCGATCCTCCAGGACCTGCTGGAGATCGACCACACCAACTCGCAGTTCGGGCGCCGGGCGCAGTCCATCGCCGTGCTCTGCGACGGGTGGCTCGGGCGGCACCGTGACATCGCGTCCGTCTACGACGTGGTGCGCAGTGCCCAGGGGCGCATCCGGCACTTCCGGCGGGTGGAGATCCTCTCCCAGGTCGACTTCGGCATCACCAGCCGCGCCGTGGAACCCGTCGCGCTCGCCCTCGCCGAGCTCCTCGACAACGCCACCAGCTATTCGAGCCCGGACACCGTTGTCGAGATCAACATCCGGACCGTTCCCAAGGGCATCTGCATCGTCGTCGACGACGCCGGTGTCGGCATGAACGACGAGGAACGGGCCCGCGCCGAGAAGCTGCTGTCCAGCGACCGCGTCTCGGGCGTCTCCGGTCTCGGCAACCCGCCGCAGTTCGGCTTCGCGGTGGTCGGTGTACTGGCCGAGCGGTTCGGCTTCGAGGCGTCCGTGGACTCCAGCTCGCCCTACGGGGGCGTGCGCGCGGTCGTCCTGCTGCCGCACGAGCTGCTCACCTCCATGCCGGAGCAGAAGGCGCCGGCAGCGGCGCCCCCTGCCTCCGTCCCCCATGCGGGCGGGCCCGAACCCGCACTCGGCGGGGCCACCACCTCCGACGGGCTGCCGCGCCGCCGCCGCAAGCGGCCCATGGCCATCGTGCCCGGAAGCGCCTCCTCCACCCGCAGCTCCTCCCGTTCCGGCGCCGAGACTGCGGCGATCATGGGCGCCTTCCAGAGGGGCACGCAGTCCGGGCGGTCGGCGCGCGGCGACGCCGCGGACCAGACGAGCAGCACCCCTGGTGCAAGCAGTGAAGGACATGAGGTCTCGTGAACGACGATCTGTCATGGATGCTCGACAGCGCCCTGGAGATTCCCGGGGCCCTGCACGCGGTCCTGATCTCCGCCGACGGGCTGCTGATGGCCCGGACGAAGGACTTCCACAAGGACAGCGCCGACCGGGTCGCCGCCGCGATGAGCGGGGTGCAGTCCCTCAGCCGCTCCCTCGGCTTCTTCTGCGAGGATCCGCGGCAGGGCTGGCGGCAGACCCTGGTGGAGTTCGACGGCGGCTGGGTGTTCCTGATCTCCGCCGGTGAGGGCGCCTATCTCGGCGTCTCCGCCACCCCCGACGTCGACATGCAGGACATCACCTTCCGGATGCAGCAGCTCGTCAGCCAGCTCGGCAAGGCGCTGACCACGCCGCCGCGCGAGAACCTCGGCGCGCACTCGTGACCGGGGCGGGGGAGTGGGAGCCCGAGGCCGCCGACTTAGTACGTCCGTACGTCATCACCAAAGGGCGCGGCCTGCCCGACGAGGCTGAGCTGTCCCTGATCACGCTGGTCACGGCGGCGGCCGAGAACGGGCAGCGGCCGACCCGGCTGTCGCCCGAGGAACAGCGGCTGCTGGACATCTGCTCCGCCGGCTACCTGTCGGTCGCCGAGATCGCGGGGCACACCCGGCTGCCGCTGGGCGTGGTGAAGATCCTCCTCGCCGCGCTCACCGAGGGCGGCTACCTCATCACCCGCCCACCCGTCGCCCGCGCCGCCCTCGCCGACCGGGAGATCCTGGAGGAGGTACTGAATGGTCTCCGCGCCAAATTCGGTTGAACCGCAGACAGCCGGCGACCCGCACATCCGGGACGCCGCGCGGGCACCCCTGGGCGAGCAGGCCTACGTCCGTGCCGGTGCCACCCAGACCGCGGTCAAGATCCTGGTCGTCGGTCACTTCGCGGTGGGCAAGACCACGTTCATCGGTTCGATCTCCGAGATCGAGCCGCTGTCCACCGAAGAGACCATGACCCGGGCCGCCGAGGACATCGACGACCTCAAGGGTGTCCAGGGCAAGACCACCACCACGGTCGCCATGGACTTCGGCCGCCTCACCATCAGCGACCGCGTCGTGCTCTACCTGTTCGGGACGCCCGGGCAGCAGCGGTTCGTGCAGATGTGGGAGGACATGGCCCGCGGCGCGCTCGGCGCCCTGGTGCTGGTCGACCCCGAGCGGCTGTCGGACTCCTTCGCCGTCATCGACCTGATCGAGCACTACGGCCTCGACTACGCCATCGCCGTCAACCACTTCGACGGCGCCCCGCCGCGCAACGAGGCGGCGCTGCGCGAGGCGCTGGACCTGCTGGACGACACCCCGGTCGTCACCTGCGACGCCCGTGACGAGCGGTCGTCGGCCGAGGCACTGACCACTCTCGTCCGCTACCTGCTGGAACGCGCCCGCTAGGGCGCTTCCGGCGGATCTGCGTGGGGGAGGCGGCGTTCGGTGCGTGCTCCCGGCGGGCGGTGCGGAGGGCCACGTGGCGGTGCCACCCGGCCCCTCCCGCCGTCCGGCGAGCGCGCCCGCCGGGCACCGCGACGCCGCCGAGATCCACCGGTGACGCCACGGCGCCCGGGCAGGCACCGCCCGTGGTCCCACCGGCACCTCCACCACCCGCGCCCCGGCCGGCGGCCCCGCCGTCGGTCCGAGGGAGCCCCGCACTCCCGGCGGGCCGGACACCCCGCACTCCCGGCGCACCGGGCACCTCACCGACCCACGGCCCGTCAGGGCTCCTTCCCTGAGAACTGAGAGCAGACATGGACGCTCACACCCCCGCCCCGGTTCCCCCGCCGGGGTGCCCGGCCCACGGCTCCGGCGGCCGGGTGCCGCTGTACGGGCCGGAGTTCGCGGCCGACCCGCAGGCCTACTACGCCTATCTGCGCCGCTACGGCCCCACCGCGCCGGTGGAGCTCGCTCCCGGCGTCGAGGCGACGCTCGTCACCGACTACCAGACCGCGTTGCAGCTTCTGCACGACTCCGGCTCGTTCCGCAAGGACGCCCGCCGCTGGCGCGACTTCAACGAGGGCCGCATCCCCGCGGACAGCCCGGTCGGCCCCCTGCTGGCGTACCGGCCCAACTGCATGTTCGCCGACGGTGCCGAGCACCTGCGGCTGCGCCAGGCGATCACGGACAGCATGGCCCGTGTCGACACGCGCCGGCTCAGCCGCACCACCGAGCAGGTCTCCGACTACCTGATCGAGCAGTTCGGCACCCGTGGTTCCGCCGATCTGCTCGGCGACTACGCCAGGCAGCTGCCGCTGTTCGTGTTCAACGAACTGTTCGGCTGCCCCGCCGACATCGGCGACCGCGTGCTGTTCGGCATCACCAACATGTTCGACGGCGTCAACGCCGAGCGGGCCATGGAGGTGATGTTCGCCGCCATCGGCGAGCTCGTGGCGCTGAAGCGGTCCCGGCCCGGTGAGGACGTCACCTCCTGGCTGATGGAGCATCAGTCCCGCCTCACCGACGAGGAGATGGTCCATCAGACGGCGTTGCTGATGATCGCCGGCAACGAACCGCTGCGGAACCTGATCGGCAACACCCTGCACCGCCTGCTCACCCACGACGCGTACGCCCACAGCGGTGGCCTCATCGACGAGGCGCTCGACGACACCCTGTGGGAGAACCCGCCCATGCAGAACCTCGCCCCCCACTACCCGGCCGCCGACCTGGAGTTCGCCGGGCAGAAGGTGCAGGCGGGGGACCTGATGCTGGTCAGCTTCGCCGCCGCCAACACAGGCCCGGCGCTGACCGCGGCCCGGCAGTCCGGCAGCAACCGGGCCCATCTGGCCTGGAGCGCGGGTCCGCACGCCTGCCCGTCCAAGGAGCCCGCCCGGCAGATCACGGTCACCGCGGTGGAGAACCTGCTCAACCGGCTCCCGGACGTCGAGCTCGCCGTCCCCGAGGACAGCCTGACCTGGCGTCCCGGCCCCTTCAACCGCGGCCTGACCACGCTGCCCGCCCGGTTCACACCGGTGGGGTCCCGTCATCGTGCGGCGTCGCCGGCGGCCCACCCCGAGTCGCCCGCGCATCCCGGCCCGGCGCCGGCGGGCGGTCGCAGGGCCGAACGCGGCGGCCTGTGGAGCCAGTTCCTCGGCTGGCTCACCAAGTGATGGTTCACCGTCCGTGAGGTGATTCACACGACATCCCCCAACTCTGGCTGATCGCATGAGGGTTCAACCACAGGGGTAGTGAGGAGCGCGGTATTCCGTGTTGCTTACGAGGCAAAGGAGGTGTCGTGGACCACATACCCACGCACGCCGCATCCAGGTCACACCCCACCGCATGGGACCCTCCGATACCCGCCCCGCCCGGCGGGTATCTTCTTGAGCGCCCGGGTTCGCTCGGAGCGCTCACCGCCGGGCAGCTGCGCCGGCTGTGCGCGGTCGCCGGGCTCGGCCCGGCCGACGCCGACTCCTACGGACGCACCCTCGTCGACGCGCTGGGCCCGGTGGCCGACCGGCCGCTGGACCAGCCGCCGGTCAACTCGACGTTCCTGTCCGACGACCACACGCCCGTGGAGTACTCCCTCTCCTTCACCCCCGGCACGGCTCCCACCCTGCGCGTGCTGCTGGAACCGGGCTGCGGCGCAGGCAGCCTGGCTCACAGCGGTCGGGCGGGGCTCGCCGCCGTGCGGGAGATGGCCCGGCGCTGGAACTTCTCCACCGCCCCCCTCGACACCCTCCGGGACCTGTTCCTGCCACTGTCGCCCGAGGGCCCGTTCGCCCTGTGGTGCGCGCTGGAGCTGCGGCCCGGCGGGGTGCCGAAGGTGAAGGTGTACCTCAACCCGGCGGCCCGCGGGGCGGACCGCGCCGGGGAGACCGTACGGGAGGCGCTGCGCCGGCTCGGCCACGACCGGGCGTTCGACGCGCTGCCCGAGGCCGACCGGCACCTGTTCCTCGCGCTGGACCTCGGCGACTGGGAGGAACCCCGGCTCAAGGTCTACCAGGCCCACCAGGGCCTGTCCGCCGCCCGGGCGGGCGGGCTGAGCCGGATGGAGCCCGGACCCGGCCCCGCGGAGGTCCGCGCCTTCTTCGAGCTGGCCACCGGTACCGACGGGGCTCGGCCGGCCGTGCGCCCCGGTCAGTCGTGCCACGCGTTCACGGAGACCGCGACCGGCCTGCCGAGCGGCTTCACGCTCTACGTCCCCGTCCGGGACCACGCCCGCGACGACACGGAGGCCTGCCGGCGGGCGGTGGCCGTCCTGGGGCGGTACGGCATCGATCCCGCGCCCCTGCTGAACGCGCTGCCCGCCGTCACCGACCGGCGGCTGGAGGACGGTGTGGGCCTTCTCGCCTACCTCGGTCTGGCCCACCAGCACGGCCACCCGCCGCGGGTGACCGTGTACATCTCCGCGGAGGCCTACGCGGTCCGCCCGCCGTCGACCGTGCCGTCCGTGCTGCCCGAGACCGTGCTCTGAGGTCTTGCCACCGCAGGCGAGGCTCCCGGCGGCACGGCGGCCACCGGGAGCCTCGCCGGGGTTCACGCGTCCTGCAGTTCCCTCAGGTAGGGGCCGACGTCGACCTGGACGGAGAAGCCCTCCGTGCTGCCGTAGCGCTCCCTGATCGCTCCCAGGTACGTGTCGATCTCCTTGCGCATGACCTCCGCGGACGGCAGGTCGGCGCTTCCGTCCACGAGCCGGGCCACCCAGCGTGCCTGGGCCTCGACGAGGCGCGTGATGGAGCCGTGCGGACGGATCAGGCCGAGGAAGTACAGGCCGGGCCGGTCCGGGGCGGCGATACGGCGGTACAGCTCGACCGGGCCGCCCTCGGACACCGGACAGCCGGCGGGCAGGAAGGGGAAGGCCATGCGGAAGCCGGTGCAGTACACCACCGCGTCGGCCTCGGCGGAGCTGCCGTCCGTGAAGACGACCCGGCCGCCGTCGAACGAGTCGATCGCGGGCCTCGGGATCACCGCTCCGTGCCGTATCCGGCTGAGGATCTCGTCGGAGATGGTCACCGCCGAGGAGAAGATGGGGTGGTCGGGCTCGGGCAGGCCGTAGTCGGACAGCCTGCCGCGGGCCACCCGCAGGGCCTGCTCGACGAAGCGGCGCTGCTCGGGGAAGGACATGGTGGTGAACCACGGGGCGTCCGCGATCAGGTCCACGGACATGCCGAAGAGCTGCTTGGGGATGATGTGCAGCCCGCGTCGCACCGACAGCCATGTCCGCGCGGCGTGCCGGGACAGGTCCGCGGCGATGTCCACCGCCGACGCCCCGAGGCCCACGACGACCACGCGCTGCCCGGCGTAGTCGCCGCCGTCCTGGTAGTCCATCGAGTGCAGGATCGTTCCGTCGAAGGTGTCGGCCCCCGGGGGCAGCGGATCCGGCATCGCCGCCTCGGTGTGGTGCCCGGAGGCGACGACGACGTGCGCGAAGCGGCGCACCCGCTCGGCCCCCGAGGCGTCCCGGCTGACGACCGTCCACGCCCCGTCCGTCTCCTGCCGCACCGAGAGCACCTCGGTGCGCAGCTCCACGCAGGGCAGCAGACCCGCCCACTCGGCGAACGACCGCAGATACGCGGCCACATCGCTGTGCCGGGGGTAGAGGGGGAACGAGTCCGGCATGGGGAAGTCCGCGTAACCGGTCAGCTGCCGGGCACTGTTGAGGTGCAGCGCCTGGTAGGCCGGGCCGCGCTCACCGGCCCCCGGCTGCCGCCAGATGCCGCCGACGTCGGGTGCCTTCTCCAGGCAGACGACGTCGGCGCCCCTTGCCCTGAGCGCGTGCGCGGCCGCCAGTCCCGACAGGCCCGCACCGATCACGCACACGCTCACGCGTCCCCCCACATGTTCCAGTCCATTCGTTTGCGCACGCGCTTTGACTGCCCGTCACTCCCGTCCCTCACACCGGTAACACCGGTTGCCGGCTGAGGCGTAGGCCACTTCGGGCCGCGGGTGCCGCCGTCACGGTGCCTCGGGGGCCGCCGGGGCGAGCGAGCGGCGCGCCACCGCCTCCAGATGCCGGGTGAAGACCTCGTGGGCGTCGGGGGTGAGGGTGCGCAGCGCCACCAGCGCGGTGACGGCCACGTCGCACAGTTCGGACCGTACGTCGTCCCAGGTGTGCGTGGTGCCCTTGCGCGGGTTCTGTCCGGTCGCGCCGATCACGGCCTGTGCGACCTCGCCGACCTCCTCCGACAGCTTCAGGACGCGCAGGAGCAGCCCCTCCCGGCCGCCGTGCGGCTGCCCGGCCTCCAGCCAGGCCCAGAGGGCGTCGACGGTGTCCCAGAGGGCGGCGGGGGCGATGTCGTTCTCACTCATGCCCCGAAGCCTGCCAGGCGTGCCCGTCGCCCGGGCAGCCCCCCGCCGGCGCGGGCGGTGCGTCGGCGCGGCCGGGCGGGCGCTCCGGCCCGGGCGGCGTGCCCGCCGCCTCGCCCCCGTCGCGGGCCGGCCGAGCGGCCGGCCCCGCCGGAGGGGGAACGCCTCAGTTCCCCCGGGTGGGCAGGGCGAACTCCTCCTCGAACAGCGCCTCCTGCTCCCCCTGTTCCCGCAGCCGCAGCCGCCGGATGCGCATCCCCACGATCACGGCGGTCGCCAGGCCGGTCGCGCCGAAGGCGAAGGGGACCATCCAGCCCCGGTCGGCCGTGTGGCCCAGGGCGTGGTCCAGGGAGAGCCGGCCGGGACCGGTGACGGCGAGGCCGGCGGCGGTCAGGCCGAGGGAGGCGGCGTACTCGTACCCGCCCCCTTGGTTGAAGAAGCCGTTGGGGGCGTGCACCGAGGCCGCGCCCGCCATCGCGCCGGCCGCCGCGGCGCCGGCCGCCGGGGTGGCCAGGCCCAGCGCCAGCAGGGCGCCGCCGCCCGCCTCCGCCAGTCCGGCCGCCGTCGCGCTGGCCTTGCCCGGGCTGTAGCCGACGGACTCCATGAACCGCCCGGTGCCCTCGATTCCATGCCCGCCGAACCAGCCGAACAGCTTCTGCGCGCCGTGCGCGGCCAGTACGCCGCCGGTGCCCAGCCGGAGCAGCAGCAGGCCCAGGTCGCGTCGCCGGTAGAAGGTCATGGTTCCAGTCCTCTCGCGGATCCCCCTCCCGTGCACCCACCGTCGCACCTGCGGGGTCCGGCCACCCCGTCCGGGGGACCGTTCGGGTGGCCCGGACGCGAGGCCCGGGTGGCGGGGGCGCAGGACCGGTGCGAGGGTGGCCGGCATGGCGATTCAGATCTCCAGACTCAGCGACCCGGCCGTCCGCGCGTTCGTCGGCGCCGTCAACGCCCATGACCGCGAAGGCTTCCTGGCGCTGCTCACCCCCGACGCGACCATGTCCGACGACGGTTCGGACCGCGACCTCGCCGACTGGGTCGACCGGGAGATCTTCTCCACCCACGGCCATCTGGAGGTCGACAACGAGTCCGACGGGGGGCGCGCTCTGGTGGCCCGCTACAGCAACGACACCTGGGGCGAGATGCGCACCCGCTGGCGCTTCACCGTCGCGGACGACGGCAGGATCACCCGCTTCGAGACGGGCCAGGCCTGAGCGCTGAGCTGGGGGTGCCGCGTATCGCGTCGGCCGGCTGCGGAGCCGTCGTGGCTGGTTGCGCAGTTCCCCGCGCCCCGTCGGGACGCCGCCGAACCGCCGCGGGCTTCGCCCGACCTGCCCAGGACGTCGTGCACGGTCCCCACCGCGGGTGTGCGGGACCCCCGCCGGGCGTTGTGGCGCCCGGGCCGGGAGTGCGGCAGCCGTCCCGCGCCCCGGTGCACACCCGGCGGTCCCGCGCGGGGTCCACCCCCAGCCGGTGCTGCTGCGGGACGGCTGCCGCTTCCCTCCCTCGGTATGGCCACGGAGGGCCAGTGCTCCAACTGTGAAGCTCTGGTGGAGAAGAGTTGAGCATAAGTCCCCTATCGGTCGCAATAGGGCGGATGTTCAAATTCCGCTTGTGTGGATCGAAGGGTCAGCCCCGCCCCACGTAGGGCATCGTCGTCGCCAGCACGGTGGCGAACTGGACGTTCGCCTCCAGTGGCAGCTCCGCCATGTGCCGCACGGTGCGTGCCACGTCGGCCACGTCCATCACGGGCTCAGGCACGATGTCGCCGTTGGCCTGGAGGATCCCCGTCCGCATACGCGCCGTCATGTCGGTCGCCGCGTTGCCGATGTCGATCTGGCCGACGGCGATCCGGTACGGCCGCCCGTCCAGGGACAGTGACTTGGTCAGCCCGGTCAGCGCGTGCTTGGTGGCCGTGTACGCGGCGGAGTGCGGGCGGGGCGTGTGGGCCGAGACCGAGCCGTTGTTGATGATCCGGCCGCCCTGCGGCTCCTGCTCCTTCATCCGGCGGAAGGCGGCGCGGGCGCACAGGAAGGCCCCGTTGAGATTGGTGTCCACCACCTGCCGCCAGGCCTCGTAGGACAGTTCCTCCACCGGCACCCCGCCCGGCCCGCTCGTCCCCGCGTTGTTGAACAGCAGGTCCACCCGGCCGAAGCGCTCGGCGGTGGCGGCGAAGAGCGCCGCCACGTCCTCGGGGCGGGTGACGTCGGTGCGCACGGTGAGGGAGGGGGTCCCCGGCGCCAGGGCGGCGGTCTCCTCCAGCGCCTGTGTGCGGCGTCCGGCCAGGGCCACCGACCAGCCGGCGCCCAGCAGCTCCACGGCGACCGCGCGGCCGATCCCGGACCCGGCGCCCGTCACCACGGCGGTCTTGGACTGTTCGAAGGTTCGCTCGGCGTTCATGGTGGGGCAGCGTAGGTGAGGGCCCGCACGGCGGGACCCGCCGTTCCGTCATGTGGCCGCCGGTCGCGGGCCCGCCGGTGCGGCGGACACCGGGCGCGCCCCACGGCCCGCGCCCTTCGCCCGCGAGCCCCTCCTGAGCGGCGTCCGGGGCTCAGGTCGGCACGAGGCCCGGGGCGGGGTCCGCCTCGGGGGCGTCGTCCGGGTAGCGCACGCCGATGCGGTCCCGGATCGCGTCGAGTGGCGCATCACCGCGAGCGTGCGGTCAAGCGGAACCGGCGGATCCCCCACCGCACGCTGTCCGGCGCCCCAACGCCCCGTCTCACTGTTGCACCTTCAAGCAACTCGTCCGACCTGAGAGCATAGGGGCCGCATCTGTCGCAGAAGGAGCCGGACGGCCGAACGAAGGGAGGGGCGCATGTCCGAGGGAGGGGCGCCGATACCGAGGGTGAAACGGGCGGCCGTACCGGACACGGGGCCACAGGCTCCGGCGGGCGACACGGCGGCGCGGACCGGTGCCGCGCAGCGCCGCACCGGCCTGCTCGTCACACTGGTGCTCGGCGGACTGACCGCCACACCCCCACTGGCGATGGACATGTACCTGCCCTCCCTGCCGGAGGTCACCCGGTCCCTGCACGCCCCCGCCTCCACCGTCCAGCTCACCCTCACCGCCTGCCTGGCCGGCATGGCGCTCGGGCAACTGGTCGTCGGCCCGATGAGTGACCGGTGGGGCCGCCGCCGCCCGCTCCTCGCCGGCCTCGCCGTCTACGTCGTCGCCACCGCGCTCTGCGCGATCGCGCCGACGGTCGGGATCCTGGTCGTCCTCCGCCTCGCACAGGGACTCGCGGGCGCCGCCGGGATCGTGATCGCCCGGGCCGTCGTCCGGGACCTCTACGACGGCGTGGCCATGGCCCGGTTCTTCTCCACCCTGATGCTGATCTCCGGCGCCGCCCCGATCGTCGCCCCGCTGATCGGAGGACAGATCCTGCGGGTCACCGACTGGCGGGGGGTGTTCGTCGTCCTCACCGCCGTCGGGGTGGTGCTCTGCGCGCTCGTGTGGTTCCGGCTGCCGGAGACCCTGCCGCCCGCCGCACGCCACTCCGGCGGCGTCGGCGAGGCACTGCACTCCATGCGCCGGCTCCTGACCGACCTCCCCTTCACCGGGTACATGCTGGCCGGCGGTTTCGCCTTCGCCGCGCTCTTCGCCTACATCTCCGCCTCGCCCTTCGTCGTCCAGGAGATCTACGGCGCCTCCCCGCAGACCTTCAGCCTGCTGTTCGGCCTGAACTCCGTCGGGCTGGTCGTCGTCGGCCAGATCAACGGCAAGGTGCTCGTCGGCCGGGTCCCGCTGGACCGGGTCCTCGGCACCGGCCTCGCCGTCATCGTCCTCGCCGCCTCGGCCCTGCTGCTGATGGCGACCGGGGTCTTCGGCGAGGTGGGACTCGGGCCGGTGGCCGCGGCCCTGTTCGTGCTGATGTCGGCGATGGGCGTCACCCTGCCCAACACCCAGTCCCTCGCCCTGCTGCGCACCCGGCACTCCGCCGGCTCCGCCTCCGCCCTGCTCGGCACGTCCTCCTTCCTCATCGGAGCGATCGCCTCCCCGCTCGTCGGCATCGCCGGAGAGCACACCGCCGTGCCCATGGCCGTCGTCCAGCTGGCGGCCGGACTGGTGGCGCTGGCCTGCTTCATGGCAATGTGCCGTCCCTGGAGGACGCGAGCGGACGCGGAGGACGGGACCACGCCCCGTCCCGGCGCGGCCGGGAACCTGGGAGAAGAGAGCTGAGCGCGCCGAGACTGCGCAGGGACACACCCGAGCGGGCCGGACTCGACCCCGGGGAACTGGATCGCATGGTGCGCGAGGTCCGCGGCCGTGTCACCGGGAGGCGGCCCTGGGCGGCCGGCGCCGTCGTGGTGGCCGGGCGCGGCCCGGTCGTGGCGGTGGAGGAGGCGGCGGGAGACGCCGTCCGGTACGCCGCCTACGACCCCGGCACCGACACGGGCGTCGAGCTCGACGCCTCCGGCCGGGTTCCGGCGACCGTGGACACACCCTTCGACCTGGCCTCCCTGACCAAACTGTTCACCTCGGTCGCCGCCGTGCAGCAGATCGAGCGCGGCACCCTCGGCATCGACGCCCGGGTCGGTGCGTACCTGCCCGACTTCCGCGGGGCCGCCGAGCACGGCGTCACCGTACGGCAGCTGCTCACCCACACCTCCGGACTCGCACCGGAGGTGCCGCTGTACGACTGTGCCGACGAGGCGGAGCGCCTGGCGCTGCTGAGGGCCCAGGCACCGGTCGGCCCGCCCGGCATCCACCTCTACTCCGACGTGAACATGCTGCTCCTGCAGCACCTGCTGGAACGCCTCACCGGCCGCCCCCTGGACGTCCTCGTCCACGACGGGATCACCCGCCCGCTCGGCATGGCCGACACCCGCTTCGGCCCCTGCCCCGGCGCGGCGGCCACCGAGGACCAGCGCCGGCCGTGGGCCAAGGCCGACCGGGGCATGCTGCGGGGCGAGGTCCACGACGAGAACGCCTGGGCGCTGGGCGGCGTCGCCGGGCACGCGGGCCTGTTCTCCACCGGCCGCGACCTGGCGGTCTTCTGCCGCGCCCTGCTGGCGGGCGGCGCCTACGGGCCGGCCCGCATCCTCGGCCCCGACCTCGTGGAGCTGCTGCTGGCGCCTCCGGGGCTGGGGTTCGCCGTGGACCAGGGGTGGTTCATGGGGGAGCTGGCGGGGCGCGGTGCGGCGGGCCACACCGGCTTCACCGGCACCTCACTGGTCGTGGACCCGGCGACGGACACCTTCCTGGTGCTGCTGGCCAACACGGTCCACCCGCGCCGCCGCGCCCCGGACAGCCGGCCGCGCGCCGCGGCGGCGACCCGGCTTGCGCGGGCCGTGCAGGCGGTCCCCGGAACGGCCGGATAGCCGGGACCGTGTGCCGCGCCACGGTGGCGTGGCGCGGCATACGGTCGCCGGGCGCAGACCCGCGTCCGTGCCGGGTGCCCGGCGGGCCGGACCGCCCCGCGGATCCGCCCCTTCGCCGGCCCGGGGCCGCGCACTATCCTGGGGCCGGCCCGTCATGCGGACGGGGTGCCGGCACGCATGGCCAGGGGGAACTGATGGACTGGATCTGGGTCGTTCTCATCGTGTTCTGGACGGGGGGATTCGCCTGGGTCGCGGACAACGTCCGCACCGCGCTGCGCAACCGCCACGAACGCCGCATGCAGATGATGGAGGCCGCCCGGCAGGACCGTCTGGCCGTCGAGGCCGCGCACCGCACCCCCGAGCCCGTCTGCGGCTGCACCCACCACCTCGCCAAGCACGACAAGCAGGGCAGGTGCCACGAGCGGGTGGAGGTCCCGACGGCCTGGGACGAGAACAAGAAGCCGGTGCGCTACGAGTCCGGGCAGTGTAACTGCCAGCAGTACGTCGGACCGCAGCCCCTGTCCCAGGTGTACGCCGAGGAACTCACCGACCGGGCCTGACCTGCCCGCACCGGCCGCCCGGCCGCCCGGCCGCCCGGCCGCCCGGTGAGACAATCGCCGGGTGAACGCCCCCGCCCTTCCGCACGCCTCTTCGGCCTCCCCGGCCGGCGCCCTGCGCGGCGCCCTCGCCGGCCTCCTCGACGGCCTCCCGCCCCGGCGGGCCGCGCAAGCCGTGGAACGGCTGATCGGCCACTACCGCGGGGCCACCCCGACCGACGCGCCGATCCTGCGCGACCGGGCCGACGTGGCCGCCTACGCCGCCTACCGGATGCCGGCGACCTTCGAGGCGGTGCGCTCGGCGCTGGAGGCGTTCGCGGACGCCGTGCCCGGCTGGGTGCCCGCGGGGCACGTGGACGTCGGCGGCGGGACAGGGGCTGCGACGTGGGCCGTCACCGCCGTCTGGGACGGGTCGCGGCCGGTCACCGTGCTCGACTGGGCCGAGCCGGCCCTCGCCCTCGGCCGGGAGATCGCCGCCGCGAACCCGGCCCTGCGCGACGCCCGCTGGGAACGGGCCCGCATCGGGACGGCGCTCACCCTCGACCCCACCGACCTCGTCACCGTCTCCTACGTCCTCAACGAGCTCACCGCCGCCGACCGCGCCGCCCTCGTCGACGCCGCCGCCTCGGCCGCGCAGGCGGTCGTGATCGTCGAGCCGGGCACCCCCGACGGGTACAGCCGGGTCATCGAGGCCCGCGAGCGGCTGGCCGCCGCCGGTCTCCGCATCGCCGCGCCCTGCCCGCACAGCGGCGCCTGCCCGATCGCGCCCGGTACCGACTGGTGCCACTTCTCGGCCCGGGTCAGCCGTTCCTCCCTGCACCGCCAGGTCAAGGGCGGCTCGCTCGCCTACGAGGACGAGAAGTTCGCGTACGTCGCCGCCAGCCGTGTCCCCGTCGTCTCCGCGGCCCCGGCCCGCGTCGTGCGCAGGCCGCAGATCCGCAAGGGGCAGGTCCTGCTCGACCTGTGCCTCGACGACGGCCGGCTGGACCGCACGACGGTCACCAAGCGGCACGGCGACCTGTACAGGGCGGCCCGGGACGTCGAGTGGGGCGGCCCCTGGCCCCCGCACGCCGACTGACCCGCCCGGCCCGGTCACCGGTCCGTTCCCGAACGGGTGCCCCGGCACCCCGCCGAGCGCCCCGGGCCGCGCGCGTGACGGCCCCGCCCTCGCCGCGTCCCGTCGTACCCCCGCATTCGGCCACGTCCCTGAGGGGCGTTGATCCGGAATCATGCGCTCCTTGTCCTGCCTGCCCGGATTGGGTGCTCCGGCCCCCCGATGGGTGGGAAGGTGGGACCATAGGGCATGCTGTTCTGCACGACAGCGAGGCGAGGGGATAGATGAGCGCGGAGTTCGGTGGCCGAACCGGCCTGCGGGGCAGACTCACCCAGTGGCTGCGCGGGGGCGGTCCGGACCAGTCCGCCGGCGACGGCGGCCGTGAGGCCCTGCTGCTCGCCGCCGCCAGGGCGGGACTGCCGCTCGCGCCCGCCGCGTACCCGGCGCCCGGCTACCGCTGCTCCTGCGACCGCGTCGGCTGCCCCACCCCGGCCCGGCACCCGGTGTCGTTCGCCTGGCAGACGCAGTCCACCACCGACCGTGCCCAGATCGAACGCTGGGCCCGCCACCAGCCGCAGGCCAACTTCATCACCGCGACCGGCATGGTCCACGACGTCCTCGACGTCCCGCTGGAGGCCGGCCGGCAGGCACTGGCGCGCCTGCTGGAGGCGGGGACCGAGGTCGGGCCGGTCGCCGAGAGCGACGACGGCCGCATGCTGTTCTTCGCCCTCACCCGCGGCACCCCCGAGGACGAGGACGAATGGTGGCCGTGCGAGCTGGACTGCCACCCGGAGACCATGGACGAGCATCCCGGCCTGCGCTGGCACTGCCGCGGCTCCTACGTCCTCGTACCGCCCGCGCGGCTGCCCGGCGACGGGCGGACGGTGCACTGGGTGCGCGGCCCCGAGCATCCGCTGCCCGACCCGTTGAGCCTGCTGGAGGTCCTCACCGACGCCTGTGCCCGGTATGTCGGCGAGGACCCGCACCATGCGGGCGCGGCCTGGCCCCTGCGCCACTGACGCGGCCCGGCGCCCGCTCAGCCGCCCTGGGCTGCCGTCATGCCCTGGACGCGGCCCAGCACGATCACCGCGTCACCCGAGCCGCCGCCGGAGGCCTTCCCCGGATCCAGGGCCACCTCGCCGGAGACGAACTCCATCGTGAAGGACTGCTTGATCTCGCCCTTCGTCAGGGCCAGCACGTCCTGGTTCGGCGCGGGCACGGTGGTGCCCGCCGCCGCGGTCTGCTTGCGGTAGTGGTGGGTGGAGAAGAACACCAGCGCCCCGCCGTCCGCGGTGCGCAGCGCGAGCGGCGCGTGGTCGCCCTCGGTCAGCGGCTCGTCGATGTACTGCGTCGCCAGGCCCGGCTTGCTGGCGTTCCTCTCGCGCTGCGCGCGCCAGACGCTGGTGTGGGCGCCGTCCGCGAAGGAACCGTTGCCGCTCTGCAGGTAGTCCACGTAGGCCCGGCTCAGCTCCTGCGGGCGGACCGCCAGTTCCGGTGAGTCGGCGGGCACGGTCTCGGCGAACCCGTCGGCGTCCCGGGCGAACTGCGGCACGGCGCCGCGGGGGACCGGCGTCAGGTACGACACCTGCCACGGTTCGTCGAGGTCACGGCGCAGGAAGACCAGCAGCCAGCGTGCCGAGGAGCTCTTGTTGGACCGGGTGTCGGCGACGAACCAGCGCGGCCAGCCCGCCTTCCTGGGGATGGTGAACCGCACGTCGGTCAGCTTCAGCGGCGTGTGCCGCGGGTTGCCGGCGGGGTGGTTGGCGTGCCCCGCCGTCAGCCGGGCCGTGTCGATGTCGGCCAGGGTCCCGGTGGTGTGGTCGGCGTCCAGGGAGGTGTCGTAGGCCCGGTCGGCCCGGTTGTACGCGGTCGTGAACTGTTCCAGCGCCTTCGCCGCCTCGCCGGGCGTGGTGGCCGGGAGCACAGCGCGTTCCCCGTGCACCACCACGCATCCACCGGTCGACAGCGACAAGGCGGTCAAGGCCGCTGCTATGAGTGCGTTCCGCTGACGCCTGCGAAGGCGTCGACCGCTGCGTAGCGTGGTCATCGGGCTCCTTCACTTCCCCTTCCCGGAGGCGAAACCCTACCGGGGCGGGGCGGCCCGCGGGCGCCGGGTGCCCATCCCGGGGCGCGGCGGGCGACCGGCCGCGGGACGGCGGAACAGCGGTGGGCCGCCGTCCCCGACGCCCCGTCAGGCCTTGCCGCGCACCGGCGGAGGAGTCTGCTCCCGCTTGGTGCCGGGGGCGAACCCCACCGGCGCCAGGAACAGCACCAGCACCGGGACCACGTACAGCAGCCACACCGTGACCTGGAGGACGGTCGGGTCGGGCTGGAAGTTGAAGACGCCCTTGAGGAGCGTCCCGTACCAGCTGTCCGGCGGGATGGCACCGCTGATGTCGAACGCCGTGTTCCGCAGGCCGGGCAGCCAGCCGGCCTCCTGGAGGTCGTGGAAGCCGTACGCCAGCACACCGGCTGCGACGACGACCAGCATCCCGCCGGTCCAGGTGAAGAACTTCGCGAGGTTGATCTTCAGGGCGCCCCGGTAGAACAGCCACCCGAGCAGGACCGCCGTGGCCAGGCCCAGCGCCACTCCGATCAGCGGGCGCGGGGTGCCGTCGGAGGCGGCGTGGACGGAGGCCCACACGAACAGGGCGGTCTCCAGGCCCTCGCGGCCGACGGCGAGGAACGCCGTGGCCACCAGCGCGGCCGTGCCCATCTGCAGTGCCGCGTCCAGCTTGCCGTGCAGCTCCGCCTTCAGGTGCCGGGCGGTGCGCCGCATCCAGAACACCATCCAGGTCACCAGGCCCACGGCGACGACCGACAGTGTGCCGCCGAGCGCCTCCTGCGCCTCGAAGGTCAGCTCCTGCGAGCCGAACTCGAGCGCGCAGCCGAAGCCGAGGGCGATGGTGACGGCGATGCCGATGCCGATCCAGATCGGACGGAGGGCGTCCCGGCGGCCGGTCTTGACCAGGTAGGCGATGAGGATGCAGACGACGAGGCTGGCTTCCAGCCCCTCGCGCAGACCGATCAGGTAGTTGGAGAACACGGGCCCTACGCCTCCTCGGAGAACAGGGTCCGTCCCCACCAGTCGTCCTGGTCGCGGACGCCGGGCGGGACCGCGAAGACCGCGGAACCCACGTGCTGGATGTACTCGTTGAGCGCGTCGCTGCGCGACAGCTGCTGCTGGATCCGGATGAAGCCCTTGCGGACGTCGCGCTGGTAGGCGAGGAAGAACAGTCCCGCGTCCAGCCGGCCGAGACCGTCGGTGCCGTCGGTGAAGGAGTAGCCGCGGCGCAGGATGGCGACCCCGTTGTTGGCGTCGGGGTGGGCGAGCCGCACGTGCGCGTCGGGCTTCATCGCCTTCAGGAACGGCTCGTCCCGCTCCTTGGCCTTGCCGACCGGTGCGCCCTCGCCCTTGTCCCGCCCGAAGATGTCCTCCTGCTCCTGCAGGGAGGTGCGGTCCCAGGTCTCGATGTTCATCCGGATGCGCCGGGCGACCAGGTAGGAGCCGCCCGCCATCCAGGACGCCTCCTTGCCGCCGTCGTTGCCGTCCACCCACACGAACCGCTTGAGCCGGTCCGTCTCCGTCCCGGCGATGTTGCGGGTGCCGTCCTTGAACCCCATGAGGTTGCGCGGGGTCTGCTCGTCCGGGGTGGTGGAGGAGGTCTTGCCGAAGCCGAGCTGGGACCAGCGCACGGCGACCTTGCCGAAGCCGATGCGGGCCAGGTTGCGCACGGCGTGCACGGCGACCTGCGGGTCGTCGGAGCAGGCCTGGATGCACAGGTCGCCGCCGCTGCGGTTCCGGTCGAGGTTGTCGCCCGGGAACTTCGGCAGGTCGACCAGCCCCTCGGGCCGCTTGTCCGCCAGTCCGAACCGCTCGAACAGTGACGGGCCGAAGCCGATGGTGAGCGTCAGCCGCGACGGCTTCAGGCCGAGTGCCTCGCCGGTGTCGTCCGGCGGGGCCGCGGGCAGCCCGCCGTAGGCGCCGTCACCGACCGCCTTGCCGGCGGTCATCCGGCGGGCGGCCTCGGTCCAGTCCTTCAGGAGCTGGACGAAGGCGTCCCGGTCGTCGCTCTTGACGTCGAACGCGGCGAAGTGCAGCCGGTCCTGCACGGGTGTGGCGATACCGGCCTGGTGGGCGCCGTGGAAGTCCACCGCCGCGCCCATGGCCGCGCCGGCGGGGTCCATGTCGTCGCCGGTGCGGGTCATGGCGACGGCGCCGCCGGCCACGGCGGCACCGAGCGCGAGCCCCGCGCCGCCCCAGCCGATCACCGAGCGGCGCGAGGGCGTCGTCCCGGCGCCGGTGTCCTGCGCGGCGGTGCTTCGAGTCTCCTGGGAGTCCGTCATTGCTGGGTGTCCCTCACTACTTCACGACGGCGGCGGCGAGCTTCGACAGCGGCTCCGCGAGCGCGTTCACCGCGTCCGAGAGCTTCTTGCGGTCGGCGTCGCCGACCTTGTCGTAGGACGTGAACACGTAGGAGCCGGAGTCGGCGCGGTAGTGGTCGAGCAGCGTGTTCAGCGCGGTGAACTGCTCGTCCAGCTCGGCGGTCAGGGCCTTGTCGTTCTCCTGGGCGACCGGCTTGAGCAGCTCGTACGACTTCTGCGCGCCCTCGACGTTGGCCTTGAAGTCGACCAGGTCGGTGTGCGAGTAGCGCTCCTCCTCGCCGGTGACCTTGCCGGTGGCGACCTCGTCGAGGAGTTCCTTGGCGCCGTTGGCCATGGAGGTGGGGGTGATCTCGGCCTTGCCGACGCGGCTCTGCCAGTCCTTCAGGTCGGTGACGAGCTGGTCGGCGAGGGCCTTCTCCTCGGCGCCGATCCTGCCGTCGTGCCACAGGGCCTTCTCCAGCCGGTGCCAGCCGGTCCACTTCTGGCCGGCCTCCAGGCCGTCCTCGCGGACGTCGACCTTGGGGTCGATGTCGCCGAAGGACTCGGCGACCGGCTCGGTGCGCTCCCAGCCGATGCGGGAGAGGGCGTAGGCCTTCTTGGCGGCCTCCACGTCGCCGGCCCTGACCGCCGCGGCGAACGTCCCGGCCTTGGGCAGTGTCTCGTCGGCCTGGGCCTTGGCGTACTCGCGGTAGGCGGCGACGGCCTTGTCCAGGCGCGGGTCGCGCTCGGCGGTGGCCCCGCCGGTGACGGTGAGCTTCTGGCGGATACCGTGGCCCTTCATGCCGGGCAGGCAGGCGATCTCGTAGTCGCCGGCCTTCACCTCGGCGGTCAGCGTGTACTTGGTGCCGGGGCCGATGTTCTCCTTCTCGGAGACGATCCGGTCGTCGGGGAAGAGGATCTCGACCTCGGTCGCCTTGGAGCCCTTGTTCTCGATCTTCAGCGTGACGTGGCCGGCGGGCACCGAGGCGGCGGAGGTCTCGCAGGTGCTGTCGGCGGCGGTCACCTGGATCGTGCGGTTGTCGTCCGCCTCGCTCTTCTGGGTGCAGCCGGTGACGGCGGTCAGGGCCGCCGCCGTGGCGGCAACGGTGACGACGGGCAGTCTGGCGGCTCGCATACGGGCTCCTGGCGGATGACTTCTATGGCTGAAAGGCGTCGCGACAACCCTCACGGGATTTGGTGAGGCTCGCCTAACTTATCTAAGCCTTGCCTGCCTGATAACCGGGTGTGCCGTGATTCACCTCTCACCGGCGGCGCCGGGGCACGGGGTGATCTCGGTGGCTCAAAGCGAACCCCATGAAAGGGTCAAGGGACGGTCAAGGGAAGGGTCGTGCGGGCTCTCCGGTCACTCGGTGAACACGGCGGTGGGCCGCCGCCGGTGGCGGCACGGCCGGCGCACGGGATCAGCCGCGGGGTGCGGGGACGGGTGATGGGCCCCGGTCCGTGCACCGCCGTGGCACCGTGTCCCCCGGTGAGCGCCCGGTCCGGCGCCATCCGCGTCCGGCCCGGCCGGATGCTCCCGTGCGCCGGCCGTGCCGCCACCGTGGCGCCGCGCGATGCTTCAATGCCCGGGTGACTGACTACGACGTACTGCGCGTCTTCTGTGCGCCGAACGGCGGATACGGCAACGAGCTCGGTGTCGTCCGGGACGGCTCCGTCCTGCCCGGGCGGGACGAGCGCCAGGCCCTCGCCGGCAAACTCGGCTTCAGCGAGACCGTGTTCGTCGACGACCCCGAGCGCGGTGTCGTCGACATCTACACCCCCACCCTGCGCCTGCCGTTCGCCGGTCACCCCTGCGTCGGCGCGGCCTGGCTGCTCGACGTGCCCGAACTGGTCACGCCCGCCGGGGTGGCCGGCGCCCGGCAGGACGGGGAGTTCAGCTGGATCGAGGCGCGGGCCGAGTGGGCCCCGCCGCGCACCCTGCGGCGGTACGGCAGCGCCGCCGAGGTCGACGACCTGCCCGTTCCGCCGCCGGGGGAGTGGATCTACGCCTGGGCCTGGGAGGACGAACCCGCCGGGCGGATCCGCGCCCGCGCCTTCCCCGGCCGCGACGACGGCGTCGAGGAGGACGAGGCGACCGGTGCGGCCGCCCTGCTGCTCACCGCACAGCTCGGCCGCGCCCTCAACATCACCCAGGGGGCCGGCTCCCAGATCCTCACCGCACCGCAGCCGCACGGCTGGGTGGAGATCGGCGGGCGGGTACTCCTGGAGCGCTGAGTCGCGCGGGGCTCACGCGCTCAGCGGGAACTCCTCGCCCAGGGCCCGGAACACCGCCGTGTTGAGTGCGAACGCCCGCCTGCACTCGGCCACCACCCGCTGCCGGTCCAGTTCGTCCGCGTCGATGCCGTCCAGCAGTCCCCGGTAGTCGCGCTTGAACGCGGCCGGGTTGGGGATCTGCTCGAAGACGTAGAAGCGGACCCCGTCGCCCTTGCGGGCGAACCCCCAGGTCCGCTCAGCGCGGTCGCGGATGATCTGACCGCCGGACAGGTCCCCCAGATACCGGGTGTAGTGGTGGGCGACGTACCCGGCGGGCCACCGCTCGGCGCACGTGCGCACCCGGCCGGCATACGCCTCGGTGGCCGGCAGCGCGCTGAGGCGGGTCCGCCACTCCGGTCCCCGCAGGTGTGCCAGGTCCCGCTCCAGGGCCGCGAGCCGGAACAGCTCCGGACGGACGAACGGCCCGGCCACCGGATCCGCCGCCAGCCGGTCCGCGGCGGCCTCCAGGGCCTCGTACACGAACCACAGCTGCTCGGTGTACCGGGCGTACGCGTCGATGCCGAGTCGTCCGCCGAGCAGGTCGCTCATGAAGGTAGAGGTCTCCGCCTCCCTGTGCTGCTCGTGGGACGCCGTGCGGATGACTGCGGAGAAGGAGTCCATAGCGCCCATTTTCTTAGGTGAGGCTTGCCTTGGTCAATGGATTTGCCGACAACCTGTCGGTAAAAGGCTACAAGAGAGAGCCCGCCCCCGGCAGAGGGCGGGCTCCCGGGGTGCGGGTCCCGTCACGGCAGGGTGAGGATCTCCGCCCCCGCGTCCGTCACGACCAGTGTGTGCTCGAACTGGGCCGTGCGCCTGCGGTCCTTCGTCACGACCGTCCAGCCGTCGTCCCACATGTCGTACTCGTGCGTGCCGAGCGTCAGCATCGGCTCGATCGTGAACGTCATGCCCGGCTGCATGACCGTCGTCGCGTGCGGGCTGTCGTAGTGCGGGATGATCAGGCCCGAGTGGAACGACGTGCTGATGCCGTGCCCGGTGAAGTCCCGCACGACGCCGTAGCCGAAACGCCTGGCGTAGGACTCGATGACCCGGCCGATGACGTTCACCTGGCGACCCGGTTTGACCGCCCGGACGGCCCGCTCCAGCGCCTCACGCGTGCGCTCGACCAGCAGGCGGCTCTCCTCGTCGACCTCCCCCACCAGGTAGGTGGCGTTGTTGTCGCCGTGCACCCCGCCGATGTACGCCGTCACGTCCAGGTTGACGATGTCGCCGTCGCGCAGCACCGTCGAGTCCGGGATGCCGTGGCAGATCACCTCGTTGACCGAGGTGCACAACGACTTCGGGAAGCCCCGGTAGCCCAGCGTGGAGGGGTAGGCCCCGTGGTCGCACATGTACGCGTGCGCCACCTCGTCCAGCTCGTCCGTGGTCACCCCCGGCGCGATCAGCCTCGCCGCCTCCGCCATCGCCTGCGCCGCGATCCGGCCCGCGACGCGCATCGCCTCGATCGTCTCCGGCGTCTGCACCTCCGGTCCGGTGTACGGCGCCGGTGAGGGTCTGCCGACGTACTCGGGGCGGCGGATGTTTCCGGGCACGGAACGGGTGGGGGAGATCTCCCCCGGCACAAGCAGTGACTGGCCAGACATGCCGGCGAGTCTATCCAGCGGGCATGGGGGAACATGTCCCTGGCGAGAGGAGCTGGTCATGGCCCTGTTCAAGAAGCGCACGGTCGGCAAGCCCGGCGAGTGGTACTACTGCCTGGAGCACAAGAAGGTCGAGGAAGGGCCCGAGTGCCCGGCGAAGGACCGCTTCGGCCCGTACGCCTCCCGGCAGGAGGCCGAGCAGGCGATGGAGACGGCGCACGAGCGCAACCTCCAGTGGGAGAACGACCCGCGCTGGCACGACGCCCCGGCCGACGCGGCCGGCGACGACGACTGATCAGGCGTCCGCCGTCCGGGCCCGGGGCACGGCTGCGCGCCGCTCGCGCAGCCGCGCCGCGTGCTCGCTGGTGCGCACGTCGTACGTGCCCAGCAGCTCCTTGCGGCTCCAGGCGTACCGGGCGCCCTCGGCGACGGCCCGCAGCGAGGGCCCGGCCGCCTCGTGGGAGGCCGGGGAGGAGGCGATGCGCACCAGGAACGCCATCGACACCGCGAACGTCGCCACGTCCGCCGCGTAGGCCCAGCCGAGGCCGGCGTACGCCACCACCACGCCCGCCAGCGCGGGGCCGGCGACACCGCCGACCGTCCAGCGCAGCGAGTTCAGCGACACCGCGGCCGGCATGTCCTCGTGGGCCACGATCCGGGGCCACAACGAGTCCAGGGCGGGCCGCTGGACGGAGGTGAGCGCGGCGGAGAGCGCGGCGACCACGTACAGCGGCCAGACGGCAGGGTGCGGCAGCAGCGCGTTCACCAGCAGCACCGCACTGAGCAGACCCAGCCCCAGCTCGGTCCGCACGATCAGGGTCCGCTTGTCGAACGCGTCGGCCAGCACCCCGCCGTAGAGCCCGCACACGACCAGCGGCACGAGTTCCACGGCGCCGATCGCCCCCACCGCCGCGGCCGATCCGGTCAGTTCCTTCACCTGCACCGGCAGCGCGACGAACGTCAGGAACGTCCCGAAGTTCGACACCAGCCCCGCCAGCCACAGGCGCCGGAAGTCCGAGGAGGCCCGCCAGGGGGAGAGATCGGGAAGCAGGGCGCGAAGGCGCGCCGTGGCGGGCGAAGCGGGGGAGGCGTCGGTCACCCGAGGATGGTCGGCGCGTCCGGCGTGCCCGGGCAACCGCTTTTCCCAGGGGTCACCAGGGCGACGGCGGCGGTGCCGTCAGAGACTCCGCCAGCCGCGCCAGCCGGTCCCGCAGCCGCCCCCGCCCCGCGCGCTCCGGCGCCGCGTTCTCCCCGGCCGCCGCGCTCACCAGATGCTGCACGGTGTCCAGGTCCAGCTCCGCGCCCTCCGGCACGGCCAGCGCCTCGTGCGCCATGCCGGCCAACTCCCCCGCCCCGCCCCCGAGCGCCAGCAGCGTCACCCCGGCCCGCCGTGCCGCGTGCACCCGCTCCAGCAGCGGCGCGTGCTCCGCGGGGGCCACGACCAGCAGGGTCTCCCCGCGCCGCGCCGCCTCGATCCGTCCCGGCCCGACCGCGAGGTGCGCCGGGTCGCTGGGGCGCACGTCGTACCGCACCAGCGTCGGCGCCAGCTCCGGCACACCCGACCACGCGGCTTCGTCGACCAGATGCGCGGCCAGGTGCCACGGCTCGTACTCCGGCGTCCCCACCAGCAGCAGCCCGCCCCCGTGCGACACGACCGAGCCCCGCAGCACCCCGGCGAACCTCCGGGTGGCGCTCAGCCACTCGGTCCCGGCGAGCACATCGCGCAGCAGCGCGACCCGTACGGCGTCCATGCGCCCGCATCCTGCCGCACCCCGCCGGCCACGGCGTCGCGTTCACCCCGGATTCCCCCGACCCGGGGACTCCGGCCGCGCCGCGCCGGACGCCTCCGGCGCACCCGGCCCGTCTGCATGCCACGCCCGCCGCACGGCCGTTGACGCCCGCCGGCCGTGGGACGGGCCCGCCCACCCGTCCCGACTGCCGCGCACCGGGGGCGACTTCGGCGCCCGCACACCGGTCGCCGCGCGCCCCGTCCGTGACGGAGCCCACCTGCGCCCGTGGGTGTGCGTCCACGGACGTAGAGTCGCCCCATGACCTCTACCGACAGTGCACAGAAGGCTCCCGCCAAGGACCCCTGGGACCTGCCCGACGTCTCCGGGCTCGTCGTCGGCGTGCTCGGTGGGACCGGGCCGCAGGGCAAGGGCCTCGCCTACCGGCTCGCCAAGGCCGGGCAGAAGGTGATCATCGGCTCCCGGGCCATCGACCGCGCGCGCACCGCCGCCGACGAGCTCGGCTTCGGCATCGAGGGGGCCGACAACGCCGAGTGCGCCCGGCGCAGCGACATCGTGATCGTCGCGGTGCCCTGGGAGGGCCACGGTGCGACGCTCCGGTCGCTGCGCGAGGAACTGGCCGGGAAGCTCGTCGTCGACTGCGTCAACCCGCTCGGCTTCGACAAGAAGGGCGCCTTCGCGCTGAAGCCGGAGGAGGGCAGCGCCGCCGAGCAGGCGGCGGCCCTGCTGCCCGGCTCCCGGGTCACCGCGGCGTTCCACCACCTCTCCGCCGTCCTGCTCCAGGACTCCGCGATCGAGGAGATCGACACCGACGTGATGGTCCTCGGCGAGGAGCGCGCCGACGTCGAGGCCGTCCAGGCCCTCGCCGGCCGCATCCCCGGCATGCGCGGCGTCTTCGCCGGCCGGCTGCGCAACGCCCACCAGGTGGAGTCGCTGGTGGCCAACCTGATCTCGGTCAACCGCCGGTACAAGGCACACGCGGGGCTCCGCGTCACGGACGTGTGACCGCATGGGGGACACTGTTCGTCGCAGCAGTGTCCCCCGACAGGAGCCCCCCGCCATGCCCCGCCTCGCCCTCCACACCCTGATCGTCTGCGTGCTCGCCGTGGCCGCGGCCGTGGTCTCCTTCGTCCAGGGCAGCTGGCTGGGGGTCGTCTGGCTGCTGCTGGCCGGGGTGTCGTCCAACATGACCTGGTACTACGTCCGGCAGGGCCGGTCGGCTCACCAGAACCGGTAGAGGCTCCAGCCGCGAGCGGTGTAGGACGGGTCGACACCCAGTCCGCCCAGGACCGTGTCGACCAGGCCGAAGAACGCGCGGTTGAGCTCCGGCACCCACAGCAGCGCGAACACGAACAGCAGCCCGAACGGCGCGAACGGCTCCACCTGGCGGCGCACACCGGGCGACAACCAGGGCTCGACGACGCCGTAGCCGTCCAGCCCGGGCACCGGCAGGAAGTTCAGGATCGCCGCCGTGACCTGGAGCAGCCCCAGGAAGGCGAGCGCGTACCGGAAGTCGGGCGGCACGCCGTCCAGCGCGTCCAGCCAGAACGGCGCGGTGCACACCGCCGCGAACAGGACGTTCGTCAGGGGGCCGGCCGCCGAGATCAGGCTGTGCCGCCAGCGCCCCCGGATCCGGCTCCGCTCGATGAAGACGGCGCCGCCCGGAAGCCCGATCCCGCCCATGATCACGAAGAGCACCGGCAGCACGACGCTGAGCAGCGCGTGGGTGTACTTCATCGGGTTCAGCGTCAGATACCCCTTCGCCCCGACCGTGATGTCGCCGCTGTGCAGGGCGGTGCGCGCATGGGCGTACTCGTGCAGGCACAGGGACACGATCCAGGCGGCGGTCACGAACAGGAACACCGCCACCCCGGGCTGCTCGGCGAACCCGGTCCACAGCGCCCAGCCCGCGACCAGCGTCACGGCCAGGATCCCGAGGAAGACGGGGCTGATGGTGCGGTCGCCGCGGCGGGCGGCGGCGGTGGTGGTCATGGGGCTCCCTGACTGGTCGTCCACGCGTGGGCCTGCCCGACCGTACCGGGCTCGGACGGAAAACGCCTCGCGCGGGGGCACCGGTTCCCTGGAGGGTGGGCTCGTGGGACCGCGGCACGTGTTCCGCGGCGCCCGCCGGACCGGGTGCGGGGACCGGGACCTGCCGGCACCGGGGCCCACCGCCCCCGCCACCGTCCCCGAACACCCTCCCGGCCCGGTGCCGGGCACCCCGCCCCGGCGGCCCGGAGCCACGCCACCCGGACCCCGTGACCGGCCGTGAACCCTCCGGAGACAATGGACCCCGTGCGCTACCGCATCCTCGGCACCACCCAGGCGATCCGCCCCGACGGCACGGCCGTCACCGTGGGCGGGGCACGGCTGCGTGCCCTGCTGACCGTGCTGGCCCTGCGCGCGGGGCGGACCGTGTCCGTGGGCCTGCTGGTGGAGGAGGTGTGGGCCGGGGACCCGCCGGCCGACGCGACGGGCGCCCTCCAGGCACTGGTGGGACGCCTGCGCCGGGCCCTCGGTGCCGGCGCGGTGGTCTCCGCCGACGGCGGCGGCTACCGGCTGGCCGCCGGGCCCGACGCCGTCGACCTGCACCGATTCGAACGGCTCACCGCCGACGGGATGCGAGCCCTGGCCGACGGAGACGCAGCCGAGGCCGCCGTCCTCCTCGACGACGCCCTCGCCCTGTGGCACGAGCCGGTCCTCGCCGACCTGCCGGGACGCATCGCACAGGCCGCCCGCTGGGAGAGCCGCCACCTGGACGCCCGCCGCAGCCGCCTCACCGCCGCACTCGCCCTCGGCGAGGCCGACCGGGCCCTGCCGGAACTCACGGCGCTGTGCGACGCGCACCCCCTCGACGAGCCCCTCCAGACCCTGCGGCTGCGCGCCCTGCACGACACCGGCCGCACGGCCGAGGCCCTCGCCGCCTACGACGGAGTTCGTCACCTGCTGGCCGACCGACTGGGCTCCGGTCTGGTGGAGCAGGAGTTCAACCACCTCTTCGTGGGACTGGTCCAGACGTCGCCGCGGCCG
>NZ_JADWYM010000053.1 GCF_022414535.1 Streptomyces sp. MUM 2J
TCGCAGAAACCCTCGGCATCCCACAAGTCGGCACCGACGACAGCTTCTTCGAACTCGGCGGACACTCGCTCCTCGCAGTGAAACTGATCGAACGCATCCGCACCACACTCGGCGAAGAACTCCCCGTACGCACACTGTTCACCTCACCCACACCAGCCTCCCTGGCGGCTCGATCGGCGGTCTCCCCGTCGCAGGACGCCCTGGGCGTCCTGCTGCCGATCCGCACCAGCGGGAGGCGTGCGCCGTTCTTCTTCGTGCATCCCGGTATCGTGGGAGTCGCCTGGGGCTACTCGCCGCTGCTTCGCTTCATGCCGACGGACCAGCCGCTGTACGGACTGCAGGCGCGCGGCCTCGACGGTTCGGCACCACTTCCCGGTTCCGTCCGGGAGATGGCAGCGGACTACGTCGAGCAGATGCGTACGGTCCAGGAGTCTGGCCCCTACCGATTGGCGGGATGGTCTTTCGGAGGCCAGGTGGCTCAGGAGATGGCCGTTCAGTTGCAGGCAGCCGGTGAGGAAGTAGAAGCGCTGGTTCTCCTGGATGCCTACACCCCCGAGGCGCGGAAGGCGGCGGAAGCCGCCTTCGAAGCCGGCCGGGAGGGACCTCAGTACGTGGTTGAGGGTCTGGATTTCCTTTCCGACCTCACTGAGGAGGAGATCGCGCCCCTGCACGACATCGCACAGAACATACAAATGATCAATCCTGCGCACACGCCGGACGTTTTCCACGGTGACGTGTTGTTCCTCGGTGCGGAGCACGGAAACCCGGAGGGGACGGATGTGGCGGGCTCGTGGACGCCTTACACCTCCGGACGGATCGAGGAGGTGAAGATTCCCTGTCGGCACGAGCAGATGTTGCTGCCCGACATGCTCGCCCATGTCTGGGCGGCGATCGCCCGGTGGATCGAACGGGGGACACCCCTGCACGACCCCGCCCTCCCGGCAGTGTCGGCGGGCGACAAGTAGGTCTCGGTGATCGCGGATATTCGCCGAGCTCCTGCGGCAGCCTGTATCCGGCTGCTCTCCACGGACTGGAGAGGTGGATGTGTTGCCCGTGTCCGAACAGAACGGCGGGAGTCACCCTGGAAGCGGTCGGATCGGGCGGCGCGGTACGCCCGCGGGCTGGCACGGGCACTGGACCGATGCTGCTGCCCTGCCCCCTGGTCGCCCCGGTCGGCACCCCGGACCGGGCGACGGAGCGGCCGGTCCGGAACGAATCGAGGTGTGCGCCCGAGAGGTCCGCCGGCCGCTGAACCCGCCACGCCGCAGCACACCCCGTGTCGAGAGAGGGAGCCACGCACATGAGCGAAATCGCCGTCCGGATCGAGAAGGCCGTGAAGCGCTACGGCCCCCTCACCGCGCTCGACGGACTGGATCTGACCGTTAACTCCGGCGTGTTCCTGGGGCTGCTCGGTCCGAACGGAGCGGGCAAGTCCACGACGATGCGGCTGCTCACCGGTCAGACGCGCGCCGATCACGGCACCGTGGAGGTCTTCCGGCACCGGCTGCCCGAAGCCTCCCGCCGGGTGCGAGCGCTGACCGCCGTTGTCCCCCAGCACGACGATCTCGACGCGGAACTGACGGTACGAGAGAATCTCGAGGTCTTCGTCAGGCTGGCGGGGCTTCCCCGCCAGCGCTACCGGCAGGCGGTGGACGCGGCGTTGGCGGCAGTGCACCTCACCGACCGGTCGCGCACCCGCGTGGAACGACTCTCCGGCGGTATGCGCCGACGCCTCTTACTGGCGCGGGGGATCGTGAGCTCCCCCCGGCTGCTCCTGCTGGACGAACCCACCGTTGGTCTCGACCCGCAGATCCGGCAGACTCTCTGGGACGTCATCGGCGAGCTGCGGGCGACCGGCACAACCGTGGTGATGTCCACCCACTACATCGAAGAGGCGGAGCGGCTCGCTGACGAAGTGGCCGTCATGTTCGCGGGCCGTCTGATCGCCCGCGGCACACCTTCGGCACTGCTGCACCGCCACGCCGGCTGCCAGGCCGCCGAGTACCGGGGCGATGTCCGTCGGCAGGCCCAGGTCACCCAGGCAGCGGAACAGGCCGGGCTGCACAGCCGTCGCACTGGACTGTCCGTCTCCGTACTGAGGGCGGAGACGATGCCCTCGGAGGTCCTTGAGGAGCTGGGCCCGCCCGACGTTCTACGTCCCACCACTTTGGAAGACGTCTTCGTGGCCCTGACCGGCGAGTTGTTCAGCTGATACGCCCTCATCACCGCTGCTGAGAGGACCTATTGTGACCAGGGCCATTCCCATACCTTCATCCTCCGCACTTCCCGGGAACGACACCGGGGTGCACGACGGCGAGCAGGACAGCCTGCTGTGGCCGGTCGTGCGCGCGGTGTGGCTTCGCGAGCTGCTGCTTTTCCGACGTTACTGGCCGGCCGTCACCTTCGGCTCGCTGGTGGAACCACTGATCTACATCGCCGGTTTCGGGCTCGGGTTCCGTCAGCTGATCGGCTCCGCGACCGGCCAGCCTTACCTGCAGTTCTTGAGTACCGGCATGATCGCCACCGCAGTCCTGTTCTCCTCGGTGTTCACCGGCATGTTCGAGACATACAACCGGCGCCAAGGCCAGAAGGTGTACGACGCCATACTGAGCAGACCGGTGGACGTGTGGGAACTGGTCAGCGCCGAATCCTCGTGGATCGCTGCCAAGTCAGGTGTATACGGGTCCGCTCCGCTGTTCGTGGCCCTCACGGTGGGCCTGCCCCTGCGACCGCAGCTACTGCTCGTGCCGCCGGTCGCGTTGCTCGCGGGGCTCGGCTTCGCACTGTGTGGGATGTGGGTGTCCTGTATCGTCCCGGCGATCGACTGGCTGCGACTCATCGCCTCCGGTGTCCTCACACCTCTCGTGATGGCGGCAGGAGTGTTCTTTCCGCTCGACGGACTGCCCGGATGGGCGCGAGCTGCGGCCCTGGTCAATCCGATGTACCACTGCACCGAGCTCGTACGGCACTGCTCGTTCGGCACGCTGCACACAAGCGATGCCGGGCATGCCACGTTCCTGCTGGTACTGTGCGCCGTCGCCTGGCGGCTGGCCGTCAGGGCCATGCGTCGCCGGCTTCTGGACTGACGGCCCCGAAGCGCCCAGTACTACCCGGCTCAAGGGAGTGTCTAATATGTGAACGCCACCGTCCCGGGTTCCGCATCATTCGGAGGCCTAGAGAGCCGAAAATGGGGTCTGACCTGCAGGGACATGACTGTGGCCGCCTGGAAGGCGTGTCTCTAGGCGGTGGCGTTCTTGCTGGTCAGCGCGGTGCGGGCTGAAGGTCGAGGATCTGCCGCGGGACGGGGGCGCCGAGCTTGGCGAGCAGATCCTGCTGAGGCTTGGTGGGGGTGGTGACCTGCTGATCTGGGAGACACGTGGCGGACGCCGGGACTTCACGTACTCCCGGTTGATGAGCTGGGTCGCCGTCGAGCGCGCGGTCCGGATCGCCCGCCAGCGGGGCCTGCCCGCCGACCTGCCCCGCTGGATGGCGGTCCGGGACACCATCTACACCCAGATCATGGAGCGCGGCTGGAACCCCGCCCGCCGGGCGTTCGTCCAGCACTACGGCACCGACGTGCTCGATGCCTCCCTCCTGCTCATGCCCCTGTGCAAGTTCGTCGCGCCCACCGACCCGCGCTGGCTCTCCACGCTCGACGCCATCACCGCGGAGCTGGTCTCCGACAGCCTCGTCTACCGCTACAACGCGCAAGCGTCGCCCGACGGGCTCGTCGGCAGGGAGGCGACCTTCTCGATGTGTTCCTTCTGGTGGGTGGAGGCGCTCGCCCGGGGCGGCCGGCTCGACGAGGCGCGGCTGGCCTTCGAGAAGATGCTCACCTACGCGAACCACGTCGGGCTGTACTCGGAGGAGATCGGTCCGACGGGCGAACAACTCGGCAACTTCCCCCAGGCCTTCACGCACCTGGCGCTGATCAGCGCCGCCTACGACCTCGACCGCCGACTCGGGTGAGCGTCCCGGCTCCGGAGGGACGCGTCCCCCAGCCGCTCGGTGAGCCGCGTGCGGCCCACGGACGTACGGTTCCCGAGCCGCACGAACCACTGCCGGAGTGCCGGGCGGCCGAACGCGGCGAAGGCGGTCGTATGCGATGGCTCCGGCATGAACGGATCGGGCCCGCCAGCCGTATCCTTACCCGATCGGGGCGTGCGTTCGGCCGAATCCCTCGGTCTTGATGGGCTTGGTGCACACGGCTGCGCGTACCGCGGCCACGGGGGGACGAGGGGCAACCATGGCGGCGACGAGCAACACGGTGCGCAGCGGCACCGTACTTCCGGTGGACGCGGCGCGCTGGACGATGCGGACGTTCGTCATCGTCAACGTGGTGATCGTGGAGGCGCTGTTCCTCAGCGCCGGTTCGGGCAAGAACGGGGTGCTCACGGTCGCGAAGTTCTTCGGACTGCACGCGGCCCTGCTGATGCTGTTCCAACTGCTGCTGGTGGCCCGGCTGCCGTGGCTGGACCGCCGTATCGGGATGGACCGGCTCACGGTGTGGCACCGCTGGGTCGGCTTCTCCCTGCTGTGGACCGTCCTCGCCCATGCCACGCTGGTGGTGCTCGGCTACGCGACACTCGACGACACGTCCATGGGGAAGACGTTCGTCGCCCTGAGCGGGGTGCCTGCCTCCCTGCTGGGCATGCTTGCCGCGGCCGTCATCCTCGTGGTCGCCGTGATCTCCACCCGTTCCCTGCGGCGGCGGCTGCCGTACGAGGTCTGGCACGGTCTGCACCTGCTGCTCTACGTCGCCCTGGGCCTGGCGTTCGTCCACCAGCTGCAGGAGACCACGACCTTCACGTCCTCCGCGTTCGCCACGGCCTACTGGTGGACCCTGTGGCTGTTCGCCTTCGGCGCCCTGCTGACCGGGCGTGTCGCCCTACCGCTGTGGCGCAACGCCTACCATCAGTTCCGCGTCTCCGCCGTGGTGCCGGAGTCGGACCACGTGGTCTCCGTGTACGTCACCGGTCGCCACCTCGACAGACTTCCCGCCCGTGCGGGCCAGTTCTGCATCTGGCGGTTCCCCGGGCACAACTCCTGGTGGCTGGCCAACCCCTTCTCCCTGTCGGCGGCGCCCGACGGGCGGGGGCTGCGCCTCACGGCGAAGGCCGCCGGCAGCACCAGCGCCGGCCTGGCCAACGTCCCGGTCGGCAACCGCGCCTTCGTCGAGGGGCCGTACGGGGCACTCACCTCGCTGCACCGGACCCGGCCCGGCGTTCTGCTGATCGCCGGCGGCGTGGGGATCACGCCCGTGCGGGCGATGCTGGAGGAGCAGACGACCGGGGATGTCGTCGTGCTGTACCGGGTGCGCAGCGAGGCAGACGCCGTGCTGCTGAACGAGGTGCGCCACCTGGTCGCGCTCCGGGGCGGGCGGCTGCACCTGCTCACCGGCAGGACCGCCGAGGGGGGAGCCCCGCCGTTCGCCCCGGGCAGCCTGCACCGGCTGGTCCCCGACGCCACCGAACGTGACGTGTACGTCTGCGGCCCACCCGCCATGACCGGCGCTGTGCTCTCCGGTCTGCGGGACCTGGGTGTCCCCGCGCGACAGGTGCACACCGAGAGGTTCGACCTGGCCTGACCGGGAAGGGGGGCCCGGCATCCAGTCCCGCGCGTCGAGGCCCGCTGCGGCGAGCAGCGCCCGCTGTGTCCCTACGGACCGGTCACGTACGGCTGAGCCGGAAGCGCTGCCGGCCACGGCGGCGAGGGGACGCGGCGGGGCACGGCGCCGGGGCTTCACGTCCCGACGCGTGGCCTTCCGGAGCCGGGTGCCGTTGTCCGCCTGTCCGCCTGTCCGCCTGTCCGCCTGTCCGCCTGTCCGCCTGTCCGCCTGTCCGACGGATACGCGGTGGTTTCGGTGCGACGCGTACGTCCCGTGCCGCCCGCCGACCTGCGGGTGCGCGCGAGGAGAGATACAAGTGAGGAAGGAGCCGACGCGACGGCCCCGACGTGCCGCCGCTCTGCGGTCTCTGCTGAGTCTGCCCGGGACCCGGGTCCGGGGCGGGATGGGCGATGAATGGACATGGAGAATGCCGGCCCCCTCGGAAGCGGCCCCGATCCGTTTCCGGATCCGGTCACCTCGGTCACGGCAGTCGTCGACGCGCGGGGAACCGTGACGGGGTGGAGTTCCGGCGCACAGCGGCTGCTCGGGTACCCGTGCGAGGACGTCGTAGGGCGTCCCGCGGCACGCCTGCTCGGCGGGAACGCCGACATCGCCGTGGATCTCTCCGCGGTTCTCGGGGGACGAAGCCGGACGGTCCCGCTGCGACACCAGGACGGCCACCACGTGGATGCCGAGTTGCGGGCGTACGCGTCACTCGACCGCGAGGGCGACGCGCAGTGGCTCGTCGTGGCCACGTCGCCGCCGCGGCCGCATCGGGGGCCACCTCCGCAGGAGGACGAGGTGACGACGGAGGAGGCTTTCGCGCAGTGTCACCTGCCCGCGATGATCTACGACGCCGAGTTGCGCGCTCTGCGCGCGAGCGCCGGCGCGGCACGTGAACTGGGCCTCACGGAGGAGCAGATGCGCGGCAGGCGCGTCACCGACATCCTGCCCCCACACATCTGCACCACGGTCGAGGAGGGCATGCGCCGGGTGTTCGAGACGGGTGAGCCGGAGCGGTTCCAGGTTCGGGGCCAGCCGCAGCACGGAACCCGCGAGAGGTACTGGGCCGTATCCGTGTCCCCCCTGAGGAACCCGGCAGGGCAGGTGCGACACGTGCAGCTCATCGCGCTCGACGTCACCGAACAGCACCGTGCCAGGGACCGGCTCGTCCTGCTGAACGACGTCAGCGCTCAGGTGGGCAGCACCCTCGACGTGATGCGCACGGCCCAGGAGATGGCCGACGTGGCGGTGGGGCGGCTCGCCGATTTCATCAGCATCGACCTGCTGGACGGGCTGTTCCGCGGGGTCGAGCCCAGGCCCTCCGCCACGGGCTCCGTCGCGCTGCGCCGCGCAGCGCAGCAGTCCGTCCTCCCCGGCATTCCCGAGGCGCTGATCGAACCGGGGGAGGTGGACTACTACCCGGGAGCGTCGCCCCCTGCCCGCTGCCTGGACACGGGTCGGTCGTCGCTGCACAGGACCCTGGACGAAGCCATCGAGAGCTGGCAGGTCGCCGACCCCGGGCGCGCGGCCAAGGTCCGTGACTTCGGAATGCACTCGATCATGATCATCCCGCTGCGCGCCCGCGGCATCACTCTCGGGGTGGCCGTACTCGTCCGTCACCGCCGCCGGGACTCGTTCGACGAGGACGATCTGCTCCTCGCCGAGGAGATCGCCGCACGCGCTGCCGTGGCCGTGGACAACGCCCGGCGTTTCACGCGCGAGCGGACCACCGCCCTGGCCCTCCAGCGAAGCCTGCTGCCGCAGCGGCTGGCCGCCCAGGAGGCCGTGGAGGTGGCCTACCGCTACCTCCCGGCCCGGTCCCGGGCAGGGCTGGGCGGCGACTGGTTCGACGTGATCCCGCTGTCGGGCGCCCGGGTCGCCCTGGTCGTCGGAGACGTGGTGGGCCACGGCTTGCGCGCCTCCGCAACCATGGGGCGGCTGCGGACCGCGGTACACACGCTGGCGGACGTCGACCTGCCCCCCGAGGAACTCCTCGTACACCTCGACGACCTGATCACCCACCTCAGGGCGGAGGAGGGCCCGGCATCGGATCCCGAGCTCGAGATCGTCACCGACCTCGTCGCCTCATGTCTGTATCTGGTCTACGACCCGGTCTCGCGCCGCTGCGCCGCGGCCGGCGCGGGCCACCCCCCACCCGCCGTGGTCACACCGGACGGCAAGGCCGAGTTCATCGATCTTCCGGTCGGCCCGCCGCTGGGAGTGGGCGGGCTGCCCTTCGAAGCGGTCGAATGGGAGGTTCCCCCGGGCAGCCTCCTCGTGCTGTACACGGACGGCCTTGTCGAGGTTCCCGAACACGACCTCGGCAGGGGCATGGCGCTGCTGCGCCGATGCCTGGAGCGGCCCGCTCCGTCACTGGAGGCCACCTGCGACGATCTGGTCCACAGTCTGCTCCCCGCACAGCCGTCGGACGACGTCGCACTGCTCATCGCCCGCACGCGGGCCCTCGACGCCGCCCAGGTGGCCACCTGGGATCTGCCGTCCGACCCGGCCGCCGTGGCCGACGCCCGTGCCCAGGTCTCCCGTCGCCTCGCGAGCTGGGGACTGCACGAGGTGGCCTTCACCGCCCAGCTGGTGGTGAGTGAACTGGTCACCAACGCGATCCGGTACGGCGCCCCGCCCGTGAACCTGCGCCTGATCCGCGACACCGTGCTCATCTGCGAGGTCTCCGACGGCAGCAGCACCGCCCCGCACATGCGGCGAGCACGGATGCTCGACGAGGGCGGGCGCGGCCTGCTGCTCGTCGCCCAGTTCGCCGAGCGCTGGGGCACACACCACGGGGCCGGAGGAAAGTCGATCTGGGCGGAGATCAGCCTTCAGGACGGGCACCCATGACGGTGCCCGTCAGCCCTGCACGGCCGGGGCCGGCACGCGGGAGCCGATGACGCGCAGGAGCGAGCCGGTGCCGAGCCGGTCCGGCCGTGACCTCAGCCGTCCGGCCACCAGGTGCGGGCGATGTCCTTGCGCACCTCGGGACGTCCCGCGGGGCGCTCGTCGGCCTCCTCGCGGATCCTGCGGCCGGTCGTCTTCTTCAGGGGCTTCTGCACGGTCACACGGAGCATGGCTGCCTCCTTCGGGATCCGCCGGGGTTCCGTGATCTCACGGGGAGGCAGACCCTTTCGGGGAGAGTTCCGCATCGGCCCGGGTCTGTCAGTGGCGCCTGTCACGATTCGATCGTCAGTAGTGGGTGTCACCCTTGGGTGCATGACCGATGCGTGTGACGAGACGACCACGGCGGGTGTCGACTGGGACGCGCAGGCCGCCGCCTTCGACGACGAGCCCGACCACGGGCTGCGCGACGCGCGGGTGCGGGCGGCCTGGACGGAGCGGCTGCGCGGCTGGCTCCCGGAGCGGCCCGGCGACGTCCTCGACCTCGGCTGCGGCACCGGCAGTCTGTCGCTCCTCGCCGTCGGCCTGGGGCACCGGATCACCGGCGTGGACCGCTCCCCGGCCATGCTGGAGCGGGCCCGGGACAAGCTCGCCGGGCACGACGCGGTGTTCCTGCCCGGCGACGCGGCGGCACCTCCGGTGGGGGAGCGGCGCTTCGACGCCGTCCTCGTGCGGCACGTGCTGTGGACCCTGCCGGCGCCGGACCGCGTCCTGCGGCGCTGGCGGGACCTGCTGCGGCCGGGCGGGCGCCTGGTGCTGGTCGAGGGCGTGTGGGGAACACTCAGCCCGGTCGGCATACCGGCGGACCGGTTGACCCGTCTGCTCGCGCCCCTCGCCGGCGATGTGCACCTGGAGCACCTCGCGGGCGATCCACTGCTGTGGGGCGGGCCCGTCGACGACGAGCGGTACGCGGTGGTGGCGACGATCTGACCAGCGCGCGCCGGCTCACTTCAGCAGCGCGGCGAAGGCGCCCCCGCGGGCCAGGGCCTCCAACTCGTCCAGGGCGGCCTCGGCGGCGAGCGCGGCCTCGGGGTCCGACTCCGCCAGGCCGCTCGCGGCGAACTCGTCCTCGTCCAGCCGGCGCACGTCGCCGCCGTCGGCGGAGCGCCACAGGTCCAGGTCGAGGTCCTCGACGACGAGTTCCGCCCCGCGCAGAGCGGCCGGGCGGGTGACGTCGCAGTACCAGCCCTTCAGCCTGCCGTCCGCGGCGCGGACCTCCTTCACCGCGTACCACCGGTCACGCCAGTAGTACTCGGTGAAGACGTCCCCGGTCTCGAAGCGCACGAAGCCGAAGTCGCGCGCCCCCTCACCCGCCCAGGGGGCGCGCACGGTGATGCGGGCGCCGTCGTCCGCGAGCAGCGCCGCCGTGTAGCGGATCTTCGTACGGCCAGCCTTGACCAGCACGACCTCCACCTCACGCGGCGGTTCAGCCGAGTTCGCGGACATGACGCACCTCCATCGCGCCGTCGCCGGGGCGCAGGTCACGCACGACCACTGTCATGGGGCCGCAGGGTACGGGGCGGGGCTGCACGGGTGCCTCCCGTTTTCCGGCGGGTACGGGACAATCGCTGCGTGAGCCTGACGATCGACATCGACGAGAACGCCACCGCCGCGCCCCCCTACGAGCAGGTGCGCGCGCAGATCTCCGAGCAGGCACGGTCGGGCGTGCTGCCGGTGGGGTACCGGCTGCCGACGGTGCGCGGGCTGGCCGGATCACTGGGGCTGGCCGCCAACACCGTCGCCAAGGCCTACCGGGCGCTGGAGGCCGACGGGGTGATCGAGACGCGGGGACGGCACGGCACCTACGTGGCGGCGGCCGGCCAGGCTGCGGAGCGGGAGCTGGCAGCGGCGGCGCAGGCGTACGTGGAGCGGGCCCGGCGGCTCGGGCTCTCGCAGGAGGCCGCGCTGGCGGCCGTCCAGGACGCCCTGCGGGCGGCTCACGGCGCCTAGTGCCGCGACAGGCGGCGTTCCCCCCGTCGCGGCGCCCGGCACGCACTCCCGCCGGACCGGCCGAAAGCCCGAGTACGCCCAGTACGAGGACTTCCGGCCGGCGCCGCCGGGAGCACGCACCGGACGACGCTCCCTGACGGGCGAACGTTGCCTGCCGCGGCACTGGGGAGTGCGGCGAAGGCCCCGCCTGCCCCGCGTGCCCGGCACGCACTCCTCCGCTCTCCGCTTCGCGCGAGCGGGGGACATCCAGGGCCGTTGTCGGGATCGTCCCCGTGGGGCCGGTACGCGGGTGGCCCTCCGCACTGCGATCGCCCGCTCCGGACGCCGCGGGGTCCGCCCTTCGCACGGCCGGCGCCACTCCCACCACCCGTTCTACGGGCCCGGGGCACCGGCCGGCTGCCGGGCCGGGCGCCGCACGGCGCGCGGGACCCGGGTCACGGCCAGCCCCGCCCTCGTCGCCTCCCGTGCGAAGGCCGCCGCGTCCTCCACCGCCGCCGCGTCGGGGTCGTTGTTGAAGTACGCGTACACGTCCTCGCCGTCGGGGAAGGCGGTGGCGACGCGGCCGGCCCACGTCCTGAGCGCCTGCTGGCCGTAGTGCGGCCAGGCCGCTGCCCGGCCCTGGTGGAAGCGGAGGTAGCCCCAGCCGGCGGTCCGCCACAGCGGGGTCGCCGGACGGGACAGCACGTCGGCCCAGCACAGGGCCGCGCCGCGGCGCGCCAGCACCCGGCGCACCCGGTCCGTCCACCACGAGGTGTGCCGCGGTTCGACCGCGACCCGGGTGCCGGCCGGGAAGCAGCCCAGGCACGCGTCCAGCAGCCCGGGGTCGGCACGCAGGGTCGGCGGCAGCTGGAGCAGGACCGGTCCCAGGCGGTCGCCCAGGCCGGCCGCGTGGCTCATCAGGCGCCCCACCGGCTCCTCCGGCTCCCTCAGCCGCCGGATGTGGGTGAGGTAGCGGCTGGCCTTGACGGCGACGACGAAGTCCGGCGGAACCCGGTCGCGCCACGTCTCGAACGTCTCCCGGGCCGGCAGCCGGTAGAAGGCGTTGTTGAGTTCGACCGTCGCGAATCGGGCGGCGTACTCCTCCAGCCAGAGCCGCACGGGCACCCCGGGCGGGTACAGGACCCCTCGCCAGTCCCGGTACTGCCACCCCGACGTGCCCACGAACAGGGTCATACCCCTATCAAAGCACCGCCCACGGGGTGGCACAGGTCACGGCCGGCGGCCCGGTGCCGCGCAGCCCGCGCTCCGGCCGCAGGATGCGCGACGGACGAGCGCCGCCTGCCGCGGCACCAGAGGGTGTGGGGAAAGTCCCGCACAGCACGCACCGGACACCGCGGGCACCGCACCGGACTGCCGAAACACCCCCTAGAGGTACAGCCCCGCATCCGCTCCGCCCCGCGGCTCCGGCAGTGCCGCAGGAGACGTGCCGCGCCGCAGCGCGTACAGCTCCGCCAGCGTCGCCCCGTCCCGGCCGACCCCCTTCTCGACGCCGAGCCAGTCCACCGCCTCGGCCCGGGTGAGCCTGCCGACCTCGATCCGGGCCAGGCAGCGGCCGGGGCGGACCACGGCCGGGTGCAGCCGCTCCAGGTCCTCGTTGGTGGTGACCCCGACCAGGACGTTGCGGCCCTGGCCGAGCAGCCCGTCGGTCAGGTTGAGCAGCCGGGACAGGGCTTGGCCGGCCGTGTGCTTGGCCTCGCCGCGGATCAGCTCGTCGCAGTCCTCCAGCAGCAGCAGCCGCCAGCGGCCCCGGCCCGCCTGGTCCTCCTCGCCGATCGCGATGTCCATCAGGTAGCCGACGTCGGAGAAGAGCCGCTCCGGGTCGAGCACGCAGTCCACCTGGCACCAGTCCCGCCAGGAGCGGGCGAGGGTGCGCAGCGCCGAGGTCTTGCCGGTGCCGGGCGGGCCGTGCAGCAGCAGGAGCCGTCCCGCGATGTCCTCGGGGGTCGTCCGCATCAGCCGGTCCATCGCGTCGGCCACCGGCGCCGTGTAGTTGGGCCGCACCTCCTCCCAGGTGCCGGCCGAGATCTGCCGGGTGGTGCGGTGCGGGCCGCGCCGCGGGGAGACGTACCAGAAGCCCATCGTCACGTTCTCCGGCTGCGGTTCGGGCTCGTCCGCCGCGCCGTCCGTGGCCTGCTCCAGCACCTTCCCGGCCAGCTCGGCGCTGGTCGCGGTCACCGTCACGTCGGCCCCGCGGTTCCAGCGGGACACCAGCAGGGTCCAGCCGTCGCCCTCGGCGAGCGTGGCGCTGCGGTCGTCGTCGCGGGCGGCGCGCAGCACGCGGGCGCCCGGCGGCAGCAGCGTCGCCCCGGAGCGCACGCGCTCGATGTTCGCCGCGTGCGAGTACGGCTGCTCGCCCGTCGCGAAACGGCCGAGGAACAGCGCGTCCACGACGTCGGACGGGGAGTCGGAGTCGTCGACGTTGAGCCGGATCGGCAGGGCGTCGTGCGGGTGCGCAGGCATGCCGCCATGATCGGGCACGCGACGGCCGAGTGCACCCGGTTTCCGCGCTGTGCGCCCCGTGTCGGCCGGCGTCCGTCTTCGGCCTGTCTGTTGCGAGGCTGTGCATCTGCGGCATGCATCGGCATCTGCCCCAAGGGCCCTGTCCGCCGTTACTGTTGCCCTCGATGGGACGTCATGGGTGGGAATCGGTGGCGCGCCGGTGGCGGTTCACCGCGCTGCTCGGCGTGGGTGCGGCCGTACTGGCCCTGGTGGTGACCCTGGTCAACGTGGTTCCCGGCGGCGGAAGCACAGCCGGCACGAGCCCCGAAGGGGACAAGGTGCACGGCACGCCCGTCCTGCCGCCGAAGCGGCCCGGACCGGAGGTGGGCTGGGGGTTCACCCACACCCGGTTCAGTGCCGACGAGGGCAGCACTGCGGCCGTCGGGCGTGTGCAGCGGCTGCTGTCGAAGGACGGGGGCCTGCCGCAGAACCAGGCGATCATGGGCTGGGGCGCCGACAACCCCGAACCGGTCCGGGGCCGTTACGACTTCGGCGCCCTGGACCGCCGCATCGACTTCGTGCGCGCCTCCGGCGGCACGCCGGTGATCACGCTGTGCTGCTCCCCGGACTGGATGAAGAGCGGGAAGGCCGGTGTGGGCAGCACCGACTGGAGCCAGGAGGCCCTGGAGACCGCGCCGCGGCCGGAGCACTACGCCGACTTCGCCGCTCTGGCCGCGACGGTCGCCAAGCGCTACCCGGACGTGCGGCACTTCCTGGTCTGGAACGAGTTCAAGGGCTTCTGGAACGACGCCGGGGCCCGTTGGGACTACGAGGGCTACACCCGGATGTACAACCTGGTCTACCGGGCGCTGAAGAAGGTCGACCCGGGCATCCGGGTCGGCGGGCCCTACCTGGTGATGGACAGTGTCGACCCGCGCGCCGCCGACGCCTCGGCGACCTTCCGGGGCACCTGGGGCGCCATGGACCAGCGTGTCCTGGACGCCTTCACCTACTGGAACAGGAACAAGGCAGGCGCCGACTTCGTCGTCGTGGACGGCTCCAGCTACACCAACGACGACGAGCTGCTGCCGGACGAGTTCGCCGCCACCGACAAGTTCACCGCGGTGGGCCGGTGGGTGCGCCGGCAGACCGGCGGTCTTCCGCTGTGGTGGGCCGAGTACTACGTCGAGCCCGCCGACGGCAACGACGAGCGCCGGGGCTGGTCGCCGGCGCGCCGGGTCGCCGTCCAGGCCGCCGGGCTGATCGCCCTGGCCCGGGGCGGTGCGACCACGGGCTTCTACTGGAACCCGGAGAGGAAGAGCGGCGGAGACTGCCCCGGCTGCCTGTGGACCCCCACCGACGGTCCCGGCGGTGGGCGGGCGCTGCCCATGTACGACCTGCTCGCGCGGTTCGCGCGGGCGTTCGGGCCGGGCAGCCGCCACGAGACGGTGCAGATCGCCGCGGACGACGTGCCCAACGTCCGCGTCCTCGCCGATGCCGAGGACGCCCTGGTGGTCAACACCCTCGACCGGCCGATCAGCGCACAGGTCGACGGCAGGCGGTTCGACATGCAGGCCTACGAGGTGAAGTGGCTCACCCGGACGTCCGGGTGAGCCGCCGCCGCGCACCCCGCCGGCCTACTTCATCGTCAGGAACCGCTGCACCAGCGAGGCGAACACCACCGCCAGCAGCGGCAGCGCGAACCAGAAACCGCCCTGCAGCCGGCGCAGCCCCCGCACACCGGGCGGCGCCGCGACCCGGACCACCTCGCGCGCGGTGAGCAGCAGGATCAGCGCGACCGCGGCCAGCGCACCGATCACCGACCACGGCGTCCACGTCACCTGCGGACCGATCGGGCCCGGGTCCGGCACGGGCACCGGGCCCTCGGGCTGCTGCTTCAGCGCGTACAGGGTCACGTCGTCGTCGGCGAGGACCCGGGCCAGCTCCGGCCGCCCGTCCAGGTTCCGCAGCAGCCGGGGCGCCCAGGTCGCCGAGTAGCCCACGTCCAGACGGAGATAGGCGACCTGGCTGCGGTTGATCATCAGATACGAGTTCGGGCCGGCGTCCTTCAACGCCTTGACCAGTCCGGAGACCAGGACCGGGTCGTCGGGCGCCGGTGTCGGCACGTACTGCACCCTCTCCATGTCCCGGGCGCCCCACGGCATCGCCGGGGTGACGTCGTTCACCGGGTCGCTGCTCAGCCACAGCAGGCGCACGGTCGGATCGTCATGGGCGTACACGTACTCCATGGCGGCGACCTCACCGGGCCGGACCCGCTCGAACGGCTCGTTGCCCCAGCGGGCCACCAGGAAGCCGCCCATCAGCAGCAGACCCGCCATGAGCGCGGCCAGCGGAGCCAGACTGACCCTGTCCTTCTCGCGCTCCTCGGCCGTGACACCGGCACGCGGGAACAGGGCGAGAGCGGCCAGCAGGGCGGCACCCGGCAGCGCGAACATGAACACCCGCAGTGCCATCTCGCCGCCGTAGGACTGCATGCCGAAGCCCAGGAACGGCACGAACGTGAGCACCAGCAGCGACCGTTCGCGGTACTTGTGGTCATGCCGGCGCCACCAGCCCCAACAGGCGAACGCCATCACCCCGCCGGCCAGGGCCACGCGCGCGTACAGCACGAGCTTGTGCGTGGAACTGCCGCCCTCGATCCGGCCGGACACCGACGACGACACGTTGCCGCCGACGCCGCCGACCCCACCGAACAGGTCGTCGAAGTGCCCGGACCAGTACGGCTCGGCCATGAAGCCCACCCACCCGGCGACCAGGACCGCGAACAGCAGTGGCAGCCCGCGCAGTTCCGACCTGCCGACGACGACGAGCACCGCGAGGACGCCGAGCATCATGAACGGGGTGAGCTGGTGGGCGGGCACGCTGGCCGCGTACAGGCCGATCAGCACGCCCAGCAGCACGGCACGTTGCCGGCGGCCCGCCGGTTCGACCTCCGCCTCGCCGGGACGCCACCGGCCCCACAGCATCCGCGGTGCCCGGAACCAGACCAGCAGGACCGCCACGAACACCAGGTACAGCAGGAAGGTGAACCCCTGGGGGGAGAAGTAGTCCTGGCCGACCCAGGCGCTCAGGACGAAGATCCACACGCCGGTCCACCGGGCCCGCCAGCTCGCCCGCATCGACCGCACCAGCAGGAACATCGGCGCCAGGTAGCACAGCTGGATCACTGTGGGCCACCAGCGGATGACGTCCGTGACGTCGGAGACCCCGCACGCCTTCAGCGCGAACGCGGTGACGGCGAAGAAGCCCGGCCAGCTCCAGCGTGCGTCCAGGTCGGGTACGGCCGACCCGGTGCGGTCGATGTAGTCGAGGAAGCCCAGGTGCTGCCAGGCTGTCGCGAACCGCGGCTCGGTCTCGATCACCGCGGGCAGCGCGTGCAGTGACACCACCGTGGCCAGCAGGGTGGCCAGCAGCAGCGCCCGGTGCTCCCGGCCGAGCCAGAGCAGCGAGGCGAAGACCACCACCAGCAGCGCCGCTCCGGCCAGTGTCGGCACCGGCAGCACGGACACCAGTCCGAGCCCGTCCATCCCGTCCAGGCCGGCCTCGCCGAGTCGCAGCGCGGGCACCCAGTACAGCAGCAGCGCGGCCGTCAGCAGGCAACCGAGCACCAGGCCGGGGACGGTGGGCAGCCGCCGCGTGCGGTCCGTGGCCGGGGACGCCGGCTCCGGCGGCTGCCGGGACGCGGCCGGCGGTTCGCCCCGTGCGGAGGAGTGCCCGTCCCGACGCGGCAGCGTCGCCTGAGCCCGTACGAGGGCCCGATCCGCCTCGTGGTCGCCGAACCCGGCGTCGAACGCCGCCCCGAACGGCGCGTCCACCTCCGCGTCGACCTCCGTGTCCACCTCCTCCACCGGCATCCCCGGCCCGGACGTGCCCACCCGTCCGGGGACCGCCGGGGTGCCCGTGGGCGGGGTGCCGGGACCGGGCCGGACGTCGGGCCGGCGTTCCTGGTGGTCGAAGTCGACATGGATGCCGAGGGCGAGGGTGTCGCTGTCCAGGGCCCAGGCGGGCCGGCGCCCCTTCCCGGCGGCCGGCGCATCGTGCGTCCCGAGGTCGGCCAGGTCTCCGTCGGGCGCCGCGCCCTCGGCGGGCCGGGTGGCCGACCCGGTCCTGACGGTCCGGTAGAGCCTGGGGGCGGCGATCGCGACGATCACGGCGAGGGAGGAGACCTCGGCGACGCCCGCCCCGGTGAGGCCCATGCGGGGCAGGAGCAGCAGCGTCAGCCCGAGCACCGAGGCGCACAGCAGGCCCTGGAGCCAGGCCAGTCCAGCGGTCCGGCTCTGGGCCCGCAGGACGGCGAAGTACGTCTCCATCACGACCCGCAGCACCGCGCCGACGGCGAACCAGCGCAGCAGCGGCGTCGCGGCGTCCGCGTACCCGGGGCCGAACACGCCGAGGATCCACGGCGCGCCGACGAACAGCACCCCTGCCACCGGCAGCATGATCCGCGCCATCCGCTTCAGCGCCGCGCGGGTGTTGGCGGCCAGCCGCGCCGGATCGTGCGAGCCCTCGACGGTGAGCGAGGCGCCCATGTTGATGGCGAGCAGGTTGCACGTGCCGCCGATGGTGGTGGTGATGTAGAAGTACGCGTTGTCCTCGGAGCTGACCTGCGCGGCGATGATCACCGGGACCAGGTAGACCACGGCGAGCGAGAAGAGCGAGCCGGTGTAGTCCCCGGCCAGGAACCGCCCGATCTCCCGGAGCGTCGGCGGCTCGGCGCGGCCCGCGGTCCGCCGTGCGTGCCGCGGCACGAGCCGGCGGAACACCAGCCAGCCCAGCGGAAGCACCGAGAAGGCGATCGCGGCGACCCAGGAGACGAACACGCCGGTCGTCGGGATCGCCATGGCGAACGCGACCAGCAGCCCCAGCTTCACCGCCGAGAACACGGTGTTGCCGAACGGCACCCACAGCGCGCTGCGCAGCCCGGTCAGCACACCGTCCTGCAGGGTGAGCACGTTCCAGGCGGCCACGGCGAGGATGAAGCCCAGCCCGTTGAGCGTGCCGTGCAGGAAGCGGTACGACGGCCCCCAGGCGTCGAGGGTCACCAGGAAGACTCCGGCGGCCACCGCCACCAGCAGCGAACTTCCTGCGTAGGTGCGCAGGACGAACCGGCCGGTGGTGCGGCCCGCCACCGGGATGAACCGGGCCAGCGCGCCCGTCAGCGTCACCGCGGTCAGGCCCGCGAGGAGCTTCATCGCGGCGATGGCGGCGGAGCCCTGGCCGACCGCCGACTCGTCGTAGTAGCGGGCCGCGGCCAGCCAGAAGCCGAGGCCGAGCACCGCGGAGATACCGGTGTTGAGCATCAGCGCGTAGGCGTTGCGGAACAGCTGGCTCCCTCCCCCCGGGAAGCCGCCCCGCCCGGGCAGGCGCAGCCGGCGTCCCGGCGTCGGACCCTCCTCGGCCGGGGGTGATGCGTCCTGGGCTGTCGTCCTCGTGTCAGACACGGTCGCGAATGACCTTCCGGCGGATCTGGCGTGCTCTTCGGACCAACGCGTACCCGTGGGTCAGGGCGCGGTCCCGGGCGAAGACGCGGGCGACTGCGCGCCCCTGGACGAGGCGGGCGAACTCGTCGATGCCAGTGCCGCGCCGCACGGTGACGCGCTCCAGGGCGTACGGCCCCTGGCGGCGGCGGGCCAGGGCGTTGCCGACGGCGAGAGCCTGGGCGAAGCCCGCCCGTCGCACCGCCTGCCGTACCCGGCGGCTGGAGTAGCCGTAGGGGTAGGCGAACGACACCGGCAGGGCCCCGAGTTCGTCGGCGACGATGTCCCGGCAGCGGGTCAGCTCGTGACACAGGCGCGCGTCGCCGAGCTGGTCCAGCTGCGGATGGGTGTGGCTGTGCCCGCCGATCTCGACGCCCGAGCCCGCCAGTTCGCGGACCTGGTCCCAGTCGAGCATGGTGTCCAGGGCGCCGCCGGTGCCGCGGGGTCCCCGGATCCAGCCGGTGGACACGAACAGCGTGGCCCGGAACCCGTGCCCGGCCAGCACCGGAAGGGCGTGCCGGTGCACACCCTCGTACCCGTCGTCGAAGGTGATCAGCACCGGCCGTGCGGGCAGGCGCGCCCCGGAGCGCCAGCACGCGGCCAGCGCTGCCGTGGTGACCGGCGTCAGACCGAGGTCGGCGACGAGCGCCATCTGCTCGGCGAACGCCTCCGGCGCCACCGACAGGACGCGGGTGGCGGGGTTCGGATAGGCCGCGACCGCGTGGTACATGAGGATCGGCACGGGTCGGTCACTCATCGGCTTCCCCCAAGGCCCCCTCCTCGATCCGTGCGACGCGGAACGCGGCCCCGCCCCGGCGCGCCCGCACGCTGCCCACGAGGTACCCGCCGGCCGCCGCGCACACCCCGGCGACGATCGCTCCCGCCCGGCCCGCGCCGCCCGGCCGGGCGAGCAGCGCGTCGCGCAGTCCGCGCGCCACCCCGGCCGGCAGGACGCGGGTGGTGTACCGGCGCTCGGACTCCAGGCCCCTGTCCGCGCCGACGCTGCGCGCCACCAGGGCCTTGGACAGGCCCTCGGCGTAGGCGCGGGTGCGGAAGTAGGCGAAGTGCTCCCGCCGCTCCGGCACCCGGTGGTGGATCACCGCCCGGTCGTCGATGAGCAGGAGTGCGTCGGGTCTGGCCCGGGCGAGCCGGATGCACAGTTCCGTCTCCTCGCAGCCCAGCGGGCGCTTGTCGCCGTCGCGGCCGATGCCGGTGGCGAAGCCGCCCGCCGCGTCGAAGGCGGTGCGGCGGAACGAGGCGTTGCCGCCCAGGACGTTGCGCACCCGCACCCGGCCGGCGGGCAGGCCGCGGTAGGTGCAGCCGACCACCCAGTCGAACTCCTCCGGGAACCAGACCGGCCTTCGGCCCGACGCCCAGATCGGCACCGTCCGGCCGCCGACCGCCATCACGCGCGGGTCGGCGTACCCCGACGCGAGGTGCTTCAGCCAGTGCCGCTCGGCGACGGCGTCGTCGTCGAGGAAGGCGACGACGTCGCCGCGGGAGGCCGCGATGCCGGTGTTGCGGCCGGCGGACAGGCCGCGCGGACCGGCGTTGGCGAGGACGCGCACCTCGGCGGCCTCCTTGTACTCCCGGGCCAGACGGTCCTTCAGCGCCGGGTTGTGGTCGACGACCAGCAGTGTCTCCGGGGCCGGGTGGGACTGGGCCCGCACCGAGGAGACCGCGGCGAGGATGTCCTCCCAGCGGTCCTCGGTGTAGACGCAGATCACGACGGAGACGTCGGGACCGTTCAACGCACCTCTCCCCGTGCCGTGCCGAGCGTCGGCGCGCTGTGCTCCTGGCGGCGCAGCTCCCGGCGGTTGGAGCGTTCCCCGAGGATGACCTTCAGCACGCGCAGGCCGTCCCGCACCGCCCGCAGGTTGCTCGTGCCGTGGATGCGGAGGTACTCGTGGCTGGGTATCTCCTGCACCTTCAGGCCCGCCTTGACGACCCGGATGTTCATCAGGGTCTCCACCTCGAAGCCGGTGCAGTCCAGCTCGATCTTGTCCAGGCAGTGCCGCCAGAACGCGTTGTAGCCGTAGCACAGGTCGGTGTAGCGGGCGCCGAACTTCCGGTTGACGGCCGTGCACAGTGCCCAGTTGCCGAGCTTGCGGATGAAGGTCATGTCGTCGGTGCCGCCGCCGTTGGCGAAGCGGGAACCCTTGGCGAAGTCGGCGCCCGAGACGAGAGCGGAGACGTAGGAGACGATCTCGTTGCCGTCGGCCGAGCCGTCCGCGTCGACCATCACGATGATGTCGCCGGTGGCGGCCTCGAACCCGGTGGCCAGGGCATCCCCCTTGCCCTTGCCCTGCTGTTCCACGACCTTGACGCCGGGCCACAGCGCGCGTGCGACCGCGACGGTGCCGTCCGTGGAACTGCCGTCCACCAGGACCACTTCGTGGATCCAGTCGGGCAGCGTCTTGAAGACGTACGGCAGATTCTCCGCCTCGTTCATCGCCGGGATCACCACGCTCACCGGCGGTGTGATGGCCAGGTGCGAGGAGATCGGCCGGTACTGACCGGCGGTCTGCGACGCCTGACTGCTCCGCGAAGGCAGAGCTGAGTTCATGAGTCGGTCCCTCTCGTCCGGTGGACCGCCCGCCCCTGGGCGGCCCGGCTGTGTGTCCGGTTCGAAAGGGGGGTATCCCACTCACGGCACGGCCGAGTGGCGCTCCGTGTCCGTCAACGGGCTGGCAAAGCTGTCCGGTCTGTCGCTGACGGACAGCCGGTCGCGCGGCACGGCCCGGTCACCTGTGCGATCACCGAGCACGGCACCCCCCTACCGCGCCCCGCGCCGGTACGTCGCGGTCCTTGAGCCCTCCCCTTGAGCCGCTCGATGACGGACCGATGCGGGTGAGATGTAAGACGGTATTGACGATTGAACCCGTATGGCAAGACCTGGAACGAGGTCTCATGTTTTTGTTGGTTTCGAACTGATCTGTCCGATCTGTTCGATGCGTTCGACCGCGACGGCCGGGTGACGCCGGGTCACCCGGCCTCCTGTCGCGGTGGGGGCGGCGTGCGGTCGCGCGACCGCCGCACCGCCGTCAGCAGGAGCAGGAGCGCGCTGATCACGGTGACGGTCACGACCCCCCCGTGCACCGACCAGCGGTGCACGGCGAGCATGGCCTGGGCCACCAGCATGTTCACCGCGATCGCGCCCGCCGTCGCGGCGAGGGTCCGACCGAACGGATCCAGTCCGCGCAGTGCGGCGGCGACGGCGGATGCCGGTGCCGCCAGGAGGAAGAACAGGGTGAGTGGGCCGCGCAGTGGTGAGCCCGAGTCGCCGAGCGCGAGGGTCGCGCCGATTCCCCCGACGGCGGTCGCGGCGCCCGCGAGCAGGGCCGGCAGGTCCCGGCGCGGCCCGGATCGCGCCGTACCGGCGTCCTGGTCCGGGCCTGTTGAAGCTGTCTTGATCCGTATGGTCCGCATGGGCGACTTTGCCCCCCGAAGCGCCTGATGCCGGACTTCAATGTCGCGCAGTCCCGCAGGGGCCGTCAAGGCGCGGAGATTGTTACCTGCCGGGTAGTTGAACAACCGTCAGTCGGGATGTCATGGTCGCGTCATCACATGCATGGTGAACGTACGGCCACGATTGTGAAGGCTCCCGGTAATTCTTGGCATGGACACTTCCCATCAACACGCGTAGTTGCTACGACAGTTACGGCAGAGATCCTGCTAAAGGGAGGTTCCATGAGACGTTCCCGACTTGTCGTATTCATCAGTTCACTCCTCCTCGCCGCCGGTGCCGCCCTCACCGGTGCCGCCGCGGCACAGGCCTCCGAAGCCGCCGCGGCCACCGGCTACGTGGCCCTCGGCGACTCCTACTCCTCCGGTGTCGGCGCCGGCAGCTACATCGGTTCGAGCGGCGACTGCAAGCGCAGCACCAAGGCGTACCCGTACCTGTGGAACGCCGCCCACGCCCCTTCCTCGTTCACCTTCGCGGCGTGCTCGGGCGCCGAAACGGGTGACGTCCTGGCCGGCCAGCTCGGTGGGCTCTCCTCCTCCACCGGCCTGGTCTCGATCACCATCGGCGGCAACGACGCCGGATTCGCCGACGTCATGACGACCTGTGTGTTCTCGTCCGACAGCACCTGTCTCTCCCGCATCAACACCGCCAAGGCGTACGTCAGTTCGACGCTGCCGGGGAAGCTCGACACCGTCTACTCGACGATCAGCTCCAAGGCGCCCAACGCGCAGGTCGTGGTGCTCGGCTACCCCCGCTTCTACAAGCTGGGCACCTGGTGCATCGGCCTCTCCGAGACCAAACGCGCCGCGATCAACGACGCCGCCGACTTCCTGGACAGCGCCATCGCCCAGCGCGCCGCCGGCCACGGCTTCGCCTTCGGGGACGTCCGTTCCACCTTCGGCGGCCACGAGATCTGCTCCGGCAGCTCCTGGCTGCACAGCGTCAACTGGCTCAACATCGGTGAGTCGTACCACCCGACCGCGTCCGGGCAGTCGGGCGGCTACCTGCCGGTGCTGACGAACGCGGCCTGATCCCCTGCAGACCGCGCTCGGCATCCCCCGGAGCGCTGCCGCCCCACGGCAGCGCTCCTCGCCCCAAGGGCGTGTTGCGGAAGGGACGCCGGCCGAAAGGCGGGCGGGACCTTCGCACCACCCCTCAGGGGGATGTGCTCGGCGAGGGAGAGGAGGCCCCGTCCGTCGGGGTCTCCTCGACGCACGTCACCGAGAACGGCACCAGGCCGGACCTGGTCCGCACCGGTGAACGCACCTCCACACCGATCGCGTTGTGATAGGTGCCGTTCGCCGCGTACGTCGTCACGATCACCCGGTCCTGCCGGGTCCGCCCGCCGCCCTCCGGGAACGACAGGGTCTTCCAGCCCTGACCGGCGACCTCTCCGTCGCGTGTCACCCACCGGTAGTCCACCTCCGCCGGCAGCCGGCCGACCGTGAACGTCGCCGTGAACGCGGGTGCCTCGGCGTCCGGCGGTGGACAGGCGCCCACCCGGTCGGTGTGCGCGCCCACCACCGTGACCCGGACCGACTGCGGCGGGGGGCTGCTCGTGGTGCTGCTCCGGCCGGGTGTGGAAGGGGGCGTGGGCGCCGGCTGCGCGCCGCTCCCCCGCTCGCTCGGGGACGGCGTGGGCGTGGCCGCCGACGTCCCCTCGACACCGGTGGACGCTCCCGCCGTGCTGCCGCCGTGCGTGTCACCGGTGTTGAGCAGCGCGTACGTCAGCCCGGCGAGCGCCAGCGCCAGCGCGGCCAGGCCCGCGACCAGGACGACACCGGCCCCCCTCCGGCGACGCGGCTGCACCGCCCGGCCACCCGGCGGCGCCGTTGCCGTCTCCGGCATCGGCACCGGTATCGGCGGTGTCGGCCCCGAACCCGCCCGCTCCGGGTGCACCGCGACCGTCTCGGCATACGGCAGTCCCCGTACCGTCTCCGCGCGCGCGGTGCCGCCCGCGCCGATCAGGCGGAGGTCCCGCTCGGCTGCCTCCGCGGGCAGCCGCTCCGCCGGATCCTTCCGCAGCAGCCCCGCGATGACGGGGGCGAGCGGCCCGGCCCGGCGCGGCGGCGGAAGCTCTTCGTCGACGATCGCGCGCAGGGTGCTCAGCGGGGTGTCCTGACGGAAGGGGGAGTGGCCCTCGACCGCCGCGTACAGCAGTACGCCCAGCGACCACAGATCCGACTCCGGACCCGGCCGGCGGCCCAGCGCCCGCTCCGGGGCGAGGAACTCGGGGGAGCCGATGACCTCTCCGGTCATGGTCAGCGCGGAGCTGCCCTCGACCATCGCGATGCCGAAGTCGGTGAGCACCACCCGGCCCTCGTTCGACAGCAGCACGTTGGCCGGCTTCACGTCCCGGTGCAGCACCCCCGCCGCGTGCGCGGCCCGCAGTGCCGCCAGTACCTCGGCGCCGATCTGCGCGGCCCGCTCCGGGCCGACGGGGCCCTCGGCGTCGAGGAGGTCGGCCAGCGAGACGCCGCGCACCAGCTCCATCACGATCCACGGCCGGCCGTCCTGCGCGGCCACGTCGTACACGGTCACCACGTTGCGGTGGGAGACCCGCGCCGCCGCCCAGGCCTCGCGCTCCAGCCTGGCGTACATCCGTTCCACGTCCGGCGCCGGCAGCCCCACCGGGGCCCGCACCTCCTTCACGGCGACCTCGCGGTGCAGGACCTCGTCACGGGCCCGCCACACCGTTCCCATCCCGCCCTCGCCGAGCGGCGACAGGAGACGGTAGCGGCCGGCGATCACCAGTTCACTGCCCGGCTCCTCGGACACGGCGCCCCCCTTCGCATCCGGGCGAATCATCCGATTCTCCATGACGGTAGCTCAGCCGAGTGCCGATGCCGCCCCCCTGAGCACCAATCCGGCACCCAGGGCCAGCACGACGGAGGCCGACCCCAGGGGTACGGCCCGGCGCACCCGGCCCGTCAGGGGGTGCGCGGTCCACCGGGGCCGACGGTCCAGCAGCCGGCTCATCCCGCTGCCCACCCGGACGACGGCGAACCCGGCCGCGGTGAGCGTCAGGGCGAGCCCGGCGCCGTAGGCGACGACCAGCACCAGCCCGAACCAGGCCTTCCCGAGCGCCGCCGCGCCGACCAGCACGACGATCGCGGAGGGACTCGGCACCAGTCCGCCGGCGAAACCGAGCAGGAGGGTGCCGCGCAGGGTGGGGGCGGTGGAGTGGGTGTGGGGGATCCCGCCGTGACGGTGGACGTGGGGGTGCTCCCGGGCCCGGCCGGACCCGCCCCCGTGATCGTGCGCATGGCCGTGCGCGGGTTCGTCGCGGTGGGCGTGCGCCTCGCCGTGGGCGTGGGCGTGGGGATGGCTGTGACTGTGTCCCTGCACGTGGTCGTGGTGGTGGGCGGGACCGCCGCCGTGGTCGTGGGGACGGCCGGCCGCGTCGTGCGTGTGGGGAGCGTGGCCGTGCGTGTGTGTCCGCGTGCGGTTGCGCAGGGCCCGGCGTACGAGGGTGGCGCCGGCCAGCATCACCAGGCAGCCGCTCGCCATGCCCAGCCAGGCGATCACGGAGGGGGCCGCGGCCGAGCCCGCGGTGACGAGCAGGCCGAGGGCGACGACCCCGAGGGTGTGGGTGACCGTCACCGACGCGGCCAGCGGCAGGACGTCCTTCAGCCGGGCCCGGCCCCCGCGGGCGGCTGCCGTCGCGGCCATCAGGGTCTTGCCGTGGCCCGGTGCGAGGGCGTGCAGCGCGCCGAGGCCGACGGCGATGAACAGGGCGAGGGCTGCGAATCCCAGCGTGAGGTCGCGGCGCGCCACGAGGGCGTCCAGCGCGCGCGTGAAGCGGTCGGCGCCGCGGGGCAGGACGGCGGCGGCCCCCTCTGCTGCCCCGCCGGCCAGGGCCGGGCCGCCGGGGCGCACCCGCAGCGAGGCGGTGGCGGTGTCGGCCGGGGAGGAGAGCAACTCCCGCGGGTAGTGCGTCAGCTGCCCGGAGGAGGACCGCTCCGGCACGTCCGAGGCGGTCAGCGTCATCCGGTCGCCGCGCGCGGTGATCTCCCGCCAGCCGGGCCCGGTGTCGCCGCCCGCGCTGTGGAACGCCACGGCGACGGACGCGTCGGGCAGCGGAGCGGTCAGCCGGCACTCCACCCGCAGGGTGTTCAGCCCCGCCTGCCCGGGCCGCACGTGCACCCGGCTGCTGCGGGCGGTGAGCGCGACCGGGCGGCCGTCGACGACGACCCGGCTGCCCTGGGCGGCCTTCCGGCACCGTTGCCGGGCCCACTCGACGGCGCCGAGCCGTTCGAGCTCGGGGCGAGCCTGGGTGGCCGGGATCTCGGCGAGATCCTCGACGTGGTCGACGCGGAGGCTGCCGGGCGCGGTGACGAGGCCGTCGTAGCGGTTGACGGTGAAGTTGCCGAGCGGGTGGGCGCTCGCGGAGGCGGCGGGCAGCAGGGCGAGCCCGGCGGCGGCCGTCAGGACGGCCGCCGCCGAGCCGAGGACGCGACGGGGCGTCACCGGGCCTCCTCCAGTACCGTGCGGGCCGCGCGGGCACCGAGGGGGGAGAAGCCGGGGTTGAGCCCGAGGGCCTCGGTCAGCAGGGCGCGTCCCTCGGCCGGGTGACCGGCGCCGTGTTCGACCATGCCGCGGTGGTAGAGGAAGAGGGCGTTGCGGTAGCCGGTGGCGGTGGCGCGGCGGGCGTAGGGGAGTGCCTCGGCGTCCCGGCCGTTGACGTGCAGTGCCCAGGCCAGCGCATCGGCGGTGTGCACCGTCTGCCGGCGCTTCCACTCGGCGCGCGCCGCCCGCAGGGCCGCGGCGGCGTCGCCGTGGTCGGCGGCCAGCGCGGTGTCGAGGTCGGCGTCGACACCGTTGGCGCGGGCGAGCGCGGTCCAGGCGTCCACCAGCGCGTACTGCTCGCGGGCCTTCGCCAGCTCGCCGTGCTCCTCGTACAGTTCGCCGAGGGCGGTCAGCGGGCCGGGCAGGGGTGCGCGCGAGACGATCCGCTCCAGGTTCCGGACGGCCGCCGCGCGGTCGCCGCTCGCGGCCTGGGCGCGGGCACGGCCCTCCAGAGCGGGCAGGTAGGAGTCGTCCGCCGCGAGGGCGCGGGCGTACTGGCGCAGCGCGCCGGAGTAGTCGCCCTGGTTCCAGGCGAGCTGGCCGAGCTGTGCGGCGACGTACGCGATGTCGCCCCGGCCGGTCGCCGCGCCGAGGGCCCGCTCCAGGATCTCGCGCGCGCCGGCCACGTCGCCGCGCAGCTCGCGGACGTAGGCGTAGCGGGTGAACACCGGGATGCCCGGCCGCCGCCGGTCCGCGGTGTCCGCGGCCCGCGCCGCCTCGTCGTACCGGCCGAGTTCGACGAGGGCGTCGATGCGGCTGCACAGGGCGCGCTCGCTGTACGGGTTCTCCGCCAGGGCCCGGTCGGCGTTGGTGAGGGCGCCGGTGAAGTCGTGCCGTGCGGCGGCGAGGGCGGCCCGGCCGGCGAGGGCCGCGTCGTTGCCGGGGCGCAGGTCGAGCGAGCGTTGCAGTGCCTGTTCCGCCTGCGGGTAGCGGGAGGGGTCGGCCTTGGTACGGGCCTGCTCGACGTAGGCGAACCCGAGGCGCGCCCAGCCGTTGTGGTCGCGGGGCTGGGCGCGCAGATGGGCCTGGAGGGACGCCACCTGGGCGTCGAGGTCCGCGCCCACCCCTACCACCGGGTCCCCGTTCGCGGGCACCGCGGCGACGGCGTCCCCGCCGTCCCGTGCCGCCCCCGTGGCCACGGCCCCGGCGGTGAGCGCCACGGCCAGCAGCAGGGTGCAGCCTGCCAGATACAGGGCCCGGCCGCGCCGCCCCGCCTCGCGCACCCGGCGCACGGCACGCCCGCGGCCCTCGTCCACCGGGGCCCCGGCGGCAGCCGTGACGGGGGCCTCGCCGGAGTTCCCGGCCACCGGCGCGGCACCGGGCGCGCCGGAGTTCGTCCGCGGGGGGAGTGACCCGGTGTCGGGTGACGTGCCACTCGTCCGCGGGGGAGGGGGCACCGTGGCGGATGATGCGGGTTCCCTCCCGTGCTCGTCGTGGTCCGTGTCGTGGTGCTGCCGCGGCGCACGACCGGGGTCGTCGGCCGGTGCGCCCCCGTGCTCCGCACGCGCCCTCCCGGCGTCCCCGCGGTCCGCTCGCCCGGCGCGCCCGGCCGAGGCCGCCGCCACCCGCCGGATCGCGGCGACGTGGTCCCGAGTGCGCTCGCCCTGCGGCGGCCCCCCGGACGGCGACTGCGCCGGGCCGTCGGCCTTCCCCTCGGGAAGGGGTGCGGGCGCAGGGGCCGGCGCCCGCTTCGGGGTGTCGTCGTTCGTGCGCGGGGACATGCCCTCTCCTCGGTCGACGTGCTCGTTCAGGACGTTCGGGAGGCGCGGCCCGTGGCGTGGGGGGACACGAGGACACGGGCCGCGCCGGTCGGTGGGTGCGGTCAGTACGGCCGCTGCATGCGCCGGCGCCACCAGGCCAGACCGGCACCGATCAGCAGGACGCCCGCCGCGCCGGAGGCCGCGGAGGCGGCGATCAGGGTGGTGCTGGGGGAGCCGCCGGAGGAACCGGCCGGCTGGAGCGCGTCGCCGAGCTGGCTGCGTACGTCCGCTCCGCCGCTCGTGCCCTTGGCGAGCGGGCCGCGCGAGCCCTCCGTCGGCAGGGCGACATACGGGAACGTCTTCTCGAACTCCTTGTCGTTCTTGTCGACCGCGTCGCCGAGGTCGTTCTTGGACCCGACCAGTTCTCCCTCGACGACCTGGAGCGAGGCGTCGATCACGTCGTCGGTGAGGCGGCGGCCGTTGGGGAAGCCCGCCTTGTCGCCGTCCAGGACACCGAGCCGCTTCGGATGCATCGTCGGCTTGATCGAGGTGTTCAGGCGCAGTTCCTCCGCGGGGCGGACGTGCGGCGGCTGGTTGAGGCCCTCGACGCCCTTGAGGAAGACGTCGACGAGGTCGTTGCGCGGCTCGGCGGGAGCCTTGATCTTGTATATCGCCTCGATGAGCTTGGGCAGCTCGGGCTCGGTGACGTTCTTCAGGAACCGCCCGTCGTCCTTCGGGACGGACGCGTTGAACCGGTCCTTGTCCTTCTGCGGGTTGACCACCTCGTTGACCAGCGGGTTGCCCAGGCGGGAGACCTGGGTCCAGTAGCCGTGGGCGTTCTTGCGCTGCGTGGTGGACCAGATGCCGACGACCGGCTGGTGCGCCGACTCGGTGATCATGTGCGTCGGGATCTGCAGGGCGATGGTGTTGACGTTGTAGCCCTTGAGGGTGTCGTTGCCGACCTCGGAGAGGTTCCCGCCGTACAGCAGGTCGAAGACCCGGAGGTCGAGGAAGAACGGGTCGTCGGCCTGGCCGGCGAAGGTCGTGGCGCCGTCGTGGGTCCGGTACACCGCCTGGTGGCGCAGTTTGGCGTAGTCCGGCATGGACGCCTTGCCGACGTTCGACGGCGCCACGGGCACGTCCTTGGCGATCCTCTTCCGCGACATCACGCGCCGGTGCTTCATCTTGAGCAGTTCGATGTCGTAGGTCTGCGTCACGTTCAGGTCCGGATCGTCGAGGCTGTGGACCGTGCCCGTGTTGTACAGGAAGGTGTTCTTGTTCTTGACGTGGGTCTTGAACGTGTAGCGGAAGACCAGGTCGTCCTGCGCGTCGCCGTTGTTGTCGACGTGCAGGTCGTACTGGGCGTCCTCGGCGAACGTGTAGAAGTTCGGGCCGCCGGCCGGGTCCTCGAAGGGGATCCAGTTGGCCACGATCGTCGTGGTGTCCGGTTTGTCCGGGCTGACGAAGGCGTACAGGTCCGTGTTGTCGTACTGCGGCGTCCCCGAGATCAGCGGTGCCTCCCGGTGGCTGGAGGCGGACGCCTCCCCCGGTGCCAGTGCGGCCACGCCGGCGGCCGCGAGCCCCCCGGCGGCCAGCGCGCCACAGACGAGGGCCGCGACGCTCCTGCGTGCCGCCCCGCTCCTGGAGTTGAGTGTCATGCCGTCCGTCCTCTGTTGCCGACTTGCCTTGGTGACCCGACATTCGAAGCGGTCGGCCGGGCGGATTGGTCGGTCGGGAAAATTCTTTCCCGCCGTCATTTCCCGCGGCCCGACCCGCGTTTTCGGCCCGCTGATCCGTAACACCGACCGGAGGTGCGTTCGGTGCGAATGCCTGGTGTGACGGGACGGGGCCGGTGCGGCCGTCGGGAGGGGGATCGCGTGGAGGCGGACGAGCTGCTGGTGCTCGTTGCGGGAGGCGACCATCGAGCGTTCGAGCAGTTGTACGGACTGGTGTCCGGGCCGGTGTTCGGACTGGTCCGGCGAGTGGTGCGGGACACCGCCCAGGCGGAGGAGGTGGCGCAGGAGGTGCTGCTGGAACTCTGGCGCTCGGCGCCGCGGTTCGACCCCGGCCGTGGCAGTGCCCTGTCCTGGGTGCTCACCCTCGCCCACCGCCGCGCCGTGGACCGGGTGCGCAGCGCCCGCGCGGCCGGCGAGCGGGAGCAGCGTGAGGCCCTGCGCTCCGGGGCCACCCCCTTCGACCAGGTGTCCGAGGAGGTGGAGGCGGGCCTGGAGCGCGAATGGGTGCGCCGCTGCCTGGGACGCCTGACCGCACTGCAACGTCAGTCCGTCACCCTCGCGTACTACGACGGCTACACCTACCGGGAGGTGGCCGAGCGGCTCTCCCTGCCGCTGGGCACGGTCAAGACGCGGATGCGCGACGGGCTGACCCGGCTGCGCGAGTGCCTGGGGGGTGCCGCATGAGCCTCCTGCGCCGCCTGCTGCGCCGCGAGGACCCGCACTCGCTCGCCGCGCCCTACGCCCTGGACGCCCTGGAGCCCGCCGAGCGGGTCCGCTTCGAGCGGCACCTCGCCCGCTGCGAACGGTGCGCGGCCGAGGTGCGGGCGTTGGGCGAGGACGCCGTCCGGCTCGCCTGGTCCGCTGCCGCCGCGCCCCCGGCCGCCCTGCGCGAGCGGGTCCTGGCCGCCGTGCGTGCCACCCCGCAGGAGCAGCCGGCGCGCGAGCACACCCCGCAACTCCCCCCGCACGTCTGGGGCGTCCAGCCTCCCCCGCGGCGCAACCGCGCGCCCCGGCCGCGCCCCCTTCTGGTGCCGTTCGCGACGGCCACCGCCGCCGCGGCCCTCGTCGTCGCCTCCCTCTTCGCCGTGCAGGCGGACCGCACCCAGGACCGGCTGACCGCGGAACGCGACCGGTCGCGTGAGATCGCACACGTTCTCGCCGCCCCTGACGCGCAGGCGGCGACCGGCCTCGACGCCCGTGGCCGGAGTATCGGAGTGATTGCTTCCGTCTCCGAGGGGCGCGCGGTGGTGACGTTGCGCGGGTACGGCGCGCTGCCGGGCGGGCGCGTGCATCAGTTGTGGCTCATGCGCCCCGGCGCACAGCCGCGCTCCCTCGGGCTTTTCAGCGGCGACACGCCCTTGGTCGCCTCGGGTCTCGACCGGTCCGCGACGTCACTCGCCGTAACCGTCGAACCGGGCGGGGGGTCACCTCGGCCCACCAGCCAGCCGGTTGTCCAACTCGCCCTGGAATCGGTCGGATTCGGAGAGTAATCGGCGGGAGAGCGTCAACCCCCTTGCAGGGAAGGTGAATCCTCGGAGTGCGATACCGGAGTGCCCCAAGGGGGCGATAAGGTTACTCTGCCCGGGCCGGGCGGACTCGTACGGGTGGGGAGTGACATGGAGCAGATAACGGTGCGCAGCAGGGCCAGAGTCCCTGCGATCACCTGCGGGAGCAGCGCGACCAGTTCCCGCCTCGACCGCCACCTCTCGGTGCTCGGCGGGCCCGCCATACCGCAGCGTGAGACGGTCGAGGCGACCTCGCTCATGCGTGAACTGACCACGCGCGACACCGTGCACAAGGGCACCGGCAGTCGTGCCCGCGTCAGCCGGGTCTCGCTCTTCGCGCCGCTGCGCCGGCTGCGCCGTTCCCTGTTCGGCGGCCACCGGCACTAGGGGCGCCTTCCGGGCGCATGCCGACGTCGCGGGGCCCGGCACCCCTCCACTGCGGCGTCGAAGTCACCAACCCACCCGTCCCAGGCCTTCCCCGGCTCTCCCCGGCCGGGAGGCGCCCGCCCCGCGCCTGCTCCCACGGCGCCGCAGCCGCCCGCACCGGACCGCCCCGGCTCGGCCGCATCCGCCACCGTCCCCGGAACCGGCTCGAATCAATCGGGGAGACGCCCGGCCCCGACTCAGGCGACCACGCCGTCGCGGCGCAGCGCCGCGATCTCGTCCTCCGTCATGCCCGCGGCCCGCAGCACCGTCCCGGTGTGCTGCCCGAGCGCGGGCACGTCCCCCATCCGTGCCTCCTTCCCGCCCGGCAGTGTGATCGGGGGCAGCAGCGCCCGCAACGGCCCGGACGGCGACCCCGTCTCCCGCCAGCGATCCCGCGCCGCCAGCTGCGGATGGGCGGCCAGTTCGTGCACGTCGCGCAGGCGGGCGCAGGCGATACCCGCGGTCTGGAGGCGCTCCATCGCCTCGTCGGCGTCCAGCGCGCCCAGCGCCCTCGCGACCAGCGCGTCCGTGCGCTCACGGCGCGCCACCCGTGCCGCGTTCGTGGCGAACTCGGGGTCCGTGCCCAGGTCCGGGCGGCCGAGGACCCGATCCGCGAGCCGCTGCCACTCCCGGTCGTTCTGCACCGACAGCAGAACCTGCCCGCCGTCCGCCGTCGGGTAGGCGTCATAGGGCGCGATCACGGCGTGCGCGAGGCCCGTGCGGGCCGGGGAGGCGCCCCCGTGCAGGGCGTGGTGCAGCGGATGCCCCATCCACTCGGCGAGCGCCTCCAGCATCGACACCTCGACCGGCCCGCCCCGCCCTGTCGTGCCGCGCCGCACCAGAGCGGCCAGCACACCCGAGAAGGCGTACATCCCGGCCGCGATGTCGGCCGCCGGGATGCCCGCCTTGACCGGCTGCTCCGGGGTGCCCGTCACCGACACCAGGCCCGCCTCGCACTGCACGAGCATGTCGTACGCCCGTTTGTCCGCGTACGGGCCCCCCGCGCCGTACCCCGAGACGTCCACGGCGATCAGCCGCGGATGCGCCGCGCACAGGCCGGCCGCGTCCAGGCCGAGCCGGGCCGCGGCCCCCTGCGCGAGGTTCTGCACGAACACGTCCGCCCCGGACACCAGCCGGCGTACCACGGCCAGCCCGCGCGGATCCTTCAGGTCCACGGCGATCGACTCCTTGCCGCGGTTGCACCACACGAAGTGCGAGGCGAGTCCCCGGGCGGCGGTGTCGTACCCGCGGGCGAAGTCGCCGCCGTCGATCCGTTCCACCTTGATCACCCGGGCGCCCAGGTCGGCGAGCTGCCGGGTGGCGAACGGGGCGGCGACGGCCTGTTCGACGGCGACGACGGTGACGCCCTCCAGGGGCAGGGGCAACTGGTCCATGCCGGGATCATGTCCCGCGCACGGTGGTTCTGTCATGACCCGTCGGTCACGGACCCCGTCGCGGGCCGGCCGTAACGGCGGACGGCGAGTGGTGCGCACACGCCGGTCAGCAGCGCGCACCGGGCCAGCGACCCGGCGACGTTCGCCCCGTCGCGGCGCCCGTTGCGGCACTAGATGAGCAGCAGCTGGCCCTCCGGGCCCTCCTCCCGGGTGTCGAGCACCGAGGCGGGGCGGCGGGCCGCCGCCGGCACCGGCAGGACGCCCGCCGTGTCCAGGTCGGACGCCGTGATCGGGGCGGTGGTCTCCAGGTCGGCCTGGTGCGGGCGCAGCTCCGCCAGCAGGGTCAGCACGGTGACGAGCTCCAGCAGTTCCGAGGTCCACGCCTGCGGCCAGGCGCGCGGCCGGATCCCGGCCAGGGTGCCGGACCCGGCCGGTGCGGCGCGCGCCGCGAACCACTGCTCCAGGACCCGCACGCCCCCCACCTCGAACTCCCAGGCCTCCGGCGGCACCGGGGAGATGCGGCCCCCGTCGAGATGCAGGGCTTCCTCGTCCCGGTCGTAGTACAGGGTCAGCGGGCGGGCCGGCAGCGGGGCGCGAACGTACGGGCGGCGCCCGCCGGGCAGCTTGGGGCGGTCCCCGTCGCGGAGCATCAGCCACAGCACCCTGCGGCCCAGCTCCACCCCGCGCAGCCACACCTCGCGGTCCTCCGTCAGCGGCACTGTCCCGTCGGGGCGCACTGCCGCCAGTGTCCAGGCCAGCACGTCCGGTGCCGTCACCGCGCAACCCAGCCGGGCGGTCAGGTGGTCCGGCAGACCGGGGGCCAGGTTCGGTTCCGTGCCGCCCGGGCGGCGGTACAGCGGGCGCACCCGTCCGCCGCGCGGCACCGGGACCAGCGACGTGGCCAGCAGGACGTCCGGCGTCTGCACCAGGAAGACCTGCCGCTCGTCCGCCACCCGCCACAGCTCCGGCCGGGCCGCGTCGATCAGCCGGTGGTCGGGGATCAGCCACTGCTCGTCGAACGGCGCCCGGAGCACGCGCACCGGTTCCGGGCAGGGACCGGAGGCGCGGACCAGTTTCTGCGTGTCGCCCGCCCGGCCCGGCAACTGCCCGACCGCCGAGTGCGCCGTCCTGGCCCGCGTCGGCTCGAACAGGGTCTCCCGGTCCGGTCCGTCCGCCCTCAGCAGGGCGGCCCAGCGGTCCCTGAGCGTGGCCGGGTCGGGTGCCACGGGCCAGTCGCGGCCGAGTCGCGGCGGTGCGACGGACCACGGCATGAGGTCCGCCAGCGGCGGAGCGTCGTCGTGCGTCACGCCGGGCATCGTACGACGGGCCCCCGGGCGCGGGTCACGTGGCGTCGAGTGTCACGGTGAAGGAGAAGCGGTCGCCCCGGTAGTGGATGACCGCCACGTCCAGCACCCGGCCGGCGGGGTCGTACGTCACGCCCGTGTAGTGCAGGATCGGGCTGAGCAGCGGCACCTGGAGCAGCCGGGCCGTCTCCGGGTCGGCGATCCGCGCCTCCACGGTGTCCGTGATCCTGCTGATGTCCGCGCCCACGACGTCCCGCAGCACCTTGGTCATCGGCCAGCGCACCAGGTCCTCGGGGTCGACGTGGGCGGCCAGGTCGGGACGGACCCAGTTGCGGGCGTGGTTGGTCGGCTCGCCGGTCTTCTCGTCGCAGCGCAGCCGGTGGTACGCGGTGACCTCGGCGAGGTCCGGGAAGTACTCGGCGAGTTCGGCGGGCACGGGCTGGCCGCCGTGGTCGAGGAGTTCGGTCGTCATGCCGGACTGCTGGGCCACGATGGCGTCCACGGAGCCGAGCAGCCGCACGGGGGCGCCGCGCTGGACGTCCGGTTCGATGAACGTCCCGCGGCGCCGGTGCCGGGTGATGAGCCCCTCGTCCTCCAGCTCCTTCAGCGCCTGCCGCATCGTCAGCACGCTCACGCCGTAGTGCCCCGCCAGCTGCTCCTCCGTGGGCAGGCGCAGCGGGTCGTGCGGCGAGCGGCCCAGTATGGAGGCGCGCAGCGACTGCGACACCTGGTACCACAGGGGCAGCTTGCGGTTCAGGACGACGGAGTCCGGGGCGAAGGAGGTCACGGTGCCCATCCGTACCGGTCGGGGATCGTTCAGTGCAAGGGCGAGCCTGAGGGCACGGCCGTCACACCGCCCTGAAGTGCCGTTGCAGGCCCTGCCACACGTCGTCGTAGCGCTGCTGCAGGTGCTCGGCGTCCGCCGCCTGCGGGGTCAGGTTCAGCGGCCAGCGCGTCTCGAACATGAAGGCAAGGCCGTCGTCGACCTTCTGCGGTTTCAGGTCCGCGGCGCTCGCCCGGTCGAACGTCTCGCGGTCCGGACCGTGCGCCGACATCATGTTGTGCAGCGAGCCGCCGCCCGGCACGAAGCCCTCGGCCTTCGCGTCGTAGGCGCCCTCGACCAGACCCATGTACTCGCTCATCACGTTCCGGTGGAAGTACGGCGGCCGGAAGGTGTCCTCGCCGACGAGCCAGCGCGGCGCGAACACCACGAAGTCCACGCTCGCCAGGCCCGGGGTGTCGGACGGCGACGTCAGCACCGTGAAGATCGACGGGTCGGGGTGGTCGTAGGAGATGGAGCCGATGACGTTGAAGCGGCGCAGGTCGTAGACGTACGGCAGGAAGTTGCCGTGCCAGGCGACCACGTCCAGCGGCGAGTGGCCGTAGGTGGCCGTCCAGAGGTTGCCGCAGTACTTGTTCACCACCTCCACCGGGCCCGCCACGTCCTCGTAGGCGGCGACCGGGGCGCGGAAGTCGCGCGCGTTGGCCAGGCCGTTGGCGCCGATCGGGCCGAGGTCGGGCAGGCGGAAGGGGGCACCGTAGTTCTCGCAGACGTAGCCGCGCGCGGTCTCGTCCAGCAGCTCCACCCGGAAGCGCACACCGCGCGGGATCAGCGCCACGTCGCCCGGCCCGGCGTGCAGCAGACCGAACTCGGTGCGCAGCAGCAGCCCGCCGTGCTCCGGGACGATCAGCAGCTCGCCGTCCGCGTCACTGAAGACGCGCTCCATGGAGGTGTCCGCGTGGTAGAGGTGCACGGCCATGCCCGCGCGCTGGGCGGGGTCGCCGTTGCCGCCCAGTGTCCACAGGCCCGCGAGGAAGTCCGTGCCCTGCTCCGGCCGGGGCAGCGGGTCCCAGCGCAGTCGGTTCGGGTCCGGCGTCGCCTCGGTGAAGGGGGCCGTGCGCAGGGCGCCGTTGCCGGTGCGGGTGAACGCGGGGTGGGCGGCCGAGGGGCGGATGCGGTACAGCCAGGAGCGGCGGTTGTGGGCCCGCGGCTCGGTGAACGCCGAACCGCTCAGCTGCTCCGCGTACAGCCCGAGCGGCGCGCGCTGTGGTGAGTTGCGGCCCTCGGGCAGGGCGCCCGGAACCGCCTCGGAGCTGTGCTCGTTGCCGAAGCCGGAGAGATAGGACAGTCCCTCGGCGGTCTTCCGCGCGTCCCCGCTCATGTTCGCTCGCTCCCTTGTGGCGCTGATTCCTATGTAACACCGTAGGATTGCGATCGCCGTCGGCGCAAGAGGCGTGCCGATCCGTTCCGCGAAGAACGGCCGGAACCCGATCTCCATGTGTTCGGGGGCGCCGCGGCCGCGCGTCAGGGCGCTGCATGTCGTGGACACGTCGAGTGTGTGCCTGCGCTCGCGATCGGCGGTCCGGTGTTGGCCGGATCGCGCGCTGCGAGGCGGTGGCGGGTGGGGGCGGAGGGCGGACACCGCAGGGGCCCCGTGTTCTCGGGTGAGGGCGGCGATGCGCCTGGGGCGGAGGGCGGGCGCCCGGATTCCGCACCGGCGGGCCGCGGGCTCCTCCCCGCCGACGAGCGCCTGCGCCACCGTCGTGAGGTGGCGCTTCGCACCGGCCACGGATCCGTCCGGCGCGGTGAGTGCGAAGGGCGTCGGAGCCCGTACACAGGGCCGAGGTTCACCGGACTCCGGCGGGGAGGCATCATGAAGCCCGTGCCCCACGCGACATCGCTACGCCGAGCGCCCGTGCAACGGCGCAGTGCCGAGCGGCTTGGCAGGATCCTGGACGCCTGCGCCGACCTACTCGACGAGGTCGGATACGAAGCCCTGAGCACGCGCGCCGTCGCGCTGCGCGCGGGCGTCCCCATCGGCTCCCTCTACCGCTTCTTCGGCAACAAGGGGCAGATGGTCGACGCCCTCGCCCAGCGCAACCTGGAGCGATGGTCCGAGCGGGTCGTCCAGCGGCTGGCAGAGGGTGGGCTGCGGGACTGGCGCGCCGCCCTGGACGCCGTCCTCGACGAGTACCTCGCCATGAAGCGCACCGCTCCCGGCTTCGCCCTCGTCGACTTCGGCAACCAGATCCCGGTCGGCACCCGCGACGGCGAGCCCAACCACCGGGTGGCCGACCGTCTCACCGGGCTGGCCGCTGACTACCTCGGGCGCCTGCCCGACGAGGATCTGCGCCGTGCCCTCCTCGTCGCGGTGGAAGCCGCGGACACCCTCGTCCAACTGGCCTTCCGGGTGGACCCGGAGGGCGACGAGAAGATCATCGCGGAGACGCGCCTGCTGCTGCGGGCGTACCTCGGACGCGCGCTGGGCTGAAGGTGGGGTTGCCGGAGGCCCGAGGGGAAGGCCGCCCCGTGGGGCCGGAGCACGTTCCGTGCGGACGCGGGCGCGAATGTGCGGACGGCGCCGGACGGAGGGTGCGCGAAGGCGGCGGGGTGGGGCCGGCGGGCGCCCGGGGGGGTGCAGGGGTTCGGGCGCCCGGGCGGGGCCGGGGCGGGGGTGGCCGCAGGTGGCCGGGGCGCCGGTCCGGCCGACGCCCGCCGGGTGCGGGAGTGCGGTGGGCGCCGCCGGGTGAAGGGCTCCGGTGGGCGCTGCCCGGGAAGAACCCTGGGCAGGATGCATACCGGTCGGTATGCTCGGCCGCGAGCCGTGTGCCACCGCCGCCGTCCCCGGGAGGACCCGTGTCCCGCTCCGCCCTGCGAATCTGCCCCCTGTGCGAGGCCACCTGCGGGTTGACCCTGACCGTCGACGGCACCCGGGTGACCGGGGCCCGCGGCGACCGCGACGACGTGTTCAGCAAGGGGTTCATCTGCCCGAAGGGCGCCGCCTTCGGCGCCGTCGACGGCGATCCCGACCGGCTGCGCACGCCCCTGGTCCGCAGCGGGGGCGAGCTGCGCGAGGCCACCTGGGAGGAGGCCTTCGACACCGTCGCCGCCGGGATCCGCCCGGTCGTCGAGCGGTACGGGCCGCACGCCGTGGGCGTCGTCCTCGGCAACCCGAACGTGCACACCATGGCCGGGGCCCTCTACCCGCCGGTCCTGCTCGCCGGGCTCGGCACCCGCAGCCTGTTCACCGCCTCCACCGTCGACCAGATGCCCAAGCACGTCTCCAGCGGGCTCCTCTACGGCGACGCCAACGCCATCCCCGTGCCCGACCTGGACCGCACCGGCCACCTGCTCCTGATCGGTGCCAATCCCCTGGAGTCCAACGGCAGTCTGTGCACCGCCCCCGACTTCCCCGGCCGGCTCAAGGCCCTCCGGGCGCGCGGCGGGACCCTGACGGTGGTCGACCCGCGCCGCACCCGCACCGCGAAGCTCGCCGACCGCCACATCGCGATCCGGCCCGGCACCGACGCCCTGCTGCTGGCCGCCCTGGCCCACGTCCTCTTCGAGGAGGACCTCGTCGCCCTGGGCGACCTCGCCCCGCACGTCCGGGGGCTCGACGACCTGAGGGCCGCGACGGAGGAGTTCACACCGGAGGGGGTGGCCGCCGCCTGCGACGTCGAGCCCGCCCTCATCCGCACCCTCGCCCGCGAGCTGGCCGCCGCCGACCCGGCCGCCGTCTACGGCCGCATCGGCAGCTGCACCGTCCCGCACGGCACGCTGGCGAGCTGGCTCGTGGACATCCTCAACATCCTCACCGGAAACCTCGACCGGCCCGGTGGGGTGCTCTTCCCGCAGGCCGCCACCGACCGGACGCCGCGCCCGGCAGGCCCCGGCCACGGCTTCCGGCTGGGCCGCTGGCACTCCCGGGTGGGCCGGCACCCCGAGGCCAAGGGCGAGCTGCCGATCTCCGCGCTCGCCGAGGAGATCGACACCGCCACCGAGGAGGGCGAGCCGGTCCGCGCGGTCATCGCCGTCGCCGCCAACCCCGTGCTCTCCGCCCCCGACGGAGACCGCCTCGACAAGGCCCTGGCGTCCCTGGACTTCATGGTCAGTGTCGACCCCTACCTCAACGAGACCTCCCGCCACGCCGACGTCGTCCTGCCCCCGCCGCCGCCCTCCCAGAGCCCGCACCACGACTTCGCCTTCAACACCCTCGCCGTGCGCAACCAGGTCCGCTACACCCGCCCCGCCGTCCCGCTGGAGCCCGGCCGGATGGCGGAGACGGAGATCATGGCGCGGCTGATCCTCGCCGTGACGGGCCTGCACGGATCCGAGCCCTCCGCGGTCGACGACCTGGTGATCGGCCAGACGCTGGGCAAGGCGGTCCGCGAGGAGCACTCGCCGGTGCACGGCCGTGACCCGCGGGAGCTGGCGGAGCAGCTCACCGGGGAGAGCGGCCCCGAGAAGCGGCTGGACATGATGCTGCGCCTGGGCCCCTACGGCGACGGCTTCGGCGCACGGCCGGACGGCCTGAGCCTGACCGTGCTGCTCGCGCATCCCCACGGCATCGACCTCGGCCCGCTGGAGTCGCGTCTGCCGCAACCGCTGAAGACCCCCAGCGGCGCGGTGGAGCTGCTGCCGCAGCCCATCGCCGAGGATCTGCCCCGGCTGCGGCGGGCCATGGCAGAGCGGCCGGACGGCCTCGTCCTCGTCGGACGCCGCCACCTGCGCTCCAACAACAGCTGGATGCACAACGTCCCCGCCCTGACCGGCGGCACCAACCGCTGCACCCTGCACCTGAACCCCACCGACGCCGCCCGCCTCGACGTCCGCGACGGAGCGGACGTGCGCGTCAAGGGCGCCGGGGGAGAGGTCGTGGCCCGCGCCGAGGTCACCGAGGACGTCCGGCCGGGCGTGGTGAGCCTGCCGCACGGCTGGGGCCACGACCGCCCCGGCACCCGGCTCGGCCACGCCTCCACCACCCCGGGCGTCAACGTCAACCAGCTGCTGGACGGCAGCCTGCTCGACCCGCTGTCCGGCAACGCGGTGCTCAACGGCATCCCCGTCGAACTCACCGCCCTTGGCCGAGCCGGCTGACCGCGGCGGGGCGGCGGCACCTGCCGGCCGGCAGGTCCACGGCGACCGTGGTCGCGCCGAGCTGCGGCTGGCCACCTGCGGCGGCACCCGTCACCGCCCGACCGGCTGGTGGGCGACACCGTCGTCCTCGCCCGCCTCCCCGGGGTCCGCGCCTCGCACGGACCGGCTTCCACGGCGTCCCGGGGTCCGCCGGCCCGAGTCGCGGACGGGAGAACGCGATGCCTCCCGGCTCTTCCCCCCGGCGCGTGCATTCCGTTAACTTCCGTGGCCCAAACGCCCCTTGCGTTCCGCGAGGAGCGTCCGACCGCTGAGCACCAGCGCCCAGTGGCAGCCCCTGGGGACGACTCATGACACGCGCCATCTCCCTGCACGACGTGAGCAAGGTCTACACGAAAGGCACCCGCGTGGTGGACCGGCTCTCGCTGGACATCACGCCCGGCGAGTTCCTGGTCCTGCTCGGCCCCTCGGGCTGCGGCAAGTCCACCGTGCTGCGCATGATCGCGGGGCTGGAGGACATCACCGACGGCACCCTGCTGCTCGACGGCGAGCGGTCCAACGACCTGCCCCCGTCCGGCCGGGACATGGCCATGGTGTTCCAGAGCTTCGCCCTCTACCCGAGCATGACCAGCGCCGACAACATCGGATTCCCGCTGCGCATCGAGAACCCCGGTGGGGACCCGCGCCCGCGCGTGGACGCCACCGCCCGCATGCTCGGCATCGAGGACCTCCTCGACCGCTATCCCGCCCAGCTCTCCGGCGGCGAACGCCAGCGTGTCGCCATGGGCCGGGCCATCGCCCGCCACCCCTCCGCCTTCCTGATGGACGAGCCGCTGTCCAACCTCGACGCCAAGCTCCGCAACCACCTGCGGGCCGAGATATCCAAGCTGACCCGGGAACTCGGGGCGACCACCGTCTACGTCACCCACGACCAGTCGGAGGCCATGTCGCTGGGCGACCGGGTGGCCGTGATGCGCAGCGGGGTGCTCCAGCAGGTCGGCACCCCGCGCGAGGTCTACGCGCTGCCCCGCAACGTCTTCGTCGCCGCGTTCGTCGGCACCCCGCGCATCAACCTGCTGCGTGGCCTGGTCCGTGCCCCGCTCGACGGCGCCATGACCATCAGCCTCGGCGAGCAGTTCCTGCGTCTGCCCGAACCCCTCTCCCTGGACCACCAGCTGCTGCGCGTGCAGCAGGGTCGCGAGGTTGGCTTTATCGAGCAGTAGCGGCGTCGCTTGTCGATGGGTTTGGGAGGCGCCCTGTTCCACGGATGG
>NZ_JADWYM010000054.1 GCF_022414535.1 Streptomyces sp. MUM 2J
GAAGCGACTGTGCTGGTCGCAGCCATCAACGAGTGGCTGTGACCAGCACTTTCGAAACACGCCCTAGCACTCGCATGGCGGCCAAGCGCTCGTGAGCAGGGGCGGAAGACCGTCCGTCGTGGCCACGGCTTGCTCCGGCCCCCAGGTCTGCCCTGAGTCGCGAGAGACCCGCATGGTCATCACAGGGCGGTCGGCGAAGAGCCTTGAGCCCGTTCCCTTGCTCATGACGCGTGCGCTTCTGCGTGGTGCCGGCGCATCCGTACGTTGGCGTCGGATACGGCGCTGTGGTCGAACGTGGAGCGGGCGTTCTCGCGGGCTACCGATATGGACAGGCAGTCAGCGCAACCGGGTTTGGGTGACGGCTCGCGAGGTGACTCCGACAGGCACGTTCGTGCTGTCGTGTGGGTTCCAGGATCGGAAGTTCTCTCTTCGCTCTCCATGGCGCCATCTTCGGCGGGCCGCGGATGCGGCTCTAGCCTGTTTCCTGTTCCCGCAAAAAGTCGTCACGGATACCTTCGACCAGGCCCCGCATGTGGTCACCGGACAATGCCGCTCGTTCGAATCCCTCGAACTTCTCGACGTGGAGGCCAACGTCCCTTGGGTCCCTCACGACTACCTCAGCGTGGACGGTCTCAACCGTGACCATTCGATCGTCGCGGATGACGAACGCATGATTCGCAATGTCGCGCTGCCGAATCCGCAACGGGACTATGCGGATGTCCACATGAGACAGGCGGGAAATGGAAACGATTCGGTCGAGCTGTGCCGCCATCATCTGTGGCGGGACAATGCGCCACCGCCGGACAGGTTCTGTGACTATGAACCGCAGCGACTTGGTGTTGTCGTAGAGGACCGCTTGACGTTCAAGCCTACCGTTGATCGTCCGGGAGAGAGTCCTCACTCAGATCATGCCGCTGGAGGACGGCACGGATGTACTCCGGTGTCTGGAGCAGCCCCGGCACCAGGGCCGGTTGGAACAGCCGGAGCGTGGACATCCGGGCCTCAAGGGCCTTGGCGGCTTGCTGGCCCTTGTGGACTCCGATGCGCTTCAACAGGCGCCATGCCGTCGCTTCCGTTGCCGATGCCCGCGCAGCCTCGGTGTACTCCGCCTTCACCTCGTCCGAGACGCCGATGGCGGTCAGGATGCGCTCTACGTCCGTCGCGCTGGCCGCGAGCTTGGCATTCTCGATCTTGGAATGCTTGGACGGAGACATGAGGGCGCCGCGGGCCACTGCTTCGGCTTCCTTGCCGGATGCCACTCACAGGGCCCGCAGCGCGGTCCCAAGCTGTGCCCTGTTCACGCCCTGTGCTTGGCCCACCATTCGGTGAACGGCTCCGCGTGCGCCAGCACCAAGTCACGGTGCCCGGCGAATTCCGGCGCGCGTTTCGGTGGCAGGACTTCCGAACCCAGGTACTTTCCGGTGCCGTCGTAGTTCATGACGGCCACGGACTCGGAGTCGAAGAGCCGGAAATCAGGTACGTTCTCTAGGGGGTTCGGCCTATCGGTGATGTCGAGAATGAAGAACTCCTCACCCCCGGACATGTTGTTCTGGTACCCCCACCCGAGTTCGAACCTAAGGTAGTCCGTGAGTGGGCGCCGTAGGATGTGAACCCGGTAGACTCGTTTCCCTTTTCCGGTGTGTGAGCGGAGTTCTTCGACCCAGCCCGCGTTGTAGTCGTCCGGCTGCGGCTCCCCGGCCAGGAACGCGTGATAAGCGTCGACGTTCCCGGACTTGCTGTAGTCGTCCAGGGTTTCCAGCCGGAACGCCTCACGCTCGAACGCGTCGAAGAGGTCGCCGAGAATCCTAGATGAGGTTGTCACGGATGGCCTTCTGGATCAGTTCCACCGGGATCTCGACGAGGGTTTCGTGAGCGGGAATCTGAAGCCCGTGATCGGTCGGAGTCTCGCCCTGCACCAGCAAGGTGCCGCGATCCGTCGCGTAGATCGTCGGGCAGTCCTTGATGTCGCACGTGCTGACCAGCTTGGTGACCTTCATGGTCCTGGTTCCCCTCTCGCGTGCTGCTGCCATTAGCCCCGCGTGTGGCTCGATGCTCCCGAGGGTGAGGTGCGTGGGTCAAGCGATCACGGTTGATGGAACAGGAAACCGCGTAACCTGCCACGAGGCCGCTCGTCTGTCGCGCGGCGTGTGGTGGCGTCTCTGGTACGGCGCCCCCTGGGCAGACTGCTGACGATCATGGGGAAATGCTGGGGAGGCCCCTCCGGGGAGGGGTGTCCGTGCAGGTCAGCGCCGTATAACCCGTAAAGCACGCAGATTTACGAGGGCACGAACCAGGTCCAGCGGATCGTGGTGGCGAGGAACCTGCCGTAGCAAGGTTTTTGCAGGTCAGCGGCACTTTTGAGGGTGCGGAGGGATGACCTCGGGCTCTTGGTCGTCTGCGTCCCGATCAGGGTCGTTCCCGGGTGTCACGCCGGGGACCGCCGGGCGCAGTCCCGGCTGGAGACGACCACTGGCCAGCACAGGCAAACAGCCCCCGGCGCGACGCCGGGGGCTGTTGCTTGTAGGAAGTCCGGCCGGCCCGGTGGAGGGCACCGGTGCGCGTGTCAGTCCTCGATCCCCTCCGCGGCCCGCTTCTCCCGCAGCTCCCGGATCGCCCTGCGCCGGGCCAGGCGGTGGGTGCGGCGGATCTGGGCCTCCTGGTAGCGGCGCTCGTCCCGTTCGGTCTCGGGGAGCACCTGCGGCACGGGGCGGGGCTTGCCGTCTGCGTCGACCGCGGCGAAGACCAGGTAGGCGGACCCGACATGGGTGGGCGGGGTGGACTCGTTCCAGCGCTCGGCCAGGACCCGCACGCCGACCTCCATCGAGGTCCGGCCGGTCCAGTTGACCTGGGCCTTGACGTGGACGAGGTCGCCGACGCGGACCGGCTCCAGGAACACCATCTCGTCCATGGACGCCGTGACCGCGGGACCGCCGGAGTGGCGTCCGGCGACGGCGCCCGCCGCGTCGTCGACCAGTTTCATGATCACACCACCGTGCACCGTGCCCAGGAGGTTGGTGTCGTTGTGGGTCATGATGTGGCTGAGGGTGGTGCGGGAGGCCGCGGTCGGCTTGCCCGGGATCTCCGGGGCTGCCGTTTCCGCGGCGGAGGCCTGGTCTGTCATGGCGTCCACCCTATGCCGGTGCCGCGCACGCGGACTTTGTGTTGAGTTCGCAACAGCAGGGCTCTGATTCTTCGACGACTCTTGTAAGGAACACGTCCATGCCCGGCACACTGGGGCGCATGAACGATTGGCCCCAGGGATGGTCCGACGACAACCGCGGCACCCCCCGCTACGGACGTGGCAGCGCCGGAGCGCAGCCGGAGGGCGCCCGCGTCATGCGCCAGGTCCGCCGCGGCCCGGCGGCACCGCCCGGACAGGGCGGCTACGGCGGCCAGGTCCCGCCCCAGCCGTCGTACGTCGACGGCGGCGAGGGCCAGGACGACCGCCGTGGCGGGTACGACAGCGGCTACAACACCGGCCAGGTCTACGGTGCCGGCCGTCGCGGTGGCGGCGGCGCGTCGGACGGCGGCGACCCGGGCGCCGGTCTTCCGCCGTCCGGGCCCCGCCCGGACTGGAGGCGCCGGATCAAGTGGACCGCGATCACGATCGCCGGTGTGCTCGTCGTCACCACCGTCGGCACCTACTTCTGGGCCGACTCCAAGCTGCGCCGCGAGGTCGACCTGTCGACCGTCATCGACCGGCCCTCGTCCGGCGAGGGCACCAACTACCTCATCGTCGGCTCGGACAGCCGCGAGGGCCTGTCCAAGGAGGACAGGAAGAAGCTCCACACCGGCTCCGCCGAGGGCAAGCGGACCGACTCGATGATGATCCTGCACGTCGGCGGCAACGGGGACACGCTGATCTCCCTGCCGCGCGACTCGGACGTCGAGATCCCGTCCTACAAGGGTTCGGAGTCCGGCAAGACCTTCAAGGGCACCGGCCGGCACGTGAAGCTGAACGCCGCCTACGCCGAGGACGGGCCCACGCTGCTGGTGCGCACGGTCGAGTTCAACACCGGCCTGCACATCGACCACTACGTGGAGATCGGCTTCGCCGGGTTCGCGAACATCGTGGACGCGGTGGGCGGCGTCGAGATCACCATCGACAAGGCCTTCAAGGACAAGTACTCCGGCGCCGACTTCCAGGCGGGCAAGCAGACCCTGAACGGCGAGCAGGCCCTGGCCTTCGTCCGCACCCGGCACGCCTTCGCCGCCTCCGACCTGGAGCGCACGAAGAACCAGCAGAAGTTCCTCGCCGCCCTGGCCCACCAGGTGGCCACCCCGTCGACCGTCCTGAACCCGTTCGCCTTCTACCCGACCGTGGGCGCCGGCCTGGACTCCCTCATCGTCGACAAGGACATGTCCCTGTGGGACCTCGGGTCCATGTTCTTCGCCATGAAGGGCGTCAACAGCGGCGACGGCACCTCCATGAACATGCCGATCTCGGGCTCCTCCGGCGGCAACCTCCTGTGGGACAAGGCGAAGGTCAAGCAGCTGGTGAACGAGCTGAAGAACGACCAGAAGGTCACGGTGAAGGGGTGAGCGGGCCGCCGGCCGGCCGGCGGCCCCACGACGCGGTCCTGTGCGACGTCGACAACGTCATCCGCTTCTACGACCCCGCCGGCCTGCACGCGCTGGAACGCACCGCCGGACTGGCCGAGGGCACGACCATGAAGGTCGCCTTCGCCCCGGACACGGACCTGCCGGTGCTGCTGGGCCGGATCACCCCGCAGGAGTGGGTGGAGTCCATCGCCGCGCAGCTGGCCGGCCAGGTGACCGACGACACCGCCTGGGAACTGGGCTCCACCCTGCTGGAGCTGCCGTTCCGCGCCGACGGCGACGTGGTCTCCCTGCTGCGCCGGGCCCGCATCCGCGTCCCGCTGGTCCTGGTCACCAACGCCACGCTCGCCCTGGAGGACGACCTCGCCGTGCTGGGCCTGACCGACCTCGCCGACGACGTCGTCAGCAGCGCCCGGGTCGGCCTCGCCAAGCCCGACCCGCGCATCTACCGGCTGGCGGCGTCCCGGGCCGGGGCGCGCCCGGAGCGGTGCCTGTTCGTCGACGACACGGAGGAGAACGTCACGGCGGCCCGGGCCCTGGGCATGACCGGCGTCCACTTCCGAGAGCCGGCCGACCTGGAGCGGGCCCTGACCCCGCTGCTGTGAGCGGGCGGCCGCGCCCGGCGCCCCCCGCCCGGTACGCCCGCCGCGCGGGTCGCGCGGCCGGGCGAGGCGGGAGGTCCACGGCAGGCCCTACGCCGTCCCGCTCGCCAGCAGCGCCCGGTGCTGCAGCCGCAGCCGGCCGTCGCCGTCGGTGATGTCGCCGGCGAGGCTGTCGTAGGCCCGGCGGATGCGGGCGATCGTCACCGGGGTCTGTGAGGTGACGATCCGCCCGATGGTGCCGATCCCCGCGGCGGCACCGGTCCACCACTCCTCGGGCGTGGCCCGGTGCTCCCAGACCGGCTCGGCGCAGCCGGTGTCCGTGAAACCGGCCCCGGCGAGCAGTTCCGCCAGGCCGTCCGTGGTGCGGGGAAAGTCCTCCTCGGGAGCGAGCCGCGGCAGGTGGGCCGGTGTGACGGCCCCGGCCGCCTCGCAGGCCCGCCCGAGCAGTTCCATCCCGCTCTGGCCGCCGCCCCACACGGTGACCGCGACGCGCCCGCCCGGCCGCAGCACCCGCCGCAGCTCGGCGAGCGCCGCCCGCGGACGGCCGACGTGGTTGAGGGCGAAGTTGCCCACGACTGCATCGAACTCGGATTCCCTGTGGGGAAGTTCCGGAAGCACTGCTTGCTGAGTGTCGACGCCCCGCGCCCGCGCCGCCGCGACCATCCCGGCATCGGCGTCCACGGCACGGACCCGCGCCCCGCGCTCCAGGGCGGCCACGGCCGCCGTCCCCGTCCCGGTGCCGACGTCGAGGACGCGCGTGCCTGCCCCCACATCCGCGGCGTCCAGCAGGGCCGGCACCGGGTGCGCGCACAGCAGCGCGAAGCTCCCGGCGTAGGCGTCCGCCCGCCCGTCCCACATCTCCCGCTCGGCCGCGTCGAAGGCCTCCGTCGTGTCGATCACGGAGCCACCCTGCCGGACGGCCCGTAGGGCGCGGATCAAGGGCACCCCGCAGGGTGCCCTTGCCTCCGGCCGCGCCGCGGTGCCCGTGTTCCGGTCGCGCCGCGGCCTGCCGGTCGTCACATCGTGGCGCCCGCCATCGCGCGGCACATCTGCGCGCAGCGGCGACAGGAGTCGGCGCAGCGCATCATCTGGGTGTCGTCCGGCATGGACATACACGCCTCGGCGCACATGTCACAGGCGCCGGCGCACATCGCGCACATCTCGGCCGCCAGTGGCGACCGCCGCATCATCATGTCGGCGCACATGCGCGTCATCTCGGAGCAGTCGATCAGCGCGCGCATGATCTGCATCCGGGCCTCGCCGCCCTTCTGCAGGCAGGAACTCATGGTCTCCTCGCACACGCTGTGGCACGCCATGCAGGCCTCGACGCAGTCCTGCATCTCCTTGCTCATGGGAGCGGTGGTTCCGGGCTGGGTCATGGCTCCTCCTGAGGGGCGAGAGGGGCCCGGGGCGGACCCCGTGCCCTTCTTGTCCTACGCCTGTCCACGGCCCGCGTCCATCGGAGTCACGCCGTGCGTCCGCGGCGGCGGAGCCCGTGACACTCCCGGTGTCCCGGGCGGACGCGGCAACTGCCTCATGGTGCGCGTCCGTCGGGCGCCCGGCGCCGCCCACCCGCAGCGCCGGACCGCCCGGCACGCTGCTCCCGCGGCGCCGAGGACGTGGGCGGCGGCCCGCGCACCGGTGCCGTCGTCCCGTCCCCGCGGCACGCGCCTCCGCCCGTCCCCGCGGACGCCGATCTGCGCCGCGTCGCTCACGTCCTGTGCGGTCCTACGAGCAGCCCACCTCGTTGCCCCGGACGACCGGCGTGTCCGTCTTGGCCGGTTCCTCGCCGCGCACCGGGCGGACCCGGGTGAAGTCCGGCCCGGCGATGACCTTCATGACGGCGCCCTGCCCCTTGACCGCGCGCAGCTCGCTGCCGGGCAGGGCGGCGGCGAGGGAGCGGGCGGAGCGGTCCCAGCGGGGGTCGTAGGAGACGACGGTGCGGCGCACCGGGTGGCCGCCGGCGTTCACGGGGGTTCCGGTGGTGCGGAAGCCGGCGGCCGCGAGCGCGGAGTCGACCCGCCGGGCCAGGCCCGTCGTGGGGGTGCCGTTCTCCACCTGGACGCGGATCTGCCGCGGGGGCACCTCGACGAGGGCGGCGGCGGTACCGCGCGGGCTGGGCGTGCTGAGCGGGTGGTCCTCGCGCAGCTTGCCGAACAGGGCGTCGGCCTTGGCCGGATCCCACTTCAGCGTCGAGCCCAGGCCCTTGACCGCGTATCCCATCCGGCCGATCGGGACGGTGGTGAACTCCGAGGAGGAGGGGGAGAAGGTGCGCATCGCCCGGCCGAGGTCGAGCAGTTCGTCCGTGCCGAACCCCTTGTCCGCCCGCACCGAGCCGAGCACCGCCCGTGTCACGTCGCGGAACTTCAGCGGGTTCAGCAGGATCCCGGAGGACGTGGCGCGGTCCACCAGGGCGGCCAGGAAACGCTGCTGGCGTTTCATGCGGCCGAGGTCGGACGCGCCGTCGACGTGCCGGGAGCGGACGTACTGGAGGGCCTGGCCGCCGTTGAGGAGGTGCGTGCCCGCGGCGAGGTCGAGGCCGGTGTAGGAGTCCTTGAGGTGCCTGGTGGTGCAGATCCTGACGCCGCCGAGCTCGTCGACCGTCTTCATGAAGCTGACGAAGTCGACCTCCAGATAGTGGTCGATCTTCACCCGGGTCATCTGCTCGACCGTGCGCACCGTCAGCTGCGGACCGCCCTCCGCGTAGGCGGCGTTGAGCTTGATGGGGTGGGCGTGGTGCAGCTCACCCGTGATCCGGTCGGTGTGCGCGGGAGCCTCGGCGTAGGAGTCGCGCGGCAGGCTCACCACGCTGGCCCGCTCCCGGTCCTCCGAGATGTGCACGATCATGATCGTGTCGGTGCAGTGGCAGGGTGCGCCGCCCAGCCGGTAGGTCCGCCGCTCCTGCTCGGTGATCCGGTCGCGCCCGTCGGTGCCGACCAGCAGGATGTTCATGCCGTGGCCCGCGCGCGGACGGTTCTTCATGTCCTTGAAGGGGTCGACGCGGGAGATGCCCGCGTCCAGGCCGCTGAGCAGGGAGTGGCCGATCCCGGCGGAGGCCAGGAGCACCACGGACAGGCCCGTCACCGCCCGCATCGCCCAGCGGGGCTTCTTGCGGCGTACGGCAGCGCGCGGGGGGCGGCGGGACGGTTGGGGGCGGCGCTGCGGCCGGGCTGGGGACCGAGGCGGCGTGGGCATGGGACACCTCCGGACGGCGGCCATACGTGGGAACCGTGAGCACGGTAGGCCGATACGATCTCCCGCCCGGTGCAGCGCACCCGGTGGGGCGTCGGGCTGTCCCCCGTTCGCGGTAACGTGAGCCCCCTATGAACGCGAAGTCCGACGTGCAGCTCCCCGCCGTGTCCGTGATCATGCCCGTCCTCAACGAGGAGCGGCATCTGCGCGGCGCCGTCCAAGCGATCCTGGCGCAGGAGTACGCCGGTGAGATGGAGGTCGTGATCGCCCTCGGCCCGTCCACGGACCGGACCGACGAGATCGCGGCCCGGCTCGTGGCGGAAGACCCGCGCGTGCACACCGTGCCCAATCCGACGGGCCGTACGCCCGCCGCCCTCAACGCCGCGATCAAGGCCTCCCGCCATCCGGTCGTCGTCCGTGTCGACGGGCACGGCATGCTCTCGCCGGACTACATCGCCACCGCGGTACGGCTCCTGGAGGAGACCGGCGCGCAGAACGTCGGCGGCATCATGCACGCCGAGGGCGAGAACGACTGGGAGCACGCGGTCGCCGCGGCCATGACCTCGAAGATCGGCGTCGGCAACGCCGCCTTCCACACGGGAGGCCGGGCCGGCCCCGCCGAGACCGTGTACCTCGGCGTCTTCCGCCGCGAGGCACTGGAGCAGCAGGGCGGCTACAACGAGGAGTTCGTCCGCGCCCAGGACTGGGAGCTGAACTTCCGCATTCGCGAGGCGGGCGGCCTGATCTGGTTCTCGCCGGAGCTGAGGGTGTCGTACCGGCCGCGTCCCAGCGTCAGGGCGCTCGCCAAGCAGTACAAGGACTACGGCCGTTGGCGGCACGTCGTCGCCCGGTACCACTCCGGCTCCATCAACCTGCGCTATCTGGCTCCGCCGGCCGCGGTGTGCGCGATCGCGGCCGGTGTCATGACCGGGGTCGCCCTGACCCCGTGGGGTCTCCTGGTCCCCGCCGGCTACCTCGCCGCGCTCGTCGCCGGGTCCGTCCCGGCCGGCAAGGGGCTGCCGGCGACGGCGCGGCTGCGGATCCCCGTCGCCCTGGCCACCATGCACATGTCCTGGGGATGGGGGTTCCTGACCAGCCCCAGGTCCCTGGCGAGGAAGGTCATCGCCTCCCGCCGCCCGGCGGTCCTCAGCGGCAGCTGAGCCGACCCGACGGACGGCGTCCGCGGCGGACCCGGGCTACCAGGTGAAGTCCGGGTTCACGTGCATGCACTGGGTGTCGTCGGAGGCGTTGATCGCCTGCGCGCTGTCGGGCGTCCTGCCGTCCTCCTCCGGCGCCCGGTACGCCGTCCCCTCCCGCCAGTCGGCGCCGACGACGAGCGTGACCCCGGAGACGTCCGTGGACCGCACCACCGAACTGGCGGGGACACCGAGGGCCTTCGCGACCTGCCGGGCGTCGCCCTCCAGATCGGCGCTCGGATAGCGGACCACCGTGGTGGTCTCGGCGGTCGCCACGGAGGGATCCGCGACGGACTGCGTGAACCCCTTGCCGGCCAGCAGTCCCGCCACCGCGGTGGCCCGCCCCGGCACCGCGGCGAGCGCTTCGGTGCGGGTGCCGTTCTGCACCTGGACGGCGATGTCGGCGTCCGGCGCGGCGGAATCCGTGGGCGCCGGCTCCTGCACGGGCCTCTTCCCGGTGTCCTTGCCGTCGAGGGGGACGTCCTCGCGGACCATGCGGAACAGCTTGGCGGCGTCGGCGGTGGGCTGCACGCGGGCGCCGACGTACTCGTTCGGCATGGTGGTCATGGTGATGCGGTCCGTGGGGACCTTCTGCAACTCGGCGGCGAGGTCGTACATCCTGCTGATGCTGGCCAGGCCCTCGTCCACGGTGATCGCCTTCGTCGCTGCCTCGGCGAGCCGGCGCAGCGCGTTCGGGTTGGTCAGTTTCGCGTTCGCGCGCAGCTGGCGGACCATCGCGTTCATGTACATGTGCTGCGCCTTGGCGCGTGCCAGGTCGCTGCCGTCCTCGAAGCCGTACCGGGTCCGCAGCCACTGCAGGGCCTGCTCGCCCTTGACGTAGGTGGTGCCCTCCCGGAGCTTCAGGCCGGAGCCGTGGCCGGTGCCGGTGTGCGAGTAGATGTTCGCGTCCGCGCACACCGGGACGCCGCCGATGGCGTCCGCCATCGACACCACTCCCGAGAAGTCGATCATCATGAAGTGGTCGATGTGGATGTCGGTGAGCTTCTCCCAGGTCGCCACGGTGCAGCCGGGTCCGCCGCGGCCGAGGGACTCGTTCGTCATCACGCGGCCGGTGGTCGCCGCGAACACCGTGCCGGTGTTCGGGTCCGTGCACTTGGGCAGGTGCAGCAACGTGTCGCGCGGCATGCTGACCACCGACATGTTGGACCGGTCCGCCGATACGTGCAGCAGCATCTGCACGTCCGCCAGCGGGGTGCCGCCGAAGGTCTCCCTGGCGCCGCCCAGCTTCTGGTTCTCCTTGGTGTCCCGGGCGTCCGATCCGATCAGCAGGATGTTCAGCGGGGTCTGCCCCGCCGCGTTCGCCTCGGGTTTCGCGGCCCGGTCCTTCTCGTCGCCGAGGTTGAGCGCATCCCTGCGGATGTTGCCGTTCAGGTGCCGGTAGTACAGGTAGCCCGCTCCCGCGGTGCCCAGTATCAGCAGCGCCAGCACCATCGCCGACCAGCGCAGCACGCGGCGTCTGCGGCCCCTGCGGTCGGTGCCCCGGCGGCCCGCGCCGCTCTCGGCACCGCGCCGCTCGCCGTCCCGGTGCCGCGCGGACGGGTCCTGCCGGTCGCCCGGCGCCCCCTGCTCCGGTCCGGTCCCCGGCGCGCCCCGGCCCGGTGCAGCCTCCTCGTCCCGCGGCGCCTCGTCGTGCGGTGCCTCGTCGTGCGGCGCCTCGTCGTGCGGTGTCTCGTCGTGCGGTGTCTCGTCGTGCGGTGTCTCGTCGTGCGGTGCCGGGGACGTCCTGTCCCCGGCCGGCGGAGCCTCCCCCCGCACACTGCTCTGCGCCACTTCTGCCTCCCCGTCCTGCGCCCGACACGGGTCCGCCCCGCGCCCGATAAGACGCGGGACGGAGCCGTCAGGTCACTACTTGGCGCACTCGACCTTGTCCGCGGTGGACTTCCCGTCCACCTCCGGCGCCTTCGCCGGGGCGGTGAGGGAAACCCCCGCACCCTTGAAGTCCTTGCCCAGGGTCAGAGTCATCGTCGGCAGACCCTGGGAGTTGGTCACGCTTTCCCCCGGCTTCAGCGCGGAGCCCGGAAGCCCCATGAGCGCGGCGAGCTTGCGTGCCTGCGCCGCCTGGTCGGGTGCGTACTCGAGCGTGGTCCTGCTCAGTGCCGTCTCGGCGTTGCCCGCGTTCTCCGACTTGGTCACGCCTTCCTCGTTCTGCAACCACTCCAGCGTCCGCTGCGCGCTTCCGGTGGCGGCGCCGCCGTTGAGGATGCGGACGCGGATCTCGGAGGCGGCCGACTGGGTGCCCTTCAGCTTGGCCGCGTCGGCGGCGGCCGCAGCGTCCTTGGAGGCCTGCTCCTTCTTCTTGACCTCGGTGAACGAGACGTCGTTCTTGATGGCGTCGTAGACCTTCGGCGCCTGGAGCTCGCTGGGGATCACGGTCTTGTGGGTGGCGCCGTCGGCCGGGTTGTCGACCACCGGGAGCGTCAGGAAGGTGATGTTCTTCGTCGGCACCTTCTTCAGCTCCAGCGCGACGTCCTTGAGCGTACCGACGTCGTCGATGCCGGTGTCGACGGTGAGCGCGCTGGTGGCCGCCTCGGCCAGTTTGTACAGCTTGGTCGGGTTGGTGAGGGTGTCACCGGACGCCATCTTGCGCATCAGCGAACCGAGGAACTGCTGCTGCACCTTGATGCGGTCCAGGTCGCCCTGGTTGCCGAAGCTGTGCCGGGTGCGGACGAAGGCCAGGGCCTGCTCGCCCTCCACCGTCGACTCGCCCTTGGGCAGCTTCAGGTGCGACTGCTTGTCGTCGACGGCGTGCTCCACACACACCTCGACTCCGCCCACCGCGGTCGAGAGGGTCTTCACGGCGTTGAAGTCGGCCATCATGAAGTGGTCGACGTGGATGCCCGTGAGTTCCTCGACGGTGCGCATGGTGCAGCCCGGGTCGCGGCCCTCCTGACCGAGGCTGGTGTTGAAGCGCACGTTCTCCGTGCCCGGGATGACCTTGGTCGAGCCGTCGGGCTGCTTGGTGGGGCAGTCGGGGACGTCCACGATCAGGTCGCGCGGGATGCTCATCGCCGTCGCGTTCGACCGGTCCTCGGCGACGTGCAGAAGGATGTTGGTGTCGGCGTGGCCGACGCTGCCCTTGTCGCCGTACCCCTCGTTGCCGTCACCGGTGCGTTTGTCGGTGCCGATGACCAGGATGTTGAAGGCCTCGTCCTTGCTGAAGCCCTTCGAGCCGGCGTCGCCGACGTCGGTCGAGCTGATGTTGCCCTCAAGGTGCTTGAGGTACAGGTAGCCCGCCGTGCCGGTGGCGAGCAGCACGACCGCCATCGTGCCGCCGGTCCACGCCAGCACCTTCTTCGTCTTCGACTTCCTCTTCGCGGGCCGTCGTCCGCGCCGCCCCGGCGGCGGCTCCACCGGTGCGCCACGGCGCCGGCGCTGCGGCGGGACGTGCTCCGGGGTCTCGCGTTCCGGCGCCTGCCGGTCCGGCGCCCTGGTGCCCGCGCGCGGTGCGCCCGCGGAGCCGCCCGCCCGCGGGGCGCTTCTGCGGGGGCCGGGGACCGGCGACTGCGGAGCGGAAGGACTCAGTCGCAGTTCGTATTCGCCGGTGTTCGGATTGATCACCCACTGGTCTGCGGGGTCGATGTTGTCCGCCCGCCCACGGCCTTGCGCGTCCACGGTTGTCCGAATCCTCCGTCGGGGCCACGCGGCGCCTTTCCCCCTCAGAAGGCGCTCGGGTCGTCTCGGTTTCTCAGTGCCTCTCGGTGCACGGGCCTGGAGTAGACCTCATGGCACGGTGCACCGGATCGCTCACACTATCCGCCCGATTCGGCGTAGAGCGACGACGGTGACAAACTCCACGTCCCTACAAGCGGGCAATTCCCCCGTTTTTTGGAACGCGAGTTCGCCGTCTTGGGGAGCGCTTTACCCGCAGGCCCTCTCGGCGGCGGTCTTGCCGCGGAAGGTGGGGGTGGGGGAAGTGTTGTCACGGCCGGGCGAATTGGGGTGATTTGCTCCGGGGGTGTGGGCGGTCTCCCCACTGACGGCGACGGGTCGGTCCCTGCGCAGCCTCTCGAAGAGCCGCTCCGCCTCGGGTTGCGCGAGCTGGTCGCGATTGGCGTCGGAGGGGTACGACTCCCGGGGAACGGTAAGGAATTGCACACGTTCCGTAGGGATGTCGCGTACTCCCCGCACGAGTTGGTACAAGCCGCGCAGACTCGCCAGATCCGGGTCGGTGGTGAGGGACGACGTGGCCGCGTCCAGGACCGGATACAGCTTCACGGGGTTCAGCAGCACGTCACTGCTCTGCACCTTGGTGACGAGTGCCGCGAGGAAACGCTGCTGCCGGTCCATTCGGTCGGTGTCGCTGCCGTTGCCGAGCGACTTCCGGACGCGGACGTAGCCCAGTGCCTCTTCGCCGTCGAGGGTGACGCGGCCGGCCGGCAGCCGCAGTTTGGCGTCCTTGTCGTCGATGGCGTGCGGAATGCAGATCTCCACACCGTCCAGGGCGTCCACCATCTTCTTGAAACCGCTGAAGTCGACGACGACGTGGTGGTCGATCCGCACGCCCGTCATCCGCTCGACGGTCCGGATGGTGCACGCCGAACCGCCCACCTCGAAGGCGTAGTTGAACATGGCGAACATCGGCTCGCTGCGCCTGCCGTCCGCGCGCAGGCAACTCGGCACGTCCACCATGAGGTCCCGGGGCAGGGACACGGCCGTGGCCGCGCGCCGGCCCGCGGCCAGATGCAGCAGGATCGTCGTGTCCGACCGCTCGGTGCCCGAGTCACGGCCGTACGCGCCGTTGCCCGCGCCCGAGCGGGAGTCCGACCCGATGACGAGGATGTTCTGCGCGTCCTTCACCAGTGCCGTCGGCCGCTCCCGGGCGTACCGGGCCAGCTCCGCGGCAGCGGCCTCGTCGGCGGTGATGTTCCCGTCGAGCTTCGCGTACAGCGCCCAGCCCGCCCCGGCCCCGGCGACCAGCAGAGCGGCCACACCGCCGCCGACGCCGCGTGTCCACCGCCGCCGGCGCCGCCGCGCGAGACCGGTACCCGTGGCGGACGCCCCCGGGCCGTACGCCCGCGGCACATCGTCCCCGCCCCCTGGAGAAGACGTGCCTCCGGTCCCGACCACGACCGACACCACCCCTCATGCCGTACGAGCGTGCCGTCCTGCCCCTACGACGATGCCGGGGGCGGCGGCGGGGTGTGGAGCGGGAATGAGCCGAACGGGTGACGGTCCGGAGAAGCACCCGTGCCCGCGGCGGCTCACCTCACCGGGTGCGGGGCTGCCGTGGCCGGGGTCCGGCCGCTACCGTGCCGTCGCCGTGACGCGCTCGCTCTCGATCCGCTTGGCCAGCGTCTCGTCCCCCGCCCGATCCAGATGCCGGCACAGCACCACGGACGCCCCGGAGGCCAGTGGCGCGTACAGCCCCGCGCTCAGCCCCTCCCACGTGTCGTAGCCCAGACCGGACAGCAGCCGGGAGCCGGGCCCGGTCAGCCCCAGCCGCTCCGCGTCCGCCCGCGCCCGTTCCGCGATCTCCGCCCCCGTGTACTCCGCCCCGGCCGCGATCAGCGCGGGCTCCTCCGGGTCCACCGGCGCGTACGCCGCGAACCGGTCGCCGAAACCCGGCGCGTCCACGGCGTAGTCGGCGTATCCCTCCGGCGGCCCCGGCGCGAACCGCCTTCCCAGCGGGGCCAGCGACAACGCGTACCGCTCCCCCCGGCACGCGAGCCCCGCCTCGAACCGTCCCGGGCCGGCCACCACGAAGTCGGCGCGCGCGGGGTCCCCGCCCATGTCCGCCACGACGCCGGCCGACGCGCACGCCAGCAGCCACACCGCCGTCTGCCAGTGCGCGGGCAGCAGCAGCGCGACCCGGTCGCCGGGCTCCGCGGACATCCCGTCCTGGAGCAGATTGGAGGTCTTGGCCACCCAATTGGCGAAGGTGGCCACGGACAATTCGACGCGCTCGCCCGTGGCGTCGTCGTAGAAGGTCACCAGCGGGCGCGAGGGGTCCGCGACGAGCGCGGAACGCAGCAGGTCGGCAGGGGTGCGATCGGTGGCATTCACCCGCGCAAGCGTACGCGGCCCCGTGCGGGGAGCCCACGGCCGGACCCCGTGCGCCGCCGCGCCCGCCCGGCCGGGGACCACCGGTTCGGCGGAACGCGGACCGGACGTGCCGTCAGTTCCCCGATGGACATATATGTATGACTATGTCCAGGATCTGGGGCATGCGTGGATTGCTTGCTTCCTCGATCGGCGCCGCCTGCGCCCTCGCCCTCGCCCTGCCGTCGACCCCGCCCGCCGCCGCGGCTCCCGCGGTGGCGGGCACGCGCCGGGCACCGGCGGCGGGCGCTACCCAGTCACTGCCCCTCGTCCCCCTCCACCGCAACCTCCACCGCAGCCGCGCCCTCCAGGGCCCGGGCGGCGAACAGGGGCTGCCGCGACGCGACGTACGCCACTTCTCGCTCCTCGGTGTGGTCTGGGACGACCCGGACGCCGAGCTGCACGGCCGCGTCCGGGTCCGCACCCGTGCCGCCGCCACCGGCACCTGGTCGGGCTGGCAGGACGTCGAGACGCACAACGCCGACCACGGCGCCGACCCCGGCAGCGCCGAACGCGCCGCGGGCCGCGTCCGCGGCGGTACGGCCCCGCTCTGGGTGGGCGACTCCGACGGCGTGGAGGTCCGCGTCCGCGCCGCGCCGACCCGCCCGGAGGGCCGGCCGGAAGCCCCGGTGGGCGGGGCGGTGGCAACCGCCGGCAGGGCGGCCGCGCCCCTGCTTCCCACGGGCCTGCGCGTGGAGCTCGTCGACCCCGGTGCCGCCCCCGCGCCGGCCGCCGCCCCCGCTCTCACCGGTGGCGCCCGCGCCGTCTCCGCCGCCAACGCGGGCCTGGCGGGCGTCTCCCCCGGAGCCACCGAGATCCCCGCACTCGACCGGGAGCGGACGGAGCTTGAGATGCGGTCCCTGCCCGGCGTGGTACCGGCCGGGCTGCGGCGGGCGAAGCCGAAGATCGGCCCCCGCCCGCGCGTCGTCACCCGGCGCGGCTGGGGTGCCGACGAGAGGATGCGGCAGAAGCGGTTCGTCTACACCGGGAAGGTCCGTGCGGCCTTCGTGCACCACACCGTGACCGGCAACAACTACCGCTGCTCACAAGCCCCTTCGGTCATCCGCGGTATCTACCGCTACCACGTCAGGAGCATGGGCTGGCGCGACATCGGCTACAACTTCGTCGTCGACAAGTGCGGAACCATCTACGAGGGCCGCGCCGGGGGCGTGGCGAAGCCGGTCCTCGGCGCACACACCCTGGGCTTCAACACCGACAGCATGGGGATCGCCGTACTCGGCACCTTCACCTCCACCCGGCCGTCCTCCGCAGCGGTCAAGGCCATCGCCCGACTGACGGCCTGGAAGCTCGGCCTCTACGGGATGAACCCGCGCGGCAAGACATACCTGAAGTCCGGCGGTGGCAATCTCTACCGCAAAGGCAGGAAGGTGCGACTGAACGTCATCTCCGGTCACCGTGACGGCTACGCCACGGAGTGCCCGGGGCGGAAGCTGTACGGAAGGCTCGGTTCGGCCCGCTCGACCGCGGCGCAGTACCAAGGACGCTGAGCGCCGGGGCCGGCCCTGACCGACCGGCGGGGAAGGGTCTGCATACACTGGCCGGCCGAAAGACAGTTCGGCCGGTCCCGGCAGGAAGCAGAGACGACAGGTGACAGAAGCCATCCTCCTGGTCGGCGGCAAGGGAACCCGGCTGCGCCCGCTCACCGTGCACACGCCCAAGCCGATGGTCCCGGCGGCCGGAGTGCCGTTCCTCACGCACCAGCTGGCCAGAGCGCGAGCGGCGGGCGTCGAGCACATCGTCCTCGCCACCTCCTACCTGGCCGAGGTGTTCGAGCCGTACTTCGGTGACGGCTCGTCACTGGGCCTGCACCTGGAATACGTCACGGAGCACGAGCCGCTGGGCACCGGCGGCGCCATCCGCAACGTTGCCTCCCGCCTCCGCTCGGGCCCGGACGACCCGGTCCTGATCTTCAACGGTGACATCCTCACCGGGCTCGACATCGGGGCCCTGGTCCGCACCCACGAGGCGACCGGCGCCGACGTCTGCCTCCACCTCACCCGCGTCGCGGACCCCCGGGCGTACGGCCTGGTCCCCACGGACCGGACGGGCAGGGTCCTGGCGTTCCTGGAGAAGCCGCAGACTCCCGAGGAGATCGTCACCGACCAGATCAACGCGGGGGCGTACGTCTTCCGCCGCTCGGTCATCGACGCCATCCCGGCGGGCCGGCCGGTCTCGGTGGAACGCGAGACCTTCCCCGACCTGCTGTCGGCCGGCGCGCACCTGCACGGCATGGTCGACTCCACCTACTGGCTGGACCTCGGCACCCCCGCCGCCTTCGTCCGCGGTTCGGCGGACCTGGTCCTGGGCCGCGCCCCGTCGCCCGCGGTGCCCGGCCGCCGCGGCGACCGGCTGGTCCTGCCCAGCGCCAGGGTCGCCCCGGACGCCAAGCTCACCGGCGGCACGGTGGTGGGCGAGGGCGCGTTCGTGGCGGAGGGCGCGCGTGTCTCCGGCTCGACGATCCTGCCGGGCGCCGTCATCGAACCCGGCGCCGTCATCACCGACTCCCTCGTCGGCACCCGCGCCCGCGTCGGCGAGCGCACCGTCCTCACCGGTACGGTGATCGGGGACGGCGCGGTCGTCGGCGCGGACAACGAACTCCGCGACGGAGCCCGCATCTGGTGCGACGCCCGCATTCCCGCGGGCGCGGTCCGCTTCTCCTCCGACCGGTAGCGGACACCCCTACCGGGGAACGGGCCCCGCCGCGCAACGACGGTCGAACCGCCCCTGCGGCATCCGGGACGACCGTTGGCCACCGTGGCGCGGGACAGCCCCGCCCGCGCCGCGGCTCCGGTGCCCCGCCCCGCCGCGGCAACCGCGCCGTCGGCTTCCCGGCGCTCCTCCGCCCGCGGCACCGGGGAGGCGGGCGGACGTCCGTCGTCGGAGCCGGCCGGTCGTGAACCGTGCGCCGCGGGCCACCGCCCCGGTCACCAGCGGCCGATGTCCACCCGAGGCATCCGCGGTGCCCGCCGCGCCGGTACCTTCCCGCTCAGCAGGATGAGCCGGGCCGCCCGGTGCCGCTGCCCCGCGTACGGCTCCAGCAGGCGCAGCATCACCGCGTCGTCCGCGTCCCGGTCCCCGGCCAGCGCCCAGCCCACGATCCCCGGCAGATGCAGGTCCCCGACCGTCACCGCGTCCGGTGCCCCGTGGCTGCGCTGCACGGTCTCCGCCGACGTCCACGGCCCGATCCCCGGCACGACCTCCAGCCGGGCCTGCGCGGCCTTGGGCGTCATCCCGGCCGTCTCCTCCAGCCGGGCGGCGAGCCGGACGGCCCGCAGGACCGTCGACGCCCGCTTGTCGTCGACGCCGGCCCGGTGCCACTCCCAGGAGGGGACCAGCGCCCACGCACGCGGCTCCGGCATGACGTACATCCGCTCGGGCACGGGCCCCGGCGCCGGTTCGCCGTGCGCCCGCACCAGCAGCCGCCACGCCCGGTAGGCCTCCCCGGTCGTGACCTTCTGCTCCAGGACCGACGGGATCAGCGACTCCAGCACCAGCCCGGTCCGCGTCAGCCGCAGCCCCGGACGCCGGTGCCGGGCGAGCGCGACGACCCGGTGCCGCGGCGCGAAGGCCGCCGGGTCGTCGGAGGCGCCCAGCAGCTCCGGCAGCCGTTCCAGCAGCCACTCGGCCCCCGGCCCCCACGCCTCGCCGCGCACCGCACCATCGGACACGGCGACCCGCAACGTCCCCGGCCCGGCCGGCGTACGGGCGGCCCGCCAGACCGACCCGTCGGGCATCGCCCGGAACGTCGGATCCCCGGTGCCGCGCCGCAGCGGCCCGAGCACCAGGTGCAGGTCGAGCGGCCCGTCCGGTACCCAGGTCCGCACCCGCCCCGGCCCGCCGCCGTGCGCGGCCCGCGGACGCGGTGGCCCGGACACGGGGACGTCCCCGCCGCGCACGGTCGTACGCGTGGGCCGGGGGGCGAAACGTCCTGCCACGATGGGGTTCCCGGTGAAGTCGAGGGGTCGGAGCGCTCCGAGGGGTCGGAGCGGTCGGGGCGGCGCCCTACGAGGGTAGTGCGACAACCGGTACGGGCCGCACACGGCCGAGTCCTCCCGGCGGCGGCTCGCCCCGGGAACGGCGGATCGACGGCGGGACGGCGACCGTGCCGCGACGAAGCTCGCCGTCCCGCGCACCTCACCGCACTTCGATGAAGGCGCCCGCCTCGCGCTCCGCCCGCGGCCGGGGCTCCTCCGCCGGGTGCCCGACGGCCACGGCGCCCATCGGGTCCCACTCCCCGGGCAGCCCCAGCACCTCGCGCACCACGTCCCGGCAGAACATCGTCGACGACACCCACGCCGATCCCAGCCGCTCCCCGGCGAGCGCCACCAGGAAGTTCTGCACGCCCGCACCCGCGGCGACGACGAACATCTCCCGTTCGGCCGCGTCCCGCCGCACGTCCCCGTAGGTGTGCGAGCCGTCCGCGACCAGGCACGGCACCACCAGGTACGGAGCGTTGCGCAGCACGTCCCCGCGCCTCACCCGCTTGGCGACGGACTCCTCGCTCTTGCCGTCGCGCCGCAGGTCGGCGATCCAGGCCTCGCGCATGGCGTCCAGTAGCCGGACGCGTGCCCCGGCCGACTCCAGCAGCACGAACCGCCAAGGCGTCGTGTGGTGCGGCGCCGGGGCGGTCACCGCCGCGGCCACCGCCCGGCGCACCGCACCCGGATCGACGGGCTCGTCGGTGAACGACCGCACCGTGCGGCGCTGGGTCACCGCGAGCCGCACCGCCTCGGAGGTGCCGAGCCGGAACATGTCGTCGCGGGCGCCGCGCACCATGGCCCGTGCGCCCTCCCCGCCGTCGCCGGCCACCACGTGCGGCAGCCCCCGCACCACCGCGACGGGTCGGCCCGCCGCCTTGCCCTTGACCAGGTCGCCCGCGGCGGCCAGCTCGTCCGCGGTCGCCACGACGGTCGCGCCGAGCGGATTGCCGTGCGCGTCGGTGCCCCCGCGCAGATCGTCCAGGACGCGCACGCCGGCCGCGCCGATCGCGACGTCCGTGAGCCCCGCGCGCCAGGGCCGCCCGAAGGTGTCGGTGACGACGACCCCTACGTCGACGCCGAGCGCCTCCCGCAGTCCGGCGCGGATCGCCCGCGCGGAGGCGTCGGGATCCTCGGGCAGCAGCAGCACGGTCCCCGAGGGCGTGTTGGAGGCGTCGACCCCGGCCGCGGCCATCACCAGGCCCTGCCGGTTCTCCACGATGCGCAGGGCGCCGCGCCGGGCCACCACCCGTACCGTCTCCGCCTCGATGGCGGCCTCACGGTCGGCGGCGCGTACGACCCGCCCCTCGGCCTTGGAGACGATCTTGGAGGTGACGAGGACGACGTCGCCGTCGGCCAGGCCCGGTTCCGCGGCGGAGACCAGCTTGGCGAGGTCGTCGCCGGGCTGCACCTCGGGAAGGCCGGGCACGGCCCACACCCGGTAGCCCTCGGCGAGGGGTGTGCTCATGCCGCCCGCACCTCCTCGGCCAGCGCCAGCGCCTCCCGCGCCATTCGAGCGGTCGCCTCGGCGTCGGTCATCATCAGCGGCACGGCCCGGCAGCGGATGCCGGCGGCCTCCACCCGCTCCACGGCAGCGGCGTCCACGGTGTCCACGAGCCAGCCGTCCAGCAGCCCGGAGCCGTAGTGCTCGGCGACCGCGGCGGCCGTGGCCTCGACGCCTACGGCCGCGAGGACCTTGTCCGCCATACCGCGCACCGGAGCGTCCCCGACGATGGGGGAGAGGCCGACGACGGGCACCCCGGCCTCCGCGATGGCCTCCCGGATGCCGGGCACGGCGAGGATCGTGCCGACGGAGACGACCGGGTTCGACGGCGGGAAGAGGATCACGTCCGCCTCGGCCAGCGCCTCCAGCACCCCCGGTGCCGGCTTGGCCTGCTCCGCGCCGACCGGGACGATCGCCTCGGCGGGCACCGAGGCGCGCAGCCGGACCCAGTACTCCTGGAAGTGGATCGCCTTCTGTTCTCCGTCGATCTCGACGGCCACGTGCGTCTCCACCCGGTCGTCGGTCATCGGGATCAGCCGCACCCCCGGCTTCCACCGGTCGCACAGCGCCTGGGTGACGGCGCTGAGCGGATACCCGGCGCCGGTCATCTGCGTCCGCACGATGTGCGTGGCGAAGTCCCGGTCGCCCAGACCGAACCAGCCGGGGCCCACGCCGTACGCGGCGAGCTCCTCCTTCAGGTGGAAGGTCTCGTCGGCCCGCCCCCAGCCCTGCTCCTCGTTGATGCCGCCGCCGAGCGTGTACATCACCGTGTCGAGGTCCGGGCAGACCTTCAGCCCGAAGAGGTGGATGTCGTCGCCGGTGTTGCCGATGACCGTGATGTCCGCGTCCGGCACGGCCCGTTTCAGACCGCGCAGGAACCGTGCACCGCCGATGCCGCCTGCCAGAACCACAATGCGCATGGGGCAAGTCTGGCAGGCGGGTACGACAACGTGTCAGGCAGTCACCGCCGGCGGCTCGGCGGTCGCCCGGCAGCCGGGCGCGGTGTGCATCGGCATCTCGGTGAGGCCGGGGAAGTAGACGTGGAGGCTGACCGCCGGCTCCAGGGTGTCGTTGACGACCTCGTGCGCGGAGCCCGGGGCGAGCACGCGCTGCGCGCCCGCCGCCAGCGTGCGCGTGCCGCGCCCGGTGCGCTCGGTCAGCGCGCCGTCCAGGACGGTCAGCACCCCCGAGGAGCGGCCGTGGTCGTGCAGTCCGCTGCCCTGCCCCGGGACCCAGGACAGCAGCCACACCTCGTAGCCGGGGCCGGTGCGCAGCCGGTGGTACCAGCGGGTGGTGGCGTCGTACTGCACGAGGTGCTCCCACCGGGAGCGGTCGGCGGCCAGGGCCAGGGCCAGGCCGGCGAACTCGGCGACGGTGGCCGGGTGCTCGCGCGGCGGCTGGAGCAGGTGCGGGACTTCGAGGATGTCGCCGGCGATCTGGAGGTCGCTGTCGCTGTTCATGGATGCGGTGGTTCCTCGGCAGAAGTGCGGATGGGGGGTGGCCGTGCCGTCAGCCCGGGTCGCGGGCGGCGGAGATGCCCCGTGGTGAGGGGAGGGGGTGCAGCGGGCCGGGTCGCGGTGGACCCGGCGGCAGCCGGAGCGGAGGTGGAGGGCTCAACAGCTGGAACAGCAACAGCTACAGCGAGCGCGGGCAGCACCGTGGGACCCGGCGGTGCGGGTCGAGGTGAGCGCCGAGTTCGCGAGCATGCCCACAAGGACAGCGGCTCACACCTTCACTGTCAACTCGGCCCCGGCATGTGGGACGTCTTTCACCCCTTCCGGTTCATCTGAGGGACGAAAGGTTTATTCACTCGGTCACCGGGACACATGCCGCACAACCCGGCACACAAGTCCCGTTGCGATCTCGTGATCCGACTGTGATCAGGTTCGCATCGCCGCGCGAGTCGGAACGGGATCGAACGCTCGGGCGTCCTTCTCCGTACAGGGTTCGCGCGGGCTCCGTGCGGACTCTCTGTGGTCCGGAAGTCCTCCCGGACCTCCTCTCTGTGTCAAGGTTTATGGCGATTTGAACACTTTCCGCGTGACCTTGGTTCCGCAGAGTGAATAAGGGGCCCAATAGCAGATCTCGGCTTGACTCGCCCGGAGCAGCACACTTGTAATTTCACTCGTGTCGTTCAGCCGGAATCGGTAACGGCCACATCACGGGGACGCGGAAAGACAGACGAGGGGCGCACATGACCGAGCTGGTGCAGCAACTGCTGGTCGACGACGCGGACGAGGAACTCGGCTGGCAGGAGCGCGCGCTGTGCGCCCAGACCGACCCCGAGTCCTTCTTCCCCGAGAAGGGCGGCTCGACCCGGGAGGCCAAGAAGGTCTGCCTGGCCTGCGAGGTCCGCTCCGAATGCCTTGAGTACGCCCTCGCCAACGACGAGCGCTTCGGTATCTGGGGAGGCCTGTCCGAGCGGGAGCGTCGCCGGCTGAAGAAGGCCGCCGTCTGAGCGCGGGGAACGGAGCGCGGCCCGGCGAACGGCACGGAGGCACCGATTCCAACGGCCCGGCGCAGGTGGGTTGTCCACAGGCGGCGGGCCGTCGCCATGGCCAGCCGATAGTGTGGCGCTCGTCCGAGACGCCCGCTGCCCCGTGGGGCACAGGTGTCCACCGCAGTCCACCGAACCGGGGCCCGTACCTCGATGTCCGTGCACAGCCACACGGCAGCGCGCCAAGACGCCGCTGCCACACCTGAGTTCCCGCGCCATGTGGTCACCGCGGTCCTCGTCTCCCACGACGGAGCCCGCTGGCTGCCCGACGCCCTCGCCGGGCTGCTCGGCCAGGAGCGGGCCGTCCAGTTCGCCCTGGCCGCCGACACCGGAAGCGCCGACGACTCCGCGCAGCTGGTCACCGACGCCCTCGGCCCCGACCACGTGCTGCACCTGGCCCGCCGCACCGGCTTCGGCCAGGCCGTCGACGAGGCCCACCGCTCCGCCCCGGTCCTCACCCCCGAGGAACTGCCGTACCTGAAGCGGCCCAGCGGCTGGGATCCGGTCACGCGCACGTGGCGCGACGACGCCTACGACATGCCGGAACTGCCGCACGGCGAGCCGATCCAGTGGCTGTGGCTGCTGCACGACGACTGCGCGCCCGAGCCCGACGCCCTCGCCGAGCTGTTGCGGGTCGCCGACCGGGAGCTGGAACTCGGCCGCGACGACGTGGCCGTCGTCGGCCCCAAGCTGCGTGGCTGGTACGACCGCCGCCAGCTGCTGGAGGTCGGCGTCACCATCGCCCACTCCGGCCGCCGCTGGACCGGCCTGGACCGCCGGGAGCAGGACCAGGGCCAGCACGACCACATCCGGCCCGTGCTGTCGGTGTCCACCGCCGGCATGCTGATCCGCCGCGACGTCTTCGAGGAACTCGGCGGCTTCGACCGCCGGCTGCCCCTCATGCGTGACGACGTCGACCTGTGCTGGCGCGCCCACGCCGCCGGCCACCGCGTCCTGGTCGCCCCCGATGCCGTCGTACGGCACGCCGAGGCGGCCTCCCGCGAGCGCCGTACCGTCGACTGCGCGGGCCGCACCACCGCGTCCCCGCACAAGGTCGACAAAGCGGGCGCCGTCTACACCCTCCTCGTCAACAGCCGCACCGCGGTGCTGCCCTGGGTGCTGCTGCGGCTGGTCCTCGGCACGCTGCTGCGGACCGTCGCCTATCTCGTGGGCAAGGTGCCCGGCCAGGCCCTCGACGAGATCCGCGGCTTGCTGGGCACCCTCCTGCGGCCCGGCCGGATCTTCACCGGACGGCGCAGGCGCGGTCGCGCGGCCGTCGGCAAGGGTGAGCTGCGGCCGCTCTTCCCACCCCCGGGCGCCACCGTCCGCGCCACCGTCGAACAGGTCGCCGGCAACTTCCTCGGCGGCTCCGACCCGGAGGTCCCCTCCGGTGGACGGCACGGCGGCGGCCTGGAGTCCGGGCCCGGTGGCGACGACGCCGACTTCCTGGAGATCGAGCAGTTCGCCCGCCTCAAGCGCATCGCCCGCAAGCCCGGCCCGGTGCTCTTCCTGGTGCTGCTGCTGGTCTCCCTCGCCGCCTGCCGCAACCTCCTCGGCGACGGTGCCCTCTCCGGTGGCGCCCTGCTGCCGGCCCCCGCCGAAGCCTCCGCGCTGTGGTCGCGCTATCTCGACACCTGGCACCCCGTCGGCGCCGGCGGCACCGCACCCGCCCCGCCCTACCTGGCGATCGTCGCGCTGCTGGCCTCCGCCCTGTTCGGGTCGACCGGCCTCGCCGTGACCGTCCTGCTGGTCTGCTCGGTACCGCTGGCCGGCTTCACCGCGTACTTCGCCTCCCGCTCGCTCGTCGAGTCGCGGCTGCTGCGCGCGTGGGCGGCCGTCGCCTACGCCTTCCTGCCGGCCGCCACCGGCGCCCTCGCCGACGGCCGGATCGGCACCGCCCTCCTCGCCGTCCTGCTGCCACTGGTCGCCCGCGCCGGCCTCGCCGCCAGCGGCCTGGCCAACCCCTCCGGCATCCGCGGCACTTGGCGCGCCACCTGGGCGTACGCGCTGCTGCTGACCGTCACCACCGCCTTCACGCCGGTCGTGTGGCCCATCGCGCTGATACTGGGTCTCGGTGTCCTCGCCGTCCGCCGAACCGACATCACGGCCTACGGCCCCCGCTTCCTGGCCCAGCTCGGCACGCCCCTGCTCGTCCTCGCGCCCTGGTCGCTGACCCTGCTGCCGTTCGGCTTCCTCACCGAGGCCGGCCTGCCGGGCACCACCTCGGCCGCCTCCGCCCTCGACCTGCTCGGTGCCAGTCCCGGCGGGCCGGGCACGGTCCACGGCATGATGCTCCTCGGCATCGTGCTGGCCGCGCTCGCCGCCCTCCTGCGCACCGAACGCCGCGCGGCCGTCCGCACGGCCTGGGCGGCCGCCCTGGTGGGCCTCGTGCTCGCCGTGCTGTCCAACGCCTCCGCCTGGGCCGGCCCCGCCACGCTCGTCTACGGCATCGCCCTGCTCTGCGCGGCCGTCATCGGCGCCGACGGGGCACGCGCGCGGGTCGCCGAGCAGAGCTTCGGCTGGCGGCAGCCGGTCGCGGCGCTCATCGCCTTCGCCTCGGCCGCGGGCCCCCTCCTCGTCGCCGCCGGCTGGATGATCGGCGGTGCCGACGGCCCACTGGAGCGGCGCGACCCGGTCCAGGTCCCCGCGTTCGTCGCCGAGGACGGCAACAACAGTGACCAGGCCCGCACCCTCGTCCTCGACAGCGACACCACGGCCCACGTCCGCTACATGCTGGTCCGCGGTTCCGGCGCCCGCCTCGGCGACGCCGAACTCGCCGCGGCCGACGGCGGCAACGAGCAGCTCGACACGATCGTCGCCAACCTCGTCGCCGGATCCGGTGCCGACCAGGCCGGCGAGCTCGGCGGCTTCGCCGTCCGCTACGTCCTCGTCCACAAGGGCGCGCCCCGCGAGATCACTCGCATCCTGGACGCCACGCCCGGCCTGAAGCGGCTCAGCCAGCAGGACGGCAGCGCCCTGTGGCGCGTCGACCGGCAGGTCGCCCGTGCCGCGATCGTGCCCGCGGCGGGCGGCGCGAACGCGGCGCAGAGCCCCGGGCAGCCGCAGACGGTCGCCGCGGGCCCGGTGGGGATCCACACCGACATCCCGCCGGGCTCCGCCGGCCGGATCCTGCGCCTGGCCGACACCGCCGACGACGGCTGGACCGCCACCCTCGACGGCAGGCCCCTGACCCCGACCACGGTCGACGGCTGGGCCCAGGGCTTCAAGCTCCCCACCTCCGGCGGCAGGCTGGACGTCGTCCACGACGACACCGTCGGCCACACCGCCTGGCTCTGGGCGCAGGGCGCACTCGCCGTCGTCCTCGTCGTCCTGGCCCTGCCGGGCCGCCGCCGCGACATCGACGACGACCTCCCCGAGGAGCCCGTCGTCCCGGCCCAGGCCGTCGCCGGCGAGGGCCGTCGGGCCCGGCGCCTGCGCGCCCAGGCGGAGGCGGAGGCCGCAGGCGCCGTGGACCCCTCCTTGCCGGTCCCGCCGCAGGAGCCCCCGGCCGCGGTGCCGCAGCAGCCTTCCGGCGGAGTATGGGACACGTCCGGCCACCCCGGCGCCGCCGAGTACGGCGGCCACGGCGGCGAGCAGTACCAGGGCGCGGCCCAGCAGCACCCTCAGGGCGGCGTGTACGAACCCGCCGACCCCTACCAGGCGGACCCGTACCAGGCGGACCCCTACCAGGCGGACCCGTACCGTGCCGATCCCTACCAGGCGGGCCAGTACGACCCGTACGCGTACGGCGGCACCGCGCAGACGGCCGGGTACGACGGGACGCCCTACCCGCAGCCGTACGACCAGGGCTATGACGCGACCGCGTACGACCCGGCGCAGCCGCACCCCCACGGCACCGGCAGTGAGCGCCCCGACGGGAGTCAGCAGTGAACCGCACCACCCTCTCCCTGATCGCCGCCACGGCCGCGCTGGCCGCCGTGACGTCGGCCGCCGCCCTGGTCACCCCGGACGCCGCGGGCGCGGACAGCGCGGCAACGGCCACCCGGCGGCCCGTCCAGCGCACCACGCTGCTCTGCCCGGCGCCCAGCACCTCCGACGTCGCCGAGACGTCGTACACGTCCTACACACCCGTCACCCGGAGTACGGAGGGCGCGGGCAAGGCCCAGCTCCTCGCCGCCACCGAGGAGTCCCCCGGCGGCACGGGTGCGGGCAAGAGTTCCGGGGGCGCCGCGTCCGGCGGGAAGAAGACCGCGAAACCGGTCCTCACCCCCAAGGAGCCCGGCAGGCCCGCCGCCGGGAACGCCTCGGGCGCCGACGCGCCCGCGCTCGTCGGCACGGCGGAGGGGAAGTTCGCCCCCGGCTGGACCGTCCAGGCCACCACCGAGGTCACCGTCGGCACGGGCCGCGGCCTGCAGGGCGTCACCTGCACGCCCGCGGACACCGCGTTCTGGTTCCCCGGCGCCTCCACGGCCGCCGACCGCACCGACTACGTGCACCTCACCAACCCGGACGCCGCCGCCGCCGTCGTCGACATCGAGCTCTTCGGCAAGGACGGCGAGCTGAAGGCGACCGCGGGGGAGGGCATCACCGTCGCGCCGCACGCCAGCGAGCCGATCCTCCTGTCCACGCTCACCGGCGAGAAGCAGGACGACATCACCGTGCACGTGAACGTGCGCAGTGGACGGGTGGGCGCCGCCGTCCAGGCCCTCGACGACAGACTCGGCGGCGACTGGCTGACCGCCTCCACGGACCCGTCCGGAAGCCTCGTCCTGCCCGGCATCCCCAAGGACGCGACCTCGGTCCGCCTGGTCGCCTTCACCCCGGGCGACGACGACGCGGACCTGAAGGTACGGCTGGCCTCGGCCTCCGGCGCGATCACACCGGCCGGGCACGAGTCGCTGCACCTGAAGGCCGGCATGACCACGGCGGTCGACCTGGGCGACGTCACGCGGGGTGAGGCGGGCTCTTTGATACTGACCCCCACGGGCCGGTCCGTGCCGGTCGTCGCCGCGCTGCGTGTGGTGCGGGGCAAGGGCGACAAGCAGGAGACGGCGTACATCCCGGCGACCGCCCCCGCCGGCGCGCGGGCCACGTCCGCGGACAACCGCGCCAAGGGCACGACCCTGTCCGTCACCGCACCCACGGTCGAGGCCAAGGTGAAGGTCACGGCCTCCGCGGGCAGCGAGGCGGGCACCGCGGCCACCCAGACGTACACGATCAAGTCCGGTACGACGCAGGACATCCGGCTCCCGGTGCCCTCGGGGCTGAAGGGCACCTACGCCCTCACCGTCGAGACGCTCTCCGGCGGCCCGGTCTACGCCTCCCGCATGCTGTCGGAGACCGAGGGCGGTGTGGTCGGGTTCACGATCCAGACCCTGCCGGACGACCGCGGTACGGTCGCCGTCCCGGAGGCCGAGCAGGACCTGTCGGTGCTCCAGAAGTAGGCCGGAACCGCGGCGCCGCGGAGCCACGGGAGGGGAGGCGGGGACGGGGGACCGGGAGACCCGGGGGCTGGGGACGCACGCCCTGCGTCACCCGCTCCGGCATGCCGCACGCCCCGGTGCGCGGACCGTCCCGGCCCGGGTCTCCGCCCCGCTCAGTCCTCGCCGTACCGGGGGTCCACCGTCTCCGGCGTCAGGCCCAGCAGATCGGCGACCTGCTCGACGACCACCTCGTGCACCAGCGCCGCCCGTTCGTCACGCCCCTTGGTGCGGATCTCCACCGGCCGCCGGTACACGACCACCCGGGGCCGCCGCCCGTCGCGCGCCGGCATCGTCCCGCCCAGCGGCACGGCCTCGTCGTTCCACGGGCCTCCCGGCCCGTCCAGCCGGGGCACCTCCAGCACCAGGAAGTCGATCTCGGCGAGCTGCGGCCACCGGCGCTCCAGCCGTTCCACGGAGTCCTGCACCAGGTCCGCGAACGCCTCCGCCCGGCTCATCGCGAGCGGCACCTGCGGCGGCGCGATCGGCCCGCGCATGCCCCGCCCGTGGCGATCACGTCGGCGGGGCCCGGGGCCGACGGCGCGGGGCGGTACGGGGTTCTCCATCACTGGTGAAGCGTAATCCTCGGCGCCCCCGCCCGCTCCGCCCCACGCGCCGTCCCGGCCACCCGTCGGCACCTGACCGCGACCTGTCGTCCCATGACCATTTCAGCCAAGGTCGGGCTCGATTCCACATCCCTCCAGGACCGCGGATCTCAAGCCGATTGACGGTGTTTGTACCGAGTGGTGACCGTCCGGAAAGCCGCCCATGCCCCAGGGAACTGGTGCCGGTGCAGGTCAGCGGGGTATGACTGGGGTGTCATAGGGGGCGTTTCACAGCACGACACGGTGGGGTGACCTGGTGGAGAGTCGTCGCGGCCCGCTCAAGAGTGCGGTACCGTCCAACGTCGTGAGCCCTGTACGTCGCTGTTCGCGCACCGCCTGCGGCCGACCCGCCGTGGCGACGCTGACGTACGTCTACGCCGACTCGACCGCGGTCCTCGGCCCGCTCGCCACCTACGCCGAACCCCACTGCTACGACCTGTGCGCCGAGCATTCCGAGCGCCTGACCGCCCCCCGTGGCTGGGAGGTCGTCCGCCTCCTCGACGGCTCCGCCCCGGCCCGGCCCAGCGGTGACGATCTGGAGGCGCTCGCCAACGCCGTGCGCGAGGCCGCCCGCCCGCAGGAACGCGCGGCCGAGGCCGCCGGCGGCGGGGCCCGCACCGCGGACCCGATGGAGGTCGCCCGCCGCGGCCACCTGCGGGTGCTGCGCTCGCCCGACAACTGACCCTCCCCCGGCCGCCGTCGACGCCTGCCGGGCAGGAGAGCACCCGCGCCGCACCCGTGCCGGTACGGGCGGGTAGGTTGTGGGCACCGACAGGACTTTCAGGAAGGTTGGCCGTGGCTGCTGATCTGTCGCAGATCGTGAAGGCGTACGACGTACGCGGCGTGGTCCCGGACCAGTGGGACGAGTCGACGGCGGAGCTCTTCGGGGCCGCGTTCGCCGAGGTGACCGGCGCGAGTGCGATCGTGACCGGCCACGACATGCGCCCGTCGTCGCCCGGCCTGTCCGGCGCCTTCGCGCGCGGGGCCGCCTCCCGCGGCGCCGACGTCACCGAGATCGGCCTCTGCTCCACCGACCAGCTCTACTACGCCTCGGGCGCCCTGGACCTGCCGGGCGCGATGTTCACCGCCTCGCACAACCCGGCCCGGTACAACGGCATCAAGATGTGCCGCGCGGGCGCCGCACCCGTCGGCCAGGACACCGGTCTCGCCGAGATCCGGGAACTGGCCGAGCGCTGGACCGAGTCGGGCGCACCGGAACCCGTCGCCCACCCGGGCACGGTCGGCCGCCGCGACACGCTGGAGGACTACGCGGCGCACCTGCGCACCCTCGTCGACCTGAGCTCCATCCGCCCCCTGAAGGCCGTCGTCGACGCGGGGAACGGCATGGGCGGCCACACCGTCCCGACCGTCCTCGCCGGCCTGCCGCTGACCGTCGTCCCGATGTACTTCGAACTCGACGGCACCTTCCCCAACCACGAGGCCAACCCGCTCGACCCGGCCAACCTCGTCGACCTGCAGGAGCGGGTCCGCGCGGAAGGCGCGGACCTCGGCCTGGCCTTCGACGGTGACGCCGACCGCTGCTTCGTCGTCGACCAGCGCGGCGAACCGGTCTCCCCGTCCGCCGTCACCGCCCTCGTCGCCTCCCGCGAACTCGCCCGCAACGGCGGCCGGGGCACGATCATCCACAACCTGATCACGTCCCGGTCCGTCCCCGAGGTCGTGCGGGAGAACGGCGGGACGCCCCTCCGCACCCGCGTGGGCCACTCCTTCATCAAGGCGGAGATGGCCGCCACCGGCGCCATCTTCGGCGGGGAGCACTCCGCCCACTACTACTTCAAGGACTTCTGGAACGCCGACACCGGCATGCTGGCAGCCCTGCACGTCCTGGCGGCCCTGGGCGAACAGGACGGCCCGCTGTCCGCGCTGGTCGCCCAGTACGACCGTTACTCGGGATCCGGCGAGATCAACTCCACGGTCGCCGACCAGGCCGCCCGCATCGCCGCCGTCCGCGCCGCGTACGAGGGGCGCGCGGACGTCACGCTGGACGAACTCGACGGGCTCACCGTCGCCTCCGCCGACTGGTGGTTCAACGTCCGTCCGTCCAACACCGAACCGCTGCTGCGCCTGAACGCGGAGGCGACGGACGAGGCACTGATGGCGAAGGTCCGCGACGAGGCCCTGGCCATCATCAGAGGCTGACCGGACCCGGGGCCCGGGCGGACCGGCACGCCAGTCGGCGTCTCCGCCCCGACCCCCCGTCGTGCGGCCCTCGCCGGCGGTACGCTGACCAGGCACGACCGCACACGTATCGACAACCCCGCACGTCCGCCCCGAAGGGACACGCCATGCCGCTCGAAGCCGGCCTCCTGGAGATCCTCGCCTGCCCGGCCTGCCACGCTCCCCTCAAGGAGGAGGACGCCGAGCTGGTCTGCACCGGCCAGGGCTGTGGCCTGGCGTATCCGGTCCGCGACGGCATCCCCGTCCTGCTCGTCGACGAGGCCCGCCGCCCGGAGTGACGTCCGCGCCCGCCGTACCCGGCCGGGACGGCCCCGGTGGCCGTCCGCACCGCGGTGACGGCACCGGCGCCCCGGCCGGGACCGCGCGCCCGCGCACCACCCGTGCCGGTCGCCCCACGGCCGCCCGCGGACGCCGCACCGCGCCGCCCCACCCGCCGTGCCGACGGCACGGCGTTCCCGGTGCGACCGCCCCGCGGGCTCCGGCTCACCCCACGGGGCCGTCGACGACCCCGTCGAGACCGGTACCCCGCACCCCCGACGACCCGGCGATCGGAGACTGCCGACCATGCTCGACGAATCGCTGCTCGACACGCCGGAGGCCCTCGCCGAGGCCGACCGCCGCGCGCTGCTGCGCGGAGCCGCCGAGGCCGGCGCCCGCGTCCGCACCGCCGCCCGACACGCCACCGAGGCCGGCGTCGGCGACCTGAAGCCCGACGGCCGCCCCCGCGCCGTCCTCATCGCCGGGCCCGGTGCCGCCGCCATCTGCGTCGCCGACCTGCTCGGCACCCTCGCCGGCGCCGGATGCCCCGTCATCCGCCTGGACCCCACCGGCGTCGCCCCCGCCGCCGGCGCCCTGCGCTGGGAACTGCCCGGTTGGGCCGGCTCCGTCGACCTGCTGCTGATCGCCACCCCCGACGGATCCGAACCGTCCCTCTCCCTCCTCGCCGAGCAGGCCTACCGACGCGGCTGCACCGTCGCCGCCGTGGCACCCGCCCGCTCCCCGCTCGCGGAGGCCGTCGCCGGCGCCCACGGCCTCTACGTGCCGCTGGCCACAGCCCCGTACGAGGAGGACGAACCCCTCGCGGCCTCCGCCCCCGGCGTCCTCTGGGCGCTGCTCACCCCGCTGCTGAGCCTGCTGGACCGCATCGGCCTCCTCACCGCACCGCCCGAAGCCCTGCTGAAGGTCGCCGACCGCCTCGACCACGTCGCGGAACGCTGCGGGCCGGCCATCGCCACCTACAGCAACCCGGCCAAGACCCTCGCCGCCGAACTCGCCGACGCGCTCCCGGTGATCTGGACCGAGGGCACCTCCGCCGGCCCGGCCGGCCGGCGCTTCGCCGCCGCGCTCGCCGAACTCTCCGGCACCCCGGCCGTCGTCGCCGAGCTGCCCGAGGCACTCGCCGCCCACAGCGCCCTCCTCGCCGGGCGGCTCGCCGCCAGCGCCGACCCGGACGACTTCTTCCGCGACCGCGTGGAGGAGACGCCCGCCCTCCACGCGCGCGTGGTACTGCTGCGCGACCGCCCCATCGGAGGCCTCACCGCCGCTCCCGCCGCCCGTGAACTGGCCCTCAGCCACGACACACCGATCAGCGAGCTCGACCCGGAACCCGGCAGCGAGCTGGAGACCCTCGCGGAACTGATCGCCATCACGGATTTCGCCGCCGTTTACCTGGCGCTCGCCTCGCGCACCTGATCCTGACGCCGACGCCCGAGACCGTCCGCGGACGGCCTCGGGCACGCCCCGCATCATCAGGCCGCGTCGACGCCGCACGCGCGCGGGCCACCGGTGCCGCACACGCACGGGCCGCCCCCGCGCCGCACGTACGAAGGAGCAGACGGAACCCCATGGACCGCCTCGACAACACCATCCGCCCCTACGCCTGGGGTTCCCCCACCGCCATCCCGCGGCTGCTCGGCGTCGAAGCGACCGGCGAACCCCAGGCGGAGATGTGGATGGGTGCCCACCCCGGCGCCCCCTCGTGCACCGGCCGCGGCACCCTCGCCGAGGTCATCGGTGCCGACCCCGAGCGGGAGCTCGGTGCCGCGGCCCTCGCCCGCTTCGGCCCCCACCTGCCCTTCCTGCTCAAGATCCTCGCCGCCGGCGCCCCGCTCTCCCTCCAGGTCCACCCCGATCTGGAGCAGGCGAAGCAGGGCCACGCGGACGAGGAGCGCCGCGGCGTCCCCGCCGACGCCCCGCACCGCACCTACAAAGACCCCAACCACAAGCCCGAACTGATCTGCGCCCTCACCGAGTTCGACGGCCTGTGCGGCTTCAGAACCCCCGCACGGACCGCCGACCTGCTCGACGGCCTCGGCGTCGATTCCCTCAAGCCGTACGTCGACCTGCTGCACGCCCGGCCCGAGGAGGCCGCCCTGCGGGAGGTCCTCACCGCGGTCCTCACCGCCGACCGCACGGAGATGGCCCACACCGTCGCCGACGCCGCAGCCGCCTGCGACCGCCTCGGCGGCCCGTACGCCCCCTACGCCGGCATCGCCCACCACTACCCGGGCGACCCCGGCGTCGTCGCCGCCATGCTGCTCAACCACGTCCGGCTCCAGCCCGGCGAGGCACTCTTCCTCGGCGCGGGCATCCCGCACGCCTACCTCAGCGGCCTCGGCGTGGAGATCATGGCCAACTCCGACAACGTCCTGCGCTGCGGCCTGACCCCCAAGCACATCGACGTGCCCGAACTCCTGCGCGTCGTCCGCTTCGAGGCCGCCGACCCGGGGGTGCTGCGCCCCGAGGCGTCCCCGGACGGCGAGGAGGTCTACGAGACCCCGACCGACGAGTTCCGGCTCTCCCGGTACGTGCTGCCGGCCGCCGGCGCCGCCCACGACCTCACGCGCGCCACCCCCCAGATCCTGTTGTGCACGGCGGGTGCCGTGCGGGCGGGGGAACACGAGCTGACACCCGGTCAGTCGGTCTTCGTGGCGGCCGGGGAGCGGGCGGAGGTCTCCGGCACCGGCACGCTCTTCCGGGCCACCGTGATCGTATGACCGGTCCTGTGGAGGACTGACGCGCCGACGCCCCTGCCTGCTGCAACAATGTCCCACCGGCAAAGGCCGGGCAAAGGCCGGCCGGGGCGGGATCCGGGCCCCGGCCCAGGCGTCGGGGCGACTCGAAGGTGAAGGGACATCGCGGGCACATGAGCGCGTCAGGCGGTACCAGGGCGATCGTGGCGGCACTCGGCGCCAACCTCGCGATCGCGGCATCGAAGTTCGTGGCGTTCGCGTTCAGCGGCTCGTCGTCCATGCTCGCCGAGGGCGTGCACTCGGTCGCCGACTCCGGCAACCAGGCCCTGCTGCTCATCGGCGGCAAGAAGGCCGAACGCGAGGCCACCCCGCAGCACCCCTTCGGGTACGGCCGCGAGCGCTACATCTACGCCTTCCTCGTCTCCATCGTCCTCTTCTCCGTCGGCGGCATGTTCGCCGTCTACGAGGGCTACGAGAAGATCAGGCACCCGCACGATCTGGAGCACTGGTACTGGCCGGTTGGAGTCCTCCTCTTCGCGATCATCGCCGAGGGCTTCTCCTTCCGCACGGCCATCAAGGAGTCCAACGAGCTGCGCGGCAGGCTGTCCTGGTCGCAGTTCATCCGGCGCGCCAAGGCCCCCGAGCTGCCCGTGGTCCTCCTGGAGGACTTCGGCGCGCTCATCGGCCTGGCCCTCGCCCTCGGCGGCGTCGGCCTGTCCCTGCTCACCGGCGACGGCGTCTGGGACGGCGTCGGCACCGTCTGCATCGGTGTCCTGCTCGTCGTGATCGCGCTCGTGCTCGCCGCCGAGACCAAGTCGCTGCTGCTCGGCGAGGCCGCCGGAGTGGAAGAGGTCAGGAGGATCGAGGCCGCGGTGGTCGACGGCGACACCGTGACCGGCATCATCCACATGCGCACACTGCACCTGGGCCCCGAGGAACTCCTGGTCGCCGCCAAGATCGCCGTCCAGCACGACGACACGGCCGCCGAGGTCGCCTCCGCCATCAACGCCGCCGAGGCCCGCATCCGCACGGCGGTCCCGATCGCCCGCGTCATCTACCTGGAGCCCGACATCTACAGCGAGGCCGATGCCGCCAAGGGCCCGGACCGCGAGGCCACCCCGGGCGGTCCGGCGCGGCATCCCGTCGAGCCCTGAGCAGCGCACCCGCCATCAGCCCGACGTCCCGCAGGGCCTCGCCGAGCCGTCGGCCGGACCCGGCGGGTCGGCTCCCGTCCCGCCAGGCGTGCACGGCCGCCTCCTCCCGCACCGCGTCCCCGTCACCCTGCCGAACGCGCCGGGTTCCGGGACCCGTCCCGTGCCGCGATCGGCGTGATCTGTTCGGAGGCGGACTGGGGACGGCCATGCGTACCGGTGTAGCTTGGAGGGGAGCCAGACGTCGCTGCTGATGGCGGTCGGGCGGTCCCGGAGCGGACCGGCCGAGGGAGAGAGGGCCTCCGACGGACTGCGCTGCGCGCACGCGGGCATGCCTGTGTCCTCCCGGGCACTCCTGTGTCCGCCGCCGCGCAGACCAGCCGTACCCACCTCGACCCACACCCCCGAGGAGCAGCTCGCAATGACGACTGTCGACAGCCGACAGGACTTCAAGGTCTCCGACCTCTCCCTGGCCGAGTTCGGCCGCAAGGAGATCACGCTGGCCGAGCACGAGATGCCCGGCCTGATGTCGATCCGCGAGGAGTACGCCGAGGCGCAGCCGCTGGCCGGCGCCCGCGTCACCGGCTCCCTGCACATGACCGTGCAGACGGCCGTACTGATCGAGACCCTGGTCGCCCTGGGCGCCGAGGTCCGCTGGGCGTCCTGCAACATCTTCTCCACCCAGGACCACGCGGCCGCCGCGATCGCCGTCGGCCCGGACGGCACGCCCGACAACCCGCAGGGCATCCCGGTGTTCGCCTGGAAGGGCGAGACCCTGGAGGAGTACTGGTGGTGCACGGAGCAGGCGCTGACCTGGCCGGACAGCCCCACCGGCGGCCCCAACATGATCCTGGACGACGGCGGTGACGCCACCCTCCTCGTCCACAAGGGCGTCGAGTACGAGAAGGACGGTGAGGTCCCCTCGCCCGACACCGCCGAGTCCGACGAGCACCGCGTCATCCTCGAACTGCTGACCCGCACCCTGGGCGAGAACCCCCAGAAGTGGACCCAGCTGTCCTCCGAGATCCGCGGCGTGACCGAGGAGACCACGACGGGCGTCCACCGCCTGTACGAGATGCAGCGCGACGGCACCCTGCTGTTCCCGGCGATCAACGTCAACGACGCCGTCACCAAGTCGAAGTTCGACAACAAGTACGGCTGCCGCCACTCCCTGGTCGACGGCATCAACCGCGCCACCGACACCCTGATCGGCGGCAAGACCGCGGTCGTCTGCGGCTACGGCGACGTGGGCAAGGGCTGCGCGGAGTCCCTGCGCGGCCAGGGCGCCCGCGTCATCGTCACCGAGATCGACCCGATCTGCGCCCTGCAGGCCGCCATGGACGGCTACCAGGTCACGACCCTCGACGAGATCGTCGACCAGGCCGACATCTTCATCACCACGACCGGCAACAAGGACATCGTCATGGCCGCGGACATGGCCAAGATGAAGCACCAGGCGATCGTCGGCAACATCGGCCACTTCGACAACGAGATCGACATGGCCGGCCTCGCGAAGGTTCCCGGCATCGTCAAGGACGAGATCAAGCCGCAGGTCCACACCTGGACCTTCCCGGACGGCAAGAAGATCATCGTCCTCTCCGAGGGCCGCCTGCTGAACCTGGGCAACGCCACCGGACACCCGTCGTTCGTGATGTCCAACTCCTTCGCGGACCAGACCCTGGCCCAGATCGAGCTGTTCACCAAGCCCGACGCCTACCCGACCGGCGTCTACACACTGCCCAAGCACCTCGACGAGAAGGTCGCCCGCCTCCACCTGGACGCGCTCGGCGTGAAGCTCACCCGGCTGCGCCCGGAGCAGGCCGCCTACATCGGCGTCGAGGTCGAGGGCCCCTACAAGCCGGACCACTACCGCTACTGAGCAGCGCGAGCCCGGCCCGCGGGACCTGCCCGCCGCGGGCGTGCCGTCCACCGGCACGCCCGCAACAGCAGGCCACGGCCTTCCCCGCGGCACCGTCCTTTGAGGCAGGCCCCCGCACCCCCGTGTCGGGGGCCTGCCCCGTCGGCCTCCCCGCCGGCCCGGCTCCCCGCGACGACCGGACCGGCCCGTCGAGATCCAGGACAGATCCCCATGCCCCGCGGTCGCTATGCACTCCACGACCCGCACGACCACACCCCCCTCGCAGAAGAACACTTCCAGTGCGCCCCCGGCCCCTCCGGCTGGCGCTACGTCTCCCGGCTGACCACCCCCTCGGGCGATCACCGCGGCTCCGTCGACCTGACCCTCGACGAGCTGGGCCGCCCCCTCCGCCTGGAACTCCACGCTGCCGGATGGCAGGTGCGCGGCGCCGCACTCGACGGCGTCACCTGGGTCCGCGCCGACCCCACCGGCGGCCACGCCGACGAGGGCAACGTGCGCGCCCATGCCTTCACCGGCACGTCCCCCGCCTTCCTCGTCGCCACCACCCGGCTGCTGCGACTCACCCCCTCCGCCCCCGCCACGCGTCTACGCCTCGTCGCCTTCACGGACCCGGTCCTCGCACCACGCACGGTCGACCAGTCCTGGGCCCTGATGGGAAGAGAAACACACACCACTGACAACGGCCCCCTCACCGTGGACGAGTACCAGGTCACAGCCCTCGACACGGGCGAACGGCACACCGTGCACATCGCCGGCGACGTCGTACTCGCCGCACCCGGCATCGAGTTGGAGGACCTGGAGTCACCGCCGTCGTCCTTCGCCTGACCGCCGCTGCACGGCAGGCCGCCCCGGACTCGTCACGCCGGCGGCACGAACCCCGTGCCGGACGCCGCCCCGGACCCCTCGCCCGTCCCGGACGCCGGCTTCGGCGCAGGGCCCGGAACACCCGCGGCCGGACCGGCGGCGAACGGCGGCATCGCCGCCCCCGGGGCCGTCTCCCGCGGCACACCCTGCGGCGACGCGCCCGCACCGTGGACCTCGGGCACCCCGCCCGCCGCCGCGGGCCCGTAGGACGGCGCGGGCCCGTAGGACGGCGGCACCCAGCCGACCACCGGACCTCCCACCGCCCGACCGTCCCCGTAGGCCCGCCGCACCTCCCGCGCCTGCCGCTCCTGGAGCACCGCCGCCAGGAACGCGGCCGGCGGAACACCCTGCGGGGCCGGAGCACCCGTCAGCGCCACGACGTCGGCCGCGAGCCGCTCCGCCATCGACCAGCCGACCTGCGGGTCCAGTTGCTGCATCCGCGTCAGGTACTGCCGGACGGCCAGCCACAGCCCGTCCGGCACCGCCGACAGGTCGAGCTCGGTGAAACGACCCGCCAGCCAGGGCGGGGGAGGCGGCACGAAACCGGCCCGGGCCTCGGGAATCCGCTCCCGCACCACCAGGGTCCCCGCGAACACGTCACCGAGCCGCCGCCCCCGTGCCGACACCAGGGACGCGACACAGGCGATCACACCGAACGTCAGCAGAATCTCGACGACCCCGATCGCGCCCCGCACCAGGGCGTGCCGGAACCGGATGGGACCGCCGTCGTCCCGCACCACGCGCAGACCGCACGCCAGCTTGCCGAGCGACCGCCCGTGACTGAGGGTCTCCACCGCGATCGGAGTGCCCACCAGCACCAGGAGGAACGTCGCGATCGACACCGCGACCTGTGCGGCCTCGTCCAGGGACGCCGTGGCCATCACCAGGGCCACGGTCACCACGGTGTACGCCACGACGGCCACGGTCAGATCGATCAGCACGGCCAGCGCCCTGCTGGGCAACCTCGCGGGGCGCAGCTCCAGCGCCACAGCCTCGCCCGTCACCAGCTCACTCACGCCTGCCGTCCCTTCCCCTGACCTGCTCCTCGATCAGCCAGTCTGCCAAGCTGAGGGCGCATCGCGCCGCAGTACGACAAGCTGACACTCCGGACGAGCCGCCGACGAACAGCCCAGGAGCAGGCACACCGATGGACCTCGACGTCTTCGTCTCCACGCACCGAGCCGAGTGGAACCGCCTCGACGCACTGCTCCGCCGCCGGCGCCGCCTCACCGGCGCGGAGGCCGACGAACTCGTCGTCCTGTACCAGCGCACCGCCACCCACCTCTCCCTGATCAGATCCAGTGCCCCCGACCCGCAGCTCACCGGCCGGCTCAGTGGGCTCGTGGCACGCGCGCGCAGCACGGTGACGGGAACCCGCCGCGCCTCCTGGCGCGATGCCGTCCACTTCCTGACCGCCGGCTTCCCGGCCGCCGTCTACCGCTCGCGCCACTGGTGGGTACCCACCGCGATCGTCTCCACGATCGTCGCGGCCCTGCTGGGATGGTGGATCGGCACCCACCCGGAGGTGCAGTCGGCCATCGCCGCCCCCACCGAACTGCGCGAGCTCACCCGCCCCGGCGGCGGGTACGAGACCTACTACTCGAGCCATCCGGCCGCCGCGTTCGCGGCCCAGGTCTGGACGAACAACGCCCAGGCCGCGGCGATGTGCCTGGTCCTGGGCATCTTCCTCGGACTGCCCGTGCTGTGGATCCTGTTCCTGAACGTGCTCAACCTGGGCGTCGGGCTCGGCCTGATGTCCTCCGCCGGGCGCCTCGACACTTTTCTCGGCCTTCTGCTGCCGCACGGTCTGCTGGAGCTGACAGCCGTCTTCGTCGCCGCCGGGACCGGACTCCGGCTCGGCTGGACCGTCATCGACCCGGGACCCCGCACTCGCAGGACGGCCCTCGCGGAAGAAGGGCGCGCTGCCGTCGGCATGGCGATGGGCCTGGCGCTGGTGCTGCTCGTGTCCGGCGCCATCGAGGGCTTCGTGACGCCCTCCGGCCTGCCCACCTGGGCCCGCATCAGCATCGGGATCGCAGCCGAGCTGGCCTTCCTGGCCTACGTCTACGTCCTGGGCGGACGCGCATCCCGCACGGGAGACACCGGTGACCTCGACGCGGCCGAGCGCAGCGCGCGCGTGCCGACGGCCGCCTGATGTGCGAACACCCCCGCTGAGCTGTTAATGTCTCCCTCGCCCCACAGGAGCCGTTGACACGGCGCCTACAGGGAGGTAGATTTGAACAGTTGCCTGGAACTGGACAGAGTCCGGTCGGCGATCAGTTGACATCTAGCCGCTTCCAAGATCGACGTCGAGACGTCGCCTCAAAGGAAGCACTCTCCGCACAGATTCGGAAAGGGACGGCCGATCAAACGGCCCGAAACTTCTGATAAAGTCGGAGCCGCCGGAAAGGGAAACGCGAGAGCGGGAACCTGGAAAGCACCGAGGAAATCGGGTCGGAAAAGATCTGATAGAGTCGGAGACACCGAAGGGAAGCGCCCGGAGGAAAGCCCGAGAGGGTGAGTACGAAGGAAGCGTCCGTTCCTTG
>NZ_JADWYM010000055.1 GCF_022414535.1 Streptomyces sp. MUM 2J
CACCCGGGCCGCGGCGGAGCCGGCGTCCACCGCCGGCTCGCCGGGCCCCGGCGCCCACGGGGTTCCGTCCTCCCCGGCGGCACCCGGGGCTCCCGGGGCTCCCGGGGCAGCTGGCGCCCACCTCCCGCATCGGCCGCCCTCCCCCGGGCGCGAGCGCCGCGGCCGCGCCGTCCTCCTCACCGCCCGCGGTCTGCGCGTCCGCTACGCCGGTTTCACAGCGCTCGACGGTGTCGATCTCGACGTGCCGGCCGGCCGGGTGACCGCGGTCGTCGGGCCCAACGGCGCCGGCAAGAGCACCCTGTTCCACTGCCTGGCCGGCACGGTGCGTCCCGTGGAGGGGCGGGTGCGGCTGCGGGGGCGGGACGTGACCCGTACGGCGGCGCACGCCCGGACCCGGCTCGGTGTCGCCCGGACCTTCCAGGAGCTGGCCGTCTTCCCGTCCCTGACGGTCTCCGAGAACGTCCGGATCGGCGCCGAGCAGGGCCGCGTCGCCGACCCGGCCGCTGTGGAGCGGACCCTGCGGCTGCTCGGCCTCGACGGGCCGGTGCGGGCCCTGCCCGCCGCGGGCCTGCCCACCGGCACCCTGCGCCGTGTCGAGCTGGCCAGGGTCCTGGCGGGCAGCCCGCGCGTGCTGCTGCTGGACGAACCGGCCGCCGGCCTGGACAGCGCCGAGGTGGCGGCCCTGGCCGGTGTGCTCGGGGCGCTGGCCGCCGACGGCATGGCGCTCCTGGTCGTGGAGCACGACCTGGACCTGGTCGCCGATCTCGCCGACGTCGTCCACGTGATGGCCGCGGGCCGGATCGTGGCCTCCGGCCCGCCCGACCGCGTCCTCGACGCCGTCGACTCGCCCGCCGTCCCACCGGACCGCCCGGGGAGGCTGCCATGACGGCCGTCTCGCTGCGCCACGCGCGCGTGCGCTACGGCCCCCTGGAGGCCCTGCACGGCGTCACGCTCGTCGCCCCCGGCCCCGCCCTCACCGTGCTGCTGGGCCGTAACGGCTCCGGCCGCAGCACCGTCCTGCGGGCACTGGCCGGCACGGTGCGGCTGTCGGGCGGCGCGGTGGTGTGGGACGGCACCGATGTGACCCGGATGCCCGCCCACGAACGGGCACGGCGCGGGATGTGCCTGGTCCCCGAGCGGCAGGCGGTGTTCGGTTCCCTGACCGTGCGGGACAACCTCGGCCTGTCCGCCCCGGACGCGGACGCCGCCCTCGACGCCTACCCGCAGCTCCGCCCGCTTCTCCCCCGCCGCGCCGGCACCCTCTCCGGCGGGGAGCAGCGCATGCTCGCCGTGTCCCGGGCCCTGCTGGCCCGCGCGCGCGTGGTGCTCGTCGACGAGCCGGCCCAGGGCATGTCGCCCGCGGTGGCGGCCCGCACCTACGAGGTCCTGGCCTCCCTGGACGCCTGCGTGATCGTCGCCGAGCAGCGGATGCCCCCGGCGCTGCGCGGCCGGCCGGCGTTCGTGCACGAACTGCGGCGCGGCTCCGTGGTGTTCAGCGGCGAGGCGGGTGAGCTGGAGCGCCGCCGGGCGGTGGCGGGCGGCACCCCGCCCCGGCCCGGCGGGCGCCGGGGCCCCGGGCCGCGCCCACCGGGCTGACCGCCCGGGCAGCGCGCGCCCGCCCGGCGCGCAGGGCCCCACCCGGTCGGCGGACCGGGTGGGGCCGGGTGCACCGGACCGGGGTGACTCAGAGTGCGAGGCGCTGCCCGGGCACGATCAGGTCGGGATCACCGCCGATGACCGCCTTGTTGGCGGTGTAGATCCGCTGCCAGGTGGTCCCGTGCCGGGCGGCGATGCCGCTCAGCGTGTCGCCCTTGCGGACGGTGTAGTCACCGCGGGAGCCGCCGCGCTCGGCACGGCCGTTCGTGCGGGCCGGCGCCTTCCCCTGCCCGGACTTCTTCATCGGCTTCCGGGCGGTCGCGCCCGGCCTCGCGGACTCGGCCGTCCTGCTCGACCTCGTGGTCGTGCCCGACTCGGACGTGTGCGAGCTGCCCGACGCGTGGGACCGGCCGGCCCCCGCCGACGTGCCTGCCGCGGGTGCGCTGCCGATGGCTCCGGCGCGCGCCGAGCAGACGGGCCACGCACCCCACCCCTGGGCGTGCTGGACCTTGGTGGCGACGGCGATCTGCTGCTGCCGGGAGGCCCGGTCGGCGGTCGGCGCGTAGGCCGTGCCGCCGTACGCGCGCCAGGTCCCGGCGGAGAACTGGAGCCCGCCGTAGTAGCCGTTGCCGGTGTTGATGTGCCAGTTGCCGCCGCTCTCGCACTGGGCGATGCGGTCCCACACTCCGCCGTCCGCCGCCGTGGCGCTGCCGGCCGCGGCCAGCAGGCCGAGGGGGGCGAGGAGCGCCGCTCCGGCGAGGGCGGCCGTCGTGCGGGCCCGGCCCCTGCCCCGGGCCGTGCTCCGGGTGCTGCGAACGTTGTTGCGCGTGTCATCGGCACATTCGGACATGAAGTTCCCTCTCGAAGGACCCGGATTCCCCCAAGGCGGAACACACCCGGCGCGCATGGACGCGCCGGCCGCGCTCGCCCCGCCCGCCGGAGGTGGTGCTGCTCCGAGCCTGGGCTGCGGAGGGGCCGGCGGACGTACCCGAGCGGTGCTCGTTGCACACGGCCGAGGAATCTACGGAGCGTGAGGGAGTGCCATCAACCAACACCTCGTCATTCCAGGCCAGTTGGACGTTACCGCGAGTACCGGCGAATTCCGGCCACCCACTACATCCGTTCATGTCGCGATATCCGGCCTACGTTTCCCGTCGATCTGTGACCCACTTCACCGCGTCAACTTCTTTGACCAGAGCAACTCTTGACGATGAGTGACCGATTCCGGAGCGGAGGTGACCGTGCGCGCCGGATGGTGCGATTCCGATCGGACCCGTGCGTGACTCCCACCACAGATCGCCCGTTGTCTCCTTCATGAGCCGGGGACCCGCCCGGTCTCGCCACCGCACCGCATCCCGAGGGAGCCACCCGTGCCGCGCATGCTCGACGTCAGCGACGAGGTACGCGCCGAGATCGGCGACGAAGAAGCCGACCGGCTGCTCGCCGGAGAGAACGCGCCCGGCAGCTACGACTGCACCTCCTGCCGCACCCCCGGCGACTCCGAACGCGAGCCCACCAGCACCGTGCTGTTCATCGGCGAGGAAACCGCCGTCCTCGCCTTCGCACACGCCGGCTGCCTGCCCTCGCAGGTCGTCCAGGTCACCGAGGAACAGCTGCAGGGCGCCGTCCGCTCCATCGGCGGGGACATCTCCGCCGACGCCGCCGTCCCCGCCGTCACCGAGCCCGAGAAGTCCGTTCCCGAGCAGGCCGTGCTCGGCGTCACCAGCGGACTCGTCCTGATCGCCGGGGAGTTGCACCCCGCCTTGGTCGTGGAGCCGACCGCGCCCATCGTGCGGCCCGGCACCACCGGCATCGGAGACGACTTCCTGCCGCTCCTGATCGAGCAGGGTTTCATGCCGCTGACCGAACTGACCGGTGTGCCACCGGTGCAGCACGGATGGTCCGTGCTGCTGGCCATGGGGCAGCTGCACGCCGTGCTCCAGCCGGGCCCCGACGGTGGCCAGCCGGTGGCCTGGTGGCAGGCCCACCAGCCGCTCCAGGTCACCGACGGCTGGCGGGCCGCCGCCAACAAGCACCAGCAGGTGCTGATGTACGCGGCCCCGGTGGGCTCCATCGGCCGTCAGCCCCGCGAGGACCTGCTGCGGGACGCGCTCGACAAGGCCGCGGCCAACGGGAAGCTGGTGGCGGCGGCCCTGCCGCTGGCGGGCACCTGAGCACCGCGCGCGCCGAACCGCGCCTCGGGACCGCATCCTCCAGCGCGTCGGCGTCGTTTGGCTGTACGTGCACACCTACGACGCTCTCCGCCGCCAGGCCCCCCTGGGCGGCCCATCGGCCACGCCGATCTACGACGCGCTCTACGCCGAGTACGTCAAGTCCTTCCGTACGTTGCCGGGTGACCGCAGCGGCGAGGAGGACCTCGGGTTCAGCGCCTTCGGGAGCACTCCGTACAGATCGGGCTCGTTCGGCGGCTCCGGCTCCTACAGCGCCTACAGCGCGGGCGCGTTCAACGCACGGCAGCAGACGCAGTGGCAGCGCGTCGGGTACATCGGCCCGCAGGGCTCGAACATCCCTCAGCACGTCCCGGCCGCGCTGCCGCCCGGCCGGAGCGGCGGCATCTGACCGGCCCCGCGGCAGCCGGCCCGGCGGCGCGAAGGGCGGCCCCCGCTTCGGGGGCCGCCCTTCGGCGCACTCGGCCTGCGCCGGTGACTACTTCTTGCGCGAGCCGCGCTTCTCGCGCACCCGCACCGAGATGTGGATGGGCGTACCCTCGAACCCGAACTCCTCGCGCAGCCGGCGCTCGACGAACCGCCGGTAGCCGGCCTCGATGAAGCCGGAGGCGAACAGCACGAACCGGGGCGGCTTGGTGCCGGCCTGGGTGCCGAACAGGATGCGCGGCTGCTTGCCGCCGCGGATCGGGTGCGGATGGGCGGCGACCAGCTCGCCGAGGAAGGCGTTCAGGCGGCCCGTCGGGACGCGGGTCTCCCAGCCGGCCAGGGCGGCCTCGATCGCCGGGACCAGCTTCTCCATGTGGCGGCCGGTGCGCGCCGAGACGTTGACCCGGGGCGCCCAGGACACCTGGCCCATCTCGGTCTCGATCTCACGCTCCAGGTAGTAGCGGCGCTCCTCGTCCAGGGTGTCCCACTTGTTGTAGGCGACGACCAGGGCGCGGCCCGCCTCCACGGCCATGGTGATGATGCGCTGGTCCTGCACGGAGATGGACTCGGCACCGTCGATCAGAACGACCGCGACCTCGGCCTTCTCGACGGCGGCGGCGGTACGCAGGGAGGCGTAGTAGTCGGCGCCCTGCTGGAGGTGGACGCGCTTGCGGATGCCGGCCGTGTCGACGAACTTCCAGGTCCTCCCACCCAGTTCGATCAGTTCGTCGACCGGGTCACGGGTGGTGCCGGCGAGTTCGTTGACGACGACGCGCTCCTCGCCCGCCACCTTGTTCAGCAGGGAGGACTTGCCGACGTTGGGGCGGCCGATCAGGGCGATGCGGCGCGGGCCGCCGATACCGCCCGCGCCGAAGGACTGGCGCGGCGCCTCCGGCAGCGCCTCCAGCACGGCGTCCAGCATGTCGCCGGTGCCGCGGCCGTGCAGCGCGGAGACCGGGTGCGGCTCGCCGAGGCCGAGGGACCACAGGTAGGCCGCGTCGGCCTCGCCGCTGGGACCGTCGACCTTGTTGGCGCACAGCACGACCGGCTTGCCCGCCTTGCGCAGCAGCCGCACGACCGCCTCGTCGGTGTCGGTGGCGCCGACCTTGGCGTCGACGACGAAGACGACGGCGTCGGCGGCGTCGATCGCGAACTCGGCCTGCGCGGCCACGGAGGCGTCGATGCCGAAGACGTCCTGCTCCCAGCCGCCGGTGTCGACGACCTTGAAGCGGCGGCCCGCCCACTCGGCCTCGTAGGTGACGCGGTCGCGGGTGACGCCCGGCCGGTCCTCGACGACGGCCTCACGCCGGCCGATGATCCGGTTGACGAGGGTCGACTTGCCGACGTTGGGCCGGCCGACGACGGCGAGGACCGGGAGCGGGCCGTGGCCGGCCGCCTCGATCGCGCCCTCGACATCCGTCAGGTCGAAGCCCTCTTCCGCGGCGAGCTCCATGAACTCCGCGTACTCGGCGTCGCCGAGAGCCCCGTGATCGTACTCGTGCTCGGCCGAGTCGTCGGGCTGGATGTGGTCGTTCATGGGGTCCGTACCTCGTCGTTCATCGTGGTGGTCGGTGGACCGTCCGGTGAGGGTGATCCACTACTCACAGTGTCGCTCAGCGCCCGGTGAGGCGCCTGGCGTTTTCCAGGTGGCCGGTGAGCTGCTTCTGGATGCGTTCGGTCGCCTCGTCGAGGGCCTTGCGCGTGCGGCGCCCGGTGCCGTCGCCCGCGTCGAACGGGTCGCCGAAGACGACGTCGATGCGCGAGCGCAGCGGGGGCAGTCCTCCGGCCAACCGTCCGCGCCGCTCGGTACTTCCCAGTACGGCCACCGGGACGACGGGGGCCCCCGAGCGCACCGCGAAGTAGGCGAGCCCGGCACGCAGCGCGGCGAAGTCGCCCTCGCCGCGGGTGCCCTCCGGGAAGATCCCGAGGACCCCGCCGTCCGCGAGGACGTCGAGTGCCTGCGTGATCGCGGTGCGGTCCGTGGTCTCCCGGTCCACCTTCAGCTGGCCGATGCCGGTCAGGAAGGGACCGAGCGGGCCGACGAACGCCTCTTTCTTGATCAGGAAGTGCACGGGCCGGGGCGCCACACCCATGACCATCGGGCCGTCGACGTTGTGGGAGTGGTTGACGGCGAGGATGGCCGGGCCGCTCGTGGGCACCCGCCAGGCGCCAAGCACGCGCGGCTTCCACAGCCCGTACATCAGCGGGACGCCGATGCGCCGCCCGATCTCGGCGCGCCGTGCGGAGGGTGCGGTCACTTCGCAGCCCGCTTCTCCTCGACGAGGGTGACGACACACTCGACGACCTGCGGCAGGGTGAGCTCGGTGGTGTCGACCTCGACCGCGTCGTCGGCCTTGGCCAGGGGGGAGGTCTTGCGGCCGGAGTCCGCAGCGTCCCGCTTGAGCAGCGCCTCGCGGGTGGAGTGGACGTCGACGCCCCGCAGCTCGCCGCTGCGGCGCGCGGCGCGCGCCTCCGGGGTGGCGGTGAGGAAGATCTTCAGGTCGGCGTCGGGCAGCACCGTGGTGCCGATGTCGCGGCCCTCGACGACGATGCCGCGCTCGGCGTCGGCCGCGATGGTCCGCTGGAGCTCGGTGATCCGGGACCGCACCTCGGCGACGGCGCTGACCGCGCTGACCTTGGAGGTGACGTCCTGGGTGCGGATCGGGCCGGAGACGTCCACGCCGTCGACGCTGATCGCCGGGGCGGACGGGTCGGTGCCGGAGACGATCTCGGGCTTGCCGGCCACGGCGGCGATCGCGGAGGGGTCGTCGACGTCGATCCCGTTGGTCACCATCCACCAGGTGATGGCCCGGTACTGGGCGCCGGTGTCCAGGTAGCTGAGACCGAGCTGGGCGGCCACGGCCTTGGACGTGCTCGACTTGCCCGTGCCGGAGGGGCCGTCGATGGCGACAATCACGGGCTGGGCGGCGCCGTTTTCCACGGGGGGACACCTTCCTGGTGCGCTGCGGTGGTGGTGTGCGGGGCGCGAACCGCCCCGCACAAGGTTACTGGCTCGCCGGAGGCCGTCCTCACTGGCGCAGGGCCCAGCCCCGCTCGCGCAGGGCGGCGGTCAGGACCGGGGCCGCCTTCGGTTCCACCATCAGCTGCACCAGGCCGGCCTGCTGCCCGGTGGCGTGCTCGATCCGCACGTCCTCGATGTTGACCCCGGCCTGTCCCGCGTCGGCGAAGATACGGGCCAGCTGGCCGGGCTGGTCGTCGATGAGGACGGCCACGACCTCGTACGTCCGCGGGGCGGTGCCGTGCTTGCCGGGCACCCGGACCCGGCCGGCGTTGCCGCGGCGCAGCACGTCCTCGACGCCGGCGGCGCCGTCGCGGCGCCCGGAGTCGTCGGATGACTGAAGGGCCCGCAGCGCCTGCACGGTCTCCTCCAGGTCGGAGGCGACGTCGGTGAGCAGGTCGGCCACGGGGCCGGGGTTGGCGGAGAGGATGTCGACCCACATCCGCGGGTCGGAGGCGGCGATCCGGGTCACGTCCCGGATGCCCTGCCCGCACAGCCGCACGGCGGCCTCCTCGGCGTGCTCCAGGCGGGCGGCGACCATGCTGGACACCAGGTGGGGCATGTGGGAGACGAGGGCGACGGCGCGGTCGTGGGCGTCGGCGTCCATGACGACCGGCACGGCCCGGCAGTGCGAGACCAGCTCCAGCGCGAGGTTGAGTACCTCCGTGTCGGTGTCCCGGGTCGGGGTGAGGACCCAGGGCCGGCTCTCGAACAGGTCGGCGCTCGCGGCGAGCGGGCCGGACTTCTCGCGGCCCGACATGGGGTGGGTGCCGATGTACGGGGCGAGGTCCAGGCCGAGGGCCTCCAGCTCGCGGCGCGGGCCGCCCTTGACGCTGGCCACGTCGACGTAGCCGCGGGCGGCGCCGCGGCGCATGGTGTCGGCGAGCACGGAGGCGACGTGGGCGGGCGGGGCGGCGACGACCGCGAGGTCGACAGGGCCCTGGGGCGGCTCGTCGGTGCCGGCGCCGAGCGCGGCCGCCGTGCGGGCCTGCTCCGGGTCGTGGTCGGCGAGGTGGACGACGACGCCACGCTGGGCGAGGGCGAGGGCGGCGGAGGTGCCGATCAGCCCGGTTCCGATGACGAGTGCGGTCCTCACTGGGCGATGTCCTTGCGCAGAGCGGCGGCGGCGCCGAGGTAGACGTGGGTGATGCCGGCACGGTCCCGGTCGGACTCGACGTGGGCGAGGACGCGTACGACGCGGGGCATGGCCCCTTCGACGTCGAGTTCCTGGGCGCAGATCAGGGGCACGTCGGTGATGCCGAGCTTGCGGGCCGCGGCAGCCGGGAAGTCGCTGTGCAGGTCGGGCGTGGCCGTGAACCAGACGCTGATCAGGTCGTCGGCGGTCAGGCCGTTCCGCTCCAGGACGGCGGTGAGCAGGGCTCCGACCCGCTCGCCCATGTGTCCGGCCTCGTCCTGGTCGAGTTGGACGGCGCCCCGGACCGCTCGTACCGCCACGGCGATGCTCCTTAGCTGTTCTGTGAATCGGTTCCTCGTCCGTCCAGCCTAGTCAGACCGGCAGGTGCCGGTGCCCGATGCCCGTCCCCTGAGACGGCGCGCGGGTCCGCCGCGCCGCGCGGGTCCGCCACGACACGCCCTCTGGACGAGGCGCGCCGGGTCCGCTCTCATGGCAGGAAACGCCTCGGGGGGAGGCCGCCCGTGAAACGTCCCGGTCCCCTGCTCACGCTGCTCGTGGGGCTGCTGCTGGGCATCGCGCTGCTGTCGCTCGACGCCACCTCGGGCGGGGAGGGGACCGCGTCCGCGCCTCGGCGTCCGTCGCCGTCCGCGACGCCCGCGTCGGCACCGGCGACGAGCACGCCGCCGCCGTCACCCACCCCGTCCAGGACGCCCGTGCCGGACGCGGACTACGCGGGCCGCACCGCCGACGACACCGCGGCGGTCGCGGTGACCGTCCGTGACCGGAAGGCGATCGCCTACTTCTGCGACGGCCGTACCCGGGAGTCGTGGCTGGAGGGCGACGTCGCGGACGACGGCAGCATGCGTCTCACGGGCCGTGACGGCAGCTCGCTGGACGGCACGCTGGAGGGTGCCGACCGGATCAGCGGCACGGTCGACGCCGGCGGTGACCACCACGTGTTCACCGCGGACCGGGCCGCACGACGGTCCCGCCTGTGGCGGGCGACCGGCACGGTGCGCGGTGCGCGGATCGACGGCGGCTGGATCGTCCTGAAGGACGGCACCCAGGTCGGGGTGGTCACCCGTGACGGCACGACGTCCTCGGCCCCCCGCATCGACCCGGAGACCGGTGCGGTGACGGTCGACGGGGAGCGGTTGACGGCCCGTCCGGTGACCCCCTGACCCACCCCTCCGCCCGTCCGTCCGCCGCAGGGAGGCGATCATGACCGTGGACCCGAACGCGCCCACCCAGGACTTCCCCTCCCCCGGCCCGGGTCGCTCCAGCCCGGCCCGCTACCTGGTCCCGGCCCTGTTCGCCGCCGCGGTGGCGGTCGCCCTCGGCGTCTACGGCCGCGTCCACGACCCGGCGGGCACGGCGTTCAGCCTCGCCGGGTTCAGCAGTACGGGCGCGGTGAAGTCGTGGCTGGCGACGGCGGCGGTCCTCCTCGCGCTGGTCCAGGTCGCGTCGGCGCTGATGATGTACGGCAGGCTGCCCGGACCGCGCTGGGCTCCGGTGCTGCACCGCTGGTCGGGGCGGGCGGCGTTCCTGACCGCGGTCCCGGTGGCCGTGCACTGCCTGTACGCCCTGGGCTTCCAGTCGTACGGGACGCGGGTGGTGTGGCACTCGCTCCTGGGGTGCTTCTTCTTCGGTGCCTTCAGTGCCAAGATGCTGTTGCTGCGCTGGGAGCGCCTTCCCGGCTGGCTGCTCCCGATCGTCGGCGGGCTCGTGTTCGCCGCGCTGACGGTGCTCTGGCTGACCTCCGCCCTCTGGTTCTTCCGCACCTTCGGAGTGACGACATGACCCACGTCCCGACCCGGCGCACGGTGCTGCTCACGACCGGGGCGGTGGCACTCGCCGCCGGCTGCGGCGAGTACGGCGGCGGCGATTCCGGCTCGTCCGCGTCGGCCGGGCAGGAACTGGCGCGGACGGACGAGATCCCGGTCGGCGGCGGAAGGATCTTCGCGGCCGAGAAGGTGGTCGTCACCCAGCCGGAGCGGGGCGATTTCAGGGCCTTCTCGGCGATCTGCACCCATCAGGGCTGCACCGTGAACACGGTCGCGGAAGGCACCATCGACTGCCCGTGCCACGGCAGCAGGTTCCGCATCACGGACGGCTCGGTGGCCCGCCCGCCGGCGACGCGGCCGCTGCCCGAGAAGAAGATCTCCGTCGAGGGCGACCGCATCAGCCTGGCCTGAGGCCGTCCGCCCGGCGGCCCCTCGCCCCGGCGTGCCCGTCCGACCGGCCGGTCAGGCGTCCCAGAGCGCTCCGAGCGCGACGAGTTCGCCGTGGTGCTCGATCCGGTCCGCCCACTGCGCCGGCCAGGCGTCCGCGCCCAGGTGGGCGCCGGCGAAGGCACCGGTCAGGCAGGCGAGGGAGTCGGAGTCGCCCGCGGTGCAGGCGGCGCGGCGCAGCGCGGTCAGCGGCTCGCCGGGGAAGAGCAGGAAGCACAGCAGGCCGGTCGCCAGGGCCTCTTCGGCGATCCAGCCCTCGCCGGTGGCCAGGCAGGGGTCGGTCTCCGGGGAGGGGGTCCGCACGGCGTCCTGCAGTCGCCGCAGGATCGCCAGGCAGTCGTCCCAGCCGCGCGCGATGAAGTGCTCCGGCGTGGCGTCCTGGCCGCGGGTCCACAAGTCTCCGAGCCAGGTGTGGTGGTAGCGGGTGCGGTTGTCGTAGGCGTACGACCGCAGCAGACCGACCAGCCCGGTCGGCTCGGCGCCCTGCGCGAGCAGCCGTACGGCGTGCGCGGTGAGATCGGACGCGGCGAGGGCGGTGGGATGCCCGTGGGTGAGCGCGGCCTGGAGCTGGGCGGCGCCCGAGCGCTGTTCGTCGCTCAGGCCGGGGGCGAGTCCGATCGGCGCCACCCGCATGTTGGCGCCGCAGCCCTTGGAGTGGATCTGGCTCGCCTCCTGCCACGCCCGGTCCTCCTTCTGGAGCAGGTCGCAGGCGACGAGGCAGGTGCGGCCGGGGGCGCGGTTGTTCTCCGGGGACCGGTACCAGTCCACGAACTCCTCGCGGACGGGCCGCTCCAGTCCTCGGGGCGCCAGGAAGCCCCGGTCCATGGCGGTGCGCAGGCCGCGCCCGAGGGCGAGGGTCATCTGGGTGTCGTCGGTGACGAAGGCGGGCGTGGGCAGCTCCGTCTCCCGCCACGGCCCGCACTTCGCGAGGATCGACGGCAGGTCGTCGAACTCGGCCGGGAAGCCGAGCGCGTCTCCCAGGGCGAGGCCCAGCAGCGCTCCGGTGGCGGCGGTCTTCCTCACGGTCATGCGGGGCGTCCTTCCCGGGACGGTCGGAGCAGAGGCGGGTGCAGGGCGGTGGCGGTGCCCGCGCGGTAGAGGGCGGCGGGCTTGCCGCGGCCGCCGGTCAGCCGGGCGGCGCCCGGCACGGGCTCGACGAATCCCTCGGTGGCCAGCACCTTGCGGCGGAAGTTGGGCCGGTCCAGGGCGGTGCCCCAGACCGTCTCGTAGACCTGCTGGAGCTCGCCGAGGGTGAACTCCGGCGGGCAGAAGGCGGTCGCGAGGGAGCGGTACTCCAGCTGGGCGCCGACCCGGTCGTGGGCGTCGGCCAGGATGCGGTCGTGGTCGAAGGCGAGCGTTCCCTGCGTGCCGTACGGCAGCCAGCGCGCCTGTGCCGCGTCCCCGCCTCCGCGTGGCTCGGGGGCGTTCGGCAGCAGTGCGGTGAAGGCGACCGAGACGACCCGCATCCTGGGGTCACGACCGGGTTCGCTGTAGGTGCGCAGTTGCTCCAGGTGCAGCCCGGCGACGTCCGCCAGGCCCGTCTCCTCGGCGAGTTCGCGCCGGGCGGCCGTCTCCGCGGACTCGCGCGGCAGCAGGAAGCCGCCGGGCAGCGCCCAGCGGCCGGTGTACGGCTCCTGCCCGCGCTCGACGAGGAGGACGTGCAGGGCGCCGTCGCGGACGGTGAGGACCGCGAGGTCGACGGTGACGGCGAACGGCTCGTAGGCATGCCGGTCGTAGCCGGCCGGCCGGTCCTGTCGCGGCACGGCCCCCACCCCCTTTAATAGTCATCACGACTATAAAAGGGGGTGGGGGCCGGACACAAGCGGCTTCCGGGGGCTTCTAGAGGTCGACTTCCTTCATCAGCATCCCGACCTCGGTGTTCGACAACCGGCGCAGCCAGCCCGACTTCTGGTCGCCGAGGGTGATCGGGCCGAAGGCGGTGCGCACCAGCTTGTCGACCGGGAAACCGGCCTCGGCGAGCATGCGGCGCACGATGTGCTTGCGGCCCTCGTGCAGGGTCACCTCGACCAGGTAGTTCTTGCCGGTCTGCTCCACGACCCGGAAGTGGTCCGCGCGCGCGTAGCCGTCCTCCAGCTGGATCCCGTCCTTCAGGCGCTTGCCCAGGTCGCGCGGGATGGGCCCGACGATGTGCGCGAGGTAGGTCTTCTTCACGCCGTACTTGGGGTGGGTCAGCCGGTGCGCGAGCTCGCCGTGGTTGGTGAGCAGGATGACGCCCTCGGTCTCGGTGTCGAGCCGGCCGACGTGGAAGAGCCGCGTCTCACGGTTGGTGACGTAGTCGCCGAGGCACTGGCGCCCCTCGGGGTCCTCCATGGTGGAGACGACACCGGCGGGCTTGTTCAGCGAGAAGAACTGGTAGGACTGCGTGGCGACGGTCAGGCCGTCGACCTTGATCTCGTCCTTCTCGGGGTCGACGCGCAGACCCTGCTCGGTCACGATCTGCCCGTTGACCTCGACCCGGGCCTGGTCGATCAGCTCCTCGCAGGCGCGCCGGGAACCGTAGCCCGCGCGCGCGAGCACCTTCTGGAGCCGCTCGCCCTCCTGCTCCGCGCCCGGGAAGGTCTCGGGCAGCTTGACGTCCTTCCTGCCCGCGTAACGCTCCCGGTTGCGCTCCTCGGCGCGGGCCTCGTACTCACGGGACCGCGCCGGGGCGCTGCGGCCCCGCTGCTGCGACTGCTTCGGCCCGCCCTTGGCGCCACCGCGCGCCGCGCCGCCGCGCCCGGACTTCGGGCCGTCCTGGGAGGCGCCCGGGCCCACGTCGTAGCGGCGCTCCTCGGGGCGGGGCTTGCGGGGGCGGCCCTGCCCCTGCTTCTGGTCCCTGTCGTTGCCGGCTCCGCGGTAGTTACCGCGCCCGCCGCTGTTGCCGCTGCTTCGCATCAAAGTTCCGTCTGGTCGTCATCGTCGTCGGTGCCCGGGACGCTGCCCCGGGCGGCACCCGGCGCGTCATCGGGAGCGTCCGGGTCGAACGACGGCACCCCCTCCTGGGTCTCGGCCTCGATCGCCTCCGCCTCCGGCAGGAAGGGCGCGAGCTCCGGGAGCTCGTCCAGACCGCGCAGGCCCATCCGCTCCAGGAAGTAGTTCGTCGTCCTGTACAGGATCGCACCTGTTTCGGGTTCCGCGCCCGCCTCCTCGACCAGTCCCCGCTGCAGGAGGGTCCGCATCACGCCGTCGCAGTTGACCCCGCGCACCGCCGAGACCCGGCTGCGGCTCACCGGCTGGCGGTAGGCGACGACGGCGAGGGTCTCCAGGGCAGCCTGCGTGAGACGGGCGGTCTGCCCGTCCAGGACGAGCCGCTCGACCGCCGCCGCGTAGGCGGGGCGGGTGTAGAAGCGCCAGCCGCCGGCGACGTGGCGCAGCTCGAACCCGCGGCCCTGCACGGTGTACTCGTCGGCCAGTTCGCGCAGCGTGTCGGCGACCTGCCGCGCCGGCCGCTCCAGGATCCTGGCGAGGCGCTCCACGGTCGCGGGCTCGTCGACGACCATCAGGACGGCCTCCAGGGCGGGCTTCAGCTCCAGATCGGCGACGGTGCGCGCGCCGGCGGGAGCACCCGCGGTCCCCTCACTCACGGCTTCCTCTCCTCCTCGGCCTGCTCGCCGCTTCCGCCTCGCCGGACTCCCCTGCCGCACCCGCCTCGTCGCTCGCGCCGGCCTTGCCCGAACCGGCGGCCCTGCCACCCCTGCCGGACCCGCCGCCGGGCTCGGGTGGCCGGTCGAACTCGTCGGTCACCCTGGGCGCCGCGTCCGTGTCCCCGCCGGCCCAGCGCACGATCAGCTCGCCGAGCGCGTCCTCCTGCTCCAGGGCGACGGCCTTCTCGCGGTACAGCTCCAGGAGGGCGAGGAAGCGTGCCACGACCGTGAGGGTGTCACCGGTGTCCTCCACCAGCGCCCGGAAGGTCGCCTCCCCGAGTTCCCTGAGGCGGGCGATGACGATCCCGGCCTGCTCCTGCACGCTGACCAGCGGCGCGTGGATGTGGTCGACGTACACCTGCGGTCTCGGCTTCGGCTGCATCGCCTTGACCGCGAGCCTGGCGAACCCCTCGGCACCGATGCTGATCACGACCTCGGGCAGCAGCTCGGCGTGCTCGGGTTCGAGCCCCACCGTACGGGGGTGGCGCAGGGCCTCGTCCTCCAGCCGGGCGCCGAAGATGTCGGCGATCCGCTTGTACGCCCGGTACTGCAGCAGCCGCGCGAACAGCAGGTCCCGCGCCTCCAGCAGGGCCAGGTCGGCCTCGTCCTCCACCTCGGCGGCGGGCAGCAGCCGGGCGGCCTTGAGGTCCAGCAGGGTGGCGGCGACGACCAGGAACTCGGTCGTCTCGTCCAGGTCCCAGTCCGGCCCCATCGCCCGGATGTGCGCCATGAACTCGTCGGTCACCTTCGACAGGGCGACCTCGGTGACATCGAGACGGTGCTTGGAGATCAACTGGAGCAGCAGGTCGAAGGGGCCTTCGAAGTTGGCCAGCCGCACGGTGAAGACACCGTCGCCGGCGCCCTCCGGAGCGTCCGCGGACGGGAGGTCCGCGCGTGAGGCGCGGCAGGGCGCGGGGTCCTCGGGGGGCGTGGCGGGCGGGGAGCCGGCTGGAGGCGAGCCGCCGGACGGGGAGGCCTCGGACGGGGAGTGAGCGGGAGGCGGGTCCTCGGGCGGCGCCGCCAGCGGCGGCGCGGCGGGAATGTCTCGCTGCGCCTCCCGCGCGCCCGCCCGTCCCGGCTCGTGGCCGGCCTCGGACGGCGCCGCCCCGCCCGGGGCTTCACCCGCGGACGGCCCGGGCGGCGGAGGCGGCCCGGCCGGTGCAGGGTTGGCGCCCGGCCCCCGGCCCAGGGTGCGGCGGCGGCCGCGCGGGCCATCGGGGGCTGGGGCGTCGTTCGAGGTCATGGCCCCCGAAGGGTATCGCTACCGCCCGCGGAGACGGCGTACGAGAATGCTGGCGTCGCCGCGGCTCTCCAGGTCGGCGAGGACGACGGCGACGGCCTCGCGGACGATGCGCCCGCGGTCGACGGCCAGGCCGTGCTCACCGCGCAGCACCAGGCGGGCGTGCTCCAGGTCCATGAGTTCCTCGGCGGAGACGTAGACCGTGATCTTCTCGTCGTGCCGCTCGCGCCCGCTGGGGCGCCGCGCACCGGCCCGTCCGCGCCGCCGCGGCTGCGCGGCGGTGCCAGAACCTTCCTGCTGGGACTGCTGGGACTGCTGCGCCGACTGGCGTCGCGCCGAGCGCTCGGCCGCCGTGCCCCGGCTGCGCGACTCGCCCGCCACCGGTGCCTCGGCGTCGGCCGCGACGTGCTCGACGCCGTCGCCGTCACCGGCCTGCGCGGGCACCGACTGCGGAGCGTCGTCGGACACGGTCGCCGCCGCGGCGTCGGCCTCCCCCGCCGGAGCGGGCACCCTGGCCTCACCGCCTGCCTGGCGCCGGGGAGTGGACGGCTGGAGTGCCATTCCCCCTGTCGTACGGAAGAGTTCGTCGGCCCCCGGCAGACTCACTCGGCGTGACACCGGGCGAGCACCTCCCTGGCGAGCTGGCGATAGGCGGCGGCACCGACGGAGTTGGAGGCGTAGGTGGTGATCGGTTCACCGGCGACGGTGGTCTCCGGGAAGCGGACCGTGCGGCCGATGACCGTGTGGTAGACGTGATCGTCGAACGCCTCGACGACGCGCGCGAGCACCTCGCGGCTGTGCACCGTGCGGGAGTCGTACATCGTCGCCAGGATCCCGTCGAGCTCCAGCTCCGGGTTGAGCCGCTCCTGGACCTTCTCGATGGTCTCCGTCAGCAGCGCGACGCCGCGCAGCGCGAAGAACTCGCACTCCAGCGGAACGATCACCTTGTGCGCGGCGGTCAGGGCGTTGACGGTGAGCAGGCCGAGCGAGGGCTGGCAGTCGATGACGATGAAGTCGTAGTCGGGCAGCAGCGGCTTGAGGGCCCGCTGGAGCGTCGACTCGCGCGCGACCTCGCTCACCAGCTGGACCTCGGCGGCCGAGAGGTCGATGTTGCTCGGCAGCAGGTCCATGTTGGGGACCGCGGTCTTCAGCAGGACCTCGTCCGCGGACATGCCCCGCTCCATGAGCAGGTTGTAGACGGTGAGGTCGAGCTCCATCGGGTTGACACCGAGGCCCACCGACAGCGCGCCCTGCGGGTCGAAGTCCACGAGGAGCACGCGTCGGCCGTACTCCGCGAGCGCGGCACCCAGGTTGATGGTCGACGTCGTCTTGCCGACGCCGCCCTTCTGGTTGCACATCGCGATGATCTTCGCGGGGCCGTGGTCGGTCAGCGGGCCCGGGATCGGGAAGTACGGCAGCGGGCGACCGGTCGGGCCGATGCGCTCGCGGCGCTGACGCGCCGCGTCGGGCGCGAGGGTGGCCGCGTACTCGGGGTCGGGCTCGTACTCGGCGTCGGGGTCGTAGAAGTGCCCGTCGGGCAGTTCGTCGTAGTCGGCGAAGTGGTTGTGGGGCGCGCCACTTCCGTCGCCGGCCATGGCGTTCACGTGATGGCCATCCATGCTCTGGGGTGCTGACAGAGCCGTGTGGGGGCTGCCTTGGCTCTGGCGGGCTGCGAAGGTTCGGACAGCGACGGAGCCGACAGCCTCGAGCCCCGTGGGGCCCTGGCCCCGCGTAGGCGTTCCTGGTTGACCACCCCCGGGAGAAAATGTCGACTCATTCACAAGTCGTCTTACCTCCTTGGTGACCAGGAAACTTCTAGACAAGGTCAGCGTGGCACCATGCCGACGGTTGGCGACTCTATGGCGTGTCGGGCGTCCGCAGCAACACAATCCGCCGGACCCGGCCCGATGTGTCGGCAATGAAACATCCCTCTGTCAAGGGCGTACGGCCGTCGCACCGCAGGTTTCACCGGTGTGCGAATCGGTTGAAGGGATACGTTCGAGGCGAGTTGGCCGAGAGCCGCAAAGTGACCATACACACATCTGGCCGGACCTTGTCGGGCAAGGTCCGGCCGGATGAGCGGTGTTGACGAGTCTTGTTGACGTATCGCCTTTTGCCGCCGGATGACTTGATCCGGCCGGTGTGCCGGCCGGATCCACGGGGGTCAGCCGAGCAGGGTCTCCAACTCCACGTGCTCCAGGCCGTGGGCCTCGGCGACCTCGCGGTAAACCACCTTGCCGTCATGGGTGTTGAGGCCCCTGGCCAGCGCGGCGTCGCGGCGGAGCGCCTCCACCCAGCCGTTGTTCGCGAGCGAGACGATGTACGGCATCGTCGCGTTGGTGAGCGCGTAGGTGGAGGTGTTGGGCACCGCGCCGGGCATGTTGGCGACGCAGTAGAAGACCGACCGGTGGACCTCGAAGGTCGGCTCGGCGTGCGTGGTGGGACGGGAGTCCTCGAAGCAGCCGCCCTGGTCGATCGCGATGTCGACAAGGACACTTCCGGGCTTCATCCGGGAGACCAGCTCGTTGGTGACCAGCTTCGGGGCCTTGGCGCCCGGTATGAGGACGGCGCCGATGACGAGGTCGGCCTCCAGGCAGGCCTTCTCCAGCTCGAAGGCGTTGGAGACGACGGTCTGGATCTTCGTGCCGAAGATCTTGTCCGCTTCCTTGAGCTTGTTGATGTCCTTGTCGAGCAGGGTCACGTGGAAGCCCATGCCGATGGCGATCTGTGCGGCGTTCCAGCCCGAGACGCCGCCCCCGATGACGACGGCCCGGCCGGCCTGCACACCGGGGACGCCGCCGGGCAGCACGCCGCGGCCGCCGGCCGCGCGCATCAGGTGGTACGCGCCGACCTGCGGGGCGAGGCGACCGGCCACCTCGGACATCGGGGCGAGCAGCGGCAGGGCGCGGCTGGGCAGCTCGACGGTCTCGTAGGCGATGGCCGTGGTGCCGGACTCCAGGAGGGCGTCGGTGCACTCCCTGGAGGCGGCCAGGTGCAGGTAGGTGAAGAGCGTCTGGTCCTTGCGGAGGCGGTGGTACTCCTCGGCGATGGGCTCCTTGACCTTCAGCAGCAGGTCGGCGGTGGCCCAGACCTCGTCGGCGGTGTCCAGGATGCCGGCGCCGGCGGCCACGTACTCGTCGTCCGTGATCGAGGAGCCGAGGCCGGCGCCGCGCTCGATGACGACCTGGTGGCCGTGGCGCACCAGCTCGTGCACACCGGCGGGGGTGATGGCCACCCGGAACTCGTTGTTCTTGACCTCGCGGGGGATGCCGACCTTCACGTCGATCACGGTCCTTGGCTCAGGGGATGTGGTGCATTACAAGACATACCCAGACATGCGCGGCCGGACCGGGCACACCGGGAGACACCGCAGGAGAACGAGCGGTAGAGCCAGTTTAATGAAGGTGTTCCGCCTGTCTAGCCTTTCATTGCATCAATCTTCAGTGGATGTACTACGGGTTTCGCAGGCGTTAGCGTCCTGTTCCGGCGCCGACCCGGGTTCCGGGGCCCGTTCTCCCAGCATGCGCCCGGCCGTGGCGCGGTGGATCGCGGCCGCCGGCGGGTCGCCGAGGTGGTCCAGGGTGTCGGCCAGCCTCAGATGCAGCGCGGCCTGGAGCCGGACGTCATCGGCGTGCCGCGCCCACTCCACTGCCTCCTGGCAGGTGCGCAACGACTCCGCGGGCCGCCCCGCGTACTCCTGCACCCGGGCCAGCTCGCTCAGAGCCCGCGCCTGAGCCGGCACGTCACCGCGCCTGCGGTACGCGGCGACGGCCGCCCGCCAGTGCCGCAGCGCCTCGCCGTAGCGGCCCGCGTAGGTATGGGCAGCGGCGATACGGCCGTACAGCCGGGCGGCGTCCGCACTCTCGTCGCGGGCCAGCCGCCGGGCGAGCGCGCGGCCGAACCAGTCGGCGGCCCGGTCGTAGTCCCCGAGCTCCAGATGGGCCCCGCCCACGGATTCCATCGCGCGGCCGGTCGCATACGGGTCGTCCGCCTCACGTCCGGCGTCCAGCGCCGCCCGGTAGCGCGCCAGCGCCTCGGTCGTACGGCCGGTACGGGCGTCCAGGTCGCCGAGGTTCAGCAGGGCTGCGGCCCTCTCGCGGTGCAGACCGCGCCGCTCGGCCACGTCGAGGACGAGGCGGTGGATGCCGTACAGGTCGGGGGCGGCGGCCTGCGTACCGAAGTGCGCGACCATGGCCCTGACCAGCTGGGACATCAGCCGCCGGGCCAGAGTGTCGAGCTCTCCGTCGGCGACGGCGAGCCGGGCGGCCGCCAGCAGGGCGGGCCGCCGGACGAGCAGCCACTCCTCGGCCGCCCGGGGGCTCGGGAAGCGCAGCGAACGGGGCAGGCCCTGGAGTCTCTCCCGTGCCCCGGGGTTGTCCGTCTCGGTGATCGCCCGGCAGGACCGGAGCAACCGCACGGTCCGCTCCAGCATGCGGGCGCGGGCCAGCTGCACCTCGGCCGGCCGGTCCTGGGCCTCGGTGAGTGCCTTGAGCAGGGGGTGCAGGCAGCCCGGGACCTCGTACTGCGGCAGAGGCGAGTCCACGGTGCGCAGCAGGCCGAGGGCGACGAAGTCGTCGAGGGTGGTGCGGGCGCCGCTGACCGAGCAGCCGGCCAGGGCCGACGCCGTGTGCGGGTCCACGTATCCGGCCGGGGCCAGCGCGAGCAGTCGCAGTATCCGCGCGGCCGGGGCGGGCAGCGCGGTGTAGGCGAGCCGGAAGGCCCGGGCCAGCGGGGTGCCCTCGTCGCCCTCGGCTCGCAGTTGCTTGGCGAGGTCGGCGACGGCGGACTTGGGGCGCGCCGCGAGCCAGCCGCCCGCCAGCATCAGCGCGGCCGGCTGGGCCTGGCACTCCTCGGCGAGGCCCTCGGCCGCCCGCGGGTCGACGGTGACCCGGACCGAGCCGGTGTACCGGGACAGCAGCTCCAGGGCCGACTTGGTGTCCAGGCCGCCCAGGGTGCAGGGGCGGACGTCGCTGATGCCGGTCAGGGGGCCCGCGGAGACGGCGACGACGAGGCAGTCGGGGTTGTCCGGGAGCAGCGCGTCGACCTGCTCGGCCCCGGCCGCGTCGTCCAGCAGGAGCAGCGTCCTGCGGCCGGCGAGGGCGTCCCGCAGCGCGGCGGTCAGGTCGTCCTCGGCGGCCCCGGGCGGGATCGGCAGGTCGAGGGCGGCGAGCAGGTCCCGGGCGACGCGCTCCACCGGGACCGGGGTGCCGTCGGGGTCGCTCAGGCGTGCCCGCAGCGCGCCGTCGGGGTAGCGGTCGGACACCTGCCGGACCAGTTCCTCGGCGAGGGCCGTGCGGCCGGATCCAGGTCGGCCCGCGACGAGCAGCACGCGCGCGCGGGGCGCCTTCCTCCCGGAGATGGTGTCGAGGCCGGCGCGTTCGATGTCGGCGCGCAGCTCCTTCAACTCCCGTGTACGGCCCAGGAACCGGTCCTCCGCGTCCGGGTGCCCCGACACCTGCACGCCGCCTGCGTCCACCGCCTGATCCGTCACGGGCCACACTCCCGTCCCACCGCGCGCATAGCCCGCCGGGGCTCCGGCCGGGCGTCCGGTGCTGCGATTCGGGGAGAAGGTCCACCGGCTCGCGACGCCCGGCGCACCTTCCCGGTCACAGCACCAGTGCCCCGGCAGGCGACGTCCGCCCCGTCGCGACGCCAGGTGCGCTCCCCACGGCCCCGAGGGCGTGGAAGTGGCCCCTCTCGCCGCACCGCCCGAAACCCCGCGTACGTCCCCGTACGAGGGCTCCCGGCCGGCACTCCCCCAAGCTCTTCGAGCAAGGGGGGGGACCTCCGGAGCACGCACCGGACTGCGCTCCTTGACGGGCGAACACTGCCTGCCACGGCACGTGCAGAGCCTAGTTCACGCTCCGCAACGTCCCGGGTGGAGCGCGGCGGGGGCGTCGCCCGATCGGATCAGGCGATGGTCACACCAGCGGCGGGCGGGTGGCCACGCGTCGGAGGACGCCGGCCCGCCGGCGCGACGTCACGCGTCGAAGGGCCGCGCCGGCCACGGCGCCAGGGCCGGCCGCAGCCCGTCGAGGCCGTCGCCGCCGCGCGCCGCCACCAGCGACAGGACACCGACGACGAGGCAGTTGTTGTGCAGCTCGCCCGCGAGCACGCCGCGCACCAGCTCCGTGACCGGCACACGGGTGATCTCCATGTCGGCCTCCTCGTGCTCCACCTCGAAGCGCTCGCCCTCCGCCTCGGACAGGCCCCGGGCCAGGAAGATCCGCACGGACTCGTCGCAGCCGCCGGGCGTGGTGTACACGTCGGTCAGCACCCGCCAGTCCTCGGCCTTGACGTGCGCCTCCTCGTACAGCTCGCGCTGGGCGGCGTGCAGCGGGTTCTCGCCGGGCACGTCGAGCAGCCCGGCGGGGATCTCCCACAGCTTCTGCCGCACCGGGTGACGGTACTGGTGGATGACGATGGCGCGGTCCTCGTCGTCCAGGGCCAGGACGGCGACCGAACCCGGGTGCACCTGGTAGTCCCGGTGGACGACCGTGCCGTCGGGCATGACCACGTCGTCGGTGCGGACGGAGGTCTTGTTGCCCGTGAAGGGGGTCTCCGTGGCCCGGATCTCCCACTCCTCGGCGGTGTCCCTGATCGTCATGCTGCCCTTCCCCTGCCCTTCCACGTGCCCGGATGCGGCCGGGGCGCACACCAAGTGAATGGGTGCGCCCCGGCCACCGTACAACTGGTGTGCTACTTCGACGCGTTCTGCTCGCCCTCGGTCAGCCGGCGCTCGACGGCCGCCTTCACCAGCCCCGCGAACAGCGGGTGGGGACGGGTGGGCCGCGAGCGCAGCTCCGGGTGCGCCTGCGTGGCGACCAGGTACGGGTGGACGTCGCGCGGGTACTCGACGTACTCGACGAGCTTGCCGTCCGGCGAGGTGCCGGAGAACAGGATGCCCGCCTTCTTCTCCAGCTCGGCCCGGTAGGCGTTGTTCACCTCGTAGCGGTGACGGTGCCGCTCCTCGATGTACTCCTTGCCGGCGTACACCTCGCGCACGATGGAGCCCTCGGCCAGCTTGGCCGGGTACATGCCCAAGCGCATCGTTCCGCCCAGGTCGCCCTCACCCGCGACGATGTCGAGCTGCTCGGCCATGGTGGAGATGACCGGGTGGGCGGTGGCCGGGTCGAACTCGGTGGAGTTGGCGTCCGGGATGTCGGCCAGGTGACGCGCGGCCTCGATGACGATGCACTGCAGGCCCAGACACAGGCCGAGCAGCGGGATCCGGTTCTCGCGGGCGTAGCGGATCGCGCCGACCTTGCCGAGCACACCGCGGTCCCCGAAGCCGCCGGGGATGCAGATGCCGTCCACACCGGCCAGCTGGGCCTTGGCGCCGGCCGGGGTCTTGCAGTCGTCGGAGGTGACCCACTTGATCTTCACGCGGGTCCTGTTGGCGAAGCCGCCCGCGCGCAGCGCCTCGGTGACCGACAGGTAGGCGTCGGGCAGGTCGATGTACTTGCCGACCAGGGCGAGGGTGACCTCGTGGTCCGGCTTGTGGACGCGGTCGAGCAGGTCGTCCCAGGTCGTCCAGTCGACGTCGCGGAAGGGCAGGTCCAGCCTGCGGACGACGTAGGCGTCCAGGCCCTCGGTGTGCACGACCTTCGGGATGTCGTAGATCGAGCGGGCGTCGGGGCAGGCGACGACGGCGGCCTCGTCGACGTCGCACATCAGCGAGATCTTCCGCTTGATCGCGGTCGGCACCTCGCGGTCGCAGCGCAGCACGATCGCGTCCGGCTGGATACCGATGTTGCGCAGCGCCGCAACCGAGTGCTGCGTCGGCTTCGTCTTCAGTTCTCCCGACGGTCCGATGTAGGGCAGGAGGGAGATGTGGACGACGAAGACGTTGTCACGGCCGACCTCGTGGCGGACCTGCCGGACGGTCTCCAGGAACGGCAGCGACTCGATGTCGCCGACCGTGCCGCCGACCTCGGTGATGACGACGTCCACCTCGTCGGTGGCCATGCGCCGGATGCGGTGCTTGATCTCGTTGGTGATGTGCGGGATGACCTGGACGGTGTCGCCCAGGTACTCGCCGCGGCGCTCCTTGGCGATCACCGTGGAGTAGACCTGGCCGGTGGTGACGTTGGCCGAGCCGTCCAGGTCGCGGTCGAGGAACCGCTCGTAGTGGCCGATGTCCAGATCGGTCTCGGCGCCGTCGTTGGTGACGAACACCTCACCGTGCTGGAAGGGATTCATCGTGCCCGGGTCGACGTTGATGTACGGGTCGAGCTTCTGCATCACGACGCGCAGACCTCGTGCCTTGAGCAGCATGCCGAGGCTGGAGGCGGTCAGGCCCTTGCCGAGAGAGGAGGCGACACCCCCGGTGACGAAGATGTGCTTGGTCGTCGTTGCTTTGGGCGGCATGGCCAAGAGGGGGCTCCCGTGGTCGCGGTCTGGAGGGTGCGGTTCGGGGGCTTCTCACCCACCGGTCCACGGGCTACCAGGGTATCAGCGCCAGGGGCCGATGACGTCCGGCCACACTGCGCGCATGTGCCGACACGGAGCGGACAGAGGCCGGCCCGGGCGCCGCGGGGAAGGCCGCCGCGGCCGCGCGCCGCCTGCCCGCTCCTCACCTGGTGCTCACCCGTTCGGCGACGCGGGTTGCCCGGAGCGGCACGCAGATCATCTACGTGCGTCGTATCCTGCTCGGACACTCGCTGCCGAGCCCGGCCGGGTCGCACGGCACCACCCCCCGCCCGTAGATCACCGGAACAACGAGAGCTCGTCAGTTCGTTGAGCAGTAGTTGTGGCTTTGCCATCAAGGCTGAGCGGCTGCTTTGCTTCACCGCTCAACGACGCTTTACAACAACCCCTTGACCGCACTAGCGACCGCCCCGTTCGCGGGGTGACGTGGCCGTTCGACTGGAGTTGCACGTGGCCGGGCGCATCGAAGACTACGCACTTATCGGAGACATGCAGACCGCGGCGCTGGTCTGCCGGGACGGCACGGTGGACTGGCTGTGCCTTCCGCGCTTCGACTCGCATGCCATCTTCGCCGGCCTGCTGGGCACCGAGGAGCACGGCTTCTGGCGCCTCGGTCCGGCCCACGCCTCCGACGTGGAGCCGCCCACCGCCGCCCGGCGCGGCTACCGGGGCGACTCGCTGGTCCTGGAGTCGGAGTGGGACACCCCACGCGGCACGGTCCGGGTGACGGACTTCATGCCCCCGCGTGACGGCGCCCCGCAGCTGATCCGGATCGTGGAGGGCGTCTCCGGCCGGGTGCCCATGCGGTCCACCCTGCGCATGCGGTTCTCCTACGGCCGGGTGGTGCCGTGGGTGCACAAGCACGACGGGCGCACCGTGGCGGTGGCGGGCCCGGACTCGGTGTGGTTCGACACCGACGGCGAGACCTACGGCAAGTCCCTGACGACCTACTCGGACTTCACCGTGGCGCCGGGCGACCGGGTCGCGTTCACCATCTCCTGGCGCCCCTCGCACAAGGAGCCGCCGCCGCTGCCGGAGCCGGAGCAGTCGCTGGAGGCGACGGAGGAGTTCTGGCGCGACTGGGTGGAACAGTGCACGTACCACGGCCCCTACCGGGAGGCCGTGATCCGCTCGCTGATCACCCTCAAGGCGCTGACCTACGCCCCCACCGGCGGCATCGTCGCCGCTCCCACCACCTCCCTGCCGGAGGACATCGGCGGCGTCCGCAACTGGGACTACCGCTACACATGGCTGCGGGACGCGGCGATCACCCTGTCGTCCCTGCTGCGCACCGGCTACCGCGAAGAGGCCCGCGCCTGGCGCGAATGGCTGCTGCGGGCCGTCGCCGGCGACCCGGAGAACCTCCAGATCATGTACGGCATCGCCGGCGAGCGCGAGCTGGGCGAGGCGGAACTGGACTGGCTGCCGGGCTACGAGAAGTCGGCACCGGTCCGGGTCGGCAACGGCGCCGCGCACCAGCTCCAGCTGGACGTGTACGGAGAGGTCACCGAGGCGCTCCACCTGGCCCACATGACGGGCCTGGCCCGCAACGACTACGCCTCCCTGCTCCAGCTGAAGCTGATCCGCTACCTGGAGGACCACTGGCAGGAGCCGGACGAGGGCATCTGGGAGGTGCGCGGCCCGCGCCGGCACTTCGTGCACTCCAAGGTGATGGCCTGGGTCGCCGTGGACCGGACGATCAAGCTGATCGAGTCGGGCGACGCCGACGGACCGCTGGAGCGGTGGCGTGAGCTGCGCGACGACATCCACCGGGACGTGTGCGAGAAGGGGTACGACAAGGAGCGCAACACCTTCACGCAGTCCTACGGCTCGAAGGAACTGGACGCGTCCTTGCTGCTCATCCCGCAGATGGGTTTCCTGCCGCCGGACGACAAGCGGGTCATCGGCACCATCGAGGCCATCCAGCGGGAGCTGTCCACGCCGGACGGTTTCATCCTGCGCTACCCGACCGAAGGGGAGAGCGCGGGCGTCGACGGCCTGCCCGGCGACGAGGGCGCGTTCCTGGCGTGCTCGTTCTGGATGGCGGACGACCTGGCGATGATCGGCCGCGTCGACGAGGCCCGCAAACTGTTCGAGAAGCTGCTCTCCCTGCGCAACGACCTCGGTCTGCTCGCCGAGGAGTGGGACCCGCGGCTGCAGCGTCAGGTCGGCAACTTCCCGCAGGCCTTCAGCCACGTCCCCTTGATCGACACGGCCCTCCGCCTGACGGCTTCGGGGGCCTACGGAGGCTGAGGCGGACGGAGGATCCCCGCCCTCGGCGTCATGCGTCCGTGTGCCGCACGCGGCGCGGCGGGATCCACGCGTCCGGCGCCGTCGGCTCCCCCCGCTCCCTGGCATCGCCCCGGTCGTCGTCGCTGCGCACGACCGGGGCGCAGCGGGTGTGTCCGGCACCGGCCGAGCCGCACCCGGGGGAACCGCGCAGGGCCGTCCTGCGGATCCCGGTCGCGGCGTGGGGGTGGGGTGCTCAGGGGCCGGGCATCGGGGTGCGCGCCCGGACGGCGAGCCGCTGAACATTTCCGGCCGCGGCACTAGCCTGGAATCGCACACATGCCCCTTGCCGAAAGGGGGCGGCCATGGCTACCCCATCGAAGGCGGGCGCGGCTCTCACCGCACTCCGCGAGGATCTGGCCGGAGAGGTGTTCACCCCCTCCGACCCGGGCTACGACGAGGCGCGTGTCGTCTTCAACGCCATGATCGACCGGCGTCCGGCGGTGATCGCGCAGTGCGCGAACGAGTCCGACGTCGTGCGGTCCGTGCGCTGCGCTCGGGAGCTGGACCTGCCGGTCGCGGTGCGCGGGGGCGGCCACAGCGTGGCGGGGATGGCTCTGGGCGACGGCGCCCTGGTGGTCGACCTGCGCCGGATGCACGAGGTGACCGTCGATCCGGCGGCGGAAGCGGTGCGGGTGCAGGGTGGCGCGACGATGAGCCATCTGGACCGGGCCACCGAACCGTACGGGCTCGCCACGACCGGCGGCCGTGCCTCCACCACCGGTGTCGGCGGCTACGTCCTCGGCGGCGGAAGCGGCTGGCTGGACCGCTGCTGCGGACTGGCCGTGGACAACCTGCTGGGTGTCGAGCTGGTCACCGCCGACGGGGGACGGACACACGCGAGCGCCGACGAGAACCCCGAGCTGTTCTGGGCCCTGCACGGTGGCGGCGGCAACTTCGGCATCGCCACCGCGCTCACGCTGAAACTGCACGAACTGCCCGCGTTCTCCATCGCGTTGCTCCTCTATCTCCCGGAACACGGCCCGGAGGTCACCCGCACCTACCGCGAGGTCATCGAGTCCGGGCCCCAGGAGGCGAGCGGCGGCGTGCTGTACTTCACCGGCCCGCCGGAGGAGTTCGTGCCGGAGCACCTCGTGGGCAGGCTGGCCATCGGCACGCTGCTGACGTACGCGGGCCCGGAGGAGGATCTGCGCAAGCTGGCCCAGCCGCTGCTGGCGCTGCCGCACGAGGGGGAGATCGTCGGGGCGATGCCGTACGCCGACGTGCAGTGCATGATCGACGACCCGCCCGGGATGCGGAACTACTGGTCGGCGGAGTACCTGAACGGTGCTCCGGACGACTTCGTGGCCGTCTTCTGCGGGCTCGCCGACTCCATGCCGGTGCCCACGGGGACCCAGCACGCGCTGCTGCCGCAGGGCGGCGCGATCGCCTCCGGACCGCACGACTACCCGGTGCCCTACCGGGACGCGCCGTGGGTCGTGCATCCGTTCGGCATCTGGGAGGACCCGGCCGACGACGCGCGGTCCGTCCAGTGGGTCCGCGACGTCCGCACCGCCGTCCGGCCGTGGAGTTCGGGCGCGACCTACCTCAACTTCATCGGCGACGAGGGCGCCGAACGGGTCGTGGCCGGGCTGGGCTCGGGGAACATCCGCCGGCTGGCGGAGGTGAAGCGGGCCTACGACCCGGACAACGTCTTCAGGTTCAACCACAACATCGGCCCCGCCTGAGGACGTGGCGGGCGGCGCCGTCCGTGCTCCGGAGGGCCCCGACCGCACGCCGTGCTCAGCGCGGCGTGTCGATCACCTCCCGCGCGGCCCGCTCCCCTTCGGTGGCGCCCCCTCCGCGTACCCCCGGAAGTCGTGGCTGCCGTGCCGGCCGCCGACGTGGACGCCGCCCTGGGCGGTCCCCCCGTAGCCCGGGTACCTGATGAGGATGCCGCCGGTGCCCGGCTGGATCCTGGTGGTGTCCGAGGTCTGCCGGACCTCGTGTGGTGCACCGCGGGCCGGTGATCGCCCCGGGTGACCGCCCGGAGATGCTGCCGGAACGCACGCGCAGGTAGCGTCCGCTGCATGGACACCCGCACCGACCACCGATTCGACACCCAGGGCGCCGGGATCACCGTGCAGCGGGCACTGGAGCTGCCGGGGCTGCGCAGCGGGCTGCCCGAGGTGCTCGCGGGCGCCGACCGGCTGCACCGCACCGTGCGGTGGGTGCACGCGGGCGAGGTGCCCCACATCGCCTCCCTGCTCAAGGGCGGTGAGCTGCTGCTGACCACCGGCTACGGGCTGGGCACCCGTCCGGCCGAGCAGCGGGCGTTCGTACGGACGCTGGCGGAGCGGGACATCGCGGCCCTGGTGATCGAGCTGGGCCCGCGGTTCACCCGGCTGCCGGCGCCCCTGGTCGACACGGCGCGCTCGGCCGGGCTGCCGCTCGTCCAGCTGCACCGCGAGGTGCCGTTCGTGACGGTGACCGAGGAGATCCACACCGAGATCGTCAACGGCCACTACGCCCTGCTGCAGCGGGCGGAGGAGGTGCACCGCCGCTGCACCGGGGCTCTGCTGGGCGGCGGCGGGGTGCCCCAGGTCCTCGGCATCCTGGCGGACTTCAGCGGCAACCCGGTGTTCCTGGAGACGGCAGACGGCCGGCTGCTGTACGCCGCCGGCGCCGGGCCCGAGGGTGCGGACCCGCTGCAGGTCTGGGAGGGACTGCGCGGCCAGCACAAGGACGTGCCACCGCCGTCGGGTTCGGTCCTGGTCGACGTGCCGGGCGGTGGGGCGGGAGCGGGCGCGGTGCGGGCCCGGCTGGTGCTGCTGCCGGTGCGGTCCCCGCTCGCGCCCGTGCACCGCATCGCCGCCGAACGGGCGGCGGGGATCCTGGCGGTGGTGCTGATGCAGGCCCGGCAGGAGGAGGAGCTGGCCGCGCGCGGACGCGGCGACTTCCTCACCGACCTCGCCGAGGGCCGGATCACCGAGGAGGACGCCCCGGCGCAGGCCCGCGTACTGGGCTTCAGGCCGGGCGCCGGGCCACTGCTGCCGGTCGTGATGCGGCTGGGCGACGCCCTCTCCCCCGGCGGCGGCTGGGCGGTGCTGGCGCGGGCGGTCGCGGAGGAACTGACCTCGGTGGGCGTGCCGGTGCTGCTCGGCGTGCGGCCGGTGGAGGGCCGCGTGCTGGTGCTGCTCGGCCTGCGTTCGGAGCCGGAGCGCCCGGCCGTCGCGGACCGGGTCGCCGCGGCGCTGCGCGCGGGGGTGGAGCGGGCGGGGATGCAGCGGCCGGGCGGACAGCCGCCGGTGGTGGTGGTCGGCGTCGCGGGCGGGTGGGCGGCGGCTTCCGCGGGCCTCAGGCACGCGGCGGAGACGGCGACCGCGGCGCAGGGACTCACCGACCGTCCCTGGTACGACGCCCGCCGCCTCGACATCGACCTGCTGCTGTGGCGGCTGCGCGGCCATCCGGACCTGGCGGCGTTCGTCGACCGCGCCATCGGTCCGCTCCGCGACCACGACCAGCGCTCGCGGCCGCCGCTGCTGCCCACGCTGGAGACCTATCTCGCCCACGCCGGCCGCAAGGCGGAGACGGCCCGCGAACTCCACCTCAACCGGCAGACCCTGTACAACCGGCTGGCCCGGATCGGTGAACTGCTCGGCACCGACCTGGACGACCCGCAGACGGTGCTCGCCCTGAGCCTGGCGCTGCGGGCGCGGCGGCACGTCGGCTGAGGGCTCGCCGGAACCGTGGCACCCGCCACCGAGCGGACCGGCCAGCGCGGGCCCCGCGACCGGACGGGGGCGAACGCCGTCTGACGGGGCTCTAGGCGAGCGGGCGCGGCTGGGTCAACTCGTCGTAGACGCTGAGGACCTGGGCGACCGTCTCGTCCTCGGTCGGCCAGGTGGCCCTCTGCCGTACCCCGTTGTCCCGCAGTTCCTCGCACCGCACGGGGTCCCCGAGCAACCGGACGACCGCGGCGGCGAGCGCCGCCTCGTCCGCTTCGGGGACGAGTTCGGCGGCGTCGCCCACGAGTTCGCGGATGCCCGCGGCGTCGACGGCGACCAGCGGGACCCTCGCGTGCAGGGCCTCCTGCGCGAGCACCGAGCGTGCCTCCCGGCCGCCGGGCAGCAGCGCGAGATCGGCGGCCGCGAGCAGTTCGCCCACGTCGCCGCGGCGTCCGAGGAGCCGAACCGGAAGCTCCTCGCGCTCGATACGGCCCTGGAGATGGGTCCGCAGCGGCCCCTCCCCGGCGATGACGAGCAGGGGCGGCGGGTCGAGCCGGCGCCAGGTGCGCGACGCGTCCAGCAGCACGCCGTACCCGCGGTGCCGGTCGAGTGAGCCCACGGCGACGAGCAACGGGCGTCCGGTGGAGCCCAGTTCGGCGTGCAGCTTGGGCCGGGGCCGCTCGGGGTCCTCCGGTCCCGGGGCGGGTCGCCGACCCGGCAGGCCGACCGCCGCGAGCCGCGCGTCGCGCGCACCGGTGCGGCGGGCCCGGTCCACCAGGTCCGAACTGGTGCCCAGCACCACGGCCGCGGCCTTCACCACGCGCCGCTCCAACAGGCGCACCAGATGGGCGCGCGCGCCTTCGGCATACGCGTGGTTGTGCCAGGTGACGACGAGCGGGGTGGTGCGGCCGCTGAGCGCGAGGACGGCCCGGAAGGAGGCGTGCAGACCGTGCGCGTGCACCAGGTCGGCGTCGGTGCAGGCCGCCCGCAGGGCGGCGACGGAGGCGGGGTCGCTGCTCCGTGGCACGTGCACGTGGTCGGCGCCGGTCGCGGTGAAGCCGTAGGCGTGATCCGCCTCGGCGGGGGCGCACACCGTGACGCGCACGCCCCGCGCGACGAGCCCGGCGGCCAGGGAGCGCACGTGGGCGCTGCTGCCGGCGTTGCCTCCGCCCAGCACCTGCACGGTGCGCAGCGGCAACTGGCCGTGCGGTGAGGGGCTGATCGGGCTCACGTGGCCGGGGCTCCTGGTTCGGCGTCGGGCGGTCACGAAGAAACGTACAGAAGGATCACTCGCCGGGTGTGTGCCGTGCGGAGGTCTCCCCGCACCCCGCCAAGAATGCCAGGACGCACGGGCGTTACGGGAACACCGGGGGCGCGCGCTTGGTCAGCCCGCACTCCCACATCACTCACACGAGTGAAGGAACTGCCCGGCCCACCCGGTCCCCGCACACCGCCGCGGCCGCCGGCGCGGCAGCGGGCGCCAGCGGCCCGGTCCGCCCGTTGCCCGCGACGACGGCTGCGCCGAGAGTCGCGCCCGGCGCGTGCGCACGGGTGTCCCCCGACATCACGCCTCCCCCGGATCATCGGGGAGCACGGCCGACGTGGCCCCGGCGGCGGACGGCTCGCCCACCGGCCCGGGCTCGCGGCCGTCCCGGCGCCGGGCCGTGTCCGCCCACCCCGCGCCGCGGCGGGCCGGGCGCGGGGTGACGCGATCGGTGTCCCGCTCGTCGCGGGCCCGGGCGTCAGCGGTCGGCGCGGGCCGTCGCCAGCAGTTCCTCCGCGTGCGCGCGGGCGGTCTCGGAGTCCTCCTGGCCGGCGAGCATCCGCGACAGCTCGCGGATGCGGTCCTCGCCCTCCAGCGCCTTCACACCGGAGCGGGTCACGGAGCCGTCGTTGGTCTTCTCCACGAGCAGCTGCCGGTCCGCGAAGGCGGCCACCTGCGGCAGATGGGTGACGACGACGACCTGCGCGCTCCGCGCCAGCTTCGCCAGCCGCCGTCCGATCTCGACGGCGGCCTTGCCGCCGACACCGGCGTCGACCTCGTCGAAGAGGTACGTCGGCACGGGGTCCGTGCCCGCGAAGACGACCTCGACGGCGAGCATCACACGCGACAGCTCACCGCCCGACGCGCCCTTGGCGATCGGCCGCGGGGGCGCCCCGGGATGCGGGGCGAGCAGCAGCTCGACCTCGTCGACGCCCGACGGCCCGTACGCGACCGTGCGCCCGCCGGCCTCGACGCCCTCCGGGTCCTCGGTCTGCCGGATGGCGAAGGACACGCGCGCGTGCGGCATCGCCAGCGAGGCCAGCTCGGCGGTGACTGCGGCGGCGAACCGCTCGGCGGCCTCGGTCCGGGCGTCCGTCAGGGCCCGCGCCAGCCCGCCCAGTTCGCTCCGCAGCGCGTCCCGCTCGGCGGTCAGTTCCCCGATCCGCTCGTCGTCGCCGTCCAGCTCGTCCATGCGGGCGGCGCTCTGCTCGGCCCAGGCCAGCACGGCGGCGACGTCCTCGCCGTACTTCCGCGTCAGCCCGGTCAGCACGGCCCGCCGCTCCTCGACGGCCGACAGCCGCAACGGATCGGCGTCCAGGTCGTCGGCGTATCCCGCCAGCTCCCCGGCCACGTCACCGAGCAGGATCCCGATCTCCCCGATCCGGTCGGCGAGCGCGGCCAGCGCCGGATCGTGCGACCGTACGGCCTCCAGAGCCCGCTGGGCGCCCGCGACGAGAGTGGCCGCGTCGATGCCCTCGGGGTCCTCCGGGTTACCCGCGAGAGCGGCGTGCGCGGCCGTCGCGGCCGACGACAGCGCCTCGGCATGGCCCAGCCGCTCGGCCTCCGCGGCGAGTTCCGCGTCCTCCCCGGCGCGCGGCTCGACCGCGGCGATCTCGTCCAGCCCGTACCGGAGCATGTCGGCTTCCTGGGCCCGCTCCCGCGCACGCGTGGTGATCTCCTCCAGCTCCGCGGAGACCGCGCGCAGCCTTCGGTGGGTCTCGGTGTACCTGGCGAGCGGCACTGCCACGGCCTCCCCGGCGTACCGGTCCAGTGCCTGACGCTGCCGGGACAGCTTCAGCAGCCCCTGCTGGTCGGTCTGCCCGTGCACGGCCACCAGGTCGTCGGCGAGTTCGGCGAGGAGCCCCACCGGCACCGACCGGCCGCCCAGATGCGCCCGCGAGCGCCCCTCGGCCGAAACGGTACGGCTGACCAGCAGCGCCCCGTCGTCCAGCTCCGCCCCCGCCTCCTCGGCCCGTACGACGGCGGTGGCACCGGGCGACACGGCGATGCGCCCCTCCACGACCGCCTTGCCTGCGCCGATCCGCACGAGGGCCGGATCAGCCCGACCGCCGAGCAGCAGCCCGAGGCTGGTGACCACCATGGTCTTGCCCGCACCCGTCTCACCGGTGACGGCGGTGAACCCGGGCGACAGCTCGACGACGGCGTCGTCGATGACTCCGAGTGACCGTATCCGCATCTCTTCCAGCACGGTGAAGACCATACGAGGTCCGGGCCGGGGAGTGCGACCGCCCCGCCTGTGTCACCCCCGCGGGCGGCGGTCCGGCCGGTCGAGGTGCGGCGTCCGGCACGTGCGTGCCGGGACGGCACTCAGTGCGGCGCCCCCCGCCACCCGGCGACCGGCAGCGCGAACTTCGCCACCAGCCGGTCCGTGAAGGACGCGTGGTGCAGCCGGGCCAGCCGCACGGGCACGGCACCCCGCCGGACCTCGACGCGCGCCCCCGGCGGCAGTTCCACCGTCCGCCGCCCGTCGCACCACAGCACACCGGGCGGAATGTGCGGCAGCACCTCGACCGCGAGCACCGAGTCCGGCGAGGTGACCAGCGGCTTCGCGAACAGCGCGTGCGCGCTGATCGGCACCATCAGCAGCGCCTCCACCTCCGGCCACACCACGGGCCCGCCGGCGGAGAACGCGTACGCGGTGGAGCCGGTGGGGGTCGACAGGACGATCCCGTCGCACCCGAACCCCGTCACCGGGCGCCCGTCGACCTCCAGCACCACCTCAAGCAGCTTCTCCGCGCCGGCCTTCTGCACGGCGGCCTCGTTGAGCGCCCAGTCGGTGTGCACGATGTCGCCGTTGCGGTGGACGACGACGTCGACGGTCATCCGCTCCTCGACCTCGTACGAGCGCGCCACCACCCGGTCGACGACCTTGTCCAGGTCGTCCCGCTCGGCCTCGGCGAGGAAGCCGACCCGGCCGAGGTTGACGCCGAGCATCGGCACCCCGGACGCCCGCGCGAACTCGGCACCGCGCAGCAGCGTCCCGTCACCACCGAGGACGATGAGCAGCTCGCACCCGTCGAGGCACTGCGGGGTCGCCTCCTTGACCGTCTCCACCTCGTCGGGCAGGGGCAGGTCCAGTGCCTCGTACTCCAGGACGCGCACCCCGATGCCGGACCGCAGGAGTCCTTTGACCACGAGCTCCGCACTGCGGATGGCCGCAGGCCTTCCCGTGTGGGCGAGCAGGAAAACAGTACGAGCTCGGTTCTGTGTCAACGCGGCCCCTCCGCCACTGCACGGTCAACGTCGGCCGGGTCCGGGGCGGGCGCCCCGGCACACAGCCACAGAAAGTACTCGACGTTCCCGGACGGCCCGGGCAGCGGACTGGCGGTGACACCCTTCACCCCGAGCCCCAGTTCCCAAGCCTTCCCGGCCACGCCCCGCACGGCCTCCGCCCGCAGCTGCGGACTCCGTACGACACCCCCGCTGCCCAGCCGCTCCTTGCCCACCTCGAACTGCGGCTTGACCATCATCACCAGATCGGCATCCGGCGTCACGCACCGCACCAGGGCGGGCAGCACCAGCCCGAGCGGGATGAAGGACAGATCTCCCACGACAAGCTCCACCGGCACTCCGTCGATCGCCTCGAGCGTCAACTCGCGTACGTTCGTACGGTCCTTGACGGTGACGCGTTCATCGCTCCGCAGAGTCCACGCGAGTTGCCCGTACCCGACGTCGACGGCGACGACGTGCGCGGCTCCGGCGCGCAGCAGGACGTCGGTGAAGCCACCCGTGGAGGCGCCGGCGTCGAGCGCCCGCCGCCCCCGGACGACGAGGCCCTTGGGTACGAACGCCTCCAGCGCTCCGGCGAGCTTGTGCCCGCCGCGGGAGACGTAGTCGGGATCACTGTCATCGGTGCTGACAACGATCGCGGCGGCGGTCTCCACCTGCGTGGCCGGTTTGGTCGCGACGGTCTTGCCCACGGTGACCCGGCCGGCGGCGATCAGCTGGCTGGCGTGCTCACGCGAGCGCGCGAGCTTCCGGCGGACCAGCTCCGCGTCCAGACGGCGGCGTGCGACTCCTGCCACGTTCGGTTCAGCTCCTGTTCCCGTACGACGAATCCGAAGGGTGCGACCCGAAGGGTCTCATTGGGGGGCGGCGGCCGGGTCGCGGGTGGGCGCCGGAGGTCCCGGGCGCGTGTCGAGCGCGGTGAGCGCGTCGCGCAAACCCCGGTGTACATCCTCGTACACCTCGACGTGCCCGTCCGTGGTGAGGTGGTCGGCGTCGGCGAGCCGCTCCAGGACGGCGTCGACGCCGGCGTTGCCGGTGGAGGTGCGGGGCACGTCCAGGGGGGCCGTGGCGGCAGGGCCCTCCTCGGGCCCCTCCGCGTGTTCCACTCGCACGTCGGCTCCGGGCAGGGTGTCGCTCATGCCCAGACGCTACCCCGAACCACTGGGGTACCGTCGATCGCGATGGCCACGATCGAGGAGTGCCGCGCCGCACTCGAGAAGCTTTCGGACAACATGCAGCGTGCCGAGGGGAACGTCCATGAGGCCGTGTCCCTGGACCGTTCGGTGAGCTGCCACATCAAGGACCTCGACGTCACCTTCGTCGGGCGGATGACCGGCGGCCGGATCCGGGTGGACGACACCCTCCCGGGATCGCCGCGGGAGAGGGCCGAGATAAGGCTTGTCCTGTCGGGGGACGACCTGGTCGCCCTCGTCGACGGCGACCTGCACTTCGCCCGGGCCTGGGGCTCGGGCCGGGTGCGGCTGGAAGCCGGGCTGATGGACCTGTTCCGGCTCAGGAAGCTCCTCTAGGGGCGTGCCGGGCGATGTTCGCCCCGTCGCGGCAGCGGCCGCCACCCGCGGATGCCCTGGTGCGGGTGGCGGCCCCGGCCGACGAGGCCGGGGACGGTCATGCCGTCCGGCGCGATCGCCGGCCGGGGCAACAGGCCGAGGGTCCGGGCGACCTTCCGGGCGGGCGTCGACCGCCCGGCCTCACAGCCCCAGGCGCGCCAGCGCCTTGCCCGTGTCGAGCCCGCACGAGCCCTCGCCGGCCGCGGTCCAGGCCGCCCCGCACAGCGCGCGCAGGCCGTCCAGGACCGCCCCGTCACCGTCGAGTTCCAGTCGCTCCGCACCGGCCGACGCCGTCCACCCGCCGCACCGGAACCCGTCGCCCGTGCCCGCGACCTCGGGCTGGCCGCCGAGCATGCCCCGCAGATCCGCGTCCACGTACGTCGGCCGGTGCTGCGGTGGCGCGGCCAGCAGCTGCGCGCCGTCGGTGACGCCGGTCAGCACCAGCAGCGAGTCGACTCCGCCGTTGAACGCCCCCTCGATGTCCGTGTCGAGCCGGTCGCCGACCACCAGAGGCCGCTCGGCCCCGGTCCGCAGGATCGTCTCCCTGTGCATGGGCGGCAGCGGCTTGCCCGCCACCTGCGGCTCCGCGCCCGTCGCGATCCGCACGACCTCCACCGCAGCGCCGTTGCCCGGCGCGATACCCCGGCCGCTCGGGATCGTCAGGTCGGTGTTGGACGCGAACCACGGCACTCCGCGGGCGATGGCGTAGGACGCCTCCGCGAACCGTCCCCAGGCCAGGTCGGGCCCGCCGAAGCCCTGCACCACGGCGGCCGGATCGTCGTCGGCGGACTCCACCGGCTCCAGGCCCCGCTCCCGCAGCGCCACCCGCAGCCCCTCGCCCCCCACGACCAGCACCCGCGACCCGGCGGGCAGCTGCTCGGCGATCAGCCGCGCCACCGCCTGCGCGGAAGTGATCACGTCCTCCGCCCCGGTCGGTATCCCCAACTCGGTCAGGTGAGCAGCCACCGCGTCCGGGGTCCGCAGCGCGTTGTTGGTGACGTACGCCAGGTGCATGCCGCCGGACCGGGCAACGGCGAGCGACTCCACGGCGTGCACGATCGCCCGCCCGCCCGCGTACACCACGCCGTCCAGGTCGAGCAGTGCCGTGTCGTACGCCTCGCTCAAGGCCCGCGCGCTGCCCTCGGGCCTCGTCCTGACGCTCTGGCTCATTCCGCACCGCTCCTCGGTCGCTCGCTTTCCCCCGATCATCCCGCATGCCACCGGCACACGTACGATGCCGGGATGAACTCTGCAGGTCACTCGGAAGCAACGGCGCCCCGAGGCCTGGAACTGACCCCGTTCCGAGGCCTGCGCTACGACCCCGACCGGGTCGGCAGTCTCGCCGCCGTGACGTCCCCTCCGTACGACGTCGTCGTCCGCCCAGACGGCCTGCACCATCTTGAGGCCGCTGACCCGCACAACATCGTCCGTCTGATCCTGCCGCAGGCCGGCACCCCCACCGCCCGCAACGAGCAGGCCGCCGGCACCCTGCGCCGCTGGCGCGCCGAGGGCGTCCTGACGGCCGACGCCGAACCGGCCCTGTACGTGTACGAGCAGCACGACGGTGACGGCATGCTCCAGCGCGGCCTCATCGGCGCCCTGCGCGTGTCCGAGCCGTCGGACGGTGTGGTCCTCCCGCACGAGGACGTGATGCCGCACGTGGTCGCCGACCGCGCCGCCCTGATGCGCGCGACCTCCGCCAACCTGGAACCTCTGCTGCTGACCTACCGGGGCGACGCCGCGGCAGCCGCCACGACCAAGCTGGTCGAGCGCACGGCCGAACTGCCCCCGCTGCTGTCCACCACCACCGAGGACGGTTTCAGCCACCGCCTGTGGGCCATCACCGACCACGCCGACGTGGCCCGCGTCCAGGCGGAGCTGGCGGAGCACCAGGCCCTGATCGCCGACGGCCACCACCGCTGGGCCACCTACCGCCGTCTCCGCGCGGAGCATCCCTCCCCCAGCCCCTGGGACTACGGTCTGGTCCTCCTCGTGGACACCGCCCGCTACCCGCTGCGCGTCCGGGCCATCCACCGTCTCCTGCACGGCCTGCCGGTCGCCGACGCCGTGGCCGCTGTGGAGGGGCTGTTCCGCGTACGACGGCTGGAGGCACCGCTCGCCGAGGCGCTGGCGGCCCTCGCCGATGCGGCCTGCGACAGCAACGCGTTCCTGCTGGCCGGGGACGGCGCCTTCCATCTGATCGACCGCCCCGACCCCGGGCTGCTGGCCCGCACGGTCCCCACCGACCGTCCCGCGGCCTGGCGCAGCCTCGACGCCACGGTCCTGCACGCCGCGCTCCTGGACCACGTCTGGCACATCGCCGAGGACTCCCCGGCCGACATCGCCTACATCCACGACACGGCCGCCACCGTCGCGAAGGCCGAACGCGACGGCGGTACGGCCGTCCTGATGCATCCGGTGCGCGAGGACGTCGTCCGCGGCCTGGCCCGCCAGGGTGTCACGATGCCCCGCAAGTCGACCTCGTTCGGCCCGAAACCGGCCTCGGGACTGGTCCTGCGCGCACTGGAGCCCTGAGGCACGGCAGGAACGCCGAAGGGGCGGGGCGATCAGGGCCCCGCCCCTTCCTCATGACGGTGTGCGGATGTCAGACGTCGCCGTCGCGCGCGTCCTCGCCACCGGAGGCACCCCCGGTCTCGCTCGCATCCTCGGCCGCGTCAGGGCGCGTGACGTCGGTCGCGTTCCCGCCCTCGCCCGCGTCCTCGTTCTGGTTCTCGTCGAGCGCGTCGACGAATTCCACGCCGTCCAGCTCGGCGAGCCGGTCGGAGGCGTCCGTGCTGCCGTCCCGGTCGGCCTCCACGGCCTTGGCGAACCACTCCCGGGCCTCGTCGAGACGGCCGGCGGCCAGCAGCGCTTCCGCGTACGCGTACCGCAGCCGCGCGGTCCAGGGCTGCACGGAGTGGGAGGCCAGCTCAGGGCTCTGGAGCGTCACGATGGCCGCGTCCAACTGCCCCATGTCACGCCGGGCACCGGCCGCGACGAGCCGCATCTCCACCTGACCGGCCTTGTCGAGCTTGTGCACCTCGGTCGCCCCGGCCATGTCCAGCGCCTTCTCCGGCCGTCCGAGCCCGCGCTCGCAGTCCGCCATCACGGGCCACAGCTCCACGCTGCCGGTCATCCGCCGCGCCGCCCGGAACTCGGCGAGTGCCTCGGCGTACTTCTGGTTCGCGTACGCCGCGAAACCTGCCGCCTCGCGCACCGCGGCGACCCTCGACGCCAGCCGCAGCGCCACGCGGGAGTAGCCGTAGGCGCCCTCGGGGTCCTCGTCGATGAGCCGCGCGACCATCACCAGGTTCTTGGCGACGTCCTCGGCGAGCGTCTTGGGCAGGCTCTGCAGCTCCTGCCGCACGTCCTTGTCGATCTCGTCGCCCGTGACGTCCTCCGGGATCGGCAGCCGCTTGATCGGCTCCCGGTCCCGGTCGCGCTCGTCGCGGAACCGCCCGCCGCCGCCACGCCGGTCGTCACGCCGGTCATCACGCCCGCGGAACCCGCCTGGCCGACCGCCGCGGTCGTCACGGCGCGGCCCACGGCCACCGCGGTCGTCCCGGCCCCGGAACCCACCACGATCGTCACGGCGGTCGTCACGCCGGAAACCACCACGATCATCCCGGCGATCGTCACGGCGGTCATCACGCCGGAAACCACCACGATCATCCCGGCGGTCATCACGCCGGTCGTCACGGCCCCGGAACCCACCACGATCCCCACGATCGTCACGGCGGTCATCACGCCGGAAACCACCACGATCATCCCGGCGATCGTCACGCCGGTCAT
>NZ_JADWYM010000056.1 GCF_022414535.1 Streptomyces sp. MUM 2J
AGAGTTCGCCCGCCACTCCTGGAGGGCAGGGCTGCAGGGCGGCATCCAGCACATAGACGCGGGTGTTGGCGAAAGGACGGCCGATGACCGTGGGGTCCTCGGCGACCTCGGCGGAGGTGGCCCAGATGGTGGCCTCGGTAGGTCCGTACAGGTTGACGGCGGTCACATCCAGGGCGCGCAGCCGGGCGGCCAACTCCTCGGGCACTGCCTCGCCGCCGACCAAGGCGCGCACGCCCGCTGGCCAGTCGCCTGCTTCGAGTAGAGCGCGCCACAGGGAAGGCACGGCCTGCAGGACGGTGGCGCCGCTGGTGCGGACCAAGTCGCGCAGGGCGACCGGGTCGCGAACGGTATCGCGGTGGGCGAGGACGACGGCGGCGCCGGAGACGAGGGGCAGAAATAGCTCAAGGGCGGCGATGTCGAAAGAGACCGTCGTCACGGCGACGAGGCGATCGCCTGCGCGGAGTGGGACGCGTTCGGCGACGGCGGCGAGGTGGTTGACGAGTGCGCCGTGGCCGACGACGACGCCCTTGGGCCGCCCAGTGGAACCCGATGTGTAGATCACATATGCCAGCATGTGCGCATCCAGGGGAGCAACCCGCTCGGCATCGGTGAGGTCCTCCGTCGCCTGCGCATCGAGAGCGTGCTGCGTGGCCGGGTCGTCGAGGGCGATCCGGGTGGTACCGGCCGGCAGCTCGACCCCGCTGTTGTCCTGCAGCGTGACCACACACATCGGGTCGGCGTCGTCGAGGATGCAGGCGATGCGGTCGACGGGGTAGTCCGGGTCGACGGGCACATAGGCGGCACCGGTCTTCAGCACGGCCAGCAGCGCGGTCACCAGGTCGATGGAACGGGGCAGGGCGATGGCGACGAACCGCTCCGGACCCGCACCCTGCCCGGCCAGCAGCCGCGCCAGCCGGTTCGCCCGCTTATTCACCTCGCGATACGACACCTCCACGCCGTCGAACACCACCGCGACGGAATCCGGTGTCCGCGCGACCTGCTCTTCGAACAACACAGGCAGTGTGTCGTCCGCCACCGCAACAGCGGTGTCGTTCCACTCTTCCAGTACCAGGTACCGCTCGGCGTCGTCGGCAACGCGTGCCCGGCTGACCGGCCGCTCCGGATCGGCCAGAACCTCCTCCAGCAGACGGGCCAGCCAGCCGGCCATCCTCTCGATCGTGGAGCGGTCGAACAAATCTGTGGCGAACTCGATCCCACCCGTGATCCCGGCCGGCTCACCCCGCCCGGTGAAGGACTCCGCCAGATGGAACGACAGATCGAACTTCGCCGTCTGCGTCCCCCCCAACTCGACCACCACCTCCAGACCCGGCATCACCAGCTCCGACGCCGGCGCGGTCTGGAACGCCAACGCCACCTGGAACAACGGATGCCGCGCCATTGACCGGACAGGGTTCAGCACCTCCACCAAACGCTCGAACGGCACATCCTGCGCCCCGAACGCCCGCAGATCCGTCTCCCGAGCCCGTTCCACCAGTTCCGCGAACGACGGATCCCCCGACACATCCGTCCGCAGCACCAGCGTGTTCACAAAGAACCCGACCAGATCATCCAGTGCCTCATCCGACCGCCCCGCCACCGGCGAACCAATCGGAATATCAGTGCCCGCACCCAACCGGGACAGCAAAGCCGCCACCGCGGCCTGCAGCACCATGAACACGCTCGCTCCACGCTCACGCGCAAGGCTCACCACAGCACGGTGCACCCGCGCATCGAGCGCCAGCTCCACCACATCACCCAGATACGACGCCGCCACCGGACGCGGCCGGTCGAGCGGCAGAGCCAACTCCTGCGGAATCCCGGCAAGCTCACCCCGCCAGAACTCCATCTGCCCCGCAACCGTACTGTCAGGATCACCCTCGTCTCCCAGCAGCTCACGCTGCCACAACGTGTAATCCGTGTACTGCACCGGCAACGGCTCCCACCGAGGAGCTGCACCCTCACACCGGCTCGCATACGCCACTCCCAGATCCCGCGCAAAGGGACCTAACGACCAGCCGTCACCCGCAATGTGATGCACCACCGCGACCAGAACCCACTCACCCGGTGCGACGTCGAACAGCCACGTCCTCACTGGAATCTCAGACTCCAGATCAAACGCGTAAGCCGACACTTCCGCGACATCAGCCGAGATACGCTCGCCGTCGCTCTCCCGCACCACGAGCGTCGGAGCAGCCTCCTCCACCGACAAAATCCGCTGGTACGGCTGGCCGTCCACCTCCACGAACACCGTCCGCAGGCTCTCATGCCGACCCACCACATCCACCAGCGCCAAATCCAGCGCCTTCAGATCAAGCTCACCACGCAGCCGCACCACCAACGGAACGTTGTACGTCGCGCTCGGCCCCTCCAGCCGACCCAGGAACCACAAAGACCGCTGAGCAAACGACACCGGAATCATGAGTGCTCCTTGTAGTTCGACTTGTCCATGCGGCGCAATACCGGACGCGCCTTCTTCATGTCGCCGAGTCGATTGACGACTCCGGCGACTGTGGGGTTTTCGAACAGTGGCTTCATGTCAAGCTCCAGACCCATAGCCGTTCGAATGCGGCCGATGAGGCGTGTTGCCAGCAGGGAGTCTCCGCCGAGTTCGAAGAAGCTGTCGTCCATCCCGACCCGCGGGACGCCGAGGACCTCCGCGAACAGGGCGCACAGGATCTCCTCGCGTTCGGTGGCAGGCGCACGGTAGGAGCCGGCTGTGTTCCACTCGGGTGCGGGCAGGGCCCCACGGTCCACCTTGCCGTTGATTGTCAACGGAAGCGCCTCGAGCACCACGAATGCCGACGGCACCATGTACTGCGGCAGCATCGCCGCCGCACGGGTGCGAATTTGCGTGGTCAGACGGGCGGTGTCGTCCGGGCCATCACCCGCGGCCGGTACGACGTAGGCGACCAGACGCCTGTCTCCCGGACGTTCCTCGCGCACCACCACCACGGCCTGCGCCACTCCCGCACAGCCGGCCACGGCGGCCTCGACCTCGCCCAGCTCGATCCGGAACCCCCGCAGCTTCACCTGACCGTCCGTACGTCCCAGGAACTCCAGCACACCATCGGCGTTCCAGCGGGCCAGGTCACCGGTGCGGTACATCCGCCCGCCCGGCGTGATGCCGTACGGATCGGCCACGAACCGCTCCGCCGTCAGACCCGGACGGTTCAGATATCCACGCGCCAGACCCGCACCGGCCAGGTACAACTCACCGGCCACCCCCGGCGGGCACGGCTGCAGGGCAGCGTCCAGCACGTAGACACGGGTGTCGGGGATGGGAGCGCCGACAGGCACACCCGTACTGTCGCCGGGGAAACCGGCGGGGACCGGGTAGGTGGTGGTCCAGGTGGTGTTCTCTGTGGGACCGTATCCGTTGACCAGCCGCAGTGCGGGCAGGTGGTGGAGCAGGGCACGGCAGTGCCGGGGGGAGAGCGCCTCACCACCGACGAGAAGCCAGCGCAGGCCAGCCAGTGAGTCCGGATCGATGTCCACCACCTCGTGGAACAACCCCGTGGGCAGCGTCGCGGCGGTCACTGCACAGCGGGTGAGGAACGCGCGCAGCTCGGCGACGGACAGGATCTGCGCCGGGGCGACGGCCAGGGTCGCACCGTTCAGCAGCGCCCCCCAGATCTCTGGGATGGCGCCGTCGAAGGAAGGCGACACCGTATGAGCGAGAACATCGTCCGGGGTGATCGGGAAACGTTCCGTCTTGTGGACCAGCCGGTCGATGCCTCGGTGCGGTAGGACGACGCCCTTGGGCCGGCCGGTGGAGCCCGATGTGTAGATCACGTACGCCGGATGCGACGGCAGCAGAGGACTCCTCCGGTCGCTGTCACGGAGGTCGCCGGCGGGTAGTTCGGCCAGGCGGGTGGCGGTCTGGGGGATATCGAGAGCGATGGTGTGCAGCGACACATCATGCCGGGGCACCGGCAACCCGTCACTCGTGAGCAGGACTGCGGGCCGGGTGTCACCGAGCATGTAGGCGATCCGTTCGCCGGGGTAGGCCGGGTCCAGCGGTACGTACGCCGCGCCGCTCTTCAGGACCGCCAACAGCGCGGTCACCATCTGTGGTGAGCGTTCCATCAGCACCGCGACCCGGGCCTCCGGGCCCGCACCGTGTTCCACCAGCAACCGGGCCAGGCGGTTGGCCCGTGCGTTCAGCTCCGCATAGGTCAGCCGGGTGCCGTCGTCGCCGACCACCGCCACCGCCTCCGGGGCCCGCGCGGCACGGGCCTCGAACAACTCCACCACCGTGGCATCCGGCACCGACCGCGCCGTGTCATTGAACTCCACCAGCAGTTGTTCACGCTCCGCCGCATCCAAGACCTCCCATTGGCCGACCCGGTCCTGAGGAGCGGCCTTGGCCACCCAGACCAGCGCGTTACGGTAGAGTTCGGCCGTGAGCTTGTTCGATTCCGGGTCATGGAGTGCGGAGTTCGCGTCGAAGGCGATATCGAGGGCGTCGCCGACCGACCTTTCGTAGACGGATATGCAGAGTTCATGGGTATTGCCAACCGAGAGGTTGTGTGCGGTGACGGAAAGATCGTCAAAGGTCATGTCGTAGGGGAACGACATGACGTTCACGACCGTGGAAAAGAGACTTCCGCGGCCGACAAGCTGCACGTCGCGCAGCATGTCCTCGTAGCGGTACTGCTGATGCCGGATAGCTTCCCGAAGACTCCGTGAGGTGTCACGGATGAACGCTTCCAGCGTGCTCTCCTGACGTACCCGGAAACGGACTGGCAGGACATTCGCCATCATGCCGGGAATCTTGCGCTCAGTGCTCCCCTTGCGCCCGAGGGTTGGGATACCGAGGATGATCTCGTCCGACCCGGCACTCCGGCTGAGGCATACCGCGGCAGCCGCAATGAGGAGCACGGGGAAGCCCGTCTTCAGACGCCGAGCCGCTGCCCTAAGTTCCACAGCGTCCGCCGACGGGATCTCCATCGAGGCCCGGATTGATGATCCCAGCGAGCCCGTCGCGGACGGACCGCTGGGGCGCAGCGTTTCGGGTAGGTCTGCGAGGACACCCACCCAGAAATCGCGATCGCACTCGAACTCCGCAGAGGTCCGATATGCGGCGTCCGCGTCCATCAGTACTGTAACCGACTGGAGGGTCCCATCCGCGGTGGACGTCCCGTGGGCGAGAGCGGTGTATATCTCTGCACAACGGGCCGCCACCAGCGAGGCGCTGTATGCGTCAACGATCAGGTGGTGGGTCCGCTGGTACCAGAAGTAGAGGTCCTCCGCGACCTTGAAGAGCGCGATATTGAACAGTGGCCCCTTCAGAACGTCGAACGGACGGCGCATGTCGGCCCGCATCCATTCCTCTGCAGCCGCGCGCGGATCGGTCGCGGAGCTCAGGTCGATCCGGTTCAAGAACCAGTCGACATCCCGTCCTAAGCACTGTGAGACGTCGCCGTCGTTCACCGAGAAGCGCAAACGAGCGGCGTCGACTTCTTCGATCGTCTGCCCGAGTGCCGACTCGAACAGGACCGTGTCCAGCCTTCCGTGAATTTCCAGGTACTCACCGATATTGTAGGCAGGGCTGTCCGGCTCGAGCCGCTGGGCGTTCCAGATTCCCAGCTGTCCTGCCGTGAGGCTCCGGCGGCCGTCTACGTACTCGGACATGTTCTGCACCTCAGCGTTTTGTTCGACCGACTCTATGAAGCGAGCACCGCATCCGGGGGCCCGAATCCTCTTGCATGGTCCGGTCCTCCAGCCGACCGGATTGAACTGGACGTGCTCATGTGTTTCTACGGAACAACGGGTTGTGCAGCCTCCTGGTCCTGGTCGCCCTAGTAGGCGAAGACGGGGATGTCCAGAATGCTCTCCGGAGCAGGCGCTGCATCGTGCCCTTCGACGAGCACGTAGTCCGCGCGGATCGCCGGAAGCAACAGCGCACGCAGTTCAGGGTGGGCAAACGCAGCCGTGTCCGTTCCCCCCATGTCGATAAGGTCCTCTTCAGTTCTTCGTCGCTTGCGTCCGCGAGGCCCCGACCATCGGCCCTTCCGGGTCCGGGCCGACCGGAGGCGAAGAGTTGCGCAGGGCCGCCGCCGTGGGTCTGTGACGTCAGGCGCAGAGCGACTTCGTGGGCGACGGAAGCGCCCATGCTGTGGCCGAAGAACGCCAGAGGCACTTGATGTGCGCCGGAGAGGTGCGCACAAGCGGCCGCAAGCGGTACCGACAGTTCAGCCATGGTCGTGACCGGCGCGTCGCAGATCCGGGTCCGCCCGGCCCGGGTAGCGGACGGCGATGAGCTCGACGCCCTCCGGAATAAGATCTACCCAGGAGCGAAAGAAGCCGGCTGCGCCTCCCGCGCGCGGAAAGCAGACGAGGCGCAGAAGCGGGTTCAGGCAACTCCTCACTACCCGACACCAGACGGAAGACTATCCTCTGATTTCGTCTTACATACAGCCCTCTCCGCTCAATCCGGTTGAGATTGCGCGAGCCCCAAGGAGTGCAGCCGCATTTCGCCGAATTGAGACGTCGCGGCTTGGCGCAGTGAAGGTGCGGGTAGGGCGCCCGAGATGCCCCCCGCCCTGGGGATCCTTGATCTCACCGCAGCGTTGTGTGGAAATCCGCGAGCTGGGCTCGCCTTAAAGTACGCACGGTTCCGCCTGCAGATCCCTCCGATACGGTAGCGGGCCGACGGTCTAAAGAATTCGGTCCCGTGGACACCGGAACGCGGCCCTGCGAAGCATGGGCAGAAGTCGCCGTGTTGGCGATCTTGAAACCCATTTGACGCGGCAACGCTGCCACACGGTCAACTGTCAGTCAAGCGATTCGGCGGTGCGCCTGCAACCTGTGCAACTCGTGTGAATCTACTGCGATTTCGCGGAGTCCTGTACCTGATGAAGGACGGACGGCTACGTTGTTCCGTCAGGGCGGCCGGCACCGTACTGCCTGTTCGCCCATATCCATCATTTCGAAGGGAGCTGAACCGGGACATCCCAGGGCGATCATCTGCTGACTTCGGCGGTCTCGGTGCAGGGGAACCGACTGGAGGACTGTGTGGCGGTGAAAGACGACGCGGGGCAGAGCGCGGCCGGACTGGCCGGCTGGCTGTGCCACCCGGTCTGCTACGCAAGACGACGGCACCGACGGAACATGCTGTTCGCTCTCGGGCACTCGCTTTACGGTCCGGCTGGGACGGCCTCGGTTCCTCTCGCAGCACCCCCGTGTACGCTGCGACGGCAGCACGACGAGATGGATCCTCGCCAGCGGCGAACACGGGCTGCATACCCGAACTCGACCGCCCGTCGCAGCCTTGGATGGGTGACGCGGCTAGGGTCTACCGCCTCACCGGAACCGTACGCATGACGACGGCGCATACCAGCCGGTGAGCAATCGGAGAAGGGTGCAGATCCTTTGAGGGGCCACCCCACGTCGCAGGCCTGCTGCCCTGAAGAACCGGTCTGCTCGGGGAGCTTGGAACCCTGATTGGATCTACACCCATCGGAGAACCGCATGCTCGGTTTGAAGCTGCGGGTCGGGAAACCGGGTGACAGGCACCGGGCCAGTCCCCAACTCTGCTAAGGAGATACTCATGGCGAATCCGTTCGAGGACCAGGAAGCTCCCTATCTCGTCCTGGTCAATTCGGAGAACCAGTTCTCACTCTGGCCGACCTTCGCCGAGGTCCCCGCCGGCTGGGAGCTGGCCTTCGGTGAGGCTTCCCGCCAGGACTGCGTCGACTTCATCGAGAAGACCTGGACCGACATGCGCCCGAAGTCCCTGGTCGGCGTGATGGCAGGCGACTGACCGTACCGCTTGCGAGCCGGTTCGCTGACGAGCAGGGCCCGGAACCAGCCGGAGGGCCGGCCCTCCGGCAGCGCCTCTTGAAGCGATCCGCATCGAAAGCATCTGTCGGCAGTTGAGATCCTGGCGGGCCTTCGACACGACACAGGGCGGGGCGATGGAGCGTCACCCACGGTCGTCGGATATCTCAACGGCTGTCGCATGGCCCGGTTCCGGAGATCCGGGGCCGAGCTGAGCCGCGGTCCGCGGGCCCCGCGCCGCGGTCCCGGTAGGCCTCCCGTACACGCACCTATCGGCAAACCCCGTCTACGCAGGGGAACGCCCGCCGCCGCGCGCTGAAAGCGCCTCTGGAGGCCGCGGCACAAGCGGGCCCAGGACTCCACCGCCTGCGTCTCACCGGGGAGGCGCGAGAAGCTCGGTGACGCCCGACGACTGACCGGAAGTAGATGAGAGATGGGAGTACACGATGACGACTAGGACAGTCCCTCCCCGGGCGCTGGCCATCGAAGGCGGCACGCCGATCCGCACGGCCCCGTGGCCCACGTACGACAAGGGTGACTGGTTCCTCGGGGAGGCCGAGGAGGAGGCCGCGGTCCGCGTGATCCGCAGCCGACGCCTGTTCCGGTACGACACCAGGCCGCACGCGGAGACCGAGGTCGGCAGATTCGAGGAGCTCTTCCGCCGCCTTTGCGGCAGTGCCGGCACGCTGGCTGTCTCCAGCGGCACCGCCGCCTTAGCCCTGAGCCTGATGGCAGCCGGTATCGGGGCGGGAAGCCGGGTGGCCTGCCCGGTATTCACCTTCGCGGCGACCCCGAGCGCGATCCTCCTGGCGGGCGCAGAACCGGTACTGGTTCCCGTCGACGAGGACCTGCACATCGACCTGGACGCACTCAGCCGGACCATGCGGCACGTCGATGCGGTGATGGCGGTGCACATGCGCGGCGCGGCCGAGGACATGGACGCGATCGTGGCGCTGGCGGACCAGGCGGGTGTGCCCGTCTTCGAGGACGCAGTGCCGGCCATGGGTGTGCAGCTGCGCGGTCGGCACCTCGGTACGTTCGGCCTGGCCGGCGCCTTCAGCACCCAGTCCGACAAGAGTATCAACACCGGCGAGGGCGGAATCCTCGTCAGTGACGACCTCGACCTCCTGGCCCGTGCCACGGTCCTGTCCGGGGCGTACGAAGGACGGGTGCGTCGGCACTTCGCGACGGCCGAACTGGACGACCTCGCTCTGCCCCTGTACAGCCTCCGGATGGACGAGCTGCGCGGTGCACTGGCCACCACCCAGCTCGGCTCCCTGCCGCTGCGGCTGGAGAACCTCGCCGCAAACTATGCAAAGGTCAGCGCCGAGTTGGAAGGCATCAAGGGCATCCGCGTCCGCAGACCGATCGAAGGGGCGATACTGGGCGACGCCTTGCTCTTGGTGATCGAATCCGGTGCGGCGGCCGCAGAGTGGTTCGCCCGGGCCTTGCGCGGCGAGGGCATCGACGCCCGCGCGTTCGGCGATCCGACAGACCGCAACGTCCGCGCCTTCTGGAACTGGCGCTTCCTGGCGGAGGCCGCAGACGACCCTGACGACCCCCTGGTCTCCTCCGTTCACCACGTCGCCAGGACAGTCGACATCCCCCTGTCGGCTTCAATGGGCGATCAGGACCGCGCGGACCTGGTGTCCGCAGTGAACCTGGTCGCGCACCACCTACGGTCCACCCGGAGTCCTTCGTGACGCCGCGTCTCGCCGACCTGTTCTCACTGCACGGCCGGCTCGCCGTGGTGACCGGCGGCAATGGCGGCTTGGGCCTGGCGATGGCCCGCGCCCTGCGGGACGCCGGTGCCACACTCCTCGTCACCGGACAGGACGCGGACAAGAACGCCGCCGTCTCCGGCGAGTTCGACGTCCGGCCTCTCGATGTCACGGACGCCGCAGCGGTCGCCCGATTGTTCGATGACATCGGACGCGATCACGGTGTGGGAATTCTCGTCAACAACGCCGGCATCTACCTGGACGACCCGGTCAGCGAGGGCGATCTGTCCGCCTGGGAGCGGATGATCGACGTCAACCTCACCGGATCTCTGCGCTGCGCTCGTGCAGCCGCACGCCACATGCGTGCGGCCGGCTCGGGAAAGATCATCAACGTCGGATCGGTGTACTCGGCCTTCGGACATCCCCGCTCCGCCGGGTACGCGGCGACCAAGGCGGGCGTGGTCGGAATGACCCGTTCCCTGGCCGCGGAGCTGGGCCCGTACGGCATCCAGGCAAACGCCGTCCTGCCGGGATGGTTCCCCACCGCCATCAACGGTGCCTTGCCCCAGCTGCCCCGGGGCGAAGAGATCCGGCGCCGCACCCCGGTCGGCCGCTGGGGTCAGGACGCCGACCTCGCAGGGATCACCGTCTTCCTCGCCTCCCGGGCATCGGACTTCGTCACGGGGGCGGCCATCCCCCTGGACGGCGGTTACATGATCAGCGATCGTTTCATCGACGAAGGCCCTCAGTGACTGATTTGGTGGCCTTCGTAGACTGAGCTTGGCGTTTATCCTCGGCGGGCTTGATCGACTCGGCGCGTTTGACCGTCTTGCCGACGTCGTGGCGCTTGGCCCGGTGCTTGTTCTTCGAGCCGGGAGGCCGTCCCGGGCCCGGCTTGGACGGTTTCGGTGCGGCCGCTGGACGGGCCGGAGGGTGTCGCGCGACTTCTCCCGTCCGGTAGTCAGGAGCGCGATTTTGCGGTGCCACCAAGGAGTTTGCCGAGGTTGTGGGCGGTGCCGAGGAGCCTGATCCTGGCTTCCGCAGTTGGCAGGCACGTGGGAGCGGCAGAAACCTGCGCTGATCTGCGGAAATGCTTGATTCCCGGCCGGGTGGGCGTGTGCCCACGGGATCGGGTGGCGGCGGCTGGGGTCAGGCCGGGGCGGCGGTGGTGATCCGCGGTGGGGGCTTGATACCGCTGTCCCGGAACACGGAGGCCTGCTCGGGGCTGAGCGGGGTGGTCTGGATGACCTGCCCGGCGTCGCCGGTGAGGGTGACCTCGTGGATGCGGCCGAGTTCGGCGCTGATCCGGTTCCAGGTGCGGCCGGTCGAGCGTTCGGCGACGCGAATCAGCAGCAGCACGAGCCAGCACAGCAGCACGTGGGCCCGGATGCGGTGTTCCAGGCGGTGGAAGACCGGCCGCAACTCCAGCACCGTCTTCAGATCACGAAATCCGCGCTCGGCTTCCAGGAGCGCCTTGTAGCCGGTGGCGACCTCTTCGGCGGACAGGTGCGGGTCGGAGGTGGTCAGCAGGTACTTGCCGTCCAGCCGTTCCTCGGTCTTGACCTTGGCCCGGTCGATCGCCAGGCGCCCGGTCTTCGTGGTGCGCAACCACCGGCCGCACCGTGCACGAGCACCGTCTCACCGCTCTTCACCCTCGCCACGCGATGCAGTAGCTGGTAGGCGGTCATGTAGGTGAAGACGAGGTTCAGAAGCTCCGCCGGGTCGAGGTCCTCGGGCACCTCGACCGCCTCCACCTCCGGCACGCAGACGCGCTCCGCGTCCGCGCCCCACACCGTCAGCGCACCGACGCGGTCTCCCTCCCGCAGTCTCCTGCAGCCGGGGCCGACCTCGTCGACGACGCCGACGAGTTCGTAGCCGGGCGTGAACGGCGTCTGCGGTACGCCGAGGTACGTCCCGGCGCGCAGTTGGGCATCGGTGAACGAGACGCCTGCGGCCAGCACCCTGACGCGCACCTCACCGGGTCCCGGTCGGGGATCGTCGTCCTCCACGACCCGCAAGACCTCGGGACCGCCGAAACGATCGACGACGACACGTTTCATCCCTTCAGCGTAGACAGGCCGCACTGTCCGCGCATCTGGTCGATCTCGCGGCTCGATCAGCGCGGACCCGCACCGGGCGGGGTCCCGGACAGGGCGGCCGTCCCGCCGACGGCACGCGCGCGACACGCCCTGTACCGGGGGGGGTGGGCGACCGCGTACCCCGGATGGCCGTCCCCTCCTCCTCAACCATCGGTTAGCCCTGCCTTAAGGCGACCCTAAAGATCGCCGCGAACCCCCTGCGGCGCGGGATTTCACGGTTTCTTGGGTCCCGGCACCCATCCGGCACCGGTTCCCCAGGAGATCCCCCATGCCAGCACGCCGTACGGCCGCCGCCGTCGCAGCCCTCGGCCTGACCCCGCTCGCGCTCACCGCGCTGTCCGCGGCGCCGGCCGCCGCGCACGGATCGATGGGCGGCCCGGTCAGCCGGGTCGCGCAGTGCTACGCGGAGGGCCCCGAGCACCCGCAGTCCGCCGCGTGCAGGGCGGCCGTCTCGGAGGGTGGCACGCAGGCCCTGTACGACTGGAACGGCATCCGCATCGGTGACGCCGCCGGCCGCCATCAGGAGCTGATCGCGGACGGCAGGCTGTGCAGCGCGGGCAACGACGAGTTCAAGGGCCTCGACCTGGCCCGGACGGACTGGCCGGCCACGGACGTGAGCAGCGGGTCCCACACCTTCAAGTACCGCGTGACCGCGCCGCACAAGGGCACCTTCAGGGTCTACATCACCAAGTCCGGTTACGACCCGGCGAAACCGCTCGCCTGGTCCGACCTGGATCTGGATCATCCGGTCGCGACCGTCACCGACCCGGTGGCGTCGGGCGGTTTCTACACGTTCGCCGGCACCCTGCCGCAGCGTTCCGGCCCGCACCTGCTGTATGCGATCTGGCAGCGCTCGGACAGTCCGGAGGCGTTCTACTCCTGCTCCGACGTCACCTACGGCGGGGGTGCCGTCACGGGGGGCGGCGCCCCCGCAACGGCCCCGGCCGCCACCGCGCCCTCCGAGCAGCAGATCGAGGACGGGGCCGGCAAGTCGACGATCGAGCACCACGGGCACGGCGACCAGGACGCCGCTACGACCACGGACCCGGCGCCCGCGCACCCGGCGGCCACGGCCGAGCCGGCCGTTCAGCCGGGTCCGGGGACCGGCTCGGGCTCCGACGGGGAGAACAGCACGGAGTCCGGCGCCAACCGGCCGAGGGCCGCCGGTGCCGGCCGGGGCCTCGCCGAGACCGGCGGTGGCCGCGGCACGGCGTTCCTCGCCCTGGGCGGGGCGGGCGTCCTGGCCGTCGGTGCGGCAGTGCTGTTCGCCTCCGCACGCCGGAAGGCGGCCGCGGGCCGCCGCTGAGGCGTCCGGGGTCCGGCCGGCGGCTCAGGCCGGCCGGACCCCGGCGGTGTCAGCCGATCGCCGACAGGCAGGTGGTGCGGCTGGCGTGCGCGGGGTCGAGTGCGTTGGCCACCTCGTGGAACGCGATCCGGTCCGTCAGTCCGATGAACACGTGCTCGGACAGGTCGATCGCGCACAGGTCCTGGAGCAGGACGTTCCTGACGTCCGGTCCGCTGAGGAACTGGGTGCGGTACGGCGTGACCACCTCGTCGTACCGGGTGGCGATGACCGTGTAGTGGACGCCGGGGACGGTGTCGCCGCCCGCGTTGAGCCGGTTCATGAAGTCGGATCCGGCGATCTGCTGGGCGAGGCCCGGGGTGGCCGCGTTGAGCAGGTCCTCGGCACCGGGGAAGTACGGCAGCAGGTGGGTCAGCCCGCTGAGGGTGGTGCCGTGGTTGTTGGGTGCGATGCCGACGAGGGCGTTCACCTTCCCGGCGCCGCCGAGGAACTTGAGGTAGTAGCGGGGCATCACGCCGCCCTGCGAGTGTCCGACGAGGTCGGCCTTGGCGGTGCCGGTCGCGGCGAGCACCCGGTCGACGAACGCGGACAACTGCTCGGCGGACTTGTCGATGGGGCCGAGGCCGTAGAAGACGGGGACGCCGGGCAACTGGCCGTAGTCGAGGGAGAAGACGCAGTAGCCACGGTGCTTCAGGTACGGCGCGAGGCCGAGCCAGTTGTCGATCGAGTTGCCCAGGGTTCCGTGGACCAGGACGACGGGGCGGGGGTGGGTGGCGGACGGCTTGCAGGAGTAGTCGTTCCAGCCACTGTGGGGTGCGTCGGAGGCGTGGGCCGCGGTGGCGGGGGCGAGGAACGCGGCGGCGGTCAGCAGCAGCGCGGCCAGCGATCTGAGCACGCTTTTCCAGGGCAGCATCGAGTGATCTCCTTGCGGCTCAAGGGAGTACGACGGTGGGGCGCCCTGTGATCCGGATCACGAGGATGCTGTTCACCCGTCAAGTTACGGGCGAGTAGTCGAAGAGTGAAGTTACGCGTCAGTAAAAACTTCCAGTGATAACCGGCCGATGCCGTGACCGCCGCCCGGCGTCACCAGGCGGGCCTGAGGGGACCGTAAGGCGCAATACGGGTCAGATGGTCACGCAACACACGGACTTCACCCTCACCCAGCCGTTCGCCCCACTCCCGCACCACCTCGGCCGCGGCCTCCTCCGCCGCCCTGGTGCAGGCCCGGCCGCGCTCGGTCAGTACGACCAGCCGGGCCCGCGCGTCCCCGGGGTGCGCCCGCCGCTCGACATACCCCTTGCGGACCAGTTCGTCGACCAGCTGACTGGCCGCCTGCTTGGTGACGCCCAGGTGGTTCGCGAGTTCGGTCACCGTCGCGCCGTCGGGCAGCAGCCGGGTGAAGGCGAAGCCGTAGGCGGGCCGCCCCTCGAAGCCGCGGGCGGCGACACCGTCGTTGATGCGCCGGGTCAGGTCACCGGCGGCGGCGAGCAGGGCGGCGGTCAGGGCGAGGGCCTCGGAGTTCTCCACCTCCGCATTGAAACACCCTTGACGAAACAGTCAAGCGGCTTGACCATATAGTCATGCTGCTTGACCGAATGAACCGGAGGCACCCATGCCCGTCGTCCGCTCGTCCGAGACCGTCACCCACGAGATCCACGGTGCCCGTTTCGTCTCGTACGCCACTCCGCTCAGCGGCAGCAGGGAGCTGTGCGCCTGGCGGGGCGAGATCCCGGCGGGGACGAAGACCCCCGCCCACACCGTCAGCCGGGAGGAGATCCTCCACCTGCTCGTCGGGGAACTGCTGGTCACGCTCGACGGCGGCACGGAGCGGATCGGCGCCGGGGACACGGTCATCATCACCCCCGGCACCACGCTCGCCCTGGAGAACCCGACCGGTCACACGGCGATCACCTGGGTCACCACCTCCATCGGCCTGGAGGCGGAACTGGCCGACGGCACGCGTATCGCTCCCCCGTGGGCCAACTGAGCCCCGGCCGAGGCGCTACGCGGCCAGCCTGCCCGGCATCACCGCCCGTGGCCCGAACTTCGCCCGCGCGCGGTCCGCGACCTCCTCGATGCGGCGGGCCCTGTCGTCCGCGGGGTCGAAGGTGAGCTGGTGGGAGGCCTGGTCGGCGGAGGTCAGGCCCTCGGCGCGCAGGGCGAGAGCGCGAACCCGGGCACGCTGCAGGCCGAGCGCGTCGTACATGCCGTACGCCGCCCTCGCCAGGTCCGCCGAGTGCGCGGTCGGCTCCTTCAGGGTGCGGCTGCGCGTGGTCGAGGGCGGGGCGCCACCTGTTCGCGACCGGGGGAGGCCGGCGTAGCGCACGGTGAGGGTCAGACTGCGGCAGACCTTGTCCACGGCGCGCAACCGGGAGCCGAGCTCCTCGGCGGCCGACAGCAGCGCCCCGCGGTGCCGGTCGGGGTCCAGCTCGTCGCGGCCGAAGGAGCGTTCGGTGGCGAGCGAGCACGCGACGGCGTTCGGCACGACCCGGCCGCGGTCGACGCCGTTCGCCTTCTCGCGCAGTTCGCGGCCGGCCCTGGCGCCGACCAGGCGCTGGAGCGTGGACAACGGCGCGGCGGCGACCCTGCCGAGGGTGTCGAGGCCGTACTCGCACAGGATGCGGGCGGTGGCCGCCCCCACGCCGGGGAGCGCGGTGACGGGCCTGTCGGCGAGGAACTCCGCCACCGCGTCCTCGGGCACCACGCAGGTCGCCCCGGGCCGGGCGGCGCGCAGCGCGACACGGGCCAGCACCGGGCCCGGCCCGGCTCCGATCACGCAGTCCACGCCGTGATGGGCGAGGGCGCGCACCCTGATCACCGAGGCCAGTTCGACCGCGCTGCATCCGAAGTAGCGTTCGGCGCCCCGCAGATCGGCCAGTGCCCCGTCGGGCGGCAGCGCCTCGACGACCGGGGTGAAGTCCTCCAGCAACCCCAGGAGTTCGGGCAGGGCCGCCTCCCGCGCCGACGGCAGCTGGAAACGTACGCAGAGGATGGTCATCCCGCACTCCCCGGGCTCTGGTGCCACAGTTTCCTTCCCACCGCGGGCCCTTCGCCCGCGGGACGCAGGTCCGCCCAGGGGTGCATCTCGTACCCCGTGGGCATCCTGATCCTGCGTTCCTCCGCCGGATCGGGGGCCTCGGAGGCCGGCTCCGGATGTCCGCCCGAACCGCCCGGACGGGCCCGCTCCGGACCGTCGCCGTCCGCCGGCGCGGGGCCGTCGCCGGCGGTGCCGGGCGACTCCGCCAGTCGGGCCGCCACCTGGTCGAGCCCGCCCCGGGCACGCAGTTCGGCCAGTTCGGCGAGGTTCCAGGCGGCAGAGCCCACCACGCTCAGGCTGCGCGGGCCGCGCCGCTGCACCACCCCGCGCACCAGCAGCAGCCAGGAGTGGAAGACGGTGTGGGCGCAGGCGTCGTGCGAGTCGTCGAAGAAGGCGAGGTCGACCAGGCCCGTGCCGTCGTCCAGGGTGGAGAAGATGACCCGCTTACCGGAGCGGATCGGCGGCGTCTGGGTGGCCGCCTTGGCCCCCGCGACCAGTACCGTCTCACCGTGCCGCGCCTCGCGCAGACGCCGCGCGGACACCACGCCCAGCTCACGCAGGAACGCGCGGTGATCGTCCATCAGGTTGCGCGAGGCGTCCATGGACAGCACGCCCAGCTCGGCGCTGAGCCTCTCCGCGTCGGAGAGGTCGGGCAGCCCGGCCGGGGCGGTCTCCCGGCCGCCCGCCAACGGCAGCTGGCCGCCTCCGCCGCTGCGGGCTCCCCGGTGCAGCTCGGTCAGGTGCAGTTGCAGATCGCGGCGGTTGGCGCCGAAGGCGTCCAGCGCACCCACCTGCGCGAGCCGCCCGGCCAGCGGGCGGCTCGGCCGCGCCCGCTCCCAGAAGTCGAGCAGGGAGGCGTACGGCTGCCCGTCCGCGATCCGCTTCGCCTCGGCCTCGCTGATGCCGTGCACGTCGAGGAGCGCGAGCCGGAGCCCCCAGACTCCGGCCCGCACACCGGCCTGTTCGGACACCAGTTCGATACGGTGGGTGGCTCCCGACCGGTTCACGTCCAACGGCAGGACCGGCACCCCGCGCCGCCGCGCGTCCGCCAGCAGCAGCCGCTTGGGGTACATGCCGGGGTCGTGGGTGAGCAGCCCGGCGTAGAAGGCGGCCGGGTGGTGCGCCTTCAGCCACGCCGACTGGTAGGTGGGGACGGCGAAGGCGACCGCGTGCGCCTTGCAGAAACCGTAGCTGCCGAACGCCTCGACGATCTCCCAGGCCCGCCGGATCGTCTCCGCGTCGTACCCTCCCGCAGCCGCCCGCTGCGCGAACCAGACCCGGATGCGCCCCTGCGACTCGGGGTCGGACAGCCCGCGCCGCACCCGGTCGGCCTCGCCGCGCCCGCAGCCGGTCATGATGGCGACGATGTCGATGATCTGCTCGTGGAAGACGACGACGCCGTACGTCTCCCGCAGCGGCCCCTCCAGGTCGGGGTGCGGACAGCGGATCGGCGCCCGCCCGTGCCGCGCCTCGATGAACGGCCGCACCATGTCGGCGGCGACCGGACCCGGCCGGAACAGCGAGATGTCCACGACCAGGTCGTGGAACGTGGCCGGCTGGAGCCGCCCGACCAGATCGCGCTGCCCCGGCGACTCGATCTGGAAGCAGCCCAGCGTCTCGGCGGAGCGGACGAGGCGGTACACCGCCGGGTCGTCCGGCGGCAGCGCGTCCAGGTCGATCCGCTCGCCCGTGGTCCGCGCCACCTCGGCGACGGCGTGCGCCATCGCCGACTGCATCCGCACCCCGAGCACGTCCAGCTTGAGCAGCCCGAGGTCCTCCACGTCGTCCTTGTCGAACTGCGACATGGGAAAGCCCTCGCCCCTGGTCGGCATGACCGGCGTACGGGACAGCAGGGAGGCGTCGGACAGGAGCACCCCGCACGGGTGCATGGCCACGCCGCGCGGGAGTGCGTCGAGGGCCTCGACCAGCTCCCACAGCCTGCCGTACCTCTCCCGCTCCCCGGCCAGCCGCCTCAGCTCGGGCAGTTCGTCGAGGGCCGCGCGGGCGTCGCGGGCGCGGATGTGCGGGAAGGACTTGGCGATGCGGTCGATGTCGGCCGGGTCCAGGGACAGGGCGGCGCCGACGTCACGGACGGCGTGCCGGACGCGGTAGGTCTCCGGCATCGCGACCGTGGCGACCCGCTCGGCGCCGAAGCGGCCGATGATCGCGTGGTAGACCTCCAGGCGGCGCGCGGACTCCACGTCGATGTCGATGTCGGGCAGGACGACGCGTTCCTTGGACAGGAAACGCTCCATCAGCAGCCGGTGCTCGACCGGATCGGCGTGCGCGATGCCCAGGAGGTGGTTGACGAGGGAGCCGGCGCCGGAGCCGCGCGCGGCGACCCTGATACCCATGTCCCGCACGTCGTCCACGATGCGGGCCACCGTCAGGAAGTAGGAGGCGAAGCCGTGGTGGGCGATGATGTCCAGCTCGTGGTGCATCCGCTCCCAGTACGCACGCCGGCCGGCGTACCCCTTGCGCACCATTCCCGCCGCCGCCCGTGAGGCCAGCGCCCGCTGGGCGGTGCGGCGGCCCGCGCCGGCCAGGTGCGGCTCGGGGAAGTGGACGGAGCCCATACCGAGGTCGTCCTCGGGGTCGACGAGACACTCGGCGGCCGTCGCCTGGGTCTGCTCCAGCAGCCGGTGGGCGGCCTCGCGCCGGAAGCCGGCGGACTCGACGATCCGCTCGGCCGCCCGGAACATGGCGTCCGCGCCCTTGAGCCAGGCCTCGCCGGAGTCCAGCCCCCGCCTCGGGTCGACGGGGACCAGGCGGCGGGCGGCGTCCAGGACGTCGGCGACCGACCCCATGCCGGGGTCGGCGTAGCGGACGGCGTTGCCGAGCACCGGGCGGACGCCCTGTTCGGCGGCGAAGCCGACGGTGCGAGCGGCCAGCCGCAGGGAGCCGGGGCCGGTGCCCGTGCGGCCATGCCAGACGGCCTCCAGGCGCAGGGCGTCGCCGTACGCCTCACGCCAGGGGGCGAGGAGTCTCGCGGCCCGGTCGGGGCGACCGGCGGCGAGGGCGCGACCGACGTCGGAATCGGGGCCGAGGAGCACGGTGAGGCCGTCGGCGTGGTTGTCGGACCAGGTCAGCAGCGGGGTGCCGGCGCCGGTGTGCGCCGCTGTGACGATCCGGCACAGGCCGGCCCAGCCGCGGGCGCCGTCGCGGGCCAGGAAGACGGCGCGGGGTGACGACTCGTCGACGAAGGCACCGCCGCGCACGGGGGCGCGCCGCCTCTCCCGGCGCACGGACTCGTCCCCGCGGACGGGCCCGGGCGACGGCGCCACCGCCAGGTCCGCCCCGAACAGCGGGCGCACGCCCGCCGCGGCGCATGCCTTGGCGAAGCGGACCGCACCCGCGAGGGTGTCGCGATCGGTGAGGGCGAGGGCGTCCATGCCGCGTTCGGAGGCGCGCTCGGCCAGCCGCTCCGGATGCGAGGCGCCGTGGCGCAGGGAGAACCCGGAGACGGTGTGCAGATGCGTGAAGCCCGGCATCCACACCTCCCGCTATCGAACACCCGTTCCCACATCACTCACCCCCACCATAGACCAATTCTCGAACATATGTACGACAACCGTTCGGGCGCCTCCCACCTGCGAAAACGTCCGCCGCCCCGGACTGTGAGGACATGACACAGACCACCTTCCTCGGTGAGGTGAAGGACGCCGTCACCCCGCGGGCCACGCTGCTGGTCATCGGCGTGATCGCCCTCCAGCTGCTCTTCATCGCCTCGTACGTCGGTGCCCTGCACGACCCGCGGCCCAAGGACGTGCCCTTCGGCGTCGCCGCCGTCCCGCAGGCCGTGGCCCGGCAGGCGGTGACCCGCCTGGACCGGCTGCCCGGCTCCCCGCTGGACCCGCGCGTGGTGGCCGACGAGGAGACGGCGCGGGACCAGATCATGAACCGGGACATCGACGGCGCCCTGGTGGTCGACCCGGCCCGCACCACCGACACCCTGCTGGTCGCCTCCGGCGGCGGCACCGTCCTCGCCACCACCCTGGAGACACTGATCACCACCCTGGAGAAGACCCAGCAGCGCTCGGTGCGGGTCGTCGACGTGGCCCCGGCCTCCCCCCAGGACTTCGACGGGCTGTCGTCCTTCTACCTGGTCGTGGGCTGGTGCGTGGGCGGCTACCTGTGCGCCTCGATCCTCGCGATCAGCGCCGGCGCCCGGCCCGCCAACCCGCGCCGCGCGCTGATCCGGCTGGGAGCGATGGCGCTGGTGTCGATCGTCGGCGGACTGGGCGGCGCGGTCGTCGTCGGGCCGATCCTGGGCGCCCTGCCCGGCAGCGTCGCCGCGCTGTGGGGGCTCGGCGCACTGATCACCTTCGCCGTCGGCGCCGCCACCCTCGCCCTCCAGGGCCTCTTCGGCATCGTCGGCATCGGCCTGGCGATCCTGCTCGTGGTGATCGCGGGCAACCCGAGCGCGGGCGGTGCCTTCCCGCTGCCGATGCTGCCGCCGTTCTGGAAGGCGATCGGCCCGGCCCTGCCGCCGGGGGCCGGCACCTGGGCCGCCCGCTCGATCGCGTACTTCGACGGCAACGACACGACCTCCGCCCTGCTCGTGCTGTCCGCCTGGGCCGCGGGCGGAATCGTGCTCACCCTGCTGGCGGCGGAGCTGCGCAGGAGACGCCGGGAGGAGCCGCTGCCGGCACCGTAGGGCGGGGCGCGAAGGCCCCGCAAGCGGCCCCGGCGCCCGGCCGGGGCAACCGGTCCGCCCGGCCGGGCGCCGGAGCACCCGGTCCGGGCGGACCGTCCTGCCACTCAGGCGCCGTAGTACGCCTTCCGCATCAGCTCCTCCATGTCCTCCAGCATCGGCATCCGCGGGTTGGCGGGCGCGCACTGGTCGGCGTAGGCGTTCATCGCCTGCTGCGGGAGGGCCGCCAGGAAGGCCCGCTCGTCGACCCCCGCCTCCTGGAAGGAGGCCGGGATGCCGCAGCGCTCCCGCAGTTCCTCCACCGCCCGGGCGTACGACTCCACGCCCTCCTCGGGAGTGGCCGCCGGCAGGCCCAGCATGCGCGCGATGTCCTGGTAGCGCTCGGGCGCACGGTAGGTCTCGGCCTTCGGCCAGGGGGTCGCCTTGTGGGTGACCGTGCCGTTGTGCCGGATGACGTGCGGCAGCAGCAGGGCGTTGGTGCGGCCGTGGGCGACGTGGAAGGTGTTGCCGAGGGTGTGGGCCATGGCGTGGACCATGCCGAGGAAGGAGTTGGCGAAGGCCATCCCCGCGACGGTCGAGGCGTTGTGCATCCTTTCCCTCGCCCGCGGGGCCTTCGCGCCCTCCTTCACGCAGGCCTCCAGGTTCTCGAAGATCAGCCGGATCGCCTGGAGGCACTGCCCGTCGGTGAAGTCGGAGGCGTAGACGGAGACGTACGCCTCGGTGGCGTGGGTCAGGGCGTCGAAGCCGGAGTCGGCGGTGACCGCCGGCGGGAGGTCCATCGCGAGGACCGGGTCGACGATCGCGACGTGCGGGGTGAGCGCGTAGTCCGCGAGGGGGTACTTCTGGGCGGCGGCCGGGTCGGAGATCACGGCGAACGGGGTGACCTCCGAACCGGTGCCCGAGGTGGTCGGGACGGCCACCAGCCTGGCCTTCTCCCCCAGCTGCGGGAACGTGTAGGCCCGCTTGCGGATGTCGAAGAACTTCTCCCTCGTGTCCGCGAACTCCACCTCCGGGCGCTCGTACATCAGCCACATCACCTTCGCCGCGTCCATCGGGGAGCCGCCGCCGAGCGCGATGATGGTGTCGGGCTCGAACTCCCGCATGGTGGCGGCACCCGCCCGCACGGTGGCCAGCTCCGGGTTGGGCTCGACGTTGGCGATGACCTGGAGGGTGACCGGCTCCTCGCGGGAGTTGAGGATCTCGGTGACCCGGCGGACGAAGCCCAGCTGCTCCATGGTGCGGTCGGTGACGAGGGTGACGCGGTGCATGCCCGGCATCGCCTTGAGGTAGCGCAGCGCGCCCTTCTCGAAGTAGATCTTCGGCGGCACCTTGTACCACTGCATGGTGTTGTTGCGCCGCCCGATCCGCTTGATGTTGAGGAGGTTGACCGCGGAGATGTTGTCCGACACCGAGTTGTGGCCGTACGACCCGCAACCGAGGGTGAGTGAGGGCAGGAAGGCGTTGTAGACGTCGCCTATCCCGCCCAGGCTCGCGGGGGCGTTGACGATGATCCGGACCGCCTTGACCCGCCGGCCGAACTCCTCGGTCAACTGCTCGTCCTCGGTGTGGATCGCGGCCGAGTGCCCGAGTCCGTCGAACTCGACCATGCGGACGGACAGTTCCAGCCCCTCCTCGACCGACCCGGCCTTCAGCGCGGCCAGCACCGGGGAGAGCTTCTCCCGGGTCAGCGGCTCGCGCTCGCCGACTTCCGCGCACTCGGCGACGAGCACCGAGGTGGACTCGGGCACCGTGAACCCGGCTTGTTCGGCGATCCAGGCGGCGGACCGGCCGACGACCGCCGAGTTCAGCTTCGCCTCCCCGCAGTTGGTGCCCTGCGCACCGACGCCGAACAGGAACTGCTCCAGCTTCGCCTTCTCGGCGGCGGTGACGACATGGGCGCCGAGCCGCCGCATCTCGGCCAGGCCGGCCTCGTAGACGGTGTGGTCGAGGACGACCGCCTGTTCGGAGGCACAGATCATGCCGTGGTCGAAGGCCTTGGACAGCACGATGTCGTGGACCGCCCGGGCGAGGTCGGCGTCCGCGGCGACGTACGCGGGCACGTTGCCGGCGCCGACGCCGAGCGCGGGCTTGCCGCACGAGTAGGCGGCCCGCACCATCGCGTTGCCTCCGGTGGCGAGGATGGTGGACACGCCCGGGTGGTGCATCAGCCGCCGGGTCGCCTCCATCGACGGCTCCTCGATCCACTGCACGCACCCCTCGGGGGCGCCGGCCGCGACGGCCGCGTCCCGGACGATGCGGGCGGCCTCGGCCGAGCATGCCTGGGCGTTCGGGTGGAAGGCGAAGACGATCGGATTGCGGGTCTTCAGGGCGATCAGCGCCTTGAAGACGGTGGTCGAGGTCGGGTTCGTCACCGGGGTCATCGCGCAGACCACGCCGACCGGCTCGGCGATCTCGGTGACACCGGTCAACTCGTCGCGGCGTACGACGCCGACGGTGCGCAGGCCGCGCATCGAGTGGGTGACGTGCTCGCAGGCGAAGATGTTCTTGACGGCCTTGTCCTCGAACAGGCCCCGGCCGGTCTCCTCGACCGCGAGCCGGGCCAGCTCGCCGTGGGCGGCGAGGGCCGCGAGGGACGCCTTCTGGACGATGCGGTCGATCCGCTCCTGGTCGAGGTCCTCGAACCGGTCCAGCGCCTTGAGGGCGCCCTCCACCAACGCGTCCACCCGTTCTTCGACCTGCCGCTCTTCGACCTGCCGTTCATCGACCTGCATGGCAGGCCTCCTTCACCCTGAGCCTTCGCCGACGGCTCCATTCGACACCCCCGGCGGGCGGCGGCCGGGCCGAGAACGGCCCCATCCACAGGGACCAAGGTCCCTGCTCCGGTACGCGCACGTCCCGCCCCGCCCACCTCGGGTACGTTCCGCCGCGGGCCGCCCGGCGGCGCCTTCGCCCCCGGACAGCACAGGAGCCCCCACCGGGCGGGGGCTCCTGTGCTGCCGGCTGCGGACCGGTCCGTGCGGGATGCCGGGACGCCTGTCAGTAGACGTGGACGCCGTAGGCGCTCAGCGCCTCGGTGACCGGCTGGAAGAAGGTCGTACCGCCGGAGGAGCAGTCGCCGCTGCCACCGGAGGTCAGACCGTAGGCGATGCCGCTGTTGGAGTACAGCGGACCGCCGGAGTCGCCCGGCTCCGCGCAGACCGTGGTCTGGATCAGTCCGTGGACGATGTCGCCGCCGCCGTAGTTGACCGTCGCGTTGAGGGCGGTGACCCGGCCGCTGTGGGTGCCGGTGGTCGAGCCGCGGCGGTAGACGGTGGTACCGACCGACGGAGTGGCGGCCCTGGTGATGTCCACGCTGCCCACTGTGCCCGGCTTGGGCACCGAGCTGTCCGTGTAGCGGACGATGCCGTAGTCGTTGCCGGGGAAGGAGGACCCGGCGGTGTAGCCGAGCGTGCTGCCGGAGGAGTTGTACCAGTAGCCCGCGCCGTCGGTGCAGTGCCCGGCGGTCAGGTAGTAGGAGTTCCCACTGGAGTCCCGGACATTGAAGCCCAGCGAGCAGCGCCAGCTGCTGGTGTAGATGGCGTCCCCGCCGGAGAGCAGCTTGTCGAACGTGCCCGGGGTCCGCTTGATCGTGAGCGCGCCGGAGGCGCCGCCGGCCCGCTTCTCGAGGGTCGCGATCTCGGACGGGGAGACCGTGCTGTCGACGGTGACGACGACCCGGTTGGTCCTGCTGTCGACGGCCCAGGCGGTGCCCGGGATGTCGGCCTTCAGTACCGAGTCGCTCACCCTGGTCAGCTGCGCGGCACTGAAGGCGGAGTCGTCTGCCGCGTTCGCGCTGGGGACCGCGATCGCGGCGGCGGCCACGAGACCGGTGGAGACGGCGATCAGCCGGGACCGTCTCGATATGCCGGTGTGGGGAGTGGTGCGCTTGATCCTCACTTTTCGTTCCCTCCAAGGGAATTCGGGGGCCCGCGTGGGGTCGGGGCCCGTGAGGCGCAGCCAGGGGCACCCCGGTCCGGATTACGGAGCCGGGGTGCCCCTGGCAAGCACTGAGGGGGAGTATTCGGCCGAACGGCCGGTCGGCACAAGGCGCCTTTCGGCCGTGTTTCAGCATTCAACTGTCTTTCCCCCAGCGAGATTTGCCGGACCTGACCAGCAGACACTCATGCCGCAGGGGACCGGCCGGGTGGCGGCCGGTCCGGCCCATCAGCAGTCGCAGGGGCAGCAGTCGCAGTCACCGCAGTCACAGTCGCGGCAGCACCCCTCGCGCTTCTTGCGCGACCAGGGGCCCTCGTACTGCTCGGCGCAGCACAGCTTGCACGTGCAGCACAGCAGCCAGAACATCCCGCAGCCCGCCCAGAACCCGCGTCGCCCCTCGGGCTGCCGAGGGGCGGGACCGTCGCCGAAACCGCCGAACCCACCGCCGCCACCGCCGCCACCGGGGAAGCCGCCCTGCGGGGGAACGGCTCCCCCGGCGTACGGGTCTCCGGCGTACGGGTTCCCACCGGGCGGCTGCCGCGGCACCCCGGGCTGCGCACCTGACGGCCCGTACGGTCCCGGCGCCCCATGGGGCCCGGGTTGCCACCCCGGTGCCCCGCCCGGCCCCGGCCGGTGCGAGGCGCAGGCAGGTGCGGTGCCGAAGGCCCGGTCCACCGACCGGCGCAGCTCGTGGACGAGGAGCAGATGGGCGAGGCCGGCGTCGGCGAACTCGACGTCCTTCAGCGCGAGCCGGATGCCGTGCAGGGCGTCCCCGGCCAGGCGCCGCGCCTCGGCCGGGGAGGTGCCGGTGGCGGTCAGCGGGTTCCAGGCGCCGCACGCGGCATCGGCCGCCCGGTCCTCCACGGCGTCCAGCAGATGGGCGAGGCGGCCGAACAGGCGCCCGGCCTCCGCGAGCGGTGCGGCGTTGCCCGGGCGGCCCGCGAGGACGGCGGTGTGCGCGAACGCCGCGGCGGTGGCGGTCTCGGTGGGTTCGGTGACGGTCAGGATCGGCGTGCCGGTCCCGGCGAGCGCCTCCAGACCGAGCTGCCGGTCCACCGCGTCGACGAGGATCGCGGTGTCGAACCCGACGGCGAGGCCGCCGCGCTCCCCGGCCCGCCCCCAGCCGGCGGCGACCCGGCGAGCGGCGCGAGCCACCGACCGGCGGGCCAGCAGCCCGTCCCCGTCGGCGACGTGGTCGCGCACCTTGGCCGAGGCGAGGAGCAGCGACACGGCTGCCGCCAGCCGTGCTCCCTCGCCCTGCGCGACGGACGCGGTGCGCATGCCCCGCAACGGACACGGTCCCGCCGTGCGGCGCGCGGCGGGGGTGCGGCCGGCTTGAGCCTCCGTCAGAACCGAGAGGAGAAGCCCGTCGTAGTTCGTCACGATGCGCGCGAACTGTCCGTGGTCCTTGCGCAGGGCGAGACACAGACCGCACAGATGCGCCGCCCACGCGGCGGTGAACCTCTCACCGAGCCGGTGCCGGCACGGCCTGACCATTCCGAACACGACAACCCCCGTCGCCCTGGAGACATTGCCGCCGCATCGTATCGGCCGATGATCGCACCGCCCCGGCGGTGCGACGTTCACCCGGACGCACCGACCGTCACCCGGACGCCGCGAAGAATCATATTTCACTCACAGTCAGCAGCCGTTCGGGGCGCGGCCCTTGGGAGACACGGGCTCTCGACGGATTCGCTGTGCACCAGTACCGTCACAAACCCCCCGCGCGGCGTCTATCCACTTGGCGCGCCATCCGCATCATGGATGACCATAGGGATGCGGAAAGCAAGAAAGACCGCTGTGAGAGGAGGCGTCCATGGGATCGGTGCGCAAGGCGAGTGCCTGGCTTGGCCTCGTCGACGACAACGATGACGAGCGTTACTACGACGACGACTACTCCGAGGGGACCGGCTCCGGGGACGCCTGGGTCACCGACCCCCGGGTGAAGGTCGCCACGGACACGGCCGAGGAGAAGGGCCGCCGGATCGGCACGGTCACCCCGGACAGCTTCCGGGACGCCCGCGCCATCGGCGAGCTGTTCCGCGACGGGGTGCCGGTCATCATGAACCTCACCGCCATGGAGCCCGCCGACGCCAAGCGGGTCGTCGACTTCGCGGCGGGGCTCATCTTCGGCCTGCGGGGCTCCATCGACCGCGTCTCCAACCGCGTGTTCCTGCTGACCCCGGCCGACACGGAGATCATCAACGGCGAGCCGGCCGCACACCGCACGGACGGCTTCTTCAACCAGAGCTGAGGCAGGGCCGCTCACCGGTCCTGCCTCCCCCCAGGGGCCGGCAGCGCCTACCGGAACGCGTCGAGTCCGGTGAGCGCCTTGCCCAGCACCAGCTGGTGCATCTCGACGGTGCCCTCGTAGGTGAGGACCGACTCGAGGTTGGTCGCGTGCCGCATCACCGGGTATTCGAGCGAAATGCCGTTGGCGCCGAGGATCGTACGGGCCGTGCGGCAGATCTCGATCGCCTCCCGCACGTTGTTGAGCTTGCCGAAGCTGACCTGCTCGGGACGCAGGCGGCCGGCGTCCATGCGCCGCCCGAGGTGATGGGCGAGCAGGATCCCCTTGTGCAGTTCGACCGCCATGTCGGCCAGCTTGGCCTGGGTGAGCTGGAAGCCGCCGATGGGCCGACCGAACTGCTCGCGTGAGCCGGCGTAGGCGAGCGCCGACTCGAAACAGGACCGCGCGGCCCCCATCGCGCCCCACACGATCCCGTACCGCGCATGGGACAGGCAGCTGAGCGGCCCGCGCAGCCCGGTGACCTCCGGCAGTACGGCGTCGGCGGGCAACCGTACGTCGTCGAGCACGAGTTCGCTGGTGACCGACGCCCGCAGGGACCACTTGTGCCTGATCTCGGGGGCGGAGAAGCCGGGGCTGTCGGCCGGCACGACGAAGCCGCGGATGCCGTCGTCGGTCTGCGCCCAGACCACGGCCACCCCGGCGACCGACCCGTTGGTGATCCACATCTTGCGCCCGTTGAGGACCCAGTCGCCCCCGTCCCGCTTGGCGTGGGTGCGCATGGCGGCGGGGTCGGAACCGTGGTCGGGCTCGGTCAGCCCGAAGCAGCCGATGACCTCACCGGCGGCCATGCGCGGCAGCCAGGCCTGCTTCTGCTCCTCGCTGCCGAAGCGGTGGACAGCGTACATCGCCAGCGAACCCTGGACGGAGACCAGGGAGCGGATGCCGGAGTCGGCGGCCTCCAGCTCCAGGCAGGCGAGCCCGTACTGCACGGCGGAGGCACCCGCGCACCCGTAGCCCCGGAGCGACATCCCGAGCGCACCGATCCCGCCGAGCTCCCGGGCGAGCTCCCGGATGGCCGGCAACTCGCCCTTCTCGTACCACTCGGCGACGTGGGGCAGCACCCGGTCCGCCGCCCAGCTGCGGACGGTGTCCCGGACGGCCAGGTCCTCCGGTTCCAGCAGATCGTCGATGCCGAGGGGGTCGGCGGGGTCGAACGGGGGCAACTTCGAGGACGCGGACATGGGACACCCTCCGACACGCGCTCTAAAACTAGCGCCGCTAGTCACGAATTCGGGGCCGACGTTACGGGGCGGTGTCCCGCACGTCCAGTACGCCGCAGGGGCGGGCCCGGTCCACACCGCGGCGCTCCCGCAGGCCCGCACGGCACGCCGGCCCCGGCCTCACACGGAGATGCTGGGCCTCTCCTCCACACCCCGGGGTGCGGGCACCGAGACCTCCGCGCACTGCATCACCCTCGGCAGCCGCAGCGCGATGGCAGCGCCCACCAGCAGCAGGCCGGCGCTCACCAGCAGGGTGACGTGCAGCCCGTGCACGAACGAATCCCGCGCCGCCCGGCGCAGGGCGGCACCCGCGGACCCGCCCAGCCGCCCGGAGACCTCGTAGGCCTCGCCCAGCGAATGGCCCGCCGCCGCCGCGTCCGCCGCGTCGATTCCCGGCACGGACGCGGGCCCCGGCGCGTACGCGGCGTTCATCACGCTGCCCAGCAGCGCGATCCCGATCCCCGCGCCGAGCTGGTACGAGGTCTCCCCGATGGCCGCGGCCCCGCCCGCCTGCTCCGGCGGCGCCTCGCTCAGCATCGACTCGTACGCCCCGAACAGCGTCGTCTCCAGCCCGAACCCGAGCAGCACGAACCCGAGGAGCAGCAGGCCGGGATTGTCGGCGGCGCCCATCGCGGTCAGCGTCGCCACCGCGGCGGCCGTCAGGCAGAACCCGGCGCACACCATCCGGCGCGGCCCGAACCGCCGCAGCATCTGCGCCCCTGCCAGACCGGCCGCCATCGCCGCGAAGGTCAGCGGCAGCAGCCGCAACCCCGTCTGCAGCGGTGACAGCCCCAGCACGAGCTGGAGGTACTGTGCCGCGATCAGCTCCAGGCCCACGAGCGCGAGCATCGCCAGCACGATGCACCCGACGGACGTACTGAACACCGGCCGCGCGAACATCCTGAGGTCGACCAGCGGATGCCGGCGCCCGCGCTGGCGGCGCACGAACAGCGCCAGCAGCGCCGCGCCCCCCAGCAGCGGCAGCAGTGTCGGGGCACCGAGCACCGGCTCACCGCCACCGAGACGCTTCACACCGAACACCAGACCGAACAGACCGGCCGCGGCCATGAGCGCGCCGACCACGTCCCAGGGCCCCTCGCCGTCGCCGGTCGACTCCGGCAGCAGCAGGCGGCCCACCGGCAGGCTCACCACCATCAGCGGGATGTTGACGAGGAAGACCGCTCCCCACCAGAAGTGTTCCAGGAGGAACCCGCCGAGCAGCGGCCCGACCGCGGCGCCGACCGCGGCCACCGCGCTCCACAGGCCGATCGCCAGCGCCCGCTCGCGCCGGTCGGGGAACACCTGCCGCAGGATCGACAGCGTGGCGGGCATGATCATGGCCCCGCCGACGCCCAGCAGCGCCCTCGCCGCGATGAGTACCTGCGCGTCGGGCGCGAAGGCGGCCAGCGCGGAGGCGACGCCGAAGATGCCGTACCCGAGCAGCAGGATCCGTCTGCGGCCCACCTTGTCGCCGAGCGTGCCGAACAGGATCAGCAGCGAGGCGCAGACGAGCGGATAGGTGTCGACGATCCAGAGCAGCTCCATGGCGCCGGGCCTGAGGTCCTCGCTGACGGCGGGCACCGCCACGTGCAGCACGGTGGCGTCCACGGCGACCAGGAGCAGGCTGACGCACAGCACCACGAGGACGACCCAGCGGTTGGCACCGGCCCCGGCCGCCCGACGGCGCAGCGCGGCGGCGGCCGTGGTCGTCCCGGACATGTACGTACCTCCCAGTGATCCCTCGCTCTCGCCGGCCACGCGGCGTGCGGCTCCGCTCCGGGGCGGGCGCGCATGCGGGCGAGTCGTCAGGGTACGCGAGTCCATGCAGGACGGGGCTGAGCTGTCTGTTGCGCCACATCCGCGGGCGTGTGACACCAGACACATGAACGGGCGGCGTGCGGTGGGTGCACAGCGGGTGCCGGGGCGGCCGGAGAGGGCCGGTGGGGCGACCGCGCAATTCCCCCGCGAGCCGGGGGCGAACATATTCCGAAAGGCGCAACAACCCCACACGGGTGAGTCGCGGTGAGATTAATCGGCCGTATGCGAGAACCAGCAGGCCACGCGGTGAATAACAGTGAAACTGCGATCAATCACACATCACGTGGACATCACGAAGCCGCCGGTCGGATCCGATGCACAGCTCACTCGCTGTAACGTCGATTGACGTGCGTACTGAACCAAAGGCGGGCCGTTGGGACTGGCTCTTCGCCCGGCTCGACCGGGAGCCCGAGCGGCCGACCCACATCGATGTACCGCGCATGACACGGCACAGGGCCGCCCTGTTCGGCGCGACCCTGGCCTTCTACCTGGCCATCGTGTGGCTCGTCGTGACGACCTCGTGGCTGGTCCGGCTGGACTGGCAGGTCATGTTCTTCCGGCCCTACCAGCAGTGGTCGCAGATCCACTGGTTCGTGGACTACTACGTCGTCCTCGGCCAGCGCGGCCCCACCGCCGTGATGGTGGCGGCATGGCTGGGCTGGCGGTCCTGGCGGCAGCACACGCTGCGCCCGCTGCTCACCCTGGGCGCCTCCCTGTTGCTGCTCAACGTCACGGTCGGCGCGGCCAAGCTGGGCATGGGCCGGCTCGGGCCGCACTACGCGACCCTCATCGGGTCGAACGAGATGGGCCTCGGCGGCGATATATTCCCCAGCGGCCACACCGCCAACGCCGTGGTGACCTGGGGAATCCTGGCCTACCTGGCCTCCACCCCCAGAGCCCGGCGCTGGCTGTCGGCCCTGTCCGCGGTGACCGCCCTCGGCGTCGGCATGTCCACCGTCTACCTGGGTACGCACTGGCTCAGCGACGTGCTGCTCGGCTGGGCCGCGGGCCTGCTGATCCTGCTCGCCCTGCCCTGGTTCGAACCGCTGATCGCCCGCGCCGAGGTCTGGATCCTGGACCTGCGCGACCGCCGGCGCGCCCGCCGTGCCGCCCCCGCCACGGCTCCGGCTCCGGCTCCCGTTGCGCCGGTCACCACCCCGGCGCTGCTCAGGCCGCGCCCGACGGCCGTCCAGGACGAGGCGACGGCGGCCCGGGAGACGCCCGCGGCGGCCCGGCACCCGCGGGCGCCCGCCTATCTGGCCCCGGGCCCGCACACGACCCGCTCGGAACGCACCCCGGTCACCCCGTCGGGAAGCCGCCGCCCGCCGCACACGGAGCGCCTGCCACGTGGTACGGCGGCCCCGGCTGCCCGCCCCCTGGCGAACGGCGGTTGACGGCCGCGGCGGGCCGGCGGGGCGCGGTACGCACGCCCCACCACCCCGAAGCCGGAGGGCCCCGTCCGCGGACCGCCGGGTCCCGCGTCGTATCCCTCCGGGGCGGGCCGGACCGGAGGTTCAGCCCTTCCAGGCGCGCACGACCCGGTCCTCCGCGACCTCGAAGTTCAGCCGCCCCACGCGGTACTCCAGGGTGATGATCGACCCCGGCGGCAGCGAGCGCACCGTCGACCACCCCCGCTCCCGGGCGAGCCGCTCGGCCTGTGCGGCCCGGAGGCCGACGTATCCGTCGGGGCTGTCCTGGGGTTCCGCCGGCGGAGTGGGAAGGGAAGCCATGTCCCCACGCTAGGCGCTGCCCGGCGCCCCCGGAACCCGATCACGTGCGATGGATCACTCCGGTCACGCTTCTGTCACGGGATCCCGACAGGCGTCTCGGGTGCGCTGCGTCACGGGCCCGGGTGAATTTCCGGGCCTTCCGCAGGTATTCGAACGCAATTTCCGCGGGTCTTCCGGAACCATGTGCCGACGGACCGGAAAGCACCGCGGGAACACCCTCCGAACGGGTTTCCCTTTTCCCTTGCGCACGACCCGCCGGAGCGGGTCCCGCACGGGGAATGCACGGCCCGGCACAACCGGCCGGTACGCGTCTTGCCGGGTGAGGCGGTGGTGCTCGCACCATGGCGGACGTCCGTGCCGCGTGCGGCGCGGGCCCTGCGGCGAACCCGGGACACGACGAGCGAAGGGGCGAGCAAGCGATGGGCACCCAGACCGTGACGGCGGCGGCGCATCCGGGACCTGCGGCCCGGCGCCGCGGCCGGGTGATCGTCGAGTGGCTGACCACCACCGACCACAAGAAGATCGGGCACCTCTACCTGATCACGTCGTTCGCGTTCTTCCTGATCGGTGGTGCGATGGCGCTGCTGATGCGGGCGGAGCTGGCCCGGCCGGGGCTCCAGATCGTGGACAACGAGCGGTTCAACCAGTTGTTCACGCTGCACGGCACGATCATGCTGCTGCTGTTCGCGACGCCGAGCTTCGCAGGCTTCGCCAACGAGCTGATGCCGCTCCAGATCGGCTCCCCCGACGTCGCCTTCCCGCGGCTGAACATGCTCTCGTACTGGCTGTTCCTGTTCGGCGGGCTGATCGTGCTCGGCTCGCTGCTCGTTCCGGGCGGGCCGGCCGCCTTCGGCTGGTTCGCCTACGCGCCGCTCAACAGCGCGCAGCACTCGCCCGGAGTGGGGGCCGACCTGTGGATCATGGGGCTGGCGCTGGCGGGCTTCGGCACCATCCTCGGTGCGGTCAACTTCATCACCACGATCGTCGGCATGCGCGCGCCCGGCATGACGATGTTCCGGATGCCGGTGTTCACCTGGAACACGTTGCTGACCTCGGTCCTGGTCCTGTTGGCCTTCCCGGTGCTGGCGGCGGCACTGCTGGTGCTGGAGGCGGACCGGCGGTTCGGCTCCCGGGTCTTCGACGCGGCGAACGGCGGGGCGCTGTTGTGGCAGCACCTGTTCTGGTTCTTCGGGCATCCGGAGGTGTACATCATCGCCCTGCCGTTCTTCGGCATCATCACCGAGATCATCCCGGTCTTCAGCCGCAAGCCGGTCTTCGGCTACCTGACGCTGATCGGCGCGACGATCGCGATCACCGGCCTGTCGGTGGTGGTGTGGGCGCACCACATGTTCGCCACCGGCGCCGTGCTGCTGCCGTTCTTCTCCTTCGTCAGCTTCCTGATCGCGGTGCCGACGGGGGTGAAGTTCTTCAACTGGACCGGCACGATGATGAGGGGCTCGCTGTCCTTCGAGACGCCGATGCTGTGGGCCGCAGGCTTCCTGGTGACCTTCCTGTTCGGCGGGCTCACCGGGGTGATCCTGGCCTCGCCGCCACTGGACTTCCACGTCACCGACTCCTACTTCGTGGTGGCGCACTTCCACTACGTCGTGTTCGGCACGGTCGTGTTCGCGTTCTTCGGCGGGCTGTACTTCTGGTGGCCGAAGTTCACCGGGCGGATGCTCGACGAACGGCTGGGCAGGATCCAGTTCTGGACGCTGTTCGTCGGCTTCCACACGACGTTCCTCGTGCAGCACTGGCTGGGCGCGGAGGGCATGCCGCGCCGCTACCCGGACTATCTGGCCGCCGACGGCTTCACCGCCCTGAACACGGTGTCGACGATCGGTGCGTTCCTGCTCGGCCTGTCCACGCTGCCGTTCCTGTACAACGTGTGGAGGACCTCGCGCTACGGCGAGCAGGTCGGGACGGACGACCCGTGGGGCTACGGCCGCTCCCTGGAGTGGGCGACCTCCTGCCCGCCGCCGCGGCACAACTTCCTCACGCTGCCGCGGATCCGCAGCGAGTCCCCGGCGTTCGACCTGCACCATCCGGAGCTCGCGGCAGCCATCCCGCCGCCCGGGCCGGTCCCGCGCCCGTCGTCCGGCGAGCCGTCCTGACCGCTCCGGCTGCCCGGTTGCCCGCCCGGACGGACGCGCTCCGGGCCCGCCCGGGGCCGGCCCCACGACCGGTTCACGGCCGGTACGGCAGTTGCGGCACGTCGAAGCAGGTGCGGTTCATGTCGCCCTGGGTCACCCAGCCCTTGCCGTCCTCCCAGCGGGCCACCGACAGGCATGTCCGGCTGGTCGTGGGCGGTTGCGGCAGGCTCGTGAAGGAGACCGGCAGCAGCAGGCCGTCGGCTGTGTAGCCGTGGGTGCGGCCCACGACCCCGTCCACGCACGCGCGCGTGACGCCGGCGCCGCGGGCGCAGGACTCGGCCGCGCCGGTGAACCACATCGCGGCGGCCCAGCCCTCCAGCTGCCACTGGGAGTGCGTGCTCAGCCCCCGGGTGGCGTCCCGGAACGCGCGGACGGCCGGTTGGCCGGTGTCCTCGTAGTTGCGGCTGGAGCCGGTCACCCACAGGGTGTTGCGGCAGTGCGGGGCGTCCTTGTAGTCCTCGGGGACGGTGGACGTCCAGTTCTGCACGTTCGTCACCTTGGCCGTGACACGGGCGCCGACCTCGTCCATGGCCTTGCACAGCTGGGCGTTGCCGTGCGTGTCGATGGCGTCGAAGACGACGTCCACGCCCCGGGCCTTCAGATCGGCCGCGACGGCACGGAAGTTGGGCAGTGCGAAGTCGACCTGCTCCGGGACCACCCGGTAGCCCTCGGCCTTCAGCCCGCGCTCGACGAGCCGGGCGTAGGCGGCCGAGGCGGACTGGTTGTACGACACCACGGCGGCGGTGCGGGCACCGTGCTCGCGCGCGAAGTAGCGGTACACCTCCGTGCCCCCGTAGAGGGTGCCGCCCCAGCCGGGGGTGCCGTCGCGGGGCGCGGAGCTGCCGTAGATGCCGTACAGGTGCGGCCAGGTGTCGTAGGCGGCGCCGATGGGCTGACCTCCGACGTCGGGCACACCCGCGTGGGAGACACGGGGGGCACCGGCGTAGTCCAGGACGGTGGTGGCGACCAGGGCCACGACCTTGTCCTCGTCGATCAGCCGGTGCACACAGGTGTTGTTGCCGACGCCGCTGCCGCCGTCGTCGCACAGGTGCACCTCGACGCGGCGGCCGGCGAGCCCGCCCCGGGCGTTGAGCCGGTCGAAGTAGGCGCGGGCACCGTCGCGCGGTCCGGTGAAGGCACTCCCACCGACCGGGCTGGTGGCACTGGTGATGATGCCGACGGGGATCGGCGGGCCACCGCTCGCGGCGGTCGCCGGGCCGCGGGTGCCGGTGCCGAAGTCGCTCTCCGGCAGCCTGCTGCCGCAGGCCGCGGCCAGGACGAGCAGCAGGACCCCGGCGACGGCCTCAGCAGCCCGGAATCGGCGACTGCGAGGCGGACTCATTGCCGCTCATCTGCACCAGTGCGCACAGGGTGCTGACGGACACCTTCCAGGTGCCGTCCTGCTCGACGGCGGTGCCGGAGGCACCGGGCAGCACGGTGGCGCCGTTCAGGGTCAGGTCGTAGGTGACCGTGGCCTGTCCGGCCGAGGTGAACTCGACCTTCTCCACCGTGGCCTGCACCTGCCCGCCGCGCTGGTCGCCGCTGAAGGCCTGGAGCACCGGCGCCATCCGCTCGCCGTTCTCCAGCACGGCCTGCTTGTCCGTCAGGGAGGTGTTCGGGTCGAAGAACGTCCGCCAGTTCTCCTTGATCTGCTGCTCGGCCGCCGCGACGTCGGCGGGCAGGGACGGCGACGCGCTCGCCGTCTGCGATGAGGACGACGAACCCCCGTCGCCGCCGTCGCTGCACGACGCCAGCGCCGGGGCGAGAATGAGAAGGAGGGCGGCCGCGAACGCCGTGCCCCGTCCCGCCGCCCCCGGGCCGCGGGACGTCGTCGCCTTCCACCGCCTGAGGTCGATCCCGAGAACCATCTGGCTCACCACCGGGTGTCGGTCCGGGCCGGGTGCGCCCGGTGCTTTCAGGGTCGGCTTCCTCAGGGCATAGTGCAAGCCATTGGCCGGCGTGGGCAGCCGGAGGACGTGCGGGAGCCGAGATGAGGACAGCCGACCGACTGCGGACCGTGCACCCCGTCCTGTGGGCCGGCTGGGCCGCGCTCGCGGCGGGCGGGGTGCTGTGCTTCATCGGCTGGTACGGCGTCTCCGGCGAACGGTTCGCCGAACGCCAGCTGCCCTATCTCGCCTCCTGCACGATCCCCGGAGCCGCGCTGATCGTCGCCGGGGCCGTGCTGCTCACCCATGGCCGCGCCCACGTCGCCGCCGCCCGTGTGGAGGAGCTGTACGGGCTGCTCGTGGAGCCCGAGCCCGCCGGCCCCGCGACGGGGGCGCCGACGGCCGGCGCCCCCGTCGCGGTGAGCGGGGAGAAGCTGATGGTGCCGGGGGGCACGCTGTGGCACCGCGCGGACTGCCCTCTGGTGGCCGGTAAGGCGGAGGCGGTCCCGGTGGACGCGAAGCTGCTGGCGGGCGGCGACCTCGGCCCGTGCCCGATCTGCCATCCGGCCGAGGAAGCCGGCTGATGTCCTCCCTCACCTACGACCTCACCGTGGCCGGGCTCGCGGTCGGCAGCGCCGCCGCGCTCACCGGGATCGGCCTGATCGTGACGTACCGGGCGACCGGGGTGCTCAACTTCGCGCACGGGGCGATCGCGATGGTGTGCGCCTACGTGCTGCGGCAGTGCGTGGTCGGGTGGGGCTGGCCGACGTGGCTGGGGGCCGTGGTGACACTGGCGGTCGTCGCGCCGGGCATCGGGGTGGTCCTGGAACGGCTCGTCTTCCGCGCCCCGGCGGTGCGGGGCGGAGCCCCGGAGCAGACGCTGGTGGCGTCCATCGGGGTGTTCGTGCTGCTGGTGGGCGGGGCGGCGCTGGTGTGGGGGCAGGGGGCGCGCAGCGACGCCCCCGACCTGGTGCCGGCCGAGCCGTGGGGTCAGCTGGCGGTGGCGCTGGCGCTGGCGGCGGGCACCGGCGCGGTGATCCGCTGGACGCGCTTCGGGCGGGAGCTGCGCGCGGTCGTCGACGACCGGCAGCTGGCCGTGCTCGGCGGCATCGACGCCGACCGGGTGGCGGCGGCCGGGTGGGCGTTCGGGGCGTTCACGGCGGGGCTGACGGGGGTGCTGCTGGCCCCGTACGTGCGTCTGGACCCCTACGGGCTGCCGCTGCTGGTGATGGAGGTGGTCGCGGTCGCGGTGGCCGCCCGGATGCGCAGCCTGCCCGTGGCGGTGGTGGTGGCGCTGGGGATCGGGGTGGCGCAGAGCCAGCTGACGCGGCTGCACCCGACGGGCTGGGCGGCACCGCTGGTGCAGGCGGTCGGCGCGAACCTGTTCGTGGTGGCGCTGCTGGTCGCCGCACTCGTCCTGCCGGGTGTCGGCGCGGGCCGGACGGCGCCGCGCGCCGTCGGCGGGGAGCGCGTGCCGGCCCCGCACGGCGCGTGGCTCGTGGCCCTCGTGCTGTTCCTGCTGCCGCTGGGGCTGGCGGGCGAGGACCTGCACACCGCGGTGCAGGTGCCGGCGCTGGGCGTGGTGCTGCTGTCGCTGGTGGTCGTCACCGGCCGCGGCGGCCAGATCTCCCTGGGCCAAGCGGCGTACGCGGGCCTGGGCGCCCTGTTCACCGCGCTGCTGGCCGCGGGCCGCTTCCCGGGCCTGCCCCGGCTGCCGGAACTGGCGGCTCTGGCGGTGGCTGTGGCCCTGGTGGCGCCGCTGGGCCTGCTGACGGGCTGGCCGGCGATCAGCCGGCACGGTCTGGCGCTGGCACTGGCGACCTTCGCGGTGGGCGTCGGGGTGAGCCGGTTCGTCTTCGCCCAGCCGTACGCCACCTCCGGGCTGGCTCTGGGCCGCCCGTCCGGCTTCGAGGGCGACCGCGCCTACTACGTGCTGGAGCTGGCCCTCCTGGCGGCCGCCCTGCTGGCGGCACGGCGGCTGCGCACCGGCCGCACCGGACGGGCCCTCGCAGCCATGCGGGACCACGAGCCGGGCGCGTCCGCGGCGGGCGTGCAGGTCCCCTCGCTCAAGCTGCTGGCCTTCGTCTCGGGCGCCGCGCTGGCCGCCCTCGGCGGCGGTCTGCTGGGCATGGGGCTGCGCGCCTTCGACCCCGGCGCCTACGACCCCGTGCGCGGCCTGCTCTGGTTCGCCGCGGTCGTCGTCCTGGGAGCCGACAGCACCCTCGGCGCCCTGGCCGCCGCGGCTCTTCTGGTCGGCCTGGACGCCGGCGCCCGCGGCGGCATGGCCGCGGCCGTGATCGGTGTTCTGGCGGTCCTCGTCGGCCGCTTCCCGAGCGGGCCGTTCGAGGCGCTGCGTGCGGCGGCCCGGCGGGCCCGGCTACGGAGGCCGGCCGGGCTGACGGCGCGGGGGGCCGAGGTCCGCAGGAGGCTTCGTCCCGCCGGACCGCGTCCCGCTCCCCGCCCCGCCCTGGCGGGGGCGACGGCCCCGGCACCGGGAGGGGCGGGCGGCCGGGCCGCGCCGGGCGGGGTGGGCACGCCCCCCGGCGA
>NZ_JADWYM010000057.1 GCF_022414535.1 Streptomyces sp. MUM 2J
GAGCGGGTACCACATCGCTGCGCGATGTGCAAGCGAACAACCGCGCTGCGCGCGGTTGTTACGCACCCGCTCCGCGGGTGCGAACCCCGTTGCTCTGCAACGGGGTTGCCAGCGGTCGCTGCGCTCCCGCTGCCTCCTGGAGCACGGCGCCTCCCTCCGCTGCGCTCCAGGAGGCAGCGGGGCCGGCCGCTGCGCGCCCGGCTCTGGCCGCGCATCGCGCGGCCGTGGCTGGCGGGGTGTCAGGTGCGGCTAGTCGGGCCTCCAGTACGGGAGTTGGGGAGTGCTCCGCACTCCTGGGCGGGTCCGCTGCGCTCCCCGCCTGACGGTCCTTCCGGCTGCGCCTCCAGAACTACGAGGGGTGGGGGCGCTCGTTCGTGTGGGTTCCAGTGTACCGCGCGCATCAGGTTGATGCAGCATGTACCGTTGGCGGAAAGACGAGACACCCCCCAACCACCCGGGAACCTCCCCGAAATTCCGAGAGGAACGACCCCAGATGACCGGTCACCACGAATCTACCGGACCAGATCCCGCGCTGAGCAGCGATTCTGTGCGCCGGGTGAGCCAGTATCAGACGGCGGGCGTCAACGCCCGGTTAAGGCTGTTCGCGCTCCTGGAGGCGCAGAGCGTACCCGCGAGCGAGGCGGACGACTTGGTGGCCGCGCTGGAGGCCGGAGCGGTCGCTGGGGCGCAGTGCGAGGTGGTGGAGCTGGGCGGCATGGCGCCGCGCTCACGTGGCCCGGTGTTCGAGAACGGCTGGGATGACGGCGTGACGGCCGTGAGCGAGGCCCTGGTGCGCATCGCGGACCGGGAGTGGTCGCGGCGCGGCGGCCGGTTGGCCGGGGCCGCTGAACTGGCCGTACACATCGCGGACGTGAGGCAGCGTGAGCGGGCCGACCTGGTGCGGCTGGAGAGGTTCGTCCGGGAGAACGTGCTGCCGCGCCCCCATCCTCACACCACGGCGCGGCGCAGGGTGCTGGAGGCGCTGGGTGAGGCCGGCGGTCTGTGCACGGCCCGGACGCGGAACGCGGACGGGGACGTCATCGTCTGCACGCTCGATGCCGGGCACTACGACCCGGACGACAAGCCGCCGTTCAAGGACGGAAAGCCGGGCGGCTGGCACAAGGCGGATGCGTCGATCTGGAACGACTTGGGCGCGGCCTGCATTCCGCACGCGGCCCTCTGAAAGACCACAGGAATTGACCGCTCGGGGAGGCAAGGAAATGTCAGCGATTCAGCTCAAGGAACACCAGGTCGATCAGCGCTCCGCGTTTCGCAGGTGGGTGGGATTCCCTGCAAGGTCATCTGTGCCCCCGCAGGGTGCCCGTGCCACGATCGTGTCAGCGACCGGCTCGGGCAAGACGATCACGGCCGCCGCGTGCGCGCTGGAGTCGTTCGCGGACGGCCGGATCCTCGTGACCGTGCCCACCCTGGACCTGCTCGCGCAGACCGCCCAGGCGTGGCGCCTGGTGGGTCACCGGGCGCCGATGGTCGCGGTGTGCTCGCTGGAGAACGACCCGGTGCTCAAGGAGTTGGGCGTGCGGACCACCACGAACCCGATCCAGCTCGCCCTGTGGGCCGGGCATGGGCCGGTCGTCGTGTTCGCCACGTACGCCTCCCTGGTGGACCGCGAGGACATCGACGCACCGGAGGGCCAGCGGAAGGTTCGCGGGCCGCTGGAGGCCGCTCTGGCGGGCGGAGAGCGGCTGTACGGCCAGCGCATGGACGGCTTTGACCTCGCGATCGTGGATGAGGCCCATGGCACCGCTGGTGATCTTGGTCGGCCGTGGGCGGCGATCCACGACAACGCCCGCATCCCGGCGGACTTCCGGCTCTACCTGACCGCGACCCCGCGCATCCTCGCCGCGGCCCGCCCGCAGAAGGGCGCGGAGGGCCAGGAGGCGGAGATCGCGACCATGGCCGACGACCCGGAGGGCACGTACGGCGCGTGGCTCGCAGAGCTCGGACTCTCGGAGGCGATCGAGCGCGAGATCCTGGCGGGGTTCGAGATCGACGTCCTGGAGATCCGCGACCCCTCCCCCGTCCTCGGGGAGTCGGAGGAGGCGCAGCGCGGGCGGCGCCTGGCGCTCCTGCAGACCGCGCTCCTGGAGCACGCCGCCGCGTACAACCTCCGTACGGTTATGACGTTCCACCAGAAGGTCGAGGAAGCCGCCGCGTTCGCGGAGAAGCTCCCGAAGACCGCTGCCGAGCTGTACCTCAACGACGCCAGCGACGACGACTTGGCCGCCGCGGACAAGCTGCCGAAGTCCTCCATCGACGCGGAGTTCTATGAACTCGAGGCGGGCCGCCACGTCCCGCCGGACCGGGTGTGGTCGGCGTGGCTGTGCGGCGACCACCTCGTGACCGAGCGGCGCGAGGTCATCAGGCAGTTCGCCAACGGCATCGACGCCGCCGGTCGCCGGGTCCACCGCGCCTTCCTCGCCAGCGTTCGGGTGCTCGGGGAAGGTGTGGACATCACCGGCGAACGGGGAGTCGAGGCTGTCTGCTTCGCGGACACCCGCGGCTCCCAGGTGGAGATCGTGCAGAACATCGGCCGCGCGCTCCGGCTCAACAAGGACGGCAGCACGAAGGTGGCCAGGATCATCGTGCCGGTGTTCCTGGAGCCCCGCGAGGACCCGACCGACATGGTCGCCAGTGCCAGCTTCCGCCCCCTTGTAGCGGTCCTCCAGGGCCTGCGTTCGCATGACGAACGTCTGGTCGAGCAGCTCGCCTCCCGGGCGCTCACGAGCGGCAAGCGCAAGGTCCACCTGCGGCGTGACGAGGACGGACGGATCGTCGGGGCCGGCAGCGAGGGCGACGGCGAGGACCAGGAGGAGGACGACGACACGCAGGCCGCTGCCGAAGCGGCCCTGCTGCACTTCTCCAGCCCGCGCGACGCCGCCACGATCGCGGCGTTCCTGCGCACCCGGGTCTACCGCCCGGAGTCCCTGGTGTGGCTGGAGGGCTACCAGGCCCTCATCCGCTGGCGCGCCGAGAACGAGATCACCGGCCTCTATGCCGTCCCGTACGACGTCGAGGTCGAGGTCGGCGTCACCAAGGACTTCCCGCTCGGGCGGTGGGTGCACCAGCAGCGCAAGGCGCTGCGGGCCGGGGAGCTGGAGGAGCGGCGCAAGACGCTGCTGGACGCCCCGGAGGCCGGGATGGTGTGGGAGCCGGGCGAGGAGGCGTGGGAGAGCAAGCTCGCCGCGCTGCGCTCCTACCGGCGGGCCATGGGGCACCTCGCGCCGCGTCAGGACGCCGTGTGGGGCGAGGGTGAAGCGATGGTGCCCGTCGGGCAGCACATGGCCAACCTGCGCCGGAAGGGCGGTCTGAGCAAGGACGCGGAGCGGGTCGCCGTGCGCGCGCAGCAACTGGCCGCGGTCGATGAGGACTGGAACTGCCCGTGGCCACTGGACTGGCAGCGCCACTACCGCGTCCTCGCGGACCTGGTCGACGCCGACGGCAGTCTGCCGGCCATCGAACCCGGGGTGCTCTTCGAGGGCGACGACATCGGGCGGTGGCTTCAGCGGCAGAAGAACCCGGGCACCTGGGCGCAGCTGTCGACAGAGCAGCAGGAACGGCTGACCAAGCTGGGCGTGCAGCCCGCCCAGGCCCCGTCTCCCGCCCCGGCGGCGCCCCGCACGGCGAAGGGCCCAAGCAAGGCGCAGCAGGCGTTCCAGCGCGGCCTGACAGCCCTGGCGCAGTGGGTGGAGCGGGAAGGCGCCCACCGGCCCGTACCCCGCGGCGCGGTCGTCGAGATCGAGGTCGACGGCGAGACGGAACCGGTGACCATCAAGCTAGGCGTATGGGTCTCCAACACCCGGGCCAGACGCGACAAGCTCGACCAGGAGCAACTGGAGGCGCTACGGAAGCTGGGCATCGGCTGGGCATGATCGATGCGTTCACTATCGCCTCATGCCCCTATGTTCATGGCGCACAAGGGTCGGCATGCCTGGTCAAGGGTCTCTGCCCCATAACCGGTGGCAAGCTCGATGCGGCACCGGGGCACCTGCGGATCGACGGGCGTGCAGGCCACCGAGAGTTGCGGTCTGCGTCGCAGGATTCGGCCGGCAGGAAGGTCTGTGTCCTGTGGAAGGGCGATGACCGCTGCCTCAGCGTTCCTGATAACTGCAGCGCGCAGTCGGTCAACCTCCTTACGGGTCAGTATGCGATGGACGACCTTCCGTGGCTGCAGGTCCTGGCTCAGCACGAGCAGGCGGGAAGGGCTAATGGGCCACCATAGGTATTGGCTCGTCAGCGTCGAAGGCGAGCGGCCGGAGGCATCGGTCGACAGGATGACTGGCTGGTCGCTGGTGATCAGTCGCGCTTGCGGATCGTCCCACAGCTCAAGCTGTCGGGTGGAGTGCTCATCGGCTGCTCCATACGTGCTTTGGAAGAGGCTCGCTATGAACCCCGTCGTCGTCAGGGGCGGGGTCTCTTGCAGCGCGCGCTCTCTCATCCAAGTGTCGTGCGCCTCCATCAGCCGTTTGCGCTGTGGTGTGCGGTTGCGCTGGAAGGCGAGAACCACGGCAAGCGACATGAAGTCATCGAAGTTCATGTCGTCATCCGGCACCCACCCGCGCAGCAGGCGCAGAAGCCTTGCGGCCTCGTCATCGATGACGGCGAGCATCGCTTCAGCCTGATTGTGCGGCGCGCCAAGAGCGTCCGTCACGCGGTAGAAGTTCTCGCGGACGCAGGTGTCCCGCAGGCCTTGGAGGCGGTCGGAGCCGTTGACTGTGTCCAGGACCCGGACGCGTCTGCCATCGGAACTCCACGCTTTCATGTATGCCTGGGGAACGTAGTGGTGTCTGCGCGAGACACAGTCCCGTCTCAGCGCTGCCGCGCCCACGTTCACCATGTATTCCTGGACGCGTGGGTTCACTGCCTGGCCACCGCCCGACACCGGGACCTGACCCCACGGGTTGGCTACTCGGCCGACCAGTCTCCACTCCATGCCGCTCCCCTGCCTTCAACTCGACGGCCCCGCTACAGCGAGCGATGTGCGCAGTAGACGCCGTCCCCTGCACGTACTGACGGCCCGATTTTCGCTGCTTCGGCCGACCGTCCCAAGATCAGCCGGGCGGCGACATGGCATTGAGGGCCTCCGCTTCAGATGCTGTATCGCCGGGGCGCACCGAGGATGGTTCCGTAACCCCCACCGACCCGATTGTGCACTCCTCCTCAAGGGAGGGAGATGTGGCGAAGTTCCGAGAAGACTGGAAGGTAGCGCCCGGATACATCCGCGGCCTCTGCATCGGGTCCCTGTGCATGGGAGCGCTCCTGCTGGCGTTCCTTCTGACGACGGAGCGATGGTCATGTCTGTCCTGGCTGCATGGCTCGGCCTACGGGTCGAACCTGCTCTCGGCTGTCGTGGGCGTGCTGTTCGGCATTCCCTTCACAGTGTTCTTCCTGGACGTCCTCAGCAAGGACCAAGTGGAGCGCTCCGAGAAGCGGGCCGTTCTCAGCACCGCCGGGCGGGCCGCAGCCGACTACCACCGGACCGTGTGGAGCTTCCTGCCATCAGCCGGGCCTAGCGCCGACGCGGCGGTCGCCAACGTCGTGGCCAAGGCCGAGCACTTCTACACGGAAGCTGTCACCAGGACCCTCAGCATCCGCGAGCCTCCTCGGAGAACGCATGTCTCACCATCCGGGGATGTCTGGGAGCGAGCAGCTGCCGCAGCCGCCGAATTCTGGGATACCGTCCACGCGGAGACGAGCCTCCGGACAAGCAGACAGGCCGCAGAGTGGGCCCGGAAGGTCGAGGCCGAGTGGCGGTTCTTGGAGAGCAGCCTCCGCGTACGACTGATCGCCGCCGGCTGCGTCTGGCTGGACCCCGACACCGCCCAAGCGATCAGCCGAGACCTCGACATCCTGACCGGACCCGCCGCTGAGTGTCTGAAGGAGACAAGACGGGCGATCCGTCCCGTAGCCGGTACCACGGCACGAACGCTTGCGGACTTCCACACGCTGGCCGGCTGCGCCACGAAGGCGTACGCCTGGGCACATGCCCTGAAGGCTCTGACGGAGTCCGCGCGGCGCCCAACCGATCTATGGCCGGAGCAGTAGTAGGCGACCGCTCTGCTTTGGGCGACTGAGCGCCCGGACAGGCGAATCCGGCCGCCTTCCCGACCGAGGTGACGCAGCGGTGGTCCTACGGGGCTGCCCTATGCCGGGCCCCGGGGACATCACGGCTGATCCCCCGGGGCCCGTAGCGTGTCCGGTTTACCAGTAGCAGCGGGTGGGGCCGAGTTCCTGGGGGCGGGCAACAGCACGTTCCTCGTCCGCGATCCACTGCTGGTCTCGCCGCAGAGAGCACGAAGCGCCGCACGTCCCAACGGCCGTCCTGGGAGCGGCAAGCAAAGATCACCGCCGAACAGCTCGCCGCGCTCGCCGACCTCGGACTGGAACAGGCGAGGGCGTAAGGCCATGCGGGCTACTGTGCGTCGGTGCAGGGCCCTTGGGCGCGGAAGCGCGCGCGGGTTTCCGGCCAGGTTGTCGCGCTGCCGTGTCCGGGGCAGCCGGCACCCCCGCAAAGAGGTCGTGAGTCAGGCGCCGGTTTTCCGTTGAGCAGCGCCACCCGCCCGTACGCCTCGTAACGCTCACGGCCGTCCTCAGCGTTCACCAGCTCGTTGGCGAGCTCCTGCTTGGTCCAGCGTGCGAGATCCTCGCCCGGCTCGTAGCGCCACCTCCTGAGGATCATGGCGATGATCTCCGCCTTGGAGTGGTTGTCCATCAAAGCGTTCCGCCGCTGGAGCAGCTCGTTGGCGAGCGCGCGTTCGGCTTCGGAGATCGGCGTGATCGCGTTGCGGATGTACTCGGGGTCCGTGTTCGCGGGGAAGACCATGACGCAGTGGTCGTGCGGCACGGCAACAGCGATCAGGCCCGGGTTCTCGGCCTGTACCTCGGCGGTTTCACGTACCCAGTTGAGGGCTTCGTGGTAGCTGAGGTCTGTGCCCTGCTCACGTGCGGTGCGCTGGAGTTCGCGGGCGCGCTGCTGCTCGGTCGTGCGTTTGGTCATGGACGGGTCCTCTCGGCACCGGTTCCTCGCCCCCACACGGCAACCCCGGCTCGAATGGATCGTCAAGGTGCTCGTCAAGCAGTCCGTTGATCCCGGAAGACCTTCCACCAGTGTTCCGGTCAGTGTGGGTGTCCGGGTGCGGTGTGGGCGTCGGCGAAGCCCGGGGCGTCAGCCCTGCGAGCAGGATACTGGCTAGGGCATGCGGATGCCGGACGGCGGCGTGGACGAGGCGCAGTCGGAGGGGCACGCCAGGTCTCCTCCCGGCGAAGCTCTCCCGCCGCGCCCTGGGCTCGGTACCAGAAGGACAGCACTGGGATGCCGGTGGCGTCTGTCGTGACCCGCTCCTTCGGCTTATCGCTGATGCTCACCCAGGGGCTCGTAGCCTGCGTCAGCCAGCGCTGTCTGGAGTTTGCAGAAACTGGCAGGCAGGAGCAGACGACGTGGGAGAACTGGCGCAACGGACTGCATGTGTCGGCCCTGCCGGCTGGCCGCTTCGAGAGGCGGGCATGGGACAGATCGAGCAGGGTTTGGAGCGCGCGTTGCGCACCCGGCCCGTTCCCTCAAGCACCGAGACTCGCCTGCGTTTCCTGCTGGCAGCGCATCGGGGTTCCACCCGGAAGGTGGCCGCCGTGCTGGGGGTCTCGCAGCGCACCGTGCAGCGGTGGGTGACGAAGAAGCCAGGAGCGCGTCGTCCTCCGGGTCCGACGCAGGTTCGGGCGATCGAGGAAGCCGTCCTGGCTCGGTGGCAGCCGCGAGTACGGGCCCGTCGGCGTGCCCAGGCAGAGGCGGAGGGGTTCGTCTTCCATACCAGGGCGCGGTTCGGGTTTGCTGCTGCGGCAGGTTCCTCGGACGATCCGCGGGTGCGGTGGATCACCCAGGACCTGCCGGGAGAGGTAGCCCGGGAGCTGTTCGCCGCCCGGGATGCCGGCGCGGGCGAGCAGCAGCAGACGGTGATCCTCGCCCGCGCGCTGGGGCACGCCTACTTCCGCGAATGGGGCCACCGGGCCCACGGGCTGCACATCGCTTTCAGCGACATCGAGTTCGCCGACTTCTCGATCGGCTGAGCCCGGCCCGCGCGCGTAACCACGTAAGGGTGTTCAGCGTCGCGAGGGGCTGACGCGCCTGGCCGGTCTCGCTTCGTACCTTTCGGCTTCCTGCCGCTCTCGCCAATCCCACTCCACACGGCCAACCGGGCCTTGGCGGCGGGCTGCGGGCGGCTGGGGCGGGCGCAGCTTGGCCGTCTCCGCCACGCGCAGCAGGTGTGCACGGTCACCTGGCGCGGCGAGCAGTTCCTGGTCCTCGCCGGAGACGAGCCGGGTGAAGCAGGCGGTCGCTTGCAGGAAGACGCTGGCCCAGGGTGGTACGGGGTGGGCGGCGCAGCCGTCGGTGTAGCGGGCGCGGTCGTGGAGGGCGAGCGTGGCCGCGGCGGTGTCGTAGTCGTGGGGGCGGGCGGTGGCGAGTTGTTGGAGGGAGGCGCCGGTGAACAGTGCGGCGGCGATGGCCGCGGCCAGGCGCGGATGTGCGGTCGCTGCGTGGAGGCGGTGGGCGACTCGCTGGGCGGTGTGTGCGGTGAGAGGAGCGGGCGGTGGGCGGTGCCGCCAGATGATCGGGGGCGGGGTGCACGGGTCGGTGCAGGGGCGGGGGCTGTCGTAGGAGATGAGGCGTTCCAGTGCGGGCAGGGTGAGCCACGGACCGGTCGGCCCGGCGGGCTCGTCTGCGAGTGGGGATTCGGTGACTGGTGTGCCGTAGTAGTGGCGGCGGGCTGCGTCGAGGTCGGTGGTGAGGGAGTAGTCGGCTGTCCGCAGGGCCTGGTGCAGGGCGGCGGGAAGGTGGGGGCGGTGGCAGACCAGGGTCAGGTGGATACCGGTGAGGGCACGCAGCTCCAGGAGGCGCATTATGCGGCGGGTGGTGAGGCGGTGGGCGCGCAGGACGGTCAGCCGGGTGACGGGCAGGGCGGTCATCCAGGCGGCAGCGGCTTCCCAGGCGGGCTGGCGCCCGGCGGGAAAGCGGCCGGTGAGTAGGGGCGGTTTGCCCAGGGTGGCGAGAAGGTCGTGGGCGAGGCCGGTCTCGCTGGTGGTGCCCGGGCCGGGGTGCAGGGTGATCCGGCCGGACGGCAGGTGGTGGGCGGCCAGGGCGGTGCGGGTGTGGATCACGTCGTCATGGCGGTCGATGACCACGGTGACGGGCGACAGCGGTGGGGCCGGAGGCATGGGCTGTGTTGGTGGTCAGGCGAGGCGGCTGAAGGCCCAGCGCAGCAGTTCCTGGTCGACGCGGGGGCGGCCGGTGCGTGCCAGGGCGGTGCGGGTGTGGGCGGTCAGCTGGGCCCAGGCGCGGAAGTTGCCGTGTGCGGCGTGGCTGTCGGCGAAGGTGATGTCGTCGGGGTCGGCGTCGGCCCAGATCGGGTGGAACAGCGGGATGACGTCGAGGACCTCGCTGGGGGTGAGGCGGGTGAAGTGCTGCCAGATGAAGATGCGGGAGGAGAGCATCGGTTCGCGGCGCAGAACGGTGTGGCAGCCCTCGCCGCCGACGAAGATGATCGCGAGCTGGGTGGAGGGTTCGTCCCACAGGTAGCGGAAGTACTCGAATGCCTCCCCGTTGAGCCACTGTGCTTCGTCGACGAGGAAGGTGCGGGGGCGTTCGGCCAGGGCGGTCTTCAGCAGGCGGTCGAATTCGCTGGGGTGGCGCGGTGGCTCGCCGGCCAGGTCGAGCGCGGTGAACAGCTCGTAGCGCACCGCTCGGGCGGTGGGACGGGCCCGGAAGGTGATCTTGCGGACGTCCTCGCCGGGTTCGAGTTCACGCAGGCAGGTGTTGACGGCGAGCGTCTTGCCGAAGCCGGCGCCGCCGTGGATGCACATCATCGCGCGGGCGGCGACCGTATCGCCGATGTTCTCCCGCGCGGTGAGCAGGGCGCGGGTGGTGACCACGGAGGCGTCGGGCAGGTCGACGTACTGATAGGTCGCCGCGGTCACGAGGGGTCTCCGTCTTCGTCGGGGGTGGAAGGTGCGCCCCGCCCGGCCGGGCCGTCCGGGACTACAGGGGCGGAATCACGGCTGGACGGGAGCGGGGCGGGCCGACCCGCCGTGGTCAGCGCAGCCAGGGAAGCAGGGGTGCGCCAGTCGGCCGGGGGCGCAGCGTGCGGGATGACGTCCGGCAGCGCAAGCTGCGACAGGCTGGTGCCGGCACTCCGGGCGAGTTCGGCGTCGGCCTGTGCACCGGTCAGTGCGCCGAGCCGCCGGGGGGCCTCGGGCTGGTTCACGGCGGCGTAGCGCTCGCGCTGGGAAGCTTCGAGGTCCTTCTTCAGACGGCGGCTGCGGGCGGCCCGTGCCCGCCGTACAGCGCTGACCTGTTCCTCGGTGGCCTGGTCGGCCAGGTCCGCAGGACCCAGGTAGCGGCCGGTGGCGGCGTGGTAGACCTCGACGCGGTGGTCGTGGTGGGGCATGAAACGGATACGGACCTGGATCCCGGCCTGCCCGGTCATCCACGGCCCCACATAGTCACGCTTTTTGAAACGGATGCCGCGAGTGGTCAGCATGCGGGTGCCGGCGTCCTCCAAGGTGAACGTCCACAGATCCGCAGCGGCCACGTCCCGTAGCGGGGTGGGATCGTCCTGCCACGCCTCAACCGGGGTCCTGCCCCGCAACGGCGCCGGGCGGTGCTCGGTATTCCACCACAGCGTCCAATCCAGCAGCCGGGCGGTGAAGTCCTCGAAGCCGAGCAGCACCTCGTCCTTCGGCCGGGAAGAGCGTTTACCCGGGCGCGGCTGGCGGGCATAGCCGGGCAGCGCGGCCAGGAACATGCTCTCCACCGCCCGGTTCAGACCCTCCACAGTGCCCTTGAGGTGCGGGGTGTAGGCGGGCAGGTCCTCCACCGTCACGTCCAGCAGATCGAACGCGGCGGTCACCGTCCGGGACAGAAAGTCCTTGCCGCGATCGACACGCACTTTCTCGGGCAGACCGCCGAACGGGCCGTAGGGGTCCTCCCGCAAAACCGCGGAGCGCAGCGCGGCCAGCACCGACTCCCGTGACGGATGCACCGGCGTCACGGCGACACCGGTAATCGCGTTGGTGGCGCAGTCGGTGAACCAGGTGATCCACGGCCTGCGGGCCCTGCCCTCGACATCGACCTGGACGGGGGCCTGCATGTGGTCGGTCTCCCACACGTGGTTGCGCCAGCCGCGTGGCCGGGCCAGGAACACATCATGCTTACGCGCCGCCCGCTCACCACCCGCAAGCCCAGCCCGCTCCCCCGGCGACAGATCCCGCTGGATCGCCCGGTGCAGCGTCGTCAGCGACGGTGCGTCCGCAGGCGGGGACTGCCGAGCGGCACGCAGGACCAGCTCGCGATGAACTGCCCGCACGTTCCCTTTCCACAGTGCGAGCAGGCCGCGGACTTCGGGCGTGATCGTGAACCTGGCGTCGGCTCGAGATCGGGCACCGGGGTAGGCGGCCGCGGTCTGATCGCTCTGAGCGGCGGCCAGCCAGCGCCACACCGTGCGCTCCGACACCCCCAGCGCATCCGCGGCCACCCGCACGTGCCCTGCTGTCAGCATCTTCCCTGCCCGCAGTGCGAGCAGCCGCCGCACAGCCGGGCCACGCAGTGCCATCCTCGACGCATCAGGCAGTCCGCCGCCTGCGCGGACCGCGTCACCGTCCTCCATGCCAGTTCCCCTCACCCGGGCGGGACATCGTGTGCGTGCCGTGGCCGGGAGCAGGCAATCGCCCTCCCCCTGCATGAGCGCTCCCGTCACAGCGGCGGCGCGACCCGCTGGAACAGCCGCCTCAGCAAGGTCCGGTCGATGGCTGCGTCAGCGGTGGTGAGCAGCGCGTTCTGCAGGTGCGCGGTCAAAGCGGCCCACGTGCGGAATGTGCCGTGGGCGCACGACTGGTCGATCCATCTCAGGTCCGGGGCCGGGACGGTGCGCCACAGTGGATGGAAGCCGGTCATCACGGCCTCTGCTTCCGCTCCGGCTAGGCGTGGAACCTCCTGCCACGCACCGATCCGCGATGCCAGATGCGGCAGCCTGGCCAACGACCGCTCGCTGCCCGCCCCGCACAGCACCAGCGTGATCCGCGTATCGGGGTTGTCCCACAGGCTCTGCAGGTACTCCAGGCACGGCATGGGCAGGCGCTGCGCCTCATCGACCACCAGCACCCGCGCCTCGCCCAGAGCCCCCGCCACCGCGGCGTCGGCGAGCGCAGAGGTGTGCGGAAAGCGGCCCGGCAGCGCCAGAGCGTCGAACACCGCCCGCCGCATGCCGGCCACCGACGGGCGCACCGGCACCGGCACCCACGTCACCTTCCAACCAGGAGGCACTGCGTGGAGCGCCATCCGCACGGCGACGGTCTTGCCTCGGCCCGGGTCGCCGAACACACACACCGCGCCCTGAACCGCCATCGCCTGCCCGACCGCCTCGGCCACCGCCCGAACCGACGACGTCCGCACCAGCTGTGCTCCCGCTGGCAACGCCACCCCCTCCAGCGCGCCGCGCTCCCCCGATGGCACGCCCGCGCCCGCCGCCGGCGCAGGGTGCGGCGGCCGGCGCGCCACCACCTTCGCCGCACCGCCCTCGCGCGGCGCGGCCAGAGCGAGGTCAGCCAGCGCCTGCCTCGTCTGCTGCTCCTCCCGATCCCGCCGCACCATCGCGCGGTCCGGCAGAACCCTGCCGGCCTCAAGGTCCCGGTGCACCACCCGGTACAACGACGCCAGCGACGGCACCTCACCCCCAGCCCGCTTCAAATGCCGATGCAGCACCGCCACGTTCCCGCCCGCCTGCGCCAGCACCTCCCACGCATGGTCGGACAACTCCAGCCGGGACCGGCGCCTGCGCTCCACACGCCCCTCGGTCCGCGCCGCCTCCAGCCACCGCCACACCGTCCGCGCAGTCACCCCACCGACCTGCGCACCCGCACGCACATGCGCCGTGGTCAACGCCCCGGCCGCATCGAGCTCCAACAGCCGCGCCACCAGCACCGGCCTGGACACCCTCAGCCCTGCCGTAACCTCACCCCACACACCCGGCTCGCCCACCCCACACCCTTCCACCACGGCCACCGACACCCACCACGGTGCAGCCACGCAGCCCTCGGAAGGATCAGAAGTACCGTTCCCAAGACAGTGGAGCGGAGGGTGGTGTACCACCCCATGACAGCCGTGGCCGTCGTATGCACCGCCCCACGACAGTGACCATGCCCTTCCTCAACACCCGACCGGCGACAACGCACCGGTCTGACACACCGTCACTGACGCCACTCACTGACACCACCCCGGCACATCGCACGCGGACACCCGCGGCTCCCAGGTGGAGATCGTGCAGAACATCGGCCGCGCACTCCGGCTGAACCGCGACGGCTCCACCAAGGTCGCCAGGATCATCGTGCCCGTGTTCCTGGAGCCCGGCGAGGACCCCACCGACATGGTCGCCAGCGCCTCGTTCCGCCCCCTTGTAGCGGTCCTCCAGGGCCTGCGCTCGCATGATGAGCGCCTGGTCGAGCAGCTCGCCTCCCGCGCCCTCACCAGCGGCAAGCGCAAGGCCCACCTCCAGCGCGATGAGGACGGACGGATCGTCGGGGCCGGCGGCGAGGGCGACGGCGAGGACCAGGAGCAGCACGACACCGACGCCGCTGCCGAGTCGGCCCTGCTCCACTTCTCCTCTCCCCGGGACGCGGCGACCATCGCGGCTTTCCTGCGCACCCGGGTGTACCGGCCGGAGTCGCTGGTGTGGCTGGAGGGCTACCAGGCCCTGATCCGCTGGCGCGCGGAGAACGAGATCACCGGCGTCTACGCCGTGCCCTACGACGTCGAGGTCGAAGTCGGGGCGACGAAGGCGTTTCCACTTGGCCGATGGGTGCACCAGCAGCGCAAGGCACTGCGAGCCGGGGAGCTGGAGGACCGGCGCAAGGTCCTCCTGGACGCGCCGGAGGCCGGGATGGTCTGGGAGCCGGGCGAGGAAGCGTGGGAGGCCAAGCTCGCCGCGCTCCGGTCCTACCGGCGGGCCACCGGGCACCTCGCGCCGCGTCAGGACGCGGTGTGGGGCGAGGGCGAGGCGATGGTGCCCGTCGGGCAGCACATGGCCAATCTCCGGCGGAAGGGCGCGAAGAACGGCCTGGGCAAGGACCCGGAGCGGGCCGCCGTGCGCGCGGCGCAGCTGACGGAGATCGACCCGGACTGGGACTGCCCCTGGCCGCTGGACTGGCAACGCCACTACCGGGTGCTCGCCGACCTGGTCGACGCCGACGGCCACCTGCCCGAGATCCAGTCAGGGGTGCTGTTCGAGGGCGATGACATCGGACGGTGGCTCCAGCGGCAGAAGAACCCCGGCACCTGGGCGCAGCTCCTCCCCGAACAGCAGCAGCGGCTGTCCCAGCTGGGCGTCACGCCCGTGGAGGCGCCGTCTCCCGCCCCGGCCGCCAAGGGTGCGACGAATGGGCAGGGCAAGGCGCAGCAGGCGTTCCAGCGCGGCCTGGCGGCCCTCACACAGTGGGTGGAACGGGAAGGCGCCCACCGGCCCGTGCCGCGCGGCGCGGTCGTCGAGATCGAGGTCGACGGCGAGACGGAGCCGGTGAATGTGAAACTGGGCGTGTGGATCTCCAACACGAAATCCCGGAGAGACCGGCTGGACGCAGACCAGCTCGCCGCCCTCGCGAAGCTGGGCATCGACTGGGCGAAGCCAGTGGCGATTCCCGAGGCCGCCCCGGACAGCCCCTGACCGCTCCTGGCTGCCCCGGGTCTCTTGCGGTCGGTGTCGGCGCGGACCGGGGTCAGGACCATCCTCAGGCTGCGCGTAGGGGCTCTGGGCAGGGTCAGAGCCACATCGCCAATCCAGTGGCCAGTGCGGCTGTGATGAGAATGGCCAAGGTGATCCATAGGACCGTGCTCGGAGAGATTGAGCGCGGTCCTGCGCCATTGACCTCAGCACGTGCTGATCCGCGTCGATGGGCGAGGGCCATTGGCGCTGTAACCGTTACTGAGGAGTTGTCGCCAGTGACGATGCTGATGTTCTGGAGAGCTTGGGCCACCTGGTCCGGTGTGGGGTCCTGCTGCCCTTGTGGCATTACGGCTCGCAGTTCCCCAACCAGTTCGACGAGTCGGGTGCGGATCTGGTCGAGGACCCCTTCAAGCGCAGACGGGTGTACGGCCCAGTAGAGCCTGAGCACCTGTCGAGCAGGGTTCTGGCTCATCACAGCAGCCAGTTCGGCAGCCATGGGCGGTGCGATGGGCACAGCTTCGCTGGGATCCTTGGCAAGGAGCGATTCGATCTCGCCGACACCCCGGCCAAAGCGCAGCTCGGTGCCCAGGTCATCACGGACGAAGTCCGGGAGGTCGAACATGCTGACCTGCTGTTTCCGGAACTGGTACATGCCGGCGATTCCGTCCATCACCAAGGGGGCCGAGATCTTCCGGTAGTCGGGAATCGGCACATCCGTGCCCTCGTAGCCCTTGAGCTCTCGCAGTGCCCAGGTGCGCAGCGGCTGGGAGTGAGCGTGCCCGCCCAGGGCGATCACTTGACGCAGGATCGGAGCGAGTGGGCGGCTCTCGTCGAGGACGTCTTTCTCAAGCCGGTCGAGGCGGCTTTGGCGGAGCTTCACTTTGTGAGGAGCAGCGGGACGACGACGCTGGCGATCGCCGCTACCGCTCCGATGGCGGTCCAGATGACCGCGCCTCGGTGCCACCAAGGCTTCGGGGTCTCGGGTGCGGATTCGTTGGCGTTGGCTGTTGCGGTGCCGCCGCGGTCCGCCTTCGAGGTAGGTGCGGTGACGTTGATGGTGGAGTTGTCACCGCCGGTGATGTTGAAGGCCTGCTGTGCGGCCGACTCGATCTGATCGGGGTTGGGGTTCTGCTGGCCGGCGGGCATGGTGGCTCTCACTTCCGCGACGAACTGGGTCAGACGTGTTCTGACGTGATCGAGGACTCCCTGGACACTGGGAGTGGGGATCGCCCAGTGCACGGATGTGATGCTGGCGGTGGGATTGCCCAGCTTGTGCTGCTCTTCCGTCATCTGCATCGCGTATTCGGCTGCTCCCGGAAGGCTGAGCTGGACGTTCTTGCCAGCTATGGCGATCAGGGCTTCGAGTTCCTTGACTCCTTGCCGGACCGGCGCGCGCTCTCCGATGCCACGGTCACGAGCGTGCTGGGGTAGCTGGTTGGCGCTGATACGGCGAGTGTCGCCCGTGATGATCTGGCCCGGAAAGCTGTGGTCCATCTCGACTTCGATCGCGGCTGGCACATTCCGGTACGACGGCAGCTCATCGGCTGTCTCGTACCCTTCAAGCTCCCTTCGCGCCCAGGCGCGCAGCTCCTGGTGGTGGGCGTAACCGCCGAGCATGAGGCATCGCCGGAGGGCGGCGGCAAGAGAAGTGCTGTCATCCAGGACAGCCCGTTCGAGTTGCTCAAGGCCCCGGACATCGGGTGTCGTCACAGCATCAAGTCTGCCCTGCCTCACCGACAACTCTGGCGTCACCTTCGGCTCGTCGATGCTGGGCATGGAGCGGGCGGGCGCGGTAAGGGCCGCCCCACGGTGCCTGCCCAGCAGCCCGCGCAGCCGCGGGGCCTTCGGTCAAGACGGGGTCCCGGGCATCCGTCGCGCCCGGGACCCGTGTTGTCGGCAGGGTCAGGCCGTGAGCTTCTTGAAGACCGCCTCGAAGCGGTCGAGGGTGTCGTCGTCGACCTGGGCGAAGAAGGCGTCCTTGTCCTGGGTGAGCTGGTGGGCGGGGCCGACGTGGTCGAAGTCCCTGGGCTTGCGCTGTTTCTCCCGGGCGATCCCGATGCGCTGGAGGATCGGGAGGGGCTTGTCGGGGGTGATCAGGTCTTCCTCGTTGACGGTGACCTCGGTGGCCTTGTTGTAGAGCCAGAGGTAGTCCTTGGTGGAGAACAGGTCCTCGATGTCGGCCGTCTCCGGGAGGCCCTCGAGCTGGCCGATGACGGTGATGTGGGACGTATCGACTTCGGCGGCCTCGGCGGCGCTGCGGACCTTGGCGGTCACCTTGGTTGTCTCGGCCCCGTCGATGAGCGCACGGACGGACAGGCGGCGTCCCATGACGGCGATGAAGGCCTGCATGTTGCCGATGCCGCCGACCGGGATGATGGACAACCGGGGATCCAGGCCGGTGCGGCCCTGGCTGACCAGGTAGTCGGACATGCGCATGAGGAAGACGAAGTCGCTGCTGCCTTCCACGGCCAGGAGCGGGCCGGCTCCGAGGAACAGGTGCTGCGCCACGGAGTATCCGAGCGCCGCTTCCACCGGCAGGATTGTCTTGGGGTCCGCGGACAGGCTGACCGAGGTGATGACCACGCCCAGGTTCGGATCGGTGCGGGTGGCCTGGTCGTGGATGGCACGCATGGTCTCGTACCGCGTGGGGTCGATCATGTGCTGGGAGTGGGTGGTGTAGAGGACCTGCTGCTTGGGCCCGAGCTCGCCGTAGACGTACCGGAGGAAGTCGCCTTGGGCCTCGCCGTGCAGGCTGGTGCCCGGCTCGTCCAGCAGGACGACGACGCGCTCGTCAGTGTCGCGGTAGGCGCTGAATGCGGCGAGGAAGGAGAAGAACCACTGGAAGCCGGTGGAGCGGGTGGAGAAGTTGGTCTCCACGCCGCCGTGCCGGTCGTCGCGCAGCTCGATCTTGAGCAGCCGGTGGTGGGGCTGCGGCTGACCGTTGACGTCCGGGGGCATGGCGATCAGGTCGGTGTCGAAGGAGACGCTGAGGTCCTCGTTCTGCTTCCAGTACTCGAAGACCTGAGCGCTCAGGCCCAGGCTGGCGGCCTGGAGCTCGGCCTTGCGGCTGGCGTAGTCCTCGTCCAGGAAGTCGTCCGGCCCTTCGCCGGCGAGGCGGAGCAGGGACATCATGGTCTCGTCGCCGCGCTCCCGCTGCTTGGCCCTCGCGCGTTCGGCGAGCGCGTGGAGGTCGCAGTCGCCCGGGAGCATCTCGTAGGTGGAGAAGTAGAAGAACTTCGGGAGCAGCTCGATCAGCTGCTCGTGCTCCTCGTCATCGAGGCCCTCTTCGACGTACTTCTTGTAGCGGTCCAGCTCGGCCGGGACCTTCTCGATCGCCTTGACCCGGGCCGTCTTCCTGCCAGGGTTGACTTCCTTGGCTCGGGCCTTCGCCGCGGCGCTCACGGCCTCGATGGTCGTGTGATCCCCGGTGATGGCCTTCTGGTCCTCCTCGTCGTCGACGCCGGCCTCTTCGAAGACGTCCGCCAGGACGTCCTCGAGGGCACAGTGCACATCTGCTTGGAGGCTGCCGTCGTAGAGGCGGGACGCCGTGGCGTACGCCTTCGCTGGCGGCCGTACGCCGACCAGTTCCTCAATCGCGTCGAAGTCGGCGTCTTCCAGCTTGAAGACGGCCGTCACGGGGGCGACCGTGTCGAGGTTCTTCTTGCGCCGGTCCGTGGCCAGGTGCCGCCGCGGGTAGTCGGTGGTGACGTGGAAGTCGTCGGCGTTGTTGGCCGGGTTCAGCCGGTGCAGGGCCTTCAGGACTGTCGTCTTGCCCGACTCGTTCTTGCCGATCAGGCACGTGACCTCGGGGTCGACCATCATGGTCTGCTTGTTCGTGATGTTGCGGAACGTCTCGATCTCCACTGACGTCACCAGCATGGCACTCCCCTCCAAGGACCACGTTGCCCTTGTCTGATCCGCACTGCGCAGCACCTGCGCCACATGGGACAGGTGCGACCACGCGTTGCGGCTTGATCAGTCAGTATGAATCCCGCCACTGACAGTTGCGGCCGATTTCTGTGCCTCTGACTCTCCCTCGCCGCCATGAGACTCCGGGCCCGCCGATAGGGCCCGGAGTCTCATGCGTCACGGCGCCTCTTACGAGGAACGCGAGATGGTGATCCGGGCCTTCGCCAGGACGACGCCGGTCGACGGGTCGCGGTGCACGGGAACGTACAGGCCCCAGTCGGCGTCACCGGCCGTGAGCCAGTCTCCGGCCCACGGGGCGTCGGTGGTCGTGAGTACGCGACCGGCGAGCGGGCCACCCAGGAGTCGGACGATCACGGCGATACCTCCATCCGGCGGGACTCTCCCGCCTCACCCCTTGGTGGGCCTCAGCACCGGGAGGACAGCAACAGGGCGCCGGCGACTTCCGTCCCGGCCCGGCCGCCGGGCTGACGGCGGCGAGGCGCGGCGGCCCCGGCCGACGCGCAACCGGCTGAGCGCGCCCCGATCCCCGGCCGCGGCCGCGCCGCCCATCCCGCCCGTCCCTTCCTCCTTCACACCAGCCAAGGGACATGGGCAGAGCAGCCGCAACGGGGATGTCAGCGATCCGACCACGGCAAAACAGCGCGGTGACCTGCACTAACACGGGAACGGTCCTGCGGGCCGCGCAACACCTAGCGCAACCCTTGCCGCAACCTCGTGCTCCTGGTCGACCGGGACGACCGGTCACGCGGCCCGGACAGCTCTGTGGGCGCGGGCGAGGTGGCGCAGCTCGGACCGTGCCGCCGGCACCGAGGGGACGGTCTCCCAGTAGGGGTGCCACCACAGCCGGACGGACAGGAGCAGCAGGCGGCGGCGCAGGGCGGTGGTGTCGCGGGGGCGGGGTGCGGCGAGCGCTTGGTAGGTCGCGTTCCAGGCGGCTTGCGTCTGCACCAGGTCGTCGGGGAAGTCGGTCACGTCCATACCAGCATTAGATCGCTTGTTCGAATTGCGTGTCACTTCGGACACGCCCCGCCCGGCGCCGTGGTCGGAGGTCGCGACCAGCATGGTCGGGGGGCGCGCCCGGCGTGGTCGGCCTCATGGTCGGGCCTGTGGTCGGCCCCCATCACGGCGGTCCGGCCCGGTCTGGAGCGGCACCCGGGCGGGTGATTTTCCTTCGCGCACACGGGCGCAGTCCTAGCGGTGCGCGTCCAACTTGCCTATTTTCAGGGGGTATTGACAGCTTTTTATGCGTTCGGAGGCGCCCTCTTGGAGGCGGGCGTGCAGTTCGGCCGGGTGGAGGCGGTGCCACACCGTGTGTCGGCGGGTGGCGACCGGGGTGGTGTAGCCGCCGACCAGCAGCGTCTCGCCGTCGCGGGACAGCCGCATGCGCGGCGGCTCCAGGCGGTGGCCGGCGAGGATCTGGTTGAGGTCGTCGAAGGTCATCAGTCCGGCGACATCGAGGGCGCCGGGTACGTGGCGGTGTTCGCGGTGCAGTGCCTGGGCGAGGAAGTCCTCGCCCAGGCACGCTGCGATGGACAGGCGCGTCATCGCGTCAGGGCTCCCGGTCCGTCAGTCGTTGCCGTCGCTCTTGCCGGTGCCGCCGCCGTCCGAGGGGATGGCGTTGCGACCCCGGGCGGCGACGATCGACCGGCGGGAACGGACCAGGCCGCCGGTCGACGGCCCGGACGTGGCGGGCGGGGGCGTGGCGGGACTCTGCATGGAATCCTCCTGCGGGGCTGGTGGCCGGGCCCTGGATAGCCGCGGCCGCGAACATCGCCAGTACAGCCGCGAACCACGCGGGCGATAACCCCGTGACGGGGCCCCCACGGTGGGTATGGTCGTTGGGCTGACGCACTGTCATTCCACGAGATTTCAGGGGGACTTGTGGACGACTTACCGCCGTCACCCGCCCAAGTGCCGCGCCATCTGCTGGACGACCCCGCGTTCGTCCGAGCCCTGCACGAACGGGACTTCACCACGGTGTTCGCGACGGCCCACGACGCGGGGATCTCCTTCAACCGGATCGCCGAAGCGTGCGCACTCAAAGCCGAGCGGGTCAGCCAGATCGCCCGGGGCACCGCAGCTGTCACCGCGCTGGCAACTGTCGAGCGAATCTCCGGCGGACTGCGCATTCCCGGTGCCCTCCTGGGGCTGGCTGCGCAACCCTGGGAGGACACCGCCGCTCTCAGCACGGAGCCCGACCTTGGAGATGATCCGATGAAGCGCCGCAACCTGCTTCGTGGCGCGCTCGCCGCCGGCCTCACCGCTCCGGCGCTCGCCGCCCTCACCGCCGCCCGGACCGACGTCGACCAGACCCTCTCCCCCGACACTCCCCAGGACCTGGCCGACCTCGAGGCCGCAGCCGAGAGCTACGGATACGGCTACCACGGACAGGCACCCACCCGCGTGCTGGCCGACCTGGTCACCGACTTCACGACCCTGCGCCCGCTGCTCACCGTCCCGCAGCCCGCACCGGTCCGAGCGCGGTTGTGCCGGACGACCGGGCAGATGGCCGGGATGACCGCGATCGTCTTACACGACCTGGGCAGCCGCCGCGAGTCCCGCGCCTGGTTCGCCACCGCCACCCGGGCCGCCGCCGAATCCGGCGACCCCCATCTGCACGCGTGGGTCCTCGCCCGGGAGGCCATGGTGCCGCTCAACTACGGCGCCCCGAGGGCAGCGGCCGACCTCGCCGACCAGGCCCGGCAGACGGCCAGCACCCGGCCGACCGCCGCCGCGGTGCTGGCGGCCGCCGTCGCCGCCCGCGCCTACGCCCTCAACCACCAGAGCGAGCAGGCCCGCGCCGCGCTCACCGCAGCCGACGCCCTCATGAACCGGCTCCCCGACTCCGAGCGGTCGGACACCTGGCTGACGTACGGCGAGCAGAAACACCACGTCCACCTCAGCCACGCCTTCACCACCCTCGGGGACACCCGCCGCGCCCGGGAGAGCCAGGCTCGGGCGCTGGAGCTGTCCGCGCCGACCAGCACCATGACGCGCACCCTGCTGACCATCGACGGCGCCGCCTGTACCCATCACGACGGCGACAGCGAAGAGGCGTGCCGCCGTACGGTCGCCGTCCTGACAGCGCTGCCCGTCGACTACCGCACCGGCCTGGTCCGCCGCCGCGCCCTGGACCTGTACGAGGCAATCCCCGCCCAGCACCACCGCGAGCGCGCCATACGGGAGTTGCGCGACATGCTGTCCGCCTGAACCACCAGCGGCAAACCCGTTCAGCGGAGTGCGGTACGGAGCAGCTGGTTGAGGGCGGGGGCGTAGTTCTGGCGTCCCGTCCATTGGAGGCTTCGCTTGATCATTTCGATAGCGAGTTCGGCCTCGGGGCTGGGTGCGGACGTTCCGAACTGGAGTGGCTGCTGCTGGGGTGACTGCAGCGGCAGGCGATAGTGCAAGGGGATTTCGTTTCGGCCGGGGCGGCTTGTTGGGCCGTAGGCGTCCATGTCGATGAGCTGCCCGAATTCTGTCTGACTGGTGATGCACAGCACGCCCTCTCCTGTCTGGGGGCGCCCGGGCAGGAGGTCGGTGGCGGCGTCTTTGACGGCTTGGTGGAGCTGCAGGGCGTCGATGAGCAGGTCTCGTAGTTCTTCCAGCGTCAGGCGTCGCTGGTCCTTGGGGAGTCGCAGGACGAGGTCGAGTGTGAAGGTGATTCCGGGTTCGGAAAGTCCGCCGTGTGGTGTGGCGTGGCCGATCTCGAGCTGCAGGGTCAGGGAGAAGCCGGGGGCGTCGTCGGAGGCGGTGGCGCAGAGCAGTTTGGCGGCTTCTCGGCCTGATCCTCCTTCTGTTGTCCAGTCGGGGATGGTGCTTGTCTCCCAGGGCGGGGTGCTGACCAGCGCGGTCAGGGCTTGTCGCAGGCCTGTCTGGTCCGCGGCGCGGGTGAGGACGTTGATGCGCATCTGGTCGGAGTCGTTGGAGATGGGCGGGCCTGGGCGGTTGTCCAGCTGACGGGGCATGACGACAGCGCTGCGCATCACGAAGGGCACGGTGTCCCCAGCCTCTTGCGCGAGGTGGTGGGGGGAGTAGTTGCGGAACTGACCGGGTTCCTGCGGGGTGGGTTCGAAGACTGTGGCGGGTGGGGGTGGCTCGTGGGTGTCGAGGACCTGGTAGGCCGCGAGGAAGGTCAAGAGTGGGTATTCGGGTGAGTTGGCGGGGAGCTCGGGCTGTCCGGCCGCGTTCTGCGGCAGGGCGGCCAGGGTGTTTTCGGCCGTGGGAAAGTGGTGGCGTATCAGGGCCAGCCAGTCCTCGGCGGGCAGAAGCTCTGTCAGCTGCTGGTAACCGGTGCGGGTGAGCGCGCTGACGTAGGAGACCTGGTGGCCGCCCAGGTACAGGGCGAGGATGTGCTGCAGGAGAGCCGGATCGGCCTGGAGGGCTGTGGTGAGGTACTGCTGGGCTCGCTGGTGTTGGTGGCGCAGACACACCCCGTAGGCCATGAGGTCGCTCTGGCTGCCCGGGACGATCATTTGATCCGCCGGCAGGGCGAGCAGCCGCTCGGTGAGGTGCTGTCCGAGCTGCTGCGTGTGCTCCTGGCTGAGGAGGGGCTGGCCCTGTTCGGGATCGTGGTGCAGGGCCTCGAGCCAGGTGAAGACCGTCGCTGCGAGCTGGGCAGAGGCGGCATCGAGGATCTCTTGTGCGGCTTCGAGACGTGCGGTGGGGGCGACCGTTGCCAGCAGGCGTCTGATCAGGCTGCCGGCCTGGAGGGCGACGTCCGCGGTGGCGGTGGCGAGGGTGCCGGCCACAGCGTGAGCCAGGCGCATGGCGGCGTCGGCCGGTATCTGGACGCTGTTCTCCGCGAGTTTCCGGATGACCAGTCCGGGATCATGGGCGTCCAGGAGATCGCGCAGCAGGGCGGTGTTGTGCGGGGCGGCCGCCTGGATGACGGCGCTGATCTCGCTGTCCAGGATGTCGCCGACGGGCAGTCCGTAGGCGAAGTAGCGGTCGAAATGGCTGGGTGAGCACACCCGCCGGGCGTGAATCCACTGCTCCTGCTCGGCGGGCGTGAAGTGGCGGTTATGGTCCAGGGCCTGGAGATGAGGGAACAGGCGCTGCAGCAGTTCGCGTCCTTCCGGGCGGAGCGGCGGCCTGCAGACCTCCGCCAACTTCTCCCGCAGACTGGCCTGGTCCTGCTCGGCGGTCAGGGCGCGCACCAGCAGCGGCTTGTTGGCTGCGGCGAAGGAGTACAAGTCCGGGAAGAGAAGCTGCAGGGCTTCCATGAGCACCTGGTCGACCGGGTTGACCTCCCCCGCCATGATCGGGAGAGCGAAGTCGGCTTTACCCAGAAGCCGCTTGCCCTGACGCAGTGATGTCATGCATGGCCAGACGGCCGCCTCCAGCGCGTCGTCCAGGCGTATGCGCTCGTCGGGCTCGTTCACCAGCGCCCGGTGGCGTGCGAGCACATCGTCGAGCATCTCGCGCAGCACCTGGGCGACCACCGAGGGATCCGCCCGCGGCAGGTGCAGCGGCGCGTTGATGATCTTCTCCAGGAACTCCCGGCCTCCCCCGGCCCCTCCCGCGCGGTAGCGGGCACCGAGGGCCTCGGCGACGACGTCCTGGTCGAAGGCCAGGAGAAAGCACAGGTTGGGGAAGTCGGCGGCCAGCTTCACCATCCGGAAGACGGCGGAGATCTGCGCGTCGTCCAGGCGGTCGATGTCGTCCATGAGGACGACGACCCGCCGCGCGGCCGCGCCGGCAGGTGCCAGGACCTCGCGCAACCGGTCGTGGAAGTCGCGCAGTGTCGGCTGCCCGAGCCCGCCTACGGCGCCCAGCAGTGTGGAGACCTTGACGATGCTGTTCACGCTGCCCGGCAGCCCAACACTCTCAGCAAACCCCTGCGCACGGCTTGCCCGCCGGATCGCCTTCTCGTATTTCCGCTCCAAGTCCGCCCCGACCGCGGCGGCGACCGCGTGGAGGAACTCCGCGTACAGGTGGGTCTCGTCAGAGTCGAACCACGGGTTGAACTCAACCACCGTCACCTGCTCAGCCGGGTAGGCGGCAAGCCCATGCCGCACGAAGTTCAAGACGGTCGACTTGCCCTCCCCCCACCGGCCGTACAGGCCGACGACATAACCACGATCACCGGTGCGCTCGGCAAGCGTTCGCGCCAACCGCAGAGCGAAACCCTTGCGCTCCAGGCGGTCCATCCCCACCTCAAGGAGCGGCGCATCCGAAAACACCGGTCCCGTCGACACAGGCTCACCCCTGGACGCCACTCCGGCCGGCGCCACCGGAGCCGACCGCCACCATCTCAACCGCATGTCACGCATTCTCCCGCTCAGTTCATCGTTCCCCGTGCCGTTCAAGGAGAAGGCGCTGGATGCCCGACCGTCTGAGACGGTCGTCCGTCATGTCGATCTGCACGCAGACCGTCCGCCCCCGGTCCGGGCGCTGGTCCGTGCCCATCAGGTTCGCCGATGGAACAGACCACGGAGACCCAGGTTCCTGACCGTCGTCCGGGCCCGGCTCCGCCTGTGCGGCCGCGGCCGCACAGGCTGCTTGCGGGCGACGTCGTCGGCGTGGCAGGTCCCGCACCCGCTCAGGTCCCCGCCTGCCACTGGCTTCTACCCGGTGGTTGGGGATGCCGGTGTCCCGGACCAGAGAAGGGTGATGCCAGTGTCGCTACGAACATCCGGTTTGTTCACAAGCCGCCGACAGACGTACGGGCTGCCTCGATGAACGCTTCCAGGCGGTACCGGAAGCGTTCCTGTGATGCGTCGAAGCGTTCACGTGCCTGTGGTTCATCCTGGGAAACGCGGCGCAGGGCCGAGTTGGTCTCCGATGCTGCTTCCAGCACGCCTCGGGCGGCCTGGGCAACGATTTCGGGGCCCTCCAGCACGATGACGCGTACGCAGCGCATGAGCGGATCGAAGGCATCGCGCAGTTGCGTGCGGAGTTCCTCGATGCGCTCCAGTCGGTCGGCCTGATCGGTGAGTTGGACGTACACGTCGCCGACTCTCCAGTACAACTCGCCGGTCACGTGCGCCTGCTCCATCAGGTCCAGGTAGGCGTTGCGGCGGCTGCTGCGCACCCGGTCGCGGTGCTGTGCCTGTATTGACGTCTCCGCCTGGACTCTTGCCGCCCGCGCGTTCCCGAGAGTGGTCACCCAGCTCGCCAGGACCGCTGTACCGCCGGTGAAGACGGCGACCCACACTGCGCTGTCCCCCACGATGTCCCAGTGTCGACGAGCAGCTTCGGCCTGTCGAGACTGCCTCCGACCGCCCTCTTCCCGTCCGGAGCCAGGCTGCGGTCGCACTACCGACGACCGGTGAGACCCGGCTGTGCATCCCCACGCGCGGCCGACACCGCCACCCCGGGCGGATGACGAAGTACCCCGGGAGAACTCTCGGAGAGGCTAACGTACGCGCCATGCACGCATAACGTACGCGATACGTACGCTTCACGAAGTAGGCTGTCGGCCAGGAGGTGCCGCATGTCCGAGTTGTTCGACCGGGTCGACGCGCTGATCGCGTCCCGCGCCCCGCTGCCACCGCCGGCGGAACGCAAGCGGCTGCGCCAGGCGCACGGCTTCACCCTGGACGAGGTGGCGGAGGCTCTGCAGGTGCGGCGGGCCACCGTCAGCGGCTGGGAGTCCGGCAAGACGGAACCCAGGCCCCCCGAGCGCGACGCGTACGCACGGCTGCTCAACAAGCTGGCGGAGCTCTACCCCGCTGACGCAGGCACCCCAGCGCCCGCCAAGGACACGGGCGCTGGCGAGGCGTTCACGAGCGCACCCGTCCAGGCGACGGAAGCGCGGAGTCCATCCACGGCCCCGGCGTCCGAGTCTGCGGCCATGGCTGTCTGCGAGAACACCCCGCCCCGCCCCTCAACCAACTCGGCTGCTCCGGCTGCCGCGTCGCGTCCGGCGCGCACCGCCCTGCCGTCATCGACGTCGCGCCAGCCGGGTGCGAGGAAGGCGGCCCCGGCGAACACCCCGGCCGACGGCGCGGACCCGCGTTTCGTCAACGGGCCGCTCGCGGTCGTCGACGTCGACGCTGACGGCCAGGCTCTGGCGTACTGCGTCGGCGGCCTGGTCCTGGACGTGCCCGCCAAGAGCATCCCGTCCCTGGTCGAGTGGACCCTGAAGGAGGCCAGGCTCGGGCAGCCGAAGTTGTCCGGGCCGGGCAAGGACGGTGACCCGCTGCTCGTGCTGACCGAGTCCGCGTGCGAGCGCTACGGCCTGCCAATCACCCTCACCGACGAAGAGCGCCTGGCCGGGCGGCTGCCGGAGGGGCACAAGGCCATCAAGCAACTGGCGCGGCAGGACTGGAAGTTGACCGGGCGCGGGTTCGGGCCGTGGGCGCGGATCTACCGCCCGGCGCAGGGCGCAGAACGCTCTTGCGTGCAGCTGTGCATCCCGTCGTGGCACGCGCTCGACGCCCGCCACTGGGACGACGCCGCGCAGCTCCCGCCGGCCGAACTCGCCCAGTTGCTCGGCACGTACGCGGTCCGGGTGATGACGCCGCGCGGGTCGACCGCGGTGACCGGTCTGGAGCTGATGACCGCCTTCCACCCGCCGACCCGGGCGAGCGAGCCGGATGAGAACGGCAGGCGGCACAGCGAGCACAACCCCGGCAGCCTGGGCAAGGACCCGGTCGACCCGGCGCCGTGCGAGGTTCCCGACGGGCACCCGCTGCTGAAGGATCTGCCCCGCTTCCACCGGCGCACCCCGACTGAAACGCTGATGGAGGAGGTGTTCGACTGGGCGCGGCCGCTCACCGACGCCGAATGCGAGAAGCGGTACCTGGTCGGCATCGACGTCAACATGGCCTTCGCCGCCGGGGCCAACGGCCTGGTCGTCGGCCTCGGTGCGCCGACGAACGTGAAGAAGCCGGTGTTCGATGCGAAGCTGCCCGGCTCGTGGCTGGTCGACATGTCCCACGTCGACCTGTCCAGGGTGAAGAGCGGCAAGGAGTGGGTCCAGCTGGACGCCGACCTTATGCCCAGCCCGTTCACACCATCCGGCGAGCGGCCGACGGCACCGGCCTGGTACGAGACCAGGAGCGTCGCCTACGCGGTGGAACTCGGCTACGACGTCGCCCCGATCGAGGCGAACGTCCGCTACGAGACCGGCCGCTACCTGGACTCCTGGTACAACCGGCTGCGTGACGCGTACCTCGCCACGATGGCCGACCTCGGGGTGCCCGCCGACCTTCCGCCGCAGGAGTTCCTCAAGGCGATGGACGGCTACAAGGAGCGCAATGCGCAGCTCGCGATCGTCGTGTCCGCCATCAAGGCCACGGCGAAAGGGGCCATCGGCAAGCTGAGGGAGCGGCCGCGGGGCGGCGGCTGGAAGCCCGGCCAGCCGTGGCCGGCCCTGGCCCGGCCGACGTGGCGCCCGGACATCCGCGCCGCCGTCATCTCCCGCGCGCGCATCAACATGCACCGCAAGATCGTCAAGCACGCGGCGTTCACCGGCCAGTACCCTGTCGCCATCAACTCGGACTGCGCCGTGTACGCCTCCGACGGGCCCACCCCGCTGGACTTCCTGCCCTACCGGGACGGCAAGCCACTTCCCGGCGGCTGGCGGCTCGGCGTGAACCCCGGGATGGTCAAGTGGGAGGGCACCCAGACCGTACTGTGGGGCGAGGGCGTACGCGAGCAGTTCAACGCGCCGGACCTCAACCTCGCCCGGTACATCAAGGACGGGCAGGTCACCAACAAGGACACCGGGGAGTAGCCGATGAGCGTGTTCGGCGACGGCCTGGACAACGCGGTGCACAAGGCGTTCACCCGCCCGGCGCCCAAGTCGGCCGGGCCGCAGATGCGATACCTGGTCAAGCAGCTCAAGGGCACGAAGGCGGTCGCCGACCTGCTCGGGATCTCCCAGCGCCAGGTGGAGCGCTACGTGGCCAACCAGGCCAAGAAGCCCCGCCCTGCCCTCGCCGCCCGCCTGGAACGCGAGGTCACGGCACGGTGGCAGCCGCAGATCCGGGCCACGGCGCGACAGAAGGCGGCGACCACCGGCGGCATCGTCATCGACACCCGCGCCCGCATCGGCTACACCGCACCGGTCGGCACGACCGACGAGACCCGTCTGCGGCACCTCACAGTGGCGCTGCCACCGCAGTACGCCGCCCGCCTCTTCGAAGCCCAAGAAGCCGGCGCCACCGACCAGCACCTGCAGGAAATCGCCGCCGAAGCACTCAAGGAGGTCTACTTCCAGGACAACGGCCGCCGCGCCGGCCAACTGGAGGAAGTCCGCTTCACAGACATCGAGCACCTCGCCTTCGAGCTGTAGACGCCCCTGCACAACCACCTCGCCGAAGACGTGACCGTCCACCTGAGCCGAAGCACGATAGGCGTCACAAAAGCAGGCTTGTTGACACCAAGATCGACGGACGGGCCCATCCGTGTTCCGTCCCCTTACTCGCACAGGAACCGGTTGTCGGAGGCTGCGGATAGCGTGACCAGGTACGGCCGTGCCGTCCGTGCGGCCGTCCCGAAGTAGAAAGGACCGCGAACGTGGCGAGCGCGAGCAGCATCCTGCGGGCGGCGTGGGTGCCCGATGACGACCCCGAACGGGATTGGGAGATCGCAGCCGATCTGGCCGTGGCATGGGTTCGGCAAGAATGCGCTGAGCAGGGCGCCGTCGGCGTGCTCGTGCTCAATGCCTTCGGCGTGGAACAGCAGATCCCGTCCCTGCGGCGTTTCGCGGCGGAACACGCTGTCACCACACCGCGTGCCTCCCGCGACCGTGTCGACCGCGGCAAGGGGCCCGTTCTGGCATACGTTCCGGACGAGAGGACCCTCGACTTCGCCGCGAGCCTGGCCCGTGGGTCCTCACTGGCCATCGTGGAGAGCGTCCACGGCTTCCCGCTTGAAGGCTGGGCGCGCCAACTCGGCGCCATCGACCTCACCCGGCCTGATGAGCAGCCCGAGCAGCTCGATTCCGAGCTGGCCCAAGCAATCGACCGGCTGGACTTCTATAGGAACAACGGCTTCGGTGACCAGTTCGGCAAGCAGCAAGCCCAGCGCATCCTGCAGGACCTGCGCAGTGCAGGGCTGCTGGAGCGGGACGTCGTCCTGGGAGCTCTGGCAGCCAAGGGCGCCTCCGATCGTGCAGTGCGGAACCTCGGCAAGCTGATAGACGCGCTGGACCGCCGCTGAACCCTCGCAACGGCCCGATCATCTGCGGCGCGTCCGGCGGCAGAAAGCCTGCCTCCCCCTCGCCGATGACAAGTAGCGTGCAGATCCAGTGACAACTGCCTTGCCGCGCCTGACACAAAGGCGCAGGTCGGCGCCTGTCACTGGTGGCATCTATCGTGCTTCGGCTCACCACCATTGTGCCAGCGAGAAGTGCGGCCGCGCTTCGCCCGCCGACGCGGATACGCCGCATACCGCCAGCCGCACCACCGGAGTGAAGTACTGCTCCCTCGAATGTGCCCGTGCCCAGGCCCAGCGCGAACTCTCGACGACGGCCGCAAGCAAATGGAGTTGCCCCGGTCTGACGGACACGGGCGGGCTTGTGAGCTATGCGGCGGCGTAGAGGACCTT
>NZ_JADWYM010000058.1 GCF_022414535.1 Streptomyces sp. MUM 2J
GGAGTCCCGTTCCTGCTGTTCAGGCGGGGGTTGTGGACGAATCAAGATCCCTAACGCAGCGGCGTTGCTGTTCTCTAGGCAGAACGATCATGTGGGAGCCACGGGCGTGGTCAACGATACGACGTTGCTGCTCGACCTCGACGGGGTGTCCGTCTTGCGGGTCGAGCGGCTTGAGGACGGCACCCGCCGGGTGCATCTGGCCACGGCGGAGGAAGCGGCTCGCGCCTGCCCGGAGTGCGGGGCCTTCGCCTGGAAAGTGAAGGGCACGGCCCGGACCCGCCCTCGGGATCTCCCCTACGGGGAGCGCGGGCTGGTGCTGTTGTGGCACAAGCGCCGCTGGTGGTGCCGCGAGCCGAAGTGCCCGAGGAAGTCGTTCACCGAGAGCGTCGCCCAGATACCGGCCGGGGCGCGGATCACCGCCCGCCTGCGCCAGGCGGCCGGGCGCCGGGTGCGCGATGGCGGCTCCACGGTCATCCAGGCCGCCCGCGACCTGCATCTGTCCTGGCCGACGGTGATGGGCGCCTTCCGTACATCGGCGCGCGAGGTCACGGGCGTCCCGCTGCCAGAGGTCAAGGTGCTGGGCGTCGACGAGACCCGGCGGGGCAAGACGAAGTGGGAGCAGGACCCCGAGTCCGGCAAGTGGCGCCTGACCCGGGACCGGTGGCACACCGGGTTCGTCGACGCGCTGGGCCACGGCGGGCTGCTCGGCCAGGTCGAGGGCCGCACCGTCGCCGACGTCCTGGCCTGGCTGTCCACCACACCGCTGACCTGGCGCAAGAACATCACCCACGTCGCCATCGACATGTCGTCCACCTACCGCGCCGCGATCCGCACCGGCCTGCCCGACGCCATCGTCGTGGTCGACCACTTCCACGTCGTCCAGCTCGCCAACAAAATGCTCTCCACACTCCGGCGCCGCACCACCGCCGAGACCCGAGGACGGCGCGGACGCGCCAGTGACCCGGAGTGGAAAGCCAGACGACGTCTCCTGCTGGGCCGCGAGGACCTCACCGATGAGCAGTTCGCGACCATGTGGAACCCGCTGCTGGACGAGGGGCAGATCGGGCAGACGCTGCTGACCGCGTGGATCGCGAAGGAGAGCCTGCGCAATCTCCTCGCCCTGGCCGGCACCGGCGCCGACCGGCACCAAGTCGGCCATGCCCGATGGAAGTTCCTCACCTGGTGCGCGGACTCGGACATCCCCGAGGTCGTCCGGCTGGCCGTGACCGTGGACCGGTGGTGGACGGAGATCGCCGCGTTCCTCGACACCGGCCACAGCAACGCCAAGAGCGAGGGCATCAACCGCGTGATCAAGCTCGTCGCCCACAACGCCTTCGGCTTCCGCAACGCAGAGGACCAACGCCTACGCACACGCTGCGTCACCACTCGCCGAGCCCGCGGACACCTCCGCACCGTTCAACTTTGAAGACCCGCTTTCCCGCGAGTCCCTTGACTGCCATCGTGATGACGTCCTGGTCTTCAGCCGATGACCGGGCTTTGGAGCGTCCCAGCTTGGCTTGGAACACGAGTGCTACCCCGCCTCCGCCGAGCAGTCCCCACAACACCGCTTCAATCATGCGCCGTACTCAACCAGAAGCGGCGAGATTCAACCACGGGTCTACTGTACGGGCCCGTGAGAGATGATCTCGACGTGGCTGGTGTGACCACGGCGTCGGAGCCGTCCTGGACAGCCCCGTTCTCCGGGCTGAGCCCCCGTGCCTTCGGGAAGCTGGTGACGGTGCTGCGTCGCGAGGGTGCGGACGCGGTCCGCAGGGGCCAGCCGTGGAGTCTTCCGTTGGAGGACCGGGCTCTGCTGGTCGCTGCGTACTGGCGCACGAATCTGACCATGCGGCAGCTCGCCCCGTTGTTCGGGGTGTCGAAGTCGGCGGCGAACCGGACCACCGACCACCTCGGGCTGATGCTCGCGCTCCAGCCCCGCAAGCGGTTCGCGAAGGACACCGTGCTTATCGTGGACGGCACTCTGGTCCCCACCCGCGATCACACCGTCGCCGAGCGGTCGAAGAACTACCGGTACTCCACCAACCACCAGGTCGTTAGGGTCAGCGTTTGTCGACGGTTTCCGGAGGCAGTTAGTGATCAACGAGCTCGGAGATGTCGAGGCGAAATGATGGCACTGCCGTGTCCACAAAGCGGGATGTCGGCGGACAGGTCAACGTGTCCCGCCGGGTGCAGCCGAACGTGCACAGGCCCAAGACGACGCTCAGAGAGATCTCGGTTGTCCCGCATATCGAGCGTCCACGATCGACCAACCGCGCCCCGTGGCACGACAGCACGTTCGCCCATGAGATGGTTTCGGTCATGACAGTTGGCGCGCCGGACAGCGAGGTTGCACTCGAGACGAGTCGCCTGCTGCTGCGGCCTTGGCGGGTAGCCGAGGCTGTCGTCCAGCGCGAACTGTGGACCGAACGTGATCCACGGGTGCCGCCGCACCGCCGAATCGACACGGACGGACACCCCACAGTCGCGGAGCTCGAGGATTCGATCCGCACCAACAAGGTGTGGTCGACCGGGTTGCTGGCCGTCGAACGGAAAACCTCTCGTGACGTCATCGGCTACTGCGGCCTGGTCGACAGCGGGCGAGGATCCGTAGGGGAACCGGAACTGGCATTCGAGCTGCTACGCCGAGTTTGGCGTCAGGGATACGCGACCGAGGCCTCGTTGGCGGTTCTGGAATGGGCGCGATCGTCTGGGTACGAACGTCTATGGGCCACGGTCTGGGACTGGAACACCGCTTCTCGCCGGGTGCTGGCCAAGGTCGGATTCACCGAGACCGATCGGAAGGAAGTGGACGCGGTGCACGGGACCACCTTGTTCACCACGAGACGGCTCTGACACGGCAGCTGTAAGTCTTGATCCACGGGCTTCGGTCACGTGGCTGCCGCGGCGGTGATGTTGTTCCACCGGCGGTGGGCCTCGGTGGCCTGGTGCTGGTGATGGCGGCGCCAGGCGGACCAGTGCAGGATGTGGTCCCGGTCGCGTCGGGGTTGCGGAAGTGCGGTGATCCGCAGGATGGCCAGGAGTTCGCGGCCGCTGGCCGGGGCGAGTTCCAGGCCGTGTCCGGCTCCGTCGGCGGTGCGGGTTCGGGCGTAGGTGACGGCGAGGATGGCGGCGGCGAACAGGCTGATCAGGCTCCAGCGCATCCAGGAGGTCCAGCCGGTCACCTGGCCCTGGTCGAGTCCGGCCAGGCCCTTCGCTCCTTGGAAATCCTCCTCGATCTTCCAGCGGGTGCAGATGATGTTCACGAGGGTCGTGAGGCTGACGGGGGCGGCCGAGTGGCAGCGGTAGAAGGACAGTTCGCGGGTGTAGCGGTGGCGGCGTACGACGAGGAAGGCGTGTCCGGCGGTGGCTGCGTCCTGGCCCGCAGGTGTGTCGTCGGGCAGGACGTCGATCAGCGCCCAGTCGTAGTGCCGGTCGCCCTTGGTGCCGTTGCCCGTGCGCAGGCGCATCCAGGCCCTGGCCGGAATCTTCGCGGCCAGCTGTGTGGCCGCGAAGCGGCCGACGGCGGTGGTGGCGCGGTGGTCGGCCTTGACGGCCAGGGCGTAGTCGAAGCCCAGGGTGCGGGCGGTGCGGCGCAACTCCAGGCCGCCGTAGACCTCGTCGCCGGTGAACCAGCGGGCGGCAAGGCCCAGTTCACGGGCACGGTGCAGCATCGCGGCGGCCAGCTGCGGTTTGGTGGCGAACGTGATCTCGTCGGGCACGTGCCGCAGCAGCCGGCGTTCCTCGTCTTCGGCCCAGGCCGCCGGCAGGTACAGCTGACGGTCGATGAGTGCGTGACCGTGCACGGAGGCGTAGGTGAGATGGACGGCGACCTGGCACAGACCCACCCCGCCCAGCGCACCGGAGTACTGGTGGGATGCACCCACGCAGTCGGTGGAGGACTTCTCATCGCCCGTCTCGTCGACGACCAACACGGCCTCGTCGTCGGCGAGTTCGCCTGCCGTCCAGGCGGCGAGATGATCGCGGGCCAGGTCATGGTTCCAGGCGCCGCGCGAGAGAAAGTGCTGCAGCCGGTACGGCCCGTCACGGCCCAGAGCCTGTGCGAGCGTCCAGCAGTTGCGCCGCTCCAACTCCATCAGCATCCCCTGTGTCATCGCTCTGCCCAGCATCCGCGAGTCCCGGCGCGGGAAGCAGACGGCCACCGCCGCCATCAGCGACCCGAACGCCGCTGTCCAGGCCCGCTCGGCTATCGTGGCCTCCACGGCCACCTGGTCCTTGATCGTCGTCACAAACTTTCATGATCACGGTGGCCGTTCCCGTGCCCGCACCCACCCCCCTGACCTGCACGGATACCTCAACGATCAAGACTTACAGCTGCCGTGTCTGACACACCCGGAGTCTGGCTGCGGCGGCAGGATGTGCGCGGGCGTACCGGACCCGCCCTCCCGCAATCGAACACCTCGGTGACGCTCCGCGACCACTCCCCAAGATCTGTGCCAGAATCCACTACTGCTCGATAAAGCCAGGGGGCCGAACGCCGAGCCACTGCTCAGCATTCGGGGACGCTGCACAGCTGGGTGTCGCGGGCCAAGCACAATGGCTCGCCGTCGGAGGACACGCCCGTCCAGGCGTCGGCAGGGGCAGGCTCGGGCGGCCGGTTGCGGGAGGGTGCGATCCCCCGGCGCACGGTGGTCTCGCTCGCCGCTGCCGCTCGGGCGGTAGCGCGTACCCCGCCGTGTCCGAGCAAACCTTCGCTTCGGCCGCCACGGCCAAGCGACGCTACCGTTCGTCCAAATGAGGCAGCAACACCGCAAAAAGGCAGTTGAGTTGGGACAGCATCACCTCCGTGATCGCCATACCGGGCCAACGAGTCGCTGATCGCGAAGCAACAGGTTGATTATTGACGGCTTCACTACGCAAGGAATCTCCTGAGTCAGGTCCCGAAGTCGGCCCAGCCCTGGGTGCCGACCCAGCTGCGGCCCACGTTCTGGACACTCTGGAGGCGGAGTTCCCCAAAGCGGCCGCCCACCTGGATGCCACCCAGCTCGATCTGCTGGCATTCACCGGCTTCCCGCGTGAGCGCTGGCGCCAGATCTGGTCGAACAACCCGCGGGAACGGCTGAACAAGGAGATCCGCCGCCGCACCGACGTCGTCGGAGTCTTCCCCGACCGCACCGCCGTCGTCCGCTTGGTCGGCGCGCTTCTCGCCGAGCAGAACGACGAGTGGACCGAGGCCCGCCGCTACATGGGCCTCGACCTCCTCGCCAAAGCCCGACTCCACCCGATCGAGTCGCAAACCGACGACACGGCCCTGACCACCGAACCCACCGCACAGTCTCAACACGAGATCACCGAGTGGCCGTCGATACACCACTCCAGCGGACGTGACCAGGAAGCGGCCGCGAACTCTCACGGGCATGGTCAGGTTGAGCGGGAGTCCTCGGCGATGTCGTGATCATCTGTCCGGTCGGATCGCTGGAGGGGCCGCTCGTGGGCACGGTGTCGTACCAGGGGTTCCGTTTCCAGCCGAAGGTCGTCTCCCACAGCGCGTGGCTGCACTACCGGTTCAGCCTGAGCCTGCGTGATGTCGAGGAGTCGATGCTCGAGCGCGGTATCGAGGTCAGCTGCGAGCTGATCCACCAGCGGACGCGCCGGTTCGGCCCCCGCCTACGCCAATGCGCTGCGCCGGCGGCTCAGAACAGGCCCTCGTTCGTGCTCGAGGTCAGGAGGCAGAGGCCTTCAGGCAGGCGGCCCACTGCTCGGTGACCGCGATGATGACAGGCTCGGTGCCGACCGCCCGCAGCACCCGCAGCACCTCGCCGACCCACTCAGCGGCCATCGCCTGGTCGTGGGCGTCGGCAGACCTGTTCGGCGGTTTGGCCAGATGCTTCCAGCAGAAGTGCGCGTTCCGCGCGAGCCTCAGAGTCTCCCCTCGCGGTGCCTGCTGCTGATGACGCCGCTCAGCGGCTTGCAGGTGCAGGTCCATGCTGCTGCGCCAGTCGCCCATGCGCAGGGCCAGGTATGCCCGCACGCTGCGCACATTGACGGTGTAGGGGTGAGCAGGGCCGAAGCCGTCTTCCAACACTTCTTCCAGGTCTCGGGCCAGCATGTCGGCCGCAGCCAACTGACCCGCGCTCTCCGCCTCTTTCAACTGCGCCAACATCTGCTGGAATTCGGAGGGAAGCGGTGTCAGCCAGTCGGTTGTCCGGCCGGCGGGCGCGACCGCCACCGGTTCTCCTGTTGCTGGAGGGGGGACCAGCGGATCGGATGCTGAAGACGGTGTCTGTGCCTGCTGCATCGACGGGGCTGGGTGCGGCGCGTCAAGCAGGGTGACGGCTCCGTCGTAGCCCACGATCAGCGGCCAAACGGTGCCGTCCGGTTCCTTTGCGTTGGCCCGGACCGGGTGGCCCCTGCGGGCGGCTCGTTGCCTGATGTCGGCGAGAGCAGCTTCGCGCGCATTCTGGCCGGGGAGCTTGTCGATCTGCTGGCCGTCGATGGTCACCTCCTCGTCTGTGCTGATCACGATGGTGTAGAGGGGGTTCAGGGGAACCGCTTTCAGGTTCGTTATGGCAGGCATCAAGCTTTCCCAGGTTGCTCTCCGGCGAGCCGGTCGGGATCGGTCCACGCACCGGCGCCGTGTCTTTGGATGCTTCGAGGGCCTGGTCGTAGGAGCCGCGCACGGCCTCGGTGACCGCCAGGTGCCCGAGGCCCAGCGAGTGACGCCGGCCGGAAGGGACACATGTCCGCGGGATGCACGTTGCCGACTCCAGGGCCCCGGTGAGCGCCGCGGCGCACCCTCACGTGCCCGAACAAGATGGCCAGCCAACGTTCGTGACCCGTCTCGCGCCACGGACGCACCGTTCCTTCCCGCCCCACCAGGCGTGGAGCGCACCCGCCACGTATCTGCTGTTCCTCGCATGGCGCCCGCAGGTCGAGCTGGTCCTGCAGGAGCTGGCGGATCAGGGCACGTCCGGCGTGGTCGAGGTGTTCTTCCAGTTCGGCGTGGTCCACTCAGCTGCGGGCCGTCCTGACAGAGCGTCCGTCAGTGGGCTTCTCGAAGCCGAGTGTGGGGCAGGGGGTTCCGTCCCTTTGCCGGAGAGAACGCGAAGAGGCCGCCTGGTGATGAACCGGACGTCCTTCGGAGCGCAGTGATCAAGCGGCGTACGCCGCAACCGCGCCCGACTCCTTGAGGTTCGGACCGTACTGGTTCCGGCCCGGTTTACTGTTCGAAACCGTGAAGACCAGCAGGGTGATGGGGCCGACGAAGAGGGTGATCGCGAACAGGACCCACCAACCGGAGCGGCCCGTGTCGTGCAGTCGCCGGACGCTGACTGCCAGGCTGGGAATCAGCGTCACGAGTTGAGAGAAGGGCGCGAGAGCCCGAACGACCGGTACGTTGGCCCCGGCGCCGACGCCGTACAGCACAACGTCGGTGATCGCGGTGAAGAACACAAAGTTCCAGTACTCCTTGCGACGTGCGCACCCTCTGAACACCGCATGCTGCCTCGATGAACCAGCTCATGGTTGTCTCCCTCTAGGGATCGACATGGGGTGCTCCAGAACGGATCAGAACAGGCGCAGAACGTACGGGCCCCGACAGGAGATCGTCAAGTCTCGTCGAATGACGGCGAGTTGACGCTACATCTGCCCGCCGCCCGAATCGTTGTCGGCCGTGTGTTCAGCTTCGATCCGCCAGGTGAGGGCCGGGATCCGGGCAGGGGAACGGGAAGAGGTGCCTGCCGGCCTGGGATGACGGGAGTTCTCCGCGCTTCCATCAGGCCCAACCGGCAAGGCACCTCTGAGGACTCCTGGCCAAAAGAGAAGTCTTCAGGCTGCGCCAGCAGATGATCCTGCAGCCGAGGCCGAGGAAGGCTTCGTGGAGGTCGTCGCGGATCTCCCAGCGGATGCGCAGGCGGCGGAACCAGCGCAGGAGCGCGAAGGCGGCTTCGACGACCCAGCGGTGGACACCCAGGCCGGAGCCGTGCCCGGTCCCACGGCGGGCGACGACCGGGCGGATGCCCGGCCTCACGCACGGCGCGGTGGGTGGATGTCGTAGTCGTAGCCGCGGTCGGCGTACAGCACGTCGGGGCGTCGGCGGGGCCGTCCTCGCTTGCCCCGGACCGGGGGCACGGCGTGGACCAGGGGCATCAGCTGGGTGACGTCGTGGCGGTTGCCGCCGGTCAGCGGGGCGGCGAGCGCAATCCCGTTGGCTTCAGCGATCACTTGGTGCTTGCTTCCCGTCCTGCCCCCGCTCCACCGGGGACGGCCCGGTCTTCGCGCCGCACGTCATCGCCCGCAGGTGCGAGCCGTCGACGGCGGCCCGGGAGAAGTCCAGCAGACCGGCCAAGGGATGAGGGTCAGGAGTTGAGCATCGCTCATCTCTTGTGATTATCATCGGGCCGTGTGGAGGATCGCCCTCCTCGCACTGCTGCTTCCCTGCGCCTTCTCCGTGCCGTCGCGGTTGACGTCCGCGCCTGCACGCGCCTGTCATGTTCACCTCTGAAAGGGTCCACGCATTGAGCACCGTGGTGGCCAAGCGCTCACCGCGCGCCGACGCTCCGCAACTACCCACAGACCAGGTGGAGTTGGCGGAGCCACCGGTCCTGGGGGAGCCGGCGAGTGCCGACTTCGGGTCGGCGTTGATGTACCTGCCGATGGGACTGGGCACCGGCGCCATGCTGCTGATGTTCTCCGTGCACAGTGCCGGGCCTGCCACTTACCTGATGTCGGGCATGATGGGCATCGCCATGGTCAGCATGACGCTCACCCAGATCGGCAGGGCGGGCGCCGAGCGCCGCCGCAGGATGCGTGCAGAGCGTCGTGACTACTTGCGCTACCTCGCGCAGAAGCGCCGGCACGTTCGTCAGGCCGCCGCCCAGCAGCGCTCGGCCCTGCTGTGGGACAACCCCGATCCGGGACAGCTGTGGGCACTGGCGATGGGCACCCGGCTGTGGGAACGCCGCCCCGCCCATGAGGACTTCGCACGTATACGGATCGGACAGGGCATCCGGCGTGCAGCGCTGGAGCTCCTGCCGCCGCAGACCAAGCCGGTGGAGGATCTGGAGCCGCTGACGGCCATTTCGTTGCGGCGGTTCACCAAGGCGCACCAGACAGTACCGCGGCTGCCAATCCCGGTTGCGTTGCGCCGTTTCACCAGCGTGGAGCTGGCAGGTGAGCCGGAGCCCGCCCTCGCTCTGCTCCGCGCGATGATCGGGCAGCTCGTCGTGTTCCACTCTCCTGACGAGTTGCTGATCGCCGTGCTGGGAGGTGCGTCGGCGCGGGTCGAATGGGACTGGCTCAAGTGGTTTCCGCACAATGCTCATCCGCACGAGGCGGACGACGCGGGCCCCGTTCGGCTGGCGGCCGAACACCACGACGCACTGATGGACCTGCTCGGCACGGACGTCCGCGACCGCCCCGACCACGACCCGGACGCCTCACCGAGTGTGGCCGAGCCGTTCGTGGTGATCGTGGCGCAAGGTGTGCGACTGCCGGAGACCTCACGACTGCTGCACGGTGGCCTGCGGAATGTCGTTCTGCTGGACGCGACCGGCGCGATGACCGGCGGGGCGAAGGTGTTGCGGCTCACGACGCGCGGCACGAGCGTCGCCTTCCCGTCCGGCGACGGCACCGTCACCGCCGTGGCCGACGCGCTCAGCCGTACGCAGGCCGACGCTCTGGCCCGCACGCTGGCACCCTTGCGTACCAGCGGCAGTGTCGACTTGGTCGACCGACCGCTGGACTCGGACTTCGACCTCATCTCTTTGCTGACCATCCGCGACCCGCGCACCTTCGACGTGGCCGCGAAGTGGCGCCCCAGGCAGGCCCAGCCGGCGCGCCTGCAGGTGCCACTGGGTGTCACGGAGGAGGGCGAGGTCGTCGAGCTGGACATCAAGGAGTCGGCGCAGGGCGGCATGGGCCCGCACGGCCTGCTCATCGGTGCCACTGGTTCCGGCAAGAGCGAGCTGCTGCGCACGCTCGTGATGGGCCTGGCCACCACGCACTCGTCCGAGGTGCTCAACATGGTGCTGGTCGACTTCAAGGGCGGCGCGACGTTCCTGGGGATGGACCGGCTGCCGCATACCTCGGCGGTCATCACCAACCTTGCCGACGAGATCCATCTCGTGGACCGGATGCGCGACTCGATCAACGGCGAGTTGGTCCGCCGTCAGGAGTTACTGCGCGAGTCCGGCTACTCCTCGCTGTTCGACTACGAGAAGGCGCGGAGCGCCGGGGCGAACCTCACCCCGCTGCCGTCACTGCTTATCGTCGTCGACGAGTTCTCCGAGCTGCTCGCAAACAAACCCGAGTTCGTCGACCTGTTCGTGTCCATCGGCCGCCTCGGCCGCAGCCTCGGCGTGCATCTGCTGCTGGCTTCCCAGCGCCTGGACGAAAGCCGAATCCACAAGGTCGAGGGCCACCTTTCCTACCGGATCGCCCTGCGCACGTTCTCGTCCATGGAATCACGCAGCGTCATCGGCGTCTCCAGCGCCTACGAACTGCCGTCCGCACCGGGCAACGGCTACCTGAAGGTGGACACCACCAACCTGGTCCGGTTCAAGGCCGCCTACGTGTCTGGCCCAGCGCCGGAGCCGGTGATCGAAGCGGAGCAGACCGCCCAACTGGCGGCCGCGCAAGAGATCACCGTATTCGGCCTGGAGCAGCAGGGCACGCTGCTGTCCGAACGCGTGAACGAGCAGCCTGCCGAGGCGACCGGGCCACAGCCGCTGCTGCACACCGCCGAGCGGGAGAGGCCCTCCGGGGCGTCCGCGAGTGCCGAACAGAAAAGCACGGAGAGCCTGCTGGAGGTGTTGATCGGCCGGCTGGAGGACAGCGGTCCGTCGGCTCGCCAGGTGTGGCTGCCCCCGCTGACCGAGTCCCCTAGCCTCGACCAGATGCTGCCGGGCATCATCCCGGACCCGCTGCGCGGCATGAGCGCGGCCGACCACCCGTCACTCGGCTCGCTCCGTGTTCCGCTGGGCATCGTCGACCGGCCCTTCGACCAGTCCCGCGAACTGCTGGCCGCCGACCTCTCCGGCGCCGACGGCCACATCGGCCTGGTCGGCGCACCGCAAACCGGCAAGTCGACCATGCTGCGCACCCTGATGCTGTCCCTTTCGCTGACCCACACCCCGGAGGAAGTGCAGTTCTACTGCCTCGACTTCGGCGGCGGCGGCCTGGTCTCCACGGCCGGTCTGCCCCACGTCGGCTCAGTCGCCACCCGGCTGGAACGCGACCGCGTCCTGCGCACGGTCGCGGAGCTGACGCAGCTGCTGGACAGGCGTGAAGGGGAGTTCACCTCACGCGGTCTGGAGTCGATGGCCGCCTACCGCAGCCTCAGGGCCGCCGGCGGGATCGACGACCCCTACGGTGACGTGTTCCTGGTGGTCGACGGCTGGGGCACCCTGCGCCAGGACTACGAGGACCTGGAACCGCGCGTCATCGACATGGCCGCGCGCGGGCTGTCGTTGGGCCTGCACGTGATCGGCTCTGCCGTACGCTGGTCGGAGATCCGCCCCCGCCTGCGCGACCTGCTGGGCACCAAGTTCGAACTGCGCCTCGGCGACTCCATGGAATCCGAGGTCGGCTCCCGCATCGCCGCAGCAGTACCGCACCAGCCCGGCCGCGGCCTGACCACGGGCAGCCACCACTTCCTGGCAGCCTTGCCCCGGCTGGACAGCTCCAGCGCCACCGCCGACCTGACGGCCGCCACCAAGGCGGCGGTGGCGGAGATCGACACCTTCTGGACCGGCCGCCCCGCACCGGGCGTCCGCCTGCTGCCGACCCGCCTGCCAGCAGACCAGTTGCCGGCGGCAGAGGGCGACCGGATCTGCCTGGGCTGGGACGAACAGCGACTCGAACCGGCCTGGCACGACTTCTCGACCGCTCCGCACCTCATGGTGTTCGGTGACGGGCAGACCGGCAAGACCAACGCGCTCCGCCTGGTGATCCGTTCCATCACATCGCGTTACACCCCCGAGCAGGCCCGCATCATGGTCGCCGACCCCGGTCGGGGACTGCTCAACTCGGTACCCGAGGAGTACCGGGTCGGATACGTCGTCGAGAGCGACGCCCTTGCCCAACTGGCCAACAGCGCCGCGATCTCGGTGGGCAAACGGGTGCCGGGACCGGAGATCAGCCCCGAGCAGCTCGCCCGCCGCGACTGGTGGGAAGGTCCGCTGCTGTTCGTCCTCATCGACGACTACGACCTCTTCTCCGGCACCCCGGGCACGCCCTCGCCCATGGCGCCGCTGGTGCCCCTGCTCGCGCAGGGCCTGCACATCGGCATGCACCTGGTCGTCGCCCGCAGCACCTCGGGCGCCATCCGCGCCATGATGGACCCGGTGCTGCGCCGGCTGTGGGAACTCGGGAACCCAGCCCTGCTTCTCTCCTACCCGAAGGAAGAGGGCAAGTTCCTCGGCGAAGCCAAACCGCGCACCCTTCCCCCTGGCCGGGCCCAGCTAGTCACCCGCCGTTCGGTGAAGCTCGTACAGACCGGACTGGTGGCCACGTGATCCGCGCACCGGGACCGCGCCGGTCCCTCCGCACGCCGTACGGCCGTTCACCACGCCTGCCTGTCCCGTACCCCCACACCTCAGGAGCTGCTCGATGACCCCAGCGCACGCGGTCACCGCACCGGGCTCGGAGGTCTGCCGTGTCACGGTGGTGGGCCCCGCTGGCCGGGCCGACCTGGCGATCCCGCTCAGCACGCCGGTCTGCGCGCTGCTGCCCGTACTGGTGCGCCACGTGACGAAGGACGCGGCCGACCGGGGTACGCCCTGGGTGCTGCAACGGCTCGGCGAAGATCCACTCGACGCCGACGGCACCGCTGCATCCCTGGACCTGCATCACGGCGACGTACTCCATCTGCGGCCCGCCGACGAGCCGTTGCCCGCGCTGCACTTCGACGACGTCTCCGACGGGGTCGCACAGGTGGTGGCTGCACTGCCGGGCAGCTGGCGTCCGGAGCTGACCCGGCAGCTCGCGCTGGCCATGGCAGTGCTGGCGTTGCCCGCGCTGGCCGCCGCCCTGCTCGGACTGGGCCCGGGCGTGCCGACCGCGGCCGGTGCCGGGTTGATCGCCGTACTGCTGGCCGCCGGGTGCGTGACCGCCGCCCGGCTCAGCGCCGACCGGGGCAGCGTGCTGGTGGCGGGTCTCGGCTCCATCGCCTTCAGCGCACTGGCCGGACTGTCGTTCCGCCAGGGACCCGACGGCGGCTACGCGCCGGGGGCTCCCGGCGTACTGGTGGCGGCAGCCTGCGTCGGGCTGATGGCAGTCGCTCTGCTGGCGCTGCGCCCTCTGCCACTGGTCGTCCCCGGGACCGCGGCTCTGACGGCGGTCGCCGCTGCCGCGGGAACCGGGCTGATGCGGGTCGTCCCCTGGCACGGCGGCCAGGCGGTGTCCGTGGTGGCGGTCGGGATGTTCGTGCTGGGTCACTTCGGGCCCAGGCTGGCGCTCCGGATGGCCCGGCTGCGTGTCCCCCGGCTGCCGCACAATGCCGAGGAACTGCAGGAGGACATCGAGCCGGAGCCGCAGGAGCGGGTGGAGGGCAGGGTCAGGGCCGCCAGTGCCTACCTCGACACCCTTTACCTCTCCTCCGCGCTGGTCTACGCAGGGGGCTTCTGGTACATGACGCGCGAAGCCGGCTGGATCGGATGGCTGCTGCCGCTGGTGTTCGCCGGTGCGGTGCTGCTGCGCTCGCGCTGCGCGGAACGCTCCGCGCAGCGCGTGCCGATGGTGGCCTCCGGAGCGATCGGGCTGATCACGGTGTTGCTGACCCGGTTCGCCCCGGTGGGCACCGGAGCCCGGTTCGCCGTGGTGGCCGTGCTGCTCGCGGCGGTCGCCGCGCTGTTGGTGGCTGCGTGGCGGCTGCCGGGCGGGCGCCTGCTCCCGGTGTGGGGCCACAGCGGCGACCTGCTGGACACGATCACCGCCATCGTGCTGCTCCCCCTGCTGCTCCAGGCCCTGCACGCGTACTCCTACTTCCGCCTTCTGGCGAGCTGAGGGGCAGGAGCGTGCAGACACGACGCGATCACATGCAGGCGTACCAGTTCGCCATGGGCAGACTCGCCACCGCCCTCGTCAGCGGCGACCCCGGCCGCGGCGACAGCCCCACCAGACGTGCCGCACTCGGCACCTTCTTCGGCGCAGGCATCGTCATCCTGCTCTGCGCGGGATTCCTCATCTACGGGAAGCTGTCACCGGTGACCACGGCGGCGTGGCGGGAGCCCGGCTCCATCATCGTGGAGAAGGAGACCGGAAACCGCTACCTCTACCTGGACGGCAGGCTGCGTCCTGTGCGCAACTACGCATCCGCCCTGCTCCTGACCGGCAAGGGCACGGTGCGTACCGTGGCGGCGAAGGCGCTGACCGGCGTACCGCACGGCGCACCGGTCGGCATCGACGGCGCTCCAGAGTCCCTTCCCTCAGCGGCGGCCCTGCTGTCGCAGAACTGGACCGTCTGCCTACGGCCGGATCTTCCGTCCGGTCAGGTCGTCGACTTCGCGCCGGGCGCGCGAGCCACCGCCTTCCCCTCGGGACGCCAGTTGCTGCTGAAATCCCCGGGCGGCAAGCGGTACGTGCTGTGGCAGGGAACCAAGTACCCGGTGCCCTCGGAGGCCACGCTCATCGCGCTCGGACTGGACGGCGGCCGGCCCATCCCCGCTCCCGCCGCCTGGCTGGCCGCCGTACCGACCGGGGTCGCCCTCGCTCCGGCGAAGATCGAGGGCACAGGCCAGGCCGCGGGACAGGTCGCCGGACAACCGGTCACCGTTGGCCAGTTGTTCACCACCTCCGCAGCGGGCTCCACACACTCCTACGTCATGACTGTCGGCGGCGTGGCCCCGGTGAGTGCCACGGAGGCCGCGCTGCTCGCGGCCCTCCGCGGCGCCGCGGCGCCGCGCAGGGTGTCGGTGACCGACATCGCCGCCGCCCGTGTCTCCGCCGACCATTCACTGAGCAACGCGCTGCCGGACGTCCTCGGCGCCCCGGTGGCCACTACCACCGGGCAGGCGGTCTGCCTGCGTCAGGCCTCCAAGGGGGCCGAGCTGGGCACCACGGTGGTGGTCGAGAGCGGCCCTGCAGCGCAGGGGAACCAGGAGGTGCTGGTGCCGCCGTCGCACGGCGTGTACGCGGTGGACCAGCAGCAACTGGCGACGCGGGCGTCGAACCCGCGGACCTACCTCGTCACCGACCAGGGCATCGCCTATCCGCTGGGCGATTCCTCCGCCACGCGGGACCTCGGCATCGGCGGTGCGAGGGCGACGCCTCTGCCGGAGAGTCTGCTCGCGGCGCTCCCGCACGGGCCGGTGCTGGACCGCGGGGTGGCGGCGCTGACGGTGAAGGCAACGCAAGAGGCGGGCCCGCGGGCCTCGTCCAGCGGGTCTCCGGCACCCGTCGGCGGTGCCGTCGCCGCGTGGGGCACGTCGGGCACCGGGCGGGCGAAGAGCGCCTTCCCGGCCCTGCCGGTGCCGACGTATCCGGCGCCTACCGGCCCTTCGGCGCAGGTGGGGTGACCGGATGCGCAGAGGACTGAGAGCCACCCGGGCGGGAGGGGCCTCGCTGCAGTGCCGCACCGCGGGCCACACCCTGCTCGTCCACCCCAAGGACGGCTCCGACCCGCAGGCCGCCGCTTTCGCCGCAGGGCTGGCGCACGACCCCCAGCACACCCTGGCCGTAGTGGATCTCCCGTTCGGGGCCCTGGAGGACTCGGCGGACGCGGTGGCACGCCTACTGGCGAGCCGGGGCAAGAGCTTGCGCCTGGTCTTCGGCCGCGCCACGCCGCACGAGTCGCGGCGCGCCGCCCAGCGGATCGCGGAACGGCTGGGCCGGCTGGTACTCGCGCCGGACGGCAGAGTCCGGCCGACCTTCGGCGGCGGCCTGTTCATCCCCACCGAGAACGGCGCGGGCTGGCTGCGTTTCCGGCCGGGCCGGCCGGCGGAGCGGGACTCACGGCGCTTCCCCAAGCCGCGCTGGGAGTTCTCCACCTTCGACCGTCCTTGGACGACCAGCGGCCGGGGCATCGCCGAACCGGTTGCCAGCGGAGTGTGGGTACGCAGCCCGCACTCCCGCGCCTCATCGGAGAGCAGCCAGAGGCTGGTGGACCGTCTGCCCAGCCACCCCGACATCCTGACCGTGGTGCTCGGCAGCCCCGGCGGACCTCCCGTGACGCTGTCCGACGTGACCCGCCTCTGGGACACCGTCCTGCCGTCCGCGCGCCCCTGGGTGCGCTTCCTGCACCTCGGACCGGTCGCGCTGCCCGAGGGCGCCGGGGCCCTGGGTCAAGAGCTCGCCGACACCCTCGGCCAGCAAGTGGTGCTGTATGCGGGGGTACCGGTCCAGGACCGCGTCGGCCTCGGCTCTCCCGACGTGGTCGCGCTGCGGCCGGACGGCACATTGGGCCACCGCCCCTTCGTAGGCGAGCTGATGTACTTCCCGCGCACCGGCGGCGTCCCTGCCCCGCCCGCCCTCTTCGGTCTGCGCCGGCCTCTGTCGGGGGCGCCGGAGATCTCCACCGGCGTCTACGAGTACGCCGCCGACGCCGTGCTGGAGGTCGTGCAGAGCGGGCTGTGGATGCGCCCGTCTGCCGAGCCCGCCGACGGCGACGCGGTGCGTCGCATACCCGCATCACCCGGCCATGCCTCCATCCTCTACGACCGCAGCACACCCGGCGCGGAGGAGCGCATGCGCTCGCTGGCCGAGGACATGCTGTGGAAGCTCGATCCGGACAGCCGCGAGGGCTTCCTGGTCGTGCCCGCCGACGAGCCGGGCACAGTGGCCGGTGCGACCGACGACGCCTACCTGTGGTCGGCGCAGGACCCTGCGGCCTCCGGCCCGCACGTGCTCGCGCCGGCCCTCGGCACCGGGCCCGGCTGCCGGGCCGATGTCGCGCCCTGGGCTCCGGCGTCAGCGCCCCTGCCGCAAGCGGGGCGGAAGCACACCCCGGTGCGGGCCGACGGTTCCGGGCGGTCGTCCGCGCTCGCCCACTTCAACCCTGACGTTCCCTCAGCAGCGGCTTCCGCCGACCGGGGCAACGCGGCCGGAGCGGACCCGGCCGCCGAGGCGCCCCATCCGCCCAGGACCGAGTCCGACGCTCCGTCAGCGGCACTGCCGCGCATCGCATTCGACGCCGGGGGCTCCGTGGCCGGGGATGTCGGCGCGCCCGGAGACACCGCCCGCGCCGCGCCGGTCACCGCGGTGACCGGCGGCCTTGCGGCGGCCCCCGAACGGCGTCCGGCCGCTTCGCACCACGGACCAAAGGCCCCGCACAACGGACCGGACGCCAATCCTGATCCGGCGCCCAGCGGCAGGCCACCGACGCCACCGGATCCGACCGTGCGGGGCCCGGTAGCGCCCGGCTCGGCTCGTCCCGCCATGCCCGGCCTCCCCATCGTGTCCCGGCCAGGGGCCGCGGGGGAGGCGCCGCAGGAGGCCCCGCGCTCCACGGAGGCACACGACCATGCCGAGGCGTCCGGCCCCGCCGAGCGGCAGACGGATGTTCTTGCGGGGCCGCCCGCATCCGACCCGCGTTCAAGCCCGGCTCCCGTGCCCGCGGGTGCCCCGGACGCGGGCACCGCGCCCGGGGCCCGCCCGGCAGGGGCGGCGCCGACTGCGGTGACGCCGCAGCCCGCGGACGTTCCGGGATCCGCCACGCCGGAACCGACAGGAGCATCGCGGACGCCCGCACCGCCTGCTCCAGGTTCCCAGGCTTCCGAGGCGTCCCCGCCCGTCGAGCCGGAACCGGCGGGCAGGCCCGCCCCGTCCCCGGTACGGGCGATCCGGCTGGAGTCCGACTCCCCGGCGCCGGTCGCACCTTCCGCCGCGTCCACCGGATCCGACGGCCTCGGTGCTCCCGACGCCGGCAGCACCGGGACGCCCCGGCGGGCCGGGGCGAGGGTCCAGCCGGTGCCGAAGGCGTCGGCCTGCGCGGTACCGCCGGAGCGCGGCACCGACAGGGAGCGCGAATGGATGCGTCGGACGTTCAGCGCGCAGTACCACGCGGTCGCGGGCACGGTTTCGAGAGTGATGTCGGAGTCCCCCGGGCTGCGTGGCGGCGGCCGTGGCGAGGCGTCCGAAGCCCTCACCGACCTGGCGGCCGTCCGGCTCTACCTGTCCGGTGACCATGCTCAGGTGAATGAAGCGGTACGGTCCGCGGTTGTCGGTCCGCACATCCCGCTGGCCCGCTGCGTGGCGGCCGGGCTGCGCAGGCTGCCGTCCTACCGTGGCGCGGCGCTGCTGCGGGCACGCGCCAGCGCGGTGGAACGCGAGTGGTACCGGCAGAGCCGGCTGGTGACCGAGTGGGCGTTCTGCAGCGCGTACAGCGTGCCGCACCCCGGTCCGGAGGATGCCACCGACTTTCTCATCTGGTCGATGACGGCCCGCCGCACCAACCTGATCGATCCCTCCGAGCCGTACCGGGTGGTGTTCCTTCCCGGTACCACGTTCAAGGTACTGCGTCCCTCGGACGGTGAGGGGCCGGTGATGATGCGGGAGTTGTCGCCCTCGGAAATCGCCTCCGACGGCAAGGTGGACGTCCAGCAGGTCCCACTGGACGAGATCGCCCTGGACGGTCTGGAACGCGCGGCGGGCGCGTTGCGTGCGAACGATTCGGCATCGGCCGGGGGCGATCAGGGCGTTGCCCGGCCGGAAGAGCGCTTCGGGACGCCCCCGGGCCTCATCAGTGGATTACGACGGAAGCATCCGCGCGACGGCAACGGCGACGTGAGTGCGCCTCACGAGGGAGCGAAGCAATGACCCGGCCCGTTCTAGTGGTGTCCCCGGAACGCCCCGGGGCCTACCGCGCCATCGCCGACGCCCTGGCGGACGCCACCGACGGCGCACTCATCACCGTCTCGCCCGGCCGCTACGACGAAACCCTCCGCATCAGCCGCCCCGTGACTCTGGCCGCCGAGGGCGAGGGCGGCACGGTGGAGATCGCGTCGTCCTCGGGCAGCACCGTGGTGCTCAACGCGGAAGCCGTTCAACTCACCGGCCTCCGCCTGTCCGGCACCGACCGGGAGGCCCCGGTACTCGACGTGCGCAGGGGCCAGGCCGCACTCGACGGCTGCTGGATCTCCGGCGACGCGTGGGCGGCCGTGCTGGCCTGGCAAGACGGTGTGGTCGCCCTGCGCGACTGCCGCATCACCAACACCCAGGGCGCCGGCATCGTGGTCACCTCCGCCGGCGGCAACGCCGTCGAGCGTTCACACATCCACGATGTCGGCTCGTCAGCGGTCGTGGTGGCCGAGCACGGCCGCCTGTCGCTGCGTGACTGTCAGCTGGAGCGGGCCTGCGGCAACGGCATATGCGTCAACGGTCGGGCCAGGGCCGTGGCGGAGTCCATCCGGATCACCGGCAGCGGCAAACCCGCACTGGCCGTGGAGCAGAACGCCCAGGCCGACCTGACCGGCATCGAGATCACCGGCAGCGCGGCGCTGGACGCGTACCTGACGAGCACGGCCGAAGTCGTCCTCGCCCGCTGCTCGTTCGCCGGCTCCGGTGGACAGGCGGTGTACGTCGGAGCCGGCAGCACACCGGTGCTGCGCGCGTGCGTGGTCTCCACCGCCCAGCGCGAAGGCGTCCACGTGGCACCCGGCGGGCGCCCCCGGCTGGAGGACTGCCACATCAGCGGCACCCCCACCGGCCTGCTGGTGGAGACCGACGGGCGCGCGGAATGCACCGGCCTGACCGTCGAGGGTGCCGGGACGGCGGCCGTGCACGCGCCGGGTGGTGACGTGCTTCTGGAGCGGCTGACGACCGGCGGCGGCAGCGGTACCGCGCTTCGGGCCGTCGGCCCGAACGCCCGACTGACCGTGCGGGAGGCCGACCTGGCCTGCGGCGGTACGGCCGGCGTCGAACTGGCGGAGGACGCCTCCGCGACGCTCTCGGCCGTGCGGTTGCGCTCCGGCGGCGGCACCGGCCTCGCACTCGCCTCGGGCTCTCGTGCCGAAGTGGACGGCTCGGCGTTCTCCGGATGCTCGGCAGTCGTCGCAACGGAGGCTGAACTTGTTCTCCGTGACTGCGAGTTCACCGGATCCGACAGTGACGGACTCCGTGCCACCGGAGGCGGCGCCGTCACCGCGGTCGGCTGCCGCATCACCGGCGCACGCGGTCACGGCGTCAACGTCCAGGCGTCCTCACGGGCCGAACTGACCAACTGCGCCGTCTTCGACAACGGCGGCGACGGTGTGCGCTGCAACACCGGCGAGCCGGTGCGGGTGCACGACTGCGAAATCCGCGACAACGGCGGCACCCCCGTGCACCAGCTCAAGTCCGGCCAGGTGTCGGTGGAGCGGGTGGACACCGGCGGCGACCCGGACGGCCGCACGGTCAGCGCCGCGGACGCCATGGACGGCGCCGGCGGACCGGACGGCGGACCGCACCCGTGGCGGGCCCGCCACACCGGAACGGGCCCGCTGGCGGAACTGGAGGCGCTGGTCGGACTGGAGAGCGTGAAACGCGAGGTCACCGGCCTGATCAACCTCAACAAGATGGCGCAGCGCCGTCAGGAGATGGGCCTGCCGATGCCTCCCGTGAGCCGGCACCTGGTCTTCGCGGGGCCACCCGGCACCGGCAAGACGACCGTGGCCCGCCTGTACGGCACGGTCCTGGCCGAGCTGGGCATCCTCAGCCAGGGCCACATCGTGGAGGTGGCCCGCGCCGACCTGGTGGCGCAGATCATCGGCGGCACAGCCATCAAGACCACGGAAGTCTTCAACAAGGCGCTCGGCGGTGTGCTGTTCATCGACGAGGCGTACACGCTGACCAACCAGTCGCGCGGCACAGGCCCCGACTTCGGCCAGGAGGCCGTCGAGACGCTGATGAAACTGATGGAGGACCACCGCGACGAGATCGTCGTGATCGTCGCTGGATACTCCGCCCAGATGGACCAGTTCCTTGCCTCCAACCCCGGCATGGCCTCCCGCTTCGCGCGCACCGTCGAGTTCCCCAACTACAGCGCCGAGGAACTGGTCACCATCGTCAGGGGCTTGTGTGCCAAGCACTACTACGAGCTGTCGGAATCCGCGGTGGAAGCGCTCAACCGCTACTTCCAGGACGTCCCGAAGAGCGACACCTTCGGCAACGGACGCGTCGCCCGCCAGGTCTTCGAGGAGATGATCAGCAAGCAGGCTTCCCGACTCGTCGCCGAACCACCCGGCGACGACAGCGAGTTGTCCCGCCTGACGGGTGCCGACGTGATCACCGTGCCGGTCGGCCAGAGCGGTGCCAAGGTCGGCACTGACGTTCCGGACCCACGCGCCGAGCGCGCCGCCCCCGTTCCGGAGACTGCACCCGGCGGTACCGTCCGCCCGTCCACAGGGCTGCGGAAGCTGGCGGCGATGACCGGCCTGGACGCCGCCCGCGCCGCGCTGCGCACCCGGGTGGAGGCGCTCGCCGCAGCACCGGCGCCGGCCAGCCGGCCGATCTCGGTGCAGGCCAACGTGGTGCTTGAGGGCCCGCCGGGCAGCGGACGGCGGGCACTGGCCCGGGTGTACGGACGGTGCCTGACGGAGGCGGGGCTGCTGACCGCGGGCACCGTCCACGAGATGCGACTGTCGGCCCTCCCGGTGCGCTGGCCGGAGCAGCCCGCCCACCGGCTGGCTGCGGCGCTGGAGGAGGCAGAGGGCGGAATACTCGTGCTCAGCATCGACGACCGCTTCGGCCGCCGCCCGCAGGCCGAGCGGGTGGCGGTGTTCAACGGGCTGGCCCGGCTGACCGGTACGCCGCGCAGTACGGTGATAGCGCTGTGCGGCGCATCCGCCGAGCTGCGCGAGCTGATACACGAACACGGCGAGATGGCAGCGGAGTTCGCCGAGTACGTCCGGCTGGATCCGTACACCGCGGTCCAGGCGGTCGAATTGGTCAGACGTCAGTTGTGGTGTTTGGGCTTCCAATTGGCCGATGACGCGGCCGACGTGCTGACCGCCTCCTTCCAGGCGTCGCCGCCGCGCGAAGGGGCCAGGGAGGCCCACCACCTGGCGGAACGAATCGCCGCGTCCGCTCGCACCCGTACCGTCTCCGCCTTCGATCTTCCCCAGCCCCGCGTGGCGTCACCGGACGCGGCGCCGGAGCCCGAACCAGCCGACCCGGCGCCTCCGACAACCGGCCCGGGGTCTGCGAAACCACCGCAGCAGCAGACGGAGTCCCTGGTGCGGGCATGAGAAGCGTCCGTCACCGCCGCGGAGCGCGGGCCTTCCGCGCGATCCGGCGGCCGGCGGGTGAACCACCAACCATCCGGCGCGGATGTGCACCCGACACGGGTGTGACATCGCTGTCAACGGCTCCGGCCGGCGCCGCAGAACGAGAGAGGACCACACGATGGCACTGACGGCAGTCGAACTACAGGGAATGACCACCGCCCAGGGCACCTTCCAGACCGCCCTGGACGAGGCCATGGGCGCGTACGCGCAGATGGACGGCCAGATCGAGGGCCTGCGGGCGAGCTGGAGCGGTGAGGCGGCGAACATCTACCACACCGCCATGCAGGAGTGGCTGACCGACTTCGACAGGGTCAACCAGGCGCTGCGCACCATGCTGGAGAAGCTGGCGCAGAACACCCGCATCTACGCCGACACCCACGAGAACACCCAGATGGAGGCGCAGCAGATCGCGCAGCAGATGGGCTCCGGCGTCGTCGGCCTGCCGGGCTTCACCTCCTGACGCCACCCGTCCACCGACACAGCCACCCGTCCTCACGAAGGAGCCGGACAGAAGATGACCACCTACACCGTCCAGATGGAGCAAGTCGACTACATCGTCGGCGAGATGAACTCCATCACCCAGCGCATCAACCAGACCCTCGCCGAACTCGACAGCCAGTCGAAGATGAACCTGAGCGAGTGGACCTCCGACGCGGAGGCGACCTATGTGCAGGTGAAGGCGCAGTGGGACGCGGCCGCTGCGGACATGACCCAGAAGGCCGCCGCCGCCACCCGGATGCTCGGCACCATCAACGAGTACTACTCGAGCGGTGAGCGCCAGGGCGTTCGACTCTGGGCGTGATCCAGGATGAGCAGAGCGGTTACGGGTGTTATCGGTGCGGAGACACCGATCAATTCACCTGATCGAACGGAGCACCACCGCCACCAGCCCCAGCGCTGGGACGGCGACACGACGATCCCGTCAGGGCACAGCTGGGTGCGCCCGAAGGAGACCTTCACGCCGCCCAAAGTGCCTGGTGGTACCGGTAGAACCGGCAGTGGCACCAGCGTGGACACCCCCTCGATGCTGCTGTGCGCCGACAACATCGACAAGCTCATACCGTTCACGCGGAGGGCGGCCGCCCTCCTGCAGGAGGTTCGGGTCGAACCTGGTGCGTTCTACCACGCGAACCAGATCCGGGCGAAGATCAGCGGCCTGAACGCCGACTCCGGACTGAAGGAGCGCTACATCAAGGTCCTCCATGACCTCGCCCAGGGCCTGGGCGATCTACGGGACGACCTGAAGGTGTTGGCGAACCAGTACACCACCCTGGAAGACGCCGGGCGGATGAAGGCGACGGATCTGCAGAAGAGTATGCAGTCCACCAGCAGCGACTTCACCAGCCTGGTGACCGACGCCGGCGGGTCCGGCGGCGGAGGAAGTTGACCGGTGGTCCTCCCGTCCCCCGGTGTCTGCGATGGCATCGGGGGACGGCCGGGGGCTCCGACACGGACGCAATCGGAGACTGGGGCAGCACATGGGTGACTACAACACCGGTGGATTCAAAGAGGGCGGCGACGGTGCTGTGTTCGGCGATCCCGGAACCGACCCGGGTTCGATCCACGACTACGACTCATGGGACTGGAAGCAGATCAAGGCGGCCATCTACGGCATGTCCGCCGCTGTCCACTCAGCGGAGAACGAGGAACATGCCAAGAGCGTCTCCAACCCCCAGTCCCTGATGGACGCGGCGGAACACTTCTACTACGCGCAGGCAGTTCTGTCAGGGATTGCCGAGAGCATCGCCGCCCAGGCGAAGGCCCTGGCCGGTGACGACGGCCCCTGGAAGGGCGACGCCGCGGACGCCTTCCGCGACACAATGGACACCTTCTCCCGCCAGGTGAAGGCGACCGCGGTCGTGCTGTCCGGCGGTGAGGCGGGCAACTCCGTGCCGCAACAGCTCGCGAACAACTCGGTCAACCTGCACAATGCCAAGACCAAGGTCTCCGATATCGACCATTGGTACGCCCACCAGGCCCGTTTGATGGGCGTCAAGCCCGCGAGCAACGGTCTGATCCCGGTCCACCAGAGGCCCGAGCTGATCCGGATGATGACCAGCGACATGCGCGCGGTCCTCAAGAGCCTGGTAGGCGAGTACCAGGTCACCATCGACTCGGTGCACACCCCTCCGCCCGTCAGCAGCCCCACGAACCCCCCCAACGTGCCGATCGACTTTCCGAGCGTCGACGACCCCGTCCTGCGGGACCCCGTCGCGTTCCCCGACGTCACCCCTGGCAACCCGCCGCAGTTCTCCGCTCCCGGCACTTCGGGCCTCGACGGACCGGGGCTGCCCCGCTCGTCCCCGACGGGCGAGGCCGTCGGCATCACCCCGTTCTCCGACGGCACCGGTGTCGACGGCAACACGCCCACGCTGGACGGCCTGGGCGCGGAGAACGTCTTCAGCGACCTCTCGCCGGAGTCGTTCCCCGGCAGCACCGGCGGCTTCTCGGCCCTGGCGAACAGCCCCTTCCCCAGCAGCCCGAACACGGGCACCGGGGACGGACTGCCGCTGGACAGCAAGCTCGCCGGCATCACCCCGTTCTCCGGCGGCACCGGTGTCGACGGCAACACGCCCACGCTGGACGGCTTCAAAGTCGCCGGCCTGGGCAACGACACCCTCGACCCGAGCGCGCTGCACCAGGCGCTCAACCCGTCCGCGTTCCCGCACGGTGACAACCTGGACGGCGGCTTGCCACCCTTCGCGGTCGGCCCCTTCCCCAGCAGGCCGAACACGGGCACCGGGGGCGGACTGCCGCTGGACGGCAAGCTCGCCGAGGACCGCCCAAGCTGGGCCGACAACGCCGCTCCCCAGGACTTCCCCGGCGACACGGGCGTCGGCGGCACCGGCGGCCTGGGCGCGGAGAACGTCCTCGGCGACTTCTCACCGGAGTCGTTCCCCGGCGGCCTCGGTACGGAATCGGATCTGCCGAACAAGATCGTCTCACCGTCGGCGCTGGACGACTCGCTGGAGTCGCCGGCCCTCGGCACCGATGAGAGGAAGGACGCCGGCGGCGTGCCGATGATGCCCGGTGCAGGGGGCATGCCGATGATGCCAGGAATAGGCGCCGGAACGCCCGGCGCGGGAAACACCGACCGCAGCGACGCCAGCGGCCTCCTCGCACACAACACCGAACCCTGGACCGGCGACCCCAGCGTGGCCGAGACAATCGGCAGCAACGGCACCCAAACCGGCGGCGACGGACTCGCCCTGCCCATCGACGCACGGACCGAAGCCCTCCCCGGCCAACCGGGCACCACGCAGAACGAGGCGATCGACACCAACGGCATGCCGATGATGCCCGGTGCAGGGGGCATGCCGATGATGCCAGGAATAGGCGCCGGAACGCCCGGCGCGGGAAACACCGACCGCAGCGACGCCAGCGGCCTCCTCGCACACAACACCGAACCCTGGACCGGCGACCCCAGCGTGGCCGAGACAATCGGCAGCAACGGCACCCAAACCGGCGGCGACGGACTCGCCCTGCCCATCGACGCACGGACCGAAGCCCTCCCCGGCCAACCGGGCACCACGCAGAACGAGGCGATCGACACCAACGGCATGCCGATGATGCCCGGTGCAGGGGGCATGCCGATGATGCCAGGAATAGGCGCCGGAACGCCCGGCGCGGGAAACACCGACCGCAGCGACGCCAGCGGCCTCCTCGCACACAACACCGAACCCTGGACCGGCGACCCCGTCGCCATTGACGAGATCGTCGGCGGTGCCGAGGCGGGCGGCGAGGGGTTCGCGCCGCAGACACTTTCCGGGGGCACGGCGACCGACTCGGACGGGCCGCTCATCACACCGCTGTCGACGCCGGCTCGGGAGGCGCCCGTCGCCGAGCCCGAGGGGCCGACCGAGACTGCGGCGGGCGAGCCCGGTATGCCGGGCATGATGCCCGGGGTGGGGGCTACGTCCGCCGGGCGGGAGGAGGAGAGAGCCGACGCCTCGGGTCTGCTCTCTCCCGAGATGCTGCCCTGGTCGGCGGAGGCGGACCCCGCCGGGGACCGGCCGGTTGTCGGCGCGCACGACGGCTTGGGCGAGGGCGAGTTGCCGGCCGCGCTGCTGGGCGCGGCGGCCGGTGCCGCTATCGGCGCCGGCTGGGCGGACTCCCGTGGTGGTGCTGCCGAGCGCCGGGACCGGCACCAGGACGACGATGCGGCGTTGGTCCTGCTCCCGATGGGCGGCGACCGCGGTCAGATGCGGTCCGCAACCGAGGAGCCCGACCCCGAGGGGTCGGTGGAGGCGGACGAGAACGGATTGGCGACGGAGCCCGTACCGCCGCAGGAGCCTGTCTCCGGCGCCCGCGACGAACCACAACTGCCGGACGACCATGTGGCGCTGGTGCGGGCCGACGGCCCGGAGGCGGAGGACACCGCGGCGTGGGACAGCGCCGGGGCCTCGTTCGCACCACTGCTGTGGTCCGCGCGGTCCGAGGACGAGCAGGAGGTCCTGGCGCCCGGCTGGGCGACGGAGGACGAGAGCACCTGGACGGGCCAGGCCGGTCCCCCGGCGGAGGATGACGGTCCCCGGCTGTCCACCTGGCGCCCCGACCGGTCGGCGCCCACCGCCCCGGGGGACACCGTCGTCCCCGCCGTGCCGCTGCGCTCGTTCGCCGGCGATCCCTCGGAACTCACCGCCGAACTGCTCGCGCAGAAGCCGGTGGAGGACGAGGACAGGGCCGAGGACGAGCAGCCGAGCCGTGGCATCGCCGACCTGCTGGTCCAGGAGGGCGAGACCTGGGGGTCGGCGAAGTCCGACGGAGCCGGAGCGGCCCTGTGACGCCGTCCGTCCGGTCTTCGGCCTCCCCCACGTACCGCCGCACCATCGCACCACGCAAGGAGACTCACATGACCAGCCCCTACGACCAGGAGATCGAGGACCTGCTGGCGCTGTACCGCAAGCAGCGCGAGGAGGCAGCCGAGACCCGGCGCCAGATCAACGAGGTGACCGGCACCGCGACCGCCCCGCGGCAGACCGTCAAGGCGACGGTGAACGCGCAGGGTGAGGTGGTCGCAATCGAGTTCCCCACGGGTGCGTACCACCGCATGCCGCCCAAGGAGCTGTCGGAGGCACTGCTGGCGACCCTCCGGCAGGCTCGCGCCAACGCGCTGGAGGCGGTCGCGGAGGTGACCTCGCTCGGTCTGCCGGCCGGGGTCAAGGTCGCCGACCTGCTGGAAGGCAGAGCCGACGCCACGGCGATGCTCGCGGAGGAGCCGGGCATGTCCGATTCGGTACGTGAGTACCTCGCGAACGGGCGTCCGGACGTACAGAACGGTGGCGCCCGGTGACCCCGGGCGCCGCGCCCTGCCGCGACCAGGGGATTTGGGGAGGAACACATGGCTGACGGCGAGTTCTACGTCGACACCGACGGGCTGCACGAACAGCTGCCGTACATGCAGCAACTGGCTGCGCGGTTCCGTGACATCGGCAAGGGCCTGGAGGGCCGGCTCGACGAGTTGGGCGAATGCTGGGGCGACGACGCCGCCGGACGGCAGTTCTACGAGCAGTACGCCGAGCCCAAGAGGCAGATCATCGAAAGCACCAAGCAGATGGGCGATCTGCTCGACAGCATGCACGACGGCATCCGGACGATGGCCGTCCATCTCGAAGGCCTGGAGGACCAGAACATCGAGATGACCCGGCGTCTGAACGTCTCCGAAGTCCACCCCACCGAATCCAGGGTGAAGAACACCAAGTCATGAGCATCGACCTGCCCCCGGAACTCGACTGGGTCGCGAGGCTGGCCGTCGGAATGGACTGGCCCAAGGGCGACGAGGACAAGCTGCGCAGCCTCGGTGCGGCGTGGGACGACGCCGCCCGGCAGCTGACCGCCCTCAGCCGCGAGATCGACCCCGCGACCAGTGGCGTGCTGCACAGCGTCGGAGGAGCGGTGGCCGACGAGTTCTCGAACTTCACGCAGCAGCTGAAGTCCAACCTCCCCGACATGGCCGAGGCGGCCGGTCAGCTGGGGGAGCTGGGCAGGAGCACCGGGCTGCAGGTCGAGTATGCGAAGTACATGATCCTGGCGCAGCTGGTCTGGCTGGCGTCGGAGATCGCACAACTCGCCTTCTGGGCGCCCGAGGCGATCCCGGCCCTGGTGACCGGCGTGCGGGCGATCGTCAAGATGCTGCTGCGGCGTCTGCTGGTGTCGATCGCCACCGGTTTCGCGTTCATGGTCGGTATGGACGCGGTGATCCAGAGCATCCAGTTCCTCAAGGGCGACCGCACCAAGTGGGACACCTTCGCCACCCTGCAGGCGGTGGAGGGAGGTGCGATCGGCGGTGCGATCGGCGGTGTCTTCTCGGGGGTGGGCTCGGCGTTCGCGCCGAAGTTCGCGGGCTCTCTGATCGGCAAGGGCGTCATCGGCGGCGCCTCCGGCCTCGTGACCACCGAGGCGATGTCCCAGATCTTCGGCGGCGAATACGACATGGGCTCCGCGCTGACCTCCGGCATCATCGGCGCGATGGGCGGTGAGAGAGGCCGGCGCAGGTTCGGCGGCGACCACACCAAGATCCACACCCCCGACATCCATCTGCCGTCCGAGGCCGACGTCCACCTCCCCAAGGCCCCCTCCGAGGGAGGGGCGAGGTTGCCCGTGTTGGAGGACTTCGGCACGGGTGGACTCGGCAGCGGCGGCGGCCTGGACGAGGGCGGTGGTCCGGGCCATGGCCGTGGGGAGACGGCCGGCACCGACGGCCCGGGAGAGTCCGGCGAGACCGGCACCGGCGGCATCCGTACCACGGACTCGGACAGTACGCGCAGGGACGGGGCTGGAGGGACCGGGACCGGGACCGGATCGGACGGCAACGTCTCCGAGAGAACCGGCTCACCGCGCGGCAGCACCATCGCTACGGTCGGCATCGGAGACAGGACGACCGGCAACGAGACCGCACGGCCCACGACGGAGTCGACCGGCCCGGGGGCCGTGGGCCCTGTCGTGCACGGCACCGGCGAAGGCATCCCTCACGTCGCCGCCACCGAGTCCATGGGCCCCGTCAGGCACGGCACCGACGAACGCATCCCTCACGTCGCCGCCACCGAGTCCATGGGCCCCGTCAGGCACGGCACCGACGAACGCATCCCTCACGTCGCCGCCACCGAGTCCATGGGCCCCGTCAGCGGCGGCGCCCGCGGCACCACCTCGACGCCGCACGTCCCCACCGAGTCCTCCCCGCGGCCACACGAGGCAGCGCCCCCCACCGCCCCTGAGCCGACACGGCACTTTGGTGGGCTGCCCGGCTTCGAGACCACGTCCGACGGCCGCGGCGGGGGCGCCCACGCCCTGGGAACGCCCGGTGAGGGCGTCCCCGGCACCGCCCATGCCAGCCGGCAGGGTGCCGGGACGCCCACGCGGCGCCCGGACGCCGCCGCCCACAACCCGACCACGGCCACGGCCACGCAGGGAACCGGGCCCGCGAGCGCCGGCCGCACCACGCCGCCCGCCACCTCCGGCGGCCTGTTCCACTCTGTGACGGAACAGTCGCGGGTGCCGCGCACCGACACGCCGAACAGCTCCCGCACCGGCGAGCCCGTCGCGCCCGTCGACGCGGCGGCCCACTCGCAAGGGTCCGGTGCCGTGACCGGTACCGAGCGGGATCCGGGCTCCGTGACGGACCGTCCACGAACTCAAAGCACCGTGGTCGACCAGCCGCAGGCACCCGCCACCGCGACGAATCAGCCGCGGACCACCGGAGCCGGAGCCGACCGCCCACCCACCGAGTCGGAGGGCGCACTGCGCACGACCCCGGTCGTCGGGTCACCATCCGCGCCTCGTCCCGCGACTCGGTCCACGCCGCACCAAGAGCCCGCCACGGTCCCACAGTCGCGTCCGTCCGCCGTCACCAGCGACGGTCCCGGCCGCTCCCCCGCC
>NZ_JADWYM010000059.1 GCF_022414535.1 Streptomyces sp. MUM 2J
ACACCGAAATCGCGATCATGGAGAAGGGGCTTGCATCCCGCTCGAACCGGTAAACGCAGCGGCGTTGTAGAGAACAGAAATGATCACTCAGGACCACGGGCTCCTTGCATCAGGGGGCACCAACGCCTCTCGCAGGCCACCGACCGTGACGAAGAGTCAGGGTGTCGGGCGAGGCGCACCGCTCAAGATCGAAGACCCGGGAAAGCAGCGTTGGCGACACGGCAGGGTGCGAACGACGACGGAACATCTGACGTGGCAGCCCTGGTTGCGACTCGGCTCGGTGCTCCAGCTCCCCGCAGACCTGCGCCCCGTCGGGCAGCGACGCCCGCGAGTCGCCGAGATGTGGACCATGAATCCGCAGGTCGTCATCATCGAGTGCCAGTCCTCGGCCGGCGGCCTATCACTTGGCGTGATGCCGTGGAACGTGGAGCAGGTGCAGGGACTCCTGCATCGCCACCGAGCGCGGTAGCTCGCCCCTGGTCGTACGGGAAACGGTCGGCCGTCGCGGCCGATGCGACTCGGTGATCATTTGCGGGACAGCCCTTACGAGTTCGTGCACGATAGGCGGTGAGGCGTCGAGTTCCTGATCGTCGATCATGGTGGTGTGGTGGGGAGCGCGGGTCGTGCAGCAATCATCAGCAACCGGAGGATCACGGGCCTGTCGGCCGATGTGATCGCTGAACTTGTCACTGAGATAGGACCGTTGTGGCACGAACGGCACCACGCCAAGCTCGTGTGCAGGCCGCGTAAGCGAGCCGTGGGCGCCGGCGCGAAGCACCGGCTGGTCTTCGTCGACCGGCTCCTGGCCACGCTGGTGCATCTCCGCCATGGGGCCACGCACGACGTGCTGGCCTGCTGGTTCGGCGTGGACCGCTCCACCATTACCCGGGCCATCGGTGAGGTGCGGCCGCTGCTCGCCGAACGGGGGTGCACCGTCAACCCGGATGTGCGGCTGCGGACCCTGGCCGAGGCGGCCGACGGTGCGGACCTCGCGTGCGCTGGAGATGAAGGCGGTGTCTGGAACTCTTCGTGGACGGGCGGATGGTCAGCCGGACGAGTTCAGCTGTGATCGCGTGCGATGGCTGCCGCGGTGCGTGGGGAGCCGTGCCATGGGTCGCCGTGTCCGGGCAGCAGGGTCTCGGCGTCGAGTTCGGCGAGGTTGTCCAACGCTGTCAGTGCTCGCTGGGGTGCGGCGGCGAAGAAGCGGGGCAGCATCTGCGGGCCGGTGATGTCGGAGAGCGGATGCCCGGTGACCAGGGCGTCGCCGGTCACGACGACTCCCGCCTCGGCGAGGTGGTATGCGCTGTGCCCGCTGGTGTGGCCGTAGCAGGCGATGGGCTTCGGGTGGCCCGGTAGATCCAGTGGTCCCTCGTGCGGGAACGCACGTGCGTCCGGGACACGGTGGTGCCGCAGCGCTCCCGCGCGGGTGATGCGTAGGGCCCAGGGGAGCGCACCAGGGTGCCAGATGCGTTTGAGCACCTCCAGCGGGGTGGCCTGTTCGCGGTGTTCCCCGCGAGCGTGAGCGACCTCACGGGAATCCATGTACGACGGCACGCCGTACCGCTGAGACAGGTGGGGCAGCGCGCCGACGTGGTCGGCATGGGCATGGGTCAATAGCATCGCGCGCACGTCCTCGGGCCGGCAGCCGAGCGCGCGGATCGATGCCTCCACCGCCCCGACGTCACCGGGCCATCCGCCGTCGATCAAGGTCAGGTCGCTGCCCTCGCGCACCAGCACCCAGTTGACGTCGGTGCCGCTCACGCAGAAGACACCCTTGGCCACTTCGCGCATCTCGACCACCTTTCCCGGAACGATTGTTCCGAAAGTGGCACTCGGGGCGGTAGGGTCGGAACAGTTGTTCCGAGATTCGTGGAGGGTGATCGTCATGAAACTCCGAAGAGTCCACGTCGACAACCGACTGGAGATCCAGTACCGGACCGCGAGCGGGAGCTGGCTGCCTCAGCCGGACTCCCGGCCTCTCGGCGGGGTCACGTTCGCACCGGAGTGGGAACTGGCCCTCGCAGAGCGACACTTGGCGCGCTCTGGACACCTGCTGCCGTTCCAGCCGGTGTCCTTTAGGGACTTCATGCTGTACGAGCAGCACAACATCGATGCCAGCCGTGGCCTGGTGCGGCGGTTCCACCCAGGTCAGTACCGGCTGACCAGCGCGGTCGAGAAGGTGACCAGGAGACCGTTCCCTCTGTTCAGGCCGAACCGGTTGTTCAATCGGCAGCCGATGTACTACATGTCCAACCACCTGAACGTCGTCCCGACCGGCACCCCGATCCGCCCGCCCGCCTACACCCGTGCGCTGGACTACGAACTGGAGATCGGATTCGTCCTGGCCGCCCCACTGCTCGACGCCACGCCCGCCGAGGCGACTGCTGCAATCGGCGCCTTCGTCCTGCTCAACGACTTCAGCGCCCGCGACGTGCAGCGCGCCGAGATGGCCAGCGGTTTCGGGCCGCAGAAATCCAAGCACTTCGCGAGCTCGATGTCGGCGACCGCGATCACCGCCGAGGAGATCCCGCCTCGTGTCGACACCCTCACCGGGTCCGTGGCGATCAACGGCACGATCGTCAGCAGTGTCTCCAGCGCCGGGATGCGATGGACCCTCGGAGAGGTCCTGGCCCACGCCTCACGCTCCGAGCAACTGCTGCCCGGCGAGCTGTTCGGAACCGGCACCCTGCCCGGCGGCAGTGGCATGGAAACCGGCAACTGGCTACGCCCAGGCGATACCCTCACCCTGACCCTCGACGACATCAGCAAGGTCGAACACACCATCATCGGCCCATGACACAGAAACAGCCCCGTCCCACCGGAGCCCGTGACGCCAACCGCGCCCGGGTCCGCACCCGGCTACTCGACTCCGCCGAGGAACTCTTCGCCGACCGCGGCTACTTCGGTACCAGCGTGCGGGACATCACCGACCACGCAGGCACCCGCGTGGCAGCGATCAGCGACTACTTCCAGGGCAAGGACAACCTCTTCCGGCACGTCCTCCTGCGCCGTATCCAACCCATCAACGACGACCGCCGCGCCCTGCTCGCAGCGCTACCCCCCACCGGTTCACGGGACGAGCGGCTGCGTGCACTCATCCACGCCTTCGCCCACCCGATGCTTGCTCGCGCCGACGAGAACCAGGGCTGGCGCCACTACTTCCGCTTCATCGCCCAACTGGCGAACTCCGGCCAATCGGTCCAGCTACTCGTCGCCGACGAGTACAACTCCATCGCCGACGCCTTCATCGAACGGCTACGGCATCTGTTCCCCGAGGCCGGCGACACCGCACTTCACGATGCCTACCTGCTCATGCTCGCCTCCACCCTGCAGATCTTCTCCAACAACCTGCGACTCGACAGCCTGACCGTCGGCCGGATCCGCACCGACGACCTCGATCAGCGCTACGCATCCCTGGTCGTCTTCCTTGAAGGAGGCATCAGCCGCCTCGCCAGCACGCGACCCCCCTCACCTCGGGATCTCGGCATCATCGCCACGTCAAGCCCCGGGCTCCCGTACGGCTCGGACCGCGAGGACGAGGCGGAGGGCGAGGGGTAAGGGCTCTGGGGGGCCCGCGAGCACCGCTGTTCGGCGGCTCGTGCGTGCTCGGGACGGCCGGGCCGTCCGTGGCGGCTGCGCCATGTCCGGTGCCAGCGGTGGCTGCGATGCTGGCGGCATGATCCCTTGGAACCTGCGCGATCTCGACAAGGCTCTGCGTGTCAGCTGGGCCACCGACACCTGCTCGCCCGACAACCAGGCCGACTGGGAGCCCGGCAACCCGGCCTGGGGACACTGCGACATCACGGCGTTGATCGTCGACGACGTCTTCGGCGGCGATCTCGTGGTCGGTGAGGTGCATCTCGACGGGACCCAGCATGGCTTCCACTGGTGGAACCGGTTGCCCAGTGGTGTGGAACTCGACCTGACGCGCGAGCAGTTCCAGCATGGACAGGCTGTCACGACTGCTCGTGTCGTCGAGCGTCCGCCAGGTCCATTGCCCCGCCGCTGGGAGGAGTACCTCCTTCTGCGCGAGCGTGTCATCAGGCATCTCGGTTCGCTCCCGGAACCTGTCTGACGGGCTGCGGTCAGCCAGTCTGGCTCACCCTGGCCGCTGGCGGCCTGGGTCAGCCGCAGCGAGGATCCCTCGGTGAGGACGACGTGGGCGTGGTGCAGGAGCCGGTCGACGGCGGCGTTGGCCAGCGTCTTGGGCATGATCGAGTCGAATCCTGACGGGTGGAGGTTGCTGGTGACAATCACCGAGCGGCGTTCGTAGGCGGCGACGATGACGCGCTGGAACGCCTCGGCGGCGGCCTGATCGCAAGAGAGCCTGCCGATGTCGTCGATGACGATGAGGTGCAGCGGGTGATCTTCGCAACGGCCTTGGAGGTGGTGTTGTCGACGGTGGCCCTGCCGAGGCGGGCGGTGGGGGATTCGAGGGTGAACCAGGCGACCTGCATGCCCTGGTCGATGGCCTTGTGAGCCAGGGCCCCGGCAACTCGGCGCGTTCCTCCTCGGACATTGCACCCCGACAGCACGCGGGCCCCGAGCGGCAGGAAAGAACCTACAGACGTGTGACCGCGATTTCCGGCGCATCACTCCAGTAGCCGTCGCGGGCGGTCAGAAGAAGACCCCGCACCGCAGCAGCACATTCGCGTACGGCTGTGCCTCGCCCGTCCGTACGACGAGCCGGGCGCCCGCCGACAGTTCCTTCAGCCTCTCGTGGGGGACGAGGGCCAGGTCGGGAAAGCACTCGGTGAGCAGTGCCGAAGCCGCCGGGTTGGCGTCCCGTATCTCCGTCGCCGCCGTCGCGCCCTCGACGACCAGCTCGGACAGGAGCCCGTCCAGAACTTCGGCGAAGGACGGCACTCCGGCCCGGAAGGCGAGGTCCACGACCCGAGGGCCGCCGGGTATCGGCATGCCCGCGTCGCAGACCAGCACCTCGTCGCCGTGTCCCAGCTCGGCCAGGGCCCCCGAGAGATGGCGGTTGAGGATCCCTGCCTTCTTCACAGTGCGGCCACCTCTTCCGCCGTCGGGAACGACTCCTGGGCACCCTGTTTCGTCACCGCCGCCGCCCCGACGCGCGCCGCGTACGCTGCTGCCTCCGCCAAGGTCGCGTCGGCGCTCAGCTTCCAGGCCAGTGCGGCCGTGAAGGAGTCGCCGGCGCCCGTCGTGTCCACGGCCTTGACCTGCACCGACGGGATCCGTTTGACAGCTGCCGAGGACGCTGCCAGCGCGCCCTGCGAACCCAGCGTCACGACCACCGACTTCGGCCCCATGGCCAGCAGCGCCCGGGCCCAGTCCTCCGGTTCCTCGCTGACGCACGCGTCGCCCAGGATCACCTTCGCTTCGTGCTCGTTGACGATCAACGGATCGCAGGCCACGAGGACTTCGGCGGGAAGCGGGCGAGGCGGAGACGGGTTGAAGACGAAGCGGCTGCCGGGCGCCAGGTTGCGGATGACCTCCGCAACCGTCTCCAGCGGGATCTCCAGCTGTGCCGACACCACCCGGGCGACACGGAAGAGGCCGGCCGCATCCCGGATGTCCTGCGGCATCAGTCGGCGGTTCGCGCCCGGTGACACCACGATGCTGTTGTCGCCGGACGAATCCACGGTGATCAGCGCGACGCCGGTCGGCTCCCCGCCCACCAGCACGCCCGCCGTGTCGACGCCAGCAGCCCGCTGCGAGTCGAGCAGCAGCCGGCCGTACGCGTCGTCGCCGACCCGGGCCAGCAAGGCCGTACGGGCCCCGAGGCGCGCGGCCGCCACGGCCTGGTTCGCGCCCTTTCCGCCCGGGTGGACGGCCAGGTCGGAGCCGAGGACCGTCTCACCGACCCCGGGCCTGCGCTCGATGCCGATCACCAGGTCGGCGTTGGCCGAACCCACGACCAGCAGGTCGTAGTCGTACATGAACTGTCCCCTGTACAGGTGAGTTGGAGCAGGACGATGGCCGGTCGCACCGTGTGCGGGTCATGCCGGGGTGGCCGGACGGTGTCCCGCCCGGCCACCATGCCGTGTCAGCCGCTGAACGTGTCCGCGTTCTCAGCCGTGACCACCTTCACCGGCACCTTGACCGTCTCCTGGGCCTTTTCGCCCTTCGCGGCCTTGACCGCGTTCTGCACCGCGAGCTTGCCGAGTTCCTTCGGCTGCTGTGCGACGGACGCGTACAGGGTGCCGTCCTTGACCGCCGTGAGGCCGTCCGGCGTGCCGTCGAAGCCGATCACCGCGACTGACTTGCCGGCCCTGCTGCCCAGTGCCTTGATCGCGCCGAGCGCCATCTCGTCGTTCTCGGCGAAGACGCCGGTCACGTCGGGGTGCGCCTGGAGGAGGTTGGTCATGACATCCAAGCCCTTGGTGCGGTCGAAGTCCGCGGGTTGCTTGGCGAGGATCTCGATGTCCGGGTAGGCCTTGAGGCCCTCGGTGAAGCCCTGGCCGCGTTCACGGCTGGCGGATGTTCCCGCGGTGCCCTGCAGGATGACGATCTTCCCCTTGCCGCCCAACTTCTCGGCCAGGGACTTCGCGGCGAGCTGTCCTCCCTCGATGTTGTCGGAGGCGACGGTGGTGGCGAGTTCGGCGCCGTTGACCGTGCGGTCGGCGGCGACGACCGGTATGCCGGCCTTGCCGGCTGCCTTCACCGACGGCGCGGCGGCATCCGAGTCCACGGGGTTGATGATGATCGACTTCACGTTCTGGCCGGTGAAGTTCTGCAGTTGGTTGGCCTGCTGCGACGCGTCGTTCTGTGCGTCGGTCACGGTCAGGTCGACGCCCTCGGCCTTGGCCTCCGCCTCGGCGCCCTTCTTGAGCTGCACGAAGAAGGGGTTGTTGAGTGTCGAGAGCGACATGCCGATCTTGGTGGCGCTGGAACTGCTGTCTCCGGAGGCCGAGTTGCAGGCGGTGGCGGTGAGAGCGAGGGTGGCGACGGTTGCGGCGACAACGGCGAGTTTCTTCGTACCCATGGTTGCTTCCTTGCAGTGGGTGGGGCGGGGAACGGGGGGTGGAGTTCAGGAGGAGCGGCGGCGCAGTGTGTCCAGCAGGACGGCGAGCGCGATGACCGCACCGATGACGACCTGCTGCCAGAACGCGGAAACGGACAGCAGATTGAGGCCGTTGCGCAGTACGGCCAGGATCAGTGCGCCGATGAAGGTGCCCGAGGCCTTGCCGAGGCCGCCGGAGAGGCTGGCGCCACCGATGACGACAGCGGCGATGGCGTCGAGTTCGTACCCGAGGGCGGCCTGTGGCTGCGCGGAGACCAGGCGGGAGGCGAGCAGGATGCCCGCGACGGCCGCGAAGGCGCCGGACAACGCGTAGATGGCGAGCTTCTGCTTCTTCACGCGCAGCCCGGACAGCCGCGCCGCCTCCTCGTTGCCGCCGATCGCGTACATGGAGCGGCCGATGTACGTACGGGACAGGATCACGGCGGTGATCAGGCCCATCGCCACCATGACCAGCACGGGCACCGGCAGCCAGCCGCCGAGGGTGTTGCCGAGCGCGGACACCGAGTCGGGGAAGGCGATCGGGCTGCCCTGCGAGATGACCAGCGCCAGGCCACGGCCCACCGAGAGCATCGCGAGCGTGGCGATGAAGGGTGGCAGCTTGCCGTAGGAGATCAGTGCGCCGCTGACGAGCCCGCACGCGACGCCGGTGCCGAGAGCCAGGAACACGGCCAGCCACACGGGCAGCCCCTGGGAGGTCGCGGTCCAGGCGAGGACGGTCGCGGCCAGTGCGGCCACCGAGCCGACCGACAGGTCGATGCCGGCGGAGACGATGACGAAGGTCACGCCGAAGGCCAGGATCGCGGTCACGGCGGCCTGCACACCGACGTTGAGCAGGTTCTGGGTGGTCAAGAAGTCGCCTGAGAGCAGCGACATCGCCATGACCAGCACGATGAGGGCGCTGAGCGCGCCGTTGTCGAGCAGGACCCGACGGACCGCGGTGGCGCTTCCCGCGCCGGGGCTGGGCTTGAGCGTGTCAGTCGTCACGGCCGGCCTCCACTTCTTCCTTCATTGGTGTTGCGGTGACGGCGAGGGCCATGACCGTGTCCTGGGTCGCCTCGTGCGCGGGAAGTTCGCCCGCGATCCGGCCCTGATTCATGACCAGCACCCGGTCGCTCATGCCGAGCACTTCCGGCAGGTCGCTGGAGATCATCAGCACCGCCTGGCCCGCGGCGGTCAGTTCGTTGATGAGCTGGTAGATCTCGACCTTCGCGGCTACGTCGATGCCTCGGGTCGGTTCGTCGAGGATCAGCACCTTGGTGTCGGCGAGGAGCCACTTGCCGATGACGACCTTCTGCTGGTTGCCGCCGGACAGGGTGCGCACGTGCTGGCCGAGGCCCGCCATCCGCACGCCGAGTTGCCCGGCGATCCGGGCGGCGGCGGTGCGCTGAGCCCGGCGGTCCACCCAGCCGAGACGACTGGCCGCGCGCAGCGTGACCAGACCGAGGTTCCCCTGCACGGAGTCGTCGAGGACCAGCCCCTGACCCTTGCGGTCTTCGGGCACCAGGCCGATCCCTGCCGCCGTGGCGGCGTTGACGTCATGGCGGGGCAGGCGGCGGCCGGCGACCTCGACCGTCCCCGCGTCGTAGGGATCGGCGCCGAAGATCGCCCGGGCGACCTCAGTGCGGCCCGCGCCGACCAGGCCCGCGATGCCGACGACCTCGCCGGCCCGCACCTCGAAGCCGACGTTGTGGAAGACGCCGTCGCGGGTCAGGCCGGACACCGAGAGCAGGGGTGCTCCGGGATCGGCCGGCTCGCGCGGATACTGCTGCTCGATGGACCGGCCCACCATGAGCCGTACGAGTTCGGTCTGCGGGGTGGAGGCGGGCACCTGGCCGACGCTCCTGCCGTCGCGGAGCACGGTCACCCGGTCGCCGAGGGCGGCGATCTCCTCCAGATGGTGGGTGATGAAGATGATGCCGACGCCGTCCTCGCGCAGCCTGCGCACGATCTGGAAGAGCTTCTCCACCTCCTCGGAGGTGAGCACGGCGGTCGGCTCGTCCATGATCAGGACGCGGGCGTCCAGGTTCAGCGCCTTGGCGATCTCCACCATCTGGAGCCGGGCGATGCCCAGTTCGCGCACCCTGGCTCTCGGGGAAACGTGGACGCCGACCCGGTCGAGAAGCCGTGCTGCATCCGCCTCCATCCGCTTGCGGTCGATCAGGCCGAAGCGGCGCGGCTGGCGGCCGAGGAAGATGTTCTCGGCGACGGTGAGGTCCGGGACGAGATTGAACTCCTGGTAGATCGTGGCGATGCCGAGACGTTCGGCGTCCTGGGCACCGTGGATACGGACCTCCTGCCCTCCGGCGAAGATGCGGCCGGAGTCCGGCCGGTAGGCACCGGAGAGCATCTTGATCAGGGTGCTTTTGCCGGCGCCGTTCTCACCGAGCAGCACATGCACCTCGCCGCGGCGCAGGTCGAAGTCGACGCCGTCGAGCGCGACCACACCGGGGAAGGTCTTCCCTATGCCTTCGATACGCAGCAACTCGTCCGGGTTGCTCACGGTGTGCTCCTTCGGGTGGGGGAGGGCTCGCCGCACGAGCGGCGTACGACGAGGCGGGCGGGGAGGGTGACGGACCTGGACGGCCGCCCCTCGATGCGGTCGATCAGGGCCCGTACGGCAGCCCGGCCCAGCTCACCCGTCGGCTGGGCGATCGCGGTGATCGGCGGATCCGTGTGCACGAACCACGGGACATCGTCGAAGGCCGCGAGGGCGATGTCGTGGGGGACACGCATCCCCCGTGCGCGGATCGCGTCCAGGGCACCGAGCGTCATCAGGTTGTCCGCGGCGAAGACGACCTCGGGCGGCTCGGGCAGCCGGAGGAACTCCTCGGTGACCCGCCGTCCGCTCTCGGCCTGGAAGTCCCCCTGGCCGATGTAGGAGTCCGGCAGTTCGATGCCATACGCGCGCAGGGCCTCCCTGAAGGCCCCCACGCGTTCCTGGCCGGTCGTGGTCGCCGCTGGACCTGCGATGATCGCGAGCCGCCGGTGCCCGAGCCCGTGCAGATGCGCCACGAGGTCCTGTACGGCGGCCCGTCCGTCCGTCCGTATGACCGGCACGTCGACACCCGGGATCCACCGGTCGACGAACACCATCGGCGTCCCCGCGCGCGCGGCCTCCAGCATCAGCGGCGAGCCGCCGTCGGTGGGGGAGACCAGCAGGCCGTCGATACGGCGGTCCAGCAGGGTCCGTACGTGGTGGTCCTGGAGGTCGGGCCGCTCGTCGGCGTTGCCGATGATCACGCTGTAGCCGAGCGCGCGGGCCTCCTCCTCGACGGAGCGGGCCAGCTCGGTGAAGTACGGGTTGAGTACGTCGCTGATGACCAGGCCGAGGGTGTGGGTCTGGTCGGTGCGCAGCGACCGGGCGACCGCGTTCGGACGGTAGCCCAGCGCCTCGACGGCGGTCAGCACGCGCGTGCGTGCGTCCGCGCTGACCGACGGGTGGTCGTTCAGGACGCGCGACACCGTGGCGACCGACACCCCCGCCTCGGCAGCGACGTCCTTGATGCTCGCCATCGCGGCTCCGTCCCTTCGTGGAATCGATTACATCGTCGTGTTGCGAGAGGGATTGAAATCGATTACACGTGGCCGATGCAAGGGGCCGGAGACGGACCGAAATCCAATCGTGACTGAAGGGTGCCCGGCTTCGTCAGGGGCACTTGGTGATCGTGAGGGCCGTCGGTGCGGCTGTGGCTGCAGCTGATGCACACCTCCGTCGGCCTGAAGATCACCGACGACCCCTCGCGCCACTACCGCGCCCTGATCTTCGTCAACGGCTGGCAGTTCGGGCGCTACATCAACGACCTCGGCCCCCAGCACAGCTTCCCCCTGCCCAACGGCATCCTTTCCGCCCGTCGGATCACTCGGGGTCCCGCCGCTTCGTTTGCGAGCGCCCACGACGCCTGGGTTCCGCAGTTCGTGGGCGCAGATGGGCCCCGCGCCCGGCGTCGGTTCAGGTCGCGAGGTTGCAGGGTGTCCGGCGGCGCGGGAGAGGGAGCTCTCCTGTCGCTTCCGTGGGTCGCTGACCTGGGCTGATATGCAGAACACGCCGTAGGGGATCGCGGCGGTCGTCCGCGCCTGGGAAGCAGCCGCAGCGTAGAGTCACCCACACCGAGATCACGACCCCCTGCGAACGCGAGGTGAGGGCCGAGGGGTGAGGTTCCCCTCGACCACTCGATCACGTCCGCTTCCGGTCGCGGTCAGACCGCTGGTGAGCTTGTCCCGGACCAGCCGGTGGCCGACTCGGGAAACAGGCACATCGCGAGCAGGGAGTACATCCCGACCCGGGACGGCAGATCACGCAGCCGCCGCTGCACCGTCCGCGTCTCCGCCGGCGCAGCGTCCACGAGCTCGAACGGCACCACGGCGGTCAGCTCTCCGAAGTGCCCCGGGGCGAACCGGCCAGCCGCCACGGTCACCGTACGGGTGATGGCCGTCACCGCGGACGGCAGGGCAAGATGAACCCGCAACGGAGCTCCTCACGTACAAGCTGTCTTGGTCGACTGCCTGTACCAACGAGCTCCGTGCTCTTTCGCCTCGAACCCTCAACGTGCTTGCAGGACCTGCGAATACGCTGACTTCCCGGCCTTGGGGGAGGCCCCGTACCTGTCTCGTCTGCTGACCGCCCGGCGCCGGCGCTGGATGGACAGTCCCCATCGCTTGAGGTACTTGCCCACCCCGGGCTCGGTCAGCCGCCCCCGGTACAGCTTCACGACGAGGTCGCCCACCAACCGTCGACCGCCTTCAGCGCCCCGAAGACTGCGGCTGCTTCCTCACGGTTCCGCCCCGCCGCCAACGCGGCCACCGCCCTCAGCCGAAGGGCCGCCCGCGCCGACGGCGACAGATGCCGCGCGTCCCCCACCAGATCGCTCACACCCGCCCAACGACCCAGAACCCGAACCGCTTCGGATCAATAGGTCTCCATGCTGGTGGTCAGGGCACGGCTGATGGCGCGGGCCACGGCGACCACAGCGGGGATGTGCGCCGCCGGCTGAATGGTCTCGGACGGGGTGACGACCGAGACGGCGGCGATGGTGGTGTCGTGCCGGTCGAGGATGGGGGCGGCCACCCCGGTCATCTCGGTGTCCCATTGGCGGCGGGAGAACACCGCGTACCGGTCGCGGCGGATGGCCGCAAGCTCAGCCCGCAGCGCCTCGCCGGTGGGGTGTGAGTCGTCCTCCTCGGTCGGCCCCTCGCCGACGAGGAAGTCATCTTGCACCTCGGTGGGGGCAAAGGCGAGCAGGACCAGTCCGGGTGCAGTGGCGTTGAGCGGGAGGCGGCCGCCGACGCGGTACATGATGCGTTTCGCGTTGTGGGCGGACAACCGCTCGACCAGGACACCCGCCAGGCCTTCGCGCACCACCAGTTGCACGTGTTGGCAGGTAGCGTGGTGGAGATCGTGCAGGTAGGGCAGGGCGGCGGCGCGCAGGCCGTGGCCGCGTGGGGCGAGGGTGGCCAGCTCCAGCAGGCGTAAGCCGATGGAGTAGTGGCCAGTGTCGGTGCGCTCCAGCGCGCCGTGGCCGACCAACTGGCGGGCCAGGCGCAGCGCGGTGGCCTTGGGCAAGTCGGCCCGGGCGGCCAGGGCGGTCAATGACAGCACGCGTGTGTCCGGCCCGAAACAGGCGAGCAGGCGAAAGGCCCGGTCCAGCAGGGGTTCGCCGCGGGCTGGGCGGTGCCCGCGCACGTGCGAGCTTGCCTGGTTGGTGCCGCTGCTGTCGTTGTGGTCGCTCACGCTTGAGCTCCGCGGATCGCGCCGGATGGGTCCACTCAATGAAACCAGGGGTGCCGGACCACCGCCGGACCGGCAAGTATCTCCCGGGTCGGCCCTCCCTCAGGGGCTGGCGCCTGGCTTCTCGACCTGAGGTTGGGAAGGGGCCGTGTCTTTGCCAGGGCGCAGGCGGCGGCACGGCCGTGGCGGCGCCCCCGCGCAGTGCAAGCGGATCTTCTCCGAGAAGATCAGCGCGCGGGTCAAGGTGCGGCTGGAGCCGGAGTGGAAGCAGCCACTGCTGCCCCCTTGTCCGGGTTCGACGAAATTCCCGTCACCGAGAGTTACAAGATGCCGGTCTGACCAGGGAGGATGCAATGGAGGAGAGGCGTGACTCCAGGCGCCGGCGTTCTCGCTGGTCGGCGCGGTGACGACCGCCAAGTGGCATCGCACCGGCTGGAACTGCAGCCGATCAACGGATCCTTCGCGAACCCTCCAACTACCGAAGAAGGCCGTCTTGTGAGCTATTTATCAGTAACACCCCGCGACGGACGCCGTCGGTGGGTGGTGCTGGCGGTGGCGTCGCTGCTGTGCACCCTGCTGGGCGGCATCTATAACGCCGCGCCCGCGGCCGCTGCGCCCCTCTCCCGGACCTCCCTGCTCACCAACAACATCCAGGGTGCGTCCCAAACCGACTCCAAGTGGAGAACGATGGTGGCCGGGTTCATCCGCCACAACGCTCCCATCGTGATGATCCAGGAGGCGGGGCCCTCGGGCCCTCCCGGCGCCACCGAGTTCGCCCCGACCAACAGCAACGGGAACCAGGTGCGGCACTTCGTGTGGGCACCGGGCCGGGACACGACGGCCAACGTGTATTTCGTGCAGACCGACAACAACGGCGGCACCGGGACGGGTGGCCGGGTCAACATCGCGATCGTCACCCGAGCGACGCCGAACGAGGTGATCGTCGTGCCCAACCCCGTCAACGCCGGCCGGGTGGCCCTCGGCGTCCGCTTCGGCGACAACTGGTACTTCAGCATTCACGGCCTCTCCGGCGGCGGCAACGATTCCGGGGCGCTCCTGCGCGCGATCGACACCACGATCACCGGCTTGAACGCCAACTACACCTACACCGTCGGTGGCGACTACAACCGTGACCCCTCGCTGCTGCAGCTCCCGGCCGGCGCCCGCGTCTATGCCACCGGTGAGGCCACGCAGCAGAGCGGCGGCGAGCTCGACTATTTCGTCACCAACGATCCGAGTGCGCCGACGACCGGCGCCACCCGCCAGAACGGCAGCCAGTCGGACCACTACCCGGTCCAGCTCGGCGGGATGCAGGCCGCCGCGGAGCCGCAGGACCTGCGGGGCATGTTCAACGGCGACATCATCTACGGCAGCATGCCCAACAAGACGAAGACCGAGGAAAAGCTCTGGTGGACCATCGCCGAGTCGATCGACTTCAAGCGGTCAGTGGACTTCGTCGGATCCGGTACGTCGAGCGACGGCATACCGGTCGAGGGCGCCTCCGGCGAGGAGATCAGCACCATCGCCAGCCGGGACGCGACGGCCATACCGAAATACAAGCCGAACGTCGTCATGCTGCAGGCGGGCACCTGGGACATCCAGCATGGCCACGCGTCCGGGGCGCCCGACCGGCTGTCGGCCCTGGTCGATCAGATCCATGACGACGATGCCGCCGCGGTCGTCATCGTCGCGACCCTCGCACCGACCACCAACGCCGACGACGAGACGCAGGTGACCACGTTTAACGCGGCGGTCAAGCAGATGGTCGCGGACAAAGTGGCGGCCGGTGAGCGCGTGGTGCTGGCCGACCTGGGCGCCCTGACCACCGCCGACCTGACCGCCGACGGCGTGACCCTCAACGACACCGGTCAGCAGAAGGTCGCCGACTCCTTTACCGGCGCCCTGGAATGGGCCACGACGATGGGCTGGATCTCCGAGCCCGCGTCGGACTCGCAGCTCAACGGTTCGCCGTGTGACATCTACACCTACTACGGCACCCCGTGCGTCGGTGCGTACAGCATGACCCGGGCCATGTATTCCGGCTATGCCGGGCCGCTGTACCAGGTCAAGCGGTCCTCGGACGGCGCGACGAGCGACGTCGGCCTGCTGGGCACGGGCGGTCACGTCAAGGCGTCCACCCAGGACTCGTTCTGCGCGAACACCACCTGCACGGTGACCGAGCTCTACGACCAGTCGCCGCAGGGCAACGACTTGACCATCGCGCCCGGCGGCGGTGCCGCACCCGGCGCAGACAAGGGTGCCGACGCTACCGCGCTGTCGATCACGGTCGGCGGCGACGAGGCGTACGGGCTGTTCATCACCCCCGGCACCGGCTACCGCGACAACAACACCCGAGGGGTGGCGGTCAACGGGCAGCCCGAGGGTATGTACATGGTGGCCAGCGGAACCAACGTAAACGATGGCTGCTGCTACGACTTCGGCAACGCAGAGACCAACACACAGGACACCGGCAACGGGCACATGGACGCGGTCAACCTCGGCACCAAGTGCTACTTCGCCCCTTGCACGGGCAGCGGGCCGTGGGTCGAGGCGGACCTGGAGAACGGCCTGTTCTCCGGCGACAACGGCTCCAACCTCGCCAACAAGGGCAACAACAGCAACTTCGTCACCGCACTGTTGAAGAACAACGGCCGGACGACGTACGCGCTCAAGGGGGGTGACTCCCAGAGCGGGGGACTCAGCACCTGGTGGCAGGGGAGCTTGCCGACCCGAGGCGGCTACAAACCGATGCAGCAGGAAGGTGCCATCCTGCTCGGCGTCGGCGGCGACAACAGCAACTGGTCGCGGGGATCCTTCTTCGAGGGCGTCATAACGGCCGGATATCCGTCCGACACCGCCGACGACGCCGTCCAGGCGAACATAGTCAAGGCCAGCTACGCGGGGAACTCCGGCGGCAGCGCGACGGGTGCCTCGACGTCGGCCGGGCAGGCGGTGATCCACGACGGCTACTCCAGCGTCTACACGGTGAATTCGGCGAACGGACACCTGGAGGAGTCGTACCTGCCGAAGATGGGTGATCCGTGGTCGACGCAGGACCTCTCGGCGAAGTACGGGACGCCGGCGGTGATGCCCGGCACCAAGCCGGTCACGCTCACCCATGACGGTTACACCAGCGTGTTCACCGTGGACGCGGACAACGGGCACATCCAGGAGTCGTACCTGCCGAAGATGGGTGATCCGTGGTCGACGCAGGACCTCTCGGCCAAGTACGGCGCGCCGCCGACGGCCTGGACGCCGACGGCGGTGGTCCACGACGGCTACACCAGCGTCTGGACGGTGAACAAGGTCAACGGCCACCTGCAGGAGACCTACCTGCCGAAGATGGGTGCCCCCTGGTCGACGCAGGACCTCTCGGCCAAGCACGGCACCCCGCAGGTGCTGGCCGGGTCGTCGCCGGTCGCGGCAGTGCACACCGGTTACACCAGCGTGTGGACCGTCGACGCCAACCACCACCTGCAGGAGACGTATCTGCCGAAGATGGGTGACCCGTGGTCGACCCAGGACCTGACCGTCGAATACGGCACTCCGCCCACGTCGGTGACGCCGACCGCCGTCGTTCACCAGGGCTACACCAGCGTCTATACGGTCGACGACGCCGGCAGCCACCTGCAGGAGACCTACCTGCCCGCGATGGGCGATCCATGGACGACCCAGGACCTGTCCGCCAAATACGGTACGCCGTGGGTGGCGCCGGGCACCCAGCCCGTCGCGTTGGTGCACACCGGCTACACCAGCGTCTATACGGTGGACGGAGGCTCCAACGACGTCCAGGAGACCTACCTGGCGGGTGTGGGTGCGCCCTGGGCCACCCAGGACTTCACCCAGAAATACGGCACCCCGACCACCACGGAGACGCCGATTCCGCTGCTGCACCCCGACGAGAGCGAAGCCGTGACCTGGACGAGCGTCTACACGGTGGGCCAGTTCAACAACCACCTGGAGGAGTCCTACCTGCCGGCCATCGGCGACAACTGGACCTTCCAGGACCTGTCGGCGAAGTACGGCACCCCGCCGGTGGCGGTTTCCCAACTCGCCACGTCGACCTGGTCGGTGGTGCACGATGGCTACACCAGCGTATACACCGTCGACGCGTCGAACGGGCACCTGCAGGAGACGTACCTGACCGCGATGAACCAGCCGTGGGCGACCCAGGACCTCTCGGCCAAGTACGGCACCCCGGCGGTGATGGGCGGCGTGGCGCCGGTCGCGATCACACACAACGGTTACACCAGCGTGTACACGATCGACGCGTCGAACGGACATCTGCAGGAGACCTACCTGCCCGCGATGGGTGATCCGTGGACAACCCAGGACCTGTCGGCGAAGTACGGCACGCCGGCGGCGAAGACGACGCCGACGGCGGTCTTTCACGACGGCTACACCAGCGTCTATACGCAGGACAGGTCGAACGGCAACCTGTGGGAGACCTACCTGCCAGCGCTCGGCGGCCCGTGGACGTCGCAGAACCTGTCGGCCAAGTACGGTACGCCGACCGTCGACGCGTTCACCTCGCCGGTCGCGATCGTGCACTCCGGCTGGGTCAGCGTCTATACGATCGACGCGTCCAACGAGCACCTGCGGGAGACCTACCTGCCGGCGATCGGCGACCCGTGGACAACCCAGGATCTGTCGGCGAAGTACGGCACGCCGGCGGTCGACATCCAGACGTCCCTGACCGTGTCCGTGCACAGCGGGTTCACCAGCGTGTACACGGTCGACAATGGCAACAATCACCTGCAGGAGACCTATCTGCCGGCGATAGGGGACGACTGGGTCACGCAGGACCTGTCCGCCAAGTACGGCACCCCTGCCGTGAAGACGGGCATGACACCGGCGGCGCTCTACCACTCGGGCTACGCCAGCGTGTACACCGTCAACGCGTCGAACGGTGACCTGCAGGAGACATACCTGCCGGCCATCAGCGACAACTGGAGTACCCAGGACCTGACCGCCAAGTACGGCACGCCAACGCCGGACCAGCCACCGTCGCCGCTCCTGCACTTCGACACCAGCGGGGGCCTGACCTGGACCAGCCTGTTCAGCGTGGACGGGTCCAACAACCACCTGCAGGAGACCTATCTGCCGGCCATCGGCCAGTCGTGGGTTACGCAGGACCTGAGTGACAAGTACGGCACACCGCCGGTGTGACCCTCAGTCCGCGGCGGCCGGGGCCACCGGCCGCCGCGGGCGGAAATACGCGCATCTCCGCGGCGAGCAGCTCCGACGCCTCTGTCAGGCCGAAGCGCCCACCGCGGGGCTGGGTGGAGTTGCCCCGGTCTGACGGACACGGGCGGGCTTGTGAGCTATGCGGCGGCGTAGAGGACCTTACCTGATGCTTCTGCGGCGTGTCGGCGCTCGAAGTCGGCCGGTACGTGCCGCTGCGGTCCGTCGTGCGATCACCGCTGGTCCCAGCTCGGCGAGCCCCAACAGGGCCGCCGGCGAGGGCGATTCGGGCTACGACCTGCGGATTCCGCCAGCTTGATCGGCTACACCACTCGGCGGGACGCCATCCGCTGGTCGGCCATTCGCGTACAGCAGGGGGAGCCTCGATCCGTGAGAAAAGGGGGGCGGTTCGCGCTGGTTCGGGAGTCTCCCGGGCTGTTGCGGCGTGCGGTTCCTCCGGATCTCGAAGTCCACGGCAGCTCTGGGCCATGGGGTTTTGCTGGTTGGGGGAGGTGCGTGGTGGGTGTGGGCTTGGGGTGGTGGGGGGGGTCAGGGGGTGGTTGGGGTGTTGAGGGCTTTCGGGAGTGCTTTGCGGGTGGTGATGCCGAGTTTGTGGTAGGTGCTGGAGAGGTGGCGGTCGATGGTGCGGGGGGAGAGGGTGAGTTGTTGGGCGATTTGTGGGGTGGTGTGGCCGGCGGCGGCGAGGAGGGCGACTTCTCGTTCGCGGGGGCTGAGTGGTTCGGTTGTGGTCATGGTGTCGAGGAGGTAGGTGGCGCTTCCTTCGTGTGCCTGGCGGGCTGTTGTGGCGTGTCGGGCGGCTGCGGTGGCTTGGCGTGTGTGGCCTGCGCGTGTGTGCAGGCGCCAGGTGAGGGCCCAGGCTTCTGCGGCGTACAGCGGTGTTCCGGCGTGTTCGAAGTGTTGGGCTGTTTCGGCTGTGGCGTCCGGGCAGCCGGTGGCGGCTGCGTGGGCGAAGTCGGTGCGCAGGCGGTCGAGGGTTCCTTGGAGGCGGTGGGTCCAGGGGCCGCAGAGTTCGGCTGCGGTGTGGAAGTGGCCGATGCGGGTGAGTTCGTGGACGATGCGGGCCAGTTGTCCGAGGGCGTCGTGGTGTGCGGCGTGTCTGGCGGCCTTGGTCAGGAGGGTCGCGGCGTGTTGCCGGCGTCCGTGGAAGGCTTCGTGTGCGGCGTGTGCCAGGACGGTGGTGTCGCTGGCGTGGGTGCGCGGGGTGGCGGGAGTCAGGTGGTGTGCGGCGGTGCGGACGGCTTCGGGGGAGCCGAGGCGGGTGGCGGTTTCCAGGGCTCCGGCGTGGGCGAGGCGGAGGGTGTGGGGGTGTGCGGGGCCGGGGTCGGCGGTGCGGTAGATGTGGTGTGCTTCGGTCAGGGATCCGTGTTCGGTGAGGAGGCTGGCGAGCAGGATGCCGGTGTGGCTGACCAGGACGGGGTTGTTCGCCGCGGCGGCGGCGCGGATCTGCGCTCTGAGGGTTTCGATGGCGGGTGCGGGCTGTCCTGTCTGGGCGCGGGCGAGGGCCAGGTATGCGGGGATCAGCAGGGTGCCGGTACTGGCCGGGGCGTTGCTGCGGGCCTTGCTGGTGGCCTGGTGTAGGCGTGGTGCGAGGGCCAGGCAGTCCTGGGGGCGTCCCATCAGCAGCAGTGCTCTGAGTGCCGTCGGGCCGGCTGCGGCGACACGGGCGGGGTCGGGGTCGTCGAGGTGCCGCTGCGCGGTGGCGAGCGCGGCACGGCAGGCCCCGCTGTCCAGGAGCTTTTCCGCCGAGGCGGTGGGGCGGGGGGCGGCGGTGGTCGGGGGGCGGGTCCGCGGGCGGGGCAGGGGCGGGTGGGCCGTGTCGGTGGCCGGTGCGCGCCCGCGCACCTGTCTGGGGAGAGGGGCATCGTGCGGGGCCGGGGCGCCGGTCGGGGCGGTGGTGTCTTGGGTTGGTGCCTGTTGGGTGAGCAGGGTGCGGTAGTGGAGTGCGGTGCGGGGGGTGCGGTGGGTGTGCCAGGCGTGGCGTGTCAGGCGCAGGGCGGTGGCCCAGTCCAGTGACCACCATGCGGTGGTTGCGGCGTGGAGGAGTTCGTCCTCGCTGAGGGGGGTGCCGAGTTCGGCTCGCCAGGTGGTGCGCTGGAGGTGGAGGGCGTCGTGGGTGGTGGGGGTGTCGTCGAGTGTGGTGAGGAGTGTGCTGAGCAGTCGGCGTCGGTGCAGCGCGGTCAGGTGTGGGGTGAGGGCGTGGGCGGCCAGGGGGTCGGGGGCGAGCGTGCGGTGGGTGGGGTGGGTGGGGTGGGTGTGGATGAGGCGGCGGTGTTCGAGTTCTTCCCAGGCGGCTTCCTGTGCCAGCCGCAGTGCCGTGGTGAGCGGGAGTGGGCCGCTTAGGCACAGGTATTCCAGGGCGGTGCGGCTCGCGCGGGGCAGGCGGTGCAGCCGGGGGTGCAGCAGCTGCAGGGCTCGGGGGGCGGGCGCGTGGTGCTCGCGCAGGCGGTGGAGTCCGTCGTGCAGGGTGAGGGCGCCGGACTCGGCCGCGTCGGCGACGAGTTCTTTCAGGTGCACCAGGTTTGCGTCGGCGAGGTACGCCAGGCGTGCGGCGGCGGCGTAGTGCACGGGGTGGGGCAGCAGGCTGTTGCAGATGGCCGTCATGTGGCCGTGGCTCAGCGGTGTGAGGGGGAGGTGGTCGAGGAGTCCGTCGTGCCAGAGGGCGGCGAGTGGGCCGGGTGCGGCGGGGTGGCCGGGGCCTTCGGGGAGGGTGAGGACGGCACGGCAGGAGGAGTTCTCCAGCAGGTGCCGCACCACGGTGAGGGAGGCGGAGTCCAGTCGGTGTGCTTCGTCCACGCACAGCAGCAGCGGTCGCCGTTCATTCGCCCGGGCCAGGATCGCGGCCGCCTGGGCGGGCCGTTCGGGCACGTCCAGGCGGGCGGCGCCCATGGCGACGGCCAGTGCGTGCAGCGGCCGCGGTGCGGCGGCATTGTCCACATCCACGGTCAGGGGGCGCATGCTGCGGGCTGCGGCCAGGGTGGCGGCCTCGCGCAGCAACCGGGTACGGCCGCTGCCGGCGCTGCCGGCGAGCACCAGACCGCGCTGGGTGTCGGTGTGCAGCAGGCTGTGCAGTCGGCCCATGACGTCCGAACGGCCGGTCAGCGGGGGATCGGCGGCAGGAGTGTCGCTGTGCCGACGGTCGAAGGGTGAGGCCGGATGCATGGGGGGGTGCGTGTTCATGAGGACCCAAGGAGGGGGTGGGGTACGGCGGGGCGGTGTCGTGGGGCGCCGGCGGCCGGCGCCGGGGCGGGGTGGTGACGCAGAACGGCGTTGCCCGTCGCATTCGCCTCCGGCACGCCCGGGATCGATGACAGGGGGCGTGGCCTTTTCGCGTCATAAACATCGCGAACGGTGTCGGGTGGCGGTGCGCTCTCCGAAATGAGAGCTCGCGGCTCGCGGCTTTTCCTTTTGCTGTCCGTGTCGCGGATGCCGAGGCTCGCCCGGTCTTCCCGGGGGATCTTTCCCGCTCATCGTGCCCAATTCCTGAGGACGCGGCGCGCGCTGAACTGTCGCATGGTGCCCCGGTCGTCGACGGCCCACAGGGTGTCCGACGCCGCTTCCCTGCGCGCCATTCGAATCACGGCCGGCCTTCCGTCGGCAAGGGTGATGCTCTTGCCCACCCATTCGTTCCATGCGGGATTCACGCCGACCATGACGGCCTCCTGTGGTGTACGGCGCGGGCCGATCGGGAAGGAAGTTCCAGGACGTGGCACCCGGCGTCCTGGAGGTAGGTGATCACGGCGCGTGCGGCCAGGTCGTCGATGGAGAAGACGAACGGTCCGGGGATCAGGACGATGTTGAAGTCGCCATGGTCGACGCTCTGGATCAGCCATTCCAGGAAGGGGCGCGCTTCACGCGAAGACGACCCGTTGTCGAAGAACACGGCCGGTTCCGAAACCCCCATCTCGCGGGCGTACCGGAGCAGGGCGTTGCGGTGGGTGCTCATTTCCCACTGGTCATAGGGATGGCATCGCAGATATATCGCCATCCGCATGCTCTCGCGGTTTTCCTCCGGGTGGTTCATGACGATCACCGAGTCCTTCCTGAGAGTCACCCAGTCCGAAATACCGGACATTCATGGACTTTCTTCCTCTTTCATGAGAAGGGTTCGAGGCGTCCCGGATCCAGGCTTTCCAAGGCCGAAATCGGTAACAGCTCATACCGATCGTGGGGGCTTCATCAGTAGTCCGCGCCGGAACCATAGGGGGCGCATAGGTGGCATATGGGGGGATGCGTAGGTGGCCCCTCCCGCAGGATGGGGGTTTGACTGCGGGCCAGCCGGTGGCTGACGCGCGGACTCGTTCGCGCCCCCACCGGGTCGGACGGCTGCGCACGAGCCGGACCCGGGACCCGGCAGCGCACGCCTGCCGGGCGCCGGCTGCGACTGCGTGGTCGGGCGTTGGCCGCACCGCCGCCCCCGCCGCACAGGCTCGTCTCCCACGGCGTGGTGTACAGGGTCAAGCGCTCCGTGTTCCGGACCGGGGGGTCATGGGCGCCCTTCGCGGACACGGCACCCCGCCGAGCGCCCTGCTGAAGCGCTGCCCGCGGCGGGAAGGCGAGGCGAGGCGTGGCTGGATGGCTCCTTGCCGAGGGCGGAACGCGCCATCCGGTGGATTCACCGCTTCCGGCCTGCGGATTCCGGTGCCCTTGATCTGCTGCGCCAGCGGGCGGTCACCCGGCGGGGCGCCCCTGCGTGGAGCGCTCCGCCCCAGTCCTCCAGGCCCCCGCCGGGGGTGGGCTGTGGACGCCGCCGGACGTGCACCCCGGCCGGGTGATTTGGGTGTGTTTCACCCATGTGGGCGGCGTTGCCGGGATGGTTGGCTGGCCGCCCACTGACAGGACAGCGCTCCGGCCTGCGCCACTGCCTCTCCCCTTCCCGGGCGGCCTTCCAGGCCGGCATCGCGCTGGATCCACCGCCGCCCGGCGCACCGCGCCGGCCCCTTCCTCGGCAAGGAGCCATCCAGCCATGCCTTTCCTTCCCTTCCCGTCCCGCACAGCCCGCCACGCCGCCGCCCGGCGGCGGGGGCCCCGCCGTCTCGTGTCCACCCTGGCCCTGGCCGGCGCCTTGAGCGCCGGAGGCTCCCTTGTCGCGGCGGCGACCGCCACCGCCGCTCCGGCCGAGGTCTGGGACGCGGTGGCGGCATGCGAGAGCGGCGGCGACTGGTCGCTGGACAGCGGCAACGGATACTTTGGCGGGCTGCAGTTCCAGCCCGGCACCTGGGCCGAGTTCGGCGGGCACGAATTCGCCGAGAACGCCCACCAGGCCACGCGGGAACAGCAGATCACCGTGGCCGAACGGGTCCTGGCCGCGCAGGGCCCCAGCGCCTGGCCGCAGTGCTCGCTCAGCGCCGGACTCGAACCCGCCACGGCCCCGGCCACCGGCACCCCTCCGGCCGCCCCGGACACCGCCGCCAGCGCTCCCCCCAACACCGGCAGGACAGAACAGCCCGGCACATGGGCCGAGACCGGCAGGCGCGACTGCACCGAGACGACCCACCAGGCCACGCGCGAGCAGCAGACCACCGAGGCCGAACGGGGCCCGGCCCTGCAGGACCCCGGCGCCTGCCTCCAGTGCCCGACCACCGGACCTGAACCCGCCACGACCCCGGCCACCGGTACCCTCCCGGCTGCCCCGGCCGGCGCTCCCATCGACACGGGCAAGGCGGAACAGCCCGGGACCGTCCCCGGCACCCCGACCACCGTCGAACTGGGCCCTGCGGCACCGCACTCGGCATCCCGCCCCGCAGCCGGTGTCCCCCTCGATGACCTGACCGTGTCCACCGCCTACGGCACACCCGGCCCCTGGGCCGCCGGCTACCACACCGGCGTCGACTTCGCCACCCCCACCGGAACGCCGGTCAAGGCCGTGGCCGACGGCACCGTCGTCTCCGCCGGATGGGCCGGCGCCTACGGCAACGCCGTCGTCATCCAGCACACCGACGGCATCTACACCCTCTCCGCCCACCTGTCCTCAACAGACGTCACTCCCGGCGAACATCTCACGGCCGGACAGCAGATCGGCCTGTCGGGCAACACCGGCAACTCCACCGGCCCGCACCTGCACTTCGAGGTCCGCACCAGCAACACCTACGGCGCCGACATCGACCCCCTCACCTACCTCCGCAGCATCGACATCACCATCTGACCACCCCACCAGCCCCGCCCCGTGCAGACCACCGCGCTCATACCGGCACGCACACCGGCAGCCTCTCCAGCCCACCAAGCCAAGGACGTCCCGCCGTGCATCTCATCCCCCGCCTCAGGCGCACCACCCTCGGCCTCGTCACCCGACTCGGAAAGACTTCTGTCGCCGCCATCGCCGCCCTCCTCCTCAGCGTCGCCGTCGCCCCGGGCCACGCCGCCGCGGCCACCGCGGGCGACGAACGCGTCGACAACTGGATCTACCACTCCCTGGCCGTCATGCGCCTGCACCACATCCCCGGCAGCTTCGACGGCATCAAACGCAACCTGTTGCGCGAATCCAGCGGCGACCCCCTCGCGATCAACCTCTGGGACTCCAACGCACGCGCCGGCACCCCTTCCAAGGGCCTGATGCAGGTCATCGACCCCACCTTCATCGCCTACCACGTCGACGGCACCTCCTGGGACATCTACGACCCCATCTCCAACATCACCGCCGCCTGCAACTACGCAGCCCACCGCTACGGCTCCATCGACAACGTCAACGGCCCCTACTAGGCGGACGGGCAGACCGACGAGCCCCCACGGGAAACCGGCGGGCAGCGCCCGCCGACGCCCGAACTCGCCCCGCAGGCGCCGGACGAAGGCAAACGCGGCCGACTGGCGGGGACCGCCGCCGCGTCCAGCGTCGCGCCGCCCGGGGGCGGGCACCCCGTCGTCCCGTGCCCGCCCCGGCCCTGACCGATGCCCCGGCCCCCGGCGGGCCCCTCGATACAGCGGCTGCTCCGCCGGGGCCGCGGACCCACTTCCCGGGCCGTGGGCCGAGTCCGCAGGACACGCCCTGTGCCGAGAGGCCCACCAAGCCCCGCGGGAACAACAGGCCCGCGTGGCCGAACGGGTCCGGGCCGTGCAGGGGCCCGGTGCCCGACCGCCGTGCTCGGCCCGCGCCGGACTCCCACCCGCCCCGACGCCACCCCCCACCCGCACCCCTTCGGATGACCCCGGATACCACCCCGACACAGGAAAGAGCCCGCACGAAGCACCCCCGGGCCGCTTCCCCGGCCAGCGCAGGACCGGCATACCCCCTCTTCCGGCCCGCCACGCGACCGCAAGGAGACGGCCACCACCGCACCCCGCTGCGAGGAACGAACCCATGCGCCTCACCGACCCGCCCGCCACGCGGCCACCGGCGGCCTACCTGCTCCACCACCCCGAACGCCCCGAGGCCGACGACGACCACCGCCGCGCCATGCGGGGCTTCGCAGCCCGACTGGGCGTGCCCGACCCGACCTTCTACATCGACAGCCTGCCGCGTAGGGACGGCGACCGACCGGAGTTCGCGCGGCTCGTCCAGGCCTTCATGGACGACGCCCACCGGCTGCTGCTGATCCCCGGCCCCTGGGTCCTCGCATGCAGCCAGGCCCGCGTGCGCCTGGCCGTCCAGATGCTCACCGCGGCCGGCTGCCGGCGCATCCTCATGCTGCCCAAGCCGCTGCCACCGCGGTGGCGGACCGCTCCCCGGCCGACCGACACCGCCCCCGGCTGGGCTCCGAGCGGACGGTTCCTGCCCTGACAGCGACAAGGCGCTGCCATCCCGGCCGACTCGTGAGACGGACGTGATACGGACCAGGGCGCAAGGGGTGTGTTGAACCTTCCCGCCCCACCATCGGGGCACCCGCAGACCCGGACCGGTGCCCCCGATGCGTTCCTCGCGTACAACGCCCCAGGCGCCGGGACGGGAGCTGAAGGGGGGAGCAGCCGAGGCCGCGCAGGGCGGGATGCGATCGCCTGCGGGCAACGCGCGTCGAGGGCAGGCCAGAACCGGCGTCGACCATTCCGGCCCTCGATCTGGCTCCACCCGACTCGCGAAACGTCGGGCTCGCGGGGCCCAACTCACACCGAACCCCACACTGAACTGAACTGAATCCCTCACCAATGAGTGATAATCCCTGAAATCGGTATGACATCAAGCCCATGGTTGTGTGGATGCTGCTACCGTGGCCGCGAGTTGATAGGTGTGGGAGGGCGAGGGGGGCCGGCCGGTGCACGAAGAGGCCGTGATGAACGCGAGCGAGGCACGCAGCGCCCTCTACGCCCTGGTGAAGCGGGCCGTGGAGGATGGGCGGACGACCCTGATCCATCGGGGCCGGAAGCGGCAGGATCGTGTGTTGCTGGCGCCGCTCGATGTGCTTCCGGCGGCACGGAAGGCCGAGGTGCTTCCGTCCCGCGTGCTCAGTGCCGCGCAGAAGGACTTCGGTGACCTCATCACCCGGGCGGCTCGCGGCGAGCCGCAGGTGCTCCTGCGTAACAGCACCCCGGTCGCGGTGCTGCTGCCCGCCGACGCCGTCCCCGCCACCCACGCATCCGATCCGGCCTCGGCCACGGGCGCGGCACTTACTGGAGGTGCGGTGAACAGCCCACGCCATCCGGACCACGGGAGCACCCCGCGCAGGCTCGCCACGCTGGGCGACGCCATCGGCGCCGTACTCACCTCCGGCCAGCCTGGCGACCCCCGGTTCGGGCTGTCCGGCTTGGACGCGGCGACCGGCGGCGTGCCGTCCGGCCGGCTGACGCTGGTCGCGGCCGCCCCGAACATCGGCGGAAGCCTGCTGGGGCTGGCCGCCGCACGGCAGACCGCCCTCGTCGCCGGCCGCAAAGTCCTGTACGCGGCGTCGGGCCCGAACCGGGCCGACATCATGCGCCGCATCCTCGCCGCCGAGACCGGCGGCGACTACCCGCGCCTGAAGCAGGGCCGCCTCACCGCCCGCGAGGAGCAGGCCGCCCAGCAGCTGGTCCAGGCGCCCCTGCTGATCGACGACGGCAGCGACCTGACCGCCCAGGCCATCGCGGAGACCGCCCCGCACGTGCAGGACCTGGCCCTCGTGGTCGTGGACCGGCTCCAGGCCGCACCCAGCGCCCGCCTGCCGCTGTCCGGCGACCGCCTCCCGGACGCCACCCAGCAACTGGCCTTTCTCGCCCGCGCGCTGCACGTCCCGGTCCTGGCCATCATCGACAGCGACGAGCCCGCGCTCCTCGGCCTCCTCGACGCCGACGTCCTCATCACCCTCGCACCGACCCAGAACCCCTTCCAGGTCCAAGCCACGGTCGCGGAACGCGACTTCGGCGCGATCGGCTCGGCACCCCTGCGCCCCGACCTGCTGCACGCCCGCTTCCTCGACACCCAAGCCACACCCCACGACCACCCCCGCACCCCGACACCCTCGCCGACCCCCGGCGCAACGGCCGCCCTGGAACTGGCCGAAGCCGCTCTCCCCTACACATCCGGAGGTCACCAGGGAATTCCCGCCGCCCTCACCCACGAACTGGCGGCATGGCGCACCGCCGTCGCCGGCGGCGACCAGGAGGCCCTGAAGGCCATCCTCCCGTCGCTGCTCCAGGCCGCGGCGGTCTCGCGGATGCCGGACACCGCCGAGGGACACCGCCTCGCCGCCGCGCTGCAGGCCTACGGCACACCGATGTACTCCGGCGCCGCCGCCGCCGGGCAAGCCGCTGCTGCCGGTGCCGCGGTCCACGCCCCGGCGGACCGTGGGCAGGCCCCCGACGGCGTGGCGGAGGACGAGGAGGAGGATGGCCAGGACGGCCTGGCACCGGGGGATGAGGAGGACGAGCCCGAGGGCCACGTCTTCCCCGCCTTGGGGATCCTCAAAGAAGCGGTCGACCGCTCGAAGATGCACCCGATCCCGGTCATCCGCACCGCAGAACGCGACAGCGGCCCGTGGCCTTTGATCAGCGAGGACATGGACGGCGAGCCCCGCTGGGTCCACCCCGACGTCACCCTCACCCGCGTGGCCCATCTGAAGGCGAACGGCCGGCGCGTGCGGCGCGACCGGCTCGACGTGCCCGACTCCTTCGGCGAGGGCGTGCTGTGCCTGATCGACCGCAACGGCAGCTACCCGTCCGCCTGTTCAGCCGTCCCCCTCGCCCCGAACAAGCTCCTGCACACCGGCCCCCTCGACACCTTCGACAAGACGAAGGCCGGCATCTACCTCATCGACATCCCCCACTGGGACCGCACCGACATGCCGCACCCTTTGGGGCGGATCATCGAACGCCCCGACACCCAGGGCCGCGTGTGGGTCACCACCCCCCACGTCAAGCAACTCGGAAGACTCGTTCGCGAAGGCCACCTCGACGCAGCCCCGGCCATCCACGACTCCTTCACCGGGAAAGCCAACGAGTCCCTCTTCAAACCCTTCTACGAGGCCACCCGGAAAACACGAACCGAACTCGTCCAGGCCGGCGGCGGCCCCTACAAGGCATACAAGACGCGCCTGTCCATCGCGCTGCGCCTGCTGTGGCCCAAACGCGCCGAACAGCGGTCCCCGTTCTGGCGACCCGACTGGCGCATGAGCCTGGTCGCCGAAGCCTCCGTGCGTCACTGGAGTGTGGCCTTCAGGGCCGTCCAAGACGGCCACACGCTCCTCGCGCTGCGTAACGTCGACGCGGCCGTCTTCTGGACACCTGATGGCACGCCCCCCGCCACGTACCGGATCGGGGCCGGCTTCGGCGAGGTGAAGGCCAAGTTCGTCCAGCCCGGCGAGGCCATCCCCGAGGGTGACGACTGATGGCCGGCCCCACCGGGCACGGCGGCTCCCTGGGCGCCGCCCTGGGCGACCTCCTGCGCTCCCAGGTCACCCCCCGCCACCGGCTCTCCTCCTACACCGCCAAGCACTGGCACGCCCAGCTCAGCCAGCTCACCGCAACCCACCGCGGCTACCGGGCCCTGGTCGATGCCGGCCTCCGCGTGACCACCAGGACCCTGCTCAACTGGCTGTCCGACTCCAAGTACACCGTCCGCCGCAGCTACCGCGACCTCATCCACACCGCCTACGAGAACGCCGCCGTCGTCCCCGCCGAGCCGATCCCCGACCCTGTCAAGAGGGGCCAGTTCGAGATCAGCGGCCTTGTCAAGACGGGCGACGACGAACGCGAGCGTGGCAACCGGCGGGCAGCACCTCTGCGTATCGACGGCAGCCGCGGCGACTGGGACGAGATCGAGGAACTCTGGCTGGCCGGCGCGCTCACCGACGACGAGTTCGAGGACCACTTCATCGACGTCATCATCGTGGCGGACATCGGCGAAGGCACCGACGGATGGGATTTTCCCGGCACCACGTACGCCGTCGAAGTCAGGTAGCAGCGCGCGCTGAGCTGGACGCCCTTGTCCTGAGTTTGATCTTTAACCCGCTGCTGTCGAACGAGTCTCGTACGCCTTCGCTCGCAGAGGTGATCGCTGCATTCAGAGCGGCCTTCGCCTGATCCTGAGTTCCGGATCAAGAACACCCGGGGCCATGACGAAGGCCGCGGACCTGAGTGTGTTGCAGCAGGATGCCCGGCGGGACGCATTCGCCTGAGCGTCACACTTCCGTCCGGGGCCGGCCGGGGTGGCGCGGGCGGCGCCGATCGCCCGGGCCGGGGCGTCGCCGTCGAGTTGGACGAGCGGACGGCGCAGGGTGTGGGGGTGCGGGACGGACACGGTGCCGGAGAGCGGGTCGGTGGGGAAGCCGAGAACCTGGCAGGCCCACGCGGGGGCGTCGCTGATCCATTCCGTGATCGCGGTGAGCGAGCGGGCACCGGCCAGGACACGCGCCGCGGCCGCGGCGACCAGGGCGGACAGCCGGTAGCGGCGGCCACGGACGCCTCTCGGGTCGGGCACCAGGTCCAGGCAGGCGGGTGGCGTGCGGGTGGCGGTGCCCCCTTCCCCGTCCCACCAGCGGCGCAGGGTGGCCACGGCGAAGTGGGAGTGTCTAATCAACGGCCCTGTCTCACATTCGGTTGACATCCTTCACGCGAACGTCAACGACTCTCACGACTCTCCGGTACCACCGGAAGTGAGCCAGAGCCGTTAAGTTGACACACCCCCTGCTGGACCTCGCCGATGTCCTCGACGTGCTGCCCGATCCGCGCCGTCGGCAGGGACGCCGTTACCGGCTCGGCCCGATCCTCG
>NZ_JADWYM010000060.1 GCF_022414535.1 Streptomyces sp. MUM 2J
GCCCTGGGGCCGCGGGGCCACCGGGCCGGCCGGGTGCGGCTGCGCGGGCCACTGGGCGGCCGCGGCCGGGGCGGCGGGCTCGTACGACGGCGGCAGCGGCGGGACGCCCTGCTGGGGGACCGGCGACCGGGTCCAGGCCGGGTCGGGCTGCCCGGCGCGGGGGTCGGGCGCACCGCCCTCGGGGACCGGCGCCGCACCGGGGCCCGCGGGGGTGTCCGCGACGGGTGGGTCGACAGCGACGGGTGCGTCGGTGACGGGTGCGTCGGTGACGGGTGTGTCGCCGTCATCGGTCGTGCCGGCCTCGGGGTCGGAACCGCCGTCGCCCCCGGCGGCGGAGGGGGCGTCGTCGGAGGCCTCGACGGTGCGGTCCGACGAGGCGTCCGTGGCCTCGGCCGGGGCGTCGGGCTCGCCCTCGGGGGCGGCGGGGCCCACCGCACCGGCCGCGCCCGGGACGCCGTCGCCGGAGGAGGCGTCGGCGGTGCCCCCTGCGGCGGCCGATGCGTCCGCGGGCTCTCCGGCCCCGAAGGACTCGGCCGGCTCACCGGGCCCGCCGGCGCCGGCGGGTTCGGCCGCGGAGGCGGTGCCGGTGGGCTCCGCGGCGTCGGTGGGTGCGGCCCCGGACGCCGGATCCCGTGCCGCGCCGGAGGCCTCGGCGGTGCTCTCGGCGCCCTGCCCGGTGGGGGCCGGCTCACTGATCTCGCGCTTGAGCGCCGACGCGGAGATGCGCATGGTCGCCCCGCTGACGAGGTCGCCGTTGCCCGGTTCCCCGGCCTCCGGTTCCCCTGCCTCCGACGGCACGGGCGCCGCGGCCGGCGCCGGCTGGGTGAACGCCGCCTCGGGCGAGGCCGGAGCAACCGGAGGGGCGGCCGCCTCGGGCGCGGGCGGGTACGCCGGAGGGAACGCTGCTTCGGGGACCGGCGGGTACGCGCCCTCAGGTGCGGGCGCGGCAGCCGGCTGAGCCGCAGTCCCGGGGGCGGGGCCGGGCGGCGGAGCGGGTGCCCAGGCCGGCTGGAAACCGCTGCCCCGGGGCAGATCGGGAACGGAGATCGGCGGGCCCGCGGGCGGAGGAGGCGTGGCAGGACCGGGCGCCGGCGGCGGCACGGGTGCCGGGGCCGATGGTGCGGGCGCCTGGCCCGACGCGTTCTGCGTGTACCAGGCGGGCGGCGCGTAGTCGATGGTGAACTCGCCCGTCATCTCGATGGCGGACTCCGCGTCGGTCTGGTCGTCGTCGGGTGTCTCCCAGCCCCCGCGGATCCCGTCCCGATCGCTGTTCACAGTTCCTCCTGGTGTGGTCGAACGCCCTCATGCCGTGCTGGGGGGGTGACCGTTCCTGTCGTACATTCCCCGGGTTGTTCCCGGGGCTGTTCCCCGGTGGCCCTGAACCCTGTCGTCGCAGGGCGCGCAGACCCCGCTCGCGGGCACGCGTGACGTGCCCAACCCCAGCCTAATCACGAACACCGCGGCCCCGGCAGGCCCGCCCGCCCCTTTCCACGGCGCCCGGTGGGCACACACCCCGGAGAACCGCCGCGAGACGCCCGTACGTTCACCAAACCGTGATGATCGGCGGCGCCAACCCGTCCCCGGGACCGCGCCGATGCGCGGCAGGGCTGCGGAACGGCCCCTGAACATGCGGGAGATACGGGACGAGCCGAGGAAAGCCGGTGAAATCCCGCGAAGCGGCGTCGAACCGGGCGAGGCCGGGGAGGACGGCGGAACGGGCGGTCACGCGGGCCGGTGCGGGCGCCGTCCGCAGCGGGGTCAGTCCATGCGCCGCGCCACGCCCAGCAGTCCGACCTCGGGGTCCGTCGCCTGCGTCATCACGTACTGCCGGTCGCGGTCGGTGCACCACAGCGTGACGCCGTCCGGGAGGGAGGGCAGCGACTCGATCTCGGGGCGCGGCAGCCCGATCACCCGGCCGATCTCCGCCGCCTCGTCCGGCGACACCCGCTGCACGCCCACCAGCCGGGCCTGCCGCATCAACCGCGGTGCGACGGGGCTGAGATACGGCAGCAGCGTCACCACCGACTGCCAGGGCGCCGACACCACACGCCCACGCGGAGGACGCATACCGCAGTCCCGCACCACGAGGACCGGCGTCCCGGCCGACGCGCCCTGCGGGGGCACCCGTCCGACGTCGTACACCGCGAGGCCGTTCTGCCCGCCTCCCATCGCGTGCACCATCGGCATCCAGGCCTGCGCGCGCCCCGTCTCCACGGCCACGCGGGCACCGGTCGCCGCCGCCCGCAGCGCGAGCACCTGCGCGGTCCACAGGCCGCCGATCAACACGATGTCGTACGGCGTGGGCCGGTTGACGCCGAGCACCGCGGGCCGGCCCTCGGTGTCCACCCCGAACACCACACCATCGTCACCGATGGGCAGGGACAGGGCGTCGGCCTGCTCCACGGTCAGCGTGTGCCGCGGGTGCCGCGGGCCCAGCAGACCGAAGCCGGTACGCAGACGCTCCCCGAGGGACGGGTCCGCGGCGTGGGTCGTCGTCGCCATCAGCGGGCACCTCCGAGCGGCAGGGTGGCGAGGACGCCGGGCAGCTGTTCACGGTCCAGCCGGGCCAGGCCGGCCTTCGCGGCCCGCGCCGCCTGCTCCAGTTCGCGGCGTGCGTCGGTCAGCTCCTGGTTGCTGCGGCCGGTGACCCGCACATGGCCGGTGACGGTCACCTCTTGCCGGCCGCCCTTGGCGAGCGTCAGACTGAACGTCGTGGCCAGCGCGGGAACCGAGGTCAGCTGCGCCACCAACTGCGCCAGCGAGGGGCTCTCGCCGCCCAACTGCGGCCAGCGCCGCACCCAGTAGGTCGTGTGCCTGCGGTTGTCGCAGCGCCAGCTGCGGCTGGACTCCTCCGTCCGCGACTGCGCCGCCTCGCCCCGCCCGGCCTGCGCGGTCACCATCGGGTTGGCGCACGCGGAGGTGGCGATGGCCGCCGTCAGTTCCTCCTCGTTCAGCACGTTCGCCCGGAACCCGGCGCCGGTCAGCCGGCTCGCCAGGTGCTCCGCGGCCCGCGCCAGGCACTTCTGCGCGCCGGCCAGACCGCCTCCGCGCGCGGCCACCGCCTCCGGGCACAGCTCGGGATCCAGTTTCAGCGCGATCCAGGTGATACGCACCGCAGGGGAGCCCGTCCGGGCCTGCAGCGGGGCGTAGTTGCTCACCACCACCGACTGCTGCGGCAGGTGCAGCGCCGGTGCGGGTTGCGTGTGCACCACGATCTGTGCCGACTCCAGCAGGATCCCGTCGACCTCCAGCACGTCCCGGACGACGGCGACGGGCAGCGGTCTGCGCCCGCGCTCGGCGCGCAGCGCACCGGCGTCCGACTCCACCTGGAGCACGGCGGTCAGGAAGCCGCCGTCGCCCACCATGCCGATCGGGCGCTGGTCATGGTGGTCGCCGCGGCTGTGACGGTAGGTGCGCAGGCTCGGGTCGCACTCCACGGCCGGAGCGAGACCCGAGTCCGTGCCCGGCGGCACCACGGCGCCGGCGGCCCGGCGGCGCCGCGCCCGCAACGCCAGCAGTGTGCCCAGCCATTCGGGAAGGGAACGACCCCGGCGCCGCACCAGGGCGAGCGCGACGAGCAACGCGGCGACCACGCCAGCCGGCACCAGCACGTACGTCCCGGCGACCCAGGCGCACACCACGACCGCCCCTGCCGCCTCCAGCAGCACCAACCGCTGCACGGCGAACGAACCGCCGTACCCCGAACCTGACTTCAGACGAGGGGCGACGGAGCCCCGCGGGGACTCGGGGGCGGGGCGTGCGGCCCCTTCCGGGGCGGGGGAGGCCGCGCCGCGGCCCCGTGGCCGGCGCGGGCTGGCCGATCGTGAACCCGATTGCGATCGCGACCGGGTCCGCGTCGCGGAAGCCATCACTCAAAAACCCCCGAAGTCTCCCGAAAACCCTTGCGCTGCGGCCTCGTCAGGCCCCGAGCACCCTACCCGTGCCGCCGGCACGATCGCGCAACGGGCATAGTAGGGGGCGACTCTGACAGCCGAGGCGTCAGAGGCGGACGAGGACGGGGGACGGACCTGCACGGGTCCTCCACGACTCCGCAACGGGGAGAGAGCGGACACAGATGGCATCACGGCGCGACGAACTCAACGCCTACACCTTCGCGAAGCGCCGCACGCTCGCGTCGTTCCTGCAGCCTTCGCCCTCGGGATCAGAGGAGGGCGCGCCCAAGCCGCTGGGCGCCCTGGTCCCCGGCCTCGTGATCGGCGTGGTGATCCTCGCCGTGTTCGGCGCGATCGGCATGTTCAGCCCGACCGCGCCCAAGGGCTGGGACAGCCCCGGCGCACACGTCATCGTCGCCAGCAAGTCGACCACCCGCTACGTCGTCCTCAGGACCGGCAAGGAGACACAACTCCACCCGGTGCTGAACATGGCCTCCGCCAAACTGCTGCTGGACCCGAGCAGGAACAGCGTCATCACCGTCGACGAGATGGTCCTCGACAGCGGCAAACCCCCGCACGGCGCCACGATCGGCATCCCCTACGCCCCCGACCGCCTGCCCTCCTCCGCCGAGGCCGGGTCCGCCAAGCGCTGGGCGGTGTGCGAACGCCCCGGTGACGGCGGGCGGGCCATCCAGAAGGCGGCGTTCGTCCTCGCCGAGAAGGAGTGGTCCAGGACGGAGGGCGGCAGCCGGCTCACCGGCGGCGACCTGATGTACGTCGTCGGCCCGGACGGCAGGACGCAGTACGTCGTCGACGCCAAGGGCACCAAGTACCCGCTGGCCGATCCGGCCGACAAGGAACTGCTCAAGGCCCTCGACACCCAGAGCCGCTCCCCGCAGCGCGTCTCCCAGGAGTGGCTCGACACCCTCCACACCGGCGACCCGGTCGCCATCCCCGACGTCGACGGCACCCCCGGGGCGACCGCCGGCGCCTCCACCGCCCTCGGCGACTACGACAAGGTCGGCGAGGTCATCAGGGCCTACGACGGCCAGGTCATGCAGTACTACGTGGTGCTTCGGGGCAAGGTCGCCCGCGTCTCCGAGTTCACCGCCACCCTCCTGCTCAACAGCGGCGACCTCGTCGCCGTCGGCCAGGCCGGTGAGGCCCAGCAGGTCAGCCCCGGCGCGGTGGCCGACAGCACCAGCTTCGACGGCGACAAGAACTGGCCGACATACCGGCCGCGCACGGTGAACGACGGCGCGAGCACGACATCGGGCCGCAACACCGTCTGCAACGTGCTGCGTTCGGTGGACGCCGGAAACGGCCGGACGACCCTGTCCACCTGGGTGGGCACCGAATTCCCCGCGCAGCTCCCCACCGGTTCCTCCAGCGCCTACGTCACGCCCGGCTCCGGCCAGCTCTACCGCCAGTTCCAGGGCACCGAGACCAAGGCCGGCGGCGTCTTCCTCGTCACCGACACCGGCTTGCGCTACGCCCTGCAGTCCAACAGCGACAGCGCCACCGACGACAAGGGCATCGGTACCTCGGCCGGCCAGCGCAAGCAGGAGCTGAACGAGGCGAGGATCGCCCAGACCCGCCTCGGCTACGAGAAGGTCGACCCCGTCCCGATCCCCGTGGAGTGGTCGACGTTCCTGCCGACGGGCCCGCGCCTGTCGGAGGCGGCGGCGCGGCAGCCGCAGGGCTCCTAGAGCACCGGACCACCTGCCACGGGACACGAGCGCACAGGACACGAGGGCCGGAGGGCGACGAACTCATGCTGAAGGCAAGGACGCGGGGGCGTGCGCGGACCGCGTCGGCCCTGGGAGCGGGAGCCGTGCTGACGACCGCCCTGGTCGCGCTGCCCGCGCCCGCGTGGGCGGACGACGGCGGCCAGTGCACCTTCCCGTCGAAGCCCTACACGGGCCGCCCCTGGGCGCTGCAGCGCGTCAACCTCGACGAGCTGTGGGCGCAGTCCACCGGCAAGAACGTCCAGGTGGCCGTCGTCGACACGGGCGTCGACATCAGGAACCCGCAGCTGAGGAAGGCGGTCGACGCGTCGAAGGGCGAGAACCTCCTGCCCCGGAAGAACGGCAAGGGCGAGGACATCGACCGGGGAAACGACCAGGGCACCACCGACACGGTCGGCCACGGCACCCGCGTCGCGGGCATCATCGCCGCCCGTCCGGCCAAGGGCACCGGCTTCGTCGGTCTCGCACCCGACGCCACGATCATCCCCGTCAAACAGAACGACGCCGAGGGCGACGGCACCGCCGCGACCCTCGCGACGGCCATCCGCCACGCCGTCGACAAGGGCGCCGACGTCATCAACATCTCCCAGGACACCGCCAACGCCGTCGAACCCGACGCCCGGCTGAAGCAGGCCGTCGACTACGCCCTGAGCAAGCGCGTCGTGGTCGTCGCCTCCGCCGGCAACGACGGCCTCGGCGGCAACGTCAAGGTCACGTACCCGGCGTCGTACGACGGCGTGCTGGCGGTGGCCGCGTCCGACCGCAACAACGAACGCGCCTCCTTCTCCCAGTCGGGAGAGTTCGTCGGCGTGGCGGCACCGGGCGTCGACATGATCTCCACCGTCCCGGGCGGCGGACACTGCTCCGACAACGGCACCAGCTTCTCGGCGCCCTACGTGGCCGGTGTGGCGGCCCTGCTGAAGTCCAAGTACCCCGAGTGGACGGCCCGGCAGGTCGTCGCCCAGATCGAGCAGACGGCGGAGCGTTCCATCCCCGGCCACGACCGCCTCGTCGGCTGGGGCGTCGTCGACCCCGTCAAGGCCCTCACGAACGTCGACCCCGCGCACCCGGTCGAGTCGCCCCGGCCCGCCAACGGCGTCAACCGGGCCGAGGCACCCTACGTCGCCCCCCTCCACTTCGGCGAGACCGCCGACGAGCGCAACACCCGCATGGCCACTTACGTGGTCGTCGGCGGCCTCGTCCTGGTCGCCGGTCTCGGCGGCACGGCGGTGGCACTCCGGGACGCCCGACGGCGCCGCGAGCGACTGGCAGGCGGCCGCCCCGCCCCCCACTGACCCACCCGACAGCCCGGCTCTACGGCGCCCTCAGCCCTGCCGCGGTGGTGACGACGCCCTCGCTCTGGTCATCCAACCCAGCTCGGCACGACCGACGCGGGCTCCGCCGTCGGGCTCAGTCGTCCTTCTTCAAACACGGCTGCTGCTTCTTGAGTGCTGCCGTGTAACCGGACATCAGGTCCTTCATGGCTGTCTCGTCCTGTCGTCCGGGCTTCCAATTCTCGATGAAGGTGCTGATGTCCTCCTCTTCGATGCCCGAGCCGCGGCACTGGATCAGCGATACGGCGGCATGGTCGCTGTAGGCGATCGAGCCTCCCTCCGTGGACTTCTGGTCCCCGGTACGGGCGCGGTGCAGGAGGATTCTCTGCGCCGAAGAGCCCATGGTGATGCGCTCCGTGCTGACGACCAACACCTCGGTGCTGTCGACTGAGACTTTGCATAGCCCTGTTCCCTTGGCCGCGCCGTCGACCTGATTGACCGACACCTTCTGACCGGATGCCGGCAGGAGCCGTGACAGCGAACGGGTCGGGACAGGTACTCCGCAGAGTGCCTTCGGAATTGTGAACTCTTGCTTGGGTGGGTTCGACGAGCACCCAGCTGCGGTCATGGCGGCGCAGAGCACTGCACCACCGCGCACGAGAAGGGTTCGAGGGTTCATTTGCTCCTCCTGCCACCTGGAGCGTCTCGTTCCTGCGGCGCATCCATGTAGGTGGAGATCACGCCTTCCGCTGCGGACACAAGGCCCGGCTGCAGCGCCCAGAGGTTGGCGCTGACGGGTTTGCCTCGGCACGTGATGTCCGCCACGGCAGGCTGCTGCTTCGGGGTCGATTCGCTCGCCATCTGCAGGCGATAGAGGGGAAAATGCGTGGGTTGATATCGAGATGCCGCACACCAACGTCGGAGCGGTGAACGCGCACCGCTGGCTGCCCGCGCCCCCCGCCCTAGGCGTTCTGGGGCGCTCAACTGCGGCCCTCCGACGTCCACTGCGCGCCGTCCGTGTGACTGACGCCTGCCGATGTGCGAGCCGCTCGGCGGAGGTCCTTGGCGGTCTCCGGATCGATGTCCTGACTATTCACCAATGCATGATCGACTGCGGCCCCTGCGGAGTCGATGGCGGTTGTGCGGCCCTGTGTGTAGTTTGTGCTGGCCTCGCTCTGAGCTTCTGTCACCGTGTCCTTCTCGATGCTCTTCATGACGGACTCCTGGATGTCTTCCGAGGCCCATTCCAGAGCGGTGCCGGCGATGGGGACGCGTTCGCCGACCTTCTCGATGCCCATGCCCAGGATGCGGTTCACCCACTTCTGCTTGTCGGCCGCGGCATCGTTGTACTCCTGGTCCGACGCCGCGTGGTAGTCGTAGATCGCATGGGCCCGGGCGTCGCTCATGATGCCCGCGATCGCCGATCCGGGAGCCACGGCGGCACCCACGCGGCCGTCGAGGGACGCCGTCGAATGGCTGTCGCCGTTGATGACGTGGTCCACCACGTCCGCCGTGTAGGCCTGCTGCGCGGTGGTGATGGTGGCGTAGGCGTCGGGGTCCTGGCCCACCTCGGCGAGGAATCGGTTGACGTTGCGCGAGTCGAGGTCGGCCGCGGCACCGAACGTGGGCAGGGTGTCGCTGCTGGGATCCTCCCGGTACATCGCCCGCTGCATGTCGCCCATGTACTCCGCCGAGATGTCGCCGAGGCTGGCGCGCAGGCCGTAGAGGGGACCGGAGTCCTCGTCGATGTCCCCGTTCTCGTTGTGCCGGATCAGTTCGGGGTGCTGGCCGAACTTGTCGACGATCTCGTGGACCAGGCCCGCCCGGGCCTCCGTGTGCTTGATGGCGTCGGCGGTGTCGTCGCTGTCGTACGGGCGGCCTGTCGTCGCCGCCTCAAGGGCGTGGCCGAGGGCCTGGGGGCCGAAGGTGAGGGCCGTGCGCGTCTTGTCCTCGTCGGCGAGGGTGTTGGCGTCGTTGGTGTCGATCGACCACTCGAAGTCCTCGTCGGTGAAGAGATCGAGGTAGGACGTGAAGCCGGGGTCGCCGCCCTGCTTCACTGTCCCGTCCCGGTTGTACGCGGTCGGCGGTTGGGTGAAGAGCTTCTCCGCGGCCTCGGGACTGTGCCCGACTGCCTCCAGGACGCTGTTGACCGGGGAGTAGCCGCTGCCGAGATCGCCTGACGGGTTGAAGCCGTAGGCGTCGGGCATGCCCACCGGCCTGCCGTACAGGAAGAAGTGCGGGTCCTCCTTGTGGATCTGGGTGATGTGCTCTGCGATGGGCGTGAGGAACCGGGCGTCGTAGTTGCCGTAGCGCAGCAGACCACCGAGGACCTGGTAGCCGTAGGGCTTGTTGAACTGCCCGGGGGTCCAGCCGATCTGCTGGGTGCCCAGGCGCCGGAACTCCGCGTTCCAGCTGTCGGGCAGATGGTGCCGGTGGTCGGGGTCGGTGGCGTTGGCCAGCGTGTAGCCCATGGCCTTCTGCAGGTCCTGCACCGCGGCGAGCCGGGTCTTGGTGGCGTCCGGATCGGTGCCGTCGATGGCCATGTCGGCGTAGAACTGCAGCGCCTTCTCGGGCCCGCCGAGTCCCCGGTAGAAGTCGGTGGCGAACTCGCCGTCCTTCTCGTCGGAGTTGTAGGTCAGCAGGTCGTCGAACTCGCGCAGCTCGGCGTCGGTCATCTTGTGGCCCTTGCGGGCCAGTTCGAGGGCGCGTTCGACCTCGACGTCGTTCAGCGAACCGTAGTGGGCGTGGCCGGCGTTGTGGGCGTCGTCGCCGTGGCTCCTGGCCAGGGCGCGGGCGACGGAGGCGTCGATCTCCCGGGCGTGGCCGAGGATCAGGTTGATCCGGTCCTCCAGTTCCTGCCGGGCGTCCAACTGTTCCTGGGTGCGTTCGTCCGTGTCGCCGCGCACATGGGGATGGAAGCAGCGGACCTTGCCGCCCTCGAGTTCCTGAACGCGGATCCCGAGTGTCGCGGCATCGGTCTCCGCCGCCTGCCTGAGCTGCTTCTGGAGCGCGGACAGTTCCGTGTGCCCGTCGTCGAGTACCTGGTAGATGCTGTCCGCCTCGGTGTGGAGGTCCGCGATCTCCTTCGCCGTCCTGGTGATGAACTCGCGGCTGACGGTCGCGTTGACGCCGGCCCACCGGGCCCGGTCCGACTTTGCCTGCATGCCCTGCCGGGCGTCGTCCGCCGCCCTCTTCAGTGCGGCGACGGTCTTCTTCCAGTCCGCCACGGCGGTGCCGAGCCTGCCGAGGTCGACCTCGGCGAGGTCCGTGAAGCTCAGAGCCACTGCCGATCCCCCTACTTGAAGTACTCGTTGAGCTGCGACACGGACACGGCCGAGCCGTCGCTGCCGCGGAGCACGGTCCCGATCCGGGCGTCGTCCTGCGCGTGGAGCTTGCGGCTGTAGTCGAGGTGGTCGGAGATGTGCGCACAGGCCTGCAGCACCGATTTCAGCTGCGAGGACCAGATGTCGACGGTCTTGTGCAGGGCGGCGCCGGTGGCGAAGTTGTGCGTGCTCAGCGTGGAGGCCGCCCGCGCGGTGGAACCCGCTCCGTCCTTGCCCGCCCCCGCCGTGGAGATGTCGGCCTCCTTGCGGAGGTCCTCGAACAGAAGGTGGGCGTCATGGCCGACCGCACCGAGGTCGTCCTGGTGCACGACCAGGTCACCGCCTCCGCCTGCGCCGTCCGCAGGCAGCTGGTTGAGGCGCGTGTGCGTGGACTGCCGTTCGGCGGCCCGTGCCTTCAGTTGCTCCCACTCGTCCCATGCCATGTGCAGGACCTTCCCCGTGAGTGTGGCGTGCGTCCGTACGATGATGTGCGTGTGCGACCGTAGCGTGCTCGTCGTGCCGCTGCTCATGTCGCCAAGTGCCGTGAGGAAAACAACCAGCACGCTAGCAAGCCGAGTTGTCGTCGGCCCGGACGGGCGCGGGGTCGTGACCGCTGTCGTGTGGATGTTTGATGGAGAGCCGCGGAACGGGGCGGGCGGCCGGGCCCCGTCCGCGGCGCCGGAGGCGGGGCTTCGGGAGGGGCACGGGGCGACCGGCGTGACAATCCGGCAAACCGGGCCATCTGCGGTAGCTGTGCCGAACCGGCAACTGAGTTGGTTCGCACCTCGGTTGGTGCGATTGTTCGGGTTGACTACAGTGGTGAACGCGTTGTCGGTCGCGGCTCGCTTTGCGATCGTACGGCGGGTGGTTCAGCGGGCGGGCCGGGCATCGGCCGCGACCGTACGGGGAAACGGGGAGGAGCGTCGTGCTTGTGAACGGCATGGCGGGGAGCGTCTCGGCGAACAGCGCGGCCGATCGGCCGCCGCGGCTCTGAACAGGTCTGCCCGGTTCGCATCGGCCTCGTCACAAGCCACCGCGGTGTTCTCGGCGGCCGGCCCGGTGGCGGGAGGATCGACCGGAGCCCCAGGCACCGGGTGACGGGGCGGCTCACCGCGCTCGGCGACGAGCGCCGGCAGCAGTTCGGTGGTGAGCCGGAACAACTGCATCAGGAAACGGACGAGGAAAGGCAGGAGGCTGGTCATGGCCGGCTCGCAGAAGCTCCAGGACGAAGCAGTCATCGCGCTCCAGAAGCAGATGGCCGAGAAGTACGAGGCGACCCTGAAGCGGGTGCACCGCCTCCAGGGCGTCATCGACGGCCTCGAGGGCCAGTGGCACGGTATCGGTCGCGCCGAGTTCGACCGGAAGCAGATCGAGATCAACGAGTCGATCCAGAACATCGGCAACATCCTCGGCCAGGTCATCGACTCCATGACCAAGACGCGCAACGTCAAGGACAGCAAGGAGGACGAGGTCCGCGCTGCCGCCGCCCGCATCGACGTCCGTGACGGAGCCTCGACGACCCCGTCGTCCGCGCTCAGCTCCTACTGAGCCGAGCGGTAGTCACCTCACCAGGCACACACCAGCGAGACAAGGTAGGCAGGCATGAGCCGTAACGCCGACGGGCTGCAAGTAACGTACGACGGCCTTGACACGGCCGCGACCACGATCGGCAACGAGGCCAAGGCGCTCGAGCAGGATCTCGACGAACTGCGGCGCATGGTCGTCCAGAGCCAGGAGTACTGGGCGGGCGAGGCTCAGAGCACGTTCCACCAGAAGCTGCAGCGCTGGGACAAGGAAGCCAACGACATCCACCAGGCGCTGACCGGCATCGGCCACGTGGTCCACCAGGCCGGCGGCGACTACATGGAGGGCGACAAGAAGGCGGCCTCCTTCTTCCAGTAGGACTCGGCCGGCACGACGGCACCGGGGTGGGCGCGCACGGGAGGCGCCCACCCCGGCGTCATGTCCGCGTACGTCTGCCACCCCCCGTCACGGGCCCCCAGGGGCCGGGGACGGGCCCGTCGACCGGTCCCGTGCTTCTTCAGTGCCCCCGGTGCCCCGCAGCGGGGCGGAGCGGCAGGCCGCGGGGCCGTGTCCGCCGCGGCAGGGGTGGCGGGCGGCCCCGGCCCGGGCGCCTCAGGCCTGGGGGTCGTCCGCCAGACCGACCTGCACCAGCGGCCGTCCCCGCTTGCGCGACACGAACACGCCCCGCCCCGCCGGCATCGGCCGCGGCCGTACCCCGCCGAGCAGGTCGCCCTCGGCCGGGTCGCCGGCCAGGATCACGCCCTGGGCGCCTAGCTCCTTGACGCGTTGCATGAAGTTCTCGTACCCGGCACGCCCGGCGCCGGCCGTGGAGCGGGCGATGATGAAGCGGACGCCGACGTCCCGGGCGAAGGGCAGCAGCTCCGTCAGCCCCGACAGCGGGTTGCCGCTGGAGGTGGAGACGAGGTCGTAGTCGTCGATGACGACGAACACCGTCGGTCCCTGCCACCAGCTGCGGTCGCGCAGCTGCTCCGGCGTGACGTCGGCGGTCGGCGTGCGCCGCTGCATCAGGTCGGCCAGCGCGTCCATGTGATGCTGCATCTGGTTCGACATGGGGACGTACTCCGCCAGGTGCGAGGGCGGGGTCACGCCCAGCAGCGAGCGGCGGTTGTCGATGACGAACAGCTTGCAGTCGTTGCCGTCGTAGCGCTCGGTGAGGCCCTTGACGAGCAGGCGGAGCAGATTCGACTTGCCGGACTCGCTCTCGCCGAAGACGAGGAAGAACGGGTCCTGCTCGAAGTCCACGAAGACCGGTTCGAGGTTGTCCTCGTCGATGGCGAAGGAGATGCCGCGGTCCGCGAACCGGTTGCCGGGCGGCAGCTGGGCCGCCGGGAACGAGCGGGGGAGCAGGCGGACCTCCGGTGCGCCGGGCTGCTGCCAGTGCCGCGTGATCTCCGCCGCCAGGGCCTGTGTGGCCTCCGACAGGTCGGTGTCCGAGGACAGCCCGTCGATGCGCGGGACGGCCGCCATGAAGTGCTGCTTCTGCGGGGTCTGGCCGCGGCCGGGCACACCCGTGGGCACGTTGGCCGCGACCTTGCGGTCGAACTCCGAGTCCATCGGGTCGCCGAGCCGCAGCTCCAGGCGGTTCATCAGGTGGTCCTTGAGGTTGGAGCGGACCTCCATGGACCGGGACGCCGTGAGGATCACGTGGATGCCGTAGCCGAGGCCGCGCGCCGCGATGTCCACGACCAGCGGCTCCAGCGCCTCGTAGTCCGTGCGGAAGTTGCCCCAGCCGTCGATGACCAGGAAGACGTCGCCCCAGGGCTGGTCGGTCACCGGGATGTCGCCGCGTGCGCGGCGGCTGCGGAACTCGGCGATGGACGAGATGCCCGCCGACCGGAAGTACTCCTCGCGGCGGGTCAGCACGCCGTACACCTCGGCCGTCGTGCGGCGCACCTTCTCCGGGTCCAGACGGGAGGCGACACCGCCGACGTGCGGCAGGTCGGCCACCGATGCCAGACTGCCGCCGCCGAAGTCCAGGGCGTACACCTGCACTTCGTGCGGCGTGTGGGTGAGCGCGAAGGAGGCGACGATCGAGCGCAGCAGGGTCGACTTGCCGGACTGCGGGCCGCCGAGGATCTGCATGTGGCCGGCGGCGCCGCCGAAGTCCGCCCACAGCGGGTCGCGCCGCTGCTCGTACGGCTTGTCGACGATGCCGACGGGGACGACCAGTCGCCCCGCACCCTCGTACCCCGGCTGGGTCATGCCCCGGCCGGGCACCGGTGCCAGGCCGGGCAGCAGTGCGTCCAGCGACGGGGGGCTGTCCAGCGGCGGCAGCCACACCTGGTGGGCCGCCGGCCCCTGGGCCTCCAGGCGCCGCACGATCACGTCGAGGACGGTGTCCGCGAGCGCCTCGTCCTTCTCGTCCGGCTCCGGCTCCCGCCGCTGCCGCGGCACCGCGACGTACTGCACGGGCACCTCGGCCGCGGTGAACAGCACCGGCCTGCGGTCGACCGGCAGCGGCCCGCCGAGCGCGGCGGCCTGCTGGGAGCCGGAGCGGTGGACACCGGAGACGTAGGCGGCCTTGAAGCGGACCATCTCGTCGGTGCCGAACTTCAGGAAGCCCGAACCCGGCACGTTCGGCAGCTCATAGGCGTCCGGGACGCCGAGTGCGGCCCGCGACTCGGCCGCGGAGAACGTCCGCAGACCGATGCGGTACGACAGATAGGTCTCCAGGCCGCGGAGGCGGCCCTCCTCCAGGCGCTGCGAGGCCAGCAGCAGGTGCACGCCCAGCGAGCGGCCGATACGGCCGATCTGCACGAACATCTCGATGAAGTCCGGCTTGGCGGTCAGCAGCTCGCTGAACTCGTCGATGACGAGTACGAGGGACGGGATCGGCTGGAGCGGGGCGCCCGCCGCGCGCGCCTTCTCGTAGTCGTGGATGTTGGCGTAGTTGCCCGCGTCGCGCAGCATTTCCTGGCGGCGGTTGAGCTCGCCCCGGATGGAGTCGCCCATGCGGTCGACCAGCGTGAGGTCGTCGGCGAGGTTGGTGATGACGGCCGCCACGTGCGGCATCTGGGACATGCCCGCGAACGTCGCACCGCCCTTGAAGTCGGCGAGGACGAAGTTGAGCGTCTCCGAGGAGTGGGTCACCGCCAGGCCGAGCACCAGGGTGCGCAGCAGCTCCGACTTGCCGGAACCGGTGGCGCCGATGCACAGGCCGTGCGGACCCATGCCCTCCTGCGCGGCCTCCTTCAGGTCGAGCAACACGGGCCGGCCGTCCTCGCCGAGCCCGATCGGCACGCGCAGCCGCTCCGCCTGCGACCGCGGGCGCCAGGTCCGCTTGGGATCGACGGAGGCCGCGTCGCCGAGGTTCAGCAGGTCGGTGAACTCCAGGTTCGCCAGCAGCGGTTCGTCGTCGTCCCCACCCGACCCCATGCGCAGTGGCGCCAGTTGCCGCGCGAGCGCCTCGGCGGCCTCGTACGACAGCACGTCCGGCGTGCCCTCGTAGACCATGCCGTGCGCCGACTCCAGTCGCAGCTCCCCGGGCCGTACGACGACCGAGAGGTCGCCGTGGCCCGTGCTGAGGTCGCCCGGCACGACCTCGACGACGGTGACCCCCTGCAGACCCTCGGGGCCCGCCAGCATCGCGTCCGGCGGCAGGGACACGCCGTCGAGGACGACCACCAGGTGCGGCTGCTCGGGAACGGGTGGCCCGGCGGGGTGGAAGCGCGGGCGGCCCTGCAGGCGCGTGGCGAGTCGTTCCTCCAGCTCCATCGGGTCGGTGGAGATCAGGCGCATGCTGCCCGCGCCGTCCGCGAGCCCCGGCATCTGCACGTGCGGCAGCCACTTGGCCCACTCCCACTCGGGCGCGGACTCCCGGCCGGTGGCGACGGCGACGACCAGATCCTCGGGCGAGTGCAGGGAGACCAGGGAGGCGGTCAGGGCGCGGGCCGTGCCGCGCACGGTCTGCGGGTCGCCGCTGATCGTCACGTGGTAGAAGGCGCGCAGCGACACCGCCATCGGCAGGTCGTCGAGGGTGCCGTGGGCGGCCAGGAAACGCTGCATGGCGCCCGCGGTGAGCGGTTCCAGCTCGTCGACCGGCGCGGTCTGCGGCGGGACCAGCGCGGTGGCCAGGGACTGCGGGCCGAGCCCCACCCGCACCTGCCCGAAGTCCTCGTCGGCGGTCCGCCGTTCCCACACCCGGCTACCCTCGGCGACCAGCGCCCACAGTTGCTCCGGTGAAGGGTGCAGGTAGTACTGGGCGTCGCGCTGTGCCCCGGCGGTCTCCACCGCGCCCCGCCGGGTCTGCGACAGGTACCGCAGGTAGTCGCGGCGGAGATCGGCCATCTGCCCCTGGCTGCCCCGGCGGTAGCGCACCAGCATGGAGATGCCCATCGCGATCGTGGACGCCACCATCACCATGCCCATGATCTTCATGAAGGGTTGGGCCTGCGGGTTGAAGAAGAACACCACGGAGCCGCCCATACCGAGCATGGGAAGGAGCTGCATCAGAGCGCCCTCCTGCTGCCCGCGCGGAAGTTCCGGCGGCGGCTGGAGCACGACCTCGTCCGTGGGCACTTCCTTCGGCAGTGCCCGTGGCGGGCGCTTGACGACGATGTGGCTCACTACGCACCAATTCCCTTGCCGGACCGAGGTTTTTCGTCCACCGCCCCGTGTCAGGCGGACGTCGATCGCGAAGCGCGATCCTACTGACAACCATCGACACCGACGGGCGGTAGGGTGCCCGTGAGACGTGTGAACAGTTGCGAACCACGCCGGGAAAAGGGGCAATCCGCAACGGTTCGAAACCAGGCTCCGCCCGTGAGCCCCCGGCGCGGCCGCAGGGCCGGCCGGTGACCGGAGCGGCGCGACACGACCCACACGGGATCTTCACCGGTGGAGCGCGTGCGGCGGTTCCGCGCGGCGCCCACCACCGACGAGGGGGAACAGCAGGTGAGCATGACGGCCTCCGCGCCGGCCGGCGCGACCCGCGGACCGGGCACCGGAGCCCCTTCCGGGGCGGGCACGGGATTCGGCTTCTGCCGGGTCACCATCGTGGCGCCCGACAGCCGTATCGACGTGGCACTGCCCGACGACGTCCCGGTCGCCGACCTGTACCCGGAGATCCTCAGGCTCTCGCGGCAGAGCCCCACCGAGGGCGCGCCCGTCGGCTACCACCTCGTCCGCCGCGACGGCACCGTCCTCGACGGTGCCCGCTCCTTCACCGCGCAGCGCATCCTCGACGGCGAACTGCTCACCCTGCGCCCGTTCGCCGACTCACTGCCGCCCGCCGTCCTGGACGACGTCTCCGAGGCGGTCGCCTCCGCCGTCACCCGCGACCGCACCCTGTGGAGCGGCGACCTGACCCGCGCCGCCGGCCTCGTCGCGGGCGGCATCCTGCCGGCGCTGCTGGCGTTCGTGGCCTGGAGCTCGCAGATCCGCCACGACATGCACAGCCTCCAGGGCGTCCTGGCCGGCGTCACCGGCCTCCTGCTGGTCCTCCTCGCCGGCGTACGGGCACGTGTCTACGACGACCGCGGCTCCGCCGTCGCCCTCGGACTCGGCGCCCTGCCGAACGTCGCCGTCGCCGGCTCGGGCCTGCTGCAGCTCGCCGACGGCCAGGGCATCGGACGACTCCAGTTCCTGCTCGCCTGCACGGCGGTCCTGGTCGCCTCCGTGGTCCTCACCCTGCTCTCGCCCGGAGGCGACGGCCCCTTCGTGGCGTTCGTCCTCGCCTCCGTGATCGGCCTGGTCACCACCTTCATCGCGATCCTCACCGGCCTGAGGCCCATCGAGACGGCCGCGATCTGCGCTCCGCTGTCCGTCGTCGCGCTGGCGTTCCTGCCGGGCCTGTCCATGCGGTTCGCCCGGCTGCCCATCGGCTTCGAGCCACCCAGCCCCGCGCGCGGCGGCTACGGCACCGCGGAGGCCGGTGACCAGGGGCCCGTCGACGCCGAGCGCATCGCCGCCCAGGCCCGCCGCGGCCACGAACTCCTCATCGGCCTGGTCGGCGGCTGCGCCCTCGTCGCCGTGGGCGCCTCCATCGTCCTCGGCTTCTCCAGCAACCTCTGGGCCCAGCTGCTCGCCCTCGCCACCGGAGTGGGCATGCTGATGCGCGCCCACCTGTTCCGCTACACCGCTCAGGTCGCCGCCACCCTGGCCGCGGGACTCGCCGCCCTCGTCTTCCTCGGCCTCGGGCTCGCCCTGAACCCGCCGCGGGACTACCTCGTCGACGCGTTCCAGGGCGACACCACCGCCCTCGACATCCGCAGCGTCTGGCTCGTCGCGGCCGTCGCCGCCGCCACCGCCCTGGTCACCGCGATCGCCCTGATCACCCCCGCGCGCGGTGTCACCCCCTTCTGGGGACGCTTCCTGGAGATCGCCGAGGGTTTCGTCCTGCTCACGCTGATCCCGCTGGCCCTCGCCGTCTTCGACGTCTACGCGCGGGCACGTGCGATGACGAGCTAGTGCCGCGGCCGGCCGCCGTGGCCGCCGTGGCCGCGGCGGCCGGGAAGGGGCGGTACGCGCGCGTACCGCCCCTTCCCCAGCCTCCGTCCGTGGCCGTTCCCGCCAGCGAAGGGCCGTGGCGGGCCCTCGGACCGGCGGGGCCCCTCGGGTCACCGGGGGGCGGGCCCCTCGCCGCCGGGCGCCGACTCGAGATCGAACTCGCCGTCCCGCGCCCCCAGCACGAAGGCGCGCCACTCCGCCTCGGTGTACCGCAGCACCGTGCCGGGATCCAGGGACGAACGCATGGCGACGGCCCCACCGGGCAGGCGGGCGATCTCGACCCGCTCCTCGTGCTCCTCGGTGCCGGGCGCGCTCTCCCACTCCGCACCGGTGATGTCGAGCGCGTACAGTTCGTCCCGCTCCCGCGCCTTGCGCGCCTCGATCTCCTCAGCCGTCTCCGCCATGCCCCAGCGACCCCTTCCGGACGTACGAACGGTGCTGGTCCTCACCCTAGTGGCGGGACCCGGCCCGGCCGGGCGGTTCACCGGACCGGGGCAACGACCCCGGCGCCGGCCTGGTACCCTCAGTGACGGCCGTTTGTGTACGCACCCCCGGAAGTCCTTGAGGACCCCGGTGGCCGCGCCCAGCGGATCCCCGCCTCCCGAGTAACGGAAGCTCCCCCGAGATGCAGACCGGGGGCACTCGGTGGCCGCTCACAGACTATGAGGAGTACGCGTGTCGCTCGACGCCGCCACGAAGAAGCAGATCATCTCCGAGTTCGGTACCAAGGAGGGTGACACCGGCTCCCCCGAGGTCCAGGTCGCCCTTCTGTCCCGCCGGATCTCCGACCTGACCGAGCACCTCAAGACCCACAAGCACGACCACCACTCCCGTCGTGGTCTGCTGATCCTGGTCGGTCAGCGCCGTCGCCTGCTGCAGTACCTCGCCAAGAAGGACATCCAGCGCTTCCGCGCGCTGGTCGACCGCCTCGGCATCCGCCGCGGTGCGGCGGGCGCCAAGTAGGACGCCGTGAAGGGAGCGGTTCCCGGGAGGATCGGGGACCGCTCCCTTTGCCGTACGTGCGGGGACATGCGGAGTGTCACTCACGCTTTGTAGTGTGGTAGCACAACGCCATACGCACAACGCCATACGCACGACACCGAACGAACGACGCGACCGCGCGACGCAACCGCGCGGCGTGGAACGCAGGACAAGAGGAGAAGCGCACCTCGCCGCCGCCGGTCCTCGGTAGTGGCCCCCGGGAGCAAGCGAGCCCCGGGTGCTTCGATCGAAGACCGGCACGCACCAGAAGCGACGCTTCTCCGCCACCGTCCCCCGCCACACGGGCGAGGAGGGACGAAAGACGACAAGCAACGGAGAAAACGCTGGTGGAGAACGAGACCCACTACGCCGAGGCCGTGATCGACAACGGCGCCTTCGGCACCCGCACCATCCGCTTCGAGACGGGCCGCCTGGCCAAGCAGGCCGCCGGCTCCGCCGTCGCGTACCTGGACGACGACACCATGGTGCTGTCGGCCACCACCGCCTCCAAGCAGCCCAAGGACCAGCTCGACTTCTTCCCCCTCACGGTGGACGTCGAGGAGCGGATGTACGCCGCCGGTAAGATCCCCGGCAGCTTCTTCCGCCGTGAGGGCCGTCCCTCCGAGGACGCGATCCTCACCTGCCGCCTGATCGACCGCCCGCTGCGCCCGTCCTTCCGCAAGGGCCTGCGCAACGAGATCCAGGTCGTCTGCACGGTCATGGCGCTCAACCCCGACCACCTGTACGACGTCGTGGCGATCAACGCCGCGTCCGCGTCCACGCAGCTGGCCGGTCTGCCCTTCTCCGGCCCGATCGGCGGTGTCCGCGTCGCGCTGATCCGCGGCCAGTGGGTCGCCTTCCCGACGCACACCGAGCTCGAGGACGCCGTCTTCGACATGGTCGTCGCGGGCCGCGCCCTGGAGGACGGCGACGTCGCGATCATGATGGTCGAGGCCGAGGCCACCGACGGGACCATCAAGCTGGTCGAGGGCGGCGCCGAGGCGCCCACCGAGGAGGTCGTGGCCGCCGGTCTGGAGGCCGCGAAGCCCTTCATCAAGGTCCTGTGCAAGGCCCAGTCGGACCTCGCCTCCAAGGCCGCCAAGCCCACCGGTGAGTTCCCGATCTTCCTCGACTACCAGGACGACGTCCTGGAGGCCCTGACGGCCGCGGTCAAGCCGGAGCTCGCCCAGGCGCTCACCATCGCCGGCAAGCAGGAGCGCGAGGCCGAGCTGGACCGCGTCAAGGCCCTCGCCGCCGAGAAGCTCCTGCCGGAGTTCGAGGGCCGCGAGAAGGAGATCTCCGCCGCGTACCGCTCCCTGACCAAGACCCTGGTCCGTGAGCGCGTCATCAAGGAGAAGAAGCGCATCGACGGCCGCGGTGTCACCGACATCCGCACCCTGGCCGCCGAGGTCGAGGCCATCCCGCGGGTCCACGGCTCCGCCCTGTTCGAGCGCGGTGAGACCCAGATCCTGGGCGTCACCACCCTGAACATGCTCCGCATGGAGCAGCAGCTGGACACCCTCTCGCCGGTGACCCGCAAGCGCTACATGCACAACTACAACTTCCCGCCGTACTCCACCGGTGAGACCGGCCGCGTCGGTTCCCCGAAGCGCCGCGAGATCGGCCACGGCGCCCTCGCCGAGCGCGCCCTGGTGCCCGTCCTGCCGACGCGCGAGGAGTTCCCCTACGCGATCCGCCAGGTCTCCGAGGCCCTCGGCTCCAACGGCTCGACGTCGATGGGCTCCGTCTGCGCCTCCACCATGTCGCTGCTCAACGCCGGTGTGCCGCTGAAGGCCCCGGTCGCCGGTATCGCCATGGGCCTGATCTCCCAGGAGATCGACGGCGAGACGCACTACGTCACCCTCACCGACATCCTCGGTGCCGAGGACGCCTTCGGCGACATGGACTTCAAGGTCGCCGGCACGAAGGAGTTCGTGACCGCCCTCCAGCTCGACACCAAGCTGGACGGCATCCCCGCCTCCGTCCTGGCCGCGGCCCTCAAGCAGGCCCGCGACGCCCGCCTGCACATCCTCGACGTGATGATGGAGGCCATCGACCGGCCCGACGAGATGAGCCCGCACGCCCCGCGGATCATCACCGTCAAGATCCCGGTCGACAAGATCGGTGAGGTCATCGGCCCCAAGGGCAAGATGATCAACCAGATCCAGGAGGACACCGGCGCCGAGATCACCATCGAGGACGACGGCACGATCTACATCGGCGCCGCCGACGGCCCCTCCGCCGAGGCCGCCCGCACCACGATCAACGGCATCGCCAACCCGACCATGCCGGAGGTCGGCGAGCGCTACCTGGGCACGGTCGTCAAGACCACGACGTTCGGTGCCTTCGTCTCGCTGCTGCCGGGCAAGGACGGTCTGCTGCACATCTCGCAGATCCGCAAGCTGGCCGGTGGCAAGCGTGTGGAGAACGTCGAGGACGTCCTCGGCGTGGGCCAGAAGGTCCAGGTCGAGATCGCCGAGATCGACTCCCGCGGCAAGCTCTCGCTGGTCCCGGTCATCGAGGGCGAGGACGACGAGCAGAAGGACGACACCGACAAGTGACGTCCCGCGGCTCCAAGGCGACGGCCCGCCCCTCTTCGGAGGCGCGGGCCGTCGCCCGTACCCAAACGCTCATCAAGGGCGCCGACGGCACCGGTACCGTCCGCAGGACCGTCCTCCCCGGCGGCCTGCGCATCGTCACCGAGACCCTGCCCTCCGTCCGCTCGGCCACCTTCGGCATCTGGGCGCACGTCGGCTCCCGTGACGAGACCCCGTCCCTGAACGGCGCCACGCACTACCTGGAGCACCTGCTCTTCAAGGGCACCTCGCGCCGCAGCGCACTCGACATCTCCTCCGCCCTGGACGCCGTCGGCGGCGAGATGAACGCGTTCACGGCGAAGGAGTACACGTGCTACTACGCGCGGGTGCTCGACACCGACCTGCCGCTGGCCATCGACGTCGTCTGCGACATGCTGACCGGTTCCCGGATCCTCGAGGAGGACGTCGACGTCGAGCGCGGCGCGATCCTCGAGGAGATCGCGATGACCGAGGACGACCCGGGCGACTGTGTGCACGACCTGTTCGCGCACACCATGTTCGGCGACAACCCCCTCGGCCGTCCGGTCCTCGGCACCGTCGACACGGTCAACGCCCTCACCGCCGACCGGATCCGCCGCTTCTACCGCAAGCACTACGACCCGACCCACCTGGTCGTCGCGTGCGCGGGCAACGTCGACCACGCCAAGGTCGTCCGGCAGGTCCGTGCGGCCTTCGAGCGGGCGGGCGCCCTCAAGGACCCCGCGGCGCAGCCCATCGACCCGCGCGCCGGCCGGCGCTCCCTGCGTACCGCGGGCCGCGTCGAGCTGCTCGCCCGCAGGACCGAGCAGGCGCACGTCGTCCTCGGCATGCCCGGCCTGGCCCGCACCGACGACCGCCGCTGGGCGCTCGGGGTGCTGAACACGGCACTGGGCGGCGGCATGTCGTCGAGGCTGTTCCAGGAGGTCCGCGAGAAGCGCGGCCTGGCCTACAGCGTGTACTCGTACACCTCCGGCTTCGCCGACTGCGGCCTCTTCGGCGTCTACGCGGGGTGCAGGCCCTCGCAGGTCCACGACGTGCTGCGGATCTGCCGCGACGAACTGGACCACGTCGCCGAGCACGGCCTGTCCGACGACGAGATCGGCCGCGCCGTCGGCCAGCTCCGCGGATCCACCGTCCTCGGTCTGGAGGACACCGGCGCGCTGATGAACCGCATCGGCAAGAGTGAGCTGTGCTGGGGCGAGCAGATGTCCGTCGACGACATGCTGGCCCGGATCGCCGCGGTCACCCCCGACGAGGTCCGTGCCGTCGCCCGCACCGTCCTGGGACAGCGGCCGTCGCTGTCCGTCATCGGCCCGCTGAAGGACAAACAGGCAGCCCGGCTGCACGATACGGTCGCCTGATCCCCTCCGGTCAATCCCCGTCGGTCGTAAGGAAGCAACAGAGATGAGCAAGCTGCGTGTGGCGGTCCTCGGCGCCAGGGGCCGCATCGGGTCCGAGGCGGTCAAGGCGGTCGAGGCCGCCGAGGACATGGAGCTGGTCGCCGCCCTCGGCCGCGGCGACCGGCTGGAGGCGCTGGAGGAGTCCGGCGCCCAGGTCGCGGTCGAACTGACCACCCCCGACTCGGTCATGGACAACCTCGACCACTGCCTGCGCCACGGCATCCACGCCGTCGTGGGCACGACCGGCTGGACCGACGAGCGCCTCGCACAGCTGCGGGACTGGCTCGCCCGGTCGCCGGGGACGGGCGTACTCATCGCGCCGAACTTCTCCATCGGCGCCGTGCTGACGATGAAGTTCGCGCAGCTCGCCGCCCCGTACTTCGAGTCCGTCGAGGTCGTCGAGCTGCACCACCCGAGGAAGGTGGACGCCCCGTCCGGCACCGCCACGCGCACCGCCCAGCTCATCGCCGCGGCGCGCCGCGAGGCCGGAACGGCACCCGCTCCGGACGCCACCGCGACCGCCCTGGAGGGGGCGCGCGGCGCGAACGTCGACGGTGTCCCGGTGCACGCGGTCCGCCTGCGAGGTCTCCTGGCCCACCAGGAGGTCCTGCTCGGCGGCGAGGGGGAGACACTGACCATCCGTCACGACTCGCTGCACCACAGCAGTTTCATGCCGGGCATCCTGCTGGGTGCCCGCCGCGTCGTGACCACTCCGGGCCTCACGTTCGGCCTGGAGCACTTCCTGGACCTGAGCTGAGCACCGGACCGTCATGCGCGCGAAGATCTCCTACGCCGTCACGGCCGCCGTCCTGGTCTTCTACTTCGTCCTGGTCGGTAGTCGCGGTGTGATGCTCATCCAGTCCGGCACGCTCCTCACCGTCACCTTCGGGGTCGCGGTGCTGATCCTGCCGGTGATCGGCGTGTGGTTCCTGTGGCAGAACACGCGGTTCGTCCACAAGGCCAACCAGCTCGCCGCCGAGCTCGCCGCCGAGGGCGGCCTGCCCGTCGACGAGCTGGTCCGCACCCCGAGCGGCCGGATCGACCGTGACTCGGCCGACGAGGTCTTCGCCCGGCGCAAGGCCGAGACGGAGGCGGCCCCCGGCGACTGGCGCAGCTGGTTCCGGCTCGCCGTGGCCTACCACGACGCCCGCGACACCCCGCGCGCCCGTAAGGCGATGCAGCGGGCGATCGCCCTGCACGAGGGCAGACAGCCGGCGACCTGAGCCCTTTCCCGGGGCCGGGCCACCGGGCAGGGAAGGGGCCCGGCCCCGAGCGGACCGGGCTCCTTGGTGTACCGCCGCGGGGTCAGCCCCGCGCGTTCTCCGCGGCCCACGCCTCGATCGTGTCCGTGGCCCGGTCGAAGGCCTCCACACGCGCCAGGAAGTCCGCGTTGTGCGTCGTCATCAGGGGCGGTGCGCCCTGTGCGCGCCCCCGCCCGGCGAGCAGCAGGGCCTGGCCCTGCACCGTGCGCGGCAGCCCCAGCCAGCGCACGGGCTGCTGCACCGTGCGGACGCTGGTCACCTGCTCCCACGGGACGGTCCGCGTGACCAGGAGGCCCACCTGCCGCAGGCCCTGACCGCTCACCCACACACCCATCCGCAGCAGCCGCAGGGCCACGGCGATCACCACGGCCGCGACGCCGAAGACGGCACCGGCTCCGCCCGGCGTGCCGGTCAACGCGATGACGACGGCCGCGAACAGCACGTACGAGGCGAGCAGCAGGCTCAGGGCCGCCGCCCCCACACGCCACGGTCCGGGCCGGTAGGGGCGTCGCCAGTGATCGCGGTCCTCGTACGGCAGGGGGACGTCGTCCGCCGCGTCGAAGGTACGGTCGGCCGTAAGGAAGGGCAGGGGCACGACTGGTCCTCACTCGTCCAGGCACGGGCTGTGCCCGGTGAGGTTATCCGCCCGTGCCCCCGCCCACCACCATCGGGGCCCGCGGAACGCTCAGTGTCCCCGTGACGCCTGCGACTGCCGGGGAGCGGTGGAGGAGTGGTCGACGGACAGCGCCGGCATCCCGAGGAGCAGGGACCCGACCAGTCCCGCGACGATGGTCAGGCCCAGGAGCCAGCGCCCGGCCAGCTGGCCCACCCCGGCCCGCTCGCGGGGCGGGGGAGCGACATTGCTGCGGAATCCGTCCGCCTCGGCGGGAAAGGCGAACGGGACGGGCTCACGCCGACCGGCCATCTGCGGGTGTCTCCCTTCCGGGGGGTTTCGGTTCATCCGGGTGCTTCCGGACGAGAACGGTGCGTGGTCGCCCGTGAAGACGAACAAACGCTCCCCGCGGTGCCCGTTTTCGCCGACTTCACAGGCTTCACAGGCTTCACGGGGTTCACCGGAATCGTCCGTCTCCGCGGGGCGCGGGCACCGAACGCCCTTGCCGTCACCGCGGCGCCGTAGAGTGGCGTCGCCAAGAGACGAGATGGGAAGGCCCTCCACCACCGTGACCGACACCCCCGCCGACGACCTCAAGCCCGGCTTCCGCAGCGATGTCACCGTCGAGCTGGTCAAGCACACCGCGTCGGACGCCGACGTGCTCTTCGCCGCCCGTGTCTCCACCAGGGGCGAGCAGTCCCTGGAGGACGTGGACAAGGACCCCGAACGCTCCAAGGGCCTGATCAACTACCTGATGCGGGACCGGCACGGCAGCCCCTTCGAGCACAACTCGATGACCTTCTTCATCAGCGCACCGATCTTCGTCTTCCGGGAGTTCATGCGCCATCGTGTCGGCTGGTCGTACAACGAGGAGAGCGGGCGCTACCGCGAGCTGCAGCCCGTGTTCTACGTCCCCGACGAGTCCCGCAAGCTGGTCCAGGAGGGCCGCCCCGGCCAGTACCGGTTCGTCGAGGGCACCCGGGCCCAGCAGGAACTGACCGGCCGTGTCATGGAGGACTCCTACCGGCAGTCGTACGAGGCCTACCAGGAGATGCTCGCCGCCGGTGTCGCCCGTGAGGTCGCCCGCGCGGTCCTGCCCGTCGGTCTGTTCTCCTCGATGTACGCCACCTGCAACGCCCGGTCCCTGATGCACTTCCTGGGCCTGCGCACCCAGCACGAGCTGGCGAAGGTGCCGTCGTTCCCGCAGCGGGAGATCGAGATGGTGGGCGAGCGGATGGAGAGCGAGTGGGCCCGGCTGATGCCGCTCACCTACGCCGCGTTCAACGCGAACGGCCGTGTGGCACCGTGACGCCGTACTTCCTTTCGCCGGCCGGGCACAGATGTACGGGTCAGCCTTGTGAGGTGTCCGTATTGCGGCATTTGGAGAAGTTCATCTAGCCTGATCAAACGGACCCGGCACTGCTTGAACCCCCGAGCAGGCAGTGCCGGGCTCCATCTCTGTCCCGACTGTCCCGATACCCCGAGGGCAGACCACGTGGTGAGCAACGAGTAGCGTGTAACCCATGGCTCCGACCTCCACTCCGCAGACCCCCTTCGGGCGGGTCCTCACCGCCATGGTCACGCCTTTCACGGCGGACGGCGCACTCGACCTCGACGGCGCCCAGCGGCTCGCCACCCACCTGGTGGACTCGGGCAACGACGGCCTGATCATCAACGGCACCACCGGTGAGTCCCCCACGACCAGCGACACGGAGAAAGCGGAGCTCGTCCGAGCGGTCCTGGAGGCGGTCGGCGACCGGGCCCACGTCGTCGCCGGTGTCGGCACCAATGACACCCGCCACAGCATCGAGCTGGCCCGCGCCGCGGAGAGGACCGGCGCGCACGGACTGCTCGTCGTCACGCCGTACTACAACAAGCCCCCGCAGGAGGGCCTGTACCGGCACTTCAAGGCCGTCGCCGACGCCACCGACCTGCCGGTGATGCTCTACGACATCCCGGGCCGTAGCGGAGTGCCGATCAGTACCGAGACGCTCGTCCGTCTCGCCGCGCACCCGCGGATCGTCGCCAACAAGGACGCCAAGGGCGACCTCGGCCGCTCCAGCTGGGCCATCGCCCGCTCCGGCCTCGCCTGGTACTCCGGCGACGACATGCTGAACCTGCCCCTGCTCTCGGTGGGCGCGGTCGGCTTCGTCTCGGTCGTCGGCCACGTCGTCACCCCGGACCTGCGCGCCCTGGTCGAGGCGTACGTCTCGGGAGACGTGCAGAAGGCCACGGAGATCCATCAGAAGCTGCTTCCCGTCTACACGGGCATGTTCCGGACCCAGGGCGTCATGACGGCGAAGGCCGCCCTCGCCCTGCGGGGTCTGCCCGCCGGCCCCCTGCGCGCTCCGATGGTGGAGTGCTCGCCCGAGGAGATCGAGCAGCTCAAGATCGATCTTGCCGCAGGCGGGGTACAGCTCTGACATCGAAACTTCGCGCGCGCAGGCACGCACACGCACTTCACAACTGAATAGGCGGGCCACCGGTGCCCGTACCCCACAACAACAACTGCTTCTGCACGAACGTCATGCGCGCCACGTGCCCGACCGGTACGTGGCGTGCGTGGTGAGGAGAGTCTTTTGAGTCATCCGCATCCTGAACTCGGTCCGCCGCCCCCGCTCCCCGAGGGCGGCCTGCGGGTCACGCCGCTGGGCGGCCTCGGCGAGATCGGCCGCAACATGACGGTCTTCGAGTACGGAGGCCGCCTGCTGATCGTCGACTGCGGCGTGCTCTTCCCCGAGGAGGAGCAGCCCGGCATCGACCTGATCCTGCCGGACTTCACGTCCGTCCGGGACCGCCTCGACGACATCGAGGGCATCGTCCTCACCCACGGGCACGAGGACCACATCGGCGGCGTGCCCTTCCTGCTGCGCGAGAAGCCGGACATCCCGCTGATCGGCTCCAAGCTGACGCTGGCGCTGATCGAGGCGAAGCTCCAGGAGCACCGCATCCGTCCGTACACCCTGGAGGTGGCGGAAGGACACCGCGAGCGCGTCGGCCCCTTCGACTGCGAGTTCGTCGCCGTCAACCACTCCATCCCGGACGCCCTCGCGGTCGCGATCCGCACGCCCGCCGGCATGGCGGTCCACACGGGCGACTTCAAGATGGACCAGCTCCCGCTGGACGGCCGCCTCACGGACCTGCATGCGTTCGCACGTCTGAGCGAAGAAGGCATCGACCTCCTCCTCTCCGACTCCACCAACGCCGAGGTCCCCGGCTTCACGCCGCACGAGCGGGACATCTCCAACGTCCTGCGCCAGGTCTTCGCCGGCGCCCGCAAGCGCATCATCGTGGCCAGCTTCGCCAGCCACGTGCACCGCATCCAGCAGATCCTGGACGCCGCGCACGAGTACGGCCGCCGCGTCGCCTTCGTGGGCCGTTCCATGGTCCGCAACATGGGCATCGCCCGGGACCTGGGCTACCTGAAGGTCCCCCCGGGCCTGGTCGTGGACGTCAAGACGCTGGACGACCTCCCGGACCACGACGTGGTCCTGGTCTGCACCGGCTCCCAGGGCGAGCCGATGGCGGCACTGTCGAGGATGGCGAACAGGGACCACCAGATCCGGATCGTCCAGGGCGACACGGTGATCCTGGCGTCGTCGCTGATCCCCGGCAACGAGAACGCGGTCTACCGCGTGATCAACGGCCTGACCCGCTGGGGCGCCAACGTCGTCCACAAGGGCAACGCCAAGGTCCACGTCTCGGGCCACGCCTCGGCCGGCGAGCTGCTGTACTTCTACAACATCTGCCGCCCGAAGAACCTGATGCCGGTCCACGGCGAATGGCGCCACCTGCGTGCCAACGCCGAACTCGGCGCCCTCACCGGCGTTCCGCACGACCGCATCGTCATCGCGGAGGACGGCGTCACCGTCGACCTCGTCGAGGGCAAGGCCAGGATCTCGGGCAAGGTCCAGGCGGGATACGTCTACGTCGACGGGCTGTCCGTGGGTGACGTCCGCGAGCCGGCACTGAAGGACCGTAAGATCCTCGGCGAGGAGGGCATCATCTCGGTCTTCGTCGTCGTGGACTCCTCGACCGGGAAGATCACCGGAGGCCCGCACATCCAGGCCCGCGGGTCCGGTATCGACGACGCCGCCTTCGACGGGGTCATCCCCAAGATCGCCGAGGCGCTGGAGCGCTCGGCCCAGGACGGCGTGGTCGAACCGCACCAGCTGCAGCAGCTGGTCCGCCGGAGCCTCGGCAAGTGGGTCTCCGACACCTACCGCCGCAGGCCGATGATCCTCCCTGTCGTAGTGGAGGTCTGACGCTCCGACAGGCGGGAACAGGCAGCGCACCTGAGCGGGGCGCCTCGATTTGCATCGGGGCGCCCCGCTCCAGTACGTTTACGGCTCCGCCTCGTTGGGAACCCGGCCGCTTCGTGCGCCGGACCATGTGTCCCGATGAGAGCGGAAAATCCGACTCAGAATCTCTGATAAAGTCGGGGCCGCCGGAAAGGGAAACGCGAGAGCGGGAACCTGGAAAGCACCGAGGAAATCGGGTCGGAAAAGATCTGATAGAGTCGGAGACACCGAAGGGAAGCGCCCGGAGGAAAGCCCGAGAGGGTGAGTACGAAGGAAGCGTCCGTTCCTTG
>NZ_JADWYM010000061.1 GCF_022414535.1 Streptomyces sp. MUM 2J
ACGCAGGCCAAGCCGTCGACTACGCCAACCGCGCCACCCAGTACGCCGCCGACGCGAAGGAGGCGGCGATGGCCGCGCGGTAGGCGGCGGAAGCGGCGCGTGCGGCCGTCGCGGCCGCCGCGGCCGCCGCATTGGCGGCCCAGGCGGCCCGGCGGGCGGCGGACTGGGCGGCCCGGGAGGCGGAGATGGCGGTGCGCGCCGCCTTCGCGGCACCCTTCGCCGCACCGGCCGCCTTGCGGGCGGCGCGCCCGGACTTCTCCACGTCGTCCTGCGCTGCCTGCGCCTCGGTCGCCGCCTCCTCCGCAGCCTCCTTGGCCTTGGCTGCCGCCGTCTGTGCCTTCTCCGACTCCGTCTTGGCCTGTTCCGTCGTCAGCTGGGCTCGTCTGCCCTCGCGTTCGACGATCGCGACGAGCTGATCGATGGTCGCCGTCTCCTGGTCGCGGGCACGTGCGATGTGCTGACCGGTCTCCAGGAACCAGTGGACGGCGCCTGCCGTGCCCTCGTCCAGGGCCCGTTGGGCATAGGCCGCCACCTCGGGGGAGGCGGTGGAGAGGATCTTGAGGACCTCTGCCCTCTCGTCCTCCAGGCGTGCGGTGAACTGGGTTTCGGTGACGAACGTCATCAGTGCGTCGGAGGAGCCGTCGGACAGGGCGTTGCCGGCGGCGGCCTGCACACTCGTCTCGCCCTGGTTCTTCAGGGTGAGGGTGAGGACGCGAAGGTCTTCGAGCTGCGAGGTCTCGTATCCGTTGGCGAGGAAGGCGGCAATCGCGTCGTCCCCGCCGTCCAGTGCGGTGGTGATGGCCCGTGTGGCGCCCTTGCCGGAGGCGGCGAGGGCTTTCAGGAGGGCGACACGGTTGTCTTCCGCGATCGCGGAGGGGAGTCCGGCGGCGATGAAGTCCTCGGCGTCGGCCGTACTGCCCGAGAGCGCGGCCGCTGCCGCCTGCCTCACCGCCGTGCCTCCGGCCTTCCACGCCGAAACCGCCTTCCCGCGTGCGGTGTCGGGAAGCGAGGGAAGGTCGGGCACGTCGTCGACGGTGGCGGCGAACACCCGGGCGGTGGTGGCGAGGGGGAGGGCTGCGGCGGCCGTGGTCGCGGCGGCGGCGGTCAGGATGCGCCGCCTGCTCCAGTAGGTGGTGTTCAAGGATGGGCCCCCTGTTTCGGCGACTGGCAGCGGTGCAGCGCGAGGCGGCGGACGGCCGCCAGTCACACATGGCTGGTCGTGAAAGCTGCGCGCGGATGGAATCAATGTGGGGCGAAGGCGAAGTGCCGGGCGCCTCGTCGAATCCCGCGGGCAGGCCGGAAACGGTACTCGATCAATACAGATTCGCGAGGCATCGCCCGGGAGTTCAATTCAAAGAGCTTCACATTGTCTTTACAGATCCTCCACGTTTTTTCATGCAACCTTTCCGTGGTGTGGCGTGGTTCACAAGAAAATCGATCACTACATCCCCTTTGGGTTCTTTTTCCGATTGGACAGAGATCGAAGTCCGGGTCTTACATGCAGGAGGCTGCGAGTGCGAGCCGGGGGCGAGTCGCGCACGGCGACTCTCGGAAAAAGGGCTGCACTCCCACTTCGACCGAGACTTACGGGGATGTTGTTCATGGTTGTGCGTATTTTTTTGCGCGCGCATTCACTGTCTATTCCGGCGGTGGTGGTGCCGTGGTCCTCGCGCCCGTTTTGAAGCGTTCCAGACCCCTTTTTCGGGAACTGACGAATAGGACTGCAATGAAGGCACGTAGCGCAATTACGTCAAGATCGAAGCGCCTCGCGGGGCGCGTGCTGGGCACCGCTGCGGCAGCCGGCGCCCTGGCGTGGCTGGTGGCGGCGGGCGGCGTGCAGACCGAGCCCTCCCAGGGCGGCGGCACCTCCGTCGAGGCCGTCGCCGGCGAGGCCCCCGGCTACGCCGTGGAGGACTTCGACTACCCGCAGGCTGACAAGATCCTTGCGGAGAAGAACATCGTCCTCAAGCGCGGCGACGGCCATATCACGCTCGCCGACTGTGCGAGCGGAACCGGCCAGTTGGAGGTCTGGGCGCGCAGCAAGGACAAGATCTGCTTCCAGGTCACCGGTGATTCCGGCTGGCTGACCCTGGAGATCCCTTCGGTCTACGGCGTCCGGGGCAACGACTACGCGACCCGGGTCGACATGACCGCCGGCACCGAGGAGAAGAGCTTCGACGTCGCCAAGAACAGCTGGACTCCGGTCGGGGAGAGCGCGGACGAACAGGGCCGCGAGTTCATGCTCGTGGAGATCAGGACCTCGAAGTAGGGCCGGCCCGACACACGCCCCACCGACCACTGTTCTGCCCGCGGCCTCTTCCGCCCGGCAGATCTTGAGCCCAAGGAATCACGTCATGCGACACACCAGACACGTGCGCCTCGCTGCGCTGGCCACGGCCCTGCTGGCAGGTCCGGTCGCGCTGTGCGCCGCGCCCGCGTCCGCCGTCACCGGAAACCCCGTCTCCGGTACCGCGTTCGGTCCCACCGCACAACTGCTCATCGGTGACTACGACCGCGGCTGCTCCGGCGTCCTGGTCGACGTCGAATGGCTGCTGACCGCGGCCAGTTGCTTCGCCGACGACCCGGCCGCGAGCCTCGACGTCCCGGCCGGCAAGCCGAAGCTGAAGACGACGGCCACCATCGGCCGCGCCGACCTGACCGGCACCGACGGCGCCGTGCGTGAAGTCGTCGAACTCGTGCCCCGCACCGACCGGGACGTCGTGCTGGCCCGCCTGAACCGGCCCGTCACCGGCGTCACCCCCGCCACCTTGTCCACCGCCGCGCCCACCGCCGGCGAGGAGCTGGGCTTCGCCGGGTACGGTCGCACCAAGTCCGAATGGGCGCCGCTGAAGCTGCACACCGGCGCGCTCACCGTCGACGCCACCGACACCACCTCGGCCACCGTCACCGGCAAGGACGGCGCGTCCGCCTGCATGGGCGACACCGGCGGCCCCGTGCTGAACGCAGCCCACCAGCTCGTCGCCCTCAACAGCAGGTCCTTCCAGGGCGGCTGCTACGGCATCGACGCCACCGAGACCCGCACCGGCGGGATCGCCGCCCGAGTCGACGACCTCGCCTCCTGGGTGAACGCCAAGGTCGGCGCCGTCCGCATAACCGACTTCAACTGCGACGGCGTCGAGGACATCGCGATCGCCGACCCGAAGGCGACCGTCGGCGGTGACGCGGGCGCGGGCGTCGTCCGTGTCGTCTACGGCGGCGGCAAGACCGCCGAGATCAACCAGGACCTCGACTGGGTGCGAGGCGGCTCCGAGCCCGACGACTGGTTCGGCGAGGCCATGGACACCGTCGACTACAACCAGGACGGCTGCACCGACCTGGTCGTCGGCACGCCCTCCGAGGACCTCGGCTCCGTCAAGGACGCCGGGATGGTCGACATCCTGTACGGGGCCCCGAACGGCATCGGCACCGGTGCCCTCAAGGACACCCACTTCGAGCAGGGCGCGGGCAACGGCTCGCTCGGCGCGTCGACCGCCGAGGCGGGTGACCGCACCGGCCAGGCCCTGGCCGCCGGCACCACTGCCGCCGGTGAGCCGTTCGTGGTCATCGGCGTGCCCGGCGAGTCCCTCGGCGCGGTGGCCAAGGCGGGCATGGCCATCTACGTGCACGGCGACACCAACATCGCCATCAGCCAGGACAGCATCGGTGTGCCGGGCGGTGTGGAGGCGAACGACGCCTTCGGCAGCGCCGTCGCGGCCGACGCCAACCACATCGCCATCTCCGCCCCTCACGACGCCATCGGCGGTGACGCGGACGCCGGCAACCTGGCGGTCTTCAGCCACACCCTGAACTCCGAGGGCCGGCCCACCCCGCTGTTCGGCCTCGACCAGGACCTGGACAGCGTCTCCGGCGGCGCCGAGGCCGGTGACCTGTTCGGCGCGTCCCTGGCCCTTGCGACGTACCGGCCGTCGGGTGCGGCAGCCGCCACGGAGTCGATCCTCGCTGTCGGTTCGCCGGGTGAGGACCTGACCATCGACGGGGCGAACAAGGTCGACACCGGCCTCGTGCACGCCTTCCGCATCACCGCCTCGGGTTCGTACAGCCAGATCCGCACGTACTCGCAGGGCACCGGCACCGACGACGTGTCCGGCACCTCCGAGTCCGGTGACAGGTTCGGCTCGACCCTGTCCGCCGTGAACACCGCGCCGCGCGCGGTGAGCACCACGGCCACGATGAAGCTGGCCGTCGGCGTCCCGAACGAGGCCATCGGTTCGACCGCGAACGCGGGCGCGGTCCAGACCTTCTCGCTCGTGGGCGCGGCGGGCACGTACGACCGCTGGATCGAGGCGGGCAACTCCACCGGCCTTCCGGGCACCCCGGGTGCCAACCAGTACGTGGGCAAGAGCATCCACTACACCGGCACCGGCCTGTACATCGGCATGCCCTACGGCCCGAACGCCTACGGCGCCGTGCACATGCTGCCCATGGCCAACGTGACCGCCGGCGGTACTGCCACCGCGATCACCACCTACCGGCCCGGCACCGGTGGCCTTCCCGCCGCGGGCGCCCGCTTCGGGTACGTGGCACGCTAGGCGCGGCCCGGCGGGCACGGCTCCGTTGAGTCCGGCGGGCAGCGCCCGTTGACGCGAAAGAGCCCCAGGAGGGACCGACGGTCCCTCCAGGGGCTCTTCACTCACCAGCCCTCTGCACGCCTTCGCCCCGCCGAGGCGAAACCCGGCGGGGCGAATCGACCGGCGGCGCCTGCGAGCAGGGCGCGCCCTCGGCGGGTTCCCGGGCCGGAGGCACGGCGGGACGACGCGGGGTCAGTCCCGTTCGCCGCTGCCCAGGTGGTGGACCCGGACCATGTTGGTGGTGCCGGGGACGCCGGGCGGGGAGCCGGCGGTGATGATCAGCACGTCGCCTTCGTCGAAGCGGTTGAGCTTCATCACCTCCTGGTCGACCAGGTCGACCATCTCGTCGGTGGTGTTGACGAAGGGCACGATGTGCGACTCCACGCCCCAGCTGAGGGCCAGCTGGTTGCGGGTGCCCTCGTCGGTGGTGAAGGCGAGGATCGGCTGCGTGGCCCGGTAGCGGGACAGGCGCCGGGCGGTGTCACCGGACTTGGTGAAGGCGACCAGGCCCTTGCCGCCGAGGAAGTCGGCGATCTCGCAGGCCGCGCGGGCCACCGAGCCGCCCTGGGTGCGCGGCTTCTTGCCGGGCACCAGCGGCTGCAGGCCCTTGCTCAGCAGCTCCTCCTCGGCCGCGGAGACGATCTTCGACATCGTCTTGACGGTCTCGATCGGGTACGCGCCCACGCTCGACTCGGCGGACAGCATGACCGCGTCGGCACCGTCCAGGATCGCGTTGGCCACGTCGGAGGCCTCGGCGCGGGTCGGACGGGAGTTGGTGATCATCGACTCCATCATCTGGGTCGCCACGATCACCGGCTTGGCGTTGCGCCGGCACAGCTCGATCAGGCGCTTCTGCACCATGGGGACCTTTTCGAGCGGGTACTCGACGGCCAGGTCGCCGCGGGCCACCATCACGCCGTCGAACGCCATGACGACGTCCGTCATGTTCTCCACCGCCTGCGGCTTCTCCACCTTGGCGATGACGGGGACGCGGCGGCCCTCCTCGTCCATGACGCGGTGCACGTCGTGGACGTCCTTGGCGTCGCGGACGAAGGACAGGGCGACCAGGTCGCAGCCCATGCGGAGGGCGAAGCGGAGGTCCTCGATGTCCTTCTCGCTCAGTGCGGGCACGTTCACGGCCGCACCGGGCAGGTTGATGCCCTTGTGGTCGGAGACGACACCGCCCTCGATGACGATCGTCCGCACCCGGGGGCCGTCGACCTCGGTGACCTTCAGCTCGACGTTGCCGTCGTTGATGAGGATCTGGTCGCCCCTGGTGACGTCCCCGGGCAGGCCCTTGTACGTGGTACCGCAGATCTGCTTGTCGCCCGGCACGTCCTCGGTCGTGATGACGAACTCGTCACCGCGCTCCAGCTCGACTGGACCCTCGGCGAAGGTCTCCAGACGGATCTTCGGGCCCTGCAGGTCGGCGAGGACGCCGACGGCGCTCCCGGTCTCCTTGGACGCGGCGCGGACACGGTCGTAGCGGCCCTGGTGCTCGGCGTGCGTGCCGTGGCTGAAGTTGAAGCGGGCCACGTTCATGCCGGCCTCGATCAGCGCGACGAGCTGCTCGTGGGAGTCGACCGCGGGGCCGAGAGTACAGACGATTTTCGAACGGCGCATGGGGCGATCCTATCGGTTTGTTTCGCTCCGGAATATTCCGTCTGGCGGAAAGTACAAATGAGGGAGTGTCCGCTCAGTTGGGCTCACTTGTTCTTTCCGACCAGCGCGTAGGTCTGGGTGGCGATCTCCAGTTCCTCGTCCGTCGGTACCACGGCCACGGCGACCCGCGCCTCCTTCGGCGAGATCAGGCGTGGCGCGTCGCCGCGTACGGCGTTCAGCTCGGCGTCGACCGCCAGGCCCAGCCCCTCCAGGCCCGCCACGGCCGCCTCCCGCACCGGTGCCGAGTTCTCGCCCACCCCGGCGGTGAACGCGACCGCGTCCACCGTGCCGAGCACGGCGCAATAGGCGCCGATGTACTTCTTCAGCCGGTGAATGTAGATGTCGAAGGCCAATTGCGCCTGTTCGTCGCCCTCGTCGATCCGGCGCCGGATCTCCCGCATGTCGTTGTCCCCGCACAGGCCGATCAGTCCGCTCCTCTTGTTGAGGAGAGTGTCGATCTCGTCGGCGGACATTCCGCCAACACGCATCAAATGGAAGATGACGGCCGGGTCCATGTCCCCCGAGCGGGTGCCCATCACGAGCCCCTCCAGAGGCGTCAGCCCCATGGAGGTGTCCACGCACCGCCCCTTCCTGACCGCGGACGCCGACGCCCCGTTGCCCAGGTGCAGCACGATGACGTTCACCTCCTCCGGCGCCTTGCCCAGCAGCTTCGCCGTCGCCCGGGAGACGTAGGCGTGCGAGGTGCCGTGGAAGCCGTACCGGCGCACACGGTGCCGGTCGGCGGTCTCGACGTCGATGGCGTAGCGGGCGGCCGACTCCGGCATCGTCGTGTGGAACGCGGTGTCGAAGACGGCGACCTGCGGCAGGTCCGGGCGCAGGGCCTGCGCGGTGCGGATGCCGGTGAGGTTGGCCGGGTTGTGCAGCGGGGCGACCGGGATCAGCCGCTCGATCTCCGCCAGCACCGCGTCGTCGATGACCGTCGGCTCGGTGAACCGCTTGCCGCCGTGCACCACCCGGTGGCCGATGGCCGCCAGCTCGGGGGAGTCCAGGCCCAGGCCGTCCTTGGCCAGCTCCTCGGCGACGGCCTTCAGCGCGGCGTCGTGGTCGGCGATCGGGCCGGTGACCTCCCGGCTGTCGCCGCCCGCGGCGAGCGGCGTGTGCTTCAGGCGTGAGGTCTGCTCGCCGATCCGCTCGACGAGCCCCACCGCCAGCCGGCTGCTGTCGCGCATGTCGAGCAACTGGTACTTCACCGACGACGAGCCGGAGTTGAGCACCAGGACCCGCGAGGCGGGCGCGCGGCCGAGCCCGTCGGACGCGGCGGTGGCGGGGGCGGAGGGCTGCTGGGCGGTCACTGCTGGGTCGCCTTGTCGGTCGGGGACGGGGTGGCGGTCTGGGCCTGGATCGCCGTGATGGCGACGGTGTTGACGATGTCCTGGACCAGTGCGCCCCGGGACAGGTCGTTGACCGGCTTGCGCAGGCCCTGGAGGACCGGGCCGACGGCGATCGCGCCGGCCGAGCGCTGTACGGCCTTGTAGGTGTTGTTGCCCGTGTTCAGGTCGGGGAAGATCAGCACCGTGGCCTGCCCGGCGACCTCGGAGCCGGGCAGCTTGGTCGCCGCGACCGTCGGCTCCACGGCGGCGTCGTACTGGATGGGCCCCTCTATCTTGAGGTCGGGCCGTCGCAGCCGGACCAGCTCGGTGGCCTCGCGCACCTTGTCCACGTCGCGGCCGGAGCCGGAGTTCCCGGTCGAGTACGACAGCATCGCGATCCGCGGCTCCACACCGAACTGCTCGGCCGTCGCCGCCGACTGGATGGCGATGTCGGCGAGCTGCTCGGCGTCCGGGTCGGGGTTGACCGCGCAGTCGCCGTAGACGAGTACCCGGTCGGCCAGGCACATGAAGAACACGGACGACACGATCGACACCCCGCCCGGGGCGGCGCCCCCGGGCCGGGTCCTGATGATCTCGAAGGCCGGGCGGATCGTCGCGGCCGTGGAGTGCACCGATCCCGACACCATGCCGTCGGCCAGGCCCTCCTGCACCATCAGCGTGCCGAAGTAGTTGACGTCGGAGACGACGTCGTAGGCAAGCTCCACCGTCACGCCCTTGTGGGCGCGCAGCTTGGCGTACCTCTCGGCGAAGGCGTCCCGCAGGTCGGACACCGCCGGGTCGACGATCTGCGTGTCGCCGAGGTCGATGCCCAGGTCGGCGGCCTTCTTGCGGATCTGGTCCTCCGGGCCGAGCAGCGTCAGGTCACAGACCCCGCGGCGCAGCAGCACCTCGGCGGCGTGCAGCACGCGCTCCTCGGTGCCCTCCGGCAGCACCACCCGGCGCTTGTCGAGGCGGGCCTGCTCCAGGAGCTTGTGCTCGAACATCATCGGGGTGACCCGGTCGCTGCTGGGCGCGGAGACCCGCTTGAGCAGGTCGCCGGTGTCGACATGCCGTTCGAACAGGCCGAGCGCGGTCTCCGCCTTCCGCGGGGTGGCCGCGTTGAGCTTGCCCTCCAGGGCGAACAGCTGCTCGGCGGTGGGGAAGCTCAGGCCGCTCACCGACAGCACCGGGGTGCCGGGGGCGAGGCGTGCGGCGAGGGTGAGGACCGGGTCGCTGGGCCGCTCGTCCAGGGTGAGCAGCACGCCGGCTATCGGCGGGGTGCCGGCGCTGTGCGCGGCCAGCGCGCCCACCACGAGGTCGGCGCGGTCGCCCGGGGTGACGACCATGCAGCCCGGGGTCAGGGCGTTGAGCAGGTTCGGCAGCATCGCGCCGCCGAAGACGAAGTCGAGCGCGTCCCGGGCCAGGCCGGAGTCGTCGCCGAGCAGCACCTTCGCGTCCAGCGCCTGGGTGATCTGCGCGACGGTCGGCGCGGACAGGGCCGGCTCGTCCGGCAGCACGAAGCAGGGGACCGGCAGCCGGTCGGCGAGGCGCTCGGCGATGTGGTCGCGGTCCTCGCGGGCGACGCGGTTGGCGACCATGGCCAGTACGTCGCAGCCCAGGCCGTCGTAGGCCCGGTAGGCGTTGCGGGTCTCGGCGAGCACCGCCTCCGCGCTCTGCTTGCGCCCGCCCACCACCGGGATCACCGACGCGGCGAACTCGTTGGCCAGCCGCGCGTTCATCGCCAGCTCGTCCGGGAGCTGGGTGTGGGCGAAGTCGGTACCGAGCACGAGGACGACGTCGTAGTCCCGCGCCACCAGGTGGAACCGGTCGACGAGGGTCGACACCAGCTCGTCCGTCCCCCGCTCGGCCTGGAGCGCGGAGGCCTCCGCGTAGTCCATGCCGTAGACGGTCGCCGGGTCCTGCGCGAGCCGGTACCGGGCCCGCAGCAGCTCGAACAGCCGGTCGGGCCCGTCGTGAACCAGCGGACGGAACACCCCCACCCGGTCCACGTGCCGGGTCAGAAGCTCCATGATCCCCAGCTCGACGACCTGGCGGCCGTCGCCACGGTCGATACCGGTCACGTACACGCTGCGCGTCACGCGGGCTCTCCACTTCTTCTCGGACGGTCGGACGGTTCGGTGTGGGGGGTTCGGCGGCTTCGCCGGTATACAGGCTCACAAAAATCGCCCACCGAGGTGAGCTGAACCCTCTTGACAATACCCCCGCCGCTAGATAAGGCGCCCGCCAGGATCGGTGCGTGCCACCGGCCTGTGGGACGTGAAAGAATCGGCGGGAGGCTCACCGGTACCCACAGCGAGCAGGAGACACAGCACGATGCGCATCGGAGTTCTCACCGCAGGCGGCGACTGCCCCGGCCTGAACGCCGTGATCCGGTCGGTCGTGCACCGCGCGGTCGCCCAGTACGGCGACGAGGTCATCGGCTTCGAGGACGGGTACGCCGGCCTCCTCGACGGCCGCTACCGCACCCTCGACCTCAACGCGGTCAGCGGCATCCTGGCCCGCGGCGGCACCATTCTCGGTTCCTCCCGACTGGAGCGCGACCGGCTTCGCGAGGCCTGCGACAACGCCTCCGACATCGTTCGCGACTTCGGCATCGACGCCCTCGTCCCGATCGGCGGCGAGGGCACCCTCACCGCTGCACGCATGCTCTCCGACGCGGGCCTGCCCGTCGTGGGCGTGCCGAAGACGATCGACAACGACATCTCCTCCACCGACCGCACCTTCGGCTTCGACACCGCCGTCGGCGTCGCCACCGAGGCGATGGACCGCCTGAAGACCACCGCCGAGTCGCACCAGCGCGTGATGGTCGTCGAGGTCATGGGCCGACACGCCGGATGGATCGCCCTGGAGTCCGGCATGGCCGCCGGCGCCCACGGCATCTGCCTGCCGGAACGTCCCTTCGACCCCGCCGACCTGGTCAAGATGGTCGAGGAGCGGTTCGCCCGGGGCAAGAAGTTCGCCGTCGTCTGCGTCGCCGAGGGTGCCCACCCCGCCGACGGCACCATGGACTACGGCAAGGGCGAGATCGACCAGTTCGGCCACGAGCGCTTCCTGGGCATCGGCACCGCCCTCGCCCACGAGCTGGAGCGCCGTCTCGGCAAGGAGGCCAAGCCGGTCATCCTCGGCCACGTCCAGCGCGGCGGCACGCCCACCGCGTACGACCGCGTCCTCGCCACCCGCTTCGGCTGGCACGCCGTGGAGGCCGCGCACCGCGGCGAGTTCGGCCGGATGACCGCCCTGCGCGGCACCGACATCGTGATGGTGCCGCTGGCGGAGGCCGTGACCGAGCTGAAGACCGTGCCGAAGGACCGGATGGACGAGGCGGAGTCGGTCTTCTAGTCAGCAGTCCGCAGTCCGCGGGGGGCTCCGCCCGGAGTGCCGCGACGGGCCGTCGCCGGTCGTCCGCGGCACCGTCGTGGCCGGGCGCGCCGTACCCCCGCGACGCCTCGGGGGCGCTGCCGGACCGCGGTGGCCCGCACCCGGCCCGCTCAGCCGCTGATGACCCGGACCGTTCAGCCGGTCCGCTGCCGGACCGCCGCCCAGAAGTTCTCCACGATCCGGTCGAGGAAGACCCGGCCGGACTCGCTGGCCTCGCTGCTGCCGCCACCCCAGCTGAGGGTGGCGGCCATGTGGCCCTGGTAGTCCTCGTGCAACTCCTGGAGCACCTGCTCCAGGACGCCCCGGGCCACGGGTGCCACCTTGCCGACCGGCTTCACGTACCCCTGCCAGCGCGTGGTCGCCGCGCTGCGCAGCAACTCGGCCAGCCGCTGCTCACGCCCCGTGACCGCCACGAAGTCCGGCACCGACAGCCGCAGCGCCTGCGAGAGGGCCGCCGCCTGGCGCTCGTTGCCGCGCCACTGGTCGCTCTCCTCCATCCGCAGATACGCGCGCAGGTCCATGCCGGCCGCACGGGCGACGTCCTCCGGTGCGACGCCGGCCGCGATGCGGTGCTCGCGCAGGGTGCGCGGCCGGCCGATGAGTTCACCCGGAGCGCACCACAGCACGCCCGCGAGCGCGGTGAGTTCGGGGTTCCCGGGGTGGGCGACACCGCGCTCCCAGGCGACGACGAGGTCCGGGGTGACATACGTCAGCCCGTACGACACGCGCATGCCGTGGGCGACGTGCTCGGGCCCCATGCCGAGGGCGGCGCGGAGCCTGCGGGCGGCCGGGGCGTTGAACGGGGGGCCGGGCTGGTTCGGTGGAGCTGAGCTCTGGTGCACCCGCCACAACGTAGGGGTGCGGGCACGGTGAGTACCACGGGGCGTTCCGCCAGGATCACGGATTGTAGGAACCTACGGTTCCGTAGGTTGCGGGCCTTGGACGGGGCGGGGTGGGGTGGGCGCGGGGAAGCGGGGGGTGCGGTGGGACGGTCGACCGACCAGCCTGACCACGGTGGCGGAGCCGCTCGGACCCCGCAGCCCGCCGCAGTGCCCGGCAATGTGCCTGCGCCCTACAGAAGGTGGTCGACCCTGCCGGCCTTGATGTCCCGGATGAGCGCGCGGAGCGCGTCGCGGGAGTCGGTGAGCGGACGGTCCTCCTGGCCGGAGACCGCGATGTAGGCGTTGCCCGCGGGGTCGGTGCCTATGCGGAAGCAGTTGTTGCCTTCGGCGCAGAAGGGTTCTTCCCAGGTGATGTCGATCATCATGCTTCCTTCGGTTCAGAGCTGGTGGGCGATGGCGCGGATCAGGTCCCGGGAATGCTCGGGGCTCAGCGTGTGCGTGTGCCACCAGTCCATGTGCGACCGGTATTTGGTCAGCTGGGCCTCGGAATGAGTGAACTCCCCGCCGTGTGCGGAGTCGAGTTGCACGGTGTCGAGCCGGGGGACGGCGCCATGGGCATAGAGGACCGCATGCCCCGCACCGGGGAAGGCCCCCGCCTCGACGGGGAGGACGCGGATCTCGACGTTGGGTCGTTCTGAGGCGTCGCAGAGGTGCAGTAGCTGCTCCCGCATGGCGCGGCGCCCGCCGAACTGCATGCGCAGTGCCCACTCGTGGACGTACGCGACGTAGTCGACGGGCCCGGGGTCGCGGTCGAGTACCTGTTGCCGCCGCAGTCGCTGTACGACGCGGAGTTCGACCTCTGACGGGGGGAGCGGCGGCAGCGCGGCGGCGAAGACGGCGCGGGCGTACGCCCCGAGTTGGAGCAATCCGGGGACATGCACTGTCTGGTAGCTCCGGAGGCGCGTGGCGAACCACTCCAATTCGGCCACGTCCAGGAGTCCTTGCGGCAGTGCCCCCCTGAACTGATGCCACCAGCACCGTTTACGCGTGTCGGCCATGGCGACCAGCCCCTCGATGTACGCCTCGTCCGAGCACTCGTAGTTGCTGGCCAGCGTTCGAATCCGTTCCGGTGAGGCGCCACGGATTCCGGACTCCATGTTGGACACCTTGGTGCGGTCCAATCCCAGCAGTCCGGCGGCGTACTCCGTGGTCCGCCCGGCGTCGAGTCGCATCCTGCGCAGTTCAGCGCCCAGGCGCTTCTGACGTTCCGTTGGCGCGGGCCTGGTCGGCATCGGTGCCCCTTCTCCCCGTCGGATCGGGGCCAGTCTGCATCGCGCGGATGGCGCCGGTCCAATCCGAAAGGGGCAATTCAAGAGAGAAGGTGGCACGAGTGCCACATCTATCTCTACAGTCAGTGATGAGCTGCTTACGGCATGAGGTCGCCGGAAGTGCATCGCGCGAGCCTGCCCGCGTCCTCCTTCCCCGGGAGGGGCGGGCCCGCGCCGGGGAGACAGGCCACCGGCTGCCCGCCGAGTCGTCGGCTCGTTCGGCATGACGCACGCCATGAACACGCGAAGGGGTCCCCATGACCGCACCTGTGGCCGTCTCGGCCTGTCCTCTCTCCACCGACGAACGCACGATGCCGCCGCCGTCCCCCGACACGCTCGCGTACAGCTTCACGCTGCCCGCCGGGCCGACCGGGCCCCACGTCGCCCGCTCCGCCGCGCGGGTCGTGCTCCAGGCGCACGGGCTGGCCGACGTGACGGACGCGGTGGTGCAGGTGGTGGGTGAACTGGCGGCCTGCGCCTGCCGGTTCACGCCCGGAAGTGAGATGTACCTGTCCCTGCGGTACCGGGACGGGGAACTGCGGGTCGTCGTCCACGAGGGGCATGCCCGGCACTCCCATCCCCGCCTCGCCGCGGCCTGCGACGCACGGCGCCGCGCCGCTCTGCGGGTCCTCGCTTGCGTGGTGCGGGCCTGCGAGGGGGACTGGGGGTTCGGGGAGGCGCACGAACCCGGGGGCGGGACGCGGATGTGGGCGGTGCTTCCGCGGCGGGGGGCTCGGGTGTACGCGGGGGCGGGGTGGGCGTGAACGCCCCTCGGAGACCTCGCTGAAGGGACATGCGGCACACAAGGTGTCGCCGTGTGAGGGCGGCGGCAAGGGCGTGCGTCGTTCCGGGAGTTCAGAAGTTCCCGCTCGGGCTCAGGCGCCCTCACCCGCGCCGTTGCCCCGACCGGGTGGCCGGAACCCGCGCCCGCGCCGTCACCGTCGACGGCCGCTGCCCGCCTACCGCCCCCGGCCCGCTCGCGGCACCCACCGGTACACCAGCTCCGGTCTGCCCACCTGGCCGTAGATCGGCTCCCGGCCGGCCCTTCCCGCGTCCACCAGGTGCTCCAGGTACCGCCGGGCCGTGATGCGGGAGATGCCGACCGCCTCGGCCACGCCGGCCGCGGTGAGTCCCGTCTCCGCCTCCCGCAGGGCCCCCGTGACCCGCTCCAGGGTCGGCGCGCTCAACCCCTTGGGCAGTGCCGCGGGGCCCGGTGCCCGCAGCGTGGCCAGGGCCCGGTCCACCTCGTCCTGGCCGCTGGCCTCGCCCGCGGCGCCGCGGAACTCGGCGTACCGGACGAGCCGGTCCCGCAGGGTGGCGAAGGTGAACGGCTTCAGGACGTACTGCACGACGCCCAGCGACACGCCCTCCCGTACCACGGCCAGGTCCCGCGCGGACGTCACCGCGACGACGTCCGCGCGGTACCCGGCGGCCCGCAGCGACCGCGCCAGCTGCAGCCCGTGCCCGTCCGGCAGGTGCAGGTCCAGGAGCAGCAGGTCGACCTGCGTGCGTTCCAGTGCCCGGCGCGCCTCCGCACCCGTGTGCGCGGTGCCGACGGCGGCGAAGCCCGGCACCCGGTCGACGTACATGACGTGCGCGTCGGCGGCGACCGGGTCGTCCTCGACGATCAGCACCCGGATCGGTGACTGTGTGCCCCCCGCGTCGCCCGCCCTCACGCGCCGCCTCCGGACACCGCGCCCACCCGCAGCGGCAGCCGCACCTCGAACTCCGCGCCGCCGTCGGCGGACCGCGCCACCGACAGCGCGCCCTCATGGCGCTGCACGGTCTGCCGGACCAGGGCCAGGCCGAGGCCGCGTCCGCCGGGGCCGGCGGGCTTGGTGGAGAAGCCGCGCCGGAAGACGGCGTCGGAGTGGGCGGGGGCCACGCCGGGACCGGAGTCGGCGACCCGCAGGACCAGCTCCGCGTCCCCCTCGGTGTACGCCGTCACCGTCACCCGCGCCGGGACACTGCCCTGCGCCGCGTCCACGGCGTTGTCGACGAGGTTGCCGAGCAGGGTCACCAGGTCCCGGGCCGGGAGGTGCTCCGGCAGGACGCCGTCGTCGAGGCGGCTGTCCCCGGACACGACCAGCTCCACGCCCCGTTCGTTCGCCTGCGCCGTCTTGCCCAGCAGCAGGGCGGCCAGCACCGGTTCGCCCACCGCGGCGACCACCTGGTCGGTCAGGGCCTGGGCCAGTTCCAGTTCCGCGGTGGCGAACTCCACCGCCTCCTCGGCCCGGCCCAGTTCGATCAGCGACACCACGGTGTGCAGCCGGTTCGCCGCCTCGTGGGCCTGGGAGCGCAGTGCCTGGGTGAAGCCGCGTTCGGAGTCCAGCTCGCCCATCAGGGACTGGAGTTCGGTCACGTCCCGCAGGGTCACTATGGTGCCGCGGCGCTCCCCGCCGGACACCGGGGAGGTGTTGACGGCCACCACCCGGTCCGCCGTCAGGTGCACCTCGTCCACGCGCGGCCCGGACGACAGCAGCGCGCCCGTCAGGGGCGCCGGCAGCCCGAGGTCCGCCACCGATCGGCCCACCACGTCGCCCGTCACCCCCAGCAGCTCCTGTCCGCCGTCGTTGATCAGCGCCACACGGTACTGCCCGTCGAGCAGCAGCAGCCCCTCGCGTACGGCGTGCAGGGCGGCCTCGTGGTAGTCGTGCATGCGGCTGAGTTCGGCGGCGTTCATGCCGTGGGTGTGGCGGCGCAGCCGGGCGTTGACCACGTACGTCCCGACGGCGCCCAGCACCAGTGCCCCCGCCGCGACGCCGAGCAGGGCAGTCACCTGGTCCTGCACCCGGGCGCTGATCGCCTCGACCTTGATGCCGGCACTGACCATGCCGACGATCCGGCCGCCGTCCTCGATCGGGGTGACCGCGCGGACGGACGGCCCGAGGGTGCCGGTGTAGGTCTCGGTGAAGGTCTCGCCGTTCTGCGACCGTCCGATGTGGCCGAGGAAGTGGCCGCCGATCTGCTGCGGATCGGGGTGGGTCCAGCGGATGCCCCGGGGGTCCATGATCGTGATGAAGTCGACGCCGGTGTCGTGCATGACCCGCAGGGCGTACGGCTGGAGCCGGCTGGTCGGGTCGGCGGTGCGGATCGCGGCGTGCACGGACGGGGAGTCCGCGACGGTGCGGGCGACCGCCCTGGCCCGGCGGCCCGCGGCGGCCTCCGCCTGGCTGCGGTCGCTGATGTACGTGAACAGCGCGTACCCCGCCACGACGACCGTGATCAGGACGGCCTGCATGGCGAACAGCTGTCCCGCCAGGCTGCGGGGTCGGGGGAGGGGCGGGAGGCGCATGCCGTCAGTGTGCCTCTCCGCTCCGGCGTGAACTCAATGAACGGAAGGGTGACCGCCGTCACAGGGCGGGAGATAGTCCCTGCATTCCCCCCCACCGATCCGGACGTGAGCCGCACGCCGGTCATGCCGACGAAGACGTCAAGGAGGGCAGCCGTGGCCGCCAGTACCCCCGAAACGGCACCTGCCGGTCCCGCTGGGAAGCGGGACCGCACCCACTACCTGTACATCGCGGTGATCCTCGCGGTCGCCCTCGGCATCGTCGTCGGCCTGGCCGCGCCCGACTTCGCCGTCCAGCTCAAGCCGCTCGGCAAGGGCTTCGTGAACCTGATCAAGATGATGATCTCGCCGATCATCTTCTGCACGATCGTGCTGGGCATCGGCTCCGTGCGGAAAGCCGCCAAGGTGGGTGCCGTCGGCGGGATCGCGCTGGTCTACTTCCTCGCCATGTCGCTGGTCGCGCTCGGCATCGGTCTCGTCGTCGGCAACATCCTGGAGCCCGGCAGCGGGCTCGCGGTCACCGACGCGGTCAAGAACATCGGGCACGCGCAGGTCGACGCGGAGTCGAAGGACACCACCGAGTTCCTGCTCGGCATCGTCCCGACCACGATCGTCTCGGCGTTCACCGGGGGCGAGGTGCTGCAGACGCTGCTGATCGCGCTGCTGTGCGGGTTCGCTCTGCAGGCCATGGGCAGCGCCGGGCAGCCGGTCCTGCGCGGTGTCGAGCACATCCAGCGGCTCGTCTTCCGTGTCCTCGCCATGATCATGTGGGCGGCGCCGGTCGGCGCGTTCGGCGCCATGGCGGCGGTCGTCGGCTCGGCCGGCCTGGAGGCGCTCAAGAGCCTGGCCGTGCTGATGCTCGGCTTCTACGCCACCTGCTTCCTCTTCGTGTTCGTCGTGCTCGGCGCACTGCTGCGGATCGTGGCCGGCCTGAACGTCCTCACCCTGTTCCGGTACCTGGCCCGCGAGTTCCTGCTGATCCTGTCCACCTCCTCCTCCGAGTCCGCGCTGCCGCGCCTGATCGCGAAGATGGAGCACCTGGGGGTCAGCAAGCCGGTGGTCGGCATCACCGTGCCGACCGGCTACTCCTTCAACCTCGACGGCACCATGATCTACATGACCATGGCGTCGCTGTTCATCGCCGACGCCATGGGCACCCCGATGTCGGTCGGCGAGCAGATCCCGCTGCTGTTGTTCCTGCTGGTGGCCTCCAAGGGCGCGGCGGGTGTCACCGGCGCGGGGCTGGCGACCCTGGCGGGCGGACTCCAGTCGCACAAGCCGGCCCTGGTGGACGGCATCGGGCTGGTCGTCGGCATCGACCGCTTCATGAGCGAGGCCCGCGCCCTGACCAACTTCGCGGGCAACGCCGTGGCCACCGTGCTCGTCGGCACGTGGACGAAGGAGATCGACAGGGACCGGGTCCGTCAGGTCCTCACCGGCGAGCTGCCCTTCGACGAGAAGACGCTGCTCGACGAGAACGAGAACGAGAACGAGAACGAGCGCGCGGACGAGCCCGCGTCGGACGCCGGCCTGCCGGAGCAGCAGGAGGACGGCGACAAGGAACTGGCCCCGGCCTGATCCACGCCTCCACGCCACACGGCGCCGCACTCCGGACGCCCGGCCCCGCCTGAACCGGGGCCGGGCGTCCGGCTCTCTCCCCGGCCGTCCCTACGCGCTCAGCTCCGCCACCAGCGCGGTGGCCGCGGTGGCCGGCACGCCCGCCGTGGTGAGCACCGTGACCGCGGCCGAGCGGCCCGCCTCCCGTGTCGCCAGCAGGCCGTCGTTCACGGCCTCCATCAGCGCGAAGAGCACCTGCTCGTGCACGTACGCCAGCGCCGGCGCCGGTAGCGGCGAGGTGAAGACCCCCTTGTCCAGGCCGCGTTGGAGGATCTGGACGCTGTTGTGCCGCACCGGCGCCAGGCGCTCCCGGATGCCCTGCATGGTGACCGTGCGCTGGGCCAGCGCCACCAGCAGCCGGTAGCGGTCGGCGATCTCCCACACCGCGAGCACTGACCGGGCCACCGCCCGAGCGGGGTCGTCCACCCCCTCGCGGCCCGCCGCGTGCGCCGCCGCCAGCGCCTCCACCGCCTCGTCGACCAGCGTGCTGATCAGCGCCTCGCGACCCGGGAAGTGGCCGTACACGGTCCGTCGTACGACGCCCGCGGCGCGTGCGATCTGGTCCATGGACGCATCCGGGTCGCGCAGCAGCTCCGTGAGGGCCACGTCGAGGATGCGGCGGCGGTTGGCGTCGGCGCGTGAGGGACTACCCGTGGCGTTACCCGTGGTCATGACGGCCATTCTGCCCTCCTTCGACTTGCACAGCTCTGTGCAACGGCGTATCTTGCACATCGTTGTGCATTTGCACGCTGCTGTGCAAATGAGGAGTGCTTGTTCGTTGAGGAAGGCGAACCCTGCCCATGCGACTCGTCGTGACCGAACCGGTCGAGCGGACGGAGGGCCCCTACCGGCGGCGCTGGTGGGCCCTGCTCGTACTCTGCCTGAGCCTGCTGATCATCGTGATGGCGAACACCGCCCTCACCGTCGCCGCGCCCGACATGACCCGTGACCTCGGCCTGTCCAGCGCCGACCTCCAGTGGGTCATCGACGGCTACACCGTCCCCTACGCCGCGCTGATGCTGCTCCTCGGCGCGATCGGCGACAAGTACAGCCGCCGCGGGGCGCTGATCCTCGGTCTCGTGGTCTTCGGGGGCGGCGCCGTCGCCGGCTACCTCGCCGGCGGCTCCACCGCCGTCATCGCCGCCCGCGCCGTGATGGGCGTCGGCGCGGCCCTCATCATGCCCGCCACGCTCTCCCTGCTCGCGGCGACCTTCCCGCGCGCCGAGCGCGCCAAGGCCATCACCCTGTGGACCGCCACCGCCGGCCTCGCCATCGCGGCCGGACCGCTGGTCGCGGGTGCCCTCCTGGAGAACCACGGCTGGTCCTCGACGTTCCTGATCAACGTGCCGGTGGCCGCGCTCGCCATCGTCGGCGCCCTCGTGCTGGTCCCGCCGTCCAGGGCGGCCCACCACGACCGGATCGACTACGTCGGCGGCCTGCTGTCCGTGGCCTCGATCGGCGCGCTCGTCTACATGATCATCGAGGGGCCGCACTTCGGCTGGAACGGCAGGGCGGTCGCCGCCGCGGCCGTCGCGGGCGTCGGTCTGGTCGCCTTCGTGCTGTGGGAACTGCGCCACCCGCGCCCCGTGCTGGACGTCCGCCGGTTCACCGGCCGCCGCTTCGCCGGGTCGAACCTCGCCGTGGCCCTGTTCTTCCTGGCCGTCTTCGGAGCCTTCTACTACCTCACCCAGCACCTCCAGTTCGTCCTCGGCTACGACGCCCTGGACACCGGCCTGCGCATGCTGCCCCTGGCCGGCGCCGTCTTCGTGGGCTCGGCGCTGACCGGGTACCTCACCCCGCGCGTCGGCATGAAGTGGACGGTCGGCGCGGGCATGGTCGGCGGCACGGCCGCACTGGCGCTGCTGACTCGCGTGGACGCGGGATCGTCCTACGGCGACTTCGTGCTGCCGCTGGTCGTGCTGGGCCTGGCGATCGGGCTCGCGCTCTCCCCCTGCACGGACGCGATCATGGGGTCCTTCCCCGAGTCCGAGCTGGGGGTCGGCGGCGCGGTGAACGACACCTCGCTGGAACTCGGCGGCTCACTAGGCATCGCGATCCTCGGCTCGCTGCTGGGCACCTCCTACTCCGACCACCTCGCCGACGCCGCACAGGGCGGCAAACTGCCGGCTTCGGCGCTGAGCACCGCGCAGGACTCCGTAGGCGCCGGGTACGCCGTCGCGCAGGGGATCGGCGACCAGGCCAGGCAGGCCGCCGAGCAGGCGGCCCGGGCGAGCGACCCGCAGCAGGCCGCCCAGCTCACGGCCCAGGCCGACCAGCTCGCCGAGGGCGCCCGTCGGATGGCCGACGCCGTCGGCTCCTCCTTCTCCGACGCCGTCGCCCACACCAGCCTGGTCGGCGCCGTCGTCCTCGGTGTCGGCACGGTGCTCGTCACCCTGCTGCTGCCGCGCAAGGAGCGGGCGGTGGCGGACGAGCCCGCCGAGGTGCGGGAGCCCGAACTCAGCGGGATCTGCTGACCCGGGCGGGTCCCCGCTGGGCGGGCGGGTCCCCGGTGGGTCCGCCAAGAACCCGCCCGCCGCTGCCGGGGCCCGGGGCGTGGCGTGCCCCGAGGTGCGGCGCGCCCCTCGGGGGCGTCGCGGGCGCCCGTCCCGGCCGACGGCGGACCGAGCCGGGCGAACCCGTCCGGCACGAGCCCTGCCGCCGCTCTTGCCTTGACGCCGGCGTCAGGACCTACCGTCGGGGACATGCGCATCGGCGAACTGGCCGCACGGGCCAAGACCACCACCCGGACGCTGCGGTACTACGAGACACGGGGCCTGCTGCCCGCACGACGCGACGGCAACGGGCACCGGACGTACGACGAGCGGGACCTGAAGCTCCTGGAGCAGATCCGGACGCTGCGGGACTTCGGGTTCGAGCTGGAGGAGACCCGGCCCTTCGTGGAGTGCCTGCGCGCCGGGCACGAAGAGGGGGACACGTGCCCGGCCTCGCTCATGGTCTACCGCCGCAAGCTGGCCGAGCTGGACTCGCTCATCGGCGAACTGCGGGGCGTGCGGGGGACGGTGGCCGCGCAGCTGGCACGGGCCGAACGGGCGAGGGACGCGCTGGCCGCCGACGCGCTGGCTCCGGGAGGTCCGGAGCCGTCGTGCGAACTGGGAGGGCAGGGACTGTGATCAAGGCTGCGGGAGTGGACGAGGTGACGGACGCGGACTTCGGGGCCGAGGTGCTCGGGGCGGATCGGCCGGTGCTGGTGGAGTTCACCGCCGACTGGTGCCCACCTTGCCGGCAGATGGGGCCGGTGCTCAGTGCCCTGGCAGCCGAGGAGGGGGAGCGGTTGAAGATCGTCCAGCTGGATGTGGACGCCAACCCGGAGACCACCCATGCCTACCGGGTGCTGTCGATGCCGACCTTCGTGGTCTTCCGCGCGGGCGAGCCCGTGAAGTCGATGGTGGGTGCCCGGCCCGAGCGCAGGCTGCTCCAGGAGCTGTCGGACGTGCTGTGACCCCACCCGGACACGGGATCCGGACACGGGAAATCCCCCGAGCAATTGCGCTCGGGGGATTCTTCTGCGTATATTCGACGTTTCGCGACTTCCGGTATTCAGCGCGCGAAGAAGTGCTAGTGAACCAGAGTATATCCGGGCGGGAGTGGAATTGTCAAACACCGAATTTCCGGACGATGAATTGCGACGCGAACAGGAATTCATCGACGGGTTGTACGCGCGGGTGGACGCCCTGCGTGGCGACACCGAGGACTCCGTCGCCGGCGCGCTCGCCCAGGGGGACAAGCCGATGCAGGCGAGACTGGAGCGGGACATCCTGGTCGCCGAGCGCTCTGGCCTGCTGGCCGCGCTGAACGGGGTGGACGGCTCACTGTGCTTCGGCCGTATCGACCTCACCGGCGGTGACAGCCACCACATCGGCCGGATCGGACTGCGCGCCGACGACGCCGACCGCACCCCCGTCCTGATCGACTGGCGTGCCGCTGTGGCCCGGCCGTTCTACCTGGCCACCGGCCATACCCCGTTGGGCCTGCGCCGCCGCCGGCACATCTCCACCGAGGCCCGCACCGTGACCGCGCTGCACGACGAGATCCTCGACCTGGGCGACCGGGAGCGGACCGGCCATGAGGATCCGGCCGGCGACGCCGTGCTGCTCGCCGCCCTGGACTCCGCGCGCACCGGCCGCATGAGCGACATCGTGCAGACCATCCAGGCCGAGCAGGACGAGATCATCCGCGCCCCGCACCGCGGCGTGCTCGTCGTCGAGGGCGGACCGGGCACCGGCAAGACGGCGGTCGCCCTGCACCGCGCCGCCTACCTCCTGTACGAGCACCGCGAACTGCTGGCCAAACGGGCCGTGCTGATCGTCGGCCCCAACCCGGCCTTCCTCGGCTACATCGGCGAGGTGCTGCCGTCCCTGGGCGAGACCGGCGTGCTGCTGGCCACCGTCGGCGAGCTGTTCCCCGGCGTGCGGGCCACCGCCGCGGACACCCCCGAGGCGGCGGCGGTCAAGGGCCGCGCGGTGATGGCCGAGGTGCTCGCCGCGGTCGTGCGCGACCGGCAGGCGCTGCCCGATCCGGTCCTCACCGTCGAGCACGACCGGGAGGTCCTCATGCTCGACGACGGACTGGTGCGCGTGGCGCGCGAGCGGACCCGCGCCACGGGACTGCCGCACAACGCGGCCCGCGAGCACTTCGAGGGCCACATCCTCAACACGCTCACCGACCTGTACGCCGAGCGCGTCGGCACCGACCCCTACGACGGCACGAGCCTGCTCGACGCCGCCGACATCACGCAGATCCGCGACGAACTGGCCGACAACCCCCACGTGTGGTCCGCCATCGACCGGTTGTGGCCGCACCTGACCCCGCAGCGACTTGTCGCCGACTTCCTCGCCGACCCCGACGGGTACCTCCCCGCCGAGGACGCCGCGGTCGTCCGCCGCCCGGTGACCCGGGCATGGACCACGGCGGACGTGCCGCTGCTGGACGAGGCGGCCGAACTGCTCGGCCAGGACGACCGGACGGCCAGGGCCCGCGCCGAACGGGAGCGCGAGTCCCAGGTGGCCTACGCACAGGGCGTGCTGGACGTCTCCTACGCCTCCCGCACCTACGAGTTCGAGGACAGGGACGACGAGGAATCGGAGGTGCTGTCGGCGCACGACATCATCGACGCCGAACGCTTCGCAGAACGCCAGGAGGAGGACGACCACCGCAGCGCCGCCGAACGCGCCGCGGCCGACCGCACCTGGGCGTTCGGGCACATCATCGTCGACGAGGCGCAGGAGCTGTCGCCGATGGCCTGGCGGCTGCTCATGCGGCGCAGCCCCACCCGCTCCATGACCCTGGTCGGCGACCCCGTGCAGACCGCGGACGCGGCCGGCGCGGGCTCCTGGGCGGACATCCTCCACCCCCATGTGGAGGACCGCTGGGTGCACACCCGGCTCGGCGTCAACTACCGCACCCCCGCCGAGATCATGCAGCTCGCGGCGGCGGTCGTGCGGGCCGAGCACCCGGACTTCGTACCGCCCGGCTCCGTCCGCTCCACCGGTGTGACGCCCTGGGCGCGCGCCGCGGACGACCTCCCCCACGCGGTCGCCGAGGCGGTGGCCGAACTGACGCCCGCCGAGGGACGGCTCGCGGTGATCGCCCCGCGCGCCCTGCACCGCGCGCTGGCCGCCCGCCTGGACGGCGTCACGGCGGGCGCCGAGCCCGACCTGGCGCGGACGGTGGTCCTGCTCGACCCCCGTCAGTCCAAGGGTCTGGAGTTCGACTCGGTGCTCGTCGTCGAGCCCGCCGCGTACGGCACCAGCGACCTGTACGTGGCCCTCACCCGCGCCACCCAGCGGCTCGGCGTGGTCCACCGCGGGGACCTGCCGAAGGCGCTCTCCGACGCGCTGGCGGAACAGGACGCCGGCAGGGCCTGACGGCGTACGGCGGCGGTCCCGAGCCGCACCGCGGTGCGGCTCGGGACCGTCCCGGCACACGGCCCGGCCGGGTGGACCGGCGTCCCGGCCCGGTCGGGTCCGTGGTCACACCGGTGGTCCCCGGTCCGCCGCCCACCGTCCCGGGCGGCGGGAAGCAGCGGGCTCCGCCACCGTCACGCGGGGCGCAGCCAGACCGTCGCCAGCGGAGGCAGGGTCAGCCGGATGCTCGCCGGGCGGCCGTGCCACCCCTGGGCCTCCGGTTTGACCGGATCGGGCTGGACGACACCGCTGCCGCCGTAGCGCGCCGCGTCGGTGTTGACGACCTCGTGCCAGGCCGGGACGTCGTCGGGGACGCCGAGGCGGTAGTCGTGGCGGACGACGGGGGAGAAGTTGCTGACCGCCAGCAGCGGGGTGCCCTGGGCGTCGTACCGCAGGAACGCGAAGACGTTGTCCTCGACCGCGTCCCCGACGACCCACTGGAAGCCGTCGGGGTGGACGTCGAGTTCCCACAGGGCGGGCGTGCCGCGGTACACCGTGTTCAGGTCGCGCACCAGGTCGCGGACGCCGCGGTGGTCGGCCTCCGCCCCGTAGTGCGGGTCCAGGAGCCACCAGTCCGGCCCGTGCGCCTCCGACCACTCCGCGCCCTGCGCGAACTCCTGCCCCATGAACAGCAGCTGCTTGCCGGGGTGGGCCCACATGAAGCCGAGGTAGGCGCGGTGGCCGGCGCGCTGCTGCCACCAGTCGCCGGGCATCTTCGACACCAGCGACCGCTTGCCGTGGACGACCTCGTCGTGCGAGATCGGCAGGACGTAGTTCTCGCTGTAGGCGTACACCATCGAGAAGGTCATCTCGTGGTGGTGGTACCTGCGGTGCACCGGCTCGTGGCTCATGTACTGGAGCGAGTCGTGCATCCAGCCCATGTTCCACTTCAGCCCGAACCCGAGCCCGCCGAAGCCGCTCGGCCCCTTGTGGTGGGTGGCCCGGGTGACGCCGTCCCAGGCCGTCGACTCCTCGGCGACGGTCACGACACCGGGCACCCGGCGGTAGACGGTGGCGTTCATCTCCTGGAGGAACGCCACCGCGTCCAGGTTCTCCCGGCCGCCGTGCACATTGGGCAGCCACTGACCCGGCTCGCGCGAGTAGTCCAGATACAGCATGGAGGCCACCGCGTCCACGCGCAGCCCGTCGATGTGGAACTCCTCGCACCAGTACACGGCGTTGGCGACCAGGAAGTTGCGCACCTCGCGCCGCCCGAAGTCGAACTCCAGCGTCCCCCAGTCGGGGTGCGCGGACCGCAGCGGATCCTCGTGCTCGTACAGCGGACGCCCGTCGAACTCCGCCAGCGCCCAGTCGTCCCGCGGGAAGTGCGCGGGCACCCAGTCCATCAGCACCCCGATGCCCGCCCGGTGCAGCCGGTCCACCAGGTACCGGAAGTCGTCCGGGGTGCCCATCCGGGCCGTCGGCGCGTAGAACCCGGTCACCTGGTAGCCCCAGGAACCGCCGAAGGGATGCTCGGCGACCGGCATCAGCTCGACATGGGTGAAGCCCAGGTCCCTGACGTAGGCGGGAAGCTGCTCGGCCAGCTGACGGTAGGTCAGTCCCGGGCGCCAGGACGACAGATGCACCTCGTACACGGAGAACGGCGCCTCGTGCGGGGGGCGGTCGGCACGCCGGTCCAGCCACTTCCCGTCACCCCACTCGTACTGCGAGGACGTCACGACGGACGCCGTGTCCGGCGGGGTCTGGGTGCGGCGGGCCAACGGGTCGGCGCGCAGCGTCCGGGAGCCGTCCGGCCGGGTGATCTCGAACTTGTACAGCTCGCCCTCGCCGACCCCGGGCGCGAACAGCTCCCACACCCCGGTCGAGCCCAGGGAGCGCATCGGCCAGCCCGTGCCGTCCCAGTAGTTGAAGGTGCCGGCCACGCGCACGCCCCGCGCGTTGGGCGCCCACACCGAGAAGCGGGTGCCGGTCGCGCCCTGGTGCGTCATCGGATGCGCGCCGAGGACGTGCCACAGCTGCTCGTGCCTTCCCTCGCCGATCAGATGCAGGTCCAGCTCGCCCAGCGTCGGCAGGAAGCGGTACATGTCCTCGGTGTCCAGCTCCGCCCCCTCGTACGCGACGAGCAGGCGGTACTCCGGTATGTCCCGCAGGGGCAGCAGGGCCGAGAAGAACCCGTCCCCGTCGTCGTGCAGTGAGGTCCGCAGCTCTCCTGCGACCACCGTGACGCTCCGCGCGTACGGCCGGAAAGCCCGGAAGACCACCCCGCCGGGCACCGGATGCGCCCCGAGGACGGCGTGCGGAGCGTGGTGCGTGCCGGCGAGGAGCCTCTCGCGGTCGGCGGCGTCGAGAGCGGGGGACACGGCGACGGCGGCCGGGCCCGCGGGTTCGAGCGGCGTGACAGGCGCCGGCTCTGGCGGTACCGGGGCCTCCACCGCGGGCGTGGCCCTCCCGGTGCTCCCGGTCCCCTTCGGCGCGGTCGCCCGGGCCGGAGCCGTCTTCTTCGTCGCCGTCGTCTTCGGCACGGCCTTCTTCGCCGCCGCCTTCTTCGCCGCGGTCGTCTTCGGCACGGCCTTCTTCGCCGCCGCTGTCTTTTTCGCCGCTGTCTTCTTCGCGGGTGTCTTCCGCGCGGGTGTCTTCTTCGCCGCGCTCTTGTCTGCGCTGTCCTCTTCTGCCGGCCTCTGCGGATCCGGACCGCTGGACGGGGGGCGGGGGGTCACGGGTGGAGCCTCCTCGGCGAAGGGTGGGTCAGATCGGATCGGATGCCGTGCCCAGACCGGCGTACTGCTCGATCGCCGCCATCGGCACGGCGAGCCAGTCGGGTCGGTGCCGGGCCTCGTAGACGACCTCGTAGATCGCCTTGTCCGTCTCGAAGGCCCGCAGCAGCACGGGGTCGGTGCGTGGGTCACTGCCGCTCACCTCGCCGTACCCGGCGCAGTACGCCGCCCGGCAGGCCCGCGCCCACTCCGGGTCGGGTGGTTGCACCGAGTGCGCCGCGTAGTCGAAGGAGCGGAGCATCCCGGCGACGTCCCGCACCACCGGCTGCGGCATCCGCCGCTCGGCCAGCGGCCGGGCCGGCTCTCCCTCGAAGTCGATCAGCGACCACTGCCCGGAGGGCGCCCGCAGGCACTGCCCCAGATGCAGGTCGCCGTGGATGCGCTGGGCGGTGACACTGCGGCCCTCGGCGGCCAGATCGGCCACCGCCTCGAACGCGGTGCGCAGCCCGGGCGCGTACGGCTGCAGCGCCGGCACCGCGTGCGCCGCCGCCTCCAGCCGCTCGATCATGCCGCCGACCAGCGGTTCCAGCTGGGCGTGGCCCAGTGTCACGAGCGGCAGGGCGTGGGCCAGCGCCGTGTGCACCTCGGCGGTCGCCCGCCCCAGCGCCCGCGCGTCGGCACCGAAGTCCTCGCCCTTGGCCAGTTCCCGCAGGGCCAGCTCCCAGCCGTCGGTGGCGCCCTGGAGAAAGGGCTGCAGCACACCGAGGACGTACGACTCCCCGCGCACCTCCGCCTGCATCCAGGCCGCCGGCGCGGGCACCCGGGCGCAGCCCTGGCGGGCCAGCGCGAGCGGAAGCTCCAGATCGGGATTGACACCGGGCACCACCCGGCGGAGCAGCTTCAGGATGAACGTGTCGCCGTACACGACGGACGAGTTCGACTGCTCGGCGGTCATCAGGCGGGGCACCAGGCCCGGTCGTATCCCGCGGCCCGGCTCCCGATCGAAACGAAGCCCGCCGATGCGTGCCCGGGAGCGCATCGCCTCCAGGAGCACCTCGGCGGGCCGGGGGTCGTACAGGGCGTCGTACACCGTGTGTCCGGCGAGCGGGCCCTCGCTCACGTGCCCGATCAGCGCGGGCGCCAGCCGGGGCGGCAGCGCCTCGCGCACACCTATGAGCAGCTGGTAGCAGTCCGCGGGATGGGGGGCCGCGGCCGGCAGTGGGACGGTGGGCTGATGGGCGCGCACCAGCAGGTGGTGCAGGCCCACCCGCCCACCGTGCGGCAGCAACTCCGTGGCCGCCACCAGCGAGAACCCGCTGACCGGCCGTCCCTTGCCCGCGAACCAGCGCTGCCGCGGCATCCACTCCCGCAGCAGGGGGTCCAGTGATGCGAGGAGACCGTGGCTGGCAGTGCCCGAGACTGTGACCGTTTCCGCCATGGGCGTCACGTCCTTTCCCCGGGGGAAGGCCGTCGGGGTTTACTCATGCGTGCCCCGGGCGGGACGGGGGAAACCGCCCCGCCCCGGGTTCCTAGGGGGCTTCCTTGCGGAGCCGGAACCAGTAGAAGCCGTGGCCTGCGAGGGTGAGCAAGTAGGGCAGGTCGCCGATGGCCGGAAAGCGCACTCCGCCGAAGAGTTCGACCGGGTGGCGGCTGTTGAAGGTACGCAGGTCGAGTTCGGTGG
>NZ_JADWYM010000062.1 GCF_022414535.1 Streptomyces sp. MUM 2J
GGCTCGTCCGGCGCGGGCGCGGGCGGCGGCGCGGTCGTCTCGGAGGGGCTGGGCGCGCCCGTGAAGGCGGGGATCGCCGCCGGTGTCGTCGCCGTGGCGGCCACCGCGGTGGCACTGGCCCTGACCGGCGGCGGCAGCCCGCCGAAGCGGCCGGAGACCGAACCTCCGGTGTCCGCGCCGGTGGTCCGCCAGGAGCCACCGGCCCCGATACCCACACCCACCCCGGCGCCCGTGCGGACGCCTCCCGCGCCCGCGCCGGTGGCGCTGAAGCCGGCCCCCTCGCCCAGGCCGACCCCGACGTCCACCCCCACCCCCACCCCCAGCCCGACGCCCACCCCGACGCCCACCCCGAGTCCGACACCGCCGCCGGCCCCGACGCCGGCCGCCGCCCCGAGCCCGACGCCCACGCCCACTCCCCCGCCCCCGCCCGTCGTCTACCGGCTCAGCGCGTTGTCGTACGCCGTCGCCGGCGACGGCACCGCGCCGGAGATCGCCCTCGCCCGCAGCAGCTGGGTCTGGCAGCGGTACGGGATGTCCGTCGCCGGGCAGCACTACGCGCACGGCGTCACCGTCCGCGGGGACTCCTCCGTCACCGTCGCCCTGAACCGCACCTGCACGTCCTACGACGCCCTGGTCGGCGTCGACGACATGATGCTGCGCCTCGGCAGGGTGCGCTTCTCCGTCTACGCCGACGGGGTACGGCTGTGGCGGTCCGGGACGGTCGAGGGCGGGGACCCGGCCGTGCCGGTGCACGTCGGCATCGCCGGGCGCAGGACGGTCCGCCTGGTGGTGGAACCGCACCACCACCTCGACAGGCCGGTCCTGGCCGACTGGGCCGAGTCGGCGTTCACGTGCGCTCAGGAGCCGGGCCGGTGACGTGGTCGGCCACCGCCCGGTCGAGTTCGGAGCAGGTCCCGTCCGGGGTGAGCGCCGCGCCCCGGGCGTGTTCGGCGGCGTAGCGCCCGGCGCCGAGAGCGTCGCGGGCCGCGGTCCCGGCCCGTGCGGCGGCGTCGGCGTCCGGGCGGGGCCGGGGGTACCCGCCGCGCAGCCGGTCCGCCGCGCCGAGCAGCCGGGCCGCGCGGGCGAAGTCACCGAGGCCGGCCAGCAGCCCCGCCCCGATGTCCGCCGTCCCGGCCACCACCGACTCCGCACACCGCCGCTCCACCCCCTCGCGATGCGCGGCGGCCAGCGTGGGCAGCCCGTGCGCCGGTCCGGACCCGGCGGCGCGGACCAGGGCGTCGACGGCGCCCAGCATCACCGAGAACTGCGGCGGCGGCGTGCCGCGCATCGCCGCCTGCCGGGCCTCCTCGTGGAGTTCCCGCGCCCGGGCGGTGTCCTTGTCGTCCAGCGCCATCTGGGCACGCATCAGCAGGACGAACGCCTTGGCGTCCGCCACGCCGTACCGGTCGGCGGCGGTGGCCGACTCGTCCAGGGCGGCCACCGCGGCGGGGCGGTCCCCGGCGCGGTAGGCGATCTCGCCCAGCCGGGCGAGCAGGAACGGCGCCTCGGCGTGGGCACCGACCTCGTGGGCGAGTCTCAGCGCCTCCCGGTACTCCCGCTCGGCCTCCGCGAACCGGCCCCGCGCCATGGCGGCCTCACCGGCGGCGCCGGACACCTGTGCGCGCATCCAGCGGTCACCGACACGGCGGCCGATGGCCCGCAGCTCGGCGAGGTCGTCGTCGACGCGTTCCATGCCGCCCGAGGAGTCGACGGCCATGTGGGTGCGGATCATCAGGGTGACGCCGACCTCCCAGTCGCCTCCGTGGGCGCGGCACTGCGCGAGCGCGGTGCTCATGGCCGTCCGCGCGTCGCCCGGGTCGCCCAGGAAGTGGGCGGCCAGCGGCCACACGATGCCGGGCATCCGGGCCGTCCGGGGCCCTCCCCGCTCGAAGTGGGCCAGCAGCCGGGACACGTACTGCCGCGTCCGCTCGTCCGGCGGGTTGTCCGCCGGCGGGAGCTCACTGCGGTAGAACAGGTGCAGCATCCGCAGGTCCATGCGCAGGTCGTGCCGCGGGTGCCGGGACTCGCCGTCCGGTGCCGTGAGGAAGGCGTCCACGGGGTCGAGGACGGCGCCGGAGAGGACATCGCCGGGGACGTCTGAGGCCGCCGGGGGGATCGCGTCGGCGGCGGCCTCGCGGACGGCGGCGGAGGCGGACGCGGGGCCGGTGGGCCGGCCGTCGCCGCCGGGCGGGGTCCCGTGGAGCCGGGCGGCGGAACGGTCGTGGGCCCGCGGGTGGGGTGCGGTGGACGGCCGGGCGTCCAGGGCCGCTCCCAGGCGGAGGGTGCGGGTGACCCAGTCATGGCCCTCGCGGCGGTAGTTGCGCAGCCACCAGAACCAGCCCAGGGCGAGGCACAGCGCACCGGCCCCCTCCTCGTCGCCGGCGGTGAGGGCCCGGTGCAGGGCCGCGCGGATGTTGTCCAGTTCGGTCTCCAGACGGGCGATCCACGGTAGTTGCGCGGCGGACCGCAGCCGCGGCTCCGCCCGGGCCGCCAGCGCGGACACCCACGCGCGGTGCCGCCGCTCGGCCCCGGCACGCAGACCGGGGACCTCGGCGGCGCGTTCGACGGCGTACTCGTGGATCGTCTCCAGCATCCGGTAGCGCATACCGGGGGACGCCTCCTGCTCGCACCCGGAGGCATACGGGGTCGCGACGACGAGGGACTTGTCGACCAGCGCCCCGACGAGCTCGGCGACCGGGCCGGTGCACACGGCCTCCGCGGCCGCGAGGTCCCAGCCTCCGGCGAAGACGGACATCTCGCACAGCGCCGTCCGCTCCCGCTCGTCGAGCAGGTCCCAGGACCAGTCGACGACGGCCCGCAGGGTCTGCTGACGGGGCAGCGCCGTGCGGCTGCCGGAGGTGAGGAGGCGGAAGCGGTCGTCGAGGCGGTCGGCGATCTGCCGGGGGGTCAGCATCCGCAGCCGGGCCGCCGCGAGTTCGATGGCCAGCGGCAGGCCGTCGAGGCGGCGGCAGATCTCCGCGACGGCCTCCTGGCCGCTCAGCGTGCCGCCGGCGTCGGGGCGGACGGTCGCGGCACGCTCCCGGAAGAGGCGGTGCGCCTGGTCGGGACGGAGCGGCTCGACCGGGCGCACCGCCTCGCCGGGGACGCCGAGGGGCTCACGGCTGGTGGCGAGGATCGTCAGCCTGGGGCAGCGGGTCAGGAGGATCTCGGCGAGGTCGGCCACCGCGCCGACGACGTGCTCGCAGTTGTCGAGGATCAGGAGGTGGCCGCGCGGCGCGCAGTGGTCGACGAGGAGGGCGACCGGGTCGTCCTGCGGGGTGGCGAGGTCGTTGGCCAGCAGGACGGTCTCGCGCAGGCCGAGGGCGCTGACGACCGCGCCCGGCACCGCCTCCGGCCGGTCGAGCGGCGCCAGCTCGGCCAGCCACGCCTGCTCGATGCCGGCGGCGGCCTCCTCCGCCAGACGGGTCTTGCCCGAGCCGCCCGGCCCGATGAGGGTGACGAGCCGGGCCCTGCGCAGGTCGGAGCGGAGGGCCGCGAGTTCGGGTTCCCGGCCGACGAATGACGTCAGCCGGGGACGGATGTTGCCGGTCCGGGCGGGCAGGTGCCGCGGTGCGGGACCGGCCGCCGGATCCGGGGCGGGCATGGAGCGCCGGGCGGGGTCGAGCAGCTCGGCGTGCAGGGCCCGCAGTTCCGGTCCGGGGTCGGCGCCGAGGCCGTCGGCGAGGATGCGGCGGGCGGCGTCGTAGGCGGCGAGGGCGTCGGCCGTGCGGCCGCAGTCGCGCAGGGCCCGCAGCAGCAGGGCCCGCAGGGGCTCGTCGTAGGGGTGCGCCGCGGTCAGTTCCTGCAGCTCCGGTACGGCGTCGTGGGCGCGGCCCAGGCACAGCCGGGCCTCGGCGCGGGCGCGGGCCGCCTCCAGGCGCAGGGCCTGCGCGCGGGTGGCCGCGGTGCGGTCGGGGAGGTCGGCGAGCGCCGGCCCCCGCCACAGCGCGAGCGCCTCGTCGAGGACGGGGGCGGCGGTGGCGGGGTCGCCTCCGGCGAGGTCGGCGGTCGCCTGCCGTACGAGCCGTTCGAAGACGTGGAGGTCGACATCGCCCTCCGTCGCGGCGAGCCGGTAGCCGCCCGGCGCCGAGGCGACGGCGTCCCTGCCGAGGACGCGGCGCAGACGGGCGACGAGGGCCTGGAGGGCGGCGGGGGCGTCCCGGGGCGGGTCGTCCGCCCACACGTCCCCGATCAGGGTCCCGGGGGCGGTGACGCGGCCGGGCCGCAGGGCGAGGGCGGTGAGCAGGGCTCGCAGGCGGGGGCCTCTGACGGGCAGGGGTCTGCCGTGGTCGTCCTCCGCCTGGGTGACGCCCAGGATCGCGTACCGCATCGGGTCATTGTCGCCGGGGCCGTCGGGAAGGGCACGGGGTTTGGGCGCCGGGCGGTGTCGTGCCACCGGCGGGGACGGGGGGACGTGACGGTCCCCGGCGTCCCCGGCGTCCCCGGCGTCCCGTGGCGTCTTCGTGCCCTGCCCCGTCCCCCGCGGTGGGTCAGCCCGGTCGGCGTACCGGCTCCACCGCCCGGGGTGTGCGGGTGACGCCTGCCGGGACGGCACGCGCGCGTGCCGGCGTGCCGGTCCAGCAGGTACCCCGGCGGGCCAGGAGGCGGCGGAGCCACAGCTCCAGGGCGACGATCTGCGCGAGGCCGTCCGGGGGAAGGGGGTCGCCGGCGGCGGCGCCGCGCAGGGCCTCACGGACGACACGGGCCTCGACGAGGCCGGCCTCGGCCAGGAGCGGGGTGTCGAAGAGGGCCAGCAGGGGGTCCTCGGCGACCCGGAGGCCGGTGCGGGCCGCGGCGGCGGAGGAGGCGTGGGAGGGGGCGCCCCAGCCGGGTGGGAGGTCGCTCACGCCGGCACCCTGCAGGACGGTGCGCAGGATCTCGGCGCGGGCGCCGGGCCGGACCCGCAGGGTCTCCGGGAGGGCGCGGCAGGCCCGGACGACCTGGTTGTCGAGGAACGGCGCGTGCAGGCGCTGCGAGCGGATCTCCGCCGCCTGTTCCAGGACCCTCAGGTCGGCGGCGTGCCGGGCGAGCGCGGCCCGCGCGCGGTGGTCGCCCGGGCGGTGCCCCGGTCCCGCCCCGAAGCGGTGCAGGGTCTCCCGGAGACGAACCGATACTTCCGCCAGGGCCTCACCGGTCAGCCAGCGGGCGGCGGGGCCGGGGGAGGCCCAGGCGAGTGCCGCCAGGGACGCCCCGACCGCTCCGCCGGGCTCGTCGAAGCGCTGGTGCAGCAGGCGTTCGGCCAGGTTCTCCAGTCCCGACCGGTACGGCGTGCGGGCCAGGCGGCGGGCGGCGGCGTACACGCGCGCGGGGACCAGGACCGAGCCGTCCGCCTTGGCCAGCGCGGCGACCGGGCGGACCAGGTGGCGGCGCTTGCGGTCCATGAGCAGGTCGGCGAGGCGCGCGGGGTGGGCGTCCAGGACCTGGCGGGCCCCGTGCCCGATGAAGTGGTCGGCGCTGCCGGACATCAGGCGGGCCCGGTGGCGGGCCGCCGTCACCAGGACGGAGCCGGGCTCGTCGGTGAGCGGGCCGTCCAGCTCGGCGTACGGCAGGACGTCCTCGGCGCCGGTGACGACGACGTGGTGCAGGCGGGGGTTGGCGGCGAGGGCGCCCGCCCGCTCCAGTTCGGCCTCGCGGCCGGCGACCGCGAGGTCGTTGAAGGTGACCGCCAGCAGGCGTTCGCCGGCGCCGGTGCCGTGGCCGAGGATCGTTCCCGGCCTGCCCGGCAGGCCGGCGGCCAGCAGCGCGAGCGTGCCGGAGGCCGGGCCGCCGGAGAGGTCGGCGCCGATGCCCGGGGCGGGCATGCCGCGCGCGGCGCGCCGTTCGGCGGGGCCCATCCCGGGGACCGGGCCGGGGTCGATGTCGGGGATGTGCCGGGGCGCGGACAGGCGGGCGCGCACGGCGTCGACGAGCGCGTCGCGCACACCGTCCACGGCGCTGTCCGGGTCGGCCGCGGGGGCGGCCACGGCGAGCGAGGCGACGGGCTCGTAGCCGGCGATCTCGCGCGCCCCGGCGCGCAGGATCAGCGCGTGCCCGGGCGGGATGCGCCGCACGCCCGCGTACGGGGTGGAGTCGTGCAGCGCGGCCGGCACGTCGGGGGCGGCGAGGAGCGCGGCGAGGTGCCCGAAGTCCAGGTTGGCCTCGATGAGGTCGGCCAGGGGCAGTGCGGCCGTCGCGTAGGCGGTGCCGCCCGCCCAGGGGGTGTGGAACACCGGGCGCGCTCCGGCGAGATCGCCGCACACGGTGATCCTGCGGCCGACCTGGACGACGGCGGTGTAGCTGCCGGGCCAGGCGGTCAGGTGGCGCAGTGCGCCACCGCGGGCGGCGAACAGGCCGACGCGCAGCTGCTCGTCGGTCGCGCCGCACAGGCCCAGCACGGCGATGCGGGTCGCGGGGTCGGCCCTGACCACCCGGACCTCGTCGGGCCGCCAGTCGCCGACCGCCCAGAGCGGGTCCGGGTCGCCCCACAGCAGCTGCGAGCCGACGGGGTGCACGGTCTCACCGTCGTGTCCGGTGGCCCCGGCGGAGCCGGCCGCTGCTGCCCTCGCGGCGGTGCTGCTCCATCCCACCAACCACCGCATCGACGCCTCCACAGGCTGTGGACATTCCGTGCACCGTACGAACGGTTCACCATGCTGCCACGAAGAGCGCCGCCCGGCGGGGCGACGGAGCCGGTTGCGCGCCGCGAAGTGCGCCGGGGAGTGCGCTGCTGGGACGGAACGGCTGCGACGCGAATGCGCCCCCGGTTCACTCCCCCAAGACGCCCTGTGCGCCCTGAAGTTCCATGGTGGGAGCGGGAATCAGGCGGTACGGACGGGGGTCGATTTTCAGCCAAATCGATGGCGCCCGGGGCGGATTGGCGCGTGTCCGCGCGCGAAGCGCACACGCTCCGTACATATGCGACCCGGCCTTGACACGGGGTCCGGACAGCGCACGGTCCGGGAGACGGCGACGTCTCCCGGACCGGACCGCCGCCCGCGGGGATGAAGGCGGCGGTGTCCCCCAGCCCACTGGATCCAGTACAGCGGGCCGACCCACGCACCACCCATGGAACCGCTCCCCCGGTGGCCGGAGAAGAGCGCACGGACGGGCGCACAGCCACACGGCAGGAGCGCGCCGCAACCCTGCGTGCAGGCGCCCGCACTTCCGTACGGACCACAATCCCGCCAACCGGAACAATGCCCCTTAACGCTTGGGATGCGGCGAACTACGCTGGGTTTACGAATGCCGCGTGGTTATGCCAGCGCGGCAGCCGTCTGTGTCGAGGGGTGGCGCATGTCCAGGGAGCAACGCGGGCCGAACGAAAAGCTCGGCGCCGTTCTCGCCCTCGCGGGAATCAGCAACGCAGGGCTCGCCCGCCGCGTCAACGACCTTGGCGCCCAACGCGGATTGACTCTTCGCTACGACAAGACCTCGGTGGCGCGCTGGGTGTCGAAGGGCATGGTGCCGCAGGGTGCGGCACCGCACCTCATCGCCGCCGCCATCGGCCAGAAGCTGGGCCGCCCGGTGCCGCTCCACGAGATCGGCCTGGCGGACGCGGACCCGGCGCCCGAAGTCGGCCTCGCCTTCCCGCGCGACGTCGGACTGGCGGTGAAGTCGGCGACGGACCTGTACCGCCTGGACCTCGCCGGGCGCCGCGCCGGCTCGGGCGGCATCTGGCAGTCGCTGGCCGGATCGTTCGCAGTCAGCGCATACGCAACGCCCGCCTCACGCTGGCTGATAACCCCGGCCGACAGCTCGGTGGCGCGCGAGGCCGGCCCGGCGGAGGGCTCCGGCGCACCGATCAAAGTCGGCCACAGCGATGTGCAGAAGTTGCGTGAGGCCGCCGAGGACGCCAGGCGCTGGGACTCCAAGTACGGAGGCGGCGACTGGCGTTCGTCCATGGTGCCGGAGTGCCTGCGGGTGGAGGCGGCACCACTGCTGCTCGGCTCCTACTCCGACGAGGTGGGCCGGTCCCTGTTCGGCGCGTCGGCCGAGCTGACCCGCCTCGCCGGCTGGATGGCCTTCGACACGGGGCAGCAGGAGGCCGCGCAGCGGTACTACATCCAGGCGCTGCGGCTGGCGCGTGCGGCGGCGGACGTCCCGCTCGGCGGGTACGTGCTGGCGTCGATGTCGCTCCAGGCCACCTACCGGGGCTTCGGGGACGAGGGCGTCGACCTCGCGCAGGCCGCCCTGGAGCGCAACCGGGGCCTGGCCACCGCCCGCACCATGAGCTTCTTCCGTCTCGTCGAGGCGCGCGCGCACGCCCGAGCGGGCGACGGACAGGCCGCCGGAGCGGCCCTGACGGCCGCGGAGGGCTGGCTGGAGCGGTCCCGGCCCGGCGACAACGACCCCTCCTGGCTGGGCTTCTACTCCTACGACCGCTTCGCCGCGGACGCCGCGGAGTGCTACCGCGACCTCAAGGCGCCGCGGCAGGTCCGCCGGTTCACCGAACAGGCCCTGTCGAAGCCGACGGAGGAGTTCGTCCGCTCGCACGGGCTCAGGCTCGTCGTCTCCGCGGTCGCGGAGCTGGAGTCCGGCAATCTCGACGCGGCCTGCGAGCAGGGCGTGCGGGCGGTGGAGGTCGCGGGGCGGATCTCCTCGGCACGGACGACGGAGTACGTGAAGGACCTGCTGCACCGGCTGGAGCCGTACGGCGACGAGCCCCGTGTGGTGGAGCTGCGGGAACGGGCACGGCCGCTGCTCGCCCCGGCGTAACCGCCTCGCCGGCGGGAGAACGCGCCGATCGTGCCGGCCCGGAGAGGGGTCGCCGGCCGGCTCGGGACCGCGCTGACGGCGACGCGGGCGGCCGGACGTGTTTGAAGGCGATGTCAGTGGCGCAGTGCACTATCGATGCGGGAGGTGGTGCAGGTGCGGCAGGAGGTCGCGTACGACTGCGACGTGCTGGTGGTCGGCGGCGGGATCGTCGGGCTGTCCACCGCCTATGCGATCACGCGTGCCGCGCCGGGGACGCGGGTGACCGTGCTGGAGAAGGAGCGGGGGCCCGCCCTGCACCAGACGGGGCGCAACAGCGGCGTCATCCACAGCGGGATCTACTACCGGCCGGGCTCGCTGAAGGCGCGGTACGCCGTCCGGGGCGCCGCGGAGATGGTCAAGTTCTGCGCGGAGTACGGCATCTCGCACGCCGTCACCGGCAAGCTGATCGTCGCGACCGAGCGGGACGAACTGCCGCGGCTGCACGCCCTGGTGCAGCGCGGCCGGGAGAACGGCCTTCCGGTGCGGGAGCTGGGCACCGCCCAGATCGCGGAGTACGAGCCGGAGGTGCGCGGCCTGGCCGCGATACACGTCGGCACCACCGGGGTGTGCGACTTCGCCGGCGTGGCCCGGCAGCTCGCCGAGGCCTCGGGCGCGGAGATCCGGTACGGCGCGCAGGTCGTCCGGATCGACCGGCGGACCGAGCGGGGGGCCGCGGTGCGCACGGCGGACGGGGACGTCGTCCGCGGGCGCGTGCTGGTGAACTGCGCCGGACTGCACTGCGACGGGATCGCGCGGCTGGCCGGCGACGACCCCGAGGTGCGGATCGTGCCGTTCCGCGGGGAGTACTACGAGCTGGCACGTCCCGAGCTGGTGCGGGGGCTGGTGTATCCGGTGCCGGATCCGGCGTTCCCGTTCCTCGGGGTGCATCTGACGCGGGGCTTCGACGGTGGCGTGCACATCGGGCCCAACGCGGTACCGGCGCTGGCCCGCGAGGGATACGGCTGGGGGGTCGTCCGGCCGCGGGAGGCCGCGGCGACGGCGGCGTGGCCCGGTTCGTGGCACATCGCGCGGCGGCACTGGCGGTACGGGATCGGGGAGCTGCGGCGGTCGCTGTCCAAGGCGGCGTTCGTCGAGGCGGTCCGCAGGCTGCTGCCGGGCGTGGAGGAGGAGGACCTCGTACCGGCGCCCGCCGGGGTGCGGGCCCAGGCCGTGCTGCGGGACGGGACGCTGGTCGACGACTTCCTGATCCGGCAGGGCCCACGCACGGTGCACGTGCTGAACGCGCCCTCGCCCGCGGCCACGGCCTCCCTGCCGATCGGCAGGGAGGTGGCGAGACGGGCGCTGGACGTGCTGGCGTCGGCCTGATCCGCCCCTCCTCGGCGCTGCCCGGCACGGGCCTCCGCGGGCGCCCGGCCGACGTCCCCGGCGCTTGGGGCGGCGGGCCGGGACGTTCGGCGCCCGCGCCCGGCGGTCCGCGGAACCGGTCACTCGTGGGGCCGGGAGCCCACCCCCGTAAAATCGACCTCACTGTGTCTGACTCCGTGAGCACCTCCCGACCCCCCCGGCCCGTCCCCGGCGACGAGCGGTCCTCCCACGTCCCCGGTGTGTCCGTCCGGCACACCCGTGCCAAGGGGGAGCCCCGGTTCCCGGACGGCCCGAAGGCCGATCCGGCCGGCTCGCACTTCGAGCGGCGGATCCGGAGCTTCCAGCCCCGCAGGAGCCGGGTGACGGCCGGGCAGGCGGACGCGCTGCAGCGGCTGTGGCCCGAGTGGGGGCTCGACATCGACGGGCAGCAGGTCATCGACCTGAAGGAGCTGTTCGGGAACGACCACCCGGTCGTGCTGGAGATCGGCTTCGGCATGGGCGAGGCCACCGCGCAGATGGCGGCGGCCGACCCGGGGACCAACGTCCTCGCGGTGGACGTCCACACCCCGGGCCAGGGCAACCTGCTCAATCTCGCGGACCAGAACGGCCTGTCCAACGTCCGGGTCGGCAACGGCGACGCGATCATCCTGCTCCGGGAGATGCTGGCCCCCGACGCACTCGACGGGCTGCGTGTGTACTTCCCCGACCCCTGGCCGAAGAAGCGCCACCACAAGCGGCGGCTCATCCAGCCGGAGTTCCTCACGCTCGCCGCGGCCAGACTCCGGCCGGGGGCGCTCGTGCACTGCGCCACCGACTGGGAGCCGTACGCCGAGCAGATGCTGGAGGTGCTCACCGGGCACCCCGACTTCGAGAACACCCGGGCCGACGGCGGTTTCGCGCCACGCCCCGGCTTCCGGCCGCTGACCCGCTTCGAGGGGCAGGGACTGGACAAGGGGCATGTCGTGAACGACCTGCTCTTCCGTCGCGTGCAGCACCACGGCCGGGAGCAGGACCGGAACCGGTCCCAGAGCCGGAACCCGTCTTCCAGCGGCGCGTGAACGGCAGCTCAGGACCCGCAGCGCGGGACCACCGGCGCATGCCGCTCCTCCGCGTGACCACCGGCGCGTGAGACCCCGCGCCCCGGCGGGCGGCGCGATACGCCGTCGCGGGCGACACCCCCGCCTCGTTAGGGTCGATGCCGTGGCCAGCACTTCCCCGTACCCGACCTGTCCGCCGTATCCGCCGCACCCCGGCGAGGGAGTCGACCCGGCCGGCGGTGCGCTGCGGCACGCGCACTGGTGGCAGCGGAGCTGGGTCCGCTACGGAGCTCTGATCACCCTGCTCGCCCTGTCCGGGCTGGTCATCCTCGCCCTGGTGCGCGAGCAGACCGGTACCCAGGGCTTCCTGGTCGGCCTCGGGCTCGCCGTGCTGCCGGTACCGCTGCTCATCGCCGCGTTCCGCTGGCTCGACCGGGTGGAGCCCGGCCCCTGGCGGAACCTGGTGTTCGCCTTCGCCTGGGGAGCGTGCGCGGCGGCGCTGGTCGCCATCGTCGCCAACAGCTTCGCGACCCGGTGGATCGCCACGTCCACCGCCGACCCGTCCAGCGCGGACACCCTGGGCGCCACCGTCGTCGCGCCGATCGTGGAGGAGTCGGCCAAGGCCGCCGCCGTCCTCCTCGTCTTCCTCTTCCGCAGACGTGACTTCACCGGGATCGTCGACGGCGTGGTCATAGCCGGGATCACGGCCACCGGCTTCGCGTTCACCGAGAACATCCTCTATCTCGGGACAGCCTTCGGCACCGACCAGATGTCCGGCGACCGCGGCATCGCCTCCGTCACGGCCGCCACGTTCTTCGTGCGCGTCATCATGTCGCCGTTCGCGCACCCGCTGTTCACCGTGTTCACCGGCATCGGCTTCGGGATCGCCGCCGTCTCCGGAGAACGCCGCCGCGCCAGGCGCTTCCTGCTGCCCCCGGCCGGCCTGCTGCTCGCGATGGGCATGCACGCCTTCTGGAACGGCTCCGCGACCTTCGGCCCCTTCGGGTTCTTCGCCGTGTACGGCGCCTTCATGCTGCCCGCGTTCGGGCTGCTGACGTGGCTGGTGATCTGGACCCGGCAGCGCGAGCTGCGCACGGTCCGCGAGGAGTTGCCGGCCTATGTCGTCGCCGGCTGGCTGACGCCGGGCGAGCCGTTCGCCCTCGGTTCGATGCGGGCCCGCCGGCTGGCCCGCGAGTACGCCGGCCACCACATCGGCAAGCAGGCCGCGCGAGCGGTGGCGCAGTACGAGGCGTTCGCGACGTCGTTGGCGTTCCTCCGGCGACGGGGGCGCCGCGGGCGGGCGGACGCCGACTTCGTCGTACGGGAGCGGGAGCTGCTGCACGAGCTGTGGGCGCGCCGCGAGGTGGCACGGCCGGCCCTGGAGTACGCGGCACGGGCGACGGCGCCCGCCTGGCCCGCGGCGACTGCCGTGCCGGGGCCGGTGCCGTGGCCGGGGCAGTACCAGTGGCCGGGGCAGGCACCGGGCCACGCCGCTCCGTGGCAGGGACACCTTGCTCCGTGGCAGGGGCAGGGAAGCGGGCAGGCGGCACCCTGGCACGGGCAGGCAACGGGGCCGTGGTCCCCGGCCGGGCACGGGCCGGCAGCACCGTACAACCCCTACCAGTCGTAGCCGGCCACCGGCACGGGGCCGGCGAGCGGCAGCCCTCCACGGCCGGGCCGGGCACCCCGGTGTCCCAGGGGCCCGGCTCCCCGGAGCACCGAGCCGGGAGAAGAGGCCTCCGCACCCGGCGTCCGCAGCGTACGGCTGCCCGCCCGGCCCTGGCCCGCGGCGGTGTGCCCCGCACGCGTTCCCGCCCGCTTCCCGCGGACACGGACCGGCGGTCCTGACGGGGGGGTGTCGTCAGGACCGCCGGGGATCGGGGAGCCGCGAGGGGTGAGGAGGAGGGGAAGCAGGGGGATCAGCGGGATCCGGGACCCTGGGGGTCCGGGGGGATCGCACCGGAAGACAAGGACTCAGCCCGCATGCGGGGACGTCAGGGGGTGAGGCCCTTGCTGCGCAGCCATGCCATCGGGTCGATCCCGGTGGCCTGGCCGCCGGGGTGCACCTCCAGGTGCAGGTGCGGGCCGGTGACGTTGCCGGTGGCGCCCACGCGGCCGATGACGTCGCCGGTGTTGACCTTCTGGCCGACACTGACCTTGATCGACGACTGGTGGCAGAACCAGAGCTCCGTACCGTCGTCGAGGGTGAGGATCGTGCGGTAGCCGTAGGCGCCGGCCCAGCCGGCCTCGGTGACGGTTCCGCTGTGGACGGCCTTGATGAGCGTGCCGGTGGGAGCGGCGAAGTCGAGACCCGTGTGGTAGCCGGAGGACCACATGGAGCCGGCCTGACCGAAGGTGGAGGTGATGGTGTACGACGAGGTCGGCAGCGAGTACTGGCGGGCCAGCTCGGCGAGCCGCTCGGCCTCGGCCTTCTTCGCGGCCTCCTCCTCCGCCTCCTTCTTCGCGGCGGCGGCCTTCTCGGCGGCCTGCTTCTCCGCCGCCGCGGCGGCGTCCTGCGCCTGCTTGGCGAGAGCGGCCTCGGTGGCGAGCTGCGCCTTCGTGTCGACCACGACCTGCTGCTGCTCGGCCTGGGCCATGATGCGGGTGCGCAGGGCCTCACCGGCGTCGTCGACGCTCTGCTCGGTGCCGACGGTGCTCCCGCCGATGTCGCTGAGCGGGCCGGCGGCGGGCTCGGCGACGGGTTCGTCGTCGGAGATCAGGGAGCCGACCGACGGCAGGTCGGGCAGGGAGATGGACACCGGGGGCTTGCCGGTCTGTGCGCTCGCCATGCCGCCCGCGCCGACGGCGGCGATGACGCCGACGCCCAGCACGGTGGAGCTGCGGGCGAGTCCGCCGCGCTGCTTGACGACCCGGTGCCGGCCGCGGACGGGGCGGATGGACTCCTCGGTGGGGTTCCACTCCTCCCAGGGGCCCTCGTCGGTGCGGTAGCTGCCGTAGCCGAAGGTCTCGGTGCGCTGCTGGCTCGGCACGAACGGGGGTGCGGAGGCAGGACGGTTGGACGCCACGCGGGCGTACTCCTTTCCTTCCGTCGCCTACCGGGTTAGCTGACGGGTTCGGAGCGGGAAGGTCTCCTACGCGCGTATACGCGCCGTCGACCGACGGCGGCATACGCCCGATTCACCCCAAGGTGGTGGTTCCCCGGTTCCCTGACGGGATTCGGCGCGTGAGCACGGAGCCGCCTCTTGTGGCGGCTGGGACGACCGTGCTGCGTTATCGAACGTTAATAGACGCGGAGCCGGGATTCCAAGCCGTTCGGCTTGATCATTAACACTTCCGGCCGGGACTTACACGCCACGACCGTGCCAAATCGGGCGAGTTGACTCGGCCTCCGGCGAGACCCGAAAACTGACAGTGTGTCAGTTGTTATGCGCAGGGCGGTCGCCCGAGCACGTTCGGTGACGCTCACGGCCGCCGCACGGCGAGCAGCGCCATGTCGTCCGTCAGGTGCCCGCCCGAGTGACGTCTCACATCCCTGGCGACGGCGGCGAGCAGCGTGCCCGGATCGCCACAGACACGGCCCTCCAGCCGCTCCTCGACGTCGTAGAAGCGGCCGTGCGGGTCGCGGGTCTCGCTGACGCCGTCGGTGTAGAGCAGCAGGGTGGCGCCGCTGGGGAAGCCGGCCCCGTCGGCCCGGTCCGGCCAGGCCCCGAGCTCGCCCATACCGAGCGGCAGCGCGGGCCGGGTGGGGAGCAGCGCGCGCACCGTGCCGTCGGCATACAGCAGCATGGGCGGGGGATGGCCGCGGTTGAGGATGCGGAGGGGGCCGTCGCCGTGTGGCAGCTCCGCCAGGACGGCGGTGGTGAACCCCTCGAAGGCGTCGACGCCACCCCGCCGGGCGCCCTCCCGGACCAGGGCCCGCTCCAGGCGCTGGGCCACCGCCTCCAGCGTGGCCTCCTGTTCGGCGGCCTCCCGGAACGCACCGATGACCACCGCCACGGCCGACACCGCCCCCAGGCCCTTGCCACGCACGTCCCCGACGATGAGCCGGACGCCGTGCGGGCTGTCCTGCACCGCGTACAGGTCGCCGCCGATGGAGGCGTCCGCCTGCGCGGCCTCGTACCGCGCCGCGATCTGGAAGCCGCCGATCCGCTCCACCGGCTCGGGCAGGACGGCGCGCTGCGCCGCCTCGGCGATCTCACGGGCGGAGGCGAGCTGCTCGCTGCTGCGCCGGACGAGGGTGTTGATCAGTACGGCGAGCGCGGACACGGTCACGACGGTGACCAGCTCGGTGACGGCGTCCACGTCGAAGACGCCCCCGAGCACGAGGTGGACGGCGAGCACGACGACCGTGGCGGCGAAGCCGGTGAGCACGGTGCCGCGCCGCGAGTACAGCGGGGCGGCCACCAGGGGGGCGGCGGTGAACAGCGGCGCCGCGCTGTACTTCGAGGGCGTGTAGTAGTCGTAGACGCCGCCGGCGGCGATCAGCAGCACGGGGAGCAGACGTACGGCGGTGCGGGCGCGGGAGATCCGCCGGCCCTCGGACGCGGGGGGCACGGGCAGGTCGCCGGGGCCGGGGGACTGGACCGGATCGCCGGGTCGGCGCCCGCCGCCCTGCGGGGGCGACCCGTCGTCCGCCATGTCACCAGGCCGCACACTCGTCTCCCACTGGCCTACGTCCACACCCTGACCTCGCCGGTCCACAACGCTCGTACGGGCCCGTCCGGACCGTCCGGGACATGTCCGGCCGGGGTCCGGCGACGTTCCGTCCGCTCCGTGCGCTCCGTCCGTCCAGGTTTCCCGCGGCAGGGGCACACGGCGAGCGGGGTGCGCCGAGTGGATGACACCCACGGAGGGTGGAGAACCGACGAGGGTGACGGCAGTGGGGCGGGAGCCCGGCACGGACCGCGGCGAAGCGCTCGGCAGCGACCCGGCGCAGAACGCACCGAGGGCCGGAGACCCCTCGGTCTCCGGCCCTCGGCCTTCAGTAGCGGGGACAGGATTTGAACCTGCGACCTCTGGGTTATGAGCCCAGCGAGCTACCGAGCTGCTCCACCCCGCGTCGGTGATCCCAGTGTACGCCATGAACAGGGCAGGTAGCGAACCGGTTGGTTCGGGGCCCGCGGCGAAGGGTTCGGGCGACCGGATTCCCTCGGCATCGACCGCGTCGACCTGCTCACCGACAACCCCGACCAGGCCGGGCAGCCGGGCACCCTCGGCGTCGATGAACGCCGGGGCTTTCTGCGAGAGTCTCGGTAAAGATGGGGCATGCCGGCGTCCTGCTGGAGCCGCCGGTCCAGCGCGTCCTCCAGGAGGTGCGTCGCGGCGGTGTACGCGCGCCAGGCTCGCTGCTCCTCGGGCGCGGGCCAGCGGGTCGTCATGCCACCAGTGGAAGTTTGCTTCAAAATTGAACCAAGTCTCGTTCCCGAGCGGAGAGCGTCGATGCCCCTCCCCTACGTCCTGCTGTCCGCCGCCGTCTCCCTCGACGGCTGTCTGGACGACACCGGACCCGAGCGCCTGCTGCTGTCCAGCCCGGCCGACTTCGACCGGGTCGACGAGGTGCGCGCCTCCGTCGACGCGATCCTCGTCGGCGCCGGCACCATCCGCGCCGACAACCCCCGCCTGCTGGTCAACTCCCCCGGGCGGCGCGCCGCCCGCCGGGCCGCCGGGCGGCCCGAGTACCCGCTCAAGGTCACCGTCAGCGGGTCCGGCGACCTCGACCCGGGGGCACGGTTCTGGCACACCGGCGGCGAGAAGCTCCTCTACACCACGGACCGGGGCGCCACGCGGGCCACGCGGACCGGCATCGCGGCCGACGTGGTGCCGCTGGGCGCGGCGCTGGACTGGCGCCGCCTGCTGGAGCATCTGCACGACGTCCGGGGTGTGCGGCGCCTGATGGTCGAGGGCGGTGGCACGGTCCACACCCAGCTCCTGCAGCAGGGACTGGCCGACGAACTCCAGCTGGTCCTCGCCCCGCTCTTCGTCGGTGACCCGAAGGCGCCCCGCCTCTTCGGCCCCGGCACCTACCAGCCGGGCCGCCTCCGCCTGGTGGAGACCCGGCAGATCCAGGACGTCGTCCTGATGCGCTACGAGCCCACCGCTCCCGGAGCCGGGCCGACGGCCACCGCCGCCGACCACCACTGGCTGTCGCTCGCCTGCCGGCTGGCCGACCGGTGCCCACCGTCCGAGACCGCCTTCAGCGTCGGCGCGGTGGTCGTCGCGGCCGACGGCACCGAACTGGCGCGAGGCCACTCACGCGAGGCCGGCGACCCCGTCGTGCACGCCGAGGAGGCTGCCCTGGCGAAGATCGCCCCGGACGATCCGCGTCTACCCGGTGCGACCGTCTACAGCAGCCTGGAACCGTGCGCCCGCCGCGCCTCCCGGCCGCTGCCGTGCGCCCGGCTGATCCTGGCGGCCGGAGTCCGGCGCGTGGTCACGGCCTGGCGCGAACCCGACACCTTCGTCGAGGGCGCGGACGGCAGCGGGGTGCTGGCGGCCGGGGGCGCCGAGGTGGTCGTCCTGCCGGAGCACGAGGAGCGGGCGAAGGCGCCGAACCGGCACCTGGCCGGCTGAACGGCACACCGGACGGACGACGCCCGCGGCGGGTCAGACGCCGGAGCGGGCGGAGCGGCGGCGTGCGAGGACCGTCGTGCCCGCGCCGAGCACCACGGCGGCACCGCTCGCCAGGGCGAGCTGCGGCAGGGCGGACGGCGCGCCCGTCGCGGCGAGCGTGCCCGTCCGCGTGGTCGTGGCCGACACCGGCACCACGGAGGTCCCACCCTGCGGCGTGGCCCCCGGGGTGCGCGGGGTCGTGGAGGTCGCCGGCCCCGCGCCGCCGCCGGACGCGGAACCCGCGGCGACGAGTTCGAACGTGCGGACCGTGGAGTCGGGCGTGCCGCCGCAGCTGCCGTCGTGGTTGACGTAGTCGCCCGCCGTGAGGGCGACGCCCTCGCCGGCGGGCGCCCCGGAGCCCACGGTGAGCCGCAGGGCGACGTCGGCGCGGGCGCCCGCCTTCAGCGGGCCGACCGCACCCGCGTAGCCGTCCCGGCCGAGGCTCTTCCACGCCGGAGAGGCGGCGCTGGACCACCGGAGCCTCAGCAGGCCGTCGAGGTCCCGCTCGCCCTTCGTGCCGGTCGCGTGCACGGCCACGTACGGGCGGACCTCGTCCAGGGTCCGCCGGGTGCGGTTGGTCAGCCGTATCGAGAAGTCCACCGTCGTCCCCGCGGCGATCCTGCCGGGCAGGCCGGAGACCGACACCGCGAGGTCGGGCTCGGCGGCGCACGACTCGTCGTCCCCGGCGCCCTCGCTGGCGGCCGCGAGGGCCTTCTCCGCGGCGTCGAGGGCCGCCTTGGCGTCCTTCGTGGCCTTCTGTGCGACGCCGTAGGCGCGGGCCGCCTCGGCCCGGGCGTCGTCGCGGGCCCTGATGGCGTCCGCGTACGCGGCGTCGGCGGCCGTCTTGGCCGCGTCGGCGGCGTCGGCGGCCTTCTGCGCCTCGCCGAGGGCCCTCAGGGTGGCGCCCCTGTCGTCGTCGCTGGCGTCGTCGTCACCCATCACCGCGCCGACATGGGCCTGCGCGTCGGCGACGGCCCGGTGGGCGGCGGTCTTCGCCGTGGCGGCGTCCTCGGCCTTCTGCCGGGCCCGGTCGGCGGCGACGGTGAGCGGGGAGGCGCCGCAGAGCACGTCCTCCAGGGCCTGGTGGGCTGCGGACTCGGCGGCGACGGCGTCCTCGTACGCCTTCCGGGCCTCCGCGACGGCCCGCTCCAGCCCGGCGGCGGAGGGCTTGTCCTCCGTCCGCGCCGAGGACGACGCGGACGCAGGTGCGGCGTCGGCGAACGCCGGGCCGGCGGCGAGCAGTACGGCGGGAGCGGTGGCGGCGAGGGCGACGGCCGTCGCGAGGGTACGTCGGATCTTCACAGGTTCCCTTTTCTGGCGCGGAAGAGCAGGAACGGATGCGATGGATCGCGGACGGCATCAGCACCTGTCGCTGCGTCAGACCCCCCGTGATCTCACGCGCCGTGGCCGACATGCGGCGGACCGCCCCGCGTCGGCACAGAGAGCGTGCAGCTCCGGCACAGGTCGTCTGAAACCGGTTTCAGTTCCCGCGCCGTGCGCGGAGCCCGGAGGCACCGCCTCCACCGCCACCGAGGCGGACGGAGCAGGACGGTCGCCCTCGCCCGTGCGACCTTCCGTGCGACAGTCGCCATCCCGCACGCCCTGACGTCCCGTCAGAACGGGACCGGTGTCCGGCGGGTGGCAGAACCGACGGGACCCCGGCTCGGTTCCGTACCGAGCCGGGGTCTCCTCCGGATAGGCCCTGTGGGACTCGAACCCACAACCAATGGATTAAAAGTCCACTGCTCTGCCAATTGAGCTAAGGGCCCAGGCGATGTCGCCTCCCCGAGCATAGCCGGACGCGGCGGTGTCGCCGATCCGGTATCGGTGACACGGCCCCGTCGGGGGCACGAAGGCGCCGCAAGTGTCGGGGATCGGCCGGTTCGCACGGCGTGCCCCTGCCGACGGACGCGCGGGCCCCGGAGACGGCACAGCGCCGCGCCCCGGGAGGGGCGGCGGCGCTGTGCCGTTCAGATGCTGCCCGGGTCGCCGTGGGCGTCAGCCGTTGCGCTTCCAGCGCGGCTTGTCCTCGCGGCGGCCGTGCGAACCGCCGGCGCGGTGGTCGTCGTGGCGGCCGTAGGGGCGCTCGTGGCCACCCGAGCGGAAGCCGGGGCGGTCGTCGCGGCGGTCCCGGTTGAACGGGCGGTCGCTGCCGCGGTGCCCGCCGCGGTCGTCCCGGCGGAAGCCACCGCGGTCACCACCGCGGTCGTCACGGCGCTCGAAGGAACGGCCACCACGGTCACCACCGCGGTCGTCCCGGCGGAAGCCACCGCGGTCACCACCGCGGTCGTCCCGGCGCTCGAAACCACGGTCCCGGTCCCGGCGGAAGCCACCACGCTCACCACCGCGGTCGTCACGGCGCTCGAAACCACGCTCGCGGTCGCGGTCCCGGTTGAACGGGCGGCGCTCGTCGCGCTCGCGGCGCTCGTACGGCGCCGCGGCCGTCGAACGCTCGGCGCGCTCCGCCCGGTCCACGTCCTGGGCTGCAGGCTGTTCCGGCACCGACACGCCGGTGGCGGCCTCGGCCGCGGCCAGGGCGGCCTCGGCGACGGCGGCGGCCGGGTCCTCCCCGCGCTCACGGGCGACCCGGGCGACGAGCCGGTCTGCCTCCTCGCGCAGCTCGGTGGCGCGGCGCTGGGCGCGGTCGAGCTGCTTGCCGAGCTGAGCGACCTCGCGCTCGGCCTGCGCGGCGGCGTTGCCCGCGGACTCGGCCTGCACCTCGGTCATCGAGCGGGCGCCGGTGATCTCGGCGACCTCCGGGTCGAAGGCGGCCCCACCCTGGATGATGTGGCGCGCGGCGTCGACGCCGGCGTCCTCCATGAGGCGGAAGATCTGGCGACGCTGGTGCGGGAGGGACAGCGACACGACGGTGCCGGTGCGGCCCGCACGCGCCGTACGGCCCGCACGGTGCAGGTAGTCCTTGTGGTCACCGGCCGGGTCGACGTTCAGGACGAGATCGATGCCGTCGACGTGGATGCCGCGGGCGGCGACGTCGGTGGCGACGAGCACGTTGACGTACCCGTCCTTGAAGTCCGCGAGGGTGCGGGTGCGGGCGCCCTGCGTCATACCGCCGTGCAGCGCGTCGGCCTTCACGCCGGCGTCGCGCAGCTGCTCGGCGACGCGGTCGGCGCCCAGCTGGGTGCGGACGAAGATGATGGTGCGGCCCTTGCGGGAGGCGATCGCGGCCGTGACCGGAGCCTTGTCCTTGGGCTTCACGACGAGGATGTGGTGGGACATGGTCGTCACCGCGCCCTGGGCGGCGTCCACCTCGTGGCTGACCGGGTCGTTGAGGTACCGGTCGACGAGGGTCTTGATCTCGTTCTCCATCGTCGCGGAGAACAGCATGCGCTGGCCGCCCGCCGGCACCTGGTCCAGCAGTTCCGTCACCTCGGGCAGGAAGCCCAGGTCGGACATCTGGTCGGCCTCGTCCAGGACGGCGACCTCCACGTCCTGCAGGGAGCAGGCACCGCGGTTGATGATGTCGCGGAGCCGGCCCGGGGTGGCGACCAGGACGTCCACCCCGCGCTCCAGGGCGTAGATCTGGTTGCCCATGGAGGTGCCGCCGCACACGACCTTCATCTTCAGGCCGAGCTGGTCGCCGTACGGCTGGAGGGCGTCCGCGACCTGCATCGCGAGCTCACGGGTGGGGGTGAGGATGACCGCGCGGGGCTTGTGCTTGCGGGTGCTGCCGCCGGCCAGCCGGGCCAGCGTGGGCAGGCCGAAGGAGAGCGTCTTGCCGGAGCCCGTGCGGCCGCGGCCGAGGATGTCCTTGCCGGCCAGGGCGTCCGGGATGGTCGCGGCCTGGATCGGGAAGGGGACCGTCACGCCGTTCTGCGCGAGCTTGCGCACGACGCCCTCGGGCAGACCCAGGTCGGCGAAGGTGACCTCGGGGGTCTCCTCGCGCCCGGCCTCGGCGGTCTCCCCGACGGCCACCGCGGTGGCCGTCTCGGCCTCGGTGGCCTCGGGCACGACGGCGTGATCAGTGCTGGAAATGGACATGCGAATGCGAAACCTTCCGGAGTCTCGTCGGCACGCGCCCGTCAACTCCGTGTTCGCATTACGACCGCCTCAATGCGGTCCGCCACGGCAAGGGAGAGTACGCGCCACACGGCGCGCTCTGCGATGGCGCCGGGCAAATGGGATCAAACGATCTACCACCATACGCACCCCCTGCCCCGGAACGCAAACCGGCCCCGTGACGCGGGCATCGGTGCAGGTTACGGCCGCTATGCCGGAGTCCCCGCCACCGGAGCCGGCTCACGCTGCGCCAGCTGCGGCAGTGTCTCCTGGTGCGCCGAAGACGACGGCTCGGCGGACGGCGGGTCCGAGGGGACCGGCGGCTCCGGGGACGGCGGGGGCGGCGGCTCCGGGGACGGGGTGGCCCTCGGCGGGGTCGGCTGGGGCCTGGTCGGCGACGGCGCGTCCGGCTTCGGGGAGTGGTCCGGCCGGGCCGCGGCGGACGCGCTCGCACTCGCGCTCGCACTCGCGCTGGCACTGGGTTGCGGCGTCGCCGGGACCGAGGGGGAGGCGGACTCCGCGGCCTTGGCGTCCTCGCCGGGGCTCTCCTGCCCGTGCGCGTACCCGCTCCGGCCCACCACGCCACCGGCCCCGGCCGCACCGCCCGGCACCGCGGGCCCGCCGCCGGGTTCCTCACCGCCGCGCTGCCCCGCCGACTGCGACGGCCGGGCCTGGCTGCCGTCGTCCTCCCCCACGCTCATGCAGCCGGCGGTGGCGGCGACGGCCATGACGGCGGCGGCCAGGCGGACGGGTACGTACAAGGGGCGCACGGAAGCCACCTCCGGGGTGAGTCAGAGTCGACGTGCCCAACTCCCGCCGCCTGCGGGAGGACACGCGCCCCCGCCGTCCGCACCATCGGCGCGCGGGCCCGCCCGCTCGGCCGACCGCCGGTGCGTCAGCCGTACCCCAGCGCGTGCAACCGGGCGTCGTCGATCCCGAAGTGGTGGGCGATCTCGTGCACGACGGTGACCTCGGTCTCGGCGACCACGTCCTCGCGGGTCTCGCACATCCGCAGGGTCGGCCCCCGGTAGACGGTGATCCGGTCCGGCAGCACGCCCGCGTACCACTCGCCCCGGTCGGTGAGCGGGGTCCCCTCGTACAGCCCGAGCAGCTCGGGGTCGTCGGCGGGCGGTTCGTCCTCGACGAACACCGCGACGTTGTCCATGAGCCGCGTCAGCTCCGGCGGAATCCGATCGAGCGCCTCGGCGACCAGTTCCTCGAACTCCTCGCGCGTCATCTCCAGCACACGGCCATTGTCCGGCACGCCGCACGCCCGGTACGTCACGACCGCGCGGACGGCCGCCGGCACCCGGCACGCGCCTGCACGACGGCGCGCCGCCATCCGGCGCCCGCGCGCATGACGGCGCGCGCGCCTGGGCATACGGGCCCAATGGTCAGCGTCCTCGCCGCAGCCCGGAACGCCCTGAGCCGGATCGTCCACGCCCCCGAGTCCCTCGTCCGCCGGGCACGCCGCCCCCGCCGCCCCCACCGCACCGCACCGGCCGCGACGCTCACGCCCCAGCCGCATCCGTGGGCCCGCGCCGCAGGGCTGGTCGCCGTGGTCCTGCTGGGCGGCTGGCTGGGGTTGCTGATCGTCGGCAACGTCCGGGTGCCGGTCGGCCCCATGGACACCACGATGACCCTGCGCCCCTCGCTCACCGGCGGCACGAAGATCAACGTGTCGCCACTGGGCGCCCTGCAACTGCGCAGCCACATCGCGCCGGTCCGCCTCGACGTCAACGTCGACCAGCTGGACCCGGCCCGTTCCCAGGCACTGGTGGACCACCCCGAACGCCTCTCCGGGCTCCAGCAGGAGGTCACCCGTGACGTCGAGCGCGGCGCGGCCGACCTGGCGCTGCGCTCCTGCGTGGCCGTCGTCTCCGGCGCCACCGCGCTCGGCCTCACCGTCTACCGCCGCCCGCGCCGTGCCCTGGCTGCCGGGGGCATGGCCCTGATGCTGCTGGCGGCGTCCGGGGCGACGGCGTACGCCACCTGGCAACCCAAGTCCGTACTGGAGCCCCGCTTCTCCGGCCTGCTGACCTCGGCGCCCTCCCTGGTCGGCAACGCGCGCAACATCGTCACCGAGTTCGACGTCTACCAGCAGGAGCTGGCCCGCCTGGTCACCAACGTGACCAAGCTGTACGACGTCACCTCCACCCTCCCCGCCTACCGGCCGGACCCGACGACCGTCCGCGTCCTGCACGTCTCCGACATCCACCTCAACCCGGCCAGCTGGAAGATCATCGCCTCACTGGTGGAGCAGTACGACGTGAACGTGATCGTCGACTCCGGCGACACGATGGACCACGGCACGGCCGCCGAGAACGGCTTCCTCGACCCCGTCGAGGACCTCGGTGCGCCCTACGTCTGGGTCCGCGGCAACCACGACTCGTACCTCACCCAGCGCTACCTGGAGCACCTGAAGAACGTGCACGTCCTGGACGACGGGCGCGCGGTGACCATCGCCGGGGTGCGCTTCGCGGGCATCGGCGACCCGCAGTTCACCCCGGACCGCTCGACGGTGCCCGGCGGCGACGCGGCGAACGAGCTGGCGGGCGCCCGGCTGGCCTCGGCCCTGCGCGACCAGAAGGCCGCCGGCACACCGGTGGACGTCGCCGTCGCGCACGAGCCCGTGGCGGCCCGGCAGACCGACGGCGACGTCCCGCTGGTCCTCGCGGGCCACATCCACCACGAGCAGATGAAGGTCATGAAGTACGGCACCCGGCTGCGCGTGGAGGGCTCGACCGGCGGCAGCGGGCTGCGCGCGGTGGAGGACAAGTATCCCGACCCCATCGAGGCGTCGATCCTCTACCTCGACCGGGACACCCGGCGCCTCCAGGCCTGGGACGAGATCCGGCTCGGCGGACTGGGGCTGGCGACGGCCGAGGTCAGCCGCCACCTGGTGGAGGAGAACCAGCCAGGCGCGACCCCGGCGTCCAGCACCTCGCCCACCGCGTCGGCCGGCGCCTCCGCGGCCCCTTCGCCGGCCTCGCCGCGCACCCCTTCCACGGCGGCTCCGTAAACCGTTTTGGCGATACCTCCCGCCATCCCATATGCTTCTCACGTCCCCGAGGCGCTGCGAAGCGCCCAGGCGGGCCGATAGCCCTCATCGTCTAGCGGCCTAGGACGCCGCCCTTTCAAGGCGGTAGCACGGGTTCGAATCCCGTTGGGGGCACAGAGTCACAGACCTCCTGACCTGCGGAAACGCTCGTCAGGGGGTCTTTTTTGCTGTTCTGGTGGGCACGACGTGGGCACCAGAGCTGTTTTACAGTCCTGAGCATGGCGTACATCGAGGTCAAGCAAAGGCGTGACGGACAGTCCAGCTACGTCGTTCGCTGGCGCGCGGGAGGCACCCGCAGCGGCAGCCGAGCGTCGGAGTCCTTCGACGACGAGCCGTCCGCGGAGAAGTTCAAGAACCTCGTTGACGGCCACGGACAGCAATGGCCCCCTGGCTGGATACGTGGTCGCGGGTTCGTGGAGAACGTCCGCACGCCGGAGGAGATGTTCGAACCGTTCGCCCTCCGCCACATAGATCAGCTCACAGGGGTACAGGGCGACACGAAGGCCGAGTACCGGAAGCTCGTCCGACAGAAGCTCTCGCCGTGGTTCCGCAACTACTCCATGCGCGATGGAGAGGGCGGTCTTGCTGCGGACGCGATACGGACCTGGGTCAACGATCTAGAGGCGGGTCGCCCTGCCCCACACGATCCGGAGGGGACCAAGCGCCGCAAGCTGAGCCCCAAGACCATCCGCAACGTTCACGGCCTGCTGTCTGGTATCTGCCAGAGCGCAGTGGAGCACGACCCGCCCTTGCGCACGAAGAACCCGTGCGCAGGCACCCGACTCCCCCGCAAGGACGACGGCGTCGAAGACGAGATGGTCTTCCTCGAACGTGACGAGTGGGCACTGCTGCGCTCTCACCTGGTCGACCAAGACGCCCGAGAACTGGCTGACGCCCTTGCCGAGACCGGCGCTCGCTGGGGCGAGATCACGGCTCTCCAGCCTCGCGACCTCGTACGGCGAAACGGCCGGCCAGCTATACGCATCCAGCGCGCCTGGAAGCGCGACGAGGACGGCGCCGCATACCTTGGCGCCCCGAAGACCAAGAAGGCTCGCCGGACGCTGGTAATCACCAGCAACCTGGACCAGATGCTCCGCAGGCGGGCGAAGGGGATCACTCCCAACGAACTCCTCTTCCAGGGCCCTAAGGGGGGTCGCTGGGACACCTGGACCTTCCGTAGCCTGCGCTGGCATCCGGCGATCGAGGGCGCCCGTGCCGAAGGTCTCACCAAGGCCCCGCGCGTACACGACCTTCGCCACTCGCACGCTTCCTGGCTCATCGCCGCGAAGGTTCCCCTGCCGGCCATTCAGGGCCGCCTGGGCCACGAGTCGATCACTACGACCGTCGATCGCTACGGCCACCTGCTCGACGCCTTGGACGACGAGGTCGTGGCCGCTGTCGACTGGGCCATGAACCCCAACGCACCTCAGCCCGCGCCTGCTCTGGCTGCTTGACGGCCCCGACTCCCTCCCGCACCTCCGTGGAGCGACGCGGGAGGGAGCCACATCGGTCGGAAGCAGCAGCGAGCGGGCAATGTACTCATTTCAGCTCACCGGTCTCCGTCGGGTATAGTCAGCCTTCGGTTCAGGCGCCAGCGCCAGGACCGATCCCTTACATTTCGCACCCCGAGACGGTTGCGGGATGCCAAGGTCCTGTGGAGCAGTTTGGAGTGCTCGCCACCCTGTCAAGGTGGAGGCCGCGGGTTCAAATCCCGTCAGGACCGCTTGCAGATCACCTCGGTGAACTGCGTGGCTGGGTAGCTCAGTTGGTACGAGCGATCGCCTGAAAAGCGATAGGTCGCCGGTTCGATCCCGGCCCCAGCCACAGCTAAGGCCCCAATCCTCGGATTGGGGCCTTCTCGCGTTTCTCAGGGCTCGGACCGGCGGCGCCCCTCTCCGAGACGCCGGGCCCCCGGCAACGAATCAAGCAGCGGCAGCCGGGCGGGCGGGCGGAGGGAGCACCTGCCCCATGCTGCGCTCAATCGCGATCTTGATGACTACGCGTTCCGGGTCCGGGGCCGGCGTGCGCCCGTATCGCTCTCCGTATCGGGTAACGGCGTCCTGCACGGCCGCTTCATCGGTGCACACCTCCGCCACTCCTTCGAGCGTGGCCCAACGGCCTCCGTCGACCTGGCACACGGCCACGCGAGCTTCCCCGCCCCACGCAAGAACGTTGGCCACTTTGCGGCTGGATTTGCGGGTAATAACCCTGGCCACGCCAGCGGGGCCGTCTACAGTCACGCCGACGGGCACCACATGAGGCCGACCGTCCGGGCGCACCGTAGTGAGGGTGCACAGGTGGTACTCGTTCCAAAACTCTAGGTAGTTGTCCGGCTGGCCGGATATCGCGTTCGACATGACTGGAAGCGTAAACGCGCCACTTGCCCGAACTACCCCGAAGTGACCGGCACCACAGCACGCCTGAGCTGCCCTTTTGCGCAATTCGCGCGCATTCACGAAGAAGATCCCTCCCACGATGATCACGGATTCATAACGGAGTCATCGTTCACCCGGCAAAGGTTGATCCGTTCACGCCAGAGCGTAAATAGGCAGGTCAAAGCATCGTGCAACGTTGAACATGGTTGATTTCAGCATGTTTCCTCCCCTGTGATTACCTGCGGTCTACACGAATCGATCATGATTTTTAGGCCATGTCTTGTCCAACGCCGCTGCGTTAGGGATCTTGATTCGTCCACAACCCCCGCCTGAACAGCAGGAACGGGACTCC
>NZ_JADWYM010000063.1 GCF_022414535.1 Streptomyces sp. MUM 2J
CGACGCCGTCACCAGCTCCCGCAACGGATGCCGCCCCAGCACCTCCCCCACCTCCGGCGTCAGCGCCCCCGCCAGCCGGGCGGCGGCCGGCCGCGCTGCGTCCCGCAGCGCCGCCACGGCGCCGAGTACGACCTCACGCCGCCCGCCGTCGCGGGGCACGCCCGCCGCGGCCCGTTCGTACAGCCGGGCGCCCTCCTCCAGGACCAGGTCCGTGTCCATCCCCGCCGGGATCTTGATCTCGGCGTGGTGCCGCCAGGTCGTGATCGGATCGGCCCACGCCTCGACCACGTACGTCCACCGGCCCGGAGCCCCCGCGGTGACCGGGGCGCCCCACCGGTCGGTGCCGGGCGCCAGCTCCCGCATCGGCGTCCAGGGGCCCGCACGGCCCTCGGGATCGCGCAGGACCACGTTGGCGGCCACGGCGTCGTGCCCCTCCCGGAACACCGTGGCGGAGATCTCGAACGTCTCTCCCGTCACCGCCTTCGCGGGGCGGCGGCCCTGCTGCACCACCGGGCGGACATCGAGGACGGGTATGCGCCCGACGGCCGTGGCGCCGGGCGCGGAGGGTGGCTCCGGTGCCGGCGCGGGGGTGGCGGACGTGGGTACGGCGGGTGCATCGGGCGTGCGTGTCGGGGGTGCTGACGAGTGGTGCGTGGCGGGCATGACCGCTCCTGTCCGCGTCAGACGTATGTGGGCGGATGTCTATGGGGAGGTGGGTCCTGCTGTGTGTGCCGGGAGGGGTGCCCCCGGGCTACCGGAGGAGCCTTCCCACCCTATTCCGGTGGGCAATCCGGCACTTTGTTAACTACTCACGCGTATGTCTACACACAAGACCGGCCCCGTTCCACCGGAACGGCACCGGTGCCGTCGGTCGGCCGCCGGAACGGCGGCACCCGGAGGAGTTCGTTCGGCCCGCCGGCCCCATCGCCGGACACCTTCCCGTGCGCGGCGGGCCCGGCCCGCGCCTCCGCGACCCGGTCCGATGCGGCTTTCGGGTGACCGGCCCGGGACGCCCGGGGCGCCCGGGGGCGTACGGCGGCGCCACCGCCCGCCCGAGCGCCTCCCGGACGCGGCGCGGGCCACCGGGCCGGAACCGTGTGGGCCCGGCCGTGGCGGGTACGGGAATCCTGCGGTGTTTTCCGGACGGAAACGGGAGAGTGCGGAGCCGTTCCGGTCGAAACAGGGGCCTGCTCGCTGAGCCCCCGGCGCGGTGGACACAGACGCCGGTACCGTCGTAGAAGACGACGCACCAAGGCTGTCCGCCGCCGCACCGAAGAGGTGGAATGTGAAGGCGATCCGTCGTTTCACCGTCCGTCCCGTCCTCCCCGAACCCCTCCGGCCCCTGAGCGACCTGGCGCGCAACCTGCGCTGGTCCTGGCATGCCGAGACCCGTGACCTGTTCGCGTCCGTCGATCCCGAGCGCTGGGCCGCCTCGGGGGGCGACCCCATAAAGCTCCTCGGCAGCGTGCCTCCCGCCCGGCTCGCCGAACTGGCCGAGGACCACCGCTTCCTGCGCCGTCTCACCGGCATCGCCGGCGATCTCGAGGACTACGTCGGCGGCCCCCGCTGGTACCAGGCGCAGTCCGCGGACCGTCCCGCCGCGATCGCCTACTTCTCGCCCGAGTTCGGTATCACGGCGGCTCTGCCCCAGTACTCCGGCGGCCTCGGCATCCTCGCCGGCGACCACCTGAAGGCGGCCAGCGACCTCGGCGTGCCGCTGATCGGAGTCGGGCTGCTGTACCGGCACGGCTACTTCCGGCAGTCCCTGTCCCGGGACGGCTGGCAGCAGGAGCACTACCCCGTCCTCGACCCCAACGAGCTGCCCGTCGTCCTCCTCGACGAGGCCGACGGCACCCCCGCCCAGGTCACCCTGGCCCTGCCCGGCGACAGGCAACTGAGGGCGCGGATCTGGCTGGCCCAGGTCGGACGGGTGCCGCTGTTGCTGCTCGACTCCGACGTCGAGGAGAACGACCTCGGTGAGCGCGGCGTGACCGACCGGCTGTACGGCGGTGGCAGCGAGCACCGCCTGCTCCAGGAGATGCTGCTCGGCATAGGAGGTGTCCGGGCGGTGCGCACCTACTGCCGGCTCACCGGCCACCCCGAGCCGGAGGTCTTCCACACCAACGAGGGGCACGCCGGCTTCCTGGGCCTGGAGCGCATCGCCGAGCTGTGCGACGAGGGGCTGGACTTCTCCGCGGCGCTGGAGGCGGTCCGGGCGGGCACCGTCTTCACCACGCACACCCCCGTCCCGGCCGGCATCGACCGCTTCGACCGCGAACTGGTCGCCCGCCACTTCGGCCCCGGTGCCGAACTGCCGCGCCTCGACGCCGGCCGCATCCTGCGGCTCGGCATGGAGACGTATCCGGGTGGCGAGCCGAACCTGTTCAACATGGCCGTGATGGGCCTCAGGCTGGCGCAGCGGGCCAACGGGGTGTCGCTGCTGCACGGCCAGGTCAGCCGGGAGATGTTCGCCGGTCTGTGGCCCGGCTTCGACCCCGAGGAGGTGCCGATCACCTCGGTGACCAACGGAGTCCACGCCCCGACCTGGGTCGCCCCGGAGGTCTTCCGCCTCGGAGCCCGCCAGATCGGCGCCCAGCGCACCGAGGACGCGCTGACCGTCGGCGCCTCCGACCGCTGGGACGCGGTCGCCGACATCGCCGACCAGGACATCTGGGAACTGCGCCGCGACCTGCGCGGGCAACTGGTCACCGAGGTGCGCGAGCGGCTGCGTACGTCGTGGCGGCAGCGCGGCGCCGGCGCGGCCGAGCTGGGCTGGACCGACCAGGTCCTCGACCCGGACGTCCTCACCATCGGCTTCGCCCGCCGGGTCCCGTCGTACAAGCGGCTGACCCTGATGCTGCGCGACCGCGACCGGCTGATGGAACTGCTCCTGCACCCGGAGCACCCGATCCAGATCGTGGTGGCGGGCAAGGCCCACCCGGCGGACGACGGCGGCAAGCGCCTGGTGCAGGAGCTGGTCCGGTTCGCCGACGACCCGCGGGTGCGCCACCGCATCGTCTTCCTGCCCGACTACGGCATGGCGATGGCGCGGAAGCTCTACCCGGGCTGCGACATCTGGCTGAACAATCCGCTGCGCCCGCTGGAGGCGTGCGGCACCTCCGGTATGAAGGCGGCGCTCAACGGCTGCCTGAACCTGTCGGTCCTCGACGGCTGGTGGGACGAGTGGTTCCAGCCGGACTTCGGCTGGGCGATCCCCACGGCCGACGGCGACGCCACCGATGCCGACCGCCGCGACGAACTGGAGGCGGCGGCCCTGTACGACCTGCTGGAGAAGCGGATCGCCCCGAGCTTCTACGAGCGCGGCGCCGGCGGGCTGCCCGAGCGGTGGATCGAGATGGTCCGCCAGACCCTCACCCACCTCGGGCCCAAGGTGCTGGCCGGCCGCATGGTCCGCGAGTACGTCGGCCGGCTGTACGCGCCCGCGGCCCACGCCCACCGGGAACTGACCCCGGCGGCGGCCCGCGAGCTGGCGGCCTGGAAGGCGCGGGTGCGCGGTGCCTGGCCCGCGGTGACCGTCGACCACGTGGAGACGTCGGCGACGACGGCCACCGCCGAACTCGGCGGCACCCTCACGCTGCGGGTGCGGGTGGGCCTGGGCGAGCTGGCCCCCGACGACGTCGAGGTGCAGGCCGTCTCCGGCCGCGTGGACGCCGAGGACCGGATCACCGACGCGACGGCGGTGCCGCTGAAGCCGGCCGGGGGCCCCGACCTGGAGGGGCGCTGGTCCTACGAGGGTCCGCTCTCCCTGGACCGCACGGGCCCCTACGGCTACACGGTCCGCATCCTTCCCGACCATCCCCTCCTCGCGTCCGGTGCCGAGCTGGGCCTGGTGTCCGTGCCGGCGGAGGACATCGTGGAGGGGGCGGGGGTGCTGCTGCGCTAGGCAGGCCCCTTCGGGTGGCTGACGCACCCCCCGGGAAGCCCGCACGGCCGGGGCGCCGGGGCCGCTGCCCGCGGCCCCGGCTCCCGGTCACACCTCGGACGCGTCGCTGCACATCCGGCGCAGCACCGTCCCGCACCGACGGGCGTACGCCTGCTGCAGCCCGCGTGTCGCCGGGCCGCCCGCCTTCGCGTACCACTTGGCCGGGCGGCTGAAGGCGGCGATGGTGAGCCAGACCGTGCCGTCCCCGGTCCGGTCCACGACGAAGACCTCCTCGCCGCACTCGGGGTGGCCGGGCAGCGTGCCGTAGGCCCAGCCCGCCCGGCGCGTCCCCTCCACCGCCCAGACGACGCGGCACGGTGCCCTGATCACGCCGGCCAGGGTGACGGTGACGTCGACGCCCTCGGACGCCCGGGGCGCGCTCGCGTCGACGCCGACGCCCAGCGCCCGGTGCATCTCCCAGCCGAGGACCGCCTCCGCGGCTCGGTGGAACAGCGCCTCGCCCTCACCGAGGCGGGTGCGGACGTACAGCGGGCGGAAGCCGGGAGGGCAGGCGGCGATGTCCTCGCGGGTCGCGCCGACGGCCTCGTACGTGAAGGACATGGGGCCCAAGGGTAGGGCGGTTCCCCGGGACGTCGTCCCCGGGGGCGGTTCCCACGCCGAACGGGTGGGCTTTCAGGCCACGTCGACGGTGGACCGGGCCGCTGCGACCGTCCTGTGGCCGGTGCTGCTCCGTCGCCGCCGTGATCCGTGGGGCCGGTGCGGCCACCGGACGGCGGCTCCGACCGCCCTCCGGTGATGCCGGCCGGTGAACGACTGCCCGGTGAACGACTGCCCGTGAAAGCCTCCGGAACGCGGAGAACGGGCGCCGCCCCGGGGAGTCGAACCACCGGGGCGGCACCCTGTTCACGTGTCCGCGCTGGGTGCGGGACGGCGGGCTTACGGGAAGGTCAGCTTCCAGTCGTCGATGTAGCCCGTGTCGTACGACGCCACGTCCTGGACCTTCAGCTTCCAGGTGCCGTTGGCCGTCTCGCTGGAGGCGTTGACGGTGTAGGTCTCGTGGACGTCGTCCGCCGAGTCCCAGTAGCTGGAGTTCTTCAGGCGGTACGCCGTTCCGTCCGGGGCCACCAGGTCGATCACCAGGTCACCGCGCCAGGTGTGGACGATGTCGACCGAGACCTGGAGGTTGGACGGGGCGTTGCCGGACACGCCGGACACCGTGATCGACGACGTCACGGCCGGGCCGTTGTCCGGGATCGACACGTTGGTGCCGTTCTCGAACGACGTGCCGTCGCCGCCACCGCCGCCGCCGGAGCGCGAGCCGACGTTCACGCCCGCCCACGCGTCCTGCACCGCCGCGTACTCGGCGCTGCTCGTGCCGTACAGCTCACCGGCCGCCGCGAGGGTGCCGGTGCGGGCGCCCGCGTAGTTGGTGGTCGAGGTGAACTTCGTGGTCAGCGCCCGGTACCAGATCTGGAGCGCCTTGTCCCGGCCGATGCCGGTGACCGGAAGACCGTCCGAGGTCGGCGAGTTGTAGCTCACGCCGTTGATGACCTTGGCGCCGCTGCCCTCCGACAGGAGGTAGAAGAAGTGGTTGGCGACACCGGACGAGTAGTGGACGTCCTTGTTGCCGACACCGGAGTACCAGTAGTCGGCGGAGCCGCCGTCCTTGCTGGGCTTGTCCATGTAGCGCAGCGGGGTGCCGTCGCCGTTGATGTCGATCTTCTCGCCGATGAGGTAGTCACCGACATCGGTGGAGTTGTTGGCGTAGAACTCCACTCCGGTGCCGAAGATGTCGGAGGTGGCCTCGTTCAGACCGCCCGACTCGCCGGAGTAGTTGAGGTCGGCGGTGTTGGAGGTGACGCCGTGGCTCATCTCGTGCCCGGCCACGTCCAGCGACGTCAGCGGGTCGGCGTTGCCGGAGCCGTCGCCGTAGGTCATGCAGAAGCACGAGTCCGACCAGAACGCGTTGACGTACGCGTTGCCGTAGTGGACCCGGGAGTAGGCGCCCACGCCGTCGTTCCTGATGCCGGAGCGGCCGAAGGTGTTCTTGTAGAAGTCCCAGGTGGTCGCGGCGCCGTAGTGCGCGTCGGCGCCCGCGGTCGCGGCGTTGGACGTGCTGCCGTTGCCCCAGGTGTTGCTGGACTGCGAGAACAGCGAGCCGGTGCCGGAGGTGCCGTGGTTGAGGTTGTACGTCTTGTGGCCGCCGCGCGCACCGTCGTTCAGCGTGTACGTCGAGCCCGACTGGGTCGTGGTCAGGGACACCTGGCCGCTGTACTGGGTGTTGCCGACGCCGGTGGCGTTCTCGATGCCCTGGTACTCGTAGAGCTTCTGGCCGGTCGCCGCGTCGGTGATGACGTGGAGCTCGTTGGGGGTGCCGTCGTCCTGGAGGCCGCCGACGACCGTCTCGTAGGCGAGGACGGGCTTACCGGTCGCCGCCCAGATCACCTTGCGTGAGGAGTCGGCGGCCGACTTGGAGCTGCCGAGGGCCTTGGCGCGGGCCACGGCCTTCTGCTCGGCGGCGGCCTTGCTGACGTTCGGGGTGAGGCCGGCGACCTTCAGCGACGCGTTCGTCGCCCTGATCACGCGCTGGGTCGCACCCGACTTCGAGGTGTCGACGACCAGGTCGCCGCCGAGGACGGGCAGACCGGCGTAGGTGCGGTCGTAGCGGGTGTGGACGGTGCCGTCGGCGTCCTTGACGACGTCCTTGGCGACCAGCTTCTCCTGCGCGCCCAGGCCTATGTCCGCGGCCGTGCTGGAGGCATCGGCGGAGGCGTCGCGCATCAGCTCGGCGCGCTGGGAGGGAGAGAGCTTCAGGGCCGCGTGGGCCGGGTTCACCCGGCCGGTGGGAGCCTCGGCCGGGGCGGCGCTCGCGGCGCCCGCCTGGACGGCCGCGGCGAGGAGCGCGGCAACGCCCGCGAGGGCGACGCCGGCCGCGCGACGGTGCGAGGTGTGGGAGGTGCGTCTGCGCGAGGAACTGCTACTCAACACTGACTCCTTCTGCGTGGCCGCGGGTCGCGCGGCCAGGGGAGACCGGACGGGGGGATGCGCCGACCGGGCAGAACTCTGGGTGGTACGCCAAACCTCGTGCGGCAGTGCGGGTTCACGGCACAGCGATGGAACGGTGGGGTTGCTGTGACGTGGCCGTGGGAAGAGTGGCAGGTGATCACGACTTCTGTCAGGGTCGCGTCAGAAATTTGGCCGGAAACGGTTCGTTGTCCGGGTGTTCACGTCCGGTATACGGACATGTGGCCCGAGTGTGCACTGTGGTGGGTGTGCTGGATATGCCGAGGATGTCGAGCAGATGCACCGAACAGCGGCGCGCGAATCGGTGGAAAGCGCCTCAGAAAGGCCAAGGGTGACGGGGTATGCACACGGCGACTGAGGGCACCGGTGGCGCCAGCCACCCCGCTCGCACCACGAGCACCGTGCTGAGAGCGGGGCTTGTTCCGGTGGCGCTCCTGGCGTGCCTCGCGGTGGGCTGCGGAACGCAGCGCGCGGACGGCGACGGGGCGGCGGACGGCCGCGGACCCGGGTCGACGGCGACCGCAGCCCCGGCGCCGGCCCGGCCCTCCGACGTGCCGTGCCCTCATGAGAGCACCGGGCCCGCCCCCGTGAGCGCGCCGGGGCTGCCGACCCCCACCCGGACCCCCGGCCCCTCGGGGCCGGCCGTGCCGATCCCCGACCACTACGCCGAGAACCACGGTTTCATGCAACCCCTCCCGCTGCACGGCCGGGCCCGCTGCGAAGGATTGGCCGAAGCCGACCGCATCCGGCAGGCCCTGGAACCGCTGCGCGAACGCCGCGACTTCAGCCCCGCCGGCACCGCGGCTGCCCTCGCGGCCCTCGGGCACACCGCCCCCGGAACCCGGACCGAGTCCCTCGGCCCCACCGGGGTCGGCTTCCTCGTCGACGAGGGGCGGATGTGCCTCGAGGGCCGGATGTACGACGGCGGCGTCGACGTCGACGCGTTCGGCGGCTACCCCGACCACCCGGGCTGTGAGCGCCCCAGCGGCGGCCACTGACGCAGGCCCACCGCAGCCCCCGCCGACCGCCCCGCAGCGGCTCCTTGGCCGGACCGGCCGTTCCGGTCCCCGGGCGCGGATGCGCGCGGGAGGCGCCGGCCGGTCATCCGGCCGGGTGGCCGGAAGGAGCGGTGCGGATCCCCGGCCGGACCGTCGGGGTCACCGTCCCTCCGGTCACCGCCGCCCGGACCCGTCTGCCTCAGCCGCCCGCCGGTCCCGTGCCACGTCCGCCACCGCGCTGCGTGCGCCCCGCCCGCCGCCACCAGCCCGTCAGACCAGGCTGTCCCGCCAGGCGCGGTGCAGGTCCGAGAACCGGCCCGCCCCGGAGGTCAGTTCGGCCGGACTGCCGTCCTCCACGATCCGTCCGTGCTCCATCACCAGCACCCGGTCGGCGATCTCCACCGTCGACAGCCGGTGCGCGATCACCACCGCGGTACGGCCGTGCAGCACTGTCGCCATCGCCCGCTGCACCGCCCGCTCTCCGGGAACGTCCAGGGAACTGGTCGCCTCGTCCAGGATGAGCACCGCCGGATCGGCGAGCAGCGCCCGTGCGAACGCCACGAGTTGGCGCTGCCCGGCGGAGATGCGACCGCCGCGCTTGCGCACGTCGGTGTCGTAGCCGTCGGGCAGCGCGGTGATGAACTCGTGCGCCCCGATCGCCTTCGCCGCCCGCTCGATCTCCTCGCGGCTGGCGCCGGGCCGGCCGAGGGCGATGTTGTCGGCGACCGTGCCGGAGAACAGGAACGCCTCCTGCGTCACCATCACCACACCGCGCCGCAGCTCGGGCACGGTCAGCTCGCGCAGGTCCACCCCGTCCAGCAGGACCCGCCCGTCGGAGGGGTCGTAGAACCGGGCCAGCAGCTTGGCGAGCGTCGACTTGCCCGCGCCGGTGGAGCCGACGACCGCGACCGTCTGGCCGGCCGGGAGCGTCAGGTCGAAGCGGGGCAGGATCTCCCCGCCCGTGCGGTAGGCGAAGCGGACAGAGTCGAAGACGACCTCGCGGCCGGGCAGTCCACCCGGCAGCGGGGGCAGCTCCCGCGGGACGGACGGCTCCGGCACCGACGGCGTCTGCGCGAGCAGTCCGGCGATCTTCTCCAGCGACGCCGCGGCCGACTGGTACGAGTTGAGGAACATGCCGAGCCTGTCGATGGGGTCGTACAGGCGCCGCAGGTAGAGCACGGCCGCGGCCAGCACACCCAGCGCCAGCGAACCGCCCGCCACCCGGTAGGCACCCCACAGCACGATCAACGCGACGGCCGTGTTGGCGACCAGCCGGGAGCCGACGACGTAGCGGGCCATCTCCAGCAGCGCGTCGCCGTTGCTGCGCTCGTGGCGCCGGTTGAGCACCCGGAACTCGTCGTCGTTGGCGGTCTCCCGGCGGAAGGCCCGCACCGGCCGTATGCCGTTCAGCGTCTCCACGAACTTCACGATCACCGCGGCGATCGCGGTGGACCTCACGCGGTAGACCTCGCCCGCCCGCCGCCGGTAGGCCCGCATGAGCAGGTACAGCGGCACGAAGGAGGCCACCGCCACGGCCCCGAGCCCCAGGTCCAGCCACAGCAGCATCGCCGAGATGTAGACGAAGGACAGCACGACCGTCACGAGTTCCTGAAGGCCCTCGCTGAGCAACTCCCGCAGCGACTCGACGTCCGTGGTGGCGCGGGAGATCAGCCGGCCAGAGGTGTAGCGCTCGTGGAAGTCGACGCTCAGTGCCTGCGCGTGGCGGAAGATGCGGCCGCGCAGATCGAGCAGGACGTCCTGGTTCACCCGGGCGGAGGCGGTGACGAACGCGTACTGCAGCGCCCCGCCGGCCGCCGCGCTCAGCAGATAGCCGACGGCCACGGCGATCAGCGGGCCGCGGTCGTGGTCACGGAACGCCGGCACGGCGCGGTCGATGGCGTACGCCACCAGCAGCGGGCCCGCCTGCACGGCCGCCTGCTGGAGCAGCAGCAGGACCGTCGTGAGGGCCACCCGCGCCTTCATCGGCGCCAGCAGCGACCGCAGCAGGGCGGCCGTCGCGCCGGGCGGCGTGGGCAGGACGTCCCGGTCGAACGGGTCGCCGGAGTCCGCGCCGTGAGGCGGCTCCTCCTCGTCGGTGGGGGTGAGGGACGTGGTGGCGGGGGCCGTCATCGGGGCTCCTCCTCGTGGCCCGGGCCGTCGGCGTGGCCCTCGTGGTCCTCGCGGTCTTCGTGGCCCGACATCAGATGGGCGTACTCGGCGTTGGTGCGCAGGAGTTCGTGGTGGGTGCCCACGGCGGCGATCCGGCCGCCCGACAGCAGGGCGACCCGGTCGGCGAGCAGTACGGTGGACGGGCGGTGCGCCACGATCAGCGCGGTGGTGTCGGCGAGGACCTGCCGCAGCGCGGCCTCCACGGCGGCCTCCGTGTGCACGTCCAGCGCGGACAGCGGGTCGTCGAGCACGAGGAACCTCGGCCGTCCCACGACCGCCCTGGCCAGCGCCAGCCGCTGCCGCTGCCCGCCGGACAGGCTCAGCCCCTGCTCGCCCACCTGCGTGTCGGTGCCCTGCGGGAGGACGTGCGCGAAGTCGGCCTGGGCGACGGACAGGGCGCGTTCCAGGTCCCCCCGGCCGGCGTCGTGGGCGGCGCCCATGAGCACGTTCTCGCCGACGCTCGCCGAGAACAGCGTCGGCTCCTCGAAGGCCACGGCGACCATCGCGCGCAGTTCCTCGCGGCTCATCGCGGTGATGTCCTCGCCGTCCAGGGTGATCCGGCCCTCCGTCACCTCGTGCAGGCGGGGGACGAGCGCGGTCAGGGTCGTCTTGCCGCTGCCGGTCGCGCCGACCAGGGCCATGGACTCGCCGGGGCGGATGTGGAGGTCGACGCGGTCCAGCAGGGGCGGGGACCCGGCCGGGGCATCCGGGTAGCGGAAGCGGACGTTGTCGAAGTGGAGGCCCTGCCGGGCATCCCCCGCCCTGGCCTCCGCCGCGGCGCGGGCGCCCGCGCCCGGATCCTCCGGGGTCTCGTCGAGGACCTCGAAGTACCGCTCCGTCGCCGTGGCCGCCTCCTGGCTCATCGCCAGCAGGAAGCCGATCGACTCGATGGGCCACCGCAGCGCGAGCGCGGTCGACAGGAAGGCCACCAGGGTGCCCGCCGACAGGTCGCCGTCGGCGACCTGAACCGCTCCCACCACCAGCGCGGCGCCGACCGCGACCTCCGGCAGGGACACGATGACCGCCCAGATCGCCGCCAGCAGCCGCGCCTTGTGCAGTTCCGTGCCGCGCAGGGTCCCGGACAGCTCGCGGAAGGCGCGTGCCTGGCTGCGGTGCCGTCCGAAGCCCTTGATGATGCGGATGCCGAGGACGCTCTCCTCGACGACCGTCGTCAGGTCGCCGACCTGGTCCTGCGCGAGCCGGGCGACCCGGGCGTACCGCTTCTCGAAGAGCATGCACATGACGATCACGGGGGCGGCGGGTCCGAGGACGACCAGACCCAGCGTCCAGTCCTGCGCCAGCATGATGCACACGCCGACGATGATCGTCACCCCGTTGACCAGCAGGAACGTCAGCGGGAAGGCGAGGAACATCCGCAGCAGCATCAGGTCGGTCGTCCCCCGGGACAGCAGCTGCCCCGAGGCCCACCGGTCGTGGAAGGCGACCGGCAGCCGCTGCAGATGCCGGTACAGGTCGCCCCGCAGCTCCGCCTCGACGTGCGACAGGGGCCGGGCCACCAGCCACCGCCGGAACCCGAACAGCAGGGCCTCGGCCACACCGAGCAGCAGCAGGTACAGGGCGCCGAGCCACACCCCGGCCGGATCCCGGTCCGCGACCGGTCCGTCCACCATCCACTTCAGCACGAGCGGGAAGACCAGCCCCGTGCACGAGGCGACGATCGCGACGAACGCGGCGACGGACAGCCGGACCCGCACCGGCCGCACATAGGGCCACAGGCGCAGCAGCGAGCGCACGGCGGAACGCCGCGCAGGTTCCCGGGCGGTCTCAGGTGTCGTGGACATCAGCAGCGAGCCTACGGTTCGCCGCTGACATCGCCCACCGAGTTTTGGCCGGACCCCTCTCCGCCGCTGGACCTACGACCTGCGTGTTCGGTCCCGCGAACACCCGGTGTGCGGGAAGGACCGCAGGGCCGGGTCAACCGATCGGACGATGCCGGGACGAGCTGGACGGACGATGGGCGGACGGCACCCGCCGGCATCCCGGTGCCCCCGGCCCGGGCCGCAGCGGCGGGCGTGCGGGCCCGGCGCGCAGGGGACCGCTCAGGTCTCGCCGTCGGCCGCCTCCGCCAGGCTCTCCACGTTCTCGATGCCGGTCGGGCGGCCCGCCCGCACCCAGCGGGCGTACAGCGCCCCCGCGATCAGCAGCGTGGCCAGCAGCGACAGCATCGGCCAGCCGCGCAGCAGGTTGACGATCAGGGTGAAGGCGACGGCGACGGCCGCGAGACCGTTGAGCCAGACCAGGGCCGGCGTGCGCGCGCTGCGGGCGAAGCGCGCCATCGCCACCAGGCCCACCAGGAAGCTGACGAACACGGCGACGGCGTAGAACAGCACCAGCCTCTGCTCCTCGCCCGCCGCGGCCACGATGATCAGCGCGGCGGCGGCCAGGTGGACCACGACCGACCAGAACGGCGTGTGGTGCCGGTTGGTGCGGCCCAGCACCGGCGGCAGCACGCCCGGCGCGTCCATGCTCCCCGCCAGCGCCTTCAGCAGACCCGGTCCCGCCTGGAAGGAGGAACTGGCCGCTGCGAGCAGCAGCAGGGAACTGGTCAGCTGGAAGGCGCCGTACAGCCAGCCGGGGCCGGCCGCGGCGTGCGCGATGTCGGCGATCTGGGTGGAGTCGGCGGCGGGGAGGCCGATGTGCAGCCGCACCGCGAGCACGGTGAGCGCGAGGGTGAGCCCGCCGACGATGACCAGCAGCAGGGCGAGGGTCCCCCGGCCGAAGCGGCGGCGCCGGGTGTCGTCGAGCTGGCCCAACTGGGCTATCGCCGTCGACGGCGCCTCGACCCCCGTGGCCAGCGCCATGGCGACCGGGAAGGCCAGCACCACGGCGATCGCGGCGGCGTGGCCCGGGGCGTGGCCGGCGGCGGCGTGGCCCGTTGCGTGCGGGGCGGCGAAGCCCAGGACGAGCACCGCCACCGACACCGCGACGAACAGCACCGTCATCACCGCGAACAGCAGCCGCCCGCCGTGCCCGAACCAGGTCAGTCCGGCCACCACCAGCAGCAGGAGCAGCGCCAGCGGCACGCGCACCGGCGCCAGGCCCGGGAAGAGCGCGATCATCGCGCTCGCCGCGGCGGAGATCGAGATGCCGATGGTGAGGACGAAGTCGACAACCAGCGCGCCGATCGGGAGGAACGTCCAGCGGGCCCCGAAGGCGCGGCCCGCGGCCGCCGCCGCACCGCCGCCCTGCGGGAAGCGGCGCACCAGCTGCCAGTAGTTGGCGGTGACCACCACGACCAGGCCGATCACCAGCGACATGGTGGGGAGCAGCAGGGTCAGGTCGCCGCCCAGGGCGCGTAGCGCCGCCTCGATGGCGTAGGCGACGGAGGAGACCGGGTCGGCGATGACCGCGAAGGCGAAGGCGAAGAAGAGCACCGCGCCACGCGGCGACCGGACGGCCGCGGACACAGCGGCAGGACGGGCCTGCTGGGTGGTGAGCATCACGGGCCTCTCGGCGAAGGACGCGGCGGTGAGGGCGCGTCGTGACAGGAACAGTTCGCCGACCAGGCTTCCCGGCACACCAGATACAAGATTACGTCGGAGCGGTTCACGGCGGCGTCAAGAAGGCGTCAAATCGGAGACCCCGGTGCCGGTCACGCGCAGCAGCAGCACCGAGCGCCCGGGGACGGTGATCTCCGTCCCCGCCGCGTGCACGGCGCCCGGCGCCTCGGCCTGCTCCTCCCGCGAGGTGTCGACGACCAGCTCGTAGCCGTCCGCCCACGGCGGCTCCGGCAGCACGAAGCGCACCGGTTCCCCGCCGGCGTGCAGCACGGCGAGGAAGCTGTCGTCGACGATCGGGTCGCCGCGGGCGTCACGGCCCGGGATGTCCCGTCCGGACAGGTACATGCCGAGGGTGGCGGCGGGGGAGTACCAGTCGCGCTCCGTCATCTCCGTGCCCCGCGCGGTGAACCAGGCCAGGTCCCGCAGCCCGTCCGCCGAGTGGGCCCGCCCGGAGAAGAACGCCCGGCGGCGCAGTACCGGATGCCGGTGGCGCAGGGCGATCAGCCGCGAGGTGAGGTCGAGCAGGGCTCGCCAGCCGGGGTCGGAGGGCAGGCTCCAGTCCAGCCAGCTGATCTCGTTGTCCTGGCAGTAGGCGTTGTTGTTGCCCCCCTGGGTGCGGCCCATCTCGTCCCCGGCGACCAGCATCGGCACGCCGGTGGACAGCAGCAGCGTGGTCAGCAGGTTCCGCAGCTGGCGGCGCCTGAGCGCCCGTACCTCCTCGTCGTCGGTCTCGCCCTCGGCCCCGCAGTTCCAGGCCCGGTTGTCGTGCGTGCCGTCCCGGTTGCCCTCGCCGTTGGCCTCGTTGTGCTTGCTCTCGTACGACACCAGGTCGCGCAGGGTGAAGCCGTCGTGGGCGGTGACGAAGTTGACCGACGCGTACGGCCTGCGCCCGCCCCAGGCGTACACGTCGCTCGACCCCGACAGGCGGTAGCCCATCTCCCGCACGTCCGGCAGGGCATGCCGCCAGAAGTCGCGGACGGTGTCCCGGTAGCGGTCGTTCCACTCCGTCCACAGGGGTGGGAAGGCGCCCACCTGGTAGCCGCCGGAGCCGACGTCCCACGGCTCGGCGATCAGTTTCACCCGCCTGAGGACCGGGTCCTGGGCGATCACCGCCAGGAACGGCGAGAGCATGTCCACGTCGTGCATCGAGCGGGCCAGCGCCGCCGCCAGGTCGAAGCGGAAGCCGTCGACGCCCATCTCGGTCACCCAGTAGCGCAGGGAGTCGGTGATCAGGCGCAGGACGTGCGGCTGCACCACGTGCAGCGTGTTGCCGCAGCCCGTGTAGTCGGCGTACCTGCGGGCGTCCTGCTGCAGCCGGTAGTAGCCGCGGTTGTCGATGCCCTTCAGCGACAGCGTCGGGCCGTACTCGCTGGACTCGGCCGTGTGGTTGTAGACGACGTCGAGGATGACCTCGATCCCGGCCGCGTGCAGCGCGCGGACCATCCGCTTGAACTCGCCGACCTGCTGGCCCGCGGTGCCCGAGGCGGCGTACGCGGCGTGCGGGGCGAAGTAGCCGATGGAGTTGTAGCCCCAGTAGTTGCGCAGTCCGCGGCGCAGCAGGTGGTCCTCGTGCGCGAACTGGTGCACGGGCAGCAGCTCCACCGCCGTCACCCCCAGCTTCACCAGGTGCTCGATCGCCGCCGGGTGGGCGAGCCCGGCGTAGGTGCCGCGCAGCTCCGGCGGGATGGCGGGATGCCGCCGGGTGAAGCCGCGCACGTGCAGTTCGTAGATCACCGAGTCGGCCCACGGCGTCTTGGGCCGCCGGTCGTCCGCCCAGTCGTCGTCGTCATGGACGACGACGCCCTTGGGCACGTACGGGGCGGAGTCCCGGTCGTCGCGCACGGTGTCGGCGACGTCCTGGTCCGGCCAGTCCCGGACGTGCCCGTACAGCTCCGGCGCCATGCCGTGCGGCGCGAAGTCGCCGTCCACCGCGCGCGCGTACGGGTCCAGCAGCAGCTTCGCCGGGTTCCACCGGCCGCCGGTCCACGGATCCCAGCGGCCGTGCACCCGGTAGCCGTAGCGCTGCCCGGGCCGTACGCCGGGCACGAAGCCGTGCCAGATCTCGTGGGTGAGCTCGGTGAGCACGAGCCGGGTCTCGGTACCCCGCTCGTCGAACAGGCACAGCTCGACGCCCTCGGCGCCGCCCGCCCACACGGCGAAGTTGGTACCGGCCACGCCGTCGGGGCCGGTACGGAACCGGGCGCCCAGCGGCGCCGGTGTCCCCGGCCACACGGGTGGGGCCGGTGTCGCCCGCGCCCGGCCGTTCACGGCGGCGGCCGGGTGCCGCTCGCCGGCGGTGCGCCCCTCGGGGACCGCCTCCTGCTCGGCTGCGCTGGACACCTGTCTCGGCCCTTCGTCGTCCGGCTCCTGGCACGGTGTGCGGAGGCTGCGGCGTCCCGGCCGCGGCACCCTTCCACGTCGTCCTTCTCACAGTTCTGCCCAGACGGGCGCTCGCACTCACGTTTCCCCCGGACGCCCTCGTCGTTGGGCACCCTGTGAGGCACGTACAGGGGCGCGCACGGCGCGTGGGGGCCGCACTGGCCGCCGTAGTGACATGGGCAGGACTGCTGGCCGGCGCCGCCGGCTGCACTTCGGACGGCGGCGGCGGGCTCGACGGCCTGTTCGGCAAGCCTCCGGCATCCGGGGACGTCATCAGGATCACCCCCGACGACGGCAGCAAGGGCGTACGCCCCGACCGGCGGCTGCGGGTGCGGGTGCCGAACGGGCGCCTGGAGTCGGTGAAGGTGGTGAAGTCGCAGGACGCCCGGGAGACTCCGGTGCGCGGACGCATCTCCGACGACGGGCTCAGCTGGGAGCCCGCCGACCGCCGGCTCGCCCTCGCCGCCGAGTACACGGTCGACGCGGTCGCTCTCGACGGCCACGGCCGCCGCTCCGCCCGCCACGCCGTCTTCACGACCTACGTCCCCGAACAGCGCTTCGTCGGCTACGTCACCCCCGAGGACCGCGCTGTCGTCGGCACCGGGATGATCGTCTCCGTCGAGTTCAGCCGGGAGGTCACCGACCGGGCCGCGGTCGAGCGCGCCATCGAGGTGAGCGCCGAACCGGCCGTCGAGATCCGCCCGCACTGGTTCGGCGACGGCCGGCTCGACTTCCGCCCCGAGCGGTACTGGAAGCCGGGCACCGAGGTCACCGTCGCCCTGCACCTGCGGGACGTCCAGGGAGCGCCCGGCGTCTACGGTCTGCAGGACCGGACGTACTCCTTCACCGTGGGCCGCAGCCAGGTCTCCCTGGTCGACGCCGCCCGGCACACCATGCAGGTGCGGCGCGACGGGCAGCTGGTGGCCACTGTTCCGGTCACCGCGGGCGCCCCGAAGACCACCACCTACAACGGGAAGATGGTGGTGATGGAGATGCTGGAGGTCACCCGGATGAACGGGGCGACGGTCGGCTTCAAGAAGTCCGACGGGAAGAGCGAGTACGACATCCCCGATGTGCCGCACGCCATCCGCCTGACCGACTCCGGCACCTTCCTGCACGGCAACTACTGGGCGGACCGGGGCGTCTTCGGCCAGGCCAACACCAGCCACGGCTGTGTCGGGCTGCGCGATGTCAAGGGCGGCGGCGCGGACACCCCCGCGGGCTGGTTCTTCGACCGCAGTCTCGTCGGGGACGTCGTCGAGGTCGTGCACAGCAAGGACAAGAAGGTCGCTCCCGACAACGGCCTCAGTGGCTGGAACATGGGCTGGGGGGAGTGGAAGGAGGGCAGCGCGCTCTCCTGACCCGGGGGGCGCCGGTTGGGACCGAACGGTGACAATTCCGCGACGTCGAATGCCCTGACCACGCAGTTAATATGCGCCCACGGTGCCGCGGGAGACGCGGCGGCGCCTGGTGCGGGCCCCGAACGGGCCCGGGGGAGGGGAGAGAAGACGTGAACGTGCGACCGATACGGGGGGTGTCGGCCGACGCGCGCAGGAGGCGGCGGGGGCTCTCGGCCGTTGCCGTGGGGGTACTGCTGACGGCGGTCACGGCATGCGGCGGCGGAGGCTCTCCGTCCGCCTCCGAGGAAGGCGGGAAGCCCGCGCCGGACTCCACCGTGGCGCGGAGCACCCAGTCCGAGGCCGTCGTCAGCATCACGCCCGGGGACGGCGCCACGTCCGTCGACACCAGTGGTGCCCTGAAGGTCACCGCCACCAAGGGCAAGCTGACCGAGGTCGAGGTCAAGGACGGCCGGGGCGCGAAGGTCGAGGGCAGCATCTCCGCCGACGGCTCCGGATGGACGCCCGCCGCCCATCTCGCCTCCGCCACCACCTACCAGGTGCACGCGGTCGCCAAGGACGCCGCGGGCCGCACGGCGGCCGAGGACTCCTCCTTCACCACCCTGACCCCGAAGAACACCTTCGTCGGGACGTTCACCCCCGAGGACGGCTCCACCGTCGGCGTGGGCATGCCGTTCTCGGTGCACTTCACCCGCGGCATCACGCATCCGGAGGCCGTCGAGAAGGCCATCAAGGTCACCGCCGAGCCGGCCGTCGACGTCGAGGGCCACTGGTTCGGCAACGACCGCCTCGACTTCCGTCCCGAGAAGTACTGGCAGGAGGGCACGAAGGTCACGGTCCGGCTCGACCTGGACGGCGTGGAGGGCCGCCCCGGCGTCTACGGCAAGCAGAGCAAGACCGTGTCCTTCACGATCGGCCGCAACCAGGTCTCCGTCGTCGACGCCAAGGCGCTCACGATGAAGGTCATGCAGGACGGCAAGGTCGTCAAGACCCTGCCGGTCAGCACCGGCAAGCCGGGCTACGACACCTGGAACGGCCAGATGGTCATCAGCGAGAAGCTGAAGGTCACCCGCATGAACAGCGAGACGGTCAACCTCGGCAGCGAGTACGACATCAAGGACGTTCCGCATGCCATGCGCCTGACCACATCCGGCACGTTCATCCACGGCAACTACTGGGGTGGCGGGGCCTTCGGCAACTACAACTCCAGCCACGGCTGCGTCGGCCTGCGCGACGTGCGCGGCGGATACGACAGCGGGGTGCCGGCCGCCTGGTTCTTCAACCACTCGATGATCGGCGACGTGGTGATCGTGAAGAACTCCCACGACCGGACCGTCGCTCCCGACAACGGCCTCAACGGCTGGAACATGTCCTGGGAGAAGTGGAAGACCTGACGGCGCTCCGGCGCGGCCGCCCCGGTGTGAGGTACGGCACCGGGGCCGCCGCCGTTAGTCCCCGTTAACCTGCTGGCATGACCGTGAATCTCGAAGTCGCGGACGGTGTCGGCACGCTGCGCCTTGACCGCCCGCCCATGAACGCGCTGGACGTCGCCACCCAGGACCGTCTGAAGGAACTCGCCGAGGAGGCCACGCGCCGCGACGACGTGCGCGCGGTGGTGATCTACGGCGGCGAGAAGGTGTTCGCGGCGGGCGCGGACATCAAGGAGATGCAGGCCATGGACCACACCGCGATGGTCCTGCGGGCCCGCGCGCTGCAGGACTCCTTCACGGCGGTGGCCCGCATCCCCAAGCCGGTGGTGGCGGCGGTGACGGGCTACGCGCTCGGTGGCGGCTGCGAGCTGGCCCTGTGCGCGGACTACCGGATCGCGGGCGAGAACGCCAAGCTCGGCCAGCCGGAGATCCTGCTCGGCCTGATCCCCGGCGCCGGCGGTACGCAGCGGCTGGCCCGCCTGGTCGGTCCGTCCAGGGCGAAGGACCTGATCTTCACGGGCCGGATGGTCAAGGCCGAGGAGGCGCTCACGCTGGGTCTGGTGGACCGGGTGGTGGCCCCTGACGAGGTGTACGCCGAGGCGCACGCCTGGGCGGCGAAGCTGGCGCAGGGTCCGGCGATCGCGCTGCGCGCGGCCAAGGAGTCGGTCGACACGGGTCTGGAGACCGACATCGACACCGGCCTGGCCGTGGAGCGGAACTGGTTCGCGGGTCTGTTCGCGACGGAGGACCGTGAGCGCGGGATGCGCAGCTTCGTGGAGGAGGGGCCGGGCAAGGCCAAGTTCCTCTGAACCACGGGTTGTCGGACCGGGTTCCGTGAAAATTTGGCCAAAGCCCTTGTTCTTGACGTGATGTCTGATCCAGGTCCCTCGATGGGGCGGTTTATGGGAGCCTTAACGCGACCTTAAGCCTGCCTTGTCGAGGGAGCCTGTCGATTGCCTCCGGCGGAGCCGTCACCGCAGGTCAGCCGAGCCGCGGAAGACCTCGAAGTGCCTTTGTCATATGCCTGCCGAATCCGGCGCAATGGTGGTGGACAGGGGGCGTATTCCTTCAGAACGCCTCCGGGGGCCGCCCCGGGCGGCCATGATGAGGGCATGGCGGGGCTGGAGGGCATCGAACAGCCGCGGGGACATGGCCGTGCTGCTGCGGCGCGCTGGTCGCCTGCGGTCGAGGACGAACGGGCGCTCAGAGCACTGGAGTTGTTCGGCAATCCGACGGAGCAGGAAGTCCCGCTGCCCTCCCGCCCCGAGTCGGCGGCCACGGCCCGCCGACTGGCGCAGGTGGTGGTCCTGCGCCACTGGGGCCTCAGCCCGAGGCTGGCGGAGGACGCCGTCCTGCTCGTGTCCGAGCTCGTCGGCAACGCCGTACGCCACACCGGCGCCCGGGTCTTCGGCCTGCGCATGCGCCGCCGGCGCGGCTGGATCCGCATCGAGGTCCGTGACCCCTCCCGGGGACTGCCCTGTCTGATGCCCGTTCAGGCACTCGACGTCAGCGGCCGCGGCCTCTTCCTCGTCGACAAACTCGCCGACCGCTGGGGCGTCGACCTGCTGCCGCGAGGCAAGACCACCTGGTTCGAGATGAGGGTGGCAGACCGCTGACCGCCCCTTTGGTCCCGGCGCCGGACCCGCGACCGGCCGTCCCGGCCGGCTGTCTCCCGCGCCGACCCGCCCCGTCCCGCCGACCGGGTGAATGGCCCGTTCTGCACCTCATCACCCCTTAAATGGTGGGGGTGACCCCGACCGACCGCCGCACCGCCCTCCGTACCGGCACCGGCCTGCTGACCTCGGCCGTGCTCGCCGCGGGTTGCGCCACGACCGGCGCCGTCGCCCACCCCGACCCGACCCCGACCTCCCCACCCACCCCCACCTCCCCGACCGTCCCGGTGGGGGCGGGCGCGGCGCCGGGTCCCCGCCACTACCCCCGGGCGGCCGCCCAGATCACCCACGGCCCCCGCACCCGTCCCCGGGTCGCCCTCACCTTCCACGGCCAGGGCGACCCGGCCCTCGCCCGGGCCCTGCTCGACGAGGCCGAACGGCACGGCGCCCGTGTCACCGTCCTCGCCGTGGGGACCTGGCTGGACGAGCACCCCGAGATGGCCCGCAGGATCCTCGACGGCGGACACGACCTCGGCAACCACACCCGGCGCCACCTCGGCATCAACGCGATGCCCGAGGCGGCGGCCCGCGCCGAGATCAGCGCCTGCGCCCACCGGCTCGACCAGCTCACCGGGTCCATCGGCACCTGGTTCCGCCCGTCCCGGGCCGCCCGCGCCTCACCGCTCGTCACCCGACTGGCCCGTGAGGCCGGCTACCCGCACGTCCTGTCCTACGAGGTCGACTCCCTCGACTTCACCTCTCCCGGCGCCGACACCGTCACCCGCACCGTCCTGACCGGGATCCGGAGCGGGTCCGTGGTGAGCCTGCACCTGGGCTACCCGGACACCGTCGCCGCACTCCCCGCCGTACTGGAAGAACTCGACCGCCGCGGCCTGCACGCGGTCACCACCACGGAGCTGCTCAGCTGATGCATCCCACCCGAACGACCCGCGCCCTCCTCGCCGGTACCGCCCTGCTCGCCGCGGCCGCCCTCGCCGCCTGCGGCGGCCGTACCGGGAACCAGCAGACGGCCGAGTCCACCAAGGCCGCCGTCCCCGCCCCGGCGAAGAAGAAACCGGCCGTCCAGGGCCTGCCCGGCATGCCTCCCGTCCTCGACCCCAAGGACGTCTACGCAGCCGACCGGCCCGACAAGCTCTCCCCGGTCGTCAAGGACTTCCCGTCCCGCGTCTACGTGCCCAACACCGAATCGGACACCGTCTCCGTGATCGATCCGAAGACGTACGAGATCATCGAGACGATCCCGGTCGGGCGGCAGCCGCAGCACGTCGTCCCGTCCTGGGACCTCAAGACCCTCTGGGTCAACAACAACCGCGGTCACACCCTCACCCCCATCGACCCGAAGACCGGCAAGGCCGGCAAGCCGGTGGACGTGCACGACCCCTACAACCTCTACTTCACCCCCAACGGCAAGTACGCCGTCGTCATGGCCTCCCTCGACCGGGAACTCGTCTTCCGCGACCCGCACACCATGGAGCGGGTGAAGACCGTCCCGGTCACCTGCTACGGCGTCAACCACGCCGACTTCTCCCCCGACGGCCGCTACTTCATCGTCTCCTGCGAGTTCAGCGGCGAACTGCTCAAGGTCGACACCGAGAAGATGGAGGTCGTCGGCCAGCAGAAGCTCCCCTTCGACGGGGCCATGCCGCAGGACGTCAAGATCTCACCCGACGGCAAGCGCTTCTACATCGCGGACATGACCGCCGACGGCATGTGGGTCCTGAACGGGGACACCTTCACCACACCCAGCCTGCTGCCCACCGGCAAGGGCGCCCACGGCCTGTACGTCGGCCGCGACTCCCGCGAGATGTACGTCTCCAACCGGGGCGAGGGCACCATCTCCGTCTTCGACTTCGCGCAGCACAAGGTCACCAGGAAGTGGCGCCTGCCGAACGGCGGCAGCCCCGACATGGGCGGTGTGTCCGCCGACGGCAAGGTCCTGTGGCTGTCCGGGCGCTACGACGCCGAGGTGTACGCCATCGACACCCGCACCGGCGAACAGCTCGCCCGCATCAAGGTCGGCTCCGGCCCGCACGGCCTCGCCGTCTACCCGCAGCCCGGCCGCTACTCGCTGGGGCACACCGGCATCTTCCGCTGACCGGCGCCTCACCGGGCGCGCAGCAGTACCTCTGCGCCCACCTGCCGGTATCCGGCCGCCTGGAACGCCCGTGCACTGCGGGTGTTCCAGGCGCGACCTGTGCCCACAGCGGCTCGCCGGCCGGCTGCCTGCCGCCCTGACCAGGTCCCGCCCCGACCCCCGGTGCGGTACCCCCTCCTCCACCTCCACCGACACCTCCAGCCGACCGGCGACGCCTCGCCCCGTCACCAGGACCCCGCCCCCTGCCACCCGGGCGCGCACGTCGTCGCGGCGCTCGCGGGCGTAGGCGATCCGCGGACGGCTGCCGTCCACCTCCTCCAGGACCGGCGGTGGTTCGCCCGGCAGCGGAGTGCCGACGAGGACCGCGTCGACGGTCCCGGCCGTGCGCCCGGTGCGCTGCGGTGCCCTGCCGCACAGCGCCTCCGGGTGGCCGCCGCACGCACGGCCGGCTCGGGCCGTTAATCTGACCTGCGGCACTACGCCGGAACGACAGGTACAACGCGACACAGAGGGGCGGATCGGTGGCGGACATCGAGGAAGCACGCAAGCAGTTCGAGCGGATCGACGCGAACGGAGACGGTTTCATCACCGCCGCCGAGTTCAAGCGCGCCCTGGCCCAGGGGGGCGACTGGAACGTCACCGAGGCGGTCGCCGAGGCCGTCATCGCCGAGCGCGACCTCAACGGCGACAAGGTCCTGTCCTTCGACGAGTTCTGGACCTACCTGAACAAGTGAGCCACCGACTTCGAGGGGGCGCCCGTCCCGGGCGCCCCTTCGGCATGCGGGGGGCCGTCCGGCGCCGCAGCCCGTGCGTCACTGCGGCGAGGCCCAGGCACGCAGGGCCGCCCTGCTCGGGAAGTCCGCCACGTTCCTGTCGCGCGGGACGGACGTGTACTGGTGGAAGCGCCATGCCGCTCTGATGCGTGGTCTGCCGGCCGCGACGTAGTCGGCGATCCACAGGCCGTCACCGGCGTAGGAGGTCGTGTCCACCGTCAGCCAGTAGTGGCGGGAGCAGTACAGGATCACCCGGTGGTGCGGGCGCAGTTCCTTCACCTTCCGGATGAAGCGGTCCTTCTCCGCGTTGCTCGCGTGCGTGCCCTCGCCCGTCGTCTCCCAGTCGACGGCGAGGATGTCGCCGCACCGCTCCGGCGCCCGGCCGACGAAGTACTCCGCCTGCGCCGTCAGGTGGCCCGGCCACAGGAAGTGGTAGAAGCCGACGACCAGACCGGCAGCCCGGGCCCGTTCGGTCTGGGCGGCGAGTCTGGGATTGACGTACGAGCGGCCCTCCGTCGCCTTGACGAAGACGAAGGACAGGCCGCTGGTGTCGTAGGAGGTCGGCTGGTACGCGCTCACGTCGATGCCGTGCAGCATGGCGGGACTCCCGTAGGTGCAGGTGGGGGACGGGAGTTGTTGTATGCCCGGCCCCCCTCCGGCCGACGCCCGTGACGGAGGGGGTGTGGGAGCGCTTCGGCCTGCGGCTACGCCCACCGCGAGCCTGCCGTGCGCCGTTTCCCGCGGGGTGGTCCAGGCGAGCGGTCGGGGCGTCCGCGCCGCTCGCCCCGTGCCGCGCACCGGCCGGATGCCGCGCGCGCCGCGGCCCACACGAGGGTGCGGGCGCCGGGCGGGACCGTCCGGCCGGACTACGTCCGCGGGGAGCCGCCGGCCGTTCCCTCCGCGGACGGCTCGCCGGGGGACCGGGGGCGACGCACGGCGTCCGCGTCCTCCTCGCGGCGGGAGGGCGAGGGGACGGGGCGCGTGCTCAGGGAGCAGGCGCAGAGTTCCGGAACGCCGTCGGCGCTGCCGGTGCCGGTGCCCGGCCCGTCCGCGGGGCCGGGGTGGCGCTGGGCGTGCAGCTCGTCGCGCAGCCGGCGCACCTCCTCGGTGAGGACGGCCACCTCGCTGGTCGTCTGGGCCTCGGTGGCACGGAGCTCGGAGAACCGGTCCATGAACCATGAGGCGAGGGTCGCGGTGACGAGACCCGCGAGCGCGATGCCGCCGACCATGAGCGCGATGGCGATCAGACGCCCCTCGGTCGTCGTGGGGTAGAGGTCGCCGTAGCCCACGGTCGTGACCGTGGTGATGGACCACCACAGGGCGTCGCCGAACGTCGTGATCGTGGCGTCGGGGTTCCGCCGTTCCACGTCGAGGATCGTCAGGCTGGACAGGAACAGCAGCAGCGCCGTGCAGGCCGCCACATAGGTACCCAGACGCACCCGGACGCGACCCAGGGTGGAGGCGTTGCGGCGGACCACCATGAAGATGATCGTCACCAGCCGCAAGGGGCGCAGCGGCGGCAGGACCAGGGTCGCCAGGTCGAACAGGCGCACCTTCAGGAAGCTCCACCGGCTGCCGGCCAGTGCCAGCCGCAGGACGAACTCGACGGCCAGCAGTGCCCAGATCGCGAAGGTCACCGTCGCCGCCGTGTGACGCCAGGTGCCGGGCAGGCCGGGAGCCAGGATCGGCACCGCGTAGGCCGCGAGGTAGACCATCGCCAGGGCGATGAGCCAGCCGCCGGTGTGCTGTTCCCATCGCCGCAGCCGTTGGTCCCTGATGGCAGGTGTGGCAGACATGGCACGCCATTGTGGCACTGTCTCCCGTACGTTCGTCACGGCGGCACAGCGGATCCTAGGCGACCCGGTGAGCCTGCCCCGGGGCCGTTCCGGCAGCGTCCCGCCGCGCGAGCGGGGAGGGACCTGGGCGCACTCGGGGACGGGCACGGGCAGGCCGGGCCCGGCTTCCTCAGCACTCGATGATGTTCACCGCGAGTCCGCCGCGCGCGGTCTCCTTGTACTTCACGCTCATGTCCGCGCCGGTGTCCTTCATCGTCTTGATGACCTTGTCGAGGGACACCTTGTGCGAGCCGTCGCCCCGCATCGCCATCCGCGCGGCCGTCACGGCCTTCACCGCGGCCATGCCGTTGCGCTCGATGCACGGGATCTGGACGAGGCCGCCCACCGGGTCGCAGGTGAGACCGAGGTTGTGCTCCATACCGATCTCGGCGGCGTTCTCCACCTGCTCCGGTGTGCCGCCCAGCACCTCCGCCAGGGCGCCCGCGGCCATGGAGCAGGCCGAGCCGACCTCGCCCTGGCAGCCGACCTCGGCGCCGGAGATGGAGGCGTTCTCCTTGAAGAGCATTCCGATCGCGCCGGCCGCCAGCAGGAAGCGCACCACGCCGTCCTCGTTCGCGCCCGGCACGAAGTCCATGTAGTAGTGCAGGACCGCGGGGATGATGCCGGCAGCGCCGTTCGTCGGGGCGGTCACCACCCGGCCGCCGGCCGCGTTCTCCTCGTTGACGGCCATCGCGTAGAGGGTGATCCACTCCATCGCGTGCGCCAACGGGTCGCCCTCCGCGCGGAGCTGACGAGCCGTCACCGCGGCGCGACGGCGCACCCGCAGGCCGCCCGGCAGGATGCCCTCGCGGGACATGCCGCGCGAGACGCACGCCTGCATCACCCGCCAGATCTCCAGCAGGCCCGCGCGGATCTCGTCCTCGGTACGCCAGGCACGCTCGTTCTCCAGCATCAGCGAGGAGATCGACAGGCCCGTCTCCTCGGTCAGGCGCAGCAGCTCGTCGCCCGTGCGGAAGGGGTGCTTCAGGACCGTGTCGTCCAGCTTGATCCGGTCCGCGCCGACCGCGTCCTCGTCGACGACGAAGCCGCCGCCCACCGAGTAGTACGTCTTCGACAGCAGCTCCGAGCCGGCGGCGTCGTACGCCCACAGCGTCATGCCGTTGGCGTGGTACGGCAGCGCCTTGCGGCGGTGCAGGACGAGGTCCGCGTCGGAGTCGAAGGCGATCTCGTGCTCGCCCAGGAGCCGGATGCGCCCCTCGGACCTGATCGACTCCACCCGCTCGTCGGCCGTCTCCACGTCGACCGTGCGTGGCGAGTCGCCCTCCAGGCCGAGCAGGACGGCCTTGGGGGTGCCGTGGCCGTGGCCGGTCGCGCCCAGGGAGCCGTACAGCTCCGTGCGGACGGCGGCGACGTCCTTCAGCAGCCCCTCGTTGCGCAGGCGGCGGGCGAACATCCGTGCCGCGCGCATCGGACCGACCGTGTGGGAGCTGGACGGGCCGATGCCGATCGAGAACAGGTCGAAGACCGAGATGGCCACGGTCACTCCTCAAGACAGCAGAACAGGGGTGGTGGGGCACCCGCGCCGGGATGCCCCACCGGGGACTTACTTGCCGAGACCCGGGTAGAGCGGGTGCTGGTCGGCGAGCGCTCGCACGCGCGCCCTCAGGGGCTCGGCGTCGGTCTCCC
>NZ_JADWYM010000064.1 GCF_022414535.1 Streptomyces sp. MUM 2J
CAGCGCCGCGCGCACCGCCGGGATACCCAAGGACCAGCGCGACGCCCACACCCGCGCCATTCAGGAGACCGAGACCCGCCCGCGCTCTCACTCGGAGGAACAGCGCCGGTACGCCGACCTACGCGACCGGCTGGACCGTCTGCGGACCAACTCTGATCCCGGGCCTGCGGCGCCGCACCAGCACCTCGACCCCCACAACGAAGCTACGGAAAACCGCGAACGCGAACTGCACGACCGGACGGACTCGACTGCCGACACGGACAGCCCGGAGCGGTTGCAGCAGCGCACCCCTGGTCACGGCACCGGCGAGCAAAAGGCGAAGCCGGTCACCGACTCGGGGCGGCCGCACGAGGAACAGCCGCGCCACCCGGACCAGGCGGACCGGCCGTCCGTCGCCCAGCATCTCCTCGAGGAGGGCACGAAGCCTGACCGGTCAGACGACGACCAGACCGACCCCGCCCGGCAGCAAGCACGTACCCAGCCGCCTGCCGTACTGGAGCGCAGCGCAACCGGCGGACCCGATTCCGTTTCGGGAAAGAAGATCACCGGGGACCCGGGCCCCGACGGCGTGCGCAAGCGGATCGAGACGCTGCTAGGCGGCCACGGCAAGGACATCTCCGTCACACAACGCCTCGACGCGGCCCTCGACCCCGCCAACTTCCGCGAGCAGCACGGCCCGATGGTCAACGGCGGATGGCGCTTCACCGTGCACGTGGACGGCAGGCCCTACGAGGTCAAGGTGGAGGCCAGCAGCTCCCCCTGGCGTCGGGACACCACGACAGACGTGGCCAAGGACAACGACGGCGAAGGCTTCGACGTGCGGTCGGAGCCGGCGTACACCCCCACCCCACGCAAGGTGGACATGTCCTCCTCCCAGGCGGGACTGGAATTCCCGCCGACCTACATCCCCCCCGTAGACGAGGGGCTGTCCGTCCTCGTCACCCCGTCCGGGAAGGTCGGCGGCGCCATTCACGACCGCGAGACCACGGTCAAGTCGTCGTCGCAGACGGCGAACAAGTTCGCCTTCACCGCAAAGACGGACAGCTACACCTCCGACTTCACGTACCGGGTCGAGGTCACGGACGACCAGGGCATCCGGTTGGACGCGGCGGGCGCCGACACCCCCCTCACCGGCACGGTCCGCGCCGACGTACCCCGTCCCGAAGACCCGATCGGCGGCAGGCCGGACACCTGGAACGGCTGGGACCCTGCCCGGGCGGACCAGCCGGGCGAGTCCGCCTCCACGCTCTCCCGGACACCGAAGCCCGCCTCGGGCCACCCGGTGTCCATCACCGGGCTCGACACCGCGCGGGACGCGGTCTACGAGGAGCTTCCGCGCGAGGCTCGCCCGGACGGCACCGCGCACCAGGACATCGAGGACTTCTTCCAGCCGTCCCACGTCATCGACGAGTTCGAGCACGCCTCGGGCCGGGGCCTGCTGTCGAAGCCGCTGACCCTCAGCGACGGCAGCACGGCACATCTGCACCTGACGGTCGAGCCGGACGAGTCGCGCACCCTGCACACCGTGAGCGGCAAGGCCACCCTGGGCTCCAAGTGGTCGGGCGAGCACAGTCAGAGCCGCACGGAGAACAGCTCCTGGTCGCTGGGCCTCAGCGTCGGCGCCACCGGCGAGGTGTGGAAGGCGGACGACGGATTCCGATCCACCTGGCTGACCGGTACCGCCGGCTACACGGGCACGAGCAGCCTCAGCCACGGGGCCACGGGCAAGAACACCGTCGGCACCGAGTCCAGTCACGAGCGGTCCGGCACGGCCCAACTGGTCGCCACCCATGTACGGTTCCGACTCCATCTGATACGCAGCCAGTGGTCTCTGGGGCTCGACGGGCTGCACAGCACCAGCACCACGAGGATCGGGGACCACACCCCGCCGCCCGCCCGGCAGCAGTCGCCGCACCCTGGCGACCACGTCTCCATCACCATCGGGCCACAGCACGGGGAGGTGGTGCGCGCCGTCCCGCACGAAACGCCCGCACCGGCCACCACCGGCGACCACCCGCCGCTCGACCCCAACCGGCTCACCAGCCCGGTCACGGCCCAGCGCACGACGTTCCTGCACTTCCCCGGTTCGCCGGAACTGGAGGACCACATCGTGCGCGAGATGTGGAAGAGCTCCCCCGGCGTGCTGCCGCCCCCCGAGGCGATCCACCCCGGCACCGCCGTCCCGCACGGCGAGGGCACCGCGGGCCCTGCCCGGATCACCCCCGAGGCGTGGGAGAACCTGCGTTCGCTGCGCTGGCAGCTCGCCCCCTCACAGCTGCGGGGCGCCGGGCCGAAGCTCCTCCAGGGCACGTACCGGATCACGCTGGACCTTCCCCGGCTGCTGGGCAGCGCCCGGGCCCACGAGATCCTGATCAAGGCCGAGCCGTCCGAGGGCGTTCACGTGGGCTCCGCGAAGTCGACGACGAGAACCGTGAGCACCCGCACGACCGGGGCGGACAAGTCCGTCACCCGCAGCTCCAAGCACGTCCTCAACCTCGCCGCGAACATCCGCAGTTCGCTGGACCACTCGGACGTGACGCGCGGCTTCGGCATCGGCGGCCTCGACGTCACCGCCCACAACCCCTCGCACGGAATCACCGTGGGCTTCGAGACCGAGGTGAAGCGGCAGTTCACCCTCGAGACGGACGCCGACACCTACGCCCACCCGGTCACGTACCACGTCATGATCGGCGTCGAGGACCCTGAGCGGCCCACCACGCGCCTGTCCACCGTCTCTCCCTCGTCGCAGCACGTCGGGCAGGTGGAGCCCGACGGCCGCCTCACCGTCGAAGTCGCCCGCGGACCGAAGACCCCCGGCGGCCAGGCGCCACCCGAGAATCCCGAGCTGGACGTGCTGCCGCAGCGTCACGCGATCCGCCACGTCACCGCCTCGGACCTCTTCCGGGACAGGGCGAGGCAGTCGCTGGTCGACGCCTTCGAGAAGAAGACCGAAGCGTCCGCGACGGCTACGCTCCTGAGGGCGAAGCAGGCCGTCTCCGAGGCGGTCGGGACGGCGGCTGGGCGGACCGACGACCGGGAGGGGGCAAGGCACCCCGGCGTACCCGACCTGAACAAGGCCCTGGACGGGATGACCGACGACGAACACCTCCGCTCCATGGTCTCCGCCTCACACGGCGGATGGGCCAACAGCGGTGACGAACAGGTCGGTTCGGGCCGCAATCGCGACACCATCGGGCTGTCGACGCGGACCCGCCTGAGCAACTTCAAGTTCCGCGAGACACTGCCCGGCGAGGGCGAACTGGAAATCGAGACCACATCCAGCACCTCCACCACCGTGGCGGACAAGGTCTCCCGGGGGATCAAGGGGGGGATCGGCTACGACCCCGCTCGCCACCCGTCGCAGGACAGCGCCGCTCCATCGCTGCAGGTACGCGGTGGCGCCAAGATCATCAAGGGCGGCATCGGCCGCAGCAGCGGCGAGAACGTCAACCAGAAGACGACGACTTCGCGAAAGGCCGCGTACAAGGGGACCTGGCACGTCTACGAGGCCGTCGCGGACGTCACCGTCCAGGGCCGCGTCACGGACGCGAACGGGATCGTCACCCTCGGCGCACCGCAGACGAGCGAGCACCAGGTGCTGGTGCTCCTGTCCCACGACGACCTGCGCACGCCCGACACCGGACCGGATTCCTCCGCGGCGCGCCGGGCGCCGCTGCTCGATTCCGGACTGCTGGGTGGCGCCATCGCCGACATCCCGAAGTCCGACGAGATTCTCGGCGAGATCGACCGGCAGATCCGCAAGCTGGACAAGCCCGCCGACGTGCCCGAGACGGCCCTGCCGTTCGCCGGGACCTTCTCGCCGGAGAACCTGTCGGCCAACTACGACGACCTGGTGGGCCGGGGCATCCTCGACCACCACGTCCACGAGTCCCGCACCCAGCGCGTGATCACCCAGGTCCTGGTGCGCGCCGTCCCGCTGCGCGCATGGGCCGACGAGGGCGACCACTCCACCGGGGACACCACCCGCAAGGTCGGGTTCTCGCAGACCGTGAAGGGCAGCGCGGGACGAGACTGGTCGGCAGGCAGCGACGGCAACCTACGCCTGTCCTATGCGCCCACGGAGGACGCCGGCTGGTTCGGGAGCGTCGGCTGGGCGCCCTCCCTCAGCGCCCAAAGCGGCTGGAACAAGAGCGCCGAGACCGGTGTCACCACCAAGACGGAGCACACGACGTCGAAGTTCGGCGACACGGTCAAGTTCGGCACCCGCATGCGTTTCGAGGTCACCGTGACCCAGCGCACCGGACACGGACGCTTCGTCGACCCGGCGAAGCCCCGGCCCGTGGACCCGCCATGGCGGGTCCACGTCCACGTACCGAAGTCGCTCACCGAGACCGCCGAACCGGCCGCCGCACACGAGCAGCGACAGCAGCCGCACCAGCGGCCTCGGCCGCCGCAGCCCCTCGACGGCGGCGACGCCACCGGCGGGCAACCCGGCACCGCCTCCCTGGCCGAACGGGACCGCTGGCAGGCGTCGCTGGACTCCGCACACGACCTCGTGGGCTTCGACAACCCTGACGCTCTGTTCGACGACGCGCAGACACTGCTCACCGCGCCCCGCCCGCAGGGCGACAGCGTGTTCGGCAGGGCGGCGTCGGCCCTGCACGGGACGCTGGGCTCCGCCGTGTCGGCGGTCAAGTCCCTGCCCGCAGCCTTCCGCCAGCCCACGGACAGCGTCTACGGGTTGCACACCTCGCCCCGCGGCGACGCGCTCACGGTCTTCCACCGACCCACGGGCAACGACTACGGCGGGCTCACCTCGCCCCGCGACAACGTGTTCGGCGCGTCCAGGGGCTTCGCCATGCTCGGGCACGGCCTCCACGAGGCACTGAACACCGCCTCGACCTTCCTCCACTGGGCCGGGGACATGACACTCGAGGCCGCCACCAGGCTGATCAAGTCCTTCTACGCCGACCCCCGCCTGGACGGCAGCACCAGCCCCCTGGTCAGGGAGCAGCTCATGCCGCTCGAGCAGCAGGTGTCGCTGCGCCAGGTACTCTCCCCGCAGACCCTGTCCACGGTCCTCCACCAGCTCAAGGACCCCGCGAACGGCTACCGCACGGTGCCGATCGGCAGCGACGGCAGGACCGGTCTGGAGCTGCACCTGCGTCCCACCGGGGAGGCGGAGGAAGTCTCCACGCGTGAGAGCGGCAGCGACGCTCTCACCGTCTCGACGGAGCACGAATCCTCCACGACGGCCACCACCGGCCGGAACGGCGCCTTCACGCCCCTGGCCGGCCTCGTCATCACGAAGGACCCCACATTCGTCTTTTCGCTGCCCACCGGCGCCGTGAAGGCGGGCCGCGACGAGACGTTCGAGAGCACGTCCCCGGTGACCCACAAGCCCGGTGTCCCGACCCGGACGCTCACGCCCCCGACCGTGCCGCACGGCAAGGCGGCCACCGAGCCCGGCAAGGCCACGCTCAAGGGTCCCCAGGTGCTGATGCGGCAGTCGGTGCGGCTGACCACGCAGAAGTACGACGAGAACGGCACGTACGGCAACACGGCGGACACCGACGGGCACGTCTACTACTGGGCGGCCAAGAAGAGCGACGAGGAGACCACGTCGTTCACGGCGGCCGACTCCACCCGCAGAACACCGGACACGCCGCAGAACGAGGACGACGTCTCGCAGCCTTCGAAGGGTGTCAACAACGGCGAGAGCACCGTCTCGACGGAGCACGCGTCGCCCACCGGCACCGTGCACAGCACCGGCGCCGGATCGCAGGAGTCCACGGTGGCGCCGGCACCCCGTCTGCGCGTGCCGGGTGACGGCCGGTGCCTGCTGTACTCCGTCCTGGCGAGCACCCCGCCCGAGCACTGGCCCCCGGAGCTGTCCGAGAACGCGCACGCCCAGCACCGGGCCGTCCTGCGCGAGATCGAGGAAGGACCCTCCACCGTCGGATCCGACACCGCCCTGGGCAGCAGCGCGGAAGCCCTGCGCCGGATGGTCCTGCATCACGTACAGCAGACCCCTCCCGCGGAACTCCCCTTCGACGTGACGGAGTTGTACCGTCGCAGCCAGGAGGACGAGCTCTGGCAGCAACTGCGGACCGAGAACCTCGACGCGCTGCGTGATCGGTTGGCCGGCCACGGCGTGGACCACGTCACGAACCCGGACTGGCTCCACCCGCGGACGCTGCGCGACCTCTACGTCGAAGCGCGGACCCAGGAGCTGATGGGTGCACCGCACCGCCTCGCACCTCGGGTGGCGGCCAGGCAGGCGGCCGACGAAGTCCCGGAGACGACGGACAGCCGGGGCAACTGGGGACTCGCAGACAGCGCCCTGTCACCGCAGAAGCAGTTCGACCACGTCACCGGGCTCTCCGGTCCGCTGCCCCTGGACCACATCGACAACGCCGACCAGCTGCGCGGCGCCGTCGTCGACTCGGCTCTGCGCCAGCCGCTGACGCAGACGGAACACCAGGCCCTGATCCATGCCCTGCAGAACTGGGACGACGCCTGGAACACCGACGAAGGCGAGATGTTCCCCGCCCTGGTGGCCCACACCCTCGGCATACGGCTGCGTACGTTCCAGTCGACCGGCGATCGCACGGTACTTCTACGGCCGGTCGGCCCGGAGCAGCCCGGCCGTACGGTCGACGTGTACTACAACGGCCACGACCACTACGACGCCAGCCGGGGCCCGAAACCCCCGACCAGCCCGAGCGCGCCGCCGGAGCACACCACAGGGACACCGCTCGGCGGTGGCCCGCACCCATCGCCCGAGGGAGCGGAGGTCACCCTGCCGGCCGCGACCCGCACCGAACACCATGACGTCGCCTTCGACCACGGCTCGGCACAGCTGAGCGAGCACCCCTCCACGGCCGTCGACGCAGTGGCCGCAAGGGTCGCCGAGCTCGGTGTGCGCGCCGCGCGCAACAGTGACCCGCTGCCCGAGGTCACCGTCGACGGCCACGCGCAGGTGAACCTCGACGACGTGCCGCATTTCGGTAGATCGCTCAGCCTCGGGGCCGACCGTGCCAAGGCGGTCACCGACACTTTCCGCACCTCGCTGAAACGGCACCTGACGGAGCTCCAGGGCAACGATCACGCCCTCGTCAAGGACGCGGACATCACCGTGCACCCCCGTTCACGTGCCAACCAGGACCGGACCGGAGCACCCGACAGGGTGACCATCACCATCGAGTCGCCGTCGCCCACGCCGACCGACCACCCCCAGGACACGGACACGGCGAAGAACGGCGGCGGCACCACGCAGCAGGTGAAGCTCCAGGACAGAGACGAGCACCCGGCGGACACGCCCGAAGCGGCCGAGCCGGCCAGGCAGGCCAGGCAGGCCAGGGACGCTGCCAAGACGTCGGACGCCACCCAGCATCCCGCCACCGAGGCCACCGAGATGCGGACCGGAGCCCTCGCCGAGGACGCCGACGCCCCGACGACCCCGCGCTCGGCCTCCACCCAGCACCCAGCGGAAGCACCCCGCCAAGCGCCCCCCACCGACGAGCCGGCACCGCCCCTCCGCAAGCGCCGCGCCGACCAGCTGGCCGGGGCCGGCCAACCGGTCAAGCGCCCGCGCACCACGCGTCACGAGAACACCGACGCGGTACTACGCGATCGCGGCCTGATTCCGCCGCGTCCCGAGGAGCACCGGCTGGTACGCGAGCGGGCGGCCGCGCTGGGCCGGTTCGCCGCTCCCGACCGGTCGCTGCTGTCCGCCATCACCCGCGGCTTCGCCGGCCCCAACTGCGGTGAGACGGTGGAGGCGTACCGCGACACCTGGTACGGCCGCGCCCGGGCCGCCGGCATCCTCGCCGGAGACGGCCCCGAACACGGCTTCGCCTGGACGGTGTACAAACGGCACGACGAACCGCTGAGCTACGGCCAGGGGATCGACGGCTTCGACACCGTGCTGCGCACCGTCCGCGACGGCGGCCCGGGCAGCTTCGCGACGGTACTGGCCGGCGATCACGGCAGGGTGGGCCACGACTGGGCGCTGGTCCACACCGACGACCACCAGTTGCTCTGGATCGACGTCCACGGCGGAACCGTGCACCCGGCCGTGCCCGGCCGCCCCCCGGCAGGACTTCCACCGCACACCCGGGTCTGGGCAAGCGCCGCGGACCGGGACGAGGCCCGGCTCACGGGCACCGGCAGGCACGACCCCCACCTGCTGCGCCCCGACCACGAGCGCCCCGAGGCCCGGTTCGGCATGCCCTCGGACGCCGAGAGGGACGACGCTCGAGACACAGCCCCTACGTCCTCGGAGACGGACGCCCCCTCGCGGCCCCGGGAGCGGTTGGCGAACCTGCGCCTCGACGACACGCACGGCAACGACGCCCACCGGAAACCCATGTCGCGCACGCGGAAGGACTCCGCGGCCGACGAGGAGTACATGAACCGCGTCCGGGAGGGTAGCGCCGCACCTTCGACGCACATCCCCGAGCCCGCGCCGACGCACGCCCCCTCGACCACACCGGAAAGCGGTACTCCGTTGCCCCCGGAGGCCGCTCGCACTCCGGCCGAGAACGCCGGTCCGTCCTTCGACGATCTCCTCAAGGAGCGGGATGCCGTGCGGGTCCCGGTCCCGGGCGGTCACGAGCTGGCGGTGAGGGCCCCGCGCGGCGCACAGCCGGAACTACACGGCAGCGCGGCCGGATCCGGGCTGTTCACCGTCGAGAAGACCGGCCCGAGGGAATTCGTCGTACGACAGCTGGAAGCCGTCGGCGGCGACACCGTGCTGCGTTCCTGGACCTTCCGACGCATGGGGCGGATCGGACTGGCCGATCAGACCGTTCGCCTGTCCGGCGGTCCCCTCGCCGGCACCTCGGTCAGGTTCACGGTCAAGACCGCCCACGCCTTGGCCGGCACCGGCGCGATCTGGCCCGCGAGACTCTCCGGCGAGAGCGGGATCCAGGTCGCCTCACCCTCCGGCGCGCACGTCTACGACCGTGCCACCGGTGCCCTGGTCTCTTCGTCCGCACCGAACGTCACGCTGCCCGCACGCCCGGCTCACCTCACCGGCGGCGCGGCCGACAGCTGGGACGCAGCAGCCCACGCCGCCCGTAACCACCTCGGCAGAGCGGCCACGGACAACGACGTGAAGCTGTTCATGCAAGGCGTCATCGGCGGCGCCTTCACCTCGAAGAAGGGGTACGGCGGCTTCCTCAACCCCGGCGTCCTCAAAGCCGACCCGGGCCTGATCGACAAGGTCAGGCAGTTCAACAAGGTCGCCGACGACCTCATGTTCGACGGGCCCAACCAGCGCATGACCGTGTGGCGCGGCGTCTCCATGGACCCCAGGACAGCACAGGCCGACGAGTTCTTCGAACGACTGCCCGCCTCCACCTCCAACAACCGCGGCTTCCAGGCCGAGTGGGCCAAGAACGGCGTCACCGGCAACCGCGTCGTCTTCGAGATCGACGTACCCGGCGACCACGGCAAACTGGCCATGGCCTACCCGCCCGGCTACACGAAACTGGGCCACGACGCCCCGGCCCTGAACCAGGACCAGTGGGAGGTCACACTCTCCCCCACCAAACTCGTACGCACCGGCCCCTCGCGCATCGAGGACGGCATCACCGTCATCCCCGTGCGAGCCGAGCAGATCCCCGCAGGACAGCTCGACGCTCTCATCACCGAACAATGGGGCGGCCTGCCGTCGGCCGAGGCGTTCGAGGACTTCGGCCGGGCCTTCGCCCAGGAATCCGTACGCCGCTGGGACGGACTCGGCGACGCGATCGTTCGCGAGAGCGGAAACGGCCCTCTGGTCAGGGCATTCGTCGTCAGCCGCCCCAGTCTCCCCGACGAACTCACCATCACCGTCACACACAAGCCCACCGACAACGCCGTGTCCGTCACCATGACCGGCGGCGAGAGCCCCTTCCACATGGAATGGAGCGGCGCCGGCTTCAGCCACCTCGCCGCCGACCTCCGCGGCAACGTCCTCCACAACAACGACCTCTTCAACAGCTTGCCCACCCCCGCGTCCTGGAACAGGGCAACGCCGCCTCCGAGCCCCCGGGGCGCAACACACGAAGCCGGCCGGGCACCAGCAGACACGCACACCACCACCACGACGCCACCGACGGCTCCCAGGACCGAACCCGCCGCGGACGGTTCACCCACCGGCAGGCTCCAGGACAACGACCCGACCCGGCAGGACCAGCACCCCCCGCGCGCCTTCGAGAGCACGCCCCCGCATCGCGACCACGGACCCCGCGCTCCCTGGGCCGCCCCGGGGCCGGGCTCGAAGCGGACCAGGAAGGAGTCCGGCATCGAGCAGAGCGACAGCCCGCCGCCGCGACAGCAGGCGACCAGGACCACGCGCAGCGGAAGAGCCGGGATGTCGGTGAAGGGCGAGGAGAAGGCGGAGGAGATCGGCAACCCCACCCTCCGGTTCACTTCCCGCTACACCGGCCCCACAACGCAGTGGCTCGCCCGCAACCAGGACATCGACTTCGCACAGGAGGCGACACTGCAGCGACCGGACGGGATGACAAGGCCGGCTGCGGACGCCTACGACTTCTGGCAGGAGGTCACCGACCGGAACACTCAGATCACGCCGAACGCGGTGAACTACCGTCCCAAGGCGGTGCCCAGGCGCCCGTGGAGGACGGACGGTCCCTTCCGTCCCCCCTACAACGACGAGGACGGAACCATCGACAGGCTCCCCGATCACGTCACCTTCATCGACAGGCCCGGATTCGCCGGCAGCGTGAGCATGACCAACGGCTACTGGCTCTGCTCCTACGAGGTCAAGTTCCGCTGGAAGGTCCGTCGCAAGCTGGGCGGCCGGTTCAACACGACGGCAGCACCAGCCTGGACCAGCCACGAAATGGTCCACCGTGTGGAATCAAGATTCGACCCCCAGAACCCCGAAGCACCCGCGGAGATCATCGCCAGCGCGGCGGGAGACCACACATGGGAAGTCGAACTGCCCGACTGAGCGGGACGTGCGCGGATGCTTCGGCGCCCGACACGTCCACTACGTCCTCGACGAGTGAACCCGATGAGTTTCTGATCAACAGTGTCTCGGCTGGCTGGTCGGCGAGGTGTCGTCAGCAGTCCGGGGAACGCAACGGCTCGCGCCCACCCGCAGTCTCGCGACCGCCGGGCCGAACCGGGCCAGGAACGTCTCGTACACGGGCCGCTCCACCAGCAACCGGGAGGCTGCCGTGCACGCCTCCCCCTGGTTGAAGAAACCGCCGTCCACCGCGGCGTCGAGGTCGGCGTCGGCCAACACGATCACGACGTTCCTTCCCCGAGCTCCATGACCGCTGGGGGGAGGTTGGCCGCGGCGGACCGGAGGACGGCGGACCCCGTGGCCGGCGCACCCGTGAAGGACCGTTTGCCGACCAGCGGGTGCGAGACGGGGGCCGTGCCCACCGGGACCGCCGGGCAGTGCATGCACCACGTCGTCGGGGAGGACGTCCTGCGGCAGCTCGACGATCCGCAGGATGCTCATCGGGGCCTGCTCCGCGGCTTGACCACCACGGCGTTGCCGACCGCCAGGGCCGGGGCGATCTTCCCGGCGGCGTGAACGGGCGGCCAGTTGAACGGGCAGAGGAACGCTTGTGAGAGTCGGACACGTCCGGCTCTGCGGGGGGCCGGTCGGGAGCTGGTGCTGCCCCGAGGACTCGGTCACGACCCCGGAGGAGACCCTCGACCGGGTGACCGCGGCGCTGCGGGAGTGGCGGGAGTGGCTGGAGAGCCTGGCCTCGCGGTTCGAGGCCTACCCGCTGGACCTGGCCGGTATCGACGATCAACGCATCCTGTGGGACCGCACCGCCCGCAACCTGATACTCCACGTCACCGACCGCACCGGCTGCGGCAGCGGCTGGTACGGGCACTGCCATCAGGTACTGAGCTGGTTCCTCAGCCGCTGGGGCGTTCCGGCCGACGACGCCGAGCACCTCGTGGAGCAGGCGATCGGCGGCCGGTTCGAAAGCTGGACCGGCCCCGACCCGGTGCTGGTCGAGGACATCGCCGAACAGCTCGCGGCCGCCGTGCGGCCGGACGCGGCCGCCCGAGCCGCCCAGTCGCCTCTGCCCGACCACCTGACGAACCGGTGGCGGAGGGGTAGCGCGCAGCCTCACGCTGATCGCGGAGCGGGGCTGCGGGTCTTGTCCGTGGGAATGGCTCCCAGCCTTCGGACGCTGGAGCCCCGGGGGGCCGGGACCCGCACCCGCAACGGGCCGTCGTCCCCGCTGCGCACACCCATGGATCCCGGCCTCGGACGGACCGGTGCGAGAGGGCCGCGACCTCACACGGCCATGGCCTCCTGGAGCCAGCGGGAGACCCGGTACGGCAGCCACCACGCGAGCTCACCGACGCGCAGGACGAGGTGTTCGGCCGTGAACTCCTCCAGTACGTCGGCGGGTACCTCGGCGTGGTGCACACCCGGGTCGAGAACGGCGATGGCCTCCCGGTAGCGGGGTTCGTCGGCCGTGAAGCGGCGCAGGTCCCCCCAGCGCCGGTCACGGATCTGGACGAACCCGGGTCCCTGGCGCCAGACCAGCTTGCACAGGTAGTGCCGGGTCCGCCAGGCGTGCAGGGCCTCCCCGGCCTCCTCGAGACCGGCGATCGAGCGGGGCGGCTGCAGGTGGGACAGGACCTTCCACTGGTGATCCGACTGCTGGGGCGACAGACGAAGGTCCCAGTCGACGGAGACTGCCCGTGCGGTGAGGTCGCGGACCAGGCACAGGCGGGCGACGGCCCGCCGATGGACCATGGGATCGTCGGTGGACAGGTCGACGGCCGTGTCCAGTTCGGCGTGACGTACGCCGAGGGCCCAGAGACGGTCGGCGTCCTGGGTCACCGGAGTCACCGGCAGGCGGCCCAGCGACATGCCCGGCAGGTCACGGGCCTGCGGGTCGAGGTCGCGCCAGGCACGTATCGCGAGGTCCGGTGCGGTGGCTGTCATCTGCGGTCCTTTCCGGGGCGGGGAGTCGGGTGGCCGCTAGGTGCTGAGACCGGCGCTCAGGTCAAGGCGGGCGCGGGTGCGGGCTCGGTTCCGGCCGTGGTCCGGTCGCGGGTGTGGGCGTGCCGCATGTAGTCCAGACGCAGCAGGTCCTGGTTCACGGCGGCGGGGGCGATGTGCACGTACTGGCCCGCGTCTGTGAACACCACGCCGTGCGCGACCCACTCCTCCAGCAGAGCCTCGATGTCCTGCGGTGTGCATCGCGCGCCCCCGGACGACTCGGCGGCCGCCGTCAGCTTGCGGTGCATCGCCACGACGGTGTGCGGCTGGTCCAGGAGGCGGAAGAGCGCGGTCGCCAGCGGGTCGGTGAGCTCCATGGTCCGCCAGCCGAAGGACGGCCGCCGGCTGACCAGTACGATCCGGTCCCCCAGGTCGGTGTGGGTCAGGCGGGCGTCGGTGTGATGCTTCTTCCATGCGGCGATACCGTCGTTGAGGACGGTCACGGTGGGCTCGGCGATGCCACGCTCCGGGGCCTGGAAGACGTAGGCCAGATCGTGCAGTTCCGCCTCGGGCAGGTCGTAGGTGAACAGGTAGTGCTCCTCGGGCCGCAGTCCGGTGAAGCCCAGTTCGGGGCGCTTGAAGTACGGGCTGAACCGTTCGATGGCGATGCGCGCGGACAGGTCGACCGGTGGGTTGAGGTGCTCCAGGGCGGGGAGTTGGCGGATGACGGGTTCGTAGTCCTCTGCGGTCTCGCCGGGGAAGCCGTGCAGGTAGTTCCACGACACCGACAGCCCTGTCTCCGCCGCGTCGCGGAGCATGCGGACGTTCTGGCAGCCGCTGACGCCCTTGTCCATGAGGTCGAGGACGCGGCTGTTGAGGCTTTCGATGCCGGGCTGGACGTAGATGAGTCCGGCGTCCGCCAGGACCTGGAGCTGCGGGCGCCGCATGTTGGCCTTGATCTCGATGTGCATGCGCAGGTCGTAGCCGCTGTCGATGATGCGGGGCAGGACGGTGGACAGGTAGCGCATGTCGAGGATGTTGTCGACGACGTACATGTCGAGCACCTGGTGGCGCTCCGCCAGGTCCATGATCTCGCGGTAGAAGGTGTCCGGGCTCTTGCTGCGGAACTCCATGAAGGAGCCGTTCAGTCCGCAGAAGGTGCAGTGGTGCTTCTCTCCCCACCAGCAGCCGCGCGCGCCCTCGACGACCAGCTTCGGCTCGACCCAGTTGCGTGCCACGGACGCCGCGAGGCGTTCGAAGTAGCCGCTGTAGTCGGGGGGCAGGATCGCCGCGGGCGGCAACGGTCCGGCCGGCATGGGGTTGGCGGTGTGCGCGGAGTCCGCTGTGCGATGGCACAGGCCCGGGATCGAGGCTGCGGCTGCCGGGTCGCCGTCCCGCAGTGCGGTCAGCAGACGCGGGAGGGCGTCCTCGCCCTCGCCGCGGACCACGTAGTCCACGAAGGGGAAGTTCCGGTGGACCGCGGCGCCCTGCTCGGCGTCGCAGTTGGCACCGCCCATGACGGTCACGATGTGGGGGGCGAGGCGCTTGATGTGCCGGACCGCCGCCAGGGCGGCGGTGTTCTGCTGGAAGGTGGACGTGAACCCGACCACGTCGGGCTGCAGATCGACGACGCGGCGGGCCACTTCGGTGACGAACTCCGGTACGAGGCGGTGCAGTTCCCGGGTCATCCGCATCCGGGACCGGCGCAGCTTCGGCGTCATCACCTCGACGAACTCCGGCTCCCGCCACTCGGGGTCGTCGTAGAGGGCCGAGGAGAAGATCCAGTCACCGCAGCCGAGGAAGTAGGAGGAGAGGGCGTAGTAGTCGTAGTCCTCGGCGGTGAACTCGGTGCGGCTGGTGATCCAGTCGGTGAACTCCAGGTTGGCGTGCAGCACCTCGCACGTGGCGTCTCGGACGTGTTCGTCGACGCTTCGTTTCAGGATGCCGAGCGCCAGTGAGGGCAGGTCGATCGGTGACCAGGGCATGTTGACGAGAAGAACACGCACGGTGGGCTCCTTGGGCACGGGCGGCCGACGGGGTGGGAGGCGCGGTGGAGGGAGCCCGGCCGGCCCGTGTCAGGTCGGGTCGGCCGGGCCGTGGGTCACTCCTCGTCGTCGCTCTCGGCGGCGTTGCGGAACGGGATGGTGATGGTGATCCCGATGCCGGGCTTGCGGTTCTCCTCGTCGCCGGCGAGCGGGTCGTTGTGGATGATGTCCTTCTGCACGGTCGTCCTCCTTCTCGGATTCAGGGCTTGTCTTCGAGCGGGTTGTGCTGTGCACGACCCGGTCCCGCTGTGTCTGTCAGCGGGACCGGGGTCCTCCCGGACGTGCCGGGGGACGTGAGGGGGTGGCGGGCCGCGGTGCGGGCAGGTGCGTCTGCAGGAAGGACAGGGAGCGGCGCAGTACCGCGACGTGTGCCGTGCCGTCGTAGCCGTCGTGTCCGGTGTCGAGCCACATCTGCTCGTGGGCGACGTCCGCGGCGGACAGCGCGGTGAGATAGCTGCGGATCTGCTCGGGTGGGCACTTGACGTCCCGGTCCGCGCCGACGACGAGCAGGGGTGCCCTCACCTCCGCCGCGAAGGTGAGGGGCGAGCTGTCGGCGTAGCGTCCCGGCACCTGTTCCGGAGTGCCGCCGAACCAGCGGACGTCCAGCGCACGCAGCGTCGGCGTGGTCATCCGGTGGGCGGTCACCCAGTCGGCGACGGGTTTCACCGCGACACCGGCCTGCCACAGTTTCGGGCGGGTACCGAGGGCGAGCAGGACGAGATAGGCGCCCCAGGACACCCCCCACAGGGCCGTGGCCCGGTCGTCGACGAGCCCTCGCCGGACGAGATCGGCTCGTACCGCGGCCAGATCGGCCACCTGGGGGTGGCCGACACCTGCCTCCAGGGCCCGCCGCCAGCGGGGGCCGTAGCCGGTCGAACCGCGGTAGTTGACGCGTGCCACGGCATAGCCGGAGGCCACCAGCGTGTGCACCGTGGCGTCGTAGGCGTCCCGGTCGTGGTCGGCGGGCCCACCGTGCACCAGGAACACGGCGGGCGGTGGAGCGGCACCGGCTCCGGTACGGGGGCCGGTACCGCGTTCGGCTTCGGTGAGCTGGCTGTGGAAAGAGCGCGGCAGGCTGAGCAGAGTGTGGACCGGGCCGTCGGGCGTCGGGGTCCACAGGTCGGTGTGGTGCCCGGGTACCTGCGGCAGCGGTCCGGGGGCCGGCAGGGCGACGCCGTCGGTCGCGCGCAGGACGGGCGGGTGGGCGGTGTCGGTCCACAGGTAGTGCAGCCCGCCGCCCGGACGCGCGGCCGCGTCCAGCAGGCTCCCGGGCGGAGTGGGGACGGCACGGCGGGTGCGGCCGCGCAGGGACACCCGGTGCAGCAGCGACCGGCCGTGGCGTTCCTGACGCACCAGCACCTCGTCGCTGTCGGGGTACCAGCGTGCCGTGATCTCGGTGTCGAAGCGGCACCAGGAGTGTGTGACCAGACCGCGGCGCGCCGTCCACGTCGCCAACTCGTAGCGGTCGTCGAGCTCGTGCACCAGCAGCAGTTCCGATCGGCCCGGCCGTGGCGAGAAGCCCCGGCACCAGAATCCGCCGCCGGGGCCGTCCGGGTGCGGCAGCGTCGCGACGGCCCGGCCCCCGGAAGCGACCACGGTGACGGTCGGCGCGCCGTCGGACACCGTCGCGAGAGCCACCAGGTCGCCTTCCGGGGTGATGCCGCCGAGACTCCCCTCCCCGGCGACGCGGAGGACCTCGTGAGGGGCACGGCTCCGCCGGCCCAGGAGCAGGCTCGTGCCGCCGCCCGGGAGTGCGAGCGCCGCGGCGACCGTCCCGTCGTCCGTCACGGCCAGGCCGCGCGGCCGCCCGGCCGGGGCCCCCGGCAGGCCGGGCAGCCGGGGGCCTCCGTCGAACGGCTGGAACCACCAGTGCCCTAGGCCGTCCGCGTCCTCGTCGAACCACCACACGTACGACTCGGCGTCGATCGCACAGTGCACCGTGCCCTCGGGGCTTTCGGTGACCTGCCGCGCCGTGCGGGTGGCCGCGTCCCACGCGAACACCTCGCAGCGGCCGTCGGCGTCAGCTGTCAGCACCATGCGGCGCCCGTCGCGCGGGCACACCTCCGGCAGGACGCCGAGGAAGACCTGGAAGCCGTCACTCATCGGCGTTCCCCCGCCCGGCGACAGCCGCGACGCCCGCACGCAGGACACCGGGGGCTCTCACCTGTGTGTACACGGCCAGCACGCCGAACAGTACGGTGCACAGCAGCGCCGGGGTGCGGGGACTCCAGGCCGTCACCAGGGCCGCGGCGAGCGCAGGCGCACCGGCCGCGGCCAGCGCGGACACCGAGCCGAGCACGCTCGCGGTCCGCGACTGCAGAGCCACTGGTGTGCACGCGATGGCGACGCTGGACAGGACCACGGTGATCAGCGGCACCAGCAAGGACAGCCCCGCGAACGCCGCTCCCCAGCCGAGCGCACCGTCCGCCCACAGCAGTGAACCGCACGGCACGGGCAGCAGCCAGGCAGCCAGGGTCAGCAGCCGGGTCGCACCGAGCCGACGCACGGCGTGGGCCGCCACCAGCGAGCCCAGCAGACCGGCGGCTCCGGACGCGGCGAGGACCAGACCGGCCGCCGCGCTCCGCGCGTCGGAGCCCAGCCGGAACAAGGCGGTGTAGAACAGCAGCGTCAGCGCGCCCCCGGCCGTCGAGGTCCAGACCAGGACGAGTCGCAGGACCGGTGATCCGGCGAGGGTGACGACCCCGGCTCTCGCGGAGCCGAGCAGGTCGGACCGCTTCCCACGCGGGCGGGGACCGGTGCCGGGCGTTGCTCCTTGGCCGGCGGCAGGTGTGTCCAGGGGGGTGCGGATGGCCCGCACCCCCACTGCGGCCACCGCGTAGGAGAGCGCGTCGGCCAGGAAGGGCACGGGCCGGGCGAGCTGGAAGAGTGCACCGCCGAGCGCCGGGCCCACGATGAGCGAGACCTGGTCGCCCACCTGCATCCCGGCTGCCGCCCGGGGCAGTTCGCCGGTGGTGGTCAGGCGGACCAGGGCGCCGCGTGACGCGGCCTCGTAGGCCACGGCGCACAGGCGTTCCGTCAGGGCCAGCGTCACCACGACCCATAACGCGGGGCGGCCCAGACAGGTCAGGGCCAGCACCCCCGTTCCCAGAGCCGCGAGTGCCGCTGAAGCCGTCATCAGCCGCCGCCGCCGTCCCTGGTCCGCCGGTATCGCGACGAGCGGTCCGAGGACGACCCCGGTCAGCGCGGCCGCGCTGGCCAGCGAACCCGCCGTACCAGGGCTGTGCCCGAGTTCCAGGAGCAGCAGCGGGAGGACCAGTCCGGACGCCTGGCTGCCGAGCCCGTCGATCGCGTTCATCCACCAGAGGATCCTGAGGTCCCGGTGCGCCCGGCCGGGCGGACCGCCGTGCGGGTCCGGCCGGTCCGTGCTGCGCTGCCGCTCGGCGCCGGGGGCGTGCTCGTCCTGTGACGGCGCGGGCCGGCCGAAAGGCCGGCGGATCGATGACGCGTCGACGCTCCCCACCCCCGTACGGCTGGGAGGCCACGCCGTACGGCGGGTACGGCGAACCCCCGTGTGTCGAAAATGTGCTTGAAGCGTGAAGTCGAGCGGGAGCCTAGTCAGCGCTCGACGTCGGCGACAAGTGGTATACAGTGCGCAATCCCCGCCCGACAGGGCGACATATGGCCGAGGACCGACTGGTCAGGAGCGTGCCGTCGTGCACAGGGGCCGGACGCGGGGTGCCGACACCGCTGCGTTGCCGAAGCCCGTCCGTTTCACTTCACAATCGCACAGTGGAGCGGTGTGGTTGAGGTGCCGGGCAGTGCCGAGCGAACTGCGCATGATGCGGCACGTGTTGCTGTTCATCGCTCCGGGCGTCGCGGTCCTGCGCCGGCCAGGCTCGGCCCCGAGCAACGGTTGCGCCACTCAACTCGGCGACGCGCCGATGACAGTGACGGGGCGTCGGTCTCGTCTTCGAGTGGGGCCGCAGCGGCCGCCCCGAACGTCCGCGTGCATGGCGGGCCGGCGCGCTCATTGGCCGACAATCCCCGCTGCGGCCCGGTGTGGACGGTCGAGCGGCCCGTGGGACACGGCTCGCTCGCGACCCGTTGGCGGAAGATACGCGCGCCGGCCGACGCGCTCCCGGCCGCGTGGGCCCTGTCCAGAAGCCGCTCCGGATGATCACGCCGACCGCGGCGTCTTGGCCGCCTACGCCACGACCCTGGGCCGGGCTCTGGTCGGCCGCGAGCTCTACCTCCCCAAGTCCTGGACCGAGGACCGGGAACGCTGCCGCACCGCACGGGTCCCCGACGAGCGGGAGTTCGCCACCAAGGGCGAACTGGCCCGGCGCACGGTGCTGCGGGCCCTCGCCTCGCCGCCGCCCATCGCCTGGGTGACCGCGGATTCCGCCTACGGCCAGGACAACCGATTCCGCCGGCTGCTGGAGCAGTCGGGTGTCGGCTACGTGCTGGCCGTGCCCAAGTCCCAGTTCAGCGTGCGCTGTTCACGCATCGAGGGTCTGTTCGCGCAGGCCCCGGACGAAGCGTGGGAGAAGATCTCCTGCGGCGACGGAGCGAAGGGGCCCCGCGTCTACCACTGGGCAGCGGTGCGACTGCCGGCCGTCGCCGAGTTCGACTACCAGGGCGAGGCCCCCCACCGGATGCGATGGGCACTGGCCCGCCGCAGCATCAGCAAGCCCGACGAGATCGCCTACCACCTCGCCTACGCACCCCTACACGTCACCGTCCAGGAGCTGGTGCGGGTCGACGGCACACGCTGGGCGATCGAGGAGTGCTTCCAGGTCGCGAAGAACGAATGTGGCCTGGACCAGTACGAAGTCCGCCGCTACGTGGGCTGGTATCGGCACATCACCTTGGCCATGCTCGCGCACGCCTTCCTGGCCGCCACGGCACACCAAGCCGGGGAAAGAGGGGCGGAACAGGTGAAACGCCCGGGGCCGTCGGACTCGCAGTGGCGGAGGTTCGGCGACTCCTGGCAGCTTGTCTTCCCCGGCCCCCGCACCTGAGCGGACACCGCGGCCTGCACCACGCGCTGAGCCGGTCGAACTGGCGCCGCCGACGCCAAGCAGTCGCCCGCCGCTGTCACTGCCTGCGGCGTTGTCGCACGATCGAGGGGCGGTCCCCGTGAGACCGCCCCCGAACGACCGACATACCGCTGCACTCCCGCCACCCGACGAAAGCCCAGGTCAGACAGCGAAATCCTGCTGGAGCTAGGCGCGCAGCCGGTAGCTGTAACCCCAACCCTCCGGGTTGCAGATGTTCAGCCGACGGTCGCTCCGGTCGTAGGTGAAGCCCGACGGGACCGTGCACGCCCACAGACCGCTCTTGGGAGTGCGCAGGTGGTAGCTGTAACCCCAGCCCTGGGCATTGCAGATGTTCAGCCGGCGGTCGGCCCGGTCATAGGTCATGCCCGGCGTGACTGTGCAGGTCCACAGGTTGTCCTTGGGGACGCGCAGCCGGTAGCTGTAACCCCAGCCCTGGGCATTGCAGATGTTCAGCCGACGGTCGCTCCGGTCGTAGGTGAAGCCCGACGGGACCGTGCACGCCCAGAGATTGTCCGTCGGGGTTTCCACGTAGTAGCTGTAGCCCCAACCGCTCGGGTTGCAGACGTTCAGCCGGCGGTCCACCTTGCTGTAGGTCTTGCCCGCCGGGACCGAGCACGCCCAGTACCCGCCCGCTGCGGCCTGTCCGGACGGGTTGGCCGGCGCCGGCGCGGCCGCTGCCGGCGCCGCGGTGAGCACCCCGAGCCCCAGCGCCGCCGCGCTGACGAACGACATGACGATTGCGCGTATCCGAGATCGGACCATCGGAACAGACTCCTCCTGGAGTAGTCGAGCCAGGAAAACGAAACATCGGGGCCGGCTGCGTTCCCCCTGCCGGACCACCGGTGAGCGCCGTCATGCTGACAGGGGCGCAGCGCGCGATCAACGGCCACCGGGGCCGAGGACGTTGATCCGGACACGTCGGGAGGCGCCCCCCACACGCCCGTATGCCACGCGCACATGCCGATTCCGGCGGGGACGCCGGGGCGGCTACCAGAGGGCGACGCCCCGAGCACAGGGCCCTCCGGTCCCCTTGATCGGCTCCTATCAGCCGCGCAACCGGGCGTACTCCGGCCACTTGTCGTTATCTGCCGGTATGCATGGAGCCGATGAGGGTCCGGGGCCAGGATGGCCGGATGCCGCCCGCTTCGGCGTGTGTCGGCACGGGCGGTGCGGGGGTTCCGCCGGTGCAGGGAACGGGTGAGGAAGCGGTGACCTGGCACTCTCGCAACCACATCGGCAGGGTCCCCGCGTACGGCTATCCGCTGGTGCGCCTGGTGGCCCCCGTGGAGTGCGGCGCACGGGCTCTCGTGGACGCGGTCTTCGGACCCGACGATGTCGGTTCCAGCGGGACCAGCAGCCGCGCACCGTGCAGACGTACACGCTGGACTTCAAGATGGTCAAGGACGGAGACGTTGACGCCGGGCGTGACGGCGACAGCAACGGCGTTGCCCCTGTTGGGACGCCATCCTGCCGGGGAACGTGGACGCCGACGTCGGAGGTCCGCCAGGACTGGAGGGAACCGGTGCGGGTTCGGCCGGGGCGTGCTACTCGGGCGACGCGCTATGACCCTCGGTAACGGATGGTCGGGCGGTCAGGCACATGGTTTGCCCAAGGAATCCTCGAGGTCGCGGTGTGTCCTGTAACCGGCTGGCTGGTACGTGGATCTACGCCGCCAACGGTCACGTCGGCCCGGAGACGTCCCCGCTCCGTAAGACTTCAAAGGTTCCGGAACGGTCTCGTGCCGGGTGGGATGGAGAGCATGAAACTGCGTGTCTCTCCGCCGGTGTTCAAGGGCAGGCTGCATGACGCCCGCACGGCGACCTCGATCGGCCGGTGGCTGGGGGCGGCCTTCGTCGTCTGCTTCCTCACCGGTCTGATCAGCCATTACATGCAACATCCGCCGCACTGGCTGGCCGACCACGTCCCGAGCCGTCCGGCGTGGGGATATCGGGTCTCTCAGGGCCTGCATGTCGCTTCCGGCATCGCGGCGATTCCGCTGCTGCTGGCCAAGCTGTGGACCGTGTATCCGCGCTTGTTCGAGTGGCCGCCTCTGCGGTCGGTCCGGCACGCGCTGGAGCGGTTGTCGGTCGCGGTGCTCGTCGGCGGCGCCGGCTTCGAGCTGGCGACCGGTCTGCTGAACACGGCCCAGTGGTATCCGTGGCCGTTCTCGTTCGTGCCGGTGCACTACGCGGTGGCGTGGCTGGTGGTCGGGGCGCTCGTCCTGCACATCGCGGTCAAGGCCCCCGAGATTCGTACGCATTGGAGCCGGCGGTCGCCGGGCACGCTCGCGCTGCCGGCTCAGGACGGTCCGGAACGTCGGTCCCTGCTCGCCGCGGTGGGCGCGGCCGTGGGTGCCGTCACCCTCACCACGGTCGGCCAGTCCTTCACTCCTCTCAAGAGCCTGATCCTGTTGGCGCCTCGCCATCCGGACCGCGGCCCGCAGGCCCTGCCCGTCAACCGGACCGCCGCGGCCGCCGGGGTCGGCCGGATCGCGGACGAGGAGTACCGACTGGTGGTGGCCGGGCCGCGACCGTACACCTTGACGCTGGAAGAACTGAGTGCGTTGCCTCAGCACGAGGTTCGGCTGCCGATCGCCTGCGTGGAAGGCTGGAGCAAGTCCGCGCAGTGGACGGGCGTGCGGGTCGTCGACCTGCTGGAGCGGGCGGAAGCGCCGCAGCATGCGCGGGTGCGGGTGGTGTCACTGCAACTGCGTGGCGGATACAGGGTGTCGGAGATGGGCCACGAGCACGCCCGAGATCCCCTGACCCTGCTCGCCCTGCGCCTGAACGGCGAGGACCTCGATCCCGACCATGGCTACCCGGCACGGCTCATCGCCCCCAACCGTCCCGGCGTGCTGCAGACCAAGTGGGTGGGCCGACTGGAGGTGCTGGCATGAAGGTGACGCGATTCCTCGCGGGTGCGGCCGGCCTGGCGCTCATGGGCGTCGGTGTGTCTCTGCTCATCGACGTCCGTGACCTGAGCGGCGTGCTGGTCTGGTTGGGCGGGGCCGTAGTGCTGCACGACGCGTTGATCGCGCCGTTGGTGCTGCTGGTCGGGGTGCTCCTGGTGCGCGGTGGTCTGCGCGGGCCGGTGCGTGGGGCCCTGGTGGTCGCGGGCGCGTTGACGGTGGTGGCGCTGCCGGTGCTGTTGCGGCCGGGGCCGCGGGCCAACTCTTCGGTGCTGCCCCTGGACTATCTGCGCAACTGGCTGGTCGCGCTGGTGGCCGTCGCCATGGTGACGGTGCTGTCGATGGCCGTGCGGAGATTCGCCCGCGGTCGGCGGTCACCGTCGTGAACAAGGGCGGGGCACATCCTGCTCCGCCGTCTTACGTGTGTCCTACGCGTTGCCTCAGCCCGCACACGCCCGCCCGGCCCAACTCGTCGCCGGTCGCGAACAGCCGCCCGGCCGCCCCGTGGACGCCATGGCCCACTACCGTGCCACCGTCGCTTCTCCCGCCACGTGCGTGGTGCTCTGGCGGCGGCACGGGGTCCGGGTGCTGCCGGGTGCGCTGGTGCTGCTCGCCGCGTGCTGGTCGTCCGTCGACCGTCACATCTTCCGGCCGGGCGTGTTCACCATGCCGGGGATCGCACTGGGCTTCACGCTGCTGACAGTGGCGGTGTCGCGCAACGGCGAGGACGTGGTGACACCGGTGGACGTGGTGACACCGGGAGGGCTCACGAGCCCGTGACGGTCCCTGCCGTACGGTCCACAGCGCTTCCGGGGCGCGGCTGGAAGGCGGCGATCGGGGATGAGCCGGACCGCTCCCGGGCAGACGATCGCCTCCCGCAGGGAACGACGGCGTCAGCGATCCGTAAGAACACCAAATCCCTTATGTCCGCTTTGGTTTCGTAGGCTGAGTGGGGTGATCGAGACTTCCTCCGTCCCCGTGGACGTCGTACTGCCCTGCCTCGACGAGGCCGATGCCCCGCCCTGGGTGCTGCAACGGATTCCGCCCGGCTGGCGGGCGATCGTCGTCGACAACGGGTCCGCCGACGGTCCCCCCGACATCGCCCGCTCCCTCGGCGCGCACCTGGTCCACGAGCCACGCCGTGGCTTCGGTGCCGCATGCCACGCGGGCCCTACCGCCGCCACGGCCGACGTCGTCTGCTTCTGTGACTGCGACGCCTCCCTCGACCCCGGTCTGCTGCCCAAGGTCGCCTGGCCCGTCCTCGACGGCCTGGCCGACCTGGTCATGGGCCGCCGCCGGCCCACCGCCGTCGGCGCCCGGCCCGTCCACGCCCGGCTGGCCGCCCTGGACGGCCCGCCTGATCCGCCGCCGCACCGGTCTGCGCCTGCGCGATCTCGGCCCCATGCGTGCGGCTCGCCGGGACGCGCCGATGGCCCTTGGCCTGACCGATCGACGCTCCGGCTACCCGCTGCAGATGGTGGTCCGCGGCGCCGACGCCGGCTGGCGCGTGCAGGAGACGGACGTGCCGTACCAGCCGCGTACGGGCCGCTCCAAGGTCACCGGCACCTGGCGGGGCACCTGGCAGGCGGTACGGGACATGCGCGCCGTCCTTGCCGGGCCGCCGGCCACCGGCCCGGCCGCGGCGGTCGCGGGAGCCGCAGGAGCCGAGGGAGTCGCAGGAGCCGCGCGATGACCGCCGCCATGGGGCCGGCCACGCTGCTGGTCCTCGCCAAGGAACCGGTGCCCGGTCAGGTCAAGACCCGGCTGACCCCGCCCTACACGCCCCGGGAAGCCGCGGCCCTGGCCGAGGCAGCCCTCACCGACACCCTCCACACGCTGCTCCGGGCCCCCGTTCGGCGCCGGGTACTCGTCCTCGACGAAACCCCCGGTCCCTGGCTGCCGCCGGGCTTCGAGGTGGCGGCGCAGGTGTCCGGAGTCCTGGACGAGCGGATCGTGGGTGCCTTCGGTCTCTGCGACGGCGGCCCGGCACTGCTGGTCGGCATGGACACCCCGCAGCTGACCGCGGATCTGCTGTCCGGCGTCGGCCGGGGTGGCCACGACGCCTGCTTCGTCCCGGCCTCCGACGGCGGCTTCTGGGCCTTGGGGCCGGCCGACCCGGCCCGCGCCGGGTCGCTCGTACGAGGCGTGCCCATGTCCACCGATCGCACCTGCGCCGTCCAGCGTCTGAGACTGACTCAAGCGGGACCGGCGTTCCGTGACCTGCCGTTGTCGCGGGACGTCGACACAGCGGCCGACGCCGCCGCAGTGGCCGGCCGCTACCCGCGCACCTCGCGCTTCGCCACCGCCATGGCCTCACTCGCGCAGGCCGTCCGGTGAGCGACACGGCAACCGGTAGGAAGCCCTCCGTCGCGCAACGGATCGGGCCGGCCGTGGCAGGACCGCATGCGCGGACCGTCCTCCCACCGCCCGCCCACGTCGTCACCGTGCCACAGCGCACCGAGCCGCCACGCGACGAGCCGCCCGCACCCGTGAAGTCCGGCGGGCCCTGGACGGACGACCCCTACGCCCATTCCCTCCTCACCGGGCACGGACCGCTGTACCTGCGCCGCATCGCGCCCACCACACCCGGGGCGGCGGAGCTGCTTCCCCTGGACGTGGAGCGGTGGTGCGCCGGCCCCAGCGTTGCCGACACCGACGTGCTGCGCCGCTGCACCGGGCCCGTCCTGGACGTCGGCTGCGGACCGGGACGCCTGGTGGCCGCCCTGGCCGTACGCGGCGTGGCGGCACTGGGCGTGGACGTCAGCCCGGCCGCCGTCGCACGGACCCGACGGCACGGCGGAGCCGCACTACGGCGATCCGTCTTCGAACGCCTGCCGAGAGAAGGCAGTTGGGACACCGTCCTGCTGATGGACGGCAACCTGGGGATCGGCGGCGACCCGGTCGCACTGCTGGTACGGCTGCGGGGCCTGGTCCGGCCCGGTGGCCGTCTGCTGGCCGAGGCGGCCGGAGACGACGTGGACGAACGCCTCACCGTACGCGTCGAGGACGCTCATGGTCGGCACGGCCGCCCCTTCGCCTGGGCGCGCACCGGCACGACCGCCCTGCTGCATGCCGCAGACGTCACCGGCTGGACTCTCGGGAAGCGGTGGGTGTCCGAGGGCCGCGCTTTCGTCGAACTCCATCGCCCGGACTGGCTTTATCGAGCAGTAGCGGCGTCGCTTGTCGATGGGTTTGGGAGGCGCCCTGTTCCACGGATGG
>NZ_JADWYM010000065.1 GCF_022414535.1 Streptomyces sp. MUM 2J
CACCGAGACCGGGGCGTCACCACCCACCGCCACGGACCCGACCTGGATCTGCCGGCTCTTCCGGCGCCCGGCGAGCGGTCGGGCCGGGACGGCGGGGACGCCCAGGGAGACGGCGGTCATGACCTCACTCCCCTCACTCCCCTCACTCCCTGTTTCCCGAGACCGTCTCGCGCATCGCCCGCAGGGACTCCTTCAGGGAGCCCATGGTGGCGAGCACGGCGGTGGGCTCGTAGCCGCAGTGCGCCATGCAGTTGGCGCAGCGCGGGTCCTTGCCGCGGCCGTACTTGTCCCAGTCCGTCTCCTCGATGAGTTCGCGGTACGTGGGGACGTACCCGTCGCTCATCAGGTAGCAGGGCCGCTGCCAGCCGAAGAGTGAGTAGTTGGGGATCGCCCACGCGGTGCACGGGAAGTCGACCTTGCCCTCGAGGAAGTCGAGGAACAGAGGGGAGTGGTTGAGCCGCCAGCGGCGCCGGTTGCCGCCCGCGAAGGACTTCCTGAACAGTTCGCGGGTCTGCTCCACGCCCAGGAAGTGCTCCTGGTCGGGTGCCTTCTCGTAGGCGTAGGCGGGCGAGATCATCATTTCGTCGACCTTGAGGTCGTCGTTGAGGAAGTTGAGCACCTCGATGATGGTCTGCGGGGTGTCGGTGTTGAAGAAGGTGGAGTTGGTGGTCACCCGGAAGCCGCGCCGCTTGGCCTCCTTGATCGCGGCCACGGCCTCGTCGAACACGCCCTCCTTCGCCACCGACTCGTCGTGCCGCTCGCGCAGCCCGTCGATGTGCACCGCGAAGGCGAAATAGGGGGAAGGCGTGAACTTGTCCATCTTCTTGCGCAGGAGCATGGCGTTGGTACAAAGGAAGACGTACTTCCGCTTGGCCACCAGCTGACGGACGATCTCGTCGATCTGAGGGTGCATCAGGGGTTCACCGCCGGCGATGGACACCATCGGCGCCCCCGACTCCAGCACCGCGCCCACGGCCTGCGCGACGGGCATGCGCTGCTTGAGAACGCCGGCCGGATGCTGGATCTTGCCGCAGCCCTCGCACTTGAGGTTGCAGGCGAACAGCGGCTCCAGTTCCACGATCAGCGGGAACTTGTCACGCTTGCGAAGCTTCTGTTCGGCCAAGTATGTAGCGACTTTGATGGACTGACGCAGCGGCATGGCCATCAGGCTCACCTCCTGGGGAGCAGCACAGTGCGGTGCCATTCGAAGAAAGCAGGCAGTACGGAACGAAGAACGCGGAAAGCCGATATTCCACCGCGCAGCGTGCCGATCCGGACGAGTTCATGTTCCGGAGCGTCCACGACCACCCGGACGGCCGCAACGGGGCGCTCGCCCGTGCGCACGGCGCTCAGCAGCGTGGAGGCGGACTCCATGTCGACCGCGAGTGCGCCCGTTGCGCGCAGGTCGGACCGCTCCGGGCCGCGGACGACGTGGCCGGAACCGATGAGCGGGCCGGTGTGGACGGTCCGCCCGGGCAGAATGCGGGCGAGTTCCTTGACGAGCAGTTCGGTGCCGACGCAGGGGACGGTGCCGCGCGGGTCCCGGGTCTCCTCGGCGACGACCAGGTCGCCGGGGTGCATGCCGGGCGCGAGTCCCGCGCAGAAGCCGGTGGCCAGCACGGCGGCCTCGGCGAACGCCGGATCGGCCAGCACCCGGCCGACCGCCTTCTCGGCGGCCTTCGGCCCCATGCCGGTGCGCAGCACGGTGACCGGCCCGTCCGCGCCGCCGTGGCCGCGCCGGCGCAGGGCGAGGTGCTCGATGCCGAGCGCGCAGGCGATCAGCAGCGGGGCCGGGGCGGGCTGGGCGGTCATCAGGTCCTCTCGGCCTCGTCGCGGGCGGGGAAGGGGTCTCCGTGGAGGTACCGGCCGAGCGCGGTGAGCGGGAACACCTGCCGGTACAGGTGGTAGTTGATGGAGAAGTCCCAGGGGAAGCCGGTGCCGGTGAAGTAGGGCTCGTCCCAGGACCCGTCCTGGCGCTGGGTGGCGGCGAGCCACTCGACGCCCCGCCGCACCGCCTTGGACTCCCGTTCCCCGGCGGCGAGCAGCGCCATCAGCGCCCACGCCGTCTGGGAGGGGGTGGAGGCGCCGCGCCCGCTCCACCGTCCGGAGTTCCGGTAGGAGCGCAGGTCCTCGCCCCATCCGCCGTCGTCGTTCTGCACGGTCTCCAGCCAGGCGACGGCACGGCGGATCGCCGGGTGCGAGGCGGGGATCCCCGCGGTCACGAGGGCGGGGACGACGGAGCCGGTGCCATAGATGTAGTTGACGCCCCAGCGCCCGAACCACGCTCCTTCCGGCTCCTGTTCGGCGAGCAGCCACTCGATGCCGCGCCGGGTGCGCGGGTCGTGCGCGAGACCCTCCACCGCGAGCATCTCCACCACGTGTGCGGTGACGTCCGCGGACGGCGGGTCGATGACCTCACCGAAGTCGCAGAAGGGCAGCAGGTTGGGCAGCGGGCTGGTGTTGTCGACGTCGAAGGCGCCCCATCCCCCGTTCTTCGACTGCATGCCGAGGTTCCAGCGCACGCCCCGCGCGATGGCCTTCTCCACCCGCTCCGGGTCGTGGTGCCCGACCCGCCGCAGGGCGAGGATCACCTCGGCGGTGTCGTCGATGTCGGGGTAGTTGTCGTTGTGGAACTCGAACGCCCAGCCGCCCGGGGGCAGACCCGGCCGACGTACGGCCCAGTCGCCGGGGCGCACGATCTCCTCGCCGAGCATCCAGTCCGCGGCCTTGACCAGTTGCGGATGGTCGGCCGGGAGCCCGCCGTCGACGAGGGCGATGATCGCCAGGCAGGTGTCCCACACAGGAGACTGGCAGGCCTCGATCATGCGCGCGCCGTCCTCGCGCCAGACGGCGAAGCGGTCCAGCGAGGCGAGGCCCTCGCGCATGACCGGGTGCTGCAGGTCGTAGCCGAGCAGGTACAGGGCGATGACCGAGTACACGGCCGGCGGCTGGATGCCGCCCCAGCAGCCGTCGTTCTCCTGCCGCTCGATGATCCAGCGGGCGGCGGTGTTCATCGCCGCCTGGCGCAGCCGCTTCGGCGCGACCTTGCGGAAGGCGTGCAGGGCCCTGTCCGTCCGCTGGAACACGCCCTCCCAACTGGCCGCCGGGGCAAGGGGCCTGGGCGGGCTGGGCACCGCGGGGTCGGTGTGCAGCTCGTCCAGCGCGAAGGGCGCCGGACGCACCGGGCGCTTGGCGGACACGACGGTCAACGGCACGATGGTCTGCCGGGCCCAGCAGCCGAAGTCGTAGATGTTGAGGGGGAACCACGAGGGGAAGTAGATGAGTTCCGGCGGGAGTTCGGGCAGGTCGTCCCACTTCCACCAGCCGAACAGGGCCAGCCAGATCCGCGTGAAGACGCGGGCCGCGGCGATGCCGCCCTGGTCACGGATCCAGGCGGAGGCCCTCGCCATGTGCGGTGCCTCGGGCGCGTCGCCGGCCAGGCGCAGGGCGACGTAGGCCTCGATGGTCGCCGACAGGTCGCCGGGACCGCCGTAGAACGTGGCCCATGTGCCGTCCTCGCGCTGCTCGCCCCGGATGAACAGCGCGGAGGCGTGCGTGGTGGCCTCGTCCCGGACTCCCAGGAACTGGCGGAGCAGCAGGTCCTCGGCGTCCATCGTGACGTTCGTCTCGAGGTCGCCCTTCCACCAGCCCTGGGCGTCCTGCTGCGCGAGCAGGAAATCGGTGGCGTGCCTCACCGCGCGCCGGGCGGCCTCGGCCGCCCCGGCCGCCTCTTCGGTGTCGGTTTCGCTGGCCGCGGCCGCCCGGGACGGGAGTGCCCCGGTGCTTCCGTCGGTCGTCGCTGTCATGGCTTCCCCTTCATGCAGTCGTGCGAGTCGTGCTGCTACGGGTCCGCCGTCGGCCGGTACCTGTCCGCCGTGGCACCGGCCGGCGACTAAGCGTCGGCTGTTCGACCGATAAGGCTCATCTCTTCCTGACGACGACGAAGTCGGCGAGCGCCGTGAACCGCTCCCGCACCTGCTCGGGCATGTCCACGGCGTCCAGGGCTTCGAGGGCGACGGTGTGCTGGCGGCGGGCCTCCTCGGCCGTCCACGCCCGGCCACCGGCCTCCTCGATCAGACGGGCGCGGGTCGCGAACTCCTCCTCGGAGAAGTTGGCGACGTCGCTGCTCCCGGCGTCGGCGGCGAGCAGTTCCCCGAGCCGCCCGGCGGCGGGGCCGTCCGCTGCGAGCGCGGCCACCACCGGCAGCGACTTCTTGCGCTGGCGCAGGTCGCTCCAGGTCTGCTTGCCGGTGGACTCCGGGTCGCCCCAGATGCCGAGGAGGTCGTCGACGGCCTGGAAGGCGAGGCCGAGGTGGTAGCCGTACCGTTCCAGCGCATCGGCGGTGGTGTCGTCGGCGCCGCCGAGCACCGCGCCGATGGAGCTGGCGCAGGCCAGCAGTGCGCCGGTCTTGTTGCCCTCCATCTCCAGGCACTCCTCGACGCTGACGCGGTCGCGGTGCTCGTAGGAGATGTCCTGGGCCTGGCCGTCGATCAGCGCGCGGGTGGCGGACGTCAGGCGGCGGGCCGCGCGGCCCGCCTCGACGGTGCCGAGTTCCAGCAGCACCTCGTTGGCCAGGGCGAACAGGGCGTCGCCGACCAGGATCGCCTGGGCGGGGCCGTGCACCTTCCAGACGGTGTCGCGGTGGCGGCGCTGCTCGTCGCCGTCCATCAGGTCGTCGTGCAGCAGCGAGAAGTTGTGGACGAGCTCGACGGCGACGGCGCCGGGGACGCCGGTCTCGGGCCGGGCACCGGTGACCTCGGCGGACAGCACGGCCAGCGCCGGGCGCACGGCCTTGCCTCCGTCGCCGGAGGTGGGGTTGCCCTGCGCGTCGATCCAGCCGAAGTGGTAGGCGGCAACGGTGTCCATGGGAGGCGCCAGGCGGTCGACCGCCGCCCGCAGCACCGGCGTGGCAAGTGTCCGGCCGCGCTCCAGAAGCGCGGTCACGTCCACCGCGGTCCGAGCGGCCGTCGAGGCCGGGGGCACAGTGGGCACAGTCTCTCCTCTTGTTGCGGTACCGGGGGTGCGGAAGCCTGCCGCGCGCGGCTCGTCGAGCATCACGCCGCCTCCTCGAGCGCGAAGAGGTGCCGGGGGCGGGGCCGGCCCAGGGCGCCGAGGGCGGCCTCCGCCGCGCTCACACCGCTGCGGACCGCACTCTCCATGGTCGCGGGCCACCCTGTGGCGGTCCACGCTCCGGCCAGGTACAGGCCGGGGGACTTGGTACGGGCGCCGGGCCGAAGGCGCCCGACGCCGGGGGCAGGAGCGAACGTGGCGGTGCGCTCCCGGGTCACGAAGAAGTCCTTCACCTCGGCGCCGCGCGCCCGCGGCAGCAGCCGCCGGAGTTCCGGCAGGTAGCGCTCGCGCAGGACCGCGACCGGGGTGTCGATCTCGTCCTGTGCCGCCGACTGGGACAGGGCCAGGTACTGGCCGCTCGTCAGCCCGGACGCCTCGGTGCGGTCGAACACCCACTGCACAGGGGTGCCGAGGGCGGCGAGGAACGGGCGGGCGAGCACCGTGCGGTCGTACACGACGTGCACGTTGAGGATCGGCGCGGTGCCGATCTCCAGCAGCCGTCCGGGGGCGTCGAGCGCGCCGGGCGGCAGCAGGTCGTGGGCCTCGCGCTGCGCCACGGCGAGCACGACGGCGTCGGCGGTCAGCGTCTCACCGGGAACCTGAACGCTCCACCGCCCGTTTCCGTCAAGGGAGAGGGAGGTGGCGCGTGTACGGAGCTCGGTACGGACGCCCGCGGAGTCGAGCGCCTTGCGGGCCAGCCGGTCGTGCAGTTCACCCAGCGGGACGCGGGCCCAGCCGATGTCGGCCGCGCCCGGGTCGGACAGCAGACCGGTCTTGAACACCATCGCGGCGAGCCCCAGCGAGGCGTCGGCGGCGACCGCGTTGAGCGTGGCGACCCCGACCAGGTCCCACAGGGCCTCGACGGCACGCGCCGACTGGCCGTGTGCGGCCAGCCAGCCGCCGAAGTCCTGGGTGTCCAGCGCCGGATCGGCGAGGTCGAGTCCCTTCAGCGCGAGAGCGGCGCGCCCGACCCGGGCGCGCTCGGCGAGCGAGAGGTGCGGATACGCGGCGAGGCTGCGTCCCAGGTGCAGCGGGACGGGCAGTGCGTCGCGCCGCAGCCGGCCCAGCCGGCGTCCCTCGGGCTTGCCGGCGTCCAGGACGGGCACGTCGAGACGGTTCTGCACCGGCGCCAGCGCGGTGCCTTCGATCCGGTCCAGGAACCAGCGGTAGGCGGTGCAGCACCGCAGGTAGACGTGCTGGCCGTTGTCGACGGTCAGGTCACCGCGCTGGAAGGAGAAGGCCAGGCCGCCCAGTCTGGGCCTGCCCTCCAGCAGGGTGACACGGACGCCGGCGTCCGCGAGCGCCAGTGCGGCGGTGACACCGGCGAGGCCGCCGCCGATCACGACAGCGTCCCGGCCGGAGCCTTCCGGGATGCCAGCGAGCGGCCCGTCGGACCGCGTCCCGTCCGTCATCGCGCACCCTTCCCTGCCGGTCCGCCGCGGGACACGAACGCCGCACGGCAGGCCATTGCAGTCAGGGACGCCACGGTACGGCGGAGGGTTGCGTGCCGCATCCCGTCGGCGTCTCCGCCTCGCTCCGGGGTCTCCATCAGGCGCGCCTCCCGAGGGCCTGCCGGGACACGTGGCGGGCGTCCAGGCCGGACAGCCCGCGCACGGCGACGTACGCCTTCTCGCGCCCGGGGAGCGAGACCCGGCCGCGCAGCACGGCCTCGGGGTCGCGCTCGATGCGGTCGAGCAGGCGCCGGTAGATGCCCGCCATGGCGGCGACGCAGGCGCCGCTGCGGCGGTCGAGCAGGGGGAGCAGCCGGTAGCCCTCGGCGAAAAGGGCGCGGGCCCGACGCACTTCGTAGTGCACGAGGCCCGCGAAGTCGGAGCCCTCCGGTGGGGTCGGCGCGCGGAAACCGGCCGAGCAGCCGAACTTGGCCAGGTCGTCCGCGGGCAGATAGGTACGTCCGCCCTCGGCGTCCTCGCGGACGTCCCGCAGGATGTTGGTCAGCTGCAGCGCGAGTCCGAGGGTGTCGGCGTACTCCGGGGCCCGCTCGGCTCCGCGCGCCCCCGGTTCGGTGCCGAACACGCCGAGTGACAGCCTGCCGATGGCGCCCGCGACGCAGCGGCAGTAGGTCTTCAGGTCGTCCCAGGTCTCGTAGGTCTCTCCGCGTACGTCCATCAGGACGCCGTCGATCAGCTCGTCCAGCCCGCCCAGCGGGATGGGGAAGTGCTCGGCGGCGTGGGCGAGGGCCACGGCGACCGGGTCGGTGTCGTCCTCCTCGACCTCGCCCCGGCGGATCCGGGTCAGTACGGCCCGGGTGTCCTCGAGCCGGGCCAGCTTGACCGCGTCGTCGAGCCCGCCGTCGCCGATGTCGTCGACGCGGCGCGAGAACGCGTACAGCGCCGACATCGCGCGGCGCTTGTGCGTGGGCAGCAGCCTGATGCCGTAGGCGAAGTTCCGGGCCTGCTGCCCGGTCACGGTCTCGCAGTAGCTGTAGGCGGCGAGTACCGGTGCGGACGCGGGTGGTGGAAGCTCCACGGTCCGGATCACCCCTCTCCTCGCAGAGTCACGCCCACCATGCGCAGCAACTGGATCCTGCCGGGCTTGGGCGGGCCGGGAAGTACGTCGTATTCGGCGGCGGCGATCGCGTCGACGGCCGCCCTTCCCCCCGCCACGAACCCTGCGAGCAGCAGCTTCAGCCTGCCGTGGACGCTACCCACGAGGGGGGCTCCTTCGTTCAGCAGATCGTGGGCGCGTTGCGCTTCGTATGCAACCAGTGCACGCACCGATGCGCTCGCGGTCCTGGCGGCGAGGTCCGCCTCCTGGACGTGGAAGTGCTTCATGTCCGCGGCGGGCAGGTAGACGCGGTCGCGGCGGAGGTCCTCGGCCACGTCCTGGAGGTGCTCGACGATCTGCAGGGCGGTGCAGATCGCGTCGGAGCGGCGGACGCGCTCCGGGGTCGAGGTGCCGGTGACGGCGAGGACGAGACGGCCGACGGGGTTGGCGGACAGCTCGCAGTAGGCGAGGAGGTCGTCGTAGGTCTCGTAGCGGCGCACGAGCTGGTCCTGCCGGTTGGCCGCGATCAGGCCGAGGAACGGCTCGGGGGTGAGGGCGTGGCGGCGGACGGTCGGCTGCAGGCGGCGCAGCAGCGGGTGGCGCGGGCTGCCGTCGAAGACCCGGGCGAGGTCGGCCTCGAAGGCGTCCAGGAGGGCCGGCCGGTCTCCTGCCCGGTCGGGGGCCACACCGAGCAGGCGGGCATCCGCCCCGCCGGGCGCGAGGTCGCCGTCACCGATGTCGTCGACGAGGCGGGCGAAGCCGTAGATCGCCATGAGGTCGGCGCGCCAGTCCCGTGGCAGGAAGAAGGGGGCCACGGGGAAGTTCTCGTCCGCGGCCTTGGCGAGCGTGCCGCGCTCGAGGTCCCCGGCGCGCGACGGCCGGGTCCCTGTCGTTCCCGTCACCGTGCACTACCCGGGGCGGGGACGGCACATGCTGCGTTGAGCTGGGGAGTTTCCGTAGCCATTGCCGTCACATCTCCCGTTCTACACTGCCGACGCAATACACTCTATTTCGGACACGCCGCCCGGCGGCTCACAGGGCTGCGCCGACCAAGGGTGTCGCGCATTATCACCCCACTTGCCGCCTTTGGGGACCGCTACAGCTTACGTTGTACAACGCAGCGTGGTGCCCAGGGGTGTCCTGCACATCACAACAACACACCAATCGGCTTCAAGATTCCTAACCGGAGCCGGAGTTGACGTTTCCTTTGCAGACGCGGAGCCCCGCCGGACCAGTTCCGGCGGGGCCGTCGGCGCGTCGGGTCATCGGCCCGTGAACTTCTCGTACTCCCTGAGCACCTCGTCGGTCGGACCGTCCATGCGCAGCTCACCCCGCTCCAGCCACAGCACGCGGCCGCAGGTGTCGCGGATCGACTTGTTGCTGTGGCTGACCAGGAACACCGTGCCCGCCTCCGCACGCAGCTCGCGGATACGTTCCTCGGAGCGCTTCTGGAACCTGGCGTCACCGGTGGCCAGCGCCTCGTCGATCATGAGGACGTCGTGGTCCTTGGCCGCGGCGATGGAGAACCGCAGGCGGGCGGACATGCCGGAGGAGTAGGTGCGCATCGGCAGGGTGATGAAGTCGCCCTTGTCGTTGATGCCGGAGAAGTCGACGATGTCCTGGTAGCGCTCCTTGATCTGCTCGCGGGACATGCCCATGGCGAGGCCGCCGAGGATGACGTTGCGCTCGCCGGTGAGGTCGTTCATCAGGGCCGCGTTGACCCCCAGCAGCGAGGGCTGGCCGTCGGTGTAGACCCTGCCCCTCTCCGGAGGCAGCAGGCCCGCGATGGCCCGCAGCAGGGTGGACTTGCCGGAGCCGTTGGAGCCGATCAGGCCGATGGCCTCGCCGCGGTGGGCGACGAACGAGACGCCCCGCACGGCGTGGACCTTGCGCACCCCGCGGTCCGCGTCGCCCGGGCCCCGCCTGAGCATCCGGCTCAGGGCCGCGGTGGCGCTGCCCCTGCCGGTCTTGGCACCGTTGACGCGGTAGACGATGTGCACGTCGTCGGCGATGACGGTGGGGACCCGGGGATCGACGCTCGGCTCAGCCACGGCCGTACCTCTCCTCCGCCTGCCAGAAGTACACGAACCCGCCGACGGCGAACAGCGCGGCCCAGCCGGCGGCGACCGCCCACACGTGCGGGGGAAGGTTCTCGGGGCCGTAGCCCTCGATGAGGGAGAAGCGCATCAGGTCCATGTAGACGGCGGCCGGGTTCCACTGCAGGACGTCCGAGATCCACTGCGGCTTGTCCTCCAGCATGACCCGGATGGAGAACATGACTCCGGAGGCGTACATCCAGGTGCGCATCACGAACGGCAACAGCTGCGCGAGGTCGGGGGTCTTCGCCCCGGCCCGCGCGAACATCAGCGCCAGGCCCGTGTTGAACAGGAACTGCAGGACCAGCACGGGGACGGCCAGCGCCCACGACGCGTCCGGATAGCTGCCGAAACCGATCACGATGAGGACGAGGACGATCATCGAGTAGAGCAGTTGCTGGAGCTGCTGGAGGGCGAAGGAGACCGGCAGCGCGGCGCGTGGGAAGTGCAGGGCGCGCACCAGGCCGAGGTTGCCCGAGATCGCCCGGACCCCGCTCATCACGGAACTCTGCGTGAACGTGAAGACGAAGATTCCCGTGACCAGGAACGGGATGTAGACGCCCTTGCTCATGCCGCGGTCGGCACCCAGGATCAGACCGAAGATCAGGAAGTACACGCCCGCGTTCAGCAGCGGTGTGGCGACCTGCCACAGCTGGCCCAGCCGGGCCTGGCTGTACTGGGCGGTGAGCTTCGCCGAGGAGAACGCGAGGATGAAGTGGCGCCGCCCCCACAGCTGGCGGACGTACTCCACCAGGGAGGGCCTGGCGCCGCTCACCGCCAGCCCGTACTTGGCGGCGAGTTCCGCCGCCGCGAGGCCCTCGGCGGGAGACGCGGGAGGGTTCAGCAGGGCTCCGCCGTCATGGCTTCTCTCACTCACAGGGGGACACTTTCGTCTACGGTCTGCACGGCAGGTGGGGGCGGGCACGCCCCGGGGCCACTGTACGGACCCGGGCGCTCCCGGGGAGGAGCTTGTCAGACGACCGGGGGGCGGCCCAGCCGGGTGAGCCGCCACACCGTACGCCACCTCATGGGCCGGCGCGGCCCGCACGGCGTCGTCCAGCCCTCCCGGAACCCGCCGAACCACGCTTTCAGCGCGGGCCCCGAGGGCCGGCGCAGCAGCGTCAGCAGCAGCCAGACACCGAGGTAGGCCGGGACCAGCGGAGCGGGCAGGTTGCGGCGGGCCAGCCAGACGCGGTTGCGGGCGACCATGCGATGGTAGACCGCGTGCCGCGAGGGCGCGGTCGTCGGATGGTGGAGCACCATGTCCGACCGGTAGTCGATCAGCCAGCCCGCGTCGAGGGCCCGCCATGCCAGGTCGGTCTCCTCGTGGGCGTAGAAGAACGCGTCCGGCAGCCCGCCGACCTCGGTGAAGACCTTCGTCCGGGTGGCGTTGGCACCGCCGAGGAAGGTGGTGACCCGTGAGGAGCGCATCGGGTCGGCGGCGCGCAGTCGCGGCACGTGGCGGCGCTGGGTGACGCCGGTGTCCGGGTCGGCGATGCGGAAGCTGACGATGCCCAGCCGCGGGTCGGCGGCGAAGGCCGCCCGGCACAGCTCCACCGTGTCGGTGCGGGCGAGCAGGCCGTCGTCGTCGAGGAAGAGCAGGACGTCGACGTCCCGGCCGCCGGGGCCGAACGCCTCGATGCCGACGTTGCGGCCCCCGGGGATGCCGAGGTTCTCCGGCAGATCGACCGTGCGCACGCCCTCGGGGACGTCGGGGACCGGGGAGCCGTTGCCGACGACCACCACCTCGACGGGGTCGCCGTCCTGCTTGGCGACGGAGTCGAGCAGCGCCCGGAGCTCCTCCGGGCGGTTGCCCATGGTGATGACGACCGCGCCGACCCTCATGGTGCTCATTTGAGCCTGCTGGAGGCGAGGATGGACACCAGGTGCAACAGGGTCTGCAGCATCGCGATCCCGGCGAGCACGGCCGTACCGAGCCGGGTGAAGAACAGGTCGCCCCGGGCCTGGTCCGCCACCGCGAGGACCAGGATCAGCAGGGACGCCTCGATCCCGAGGATCAGCCGGTGGAACTTCAGCGCCGACGCGGCCCGGCGGGCCAGCGCCATGCCGGAGGACCGCGGCTCCGACGCGGCCTCCTTCACCGGCGGCAGTCCGCCCTGGTGCCGGGCGACCCCGACCAGGTCGGTCTCGGCCTTGATCAGGATCGCGCCGAGGGCGGCCAGGGTGCCGAGGAAGGCCCACAGCCAGTCGATGCGGCCGCTGCCCCACGGGTCGGCGGCGCGCAGGCCGAGACCCACGAGGACCGCCGCGTCCGTCAGGTAGGCACCCACCCGGTCCAGGTAGACCCCGCCGAGCGAGAACTGCCGCTTCCAGCGCGCGACCTCGCCGTCGACGCAGTCGAGCAGCAGGTACAGCTGGACCATGACCACGCCGAGCACGGCCCCCCAGATCCCCGGCACCAGCAGGGCCGGGGCCGCGAGGACGCCGCAGAGGGTCATCAGGTAGGTGAGCTGGTTGGGCGTGACCCGGGTGTTGACCAGGTAGCGGTCGACGCGCAGGGACACCTCGCGCATGTACAGGCGCCCCGCCCAGTGCTCGCCGCTGCGCCGGTCCTTCACCCCGGCGGGGTGGACGACCGGTCGGAGTTCAGCTACCGATGGCCTTGACATAGTCGGCGTACGCGTCCTTGATCTGTTCGGTCGTGAGGTCGAGGTGTTCGAGGATGGTGTAGCGGCCGGGCCGGGTCTGCGGGGCGAACTCGACGACCCCGGTGAACTCCTCCGCGGTGAAGCCGATGTCCTCGGCCAGCACCGGCAGCCCGTGACGGCGCAGCACCTCGGCCATGAACACCGACTCCTCCGGGGCACCGCGCAGCCACATCGCGAACGCCGCGCCGAGGCCGCACTGCTCGCCGTGGGCGGCGGCCCGCCTGGGGTGCAGCAGGTCGAAGGCGTGGTTGATCTCGTGGCAGGCGCCGGAGGACGGCCGGGAGTCTCCGGAGACCGACATGGCGATGCCGCTGAGCACCAGCGCCTCCGCGAGCACCTGCAGGAAGTCGTTGTCGCCGACGCCGCCCGGATGCCTGAGGACCGCCTCGCCGGCCTGCCGGGCCATCGCCGCGGCCAGTCCGTCGATCTTCTCCCCGTTGACCCGGTTGGCCAGCTCCCAGTCGCGGATCGCGGAGATGTTGGAGATCGCGTCGCCGATGCCGGCCCGCACGAAGCGCACCGGCGCCTCGCGGATGACGTCGAGGTCGATCACCACGGCGATCGGGTTGGGCACTCCGTAGGAGCCGCGGCCCGCGTCGTTGTCCAGGGTGGCCACCGGGGAGCACAGGCCGTCGTGGGCCAGGTTGGTGGGCACCGCGACCAGGGGCAGGCCGACGCGCGCCGAGGCGAACTTGGCGCAGTCGATGATCTTCCCGCCGCCCAGTCCGACCACGGCGTCGTAGTGGCCGGCCTTCATCTCGCCGGCCAGCCGGATCGCGTCGTCGAGCGTGCCCCCGCCGACCTCGTACCAGCTGGCGCCGGGCAGCGAGGGGGCGATCCGCTCGCGCAGCCGGGCACCGGAGCCCCCGCTGACGGCCACGGCCAGCTTGCCCGAGTGCGAGATCCGCTCGTCGGCCAGCACGTGGCCGAGGTCGTCCAGGGCGCCGGGACGGATGTCCACGACGACCGGGGACGGGATGAGGCGGGTCAGTAGAGGCACGCGATCTCCCGCCCGCGTGCGAGGTCGTCGTGGTTGTCGATCTCGACCCACCGGACGTCACCGATCGGGGCGACGTCGATCCGGAAGCCGCGGTTGACCAGCTCCTGGTAGCCGTGCTCGTAGAACTGCTGCGGGTCGGCCTCCCACACCGCCTTCAGCGCGTCCACGAGCTCGGGCGCGGCGTCGCCCTCGATGAGCGTGACGCCGATGTACTCGCCGGTGGCCTCGGCGGGGTCCATCAGCTTGGTGATCTTCCGGACGCCCTTGTCGGGGTCGACGACGACCTTCATCTCCTCGTCGGCGAGGTTCTTCACCGTGTCGAGGGCGAGGATGATGCGCTTGCCGTCGCCGCGGGCGGCCAGCAGCGTCTTCTCGACGGAGACCGGGTGGACGGTGTCGCCGTTGGCGAGGATCACTCCGTCCTTGAGGGCGTCACGACCGCACCAGAGCGAGTAGGCGTTGTTCCACTCCTCGGCCTTGTCGTTGTCGATGAGGGTGAGCTTGAGGCCGTACTTCTGCTCCAGGGCCTCCTTGCGCGCGTACACGGCCTCCTTGCGGTAGCCGACGATGATCGCGACCTCGGTCAGCCCGATCTCGGCGAAGTTGCCGAGGGTGAGGTCGAGCACCGTGATGCCGTCCTCCGTGCCCGCGGGCCCCACCGGCACCAGCGCCTTGGGCAGGGTGTCGGTGTAAGGGCGCAGACGCCGTCCGGCGCCTGCCGCCAGCACGAGGCCGATCATGCGGTTTCTCCTTCGTCGTGTACGGCGGGCGCGCCGCCCTGATGGGCGGCCACCCAGAAGCGGATGCTCTCGGAGAGCACCAGCAGGCCGACGGCCACGGCCAGGACCGTGAGCGCGACCTTGAACTGCGAGGCGGTGAGCAGTGCGGCCAGGACGGTGACGAGCAGCGTCCGGCCCTCCTGCCCCCCGGTGGCGCGGATGAGCCATGCGGGGGGTGCTCCGGCGTTGCCGCGGATGCGGTACACCGTGTCGTAGTGATGGTAGGCGACCGCGGCCACCAGTCCGAAAGCCGCCGGAAGCACACCGTTCACCCCCGAGTCGGCGCCCGCCTTCGCCGCCAGCAGCAGCACGGTGCCGTACTCGGTGGCCCGGAGCAGCGGCGGTACCAGCCAGTCCAGGGCGCCCTTGAGCGGTCGGGCCACGGCGAGGCCGCAGAAGGCCGCGGAGAGGGCGGCGCCGGCGGCGGTGGCCCAGGCGGGGCCCCACAGCGCGGCGGGGAGCACCACCAGGGCCGCGCCGGTCACGGCAGCGGGCAACGCGGGGACACGGAACCGTTCACCCAGGGTGCGGGCGGCGGCCTGGGCCAGCGGCCCGCTGTCGGCGAGGTCGGCCAGTGCCCGGGCGGCGCGGTCGGTGCGGCGCGCACGGCGGGTGACGGAACGCAGGACGCGCCCCGCGGTGGTGTAGGCGGTGGCGAAGGCCATCCAGGCCAGCAGCGCGCAGAAGGTGACGCGCGGGGTGGCCACCGCCGTCAGAACGGCGATCATGGCCCAGCGCTCGCCGATGGGCAGGATGATCACGCGCCGCACCCACACGGTCCAGCCGACGCCGTCGAGCCGGTCGGACAGGGCTGCGGTGGGAGCCGCGGAGGAGCCGGCCGCGGCGTCCTGCTGAGCCTCGACGAAGGCGAAGTCCACCATGTGCCGGCAGGTCTGCAGGACCATCGCGCCGAGGGCGAGCGCCCACACGTCGTCCCCGCCGCGGGAGGCGCCGAGGGCGAGTCCGGCGTAGAAGGCGAACTCCTTGGCCCGGTCGAAGGTGGCGTCCAGCCAGGCGCCGAGCGTGGAGTACTGCAGGGAGTAGCGGGCGAGCTGCCCGTCGGCGCAGTCCAGCACGAAGGAGGCGATGAGCAGCACCCCCGCGGCGACGAACCCGACCCGGGTGCCGGTGGCCGCGCAAGCCGCCGCGACGAGGGCGGTGAGCAGCGACGCGGTCGTGACGAGGTTCGGGGTCAGACCGCGCCGCGCGCACCAGCGGGCGACGTAGCGCGAGTAGGGGCTGATGCAGTACGTGGTGAACAGGCCGTCGCCGGACTTCACGGCCGACCTCAGGCGGACGGCTTCCTCGTCCACGGAGGCGACCGCCTGCCGTGCCTCGTTGCGGGCCTGGGGGTCGGCGGGGACGGCGGCGACGAGACTGCCGAGCGCGGGGCGGTGGACGTCGGCGCCGTCGGCGTCGAGGGCGGCCGTGACGCGGTCGGCGAGGCTGGCGACGATCACGGCACCGCTCCCGCCGGCGGGGTTCTCCCGGGCCATCGCGCGGGTGAGGGCCTGGCGGCCCGCCGCGCGCGCCGACACGGCGCCGGGGATCGCCGTCAGGTCGAAGCGTGGGTCGGCCAGCCCCAGCCGGAGGGCGTGCAGATGGCCGACGAAGCGGGCGTCGACCACGGCGACCCGCTGGTCCCCTGGGACCCGGGCGAGCAACGCCCCGGCGTGCGCGACGTCGGTGGCGACGTGCACCTCGAACCCCAGTGCCCGCAGATCGCCCTCGATCGACGAGCCGGGGACCGGCTGACCGGTGAGGATGGCGGTCGACAACCGAACTCACTTCCCTGGGTGCCGGCGCGCTGCTCGCCGGTCATGAGCATGGTGGGACGCCCCTTGGCTGCGCCAGCCGGGCGGCATGTCGGCAGAGGCTATCCGATGCCGGAAGGGCGGCGTTCACCGCCCGTTCACGGGCTGATCGGCGGGACTGCACCGGCCTTTGCCGAGATCATCATCGGCGATGCCCCGCCCGCCGGACAAACCGCACCCCGCATTCCCGGCATCCCGGACATCCGCCCCGGTCGGCCGGACGGCGGACGGCGGAGGGGCGGACCCGGCCCGGCGGGTGCGGACGCACCCTGACCTGCACACGCCCCGCATTCCGCTCCGGATGACGTTTCCGCAGCTCACGGCAGATGACAACGGTGTTCAGTGCCGCGTTGCCCCATACCCCCCACCCGTAGTTCACTGAGGCCCGGAGGGGTACCGGACCCACGACGAGAGGCGAGACATGGGGGCTGGGCACGATCACGGGCACGCGTACGCGGCACCGGTGGGCGGCACCGCCGCGTCGGCACACCGCGGCCGGCTGCGGACGGCGCTGGGGATCACCATCGGCATCATGCTGCTGGAGATCGTCGGTGGGCTGCTCGCCGACTCGCTCGCGCTGATCGCGGACGCGGCCCACATGGCGACGGACGCCCTCGGCCTGGGGATGGCGCTGCTCGCCATCCACTTCGCCAACCGCCCGGCCGACACGAACCGCACCTTCGGCTACGCCCGAGCGGAGATCCTCGCCGCGCTCGCCAACTGCATGCTGCTGCTCGGGGTGGGCGGCTACGTCCTGTACGAGGCGGTGCAGCGGTTCCTCTCCCCGGCCGCCACCGAGGGCGGGCTGATGATCGTCTTCGGTGCGATCGGCCTGGCCGCCAACACCGTCTCGCTGATCCTGCTGATGCAGGGCCAGCGGGAGAGTCTCAACGTGCGCGGCGCCTTCCTGGAGGTCGCGGCGGACGCCCTGGGTTCCGTGGCGGTGATCGTCTCCGCCACGGTGATCCTGACCACCGGCTGGCAGGCCGCGGACCCGATCGCCTCGATCGTGATCGGCCTGATGATCGTGCCGCGGACGCTGAAGCTGCTGCGCGAGACCCTCGACGTGCTGCTGGAGGCGGCGCCCAAGGGGGTCGACATGGACGAGGTGCGGGCACACATCCTGGCCCTGGACGGCGTCGAGGACGTGCACGACCTGCACGCCTGGACCATCACCTCCGGCATGCCGGTGCTGTCGGCACACGTCGTGGTGGGCTCGGACGCCCTCAACGCCATCGGGCACGAGAAGATGCTGCACGAGCTCCAGGAGTGCCTGGGGGGCCACTTCGACGTGGAGCACTGCACCTTCCAGCTCGAACCGGGCGGGCACGCGGAGCACGAGGCACGGCTGTGCCACTGAGACCCACCGCGGCGGAGCACGGCCGTCCGACGGCCGGGCGGCGTCCCCGACGGTGGGGCCCACGGCCCTCACGGCCGTCGTGCGGTTCCCGGCCCACGGCGCGGGGGACGATCACCTATCGGGCCCTGCTTCCGGCCGCCGTGGCGTGCCGGGAGTCACTGACGTGTACGGCAGACTTGGGGGCGAGGACCGATGCGAAGGATGGGTATGCCGATCACACCTGCCACCGCGGCGCACAGCTCGTCGTCGAACGGCACCGCGGAAGCGATTCTGCTCGAACTGGTCGACGAGAACGGCGTGACGACCGGCACCGCGGAGAAGCTCGCCGCCCACCAGCCTCCGGGGCAGCTGCACCGGGCGTTCTCGGTGTTCCTCTTCGACGACCACGGCCGGCTGCTGCTGCAGCAGCGGGCGCTGGCCAAGTACCACTCCCCCGGGGTGTGGTCCAACACCTGCTGCGGCCACCCCTACCCGGGCGAGGCGCCCTTCGCGGCGGCGGCCCGCAGGACGTACGAGGAGCTGGGCATCTCGCCGTCGCTCCTCGCGGAGGCGGGGACCGTCCGCTACAACCACCCCGACCCGGCCTCCGGTCTGGTGGAGCAGGAGTTCAACCACCTCTTCGTGGGACTGGTCCAGACGTCGCCGCGGCCGGATCCGGAGGAGGTCGCGGCGACCGCCTTCGTGACCGCCGCCGAGCTGGCCAAGCGGCACGCGCGGGACACCTTCTCGTCGTGGTTCACGACCGTGCTGGACGCCGCCCGTCCGGCGGTCAGGGAGCTGACGGGCCCGTCGGCCGGCTGGTGAGCGGCCGGCCTCCGGACCGCCACGGCGCGCGGGACCGGCGCCCGTTCCGGGGACGCGGCCGGGTCCGGTCCGGGGGTCCCGAGCAGGGCCGCCGCCCGCCCCTACGACAGCGGGGCGGGCTTGAGCGGCACGGCCACCCAGACGACCTTGCCGCCACCGGCGGTGTGCTCGACGTCGCACACCCCGCCAGCCTCCCGGGCGATCTCGCGGACGAGCAGCAGTCCGCGCCCGCCCACCTGCCCGTGGTCGGCTTCCAGGGCGGTCGGGCGGTAGGGGTGGTTGTCCTCGACGGACACCCGTACCCACTCCGCTCCGACGGCCACCTCCACAGCGACCGTCGGCGAGAGCAGCGCCGCGTGCTTCACCGCGTTCGTCACCAGCTCGGACACGATCAGCAGCAGCCCCTGTACCAGGTCGTCCGGGACCGGTACACCCTGGCGGCACAGCAGGTCCCGCACGGCGTGCCGAGCCTGCGGGACGGAGGAGTCGGCGGCAGGCGCGGTGAACCGCCAGACGCCTTCGTACGGCAGCGGCTCCGGCGTGCCGGCCCCGTACGAGGCGTCGGCTCCGCCCGCTGGGCGTGGGGCGGGCCCGCGCCCGTGGTCGTCCATCGTCCGGTCGCCACCCTCGCGCTCGATTGTCACCACGGGACGAGTGTTGGTAACCAAGCACTCCACCCCTGATGACTGAACACAAGTCAGCTACTATCGAGCGTTTCCGACCGTTGGCGTATGACACGGTCAGATGTGGGACTGCTCCTGTCCCGGCCGCACCGGCTTCGCGAACTATTCGGGTTGTACGGGTTCGACGAGGTCGTCGCCCGCTGCGCTCCCCGCCGCGCCCCGCCCGCCGTCCTCCGCGGTGAGCCGGCCGGCGCCCCCGCCTCGCTCCGTGCCGGGGGTCCGCCGCGCCCCGTGCGCTGGGTCTCACCCGCCCCGTGCCCTGGGTCTCACCCCGGCCACCGGGCGATCGACCGGGAGTGCCGGGCGGATAGCATCCGCCGCATGGAACCGCAGCTGCTGCACAGTGTGACGGACTCGGTCGCCACGGTCGTCATGTGCCATCCGGCCCGGCGCAACGCCATGACGTCCGCGATGTGGCAGGCGCTGCCGCCGCTGCTGGACACGCTGGCCGCCGACGGCGGTGTCCGGGCGCTGGTCCTGACCGGGGAGGGCGGCACGTTCTGCGCGGGGGCCGACATCACCACACTGCGCGAGTCGCCGGAGCAGGCGCAGCAGCTGGCCGCGCGAGCCGAGGAGGCACTGACGGCGTTCCCGAAGCCGACGCTGGCCGCGGTGCGCGGCCACTGCGTGGGCGGGGGCACACAGCTGGCCGCGGCCTGCGACCTCAGGTTCGCCGAGGAGGACGCGCTGTTCGGAGTGACGCCGGCGAAGCTCGGGATCGTCTACCCGCCCGCCTCCACCCGGCGGCTCGTGTCGCTGGTGGGCCCGGCCACCGCCAAGTACCTGCTCTTCTCGGGCGAGCTGATCGACGCGGGACGGGCGCTGCGCAGCGGACTGGCCGACGAGGTGCTGCCGCAGGGCGGGCTCGGCAAGCGCGTCGCGGAGTTCACCCGGATCCTGGTCTCCCGCTCGCAGCTGACGCAGGCCGCGGCCAAGGAGTTCGCCGACGGCCGCACCGACCGGAACGCCCACTGGGCCGGGCAGGCGCGCGGCAGCGGCGACGCCGCCGAGGGCGTCGCCGCCTTCCTTGAGCGCAGGCAGCCGCGTTTCACCTGGACCGTGCGGGGCTGAACCGGGCCCGCATCCGGTCGACCAGGTGGCCGGGTGCCTTGTGCGGCGCGCCGGCGTCGTAGGGCGGCTGCGGGTCGTACTCGGTCATCAGCTGGACGGCCTGCGCGTACTCGTCACCGGCGATGCGTCCGAGCAGGGTGAGCCCCATGTCGATGCCGGCGGACACCCCGGCGGCGGTGACGTACTTGCCGTCCAGAACGACGCGGTCGCCGGCGGGCCGGGCCCCGTACCGCGTGAGACCGTCCAGGGAGAGCCAGTGGGAGGTGGCGCTGCGGCCCCCCAGGAGTCCCGCGGCGGCCAGCAGCAGCGAGCCGGTGCACACCGACGTCGTCCAGGTACTGGCGGCGTCGGCGGCGCGCAGCCACTCCAGCAGGGGCTCGTTCCGTGTCGGTACGGCCTGCTCGGGTCCGCCCGGGACGACCACGATGTCGGGACGGGGCACCTCCGAGAGGGTCCGGTCCGCGGTGAGGGCGAGCTGCCCGGTGTCGGTGCGTACGGGCCCGGTCCGCTCCGCGACGAAGACGGTCTCGGCGCCGGGCAGGCGGCCGAGGGTCTCGTAGGGGCCGACGGCGTCGAGGGCGGTGAACCGGTCGTAGAGGACGATCGCGATCTGCACGGGGTTCCCTTCTGCGGGTGGGTGTCGCGGGTGGTGGGGGTCAGAGGGCGGCTGCGGGGCGGAACCTGCGGCGGTACTCCGCCGGCGAGGCGCCCAGGGCCCTGAGGAAGGCGCGGCGCATGGCCTCCGGGGTGCCGTAGCCGCTGGCGCGGGAGACCTCCTCCACGCCGGCGCCGGAGTCCTCCAGGAGGCGGCGCGCGTGCTCCAGGCGGACCCGGTCGACGTAGCGGCCCGGCGTCGTACCGGTCTCGGCCCGGAAGGCGCGGGCGAAGTGGCGGGGCGAGAGCAGGGCGCGGGCGGCGAGCGCCTCCACCGTCAGGTCCTCGGCCGGGTGCTCGGTGATCCACCGCTGGACCTCGCGCAGCGGCTCGCGGCGCGCTGTCTGGGCGGCGAGCTGGGCGCTGAACTGCGCCTGGTTGCCCGGCCGGCGCAGGAAGACCACCAGATGGCGGGCGACGGCGAGGGCCGTCTCCCGGCCGAGGTCCTCCTCGACCAGGGCGAGTGCGAGGTCGATGCCGCAGGTCACTCCGGCGGAGGTGGTGACGGGCCCGTCACGGACGTAGATCGGGTCGGGATCCACCTCGACGGTCTCGTGCCGGCGGGCCAGGGTGTCGCAGTACGCCCAGTGGGTCGTCGCCCGCCGCCCGTCCAGCAGGCCCGCCTCCGCGAGCCGGAAGGCGCCGGTGCAGACCGAGACGAGCCGTTCGCCGCGCGGGCCGTGGCTGCGCAGCCAGTCGGTCAGGGCCGGGTCGGGGCCGCGGGTGCCGTGCCCGCCCGGGACGATCAGGGTGTGCGGGTCGCCCTCGCCGGCGAGGGCCGCGTCCGGGGTCAGGGTGAGCCCGGAGGAGGTGCGCACCGGGGCCCCGTCCACGGAGGCGGTGCGTATCCGGTACGACCCCGGGGTGTGCCGCTCGGCACCCGCGAAGACCTCCAGGGGGCCGGTGACGTCGAGGCTCTGGACGCCGTCGAAGAGCACGATGAGAACGGTTCGCTGGGCCATGCTGCGATTCTTCGCGGCTCGCGTGAGGGCGGCAATGACCGGCTCCCCACCTTTCCTGCCACTCCGGAAGCTCGTGACACCGGGGTCTGGAGTCAGTACCAACCGGTCGGTAACGTGCGGGCATGACTACTGCCGTCCTTGAGCCGCGCGCCGGGCGCCGCTGCCACAACGCCCTCAACTCCCTGCATTCCGCCCACTACTTCGCACCCGAGCTGGGCAAGGAACTGGGTGCGATCGGGATCACCGACCCCCGTGCCGTCAACTTCGCGGTGCGGTCCGCCGCGCTGGGCCCGGTCGGTGCCGGTGCCGTGGCCGCGACCTTCTACAACTACAAGTACGAGCTGGTCGCGCGACACATGCCGGCCGTGTGGGAGACCGCGGCGCCCGCGGACGTCCTCGCGGCACGCACCCGCGCCGTCGACACGTCGCTGCGGCGGCTGCTGGGGGCCGAGCTGCTCACGTCGGCGGAGATGGCCGAGGCGGCACGTCTGGCGCTGCGGGCCACCGAGACCTGCTCACGCGCCGGACGGCCGCTGTACGCGGGACACGCCGATCTGCCGGTGCCCGAGGAGCCGCACCTGGCGTACTGGCATGCCGCGACACTGCTGCGCGAGCACCGCGGCGACGGGCACATCGCCGTTCTGGTGTCGGCCGGCCTCGACGGGCTGGAGGCTCTGGTGACGCACACCGCCACCGGCAAGGGCATGACGCCCAAGTGGGTGTTCACCACCCGCGGCTGGACCCGGGAGGAGTGGGACACGGCGGTCGCACGACTGCGCGAGCGCGGGCTGCTGGACGCCGACGGTGAGCTGACCGAGCGGGGCGCCGCCCTGCGCCGGGAGATCGAGGCCGACACCGATCGTCTGGACCGGGCGCCGTACGAGCACCTGGGTGCGCAGGACGTCGCCCGGCTGACCGAACTGGCCGGCGGGTTCGCCCGCGCCGCCCTGACCGCCGGCGCCTTCCCGGCGGATCTGCTCGGCAAGCGGTGAGGCGTTCGCCGGGGACCCGGACCTGACCGGATCGGCCGGGGGGCGGTACCGGCCGTGCGGGCCACCCCCCGGGTCCGCTGTGGACGGCCTCCGCCTCGCCGGGTGGTGCCCTGATCCCCGGATGCCGGTGCCACCTGCCACAATTGCCGCGCAACCCGATGTGGAGAAGGCGGTACGGCTCGTGACGACACCCGGGTCCCTCGAAGCAGGGTCCATCGAAGGCAGGATCGCCGCGGAGCTCGGCGTACGGGAGCGGCAGGTGAAGGCCGCGGTCGAGCTGCTCGACGGCGGTTCGACGGTGCCCTTCATCGCCCGCTACCGCAAGGAGGCGACCGAGACGCTCGACGACGCGCAGCTGCGCACGATCGAGGAGCGGCTGCGCTACCTGCGGGAGCTGGAGGAGCGCCGGACGGCGATCCTGGAGTCGGTGCGCGAGCAGGGCAAGCTCACCGACGAGCTCGAGGCGCTGATCCGCGGCGCCGAGACCAAGGCGCGGCTGGAGGACGTCTACCTGCCCTACAAGCCCAAGCGGCGGACCAAGGCGCAGATCGCGCGCGAGGCGGGACTGGAGCCGCTGGCGGAGGGGCTGCTCGGCGACCCGACCGTCGAACCGGCGGCGGCTGCCGCGGCCTTCGTCGACGCGGACAAGGGGGTCGCCGACGCGCAGGCCGCCCTCGACGGCGCCCGTGCGATCCTCACCGAGCGGTTCTCCGAGGACGCCGACCTGATCGGCGAGTTGCGCGAGCGCATGTGGGTGCGCGGCCGGCTGGCCGCCAGGGTCCGGGAGGGCAAGGAGGAGGCGGGGGCCAAGTTCGCCGACTACTTCGACTTCACCGAGCCGTTCACCGACCTGCCCTCCCACCGCGTCCTGGCGATGCTGCGCGGCGAGAAGGAGGAGGTCCTCGACCTGGTCCTGGAGCCCGAGGAGCCGACGGAGGGCCGGTCGTCGTACGAGGGGATCGTCGCCGGGAGGTTCGGCATCGCCGACCGCGGGCGCCCCGCCGACAAGTGGCTGTCGGACACGGTGCGCTGGGCGTGGCGCACCCGGATCCTCGTGCACCTCGGCATCGATCTGCGACTGCGGCTGCGCACGGCCGCCGAGGACGACGCGGTCGGCGTCTTCGCCGCCAACCTCCGTGATCTGCTGCTCGCGGCTCCGGCCGGCACCCGGGCCACGCTGGGCCTGGACCCCGGCTTCCGCACCGGAGTGAAAGTGGCCGTCGTGGACGCCACCGGCAAGGTCGTCGCCACGGACACCGTCTATCCGCACGTCCCGCAGAACCGCTGGGACGAGGCGCTCGCCGCGCTGGCCCGCCTCGCCCGGGAGCACGCGGTCGAGCTGATCGCCATCGGCAACGGCACCGCCTCCCGCGAGACGGACCGGCTCGCCGTCGAACTGATCACCAAGCACCCCGAGTTGAAGCTGACGAAGGTGATGGTGTCGGAGGCGGGCGCCTCTGTGTACTCGGCCTCCGCCTTCGCCTCGCAGGAGCTGCCCGGTCTGGACGTGTCACTGCGCGGCGCCGTCTCCATCGCCCGGCGGCTGCAGGATCCGCTGGCCGAGCTGGTGAAGATCGACCCGAAGTCGATCGGGGTCGGCCAGTACCAGCACGACCTGTCCGAGGTGAAGCTGTCGCGCTCGCTGGACGCGGTGGTGGAGGACTGCGTGAACGGCGTCGGGGTCGACGTGAACACCGCCTCCGCGCCGCTGCTGGCCCGAGTCTCCGGCATCACCTCCGGGCTCGCCGAGAACATCGTGACGCACCGCGACGCCAACGGGCCGTTCCGGTCCCGTACCGAGCTGAAGAAGGTGCAGCGGCTCGGCCCGAAGGCGTACGAGCAGTGCGCGGGCTTCCTGCGGATCCGCGGCGGGGACGACCCGCTGGACGCGTCCAGCGTGCACCCGGAGGCGTACCCGGTGGTGCGCCGCATGGTGAGGAGCAGCGGTCGGGAGGTCGGCGCGCTCATCGGCGACTCCGGTGCGCTGCGCTCGCTGAAGCCGCAGGACTTCGTCGACGACACCTTCGGCCTGCCGACCGTGACGGACATCCTCAAGGAGCTGGAGAAGCCGGGGCGCGACCCGCGGCCGGCCTTCCGCACCGCGACGTTCAGGGAGGGCGTGGAGAAGATCTCCGACCTGTCCTCCGGGATGGTCCTGGAGGGCGTCGTGACGAACGTGGCCGCGTTCGGCGCGTTCGTGGACGTCGGCGTGCACCAGGACGGCCTGGTCCATGTCTCGGCGATGTCGAAGAACTTCGTCAAGGACCCGCGGGAGGTCGTCAAGCCCGGCGACATCGTGAAGGTGAAGGTCCTCGACGTCGACATCCCGCGCAAGCGGATCTCGCTGACGCTGCGCCTGGACGACGATGCCGCGCCGCAGGAGCGCTCCGCGGCTGGCGGCGGAGGCCGGCAGCGCGGCGGGCGCCCACCGCAGCAGCGGCAGGGCCGCAAGGGCGGCGGGGGCCGGCAGGCTCCGCCCCCCGCCAACAGCGCCATGGCCGACGCGCTGCGCCGCGCCGGGCTGCTCGACCCGGAGAAGGGC
>NZ_JADWYM010000066.1 GCF_022414535.1 Streptomyces sp. MUM 2J
GCCCGGCGGCGGCCGGCCCGGCGCGGCCCGGTCGATGCGCACCGCACGGTGCGGGAGCTGCTCCGGCACGGCGGGGAGCCGGTCCGGCCGCGCCAGCACGCCCGGGCCGAGCGGCCACGCCGGGTGGTGCTGCTCGTGGACGTGAGCGGCTCGATGGCGCCGTACGCGGACGCGTTGCTGCGGTTCGCGCACGCGGCGGTGCGGGGTGCTCGGGCGGAGGCCTTCACCGTCGGCACCCGGCTGACCCGGGTCACGCGGGAGCTGGCGCACCGCGATCCGGAGGTGGCGATGGCCTCGGTCGCGCAGGTGGTGCCGGACTGGCGCGGGGGTACTCGGCTGGGTGAGCTGCTGCGGGAGTTCCTGGACCGCTGGGGACAGCGCGGCATGGCCCGGGGCGCGGTGGTGGTGGTGTTGTCGGACGGCTGGGAGCGGGGCGATCCGCGGCTGCTGGCGGCGCAGATGCGGCGGTTGCACCGCCTGGCGTACCGGGTGGTGTGGGCCAATCCGCTGAAGGCGCGGCCCGGCTACGCGCCGCTGGCGGCCGGTATGGCGGCGGCACTGCCCAGTGTGGACGCGTTCGTGGAAGGACACAGTCTGGCCGCGCTGGAACATCTGGCGGCGGTGGTGAGAGGAGCGGAGCGTGCGTGAGATTCTGCCGGTGCTCGGCGCGTGGTACGCGGCGGGCGCGCCGTTCGGCCTGGCCACGGTCGTCGGCCGCAGCCGCAGCGCACCGCGCGATCCGGGCGCCTCGATGGCGGTGGGCCCGGACGACGAGGTCGTTGGCAGTGTGTCCGGCGGCTGCGTGGAGGGCGCGGTGTTCGAGTTGGCCCAGGACGTCGTCGCGAGCGGCGAGGCCCGGCTGGAGACGTTCGGGTACAGCGACGAGGACGCGTTCGCGGTGGGCCTGACCTGCGGCGGCGAGATCACGGTGCTGGTACGGCCGGTGACACCGGAACGGGATCCGGCGTTCGGCGCGGTCGCGGAATCGGTCGCCGCGGGCGACCCGGTGACCGTGGCGACCGTGACCGACGGTCCGGCACCCCGTGGGGCGGCGCTCGCGGTGTGGCCCGACCGGGTGTCCGGGACGCTGGGCTCGGCGGGCCTGGACGCGGCGGTGAGTGCCGACGCACGCGGTGAGCTCGCCCTCGGCGCCACGGGCGTGCGGCACTACGGGCCGCACGGTGAGCGGCGGGAGGACGCCGTGTCGGTGTTCCTGCATTCCTTCGCGCCCCCGCCGCGCATGCTGGTGTTCGGCGCGATCGACTACGCCGCCGCCGTGGCCCGCATCGGCGACTTCCTGGGCTACCGGGTCACGGTGTGCGACGCCCGCCCGGTCTTCGCCACGCCGAAGCGGTTCCCGCCGGGCGCGGAGGTGGTCGTGGACTGGCCGCACCGCTATCTGCGGGCCACGGACACCGACGACCGCACGGTGGTCTGCGTCCTCACCCACGACCCCAAGTTCGACGTCCCCCTGCTGCAGGAGGCGCTGCGCCGGCCCGCGGCGTACATCGGGGCGATGGGCAGCCGCCGTACCGGCGCGGACCGGACGAAGCGGCTGGTGGAGGCGGGGCTGACCGAGCGGGAGCTGGCCCGGCTGCGCTCTCCGCTCGGCCTGGACCTGGGGGCCCGTACGCCCGAGGAGGTGGCGGTGTCCGTCGCCGCCGAGATCGTCGCCCTGCGCTGGGGCGGCAGCGGGGCACCGCTGACGGCCACGGCGGGGGCCATCCACCCCGCGACCGACGCCCGCTGAGGAGGAACAGATGGAGCTGCATCACGAGTTCACCGTGCCGGTGCCCCTCGACGACGCCTGGCAGGCGCTCCTCGACATCGAGCGGGTGGCACCGTGCCTGCCGGGGGCGAGTGTGGAGGAGTTCGACGGCAAGACGGTGACCGGCTCGGTGAAGGTGAAGGTGGGCCCGGTCACCGTCACCTACAAGGGCACCGCGGTCTTCGAGGAACAGGATGAGCAGGCGCGGCGCCTGGTGCTGGCCGCGAACGGCCGGGAGACCCGGGGTCAGGGCACTGCGCGGGCCAGGGTCACCGCCGCGCTCACCGAGGACGGCGGGGCGACCACCGTTTCGGTGCGTACCGATCTGACGGTGACGGGGCGGCCGGCGCAGTTCGGGCGCGGCGTGCTGGCGGAGGTGGGCGACCGGCTGGTGGCGCAGTTCGCGAGCTGCCTGGCCGAACGCATCGCCGCGCCCGGCGAGACCGCCACCACGGCGGCCGGCGGGGTGCCGTCGCCGGCCACAGCGGCGGCACCGTCCCCGTCGGCCGCGGCGGACGAGCCGATCGACCTGTTCCGCACGGCCGGTGTCCCGATCGCCAAGCGGGCCGCGATGGTGGCGGCGGCCGTGGCGGCGGCGGTCTGGGCCGCGTTGCGGATTCGGCGGTGGGCGCGGCACTGAGCGACCGGGACCGTCGGGCACTCACTCCTTCAGCGGTTCCCACCACGACCGGTGGTCGCGGTACCACGCGACGGTCTCCGCGAGACCGGTCGTGAAGTCCCGTTGCGGCCGGTAGCCGAGTTCGCGGCGGGCCTTGCCCCAGTCGACGGCGTAGCGGAGGTCGTGACCCTTGCGGTCGGAGACGTGCTCGACCATGTCCCAGCCGGCGCCACAGGCCGTGAGCAGCAGTCCGGTCAGGTCGAGGTTGGTCAGTTCGGTTCCGCCGCCGATGTTGTAGACCTCCCCCGCGCGGCCCCGGGCGCGCACCAGCTCGACGCCGAGGCAGTGGTCCTCGACGTGCAGCCAGTCGCGGACGTTGCGTCCGTCGCCGTAGAGCGGCACCGGGCGGCCGTCGAGGAGGTGGGTGACGAACAGTGGCACGACCTTCTCGGGGAACTGGTACGGGCCGTAGTTGTTGGAGCACCGTGTGACGCGGACGTCCAGGCCGTGGGTCCGGTGCGCGGCCAGGACGAGCAGGTCTGCGCAGGCCTTGGAGGCGGCGTAGGGCGAGGTGGGCCGCAGCGGTGCCTCCTCGGCGCACGCACCGGCCGGGACGGAACCGTAGACCTCGTCGGTGGAGACGTGCACGAACGGTTCCGTGCCGTGGCGCAGCGCCGCCTCAAGGAGCGTGTGGGTGCCGAGCACGTTGGTGCGGACGAAGCCGGCCGCGCCCTCGATGGAGCGGTCCACGTGGGACTCGGCCGCGAAGTGCACCACCTGGTCCGCCTCGGCGACCAGCTTGTCGACCAGGCCCTCGTCACAGATGTCGCCCTGCACGAACCGCAGCCGCGGACCGGCGGGCGGGAGGTTGTCGAGGCTTCCGGCGTAGGTCAGCCGGTCCAGCACGGTGATGTACGGCGGCTCCTCCCGGGCGAGCAGGGTGCGGACGTAGGTCGAGCCGACGAAACCGGCGGCTCCCGTGACGAGCAGGTGCATGATGCGGCGAGCCTACGTCGGCGCCGCGGACCGCCGGGTGCGGGGTCGCCGGGTCCGCTGGTCAGTCCTCGCCCCGCACGATGTTCCCCTCGCTCCCGGCAGGCGACGTGGGCGGACCGTCGGGGCTCTCCACGGCGGGCATCCAGGTGCGCAGTGCCTGCTGTCGGCGCAGCCGCCGGGCTCTGGCCCAGCCGGTCTCGGGGCGGCGGGTCCGGTGGGACTCCTTGCTCTGCGGGATCACGGTGCCTCATCTTCCTTCTGCGTCGGCGTCCCTCGTCGGGTATCCCCGGGTACGGCGGCTCAAACGGGGTGCGGGAGGTGTCCCTGGTGCTGCCGGGACCGCCGTTGCCGGAGCGCCGGCTCGGGCTCCGGCGAGGTCGCGGCGCCGGGTTCCGGAGACGGCCGCTGTCCGGCGGCGGGCTCACGCCCTGCTGCTCGGTGACTCACCGGTCCAGTGGCTCAGTGGCCCAGCGAGATCTCGCTCCACACCTGCTTGCCGCCGCTGACCGGAACCGTCCCCCATGTGTCGGACACGGCTTCGACCAGGAGGATCCCGCGGCCTCCGGTGGCTTCCCAGCCGATGCTGGTCGGTTTGACGGGACTGCGCGGGGAGGCGTCGGCGACGGCGACGCGCAGCCGGTGGTTGACCAGGGTGAGGTCGAGGCGGACCCGCCCGTCGGTGTGGACGAGCCCGTTGGTGACGAGTTCGGAGACGACCAGCAGGGCGGAGTCCTGGTCCGGCTCGGGTACGCCCCAGGCGCGCAGGGTGCGCCGGGTGAAGCGGCGGGCCTGGCCCACGGCCTGCGGCACCCGCCACACCGTCCAGCTCTCGCGCAGCGGGCGGGAGGCCATGCCGTCGTAGCGCAGCAGGAGCAGGGCCACGTCGTCGTTGCGCTGGGCGCTGCCGAGCAGGGCGTCGGCGACCGGGCCGAGGTCGGCGGGGTCGGCGGCGCCGAGATCGTCGGCGAAGCGGGCGAGGCCCTCGTCGATGTCGGCCTCGACGGACTCCACCAGACCGTCGGTGGTCAGCGCGAGGACGGCGCCGGGGCGCAGGGCCAGCGGGCCGAGCGGGAACTCGGCCTGCCGCAGCACGCCGAGAGGCGGACCTCCGTCGCTCTCGACGATCTCGGTGCGGCCGTCGGGATGGCGCAGCACCGGCGGCGGATGCCCGGCCCGCACACACCAGGCGGACCCCTCCTCCATGTCGACGTCGACGTAGCAGCAGGTGGCGAAGAGGTCGGTCTCCAGGTCGGACAGGAGGCGGTTGGCGTGCGCGACGACCACGTCGGGCGGGTGGCCCTCGGCAGCGTAGGCCCGCAGCGCGGTGCGCATCTGGCCCATGAGGGTGGCGGCCGCCGTGCTGTGCCCCTGGACGTCGCCGATGACGAGGGCGACATGGTTCTCGGGCAGCGGGATGACGTCGTACCAGTCGCCGCCGACCTCCAGGCCCGCCGTGGCCGGCAGGTAGCGGGCCACGGCGACCGCTCCGGGCAGTTTCGGCAGACGGCGCGGGAGGAGCTGGCGCTGGAGCATGGTCACCAGTTCGTGCTCGGCGTCGAAGGCGTGGGCGCGCATCAGTGCCTGCCCGGCGAGGCCGGCGGACGCGGTGAGCAGGGCCCGCTCGTCGGTGCCGAAGTCGTGCGGGGCGTCCCAGCCGATGAGGCAGGCCCCGGCCATGCGTCCGTCGGCGGGCAGCGGCAGCACGGCGAGCCCGCCGGGGCCCACCTCGGCGAGGGCGGGCTCCAGCGCGGTGCCGGCCGGCCAGATCTGGGCGCGGCCCTCGCGCAGCGCTGCGGCGAGCGTCGGCATGGTGCGCACGGGCGCGTCGGGCCACTCGGCACGCCACTCCATCCGCCACAGCTCCGGCCAGCCCTCGGGCTCCGGCGGGTCGAGGACGGTGACGACGAGACGGTCGCCCTCCAGCTCGGCCAGCGCGATCCGGTCGGCGCGCAGTGGGCGGCGCAGAGCGGTCACGACGGCCTGGCTGACGTCGCGGACGGTGCCGGCCGTGGACAGGGCGGCGGCCAGGCGCTGCACGCGGGCCACATCGGTGACGTCCGAGCGGAGGGTGGAGGCGTCGGCGACGCTGCCCACCAGGCGGGCAGAACGGTCCCCTCCGCCGGGCAGAAGCCGACCGTGCAGCCGGAGCCAGCGGGGCGGGCCATCGGGTTGCAGGACGCGGAACTCCAGCTCGCGGTCGCCGAGGGACATGTGGTCGGCCTCGACGACGGACATCAGCGAGGGCAGGTCCTCGGGCACGGTGCGGGCGAGCAGTGTCTCCACCTTGCCGTCGAACTCCTCCCGCCGCAGGCCGAACAGGCGGAGGATGTCGTCGCCCACGTCGATCCGGCCGCTGTCCATGGCGAGGGAGAAGGAGTCGGCGGCCGGCTCCCCGCGGGTCTCGGGTTCGCCCGCGGCGGGACAGACGACGGACCGGGCGATCAGCTCCAGGCAGCTGCGCTCGTCGGCGTCGAAGCCGCCCGGACCCTCGCGCACGGCGAGCAGGCAGCCGTCGCCCGCGCGTACGGGCAGAACGGCCAGCGAGAACTCCTGCGCCTGCGCCCCACGGGACCGGGGGCCCGGGTCCTGCTCGCCGGGACCGAGCCACACCGGGCGGGTGTCGCGGTGCGCCAGGGCGGCAGGGGAGGCACCGGACACGGGGTAGCTCTCCGGCAGCCCGTACAGGGTCCGGGGCAGGCCGGCCGATTCCACCAGGCGCAGCAGTTCGCCGCCCTCGCCGGGGGCGTACAGGGCGACCAGGGATGCGTCCGCGAAGACGAGCGCCAGTTCCAGGACGCGATGCACCCGTTCGGGTGAGTCGGCATCGGCCATGACCGTTTCGAGAGCGGCCTCGGCGCGCAGCCCCCGCGTTCTGCGCCCCCCTGCTCCCTCACTGACCACCTCCGTATTACAGCGCTTATGGGACGCCCGCGCAGCCCCTGCGAGCGTTCGGCGCGGTTCCCCGGGGCGCGACTGGTCCAAAGGGTGATCTGCGACGGTCCGGAGGGCAGATCGCCGCGGCGCGTGGAGAAGCACACGCAGGTCCCTGCGCCTTTGCCCACCGGCTGGGCGGGTGCGCCTCCCCGGTGCGGGACGCGGCCCGGCCCGCACCGTGTGGGCGACGGGCGCAGCGCGACGCCCGAGGGGGAGTCACAGGCGGCGTCGCGCTGCTGCTTCGAGGGGGTGCGGGGGATGGGAGGTACGGGGGGATGTGGGGGGAGGATGCGAGGGGGTGCCCGGGATTCCGGGAGCGGTGGGGCGCGGGGCGAGTGGTCCGGCCCTCCCGCCGGAGGGCCGGACCTCCGCGACCGGCCGGAAGCGCGGGACCGGATCAGTGGGTCTCGACCAGATCGGAACCGCTCTCGTCGTCGGCTCCGGCACCGGACCCGTCACCGGTCTCGGCGCGGCCCGCGCCCTGCCCCTGCTTGCGGCCCTGTCCTTGTCCTTGGCCCTGACCCGCGCCCTGTCCTTGGCCCTGACCCGCGCCCTGCCCTTGGCCCTGACCCGCGCCCTGTCCTTGTACCTGTCCCTGGCCCTCGGCCTGGCCTCCGGCGCCGAGTGTCGCGCCGGTCGCCTGCAGGGCCGTGGTGACCGGCTGGAAGAACGTCTCGCCGCCGGAGGTGCAGTCCCCGCTGCCGCCGGAGGTCAGGCCGACGGCAAGGCCGTCCTGGGTGAACAGCGAGCCGCCGCTGTCGCCGGGCTCGGCGCACACGTTCGTCTGGATGAGGCCGGTGACGGTGCCCTCGGGATAGTTGACGGTGGCGTCGAGGCCGAGAACCTGACCGTTGTTCAGGCCGGTGGTGCTGCCCATCCGGAAGACCTGCTGGCCGACGGTGGCGTCGGCCGCCCGGCTGATCCCGACGGTCCGTCCACCGCCGATGTTCACCTCGCTCGCCGCCGGGGTCGCCGGGTCGTCGTACTTCACCAGCGCGAAGTCACCGTTGCCGGGGAAGACGGCCTGATCGACGGTGGCGATCGGCTGCCCGTTCGCGGAGTCGGACCACTGCCGGGCGGCGACACCGCAGTGACCTGCCGTCAGGAACGCGGGCGACCCGTCGGACGCGGTGACGTTGAAGCCCAGGGAACAGCGGGCGCCACCACCGAAGATGGCATCACCGCCGGAGACGAACGTCTTGAAGGCACCCGCGGACCGCTTCAGCGTCGCCATGTCCGAACCGAGGCTCCGCACGGTGGACTCGAGTCTGTTCCACTTCGCGCCGGTGACCGTGCTGTCGGCGGTGACGAGGATCTTGTCGGTGCGCGGGTCCACGGCCCAGGCGGTGCCCGGCATGGTGGCCCTGCTCCTCAAGGTCCGTGCCGCGGACTTGAGTTCGGCGAGGCTGTTGTCGACCTCGCGGACGTCCGCCCCCGCCTTCTGCGCCTGCACGACGACGTCGTTGTTGTCGCCCGGAACGACGTTGACGACGAGTTGCTGCCGGACGGCGTCGTAGTACGAGCCGGCGAAGGTGTCGCCGAGCAGGTTCGCCAGCTGCGCGGCGAGTTCCGAGGCGTCTGCGGACTTCAGCGTCCTGGGCGCGGCGGAGGCGGCGGAGCCGCCGTCCTGGGAGGCGTGGGCGCTGGGCAGCAGGATCGCGGCCGCACCGAGTGCGGCCGCACCGCCCACCGCCATCGCGGCTTTGCGCTTCGGGATTCGCTTGTGACTCAACTTCTGTACCTCCTGCGGAACGCGGTCCGTACTGCCGGCCGGCAGCCGGTGTTCGGCGGCGCCTGGATGGCTGGAGGTACGCACGGGCCGGGCGGGGCGTTCACACCCGGTTCGGCGGACGGCGTGCCGGGAGCCGTTTCGGCCAGGAGGCGGGCGGTGCGGCCAACCGCGGGGAACAATCGCCCATATGACGATGACCACCGCTGAAGCCGACAAGATCCTCGCCGACAGCCTCGCCCCGTGGGTGCTCGATCCGGGGCTGTCCGTCCAAGCCGTGGCCGCCGACCGGGCGTTGCTGCGTCTGCCCTGGTCGGAACGGCCGGCCCGGGAGGGTGGGGCACTGTAGGGGCAGGCCCTGATGGCCGCCGCCGACACGCCGACCGTGATCGCCGTTTGGCGCGGCGCGGGGTGTCTTCGTGCCGATGACGACCGTTCGGCAGTCCACGTCGTTCCAGCGCGCGGTCCCGGGTTCGGATGTCCTGATCCAGGCGGTCCTGACGGAGCCGGGCCGGCGGACAGCCTTCGCCGGCATCGCGCTCACCGGCGAGGCGTCGGGTGCACTCGCGGCGCACGCGAGCACGGTCTACGCCTTGTTGGGCCGAGCGGCCGGGCGCGGCCACCGTCGTGCGGGTCGGACCCGACGGGTACGGCCCGCAACGTGGCAGCGGATCCCGCCGGGCTCGCGCATCGCCAGGGGCGGCGCGGGAGCGGTGTCCCGGCGATCCCGACAGCGGTACGCGGTCGGATCAGCCGGGTCTGGGCGCCCTCGGAACATCGGCCCCGGGGCATCGGTCCTCGGGGCATCGCCGCAAGGGTCAGCGCCTGCGCCGGTGTCGCTCCGTCAGGGCCGGCTTCGTGCCGCGCCACCCGGTGGACAGGTTCCCCGGGGTGCGGCGGGCTCGGCGGAGGCGGGCCCGGACGGGCCGGTCGGGCCGCTTTTCGCCCCGCCGGCGGGGCCCATGATTCCGGGGGTCGGACGGGCGGCCCCACTCCGCCCGGCCGACCCCCGGTGCGAGATCGCCCGGCACCCGTGAAATGGGCTCGCACTCCCCATCTGCGAGCCTCGCAATGGTCACGGGAACCACGCGACCCCGGTCTCAGAACGCGAAGACGCTGTATCCGTAGGCGTTCTTCACGCATTCGTTGGGGAAGGTGCGCTCGTAGGCGACGCGCCGTCCCTCCCAGACGCCCTCGGCGGTGACGACGACGGGGTTGTACTCCTTGGTGCACATCACGTCGCCCCGGCTCTCCAGAGCACCGAGGTCTCCGTTCACGGCGCGCAGTTCGGCGCAGGCCATGGCGGGGACGGGATGGGTGCCCACCGACGTCGGCGCGCAGGAGAGGGTCACCGCGCGCGCCGGGTTGACGTATGCGGCGTTCTCGCCGTGACCGAAGGTGAGCACCAGGGCGGACGGGGCGTAGAGGGAGTCGGGCGCGGCCAGGGCGGCCTGGGCGAGGGGCCAGCAGGCGGCTGTGGCCGCGAGGCCTAGGGTCGCTGCCCAGCGCGCGGTGTAACGCATTGTGTGCATCCTTCCGCTCGATAGTCGGGGCGCCGACCGCGGCCCGGTGGGCGCCACGGCGGCGAGCGCGAGTCTGCCGAGTCCGCCGCCGAAACACACATCGACCCCACGGGTTTCAGTAACCTTGCGTATTTAATCAGTGGCGCGAAGTCACGGAATTCGAACGGCTCGACCCCGGAACCAGGCCTTCGCGGGGGTGCCAGACCGGCCGTATGGCCGGTTTCCATGCGCTCGTTAATCGTCCGGAAACATTCCGTTTCCGCTCTCGGCGGACTCCTTCGCAGCCCCTTGTGTTCATGCGCGAGCGGAGTAATCGTCATTACATGATTACGGCAGAGCAACGTGAGAAGCTGCGCGGCTGGTTCGCGGGCCGGCTGCCGGACGACCTGTTCGAAGAACTCACCGAGGTCACGGTCGACCGCGAAGAGATCACCGTGGTCGGTCGCATCTCCGGGCCGCAGCTGCGGACACAGGCGACCGCGGCCGAGCGGGCGGCGGCGGTCGAGGGCCGGGTGCAGGAGTTCCGTGAGCGCACCAGGGAGGCCCGCATCGCGGTGGCCCGGGACGCCGAGCACCGTTTCGGCCGCAAGGTCTCCTGGGGAGTGGAGTGCGACGGTGAACGCGCATTGTTCACGCATGTGGCGGCGCCCGTGATGACCCGGCTGCGGCAACCGGAGCGCCAGGTGCTGGACACCCTGATCGCCGGCGGCGTGGCCCGCAGCCGCAGCGACGCCCTGGCCTGGTGCGTCCGCCTGGTCCAGCGCCACACCGACGACTGGCTGACCGAGCTGCGGGAGTCCCTGGAGCACGTGCAGCGGGTGCGGGCGCAGGGTCCGGACACCGCGTCGCAGGACACAGCGACCGGCGAGGAGTGAGTACGGGCGGCCGGCCCGGCCGGGCCCGCACCCGCGGCTGCGCCCGTCCCGGCCGGCTGCACCCCCACGGATGCCCACAGGCGTCGCCGGCGCCGTCTTCCGGCCCCGACCGACCGGCCCTACCGGTCGGTATGGTGCGGGTGCGGCGCGGACTCGACGACGAGAGGCGGTACGGCGATGACCGGGCACTGGGCGGACTTCCAGTACGAGATCTACCTGAACGGGATGACGGGTGCCGTACCCCGGCTGCCCACCGACCTGACGCGCCTGGAGGAGGTCACCGAGCGGCGGCTGGGCCCGGGCCCGTTCGGCTATGTGGCGGGCAGCGCGGGTGACGGCAGCACGGCCCGTGCCAACCGGGCCGCCCTGGACCGCCGCCGGATCGTGCCGCGCATGCTGCGGGACGTGCACGGACGCGACCTGTCGGTCGAGTTGCTGGGCCGTCGGCTGCCCGCTCCACTGGCACTGGCACCGGTCGGCGTGCTGTCGATCATGCATCCGGGGGCGGAGAGCGCGGCCGCCCGGGCTGCCGCCGCGCGCGGGGTGCCCTACATCCTCTCCTCCGCCTCCAGCACGCCCATGGAGCAGGTGGCGGAGGCGATGGGGGACGCCGAACGCTGGTTCCAGCTCTACTGGCCCAAGGACCCGGAGGTGACCCGCAGCTTCCTGGGCCGGGCGCGGGCGAGCGGCTACTCCGTCCTCGTCGTCACCCTCGACACTCCGCTGCTGTCCTGGCGTCCGCGCGACCTGGACCAGGCCTACCTCCCGTTCCTGCACGGGGTGGGCACGGCCAACTACTTCACGGACCCGGCCTTCCGGTCGGGCCTGGCCAAACCGGTGGCCGAGGACCCGAACGCGGCCGTCATGCACTTCGTCGGCATGTTCGCCGACCCCGCGAAGACCTGGCCGGACCTGGCGTTCCTGCGGGAGCACTGGGACGGCCCGATCGTCCTGAAGGGCATCCTGCACCCGGACGACGCCCGGCGCGCCGCCGACGCCGGAATGGACGGGGTGGTCGTGTCCAACCACGGCGGCCGGCAGCTGGCCGGGGCGGTCGCCGCGGCCGACGCCCTGCCACACGTGGCGCGGGCGGTCGGCGACCGGCTCGCGGTGCTGTTCGACAGCGGCATCCACACCGGCGCCGACGTCTTCAAGGCGCTCGCCCTCGGCGCCCGGGCGGTCCTGCTGGGGCGGCCGTACGCGTACGGGCTGGGTCTGGACGGGCAGGCCGGGGTCGACCACGTCATCCGCTGCCTGCTCGCCGAGTTCGACCTCACCCTGGCGCTGTCCGGGCACGCCGGCCCGGCCGGCCTCGGCGCGTCCGACCTCGCCGGGGAACCGGCCTGACCGGCGCGGCCCGCTACGAGTCCGCCGGCGCGTCGGTCAGCCAGGTTTGCGCGGAGGAGCCGTCGCGAACCTTGACGACGACATCGGCACCGGCGTCACCGGTGGTGGTGGCGAGCGCGAGCGCGTCGTCCCAGCGGGGCAGGAACTCGCCCCGTGCGGTGCGGTCGTAGCGGATGTCGTCGGCGCGCGCGTCGGCTCGGTCGGCGCACCGGCCGAGGATGACGACCCCGGCGTCGGCGTGCGAGTCGAGGCACAGCTGCGGATCGGCCGCGCTCCGCAGCAGCCCGTCACTCTCGTACGACCACTGCTGGGTCACCGCCGACGAGCACAGCGCCAGTTGCGTGGCCGCGCCCGCATCGGCCCGGCCGCGGACGTCGAGGCAGAGGTCGGCGGCGGCGTTGCGCAGCCGGGTCTGCCGGGAGGCGGGGGGCGGGGTGGAGACGGGCGGGGCCAGGGTTCCCGCGCCGGTTCCGTTGCCGCCGGTGACGGTGGTGGAGGCCGCCGGGTCGGCGCCGCTGCCCTGGCCCGTCCACATTCCGGCGATGAGCAGGGAGGTGAGCACCCCGGCGGAGGCGAGGCCGACACCGGTGAGCAGGACGCGCGGCGAGCTGGGGGTACGGGGGACGCGGCGGCCGGATACCGGGATGCGGTCCAGGAGCCGACGGCGCGTACCGTCCGGCGGCCCGCCCCGGTGCCGGGCGGTGCCCCGCCGGGTGGACTGCGGCCGGTCCCGCTCCGGCCGGGAGTCGAGGTAGCGGCGGGCGCCCCAGCCGAGCACCGCCTCGGCGAGCAGTTCCCCCAACCGGCCTTCGAACCGGCCCAGTTGCTCGGCGGCGAAGCGGCAGTGTCGGCACTGGTCCAGGTGCTGTTGCACGTCGGGCAGCAGGTCCTTGCCGCGACGGATGGGGACGTCGAGAAGCCGGTTGTAGAAACGGCAGTCCTTGCTCGGCGCGCGTTCCCTATGGGCGCTGACGCAGCCTTCGCGGAGTTTTTCCCGTGCCTGTTCGAGGAGTGACCCGGCGGTGTCGGCATCCGTGCCCAGCAACGCGGCAGGGACCGATATGGGTTCACCTTCGACCTCGGTATGCCACAACAGGCACTGGAAGCGAGCGGGAAGGGCCGCGAATGCCTCTTCGGTCAACTTCCGATTTTCGGATGTCATGTACTTGGCGGCACGCATACCCCGTCCGCCGGCGGGTTTGAGCAACTGCGGCAGAACTTCGGTTATTCGGTCGGTGGCGGCCCATCGGCGCACGACGTCGCGCACGGCCACCAGCAGGCGGGGGCGCAGTGCGGCGCCGGGGTCACCCAGGGTGAGGCGGTCGAAGACCTGCTGGAAGGCGGCGGCGGTGGCCATGGCGGCGACGTCGGCCGACGAGGCGAGGCAGATGGCGGCATAGGTGTGCACGGGCCGCCAATGACGCGCAATGAGCAGGCCGGTGGACTGGGCCACCTCGTCGTCGGTCCCGCCGCGCATCCGGACGGCGAGCGACTCGTCGGATTCCTCCGGGCCTCCACCCGGAGGCGGATACACGGGGTGGTGCAAGTGGGGGGTTGGCACGAGCAGTTTCCTTTTGGTGCGTACCTTTTGGCGCGGGGTGCGAGGCGAATGCGCAGCGTCGCACACCCCACTCGTACACAACAAGACGCCCGGGCAACTTCCGGCCCGTTGAAAGAAAGTCAGAAAGACGCGCCAACTCCCACCGTTCGCACGGGCATTCGTTTGTCCATGCGCCCCGTGTGAATCGCGCGCACGCACCGGCGGGACGCGCACGCTCCCGCTGCCGGGCGGCACGTAGTGCACTGGAACCGGCCCTTCCTCGGAGGCCCCGCGCAGGACGGCGGCACTCCTGCGCGAAACGGCCGCCGGCCTTGTTCCTCCCGCCCTCGGTCGGCGGCCCGGAGGGGCTCTCCCCGCACCCCGGTGCCGGGCCGGTGACGGCTCCCTCCCCCGCAGCCCGGTGTCAGATCTGCCAGGAACGCAACCGGTCCGCGGCACCGTAGACGTCCGCCTTGCCGGACATCAGATCGCGGGCGAGGTCGACGAGTGCGCCGTAGGGCGGGTCGATACCGGCGCCGCTGACGTACATGTAGGCCACGGCGGTGGCGCAGGCGAAACGGGCGTTGGCCGAGGGCAGCGGCTTGAGCAGGGCGAGGGTGTGCAGCAGCGCGGCGGCGCGCCAGGCCGGGTCGGAGTCCACGCCGAGGCGGGGCGGGTCGACCCGGTGTCTGGCCACGGCGGCGACCAGGGCGGAGAAATCGTTGATGGTGGGCTGTTCCGGCAGCACTTCCTCGTGGCGCTGGAGCAGCCAGGGGACGTCGATGTGGAGGACGGGCGGCATCGGTCAGCCGACCCGCCCCGCGGCCTGGGCGGACGGCTCGTCGTCGGGGAAGGCGGCGGCGAACTCGTCGGCGTGCGAGGCGAAGAACTGGCGGAAGGCCTCCGCACCCTCCTGGAGCGCGCGGTGGCGGGCGATGTCGGCGGCGGCGGCCTCACGCACCAGCGCCTTCATCGACGTACCGCGCTCCTTGGCGATCGCCCGGAGGTCCTCCAGTTCACGATCACTGAACTCCACATTCAGAGCTGGCATGCTCTCACGGTACCGTGCGGGTACTTGGCCGTAAATACCGGCAGGTCAGCAAGGCGTGGCGACGGTACCGGCGGACGACAGCACCCGTGTGGGGGCACCCGGCCGGAGATCACCGCCCTGGACGGCGGCCCGCCCGGACGCCGGCCCGTGTGCGGCGCCCACCGGGGGAAGCCTCCCTGCCCGCCCTCCCGCGCCGCGAAGCGCGACCGGCCGAGGGCGGCGGGACCGGCCCCCGGTCGTACCCGCGGAGCCCGCTCCGGGGCCGTCCCAGGGCCCCGACCAGCGGGCCCGTCGCGGCTCGGCACCGCCCGCCCGGCCCGCCACGAGCCCGGGTTCCCGTCCGTGCGGCCCGCGGACGCACTACTCTGGAGCCCACGTGCAACATCTGTTCACTGTGAGTGTGCGCGATGGAGTGGCGCCGATGAGCCCGGACGACCCGTTCGACGATGCCGCGACGGCACGGGCTGTGGTCGCCGAGGACGGCACCCTGACCGGCTGGAGCACCGGCGCGCACCGCCTGCTCGGCTGGACCGCGGACGACGTCGTCGGGCGCCCCGCCACCCGGCTGGTCTCCTCGGGGCCGTCGGGCCCCGCCCGCGAGGGGACGGGGACGCGTTGGAGCGGGACGCTGGAGCTGCGCCACCGCGACGGCCACACCGTGCCGCTGTGGCTGCTCGCCCACCACGTCGCCGCGCAGGGCGACCGCCCGGGCCACTGGCTGCTCATCGCGCCGCTGGACCCCGGCCCCCCCGACGACCCCGACGACCCGCTGGCCGTGGCGGGGCTGATGCAGTCGCCCTGCGCCGTCGCCGTGTACGACGAGCGCCTGAGGCTGCGGCGGATGAACGACGCCATGGCCACGGTGGCCGGGCTGCCGGGGGACCGCCTGCGGGGGCTGACCCCGGCCGAGATCGGCGGGACACGGCAGAGCGAGGAGATCCAGCAGCATCTGCGCGAGGTCCTGGACACCGGCCGGGCGAAGGACGTGGAAGCCTACGGGCGTGCCGGCGGTGAGCCACTGGCGCACGCCTGGCTGGCCCGGATGGCGCCGGTACGGGACGCCGAAGGCCGGGTGCGGGGTGTGAGCCTGGCGGTGCACGACTTCACCGAGCACCACCTGGCCCGCGAGCGGCTCCAGCTGGTCAACGAGGCCAGCGTGCGCATCGGCACCACCCTCGATGTCACCCGTACCGCCCAGGAGCTGGCCGACGTCTGCGTGCCCGCCCTCGCCGACCTCGTCAGCGTCGACCTGCTGGACGTGGGCGGCCCGTCCGTCGAGCCCCCGGCGGCGCTCACCGCGCCCATCGCGCTGCGCCGCGTCGCCCACCGGTCGGTGACCCCGGGCACGCCCGAGGCGGCGGCCGAACCCGGCGACGTCCAGGACTACCCGTTGGGATCCCCGCAGGCCGACTCGCTCGTCCAGGGCCGCAGCATCATCGCCTCGGCCTCCGCGGGCACACTGCAACCGTGGCTGGCCTGGGACCCGGAGCGCAGCATGCGGGCGAAGAAACACGGCGTCCACACCACGATGTCCGTGCCGATCCGGGCGCGCGGCACCACCCTCGGGGTGGCGGTCCTCACCCGGTTCCGGCGGCCGGACCCGTTCACGCCCGACGACATGCTGCTGGCGCAGGAGGTGACCGCCCGGGCCGCCGTGTGCATCGACAACGCGCGCCGCTACTCCCGTGAGCGCGACACCGCTCTGGCCCTCCAGCGCAGCCTGCTGCCGCCCGGCCTGCCCCGCACCGCCGCCGTGCAGGCGGCGTCCCGCTACCTCCCGGCGGCACGCTCCGGGGTGGGTGGCGACTGGTTCGACGTGATCCCCTTGTCGGGGATGCGTGTCGCCATGGTGGTCGGGGACGTCGTCGGCGAGGGCGTGCAGGCCTCGGCGACGATGGGCCGGCTGCGCACAGCCGTGCGCACGCTCGCCGACATCGACCTGGCCCCCGACGAACTGCTCACCCACCTCGACGACCTGGTGGTGCGGCTGTCGGAGGAGGCCGGAGACCAGGGCAGCCCCGGAGAGGTGGGCGCCACCTGCCTGTACGCGGTGTACGACCCGGTGTCGCGGCGCTTCACCGTCGCCCGCGCCGGGCACGCCCCGCCCGTGCTGTTCCCGCCGGGCGGCCGGCCCCATCGGGTGACGGTGCCGGCCGGTCCCCCGCTGGGCGTGGGCGGGCTGCCCTTCGAGAACACCGAGCTGCACGTCCCCGAGGGCAGTGTGCTGGCCTTCTACACGGACGGTCTCATCGAGGCCGGCGAACGGGACGCGGACACGGGATTCCGCGGGCTGTGCGATGCGCTCGCGGGCGGCGCGGGCCTCCTGGAGGAGGCCTGTGACCGGATCCTGCACGCGCTGCTGCCGGCGGGCGGTGCCGCCGACGACGTGGCGCTGCTGCTGGCCCGTACCCAGGGACTGCCCGCCTCCCAGGTGGCCACCTGGGACATCCCGGCCGATCCCTCGCTGGTCGCCCCGATCCGCAAGCAGGTGGTGGAGCAGTTGGAGACCTGGCAGCTCCTGGAGGCGTCCTTCACCGCCGAGCTCGTGGTGAGCGAGCTGGTCACCAACGCCATCCGGTACGGCGCCCAGCCCATCCGCCTGCGCCTCATCCACGACGCATCGACGCTGATCTGCGAGGTCTCCGACACCAGCCACACCGCGCCGCACCTGCGCAGGGCGAAGACCTGGGACGAGGGAGGCCGGGGACTGCTGCTGGTCGCCCAGCTGACCCAGCGCTGGGGCAGCCGGCACACCGCCGACGGCAAGACGATCTGGGCCGAACTGGCCCTCCTGGAGGAGCGGTAGCCGCGGTGCGGCGTTCCCGGCGGCCGGACGCGGCCACGCGTCCGCTGGCGGCGGGGCCCGAGCGCATCGGCGCCCTGCCACGGGGCAGACGTCGGGTATGTCTCACTCGAAGCGTTCGATGCGTTCGATGACCGCGTTCGCGAGCGCCTGCGCCGTGCCCGCGCTGCTGTGCGGCTGCGGCGGCGGTGGGGCCGGCTCGGGAACTGCGGGCCCACCCGCAAAGACCGCCTCCGGCACGACGGCGGGAACGCCGGCGACGGCGGGTGCGGCGAGCAGCCCGCTGCCGGCGCCGGGCTCGCCCGGCACCCGGCAGCCCCCCACCGGCACCACCACCCGGAACGCCGGCAGCGGCAGCCGCTGCCACACGTCCGAGCTGAGCGCGTCCGTCGGCCGCAACGACCCCGGTGCCGGGCAGGAGAACTTCCCCGTGGTGCTCACCAACGCCTCGTCCCGGACCTGCACGGTGTACGGATTCCCGGGCGCCGCCTTCGTCGACGCAGGCGGGCACCAGCTGGGCCCCGATCCGCTGCGGGAGACGGGCTCCGTCCCGCGCACGGTGACCCTGGCGCCGGGCGGCAGTGCCTGGGCCGGGCTGCGGTACTCCAACCCGCAGATCAGCGGGGCGCGCACCGCGACACCGGCGGCGCTGCTGGTCACGCCGCCCGATGAGCGGAAGCCGCTGAAGGTGCCGTGGACGGCCGGGGAGGTGCCGGTCGGCGGGAACACGTCCTCGGTGTTCCTGGCCACGTTCCGCCCGGGCACCGGTCCCTGAGGGTGCAGGTCTCCCCCCGGGCCGCTCTCAGCGGCTGCGTCCGCCGGCTCGGTGGCCGTCGTCTCCGTAGCCGTCCGGCCGGCTGCCGCGGCCGGAGTCCGGGCAGGAGTACGCATGCTCGGCACATTCGCCGGCGGCTGGGGACCGGGGTGTCCGAGGGGGCGCCGTCCACGTCCGAGGGGGCACCGTCCGGGCCGCGGAGCGGGACGGCCGCGGGGGCGCGGGGGTCGCGGCGAACGGGCCGGCCGAGTCGGAGGCGGCGTCCCAGTTGACGGCCTTCATCTGCGGGTCGGGGGCGGAGGCGCCGATCACCCAGCGCTGGGCGGTGTCCTGCGCGCGCAGTTTCAGGACCAGGGCGCCGGAGCCGTTGGTGGCGGCGGGGGCCAGGGCGAGGTTCTGGTTCCCGCGGGGTATGAGGTTGCCCTGGACGGTGAAGTCGTAGCGGACGTCCGTGCCGCCGGGCTGGGTGGCGTCCACGCACGGCGCCAGGCGCACCGAGTAGCCGAGGTGGGAGTCGAGGCAGAGGCCGGGCGCGGCGACGTTGCGCAACAGGCCGTCCGGCTCGTACGACCACCGCTGCGCCGCCGCCGGGGAGCAGACGGCGAGGCGGGTCTCGGCACCCGGTACGGCCTTGCCGCCGGCGACGTCGACGCACAGCCCCGAGCCCAGGGTGTGCAGTTGCCCGGTGAGCGTCTCACCGCCCGGCTCGCGGGCGTTGATTCCGGAGGGGCCCGAGGAGGCTCCGCCCGTGCCCGGGGTCCTGGTGGGCGTGCCGGCCGCGGTGCCGTCGCCGGGGCCGTCCGGGCCGGTCGCCCACAGCGCCAGCGGCAGGACGATCAGGCCGGTGACGGTCAGCACGGCCAGCGCCAGATTGCGCCGCCGTACCGCCCGCGCCCGGTGCATCGCCCTGCGGGCCGCGGCCCGGGAACCGCCCGGCCCGGTCTGCGTGCCGCGCGCAGCGGCCGGCCGCCTCCCCCGCGGGGGCCGCGGTCCCGGGACGCGAGCCGCGGCGGAGTGGCCGCGCCCTGCCCTGCGGAACGAGGCCGCGAAGGCGCCCCCGGCACGCGAGGGCGCACCGGGGGCGTCGGGCCCGGCAGGGGGCGCAAGCGGGTCGGGGTCCCCGGGGACCACTCCCCCGGGGCCGCCCGTGGAGGTGCCGTCGGCCCGGACACTGCCTGGGCGGTCGGCCCCCGCGCCGACGACTCCGAGGCCCCGCGGGGCACCGGCCCCGCGCGCGTGCACGGCGTCATGAGGGTCGCCGGGGGCGGGGGCGTCTCCGGCCGAGGGGTCGGCCTGCGGCACGCCGACGGCCCGAAGGAGGTCTCCCGCGGCGGCCCTGTCCGGTTGCGGTGCCTGCCCGTCCGGGTGGGCGGCCGCTTCCTCCGCCCTGGCCGCGACGTAGTCGCGGGCCGCCCAGCCCAGGACGGCCTCCGCCAGGGCCGAGCCCAGTTCGCCCCCGAACTGGGCGAGTTGGTCGGCGGTGTGCCGGCAGTGGCGGCAGCGGTCGAGATGGCGGCGCAGGTCGGGGTCGGTCACCGTGCGGCTGCGGCGGTAGGAGGCGTCGAGGAGACGCAGGTAGTGCCGGCACTCCTCGCCCGGCGCCGACTCCCGGTGGACCTGGAGCACCTCGGCGCGAAGACGCTCTCGGGCGCGGCGCACCTCGACGGCCACGTCCCCCTCCTCCAGACCCAGCAGCACGGCCGGCACCGCGGGTGGTTCGGCCTCGACCTCGGTGTGCCACAGGACGCAGCGGGCGGTTTGCGGCAACCGCAGGAAGGCGCGGGAGAGCGTACGGCGGTGGGCCGGCGGCAGCAGCAGCCGGGCGGCGGCGCGTTCCACGGAGTGGTCGGGGGTGCGCAGCGCGGGGTGGAGGAGTTCGCGGCGACCGTCGGTGTCCCACTCGGCTGCGATGCGGCGCACGGTGACCAGCAGGTGGGGCCGCCATGCGGAACTGGGCCCGTCCTGCCGCAGGGCCTCCCCGAACAGCCGGGTGAAGGCGGCGGTGGTGAGCATGCCCGCGGCCCGTCCGTCCTCGGTGCACAGCCGGGCGTAGGCGAAGGCGGCGGCCCAGTGCCGGTCGAGGAGTTCACCGACGGGGTGGAGGGCGGGCGTGGCACCGGTCCACTGCTTCAGCCGTGCGCTCAACTGGGCGTCGGTCTCCTCGCCCGTGTCGGCGAAGGGTCCGGGCGTCGGGGAATTCGGCGGGCCGGCGGTGTTCACGGCGGTATTCCTCCGAGGGCATGCGGCACGAAGTCGTACCAAGGGGTTTCGCGATCCTGTCGATGACGGCACCGCACGGGATACGGCATCTCGGCCGTCCGCCTGAGGCTGCTCCGGTGAAGCGTGGGGCGTGGACGGGAGCGGCCTCGCACTCGCGGGGACAGGCACATCGTTGTCTGCGCGCCGACAGCGGACACCTTGGCACAGGCCGGGGACGGGGAACAAGGGATCTTGCGGAATTGCACATTGTGCGACCTCCCGCGCAATTCGACAGTTCGTCAATGGCGCATTGCGGCACGGAATGCCGCGGGGTTCCGCCCCGGCACCCCGGGCCCCGAACCGGACGGCTCGATGCCGGAGAGGCAGGCGGGAGCGCAGCCGGCGGCGCCACCCCGTACCGCCGTCCGGCGCCGCGGCTCGCGGACGGCCCCGCGCGGGAGGGGGCTGAGCGGGACTCAGTGCCCGCGGACCGGATGCGACACAGGGCCCCTGGAGCGCCCCGCCGAGGGCGCCGGTGGTGCCGCGCGGGGTGCCCGGCTCCCCGCACACAGCACCCGCACGCTCTCGTCCGGGGCGACGTCCGATCTCGCGACGGCGGTCGGCTGGACACCGCCGGGAGACGACCGGCGCCTTCCTCGCCGCTTGCGGGCAGGTTCCTCTGCGCCGAGCGGCGAGGAGGTCAGGCTGGCGGGCGTCTCCGTCGCGCGGGCGCAGGGCGGCGTGGGGGGCGGGTCTGCACGAGGGGGCTCACGGTACTTCTGCGACGGCGTTCGCCGCCCCACCGCGCTATCGCCGCGCGACCAGGTCCAGTGCCCGTTCCCAGTCGAACGGCGGCCGCACGCCCCGTTCGTCGGGCTCGCCGGAATAGCGGTCCCCGAAGCGGACGCCCATCGCGCGCAGCCGGGTCAGGCTCTCGCGGTAGGCGGGGTGGTTGGCGAGGGCGTCGGCCACGCACGGCAGGGCGGCGACGGGGACCCCGAGACCGCAGGCCTCGCACAGCGTCGCCACGGCCAGGGTGTCGGCCAGGCCCTGCGCCCACTTGTTGACGGTGTTGAAGGTGGCGGGTGCCACCACGACGGCGTCGGGGGGCGGGAAGGGCCGCGGGTCACCGGGGCGGCGCCAGGCCGACCGGACGGGGCGGCCGGTGAGCGCCTCGGCCCCGGCGGTGTCGAAGAAGCCGCCCATGGCGGTGGGGGTGGCGAAGACACCGGCCTCCCAGCCGCGTTCGTGCGCGGCGGTGATCAGCTCGCCGACACCGGCGGCGGCACCGGCCGCGCAGACGACGACGTAGAGAAAGGGTCTCGCCGCGCGTTCGGTCCGTTCGGTCACCCGCCGCACCCTACTCAGGCGGGAGCACGTGGCCCTTCTCGGCCTCGGGCCGCGGTCCGTGGATGCGGCGCTCGCCCTCCTCGATGGGCACGTCGTTGATGCTGGCCTCGCGGCGGGTCATCAGCCCGTGTGCGTCGAACTCCCACAGTTCGTTGCCGTAGGCGCGCCACCACCGGCCGTCGGTGTCGAGGCACTCGTACTGGAAGCGGACCGCGATGCGGTTGCCGTCGAAGGCCCACAGGTCCTTGCGCAGGGCGTACTCGCGCTCGCGTGCCCACTTCGCGCTCAGGAAGGCGACGATCTCGGCGCGCCCGGTGAGGAAGGTGTCGCGGTTGCGCCAGACGGAGTCCTCGGAGTAGGCGAGCGCGACCCGCTGCGGGTCACGGGTGTTCCACGCGTCCTCGGCGGCCTGGACCTTCTGTGCGGCGGTCGTGGGGGTGAAGGGCGGGAGGGGAGGGCGGTCGGCCATGAGGTGCTCCTGACTGGGGGCGGCGCGGGCAACGGGACGGTCGGACAGGACGGGAAAGCTGGAGAACGCGCGTTCTCCGTCTGGTCGCTAACATAGGAGAACGCTGGTTCTCAGGTCAAGGGAGTGTGGTCCATGGACGGCTCGGACGCCCGCGAGCGGGCTCTGGACGCCGCCGAGCGGCTGTTCTACGCGCGCGGGGTGAAATCGGTCGGCATGGACGACATCCGCGCCGCCTCGGGAGTCTCGCTCAAGCGGCTCTACCAGGTGTTCCCGGCGAAGGAGCAGCTGGTGGAGGCGTATCTGGAGCGACGCGACGTGCGGTGGCGGGGGCGGCTCGCCGCGCACGTGGACCGCCACGCGGAGCCGCGGGAGCGCGTCCTGTCGGTCTACGACTGGCTGCGGGAGTGGTGCGGCGAGGACGGCTTCCGCGGGTGCGCGTGGATCAACGCCTACGGCGAGCTGGGCGCCACGTCGGAGGCCGTGGCGGCGCAGGTGCGGGCCCACAAGGAGGCCTTCCGCGGCTACCTCGGCGCTCTGGTGGAGGATGCCGGACTGCCCGCCGCGCTGACCGGGCCGCTGTTCCTGCTCGCCGAGGGCGCCATGGTCACGGCGGGCATCACCGGCAGTGCCGAACCGGCCGCGGAGGCGCGGGAGGCCGCGTGGGTGCTGCTGACCCGGGGCCGCTGAGGTCGCGCGGGTCTCCCACCGGGACCGGGGACGCCCCGGCGGCCATCGACCGGGCCGACCTCGTCGTCGACGGCATCGTCGGG
>NZ_JADWYM010000067.1 GCF_022414535.1 Streptomyces sp. MUM 2J
CCGCGTACATCAACCACCGGCAAAGCCCCACGTCACAGCACCATCAGACGACTTTGCCGGAGCCCTGCTCCACGACCTCGCCACCAGCCACGGAATCACCATCGCCACAGAGATCAAGACTGCGGGTTAATGATCTGCAAGCCCCAACCCCCGCGTCTTGCGTGCCACCCGTAGCCGGTCCCCCAGCATCAAGCTGTCACCCACGTTGATCTCCTCGCTGATCGGAGCATTGTGGCCAGAGTACGGATCGCGAGTCCGAAACCAGAAGGTCTGTCGCCAAGAGTTAACGGCCCCTGCATCGGGTCGGGCTTCCTCGTGTGGCTTCGCCCCTCCCGCCCGGCGCCCGAAACCTGTTGGCCGCAGGCCGCTGGCGGTGGGAGGCTCGCGACGTGATCAGCACTCCGCGCATCTTCCTTGACGGCGGCGGCGACGGCCACCAGGCGATCGACCGGGCATTCGTCACGGCCGCCCGCGTGGCGGGTGTGAGCCGAGTTTTGTATCTCCCCTACGCGATGGTGCCGCAACGCTGGCCGGGCTGCGCGGCATGGTTCGAAACGGCGTACAGCGGGGCATTCGCCGAGGTCATCATGCCGGAAGATCCCTCGCGGGCCGCCTTCGAAGAGAAGGAGTTCGGCGCGATCTACATCGGTGGCGGAGACACGGGCCGGCTCCTGGACACGCTGCGTGCCACCGGCCTGGATGACCTGATCGCTCGGCACGTGTCGCGGGGCGGCCTGTTGTGCGGCGGCAGCGCGGGCGCGATCGTGTGTGGCGCCACGATCTTAACCGCGCCACCCGAGGAACATTCGGCACGCGGCAATAAGGGTCTGAACTTGCTGGGCGGCGCCAGCCTCCTGGCTCATTACGAGGACACCTCCACCGCCCGTACCGACGCGCTCCGCCTCATTGCCGAACTGAGGGCGCCCGCTCTCTGGGCGCTCCCGGAGAACAGCGGAATCCGGCTCGATGCGAGCGGGGAGCCGCGGGCACTGGGCGAGCAGGCGTGCTTGCAGTTCACCGCGGGCGGCCGGGTGTCGAACGTCCCGGCTGAGCAAGAACTCACCCGCCGATAGCTGTCTCAGCAGGGTGTCGAAGTCACCCGCATTGCCCTCCCACCGCAGAGCTGGGGAGGTCTCAAACAGTGCTGAGCATCAGGGTTTGCTGCACGGGTACGCCGAGATCAAGAACCTTTGTCCCCGGACTTTCCAGGTGCTGCAACGCCCGCTGAGCCGCAGATGCTAGTGCCCGGGCCATGAGGGGTGGTACAGCGTTCCCAATCTGCTTGAGCATCTGCCATTCGCTGGTTTGGAAGACAAATCCGTCATGGAACGACTGGAGTCGGGCCGCCTCACGCACCGTAATCCAACGTTGAAATTCAGGGTGCACCCACTCAGAGAGATCCCTGTGCATCTGAGCGAGAATAGTGTAGGCGGGTTTCTGCGGGTGCAGGCGCCGCCATTTCTCGGGGCGCGCACCATTCCAGATCTCTTTCGGCAGGGAATCCGCTTTAGCACCAGGCTTCAGAAGCGCGATGAGTTCCTTACGGCGCTGCTGAATCTCCTTTGTGTGGTGATTGTGCAGGATCGCCTTCCCCCCGGCTGCCTCCTTCTTGTAGTCAGAGGTGTACCACTTCCCGTTGCGGTCGATGCGCAGTTCGTCAAGAACCGGGCTCTGGGCTCGCGTCCGCGGGTAGGCGAGGGGCTCGTAATGGATCGCAGTCGCTTCGGGAAGTTCGCGGATTGCCTGGTGGACGGTTGTCTCCGCAACCTTCTCCTTCTCAAGGGCAGCCGTTAGGAAAGCGTCGGCATCCATGCCAAGGTCTTCACCATCTCGCACACCAAAGAAGATCGCCCTCCGGCGCAACTGCGGGACACCGAAGTCACTTGCTGCCACGACAGCAACACCACAGTTGGAGTATCCCGCCTCGGCGAATGCAGCCAAAACCTCGCGCTTGAACCTTCCCTTAGCCAGCAACAGCATGTTGGGGACGTTCTCCATGAGGAAAACCTTGGGGCGCAGAAACTTCAACACCCGAACATACTGCGCGTAGAGCTCATTTCGTGGATCGTCGAGGATTCTCGTGCCGATCTGGCTATACCCCTGACACGGAGGGCCACCGAAAAGGAGGTCCACCTCACCGGGCGCCACTTCGGCGAACCGATCCTTTTCTTCGCTCCAGACGGGGGATGAAGGATTAAGGAAGTCATGCACATCCCCCTCGAACAGAGGAACTTCCGGGAAGTTGTGCCTGTATGTCTCCGCAGCGAACCGATCAAGTTCGACGGCGGCCTTGACGGAGAACCCTGCTAGACGCACCCCCTCACAGAACCCGCCGCACCCCGAGAACAGCGAGACTGCCCGGTTTGGAGACATGGCACCACCTTTCGTATCAGTCGAGACCTTAGCCGACGGGTGTGACAGTGGGGGCATCGGAGTCGACCCCACCGGCGAATGTGACTCATATTCCGGTGACTTATAGTCCGTGGTACATGATGCCACATCCCGTCTACGGTGCTCGTCATGCTCGACTTGCGGTTGCCCTTTGGCCTGGCCGTCAGGGCTGCACGCATGGAGCTGGGGTGGTCGCAGGAGCGCCTGTCAGTCGAGTCCGGGCTCGATCGCACGTATGTGAGCGGCCTTGAGCGCGGACGCCGCAACCCGGCGCTCCAAACGCTTGTGCGGCTGACTGACGCTCTCGACGTCCCACTGTCTGAGTTGATGAGGCGAGCCGAGGAGGGGGCAGGTGCCGTTCACGTTCAGCCAGATCGAGACGAAGAACCTGGCTAAAGACGACCTGTGCATTGAGGACCGGCGGAATTCTCCTGTGCGAGGCAGGAAAACGAAGTTCAGACTCGCGCAGCAGAACATATTGGCCTACACCTTCCCAGATTTTATTCCTGGATTTGCTGAACACGGCATCAATGCCATGCCGTATCGTGAACTCATTGACCGACCGCTCGATAACGCATTGCAGGAGGGTGACCTCCTCTACGGTGTCGACTTTAAAGTTGACAGCAACGCGAAATCGAAAGTGGCTGGAGATGTTTACGAAGAAATTTCCTCTGCAGTGCTATGGAATGCTGCCGCTTGGTGGAATAGATTCATGGTGGACGATTCGTGGCTTTCGAAGCCGAAATACGCGCGGCCCACCGTTAAGCCCTCCCCTGCCCGACAGGTCGCGATACTGCGGCTTCCGCGTAGCTATGACTGGGTTCGATTGCTGGAACCGAGTGCCCGTGACGAGATCAATAAGCTCAGGAAGGGCCTGGACGAGAAGGGTTTCGGGCTGCCCACATCCACCCCAGACCTGGCGGTAGTGGTGCTCCCCGAAGAGTTGCGCGATGACGATCTGTGGAGAACCCCGCTTCCGGATCTGAAGAAGCCCTCACAGGCGATCCTCACCAAAGCCCACGAGTATGTTGAAGGACGTGTGAGTGCCGGGGAAATTATCCTGGCTATTGCCTTCAAGACCAGCCTTCGCAGCGACCGGCTGTACCAGCCTCTCTACGAGGCCAATGTCATGCAGTTGTTGCTTGAAGGGCACCTCGGTGCTCCGAAGGTTGAATTTGAGGTGCATACACTGGAGAGCGCAGGGACAAATGCAAAGGTGACCTACACTGCTGCCTCTCTTTATGCAGTGGCCAAGAATGATCCTGATGTTCACCGTGCTGTGCGTGAGTTGTATCACCCGACTGATGCCGGGGATCTGGTCAAGCGGATGTTCGCCTTCCTGAACGAGCGCATGGCTCTCGTTTGACATAGATCGTCCGATCGCGTCTCTCCACGCACCTTATTGCCAGTGCATTACGGTGCGCGGGTCCTACTGGCTGGGCTACGGTGTGTTTGATGAGCGATCCCGCCTTTACGACGCCCACCCCTGGGCGCTCACGGAACATGGCTGCGATCAAGCGCCGGGACACCGGACCCGAGCGGGCCATTCGAACCCTCCTGCACGCTGCCGGCAGGCGGTACAGAGTGGATCTCCGTCTTGACCTGCCGGGTGGTCGCCCACGGCCAGACATCGCCTTCACGCGGGCACGAGTGGCTGTCTTCATCGACGGCTGTTTCTGGCACTGCTGCCCTCAGCATGGAAGGCGGCCACAAGTGAACGCCGACTACTGGGCCCTCAAGCTCGAACGGAACGTGGCTCGGGACCGTGCCGCAGATGAAGCACTGCTCTCCGCAGGATGGGCGGTGGTGCGGATCTGGGAGCACGAAGCACCTGACGAAGCGGTCGCCCGAATCGCCTCTGCCCTCGACGCCAGGCGGGGCAGCTAGTCGAGCTGCCCGCGCTCGAACAGGTCCTGTACCGCATCGTCGTAGCGCCGGAGCATGATCCGTCCATCCCCGGTGCTGTACGCCAGCACGCGGGTTCCCGGAGCTATGCCCGCTTGAGCAAGGAGCCCCAGGGGAAGACCCACCTGACCGTCCTCCCCGATGGTCACTTCTTCCGGCTCGCGCAACATATCCGCAGTTTCCCATCTGGCACTGACAAGAAGGGCTGGAGGGCCGACCGCCCCGTCTCGGTGTCCAACAGAGGCCAGGTCGAGAAGTCAGCACCAAACCAGCACGTGAGGGATGCAGAGGGGTGATGACGGGTGCCTGCAGGTCAGCGCCAAGTCAGCACGGGCGTGAAGAGGGGGCCTGTCCCTGAAGAGCCAGACCCCCTCCGATCTGCATGTTTGCTAGATCAGTCATGCCATGCTATGTGACCCGCTACACGTTGAAGCGGAATGGCTGAGGCCCGATCCTGACCTGCGGCGGAGCCTGCTCCATGGCTCTGACCTGGGATTCCTCGTTGGCATGCGTTGGCTCCCGACGGCCGTTTACGGGTGTCCTGCGGACTGGCTGCGGACTGGCCGGGGGCTCCGAGGCGGCGAATTCCCTGGCACACCGGCTGGGCCTGCAACGAGACTGCGCAGGTGAGCGACTCCTACCCCTGCCCGTGCTGCGGACACCGCGTGCTGAGCGCGATGCCCGGGTCGTACGAGATCTGCCCCGTCTGCTTCTGGGAGGACGACGGGGTCCAGTTCCGCTGGCCGACCATGGCCGGCGGGGCGAACAAGGTCTCCCTGATCGAGGCCCAGCGCAACTACCAGAACTTCGGCGCATGCGACCAGCACGGCCTGCGGTATGTCCGCCCGCCGGCCGAGAACGAACCGCTCGACCCCGCCTGGCGCCCCATCGACCTGACGCGCGACTCCTTCGAGGACTGGGCGGCCGAGGACCGCGCCCCGTGGCCCGACGACCACTCGGCGCTCTGCTGGTGGCTCCCCACCTTCTGGCGCCGGGACCACTCCGCGTCATGACCTCCCACATCGAGACACTCGTCCAGCAGCTCGACGGCGAGGCCGACGAGTCCTATGACGCCCGCGCGGAGCTGATCTGGATCGGCGCCGACGCCATACCCGCCGTCATCAACGGCCTGCCTTCCCTCGGCGGCTTCGGCCAGCTGACCGCCATCGAGGTCTTCGAGGAGGTGGGCGATCCCCGTTGCGGCCCCGCTCTCATCGGCCTACTGGACAGCGAGAACCCGACCGTCCGCGAATGGGCGGCCATGGCCCTGGCGAGCCTGGAAATCGACGGCGCCGTCGAGCCCCTGCGCCGCGCCTATCGCGCCTGCCTGGAAGGGGCGACCCCACCGGACTGGACCGAGCCTGTCGGCATCCGCTGGGCCCTGACCGCACTCGGCGCACGCACCCCCGTCGTCCCGCCGCTCACCGCGCGCCTACGACCCACCACTGCGGACAACGCCCCCGGCTGGCCTGCAGCCCACTTCACCGAGATCATCAACGACCTGGCCGACCACGCCCAGGTGATCCTCTACTCCCAGTTCTGGCGCGTGGACGCCGGCCGCACGTACGGCGTCTCCGGCCCCGCCCTGGACTGGGAGCTCGACTGGACCGCGCCCTGGGAGCACCTGGTCGAGGAGTCCCGCACCTGGTCCCTGCTGGAAGCCTCAGAAGCCCCCACCGGCGACAACATCTTCGTCGCCCCCACCTGGATCGACCGTAACGACCTGCACCCGGAGAGGTGACCGATGCCGTTCCAGCACCCCGAGGAGGTCGGCTACGGCTACGTGATCGAGCGCTACGCGGCAAGGAAGGACTCGGGCCACGCGCGCTACCTCGTCCTGAAAAGTGGTCGATTCCTGCGGCCCGAGTGGCCTCACGGCGAACGTTTCGCCCATCACCTCATCGACGACGCGGCCACGATCACCGATGCCGAGTTGGAAGCCCTCCTCGGCTACGAGTGGCGCTCGCGCCTCACCGCTGCATGGCTGATCGGCGTCGACCGCCGCGAACGGTTCCGCGAACGCATCGGCGACCTGCTCCTGGTCAGCGAGGTCTGCTTCTCCGGTAGCGCCTACTGCTTCGCCCTGGCCCGCTTCGGCACCCACGCGGACGCCGAGATCCTCACCGCCTACCTCGACCACTACCTCCCCCGCACCGACCTCCGCTACGACCAGCCCGCAGCCCTCGGCGCCCTCCTCCGCCTCGACGCCCACCTCGGCACCCACCACGCCGACCGCTTCACCCCGCCCGGCGGCCTCTGGGACCAGTGGGTCAACGCCCTGACCCACCTCCGCGACCACCCCGCCTACACCCCCGCCGAGCGTCGCCGCTGGACGGACCTCCAATGCGACTTCGCCAACGGCTGGACCCGGACGTAGCCGCAGCTGCCTGACTGCCGGTACGTGAAGTCCGCGCACGCCATGTACCGGCCGCAAGTGCGGCACATGAAGAGGTAGCCGGTGAGCTGCAGTACGACATCCGACTCACCGCCGCGCAGGACGCAGCAATCCGACGCGAAGGCAGGTAAGCACCCGACTCCCCTCTGTAGCATCATCTGACCAGGCGTTAGCAGCCCACACAGAGACTGGGAGATCGGACGAGGGATGACGAGCACGCCGAAACCAGCGCAGCCGATCAGCCCAGCCGCCTACGGAGCCCTGGCCGGCACGCTTAAGTCGATCTTCTGGTACAAGCGTGACCTCGAACGATTCATCCGCTTGTGGGCCACGGACCACCCTTCACTGCTGGCCCACATGGACTTCAGCGGCTACAAATGGGCCACCGCAGATGAGTTCGTGGACCGGTTGATGGCAAATGAGCGCCAATACCGCGACCTTTCACTTCGGATGATGGCGGAGGTTTCTCAACTGACGAGCTTCCCTGCACTGAAACGGCACGAGAGCGCCGAATCGCTGATCGCCGAAGCAAGAGAATCAGTCGACCATCTCAGGAGGCTGGTGGACCGCCAGCGCGTTGCCCACGAGCAACAGTCGCAGTTCGATGATGAGCTTCTCACGTACCGCGCTGTAGCGGAGGCCCAGCATGGCTTTGAAGCTAAGCTTGCCGCTCTTAAAGAACGCTTCCTCGAACTGGAGCGCATGGATAATCGCCAGAAGGCAGGCAGGCTCTTCGAGCCATTCCTGAATGATGTCTTCAGGCTGTTCGACATGGAACCACGCCTGTCATACAGCCTGGAGTACGAGCAAATCGACGGCTCGCTCACCTTCGACACGGACGACTACATCGTTGAAGCCAAGTGGTGGCAGGAGGCGATCCAGCCCCACCACCTCTACAGCTTCAATGAAAAGGTGAGGCGGAAGGGGAAAAATTCGCTTGGAATCTTTATCAGCGTAAATGGATTCACTAGCGGAGCTCGAGAAGCCTACCGGGAGAGTACGCCATTCCTGACGATGGAGGGGATCGATTTCTTCTACGTTCTCGACGGGCGCCTCACGCTCGACGAACTTTTGCGACGCAAGAAGCGTCACGCAAATGAGACCGGAAGCTGCTACTTTCCAGCCACGATGTTCCCGGGCGAATAGCCGAAACAGTCCGTCGCCGTCAAGCCGGAGTCGACGGAAGGCCCTGCACCCAAACTCAGGGTGCGCAACTAACGCCACCCGTTAAGTGACACCTGAGAACTGCCGTGCAGGTACTGATGGAGAGCACTGGCAGTTGTGTCGACAAAGGCGTCGGGGATGGCGTTCGCATCGACCCAGCGGACCTGGGAGTGCTTGCGAGGTTCGCGGTTTTCGGGTTCGCCAGTCCATTCGTGGGCGGCGAAGACGACGGTAAGGAAGCCGTTGGGGGCTTCGACGCCCCAGGCGCCATGGATGATGTGGGCGACCTTGAGGGACTCGGGCTTCACGGTGAGGCCGGTCTCCTCGTAGAGCTCGCGGACCGCGGTTTCGGTGATGGGCTCGCCCGGTTCGCTCTTGCCGACGGGCAGGTCCCACATTCCCTGGGCGAACTTCGCGTTCTCGCTGCGCTGGAGGAGGACGACGCGGTTGGTGGCCTTGTCGTGGACAATGACCGCAGCGACCAGCAGGGTCATCGATTCGAGCGCCGGCTTGAGGGCTTGGGAGCGGTCGTCGGTCTGCTGAGCCACGGTGTTCCCTTCGTCGGGCGGGTTGTTGGGCATGTTAGGCGAGCGCCTCGCGGGCGCGGCGGGCGAGATCGGCGGCGCCGGGAACGCGGCGGCGCTGGTAGACCGCGAGCGTGGAGCGGATCGAAGTGATCGCCTTCCGAGTACGGTCAGAGGTCATTCCCTCCATGAGAAGCAGGGCCTGGGCCCAGGCGGCTACGGCCTCGTCGGCGCGGGCCTGGGCGGCGAGGCTGTCGCCGAGGTCGGCGTGGGTGAGGGCGTGGACGCGCTTGTACTTCTCCGGGTCCCAGCGGGTGAGGGCGTCGCGGTGCTGCTGCTCGGTGCCGATGTGGTCGGCGAGGTCGGTCAGGGTGCGGGCGGTGTGGCTGGCCACGGTGCCTGCGGCGGGACCGCTCACACGGGAGTAGCTGGGCTGGGGGCCGTCGTCCCGTAGGAGGGCGTCCTCGGCGGCGAGCAGAGCGCGTGCGGCCGACGGGTTCTCGCCGGTGGCTGCGTAGGCGCGGGCGTGGGTGATGTGGAGGAGTGCCTCGGTCTGGCCATCAACGTGGTCGAGGCCGCACCGGAGGGCGCCTTCGACGAGGTCGACGCAGTGGTGGGGCTGCTTGAGGCTCAGGGCCTGGTGGGCGAGGGCGCGCATCATCCAGGCTGCGTGGCCGTGGGGGTCGGCTTCACAGGCGAGCTTGTAGCCGACCTGGTAGTAGCGCTGGGCGGCGCCTTCCTGGCCGAGGTCGTGGTGTTTCCAGCCTGCGAGGTAGGCGAGTTCGGCGACGGCGCCGAAGGCTGTCCGGCGTAAGGCTTCGCTGGGGAAGCGTCCGCGCAGCATGGGGGCGGCGGTGTCGGCGAGGTACGCGGTGACGGTGGTCAGGCCGTGCCCGCCGCCGAGGCGCTCGTCGGCGGCGCTGAAGGCCGTGGTGATCTGGCGTACGACGTCCACGTCCTCTGCGCCTACGAGGGACGTGCCGGTGCGGGCGCGGAGCATGCGGGCGGTGGCTTCGTGGTCGTATCCGAGCGGCATGGCGACGCCAGCGGTGGTGAAGGCCGCGATGGCGAGGAAGCGGCGGCGCTCGACATCGGCGCGGCCCAGGTCGGTGACTGCGAGGACGGGGTCGGCTTCCGCTGGCGCTTCGTCATCGCTGGACTGGAGGCCGATCTCGGTCTGGGTGACCGTACGTCCCGCTCGGCGGGACAGCGCCTCGGCCAGGTACTGGCCTACCCGGCCCGACGGGGCGCGGGTGCCGTTCACCCAGTGCGAGACGGCCGACTTGTTGGTCTGGAGGATCTCACCGTTCTCGGCGGCGATGCGCCGCACGTCTCTGGCGAGGCCCTCGTAGGTGCAGTCGACCGCCGCGATGACGTCGCGCAGACGGCAATTGAGGTCTCTCTGCGCCGCCACGATCGCCTCCACTCCGGAGCTGTAAACCGCGTATACCGCTTCAACTGCCTTCCACCGTACCCACTGAGCGTGACCACCGGTTCACTTATCAGCAGCCGCCCGGAACGGCGCAACCGTGATCCAGGCTCCCCCTTGGTCCGGGCGGCACCCCGAAGTTCCGTACGCCCACACCGGGCTCGGGCATTCCTATGCCCGGACCCGGCCGATCAGAGACGGAGACACGGTGACCACCATCGACACCACGGCCATCACGGTCGAGCTGCCCGAGGCGTTCGACCCGCGCTGGAGCCGCCTGCCCGGTATCCAGGTCGACGGCCGGCGCATCACGATCGACCCGGCCGAGTACTTCTTCCGCTTCGAGTCGAGCACGTGGCTCGTCGCCGACTGGGAGCTGGTCAAGGCCCAGCTCCTGGACGTGGACGAGACGATCGAGAGCGCGGTCGAGCAGCTCGCGCTCGACTTCATCAAGCAGCACAGCGAGTCCACCTCCGACGCGGCCCGCGTTCTGGCCACCGCGTACGAGGTGTACGCGTACCTCTTCCGCGAGGAGCACCTGGCCGGCCTCGGCCTGCCGCAGATCACCGCCGACCACCTGCGGATGCTCCGCGAGGCCGCCACGCTCATGGCGCTCAACAAGGTCGAGCTGGACGGGCACATCTCCAACGTCGGCCCGTGCTGGTTCTTCCCCGCCGCCACCTCCGTCGTCTTCGACCTGGACGACGAGATGGGCGGGATGCTCGACGAGGTGTACCACGGCGGCTGGTTCAACGAGCACCGCCGGATCGAGTCCATCAAGGCCCACGCCGCCCTCGGCGGCCGGCTCGTGCACGGCTGCCAGTCCGTGCCGGACCAGTCCGGCGGCGTGGTCGCGCCCTACGGTGCCTCGATGGCGAACTTCCGTGACGACCTCACGGCCTTCAAGGCGGGCTGGATCGAGCAGGTCTACGCCCACCGCGTGAACCCCGCCGCGTAACCCACCCGATCAGGCTCCGGGGCGGGCCGGTATCTCTCGCCCGCCCCGGACGCCACCATCCCCCCGGAGCCCTCACGTGACCACGAACCCCAGCGCCGAACTCCTCGACAACCTGCTCACCGCGACCGGCCAGACCACCGCTGTACGGGAGGAGGTGCGCGTGTGGTCCATGTCCGGCGTCGAGCGCGTCACCTTCCCCGACGGCTCCACGGCCATCCTCAAGTACGCCAAGAAGCCCTTCGACAGCGAGGACCAGGCCCTCCGCCTGGCCCACACCCTCGGCGTCCCCGTCCCCCAGGTCCACGCCTCCGCCGTCCTGGACGGCTGGCTCGGCATGCTCATGGAGGACCTCGGACCGTCCGTCCGCGAGGCCGACGACCTCGACGGTGTCGCTGCGGCCGTGGTCCTGCACGGCACCCGTACGGCTCCGCCCTTGCCCGTCCTCGACCAGAACCGGCTGCGGACGCTGCCGGCCAGGGCGCTTGAGCATCTCGAACGGCTGCGCAAGGCCGACCGGTGGCGGGACGCCGACGACGTCGAGGACACGCTCGACCGGATCGCCAAGGCCGCCGAATCCCGCTCGGCCGGAGCGACGCTGGAACCGTTCGGCTGGGTGCACTCCGAGTTCCACCCCACCAGCCTCCACATCGGCGAGCGCGGCTGGCGGCTGCTCGACTTCGCCCGCGCCTTCACCGGCCCCGGCCTGCTCGACCTTGCCAGCTGGCACGGCACCATCGAGCCCCCGCACCCCGTGCGCCTGCGTGTCTTCCTGGAGCAGTACGTCACCGCCGGCGGCACCCCCGACGCCCTCGCCCCACGCAGCGGGCTCACCGCCGAGAACTGGGCCCTGGGCTGGCACCGCATGTGGGCCGTCGAGTGGTTCATGGAGCAGGCCGTCCGCTGGATCGACGACCCGGCCACCGACCCCGCCTACATCAAGGCCGTCCGCCGGCACCTCACCGACGTCCTCCACCTCCTGGAGATCTGACGTGCTCGCCCAGGCATCCCCCTGGCACGCCCACGCCGCCCAGCGCACGGCCGCCGGACTCGCCGAACCGCTTGCTGTACCCACCCGGATGGAATGGACTACCCGACCCGGCCAAGGGCCCGGCGCCGAGATCCTCGGCCCGGACCTGCGCGGCAAGCGACTCCTGGAACTCGGCTGCGGCCCCGGCCACAACGCCGCCCACCTCGCCACCCGCCACGGCGCCCACGTCACCGGCGTCGACCTGGTCGGCCTCCAGGTCCGCCGCGCCCGCTCTCACTACGGACGGCTGAACAACCTCGCCTTCATCGCCGGCCACGCCCTGCACTACCTGCATGCCTCCGACGAGCAGTTCGACGCGGTCTACTCCGTCTTCGGCGCCGTCGGCCTCGTCGCCCCCGAGCTCCTGTTGCCGGCCATCGCGCAGCGCCTCATGCCCGGACGAGTGCTCGCCTTCTCCGTCCCCCACCCGCAGCGTGGCGGCCGAAGCCCTTCAGGCGACGACCGGCCCCGCCGCGACTTCGTCACCCTCCCCGACCGCTCCCGGCTCCCCATCGCCCGCTGGGAATTCGACACCGACCGCTGGGAGAAGCGCCTCAGCCAGGCCGGCTTCTGGCTCACCTCGGCCCAGGAGTTCCACGACCCTCGCATGGGCCACTGGCCCACCACCCTGCTGATCCGCGCCCGCAAGCTCTGACAGCCCCCGTCCGGCTTTCCCCCCGGAGGAACCGATGCGCCCGCCCTACCTGCTTCTCGACATCGACGGCGTCCTCATACCATTCCCCGACGAGCACGGTTCGACCCCGGCCACGCACGCCCGCCACGACGTCGTCCCCGCCGACCGCAGCGCCGACAACCCGGTCACCGTCTGGCTCAACCCCGACCACGGCCGCCTGCTCATGGACGTCATCCGCACCGGCCTGGTCGCCCCGGTCTGGTGCACCAGCTGGCGCCAGGACGCCACCACCCTCATCGGCCCGCTCCTCGGCCTTCCAACCCTGCCGTACGTCGATCTCCCGCGTCCGGAGATCACCACCAGCCACCCCAACGGCTACCTGTGGAAGCGCGACCACGTCGACGCCTGGCTGGGCGACGCCCCCGCTGTCTGGATCGACGACGACTTCACCGGCCTCGACCATGAATGGGCGGCGGAGCGCACTGCGAAGGGAACGTCGACCCTCCTCATTCAGCCCGACCCACACCACGGGCTGCAGCCCGAGCACCTGACCAGGCTCACGACGTGGGTCTCGCAGTTACCCACAGCCCGCGCCGCCTGACGCCCTGATGCCCTCGCTGCCACGAGCAGCGAGGGCATCAGGATGCGCCCGGGGCGCCGCCTGCCTGGGCGCCGTTCAGTCTCTGAACGAGGTGGCGGCGTGCCGGGGGCTCCTGGAAACAGATCTGACCGGAGTTCCGTGTGCAAGCAGTTCAGTGGGCTAGCCCGGAGACAATGACGGGCATGAACACGCATGTACTGCAAGCGGAGATCCTCAAGCCTAAGGCCCTGGATCCAACCGCGTGGGCTGCGATCCGGGACTGTTTCGATCGCCTCCAAGGGGCGGTCCGTGCCAACGACAGGCCCCTGGTCATCGGTTCGGCGAAGGATCTAGTCGAAGCGACAGCTCGCGTCGTACTTGACTCGCGAGGACAGCCCGCAGGCAGCAACGAGGAGTACGACAAGGTTCTCAACCTTGCTCATCGTGCGATCGAGTACCAGCCTGGACCGGGCTTGTCTCCCGATGCTGCCGTTCGCCAAGCGGCGAATAGCGCGAAGAAGCTTGCTGCCCAACTCCGAGAACTGCGGAACTCCTACGGCACAGGGCATGGCCGCTCGACGCTGCCGCCCATTGAGGATGAGGTCATCGAGACCTGCGTCGACGGGGCTCTGCTGTGGACACGCTGGGCCCTGCGCCGCTTGCAGTTCCTCATCATCGGGTCCGTGCAGCAACTCGTCACCGACCTACACAGCAGCACCTTCAGCACGGGAGACCTCGCTACCCGCCTTCAGGCGGCGGATCTTCCACGTCTGCCGTTCGAAGACCAACGACGCTTGGGGGTGGCGGTTGGCCAACGTTCGGCGAGGAACACGTTCACGGTCAGGGAAGACGGGGTCGAAGCCTGCGCGACCAGTCAAGACGATGCCGCATGGCCTGCCGGATACCGCGAAGGAGTGGCCGAAGGTCTCTTCCTGGACGTTGCGGGCCAGATCCGAGTCGACATGCCCCCGCTCAGCCCCCGGCTGGCAGCACAGACACTCGTTCCTCACCCGAGGCAGGTCGAGGTTCTGCGGGACCTGGGGGCCAAACTCCAGAGTGCTGCGTGGACTACGGAATTCAGAGCGCTCTGGCGTCAAGTAGTGACGGAAATGCATGCTGCTGACGCCTTCTTCCAGCAGGAAGACGCCAAAGAGGAATGGCTGAACATCGCGGAACGCATCAAAGCGACTGGGGAGCGGTACGAGACGGCTGGCGTTTAGAGAGTCCGGACAGCCCGGACAGCTCCCCGTGGAGCTGTCCGGGCTGTTCTTGCTGGTCAGGGCTACAGCCAGCCGTCGGACAGCTGGGACACCCCGGCTACGGCAGAAGATGCGCGTCCACAGAAGGGCATCTGACCGGGGTCAGCGGTGTCGACTGCGTTCCTCGGGCCTGATGGCCGCTGGTGTGGCCGGAGGGTGTGGCGTGGCGGACCTGGCCGATGTGCCGCTGGTGGTGCTTCGGCTGCGAGCTGCTTGCGTCCGCCGGTTCGGCTGAGCGGTGATGCGCCAGTTGAGGACCTCGGCGGGGTGCTCGGCGCTGTCGAGTTCCCGCTGGGTGCCCACTGCGGCCAGGAGGCGTCGAGGGTTGTGGCCGGCGGTTTCGGCGTAGGCGAGGGTTGTGGTCAGGGCGGTCCAAGTGGGGTCGGCGAGGATCCGGTCGGCGTAGTCGGGGAGGGCAGCGCGAACGTCCTGCTCGAAGCGACGGGCAGTTGCGGCTCGCGGTGCGCGGCGGGCCAAGTCCACCAGAACGGGCGGGGCGGCTTGCTGGTAGCCCGACTGTAGGTGGCGGAACGCTTCTTCGGCCGCAGCGGCCTGCTGTTCGTGGCCGCGCTGTTCGTGCCACTTGGCGGCGGCGCGGGCCAGATGCACTGTGGCGAAGAGCAGGGCGATGGCGAGTCCTCCCGGTTCGTTGGAGGCGTAGGCGAGTTCCTTGGCGGCCTTGCGTAGGGCGGTGGCGGCTTGGTGGTCGGCGCGGGTGGAGGAGCGGCGGGCGCGGTTGAACGCCGCTGCCGCTGCTCGTAGTTCCGCCCGGTGTGGGCCGGTCGTGGCGCTTGCGACGTTGTACAGGGCGTCGCCGAAGGCGGCCAGGTGGCCCTGGGCAGCGGCATCGTCACCGGAGTCGAGGACGGTGCGTGCCGTGTGGATGGCGGTGGCGGTGTGCCGCCATGGGTCGGAAGGGTCCGCCACATACCGCGGGCGCTCGGCCGCCTTCTGGGCGGGGAGGCGTTCGCGTAGGCGGTTGATGGAGAGGTCGGGGGCGAGCTTCGAGCCGCCGTACCAGACGGGTTCGCCGGCCGCGTTGGTGTCGCCGGGGGCGGCAAGGCTGTAGCCGATGACGTCGCCGGTCTCGGGGCCGAGGCGGGTCTTGACCTTGATGCCGAGAGACTGCAGCACGGTGAAGTAGTCGGCTTCGTTGTGTACGGCGGCGGCGACCGCGTACGCCTGCTCGCGCAGCCAGTGCCGTGCTGTGACCGTCTGGCCCTGGCGCTCGGCCTTGGCGCGCTCGGCGCCGGTGGGAGTGCGGGGTGCGGTGAGGTCGCCGGACTTCAGGCGGCGCAGGCCGAACTCGGCTTCGATCTTGCGGCATTCGGCTTGGGCGCGCTGTCCGTCGCGGTGGGTGCGTGGGCGGCGGCCGTCGGCGCGGACGGTGGTGGCCATGATGTGGATGTGGTCGTCGGCGTGGCGCACGGCGATCCACCGGCATGCCTTGTCGTCGCCTTCGGGGGCGATGCCGGTGGCGTGGACGATGCGGCGGGCGACGTCGGCCCACTCGGTGTCGGTGAGGTAGCGGTCGCCGGGTGCGGTGCGGACGGGGCAGTGCCAGACGTGCTGGGGTGGTTTCTTGCCGCCGAGTTCGCGGGTGCGCAGGTCGACGTGGGTGTCGAGGCGCTTGGCGAGCTGGGAGTAGGTGGCTGTCGGGTCGCGGCCGGGGTCGGGGGCGCCGGCCATGTCCCAGGCGGCGACGATGTGTGGGTTGGTGTGTTCGTCGCGGCGGCCGGGGCCGAAGAGGTAGGCGATCAGTCCGCGGGTGTCGGAGCCGGTGGAGACGTCAGGAACCATGGGCGGTGCCTTCTGTCAGGAGCTGGTCGATCAGTCGGTAGCTGCTCTTGGCGGCTTGCTCGACGCGGTCCAGCACCGCCTCGGCGCGCTCGGGCACCGTTCCTCGGTGGATGGCTGCGGTGATCTGGTTGAGGTTGCCGCCGATGCGGTTCAGCGCGACTGTGTGTGCCTCGACGGCCTCGATCAGCGGGCGGACCGGGTCGTCCTCCGGGCTGCCGACCAGTCCCGCCTTGCCGAGGGCGACGGCGAGGGCGGCGTCGCCGACGAATCCGGCGAACTTTTGACCGCGCTGGTGGGCGGCGGCGCTGATCACGCCGACTGCTGTCCGTGTGAAACGGATGGTCTTCTCCTGGTCGCGCTTCTCCACCGTGCGCTTGCGGTTCATCAGCGCGGGCAGGACGGGGGCATCGAGATCTCGCCAGGAGGGCTGCTCGACGGGCGGTTGGGCATCGGCCGGCGGCTGACTGCTTGGGGCGTCGGAGTCGGCTGCGGACGCTGCACCCTCCTCCGGCTCGGGCGCCCCCTGGCGCTCGGCCTTCTCCTCCGCCACCCCTGGGGCGGGGGCAAGCGCGGACGAAGCCTCGTTAGAGGCTCGTTCGCTCCAGCTTGCTGCTGATCGACGGGTCAGGCCGAAGAATCCCTTGCGGCGGCGGGTGGGGGAGTTGTCGGTGCTCGTTTCGGGCATGGTGATGCTCCGGTGGTCGTGTGGGGTGGGGCTTCGTCACGTCCGTTGCATCCGTCCCGTAGCTGGTCAGGACAGGTACGGAGGTGGTCGCAGGTACGGAGTGATCCGTATCGGCGAGGAACTCCGTCCCCGCGCTGACCTGCGCGGGGACGGATGCGACGGATTGATACGGAGCTGGGTTCAGCGCGTGGGCCTGGGGCCGGAAGGCCCACCGGGCAGGCCGATGGGCAGCGCCCCGGACGGAGGGGAGGGCGGCTTGCCCTGGGCTCGACGTACGGGCGCGGTCTTCTCTGCTGCGGGGGTCGGTTGGGCGGGGTCGGGGCAGTAGCGGGCCCAGGCGTCGAGGAACTGGTTGCGGGCGTACGCCTTGGCTTGCCTGCCGTTCTCGAAGCGGTGGTTGGCCGGGCTGATGCCGAAGTCGCGCAGCAGGTTGGCCAGGTGGTAGGCGTTCAGGCCCTTGGTGCCGTACTCGGCCCAGGGCGCCTCGGCGTCCTGGAGGAGGGCGGCGAGCAGGTCGTGGCTGCGCAGCGCCTCCGTGTCGCCGTGTTGCTCGAAGGCGCGGCGGATGTCCCGGAGCAGCCGGGTCTTCAGCGTCGTCTGTTCGTCCTGGACCAGTTCGGTGCGGGTCATCGCCAGGCAGGCGGCGCGGGCTTGGACGGGCCAGTGGCCGCCGGCCAGATCGGCGACGATCACCAGGGGCTCCCAGGTGTCCGCGGCCCGGTCTTCGACCGGCATCGGTGGCACCAGTCGGTGTGCTGTCCCGCGCAGTGGGGTCAGCCATGCGGCCAGCCTGTCGCGCAGCGCGTTCAGTTCCGGGACGGAGTGCCGGGAGCGGAAGGGAGCGACCTTCTCACCGGGCTTGCGCTTCTGCATGCGGAGCACGACGGCACGGTCCATGATCGTGTCCGGTAGGTCGCCGATGCCTGCCAGCGCGGCCATGGCGAAGGTCGGGAACGCGGTCGGCTTGTGCTCCGGGCCGGAGATCCGCCAGGCGGGGCGGTTGCGCTGGTGTCCGGCGTTCAGCAGGCCGCGCAGGTCCTCCTTGTCGCCCGCCTTCGGGCCGAAGATGGTGTCGGCCTCGTCCACCAGCAGCGTCGGCGGGTTCTTGCCGATGACGCGGAAGACCACCGCGGGCGAGGTGTTCACCGTCATCATCGGCTGATGCACGGTCTCGTGGAGCACGTCCAGGACACGGGACTTTCCGCAGCCCTTGGTCGGCCCCACCACCGCCAGCCGTGGCGCGTGCTGCAGCGCGGGCTGTATGTGGGAGGCCGCCACCCACAGCGTGACCGCCGTCAGGGCCTCGTCGCTCGGCAGCACCACGTACCGGCCGATAGCCGCGCGCAGGTCGTCCAACAGCGCGGCTCCCTCGTCAGTCGTCCCGCCGCTCGCACCGGCGCGGTCCCCGGTCCCCGAACCTCCGTCGGGGGCCACGGTCCCCGCAGATACGTGGGGACCGTGGCCCACACCATCGGCTCGGGGCGCGCCGCGCCCGTCCGGGATTCGGGGACTGGGTTCGGGGACCGGCGGACCGGAAGTCTCCACCCGGTCCCCGGCTTCCGCTCCGGCGGGACCGGTCCCCAAGGCGCTGACCTGAGCATGTTCCGTGCTGGGGGAGACTCGGTCCCCGACCGGAACACCCATCGAAGCAGGGGACCGCGACTCCGTTCGGTCCCCGCTTCGGTCCCCACTGCGCCAGGGGATGCCCTGGCCGGGGACCGCGGGGGTGGGCCAGACAACCTCGGATGTGTTCGAGGTGGCGGGGGACGTAGGGTCCTCCATAGACGTTCCTCTCAGGTGAGGGACGGGACGGGCAAGGTCCCGCCTCTCACCGGTTCGTTCGTTCAGGGATGGGCGACGTGCAGGGGAATCTCCGGCCCTCGGCGTTGGCGCGCCGGGGGCCGTTGCTGTGTCCGGGGCTCCCGGCGGTTCACGAGGCCAAGCCCCATTCCTCCTGGCCGTCGATCAGGGTGCGCTCGTAGCGCAGCAGCTCGGTCTCGGGGTAGAGCACCCGCTTGCCGACCTTGATGCCGCGCGGCCCCTTCCCGATGTGGCGCCAGTAGCGGACGGTGCTCTCGGCTGTGCGGTAGCGCTCGGCGACCTCGGCGGTGGTCAGGTATCGCATGCATTCCCATTCGGCTAGGTGACGATTCGATCTGCATAGAGTTGTACCTCGGGATCGGCGTTTAACCAAATCGGGAAGCCCATGTTTCAATTGGGATAGCGACGGCGACGATGGAGGCGTGATGGCAGGCGACAGGCCCGAGGGCGGCGAGGTGCCGCTGCTCTACAGCGAGGGAAACGTGGCCGCGCGCGTGGCGCTGGAGCGCGAGGTCCGAGGGTGGAGCACGACCGAACTGGCGGAGCGGGTGACCAGAGCCGGCGTCAAGATGAACCAGACAGCGGTCTGGCGTATCGAGAACGGCACCCCCCGCCGCCGCATCAACCTCGACGAGGCCCTCGCCTTCACCCGCGTCTTCGAGCTCCCCCTCGAAGAACTGATGTCACCGCCCCTGGAGGGGCTCGACATCGCCAGCCGGCGGCTCGTCCAGGAGGCCGTCGAAGCGTTCTACGAGACCCGCGACGCACGCGACCGGCTCCACCGCGCCGTGGTCGCCATCGCCGACCACATCAAGGCCCACCCCGACAGCTCGCGGGCCATCCACGAGCAGTGCCTCCGCCTCATGGGCGACGAGCGGGACGCTCGCACCCTCAGTGGCGACATCGAGGACGGTGGCCACTACTGACAACCGACACGAAGGAGAGGCCACTTGGCCAACATCCAGAAGCGCCCCAACGGCAAATGGCGGGCCCGCTACCGCGACCTCGACGGCAAGGAGCACGCGCGCCACTTCGACCGCAAAGTCGACGCCCAGCGGTGGATCGACGAGGTCACGGCCAGCCTGGTCACCGGTCAGTACGTCGACCCACGGTCGGCGAAGAGGCCCTTCAAGGAGTACGCAGAGGAATGGCGGGCCATCCAGCCGCACCGGCCTTCCACGGCCAAGGCGGTGGCCCAGCACCTGCGCTGCTACGTCTACCCGGCCTGGGAGAAGCGGGCACTCGGCGCCATCAAGCCTGGCGACGTACAGAGCTGGGTCACCAGCCTGACCACCACGCACGGGCTGGCCGCCAGCACCTCACGAACGGTCTTCAACACGGTCAACGCCGTCTTCAGGGCGGCAGTCCGTGACCGGATGATCCCTCACAACCCGTGCGCCGAGGCGAAGCTGCCCTCGGTACCACGGAAGAAGATCGTGCCGCTGGCCGTCGAGCAGGTGCGGACGCTGTCCGAGGAGATACCCGCCCGGTACAAGGGCCTCGTGCTTCTCGGCGCGGCCACCGGGCTCCGCCCCGGCGAGCTCTTCGGCCTCCAGCTCCGGCACGTGGACCTGCTCCACGCGACCGTCTCGGTCGAGCAGCAGATCCAGCAGACCGCCAAGCACGGCGTGTACGTCTGCCCGCCCAAGACCGATCGCTCGCACCGCACGGTCCCACTCCCCCGCATGGCGGTGGATGCGATGAAGGCCCACCTGCGGGACTTCCCCGCCGATGGGCCCGAGGGCTGGATCTTCACGGCACCGCAAGGCGGACCCGTGGTCTACACGCACTTCATGGATGGGTCCTGGCGGCCCGCCTGCGCGAAGGTCGGCATACCGAAGGGCACCGGACCCCACGCCCTCCGGCACCACTACGCCAGCCTGCTGATCAAGCACGGCGAGTCCGTGAAGACGGTCTCCGAGCGCCTCGGCCACACCAACGCGGCCATGACGCTGAACATCTACACCCACCTGTGGCCCGACTCCGAGGAGCGGACCCGGGCCGCCGTCGACAAGGCGTACGCGGACCGGTCCGCCGATGCCCAGCCACAGGTCGACGAAGCGGCGTAGCCGCTCCCCCGCGCGCTGACCGAAGTCAGCACGCTGCGGACTCTGTGCGGACCGCAAAGGCCGCCCAACCCGCTCCGTCGCAGGTCAGACGGCCTTTCGCCGAACGTATTAGACGTTGAAGCGGAACTCCACCACGTCCCCGTCCTGCATGACGTAGTCCTTGCCCTCCATGCGGGCCCTGCCCTTGGCGCGGGCCTCGGCGACCGAGCCGGAGTCGACGAGGTCGCCGAAGGAGATGACCTCGGCCTTGATGAAGCCCTTCTGGAAGTCGGTGTGGATCACGCCGGCGGCCTCGGGGGCGGTGGCGCCCTTCTTGATGGTCCAGGCGCGGGACTCCTTGGGGCCCGCCGTCAGGTAGGTCTGGAGGCCGAGGGTGTTGAAGCCGACGCGGGCGAGGGTGGCGAGGCCGGGCTCGTCCTGGCCGACGGACTGGAGGAGCTCCAGTGCCTCGTCCTCCTCCAGCTCGGCGAGGTCCGCCTCCAGCTTGGCGTTGAGGAAGATCGCCTCGGCGGGGGCGACCAGGGCGCGCTGCTCGTCCTTGAAGGCGTCGTCGGTCAGCTCGTCCTCGTCGACGTTGAAGACGTAGAGGAACGGCTTGGTGGTGAGCAGGTGCAGGTCGTGCAGGGGCTCGGCGCGCTCGCTGCCCTGGACGATGCCGTGGCCGAAGAGGGTGTCGCCCTTCTCCAGGATCTCCTTGGCCTCCTCGACGGCTTTGACCTTGGATGCCAGGTCCTTCTTGATCCGCGACTCCTTCTGGAGGCGGGGCAGCACCTTCTCGATGGTCTGGAGGTCCGCGAGGATCAGCTCGGTGTTGATCGTGTCGATGTCGTTCTTGGGCGAGACCTTGCCGTCGACGTGGACGACGTTCTCGTCCTTGAAGGCGCGGATGACCTGGCAGATCGCGTCGGACTCGCGGATGTTCGCCAGGAACTTGTTGCCCAGGCCCTCGCCCTCGGACGCGCCGCGCACGATGCCGGCGATGTCGACGAAGTCGACGGTGGCCGGGAGGATGCGCTCCGAGCCGAAGATCCCGGCGAGCTTCGCCAGGCGGGCGTCGGGGACGCCGACCACGCCGACGTTGGGCTCGATCGTGGCGAACGGGTAGTTGGCCGCCAGCACGTCGTTCTTGGTCAGGGCGTTGAACAGGGTCGACTTGCCGACATTCGGCAGACCGACGATTCCGATCGTGAGCGACACGTTGCGACTTCCCGTACGTGAGGGTGGAGGGTGGGCTCCCGGGCGGGGCCGATCCACCAGTCTACGGGGTGCCCGGCCCGGTCCGGGTGGGCCTCTCGAACGCCTGGCCAAGCTCTGTTCAACGGCGTGTCCGAGCCCTGATTCGGCACATAAACCGACCTAAGTTGGTCCGATGGAGCAGCACAGGACGCGTTCTCCTCAGTCCGGACCGCGCGGCGGCACGCCCGCGCCCCTGCCGCCGCAGTCGGACCGCGGCGCGAACGAGGGCCGCCCGGCGCGCCCCACGACGCCCCGGGCAGCGCGGAAGGCCCGCCCGGCGGGACCGGGCGGCCGTCCCCCGGCGCAGGGCACGCCC
>NZ_JADWYM010000068.1 GCF_022414535.1 Streptomyces sp. MUM 2J
GCTACTTGAACCGCCTACCGAAGCCCAAACCCTAGTTATGCAGCCCTTCCGAGACTCAGGACACTAGACGAGTCTTTCCGTATGCCTGCGGGCGCAAGGAGAGGGTGTCCATGATCGTTTGTGACGACGAACCTGGACACCCTCGTGACTGCACTCTACGTAATGATCGACGATGATCTCGCCGGTATCGCCCGGTTGCCCGGACGGCCACCGAGGCTCGGTCACTCCGAGTTGCTGTGCCTGGCGGTCATGCAGGCCATGCTCGGTTTCCACTCCGAGGCCCGCTGGCTTCGCTACGTACGCGCCCACCACCGCGACATGTTCCCGTTCATCCCGCAGGACCCCGGCTACAACAAGCGGATACGGGCTGCCTTGCCGCAGATCAAGCGGCTGATACGAGTCCTGGCGAAGGACACCGACTTCTGGCACGACACCGTGTGGATCAGCGATTCGACCCCGGTTCCGTGCGGGATGTCCCGGCCGACGGTGAAGCGGTCGGAGCTCGCCGGCTGGGCGAACTACGGCTACTGCGCGTCGCATTCACGCTTCTTCTGGGGGCTACGGCTTTACCTGGTCTGTACTCCCTCGGGCATGCCGATCACGTGGGCGCTGGCCGATCCAAAGCTCGGCGAGCGGGAGGTGCTGGCCGCGATGCTGGAGGTCGACGCCGCGTTGGTCCGTGAGCGGCCCGGGCTGCTGCTGATCACGGACAAGGGATTCGCGTCCAAGCCGTTCGAACGGTCACTGTCCGAACAGGGCATCACGCTGCTGCGGCCTTCCCGCAAGCGGGAGGTGCTGCGGCCGGGCGAGCCGATGCTGAAGAAGGTCCGTCAGCTCATCGAGTCGGTGAACGACACTCTCAAGGGCCAGCTTGACCTGGAACAACACGGGGGACGCACCATCGAAGGCGTCTCCGTACGCGTCGCCCAGCGTGTGCTCGCGCTGACCGCGGCGATCTGGCACAACTTCCAAACCGGCCAGGCGGTCAGCCGCTCACTGACCGCCTACGACCACTGACCGTGTTCGGGAAGACTCGTCTAGGGCGCCGAGCCAGTCGCGGGCCTCCTTGGGCGTGGCGGGCCCGGCCTTGGCGACGGCGCGGCGGCAGTCGGGGCCGATACGTGCCCAGACAGGCCCCGGCAGGTTGGGCCGGTAGCGATCGATCGCGTCCATCGTGACTCTCCACCAGGAAAGAACCCCGGGAGGGGTGTGTTTGGAATAGCATGCGGTGGAGTTGGCGGACGCTGTCATCCCTGGAGGGCCGGATGGGCGACACTCTTCGCTGTGCCACGAGGAGACAGTCGAACGCCGGGTTGTAGACGCCCGCGCCGACAGGTGCCACGGCTGTCCCCGCACAGTGGGTGACCTCGGTCGGATCGCGTTCCTCGATGAGGATGGCCGACCCCTCGGGCAGGGACCGGTCCCAGGTGGATTCGGGAGCCACGACGAGGAAGGGAATGCGGTGGTGGGCCGCCGCCACGGCGAGCCCGTAGGTGCCGATCTTGTTCACCACGTCGCCGTTGGCGGTTATCCGGTCGGCTCCCACCAGGACACAGTCCACCATTCCCTGTGCCATCGCGGCCGCCGCGGCGGAGTCGACGCATATCCGGTGAGGCACGGCTGCCTCGCCCAGCTCCCAGGCGGTCAGACGGCTGCCCTGGAGGAGCGGCCGGGTCTCGTCGACGAGCACTTCCTCCACGCAACCGCGTTCGGCCAGTTCGAGGATGGCTCCCAGCGCTGTTCCGCCCGCGGCGGTGGCCAGCTGTCCCGTGTTGCAGTGCGTGAGGAGGCGCAGCGGGCGCCTGTCCGTGAGCGACAGCACGAGATCGGCCGCGCGCCGGGCTGCGGCACGGTTGGTCGCGGTGTCCTCCTCGATCATCGAGAGAGCCTCGGCCAGTACGGCTTCCGGGCCGTCGTCCAGTCGGCCGAGTGCGCGACGGACTCCCCACTCGAGGTTCACCGCGGTCGGACGGGCCCGTGCGATACGGTCCGCGTCGGCTGTCACCGCCTCGGTGAGACCGTCCTCTGCGGCCGCGTGCAGACGTGCGGACAGGGCCACTCCCAGGGCGCCGGCCAGGCCGATGGCCGGCGCTCCGCGAATCGCCAAGGACCGTATGGCACTGATGAGTTCGTCCACCGAGGCCAGTCGCAGCAGCCGGTACTGTCCGGGCAGTGCACGCTGATCCACTGCGATGACGGCTTCGCCGTCCCAGTTCAGCGAGGTCTTCATCCCTGCTCCCCCTCGTCAGGCGCTCTGTCGGACGGTGGCTTTCAGCGACGGTTCCTTGCACCGGACACCACGCGGGTGAGCGGCGTCCGCGCTTCTGCCTCAGCGTGGGGTGAGGCGCACTCGGACAGGGCCGGCGGCACGCATCGTCATCCCGAGTTCCAGGGGTATCTCGGTGTCGATCGCGGTCAGGGCGAATCGCTGGAGGAGGGTCGCCAGGGCGAGGGTGGCCTCCAGCATCGCGAAGTACTGACCGACGCATGCCCGGGGCCCGCCGCCGAACGGGAAGAAGGCGTAGCGGGGGCGTTCCGCCTCCGCGTCAGGAGTGAAGCGCTCGGGGTCGAAGGCCTCCGGGTCCTTCCAGTAGTCGGGATGCCGGTGTGTCACATAAGGGCTGACGTAGACGTCGGCGCCCGCGGGTATGCGGAAACCGCCGATCTCGGTGTCGGCGACCGCCTTGCGGCCCATGATGGCCACCGACGGGTAGAGCCGCATCGCCTCCTTCAGCACCATCGTGATGTACGGCATCCGGTCGAGGTCGTCGGCGCCCGGAGCCAGGCCGCCGAGGACGTCGTCGACCTCGGCACGGGCCTTCTCCTGGGCCTCGGGGTGAAGAGCCAGCAGGTGCAGGGCGAACGCGAGGGCCGTCGCGGTGGTTTCGTGGCCGGCGAGCAGGAAGACGAGCACTTGGTCCCGCACCGCCTGGGTGTCCAGGGCCGAGCCGTCCTCGTCCCGGGCTTTGATCAGCATGGTCATCATGTCGTCGCCGTCGCCCTCGGGGGCCGTGCGGAAGGCGAGCCGCTCGGCGATGATGCGGTCGCAGACGGCGTACAGCTCCTGCTGGGCGGAGGCGGCGCGACGATTGGCGGGGGTCGGCCAGCTCCTGGGCGAGCGCAAGGGGTTGGCCCCCCGCTGCAGGACGTGTTCGCCCAGGACCGGGAAGCAGCGGCGGACCACCTCCACGGTCTCGTCCAGGTCGGCCCCGAACAGGATGCGGGAGATGGCCCTCAGCGCGAACTCGGCCATCTCCGCGCCGACGTCCACGGTCGCGTCGGCCCGGGCGGCCCAGCGGTCGGCGGTGGCCGTCACCTCGGTGTGGATGGCGGATGCGTAACCGTCGACGCGGCGGCGGGTGAACAGCGGCTGGACCAGCCGGCGCTGGAAGACGTACTCGTCGTCCTGGCTCGTCAGCAGCCCGTTGCCGATGGACGCCCGGATCTCGCCGTAGACGGAGTTCTCCTTGCGGAACCCGGCCGCCCGGGTGCCCAGGATCTGCTGCACTCCGTCCGGGGAGAACACCGCGTACAGATGGGTGCGCAGTCCTGGAGGCCCGACCGGGAAGCGCACGACGTCCCCGTGGTCCTGCCGGGCGCGCAGATAGGCGCCCAAGGTGTCGTCGCGTAAGTCCACGAGTGTGCCGAGCAGTCTGCTTCCCGCCACCTGTGGGGCTTCCCTGGTCATGCCGACGCCTCCAGTCCTTGCACTTCCTTGCGGTACGAGATCGGGGTCGTGCCCTTGCCCGGCGCCGGCCGGCTCCGGTCAGCCGATGACGTCTCCGGGCGTCGACTCCGGCGCGGGGGAGAGCAGATGGACGAGGCCGTCCGCCGCGTAGGACCCGAGCAGCAGAAACTCACTGGTGCGTCCGGCGATCCGCTTGTCCGGCAGGTTGACCACGCCCACGACCGGCCGGTCCTTCAGTTCCTCGGGCGAGTAGTTCGTGATCTGCGCGCTGGTCCACAGCACTCCCGCATCCCCGAAGTCGACCTGGATCCGGTAGGCCGGCTTGCGGGCCTCGGGGAAGTCCTGGACGTCCAGGATCCGCCCCACCCGCAGATCGGCGGAGAAGAAGTGATCGGCGGGGATCCGATCCTTGCGGTCTGTCATGACGTTCCGTTGTTCCGATCACTCAGTACGTTCTTGCGGTTGGTCAGTACGTGGTCGACCAGGCCGTACTCAGCCGCCTGCTCGGCCGTAAGGATCTTGTCGCGCTCGATGTCCTGGGCTATCTGCTCCACCGGCCGGCCGGAGTGACGGGCCAGGATGGTCTCCACCAGCGTGCGCACGCGCTGGATCTCGAGGGCCTGGATCTCCAGATCGGAGATCTGGCCGCGCTGACCCCCGCTGTGCGGCTGGTGCAGCAGCACACGTGCCCCGGGCAGCGCCGTGCGTTTGCCCGGGGTGCCGGCGGCCAGCAGGACGGCCGCGGCCGAGGCGGCCTGACCGATGCAGACCGTCTGGATGTCGGGCTTGACGAACTGCATCGTGTCGTAGATCGCCGTCATGGCGGTGAGGGAGCCGCCCGGCGAGTTGATGTAGAAGGCGATGTCCCGGTCCGGGTCCATCGACTCGAGACAGAGGAGCTGCGCCATGACGTCATTGGCGGATGTGTCGTCGATCTCCACTCCGAGGAATACGATGCGTTCCTCGTAGAGCTTGGAGTACGGGTCGTACTCGCGCGTTCCCTGTGCCGTGCGTTCGACGAACCGCGGCATGACGTAACGGGCTTGGGGCGGTGTACCGCTGGATGCCAGGATCGGGCGATCGTGCAGGGCCATGGTCTCGTTTTCCCTCGGGTCGGGTGCGACTGCGGTGGCTGGAGTCAGCCGGCCCGGCTCGGTGCCCGATGTTCGGGAGGGCGGACCTCGCCGGGCCGTCGTCCGTTCAGGAAACGAGCGTGCCGCCGGCGCCCGGGACGTCCGAGGCCGACTTCATCACCGAGTCGATGAGCCCGTACTCGGCCGCCTCCTGGGCCGTGAACCACTTGTCCCGGTCCGAGTCCCTGGTGATCGTGTCGACGTCCTGCCCGGAGTGCTGGGCGATCAGTTCGGCCATCTCGCGCTTGGTGCGCAGCAGTTGCTCGGCGTAGATCTTGATGTCGCTGGCCGAGCCGCCGAGTCCGGCCGACGGCTGGTGCATGAGGATCTTGGTGTTGGGAAGGGCGTACCGCTTGCCCTTGGCGCCGGCGGTCAGCAGGAACTGGCCCATGGACGCGCAGAAGCCCATGGCGATCGTCACCACGTCGTTCTTGATGTAGTGCATGGTGTCGTACACGGCCATTCCCGCGGTCACCGAACCGCCGGGGGAGTTGATGTAGAGGTAGATGTCGTCCTCGGATTCCGCGGCGAGCATCAGCAACTGTGCCGTGAGCTTGTTCGCGATGTCGTCGTCGACTTCCTTGCCGAGGAAGACGATGCGGTCGCTCAGCAGTCGATGGAATACCTGGTCGCCCATTCCCATCCCGCTCATTCCGCCCTCGCTTCGCGGCAACCGCGAGTCCGACGAATAGGTGCGCGCTAAGGTCACTGGACCTCCAAGATCATGAAGGCGACGCTTGTGGCAGCCGCCCGGAGCTTTTTCACGTCCTTGTACCCGCTGTTCCAACTCGCCGAAGGAGACGGCGTTTTGGTTGACTGCGGATACCATCTCGACGCTAACACGGCAGTCAGGGCCTGTCCTTCGGTTCCCGGGGCGCTTCGCTGACAGCAGAGCACGGTCAGGCGGTGGACTCTCCGGCGTTCCGAAATCGCGTAATGGCCGAAATGTGTTGTGCTCGAAGCTCCGGTTCGCTCACTCCCAGACCCTCCTGGGGGGCCAGGCAGAGGACGCCGACCTTTCCCTGGTGCCGGTTGCGGTGGACGTCGTACGCGGCCTGGCCGCCGTCGGCCAGCGGATAGACCCCGGACAGCGTCGGGTGGATCCGTGCCTTGCAGATCAGCCGGTTCGCCTCCCACGCCTCGCGGTAGTTGGCGAAGTGGGACCCGATGATCCGCTTCAGCGACATCCACAGGTAGCGGTTGTCGTACTCGTGCGTGTAACCGGTGGTGGACGCGCAGGTCACCACGGTGCCACCTCGTCGGGTCACGTAGACGGAGGCTCCGAAGGTGTCCCTGCCGGGGTGTTCCAGCACGATGTCGGGGTCCTCGCCACCGGTGAGTTCGCGGATGCGGCTGCCGAACCGCCGCCACTCGCGCGGGTTCTGCGTTCCGTCCGCGTTCCAGAACCGGTAGCCCTCGGCGCCGCGGTCGATCACCGCGTCCGCGCCCATCGCCCGGCACAGGTCCGCCTTGGCCTGGTCGGACACCACGCAGATCGGTTGGGCGCCGCCGGCCAGGACGAGCTGGGTCGCGTACGAACCCAGGCCCCCGGCCGCCCCCCAGACCAGGACGTTGTCGCCCTGCTTCAGGTCGGCGCCGTTGCGGCTGACCAGCTGGCGGTAGGCGGTGGAGTTGACCAGCCCCGAGGCGGCGGCCTCCTCCCACGTCAAGTGCCCGGCTTTGGGCATGAGTTGATTGGCCTTGACAAGGGCGACCTCGGCCAGTCCGCCGAAGTTCGTCTCGTAGCCCCAGATCCGCTGTTCCGGGTCCAGCATGGTGTCGTCGTGGCCGTCGGCGGACTCCAGTTCCACGGACAGGCAGTGCGCGACGACCCTGTCGCCGGGCCGCCAGGCGCGCACGCCCGGCCCCGTGCGCAGCACGTATCCCGCCAGGTCGGACCCGATGACGTGGTAGGGCAGGTCGTGACGGCGCGCGAGCGGTGACGTCCGGCCGTACCGCTCGAGGAAGGCGAACGTGGGCACCGGCTCGAAGATGGCGCTCCACACGGTGTTGTAGTTGACGGAGCTGGCCATCACGGCCACCAGCACCTCACCCGGCCCCGGCTGGTCGGGCACCGGCACCTCTGCCAGGTGCAGGGACTTGCGCGGGTCCTTGTCGCGGCTGTCGAGACCCGCGAAGAGCTCGGTCTCGTCCTTGCGCAGGGTGAGGGCACGGCACGACTCGGGAACGGGCAGTGCGGCGAAGTCGTCTGGATCGGCAGCCTGAGTGACTGCGTCCAGTAACTCGTTCATGGAAGCTCCTGTCGGCAGGGTGTTCCCGTGGGGAGGGAACGGTCGGCCGGTCCGCTCGCAGATTCTTCCCGAGCGCGTGTGCATTCCGCTACGTCTGCTCGGAAGAAAATTCACGGATTCCGTGCCGCCGAGTGGAAGCCCCCAACCCGGCACACGGTATGTGGAATTGCGGTGACTGGTACTGGGGCTACCAGGCTGCGGAATTTCTGGATGGCGCCGGACGTGCCGGGCAGAGTTCATCACCGTCGAACGGCCGCCGACTCCAGGAGCTGAGGGCAATCCGTGACAGCATCCATTCCTTTGACAGCTTATCAGCGTGATATCTGGGTGGCACACGAGCTGTTTCCCGAAAACCCACAGTTCACGATCCACCTGAGTCAGCGATTCCTCGGGGAAGTCGACCACGAGCTGCTGTCGACCGCGGTGCGGGATACCGTGCGGGCGAACGACGCCTTTCGTCTGCGGTTCACCGAGCGGGACGGCACCCCGTACCAACGGACCGACGGAGAACCGCCCGAGGTCGAGGTACTGGACTTCTCCGGGGACGTGGATCCCGAGGCGAGCTGTGAGGCGTGGATCGCCGCCGAGTCCGTACGGCCCTTCGACCTGAACGACGGGCCGCCGTGCCGGCTGTCGCTGATCAGGGAGGGAGCCACGGCCGTCCGGGTCTTCCTGGCGGTGCACCACCTGATCGCCGACGCCTGGGGGATGCACCTCTTCTTCGACCAGGTACGACAGCGGTACGCGGGCCTCAGGCCGGCCGCGCCGCCCGACTTCGCCGACCGCGTCGAGGACGAGCGGCGCTACCGGTCCTCGGCTCAGCACGCCGAGGACCGGGAGTACTTCAGGCGCACGCTGGAGAAGGTCGAGCCCGCCCAGTTCCCACGCCGCGTCCCGGCCGGCGTCCGGCACAGCGGCCGGTACTCCTTCGCGCTGCCGGGCGAGCTGACCGAGCGGGTCAGGGAGCGCGGCGAGACGCCGTTCGCCTTCGTCGCGGCCGCATTCTCCGTCTACCTGTCACGGATGCACGGCGCCGACACGGTGATCCTCGGCACACCGCTGTTCAACCGCCGGGGGAAGGACGAGCGGCGGACGGTCGGGCAGTTCGCCAACACCCTGCCGCTCGTCGTCCGCGTGGCCGCGGACACGCCCTGGCGGGACCTGGTCTCCGCCGTGCAGCGCGACGCGCGTGAGCTCCAGAGGCATGAGCGGCTTGCCCTCGGGGACCTGCTCGGGGACCGGCCCGGCCATGCCCGGCAGGTGTTCGACGTGACGCTGTCGTACGTGCAGTGGCCGCAGGGCAGGCCGCTGCCCGGCCTGCGGGTCGAGTCGTCGGGAGCCACCCGGGTCCACGACCAGGACGCCCTCGCCGTCGTCGTCAACGAGCAGGGCGGCACCGGCGAGGTCGTGGTGGACCTCGACTACGCCACCGACGTGTTCGACGCGGACTTCCCCATCGAGGCGCTCGCCCGTCATGTGCGCACCCTGCTGCTCGCCGGGCTGGAGGACCCCGGCCGCGCCGTCGCCGCCGTCCCGATGCTGGAGGACGCCGAGCGGGACGCCGTCGTCCACGCGGCCAACGCCACGGACCGTGCCTTCCCGGACACCCGGACGCTGCACGCCCTGTTCGCCGCCCAGGCCGCACGCACCCCGGACCGCACCGCTGTGGTCGAGGCCGCCACCGGCACCCGCCTCGACTACGCCGGACTGGACGCCCGCGCCGAACGGCTCGCGGCGGCGCTGCTCGCCGACGGAGTGGCCCCGGGCGACCGCGTCGCCGTGCTCCTGGAACGGTCGCAGCACACCGTGGTCGCCGTCCTGGCCGTGCTGAAGGCGGGCGCCGCCTACGTGCCCGTCGAGGTCGGCCATCCGGCCGAACGGATCGCCTACGTCCTCCAGGACAGCGGGGTCCGCACGGTGCTGACGGGTCCCGGGACACCGCCGCTGGAGCTGCCGGCGGGGGTGGCCGTACGACGCGTGGACGAGGAGCCCGCCGCCCCGGGACCGGTGCAGCCGCCGCCCGCCCTCGCCGGCCCCCGTGACCTCGCCTACGTCATCTACACCTCGGGCTCCACCGGCCGCCCCAAGGGCGTCATGGTCGAGCACCGGGCCGTCGTGAACCGGCTCACCTGGATGCAGCGCCGCTACCCCGTCGGAGCGGACGACGTGATCCTGCACAAGACGCCGATCGCGTTCGACGTGTCCGTGTGGGAGCTGTTCTGGTGGGGCACGGCGGGCGCCCGTGTCGCGCTGCTGCCGCCCGGCGCGGAGAAGGACCCGAGGGAAGTGCTGCGCACCATCGCGGCCGAATCGGTCACCGTGCTGCACTTCGTGCCCTCCATGTTCGGAGCCTTCCTCGAACTGCTCGACGCGGAGCCGGAGCTGCTGCCCCAGGCGGCGTCCGTCCGCCGGATCTTCTGCAGCGGCGAGGCGTTGCCCCCGGACCAGGTGGCCGCCTTCCACCGGATCTTCGGCCCCGACGGGCCGGGGCTGACTAACCTGTACGGCCCGACCGAGGCCACCGTGGACGTGTCGTACCACGACTGCCACCCCAGTGGTTCCGTCGACCGCGTGCCCATCGGGCGGCCGATCGACAACCTGAGGCTGTACGTCCTCGACCGGTTCGACGACCCGCAGCCGGTGGGCGCGGTCGGCGAGCTGTGCATCGCCGGTGTCGGACTGGCGCGCGGCTACCTCGACCGGCCCGAGCTGACGGCCGAGCGGTTCACCGACGACCCGTTCACGCCGGGAGAACGGATGTACCGCACCGGCGACCTCGCCCGCCGGCTCGCCGACGGCGCGCTGGAGTTCCTGGGGCGCATCGACGGGCAGGTCAAGGTCCGCGGGAACCGGGTCGAACTCGGCGAGATCGAACACCAGCTGTCGCGGCTGCCCTCGGTGCGGACCGCGGTCGTCACGGACCGTGCCTCGCCGGGCGGCGGTGTCCAGCTCGTCGCGTACTACGTCGCCGACGCTCCGGTCGAGGACGCGGAGATCCGCGGCCGGCTCGCCTCGGTCCTGCCGGAGTTCATGATTCCGGCGCACTTCGTGCGGATCGACCGGATCCCGCTGACACACAACGGCAAACTGGACCGTGCGGCCCTGCCCACCCCCGTGCCGAACGGCGAGCTGGCCTCGTACGCCGCTCCTACGACGGACGTCGAGCGGATCCTGGCCGGGGCGTGGGCCGAGGCGCTGGGTGTGGAACGGGTCGGCGTCGACGACGAGTGGTTCGCGCTGGGCGGTGACTCCCTGCTGCTGCTCAGGGTCCGGGCGGCGGCCGAGCGGCACGGGCTCGCCCTGACGCTGGCCGACATGGTCCGCCACACCACCGTGGCCACCCAGGCCCCGTACGCCACCGCGGGGCGCCCGGACGCCCTGCCCGAACCGTTCGAGCTGGTCACGGGCGCGGACCGAGCCCGGCTCAGCGACCCAGGCCTAGCCGACGCCTTTCCGGTGACGCGCCTCCAACTCGGCATGATCTACCACAGCCGTGAACAGGCGGACTCCCCGCTCTACCACGACGTCTTCCACTACGCGTTCGGCCTGGAAGCCGTCGACTGGCACGAGCCCGCCTTCCGGGCCTCCTTCGACCGCCTCGTCGCACGGCACGCGGCCCTGCGTTCGGCCTTCGACCTCACCGGCTGCTCGGAACCCCTGCAGACGATACGGACCGAGGCGACCGGCGGTCTGCGGATCGTCCGCGTCACCGATGCCGACGCCGATGCCGCGATCGCCGCGTGCGTCGCCGAACGACGCGTCCACCGCTACGACTTCGAGCAGCCGCCGCTGTACGAGTTCCGGGTCCATGTCCGTCCGGGACGACTGGATCTCGTGCTCAGCTTCCACCACGCGATCCTGGACGGCTGGAGCGTGGCCGTGCTGGTCCGGGAGCTCTTCCAGGACTACCTGTACGGGCTGGGAGCCGACGTCGAACCGGTGGACGACCGCCCGCTCCCCTCGTTCGCGGCCTGTGTCCGTGCCGAGCGGGCCAGCCTGGAGTCGGCCGCCGACCGTTCGTACTGGCAGCGGCTGCTGACCGGATCGGAACCCGTTCGGCTCGACCCGTACGTGCCGCACGAGCCGCCCCGGAAGCCGCGGCTGATCGTTCGGCACGTCGAGCTGCCCGACGGACTCGCCCGTGCGCTGGACGACTTCGCCCGCCGGCACGCGGTGCCGATGCGGCTGCTGTTGTTCACCGCGCACTGCCTGACGCTGCGGCTGCTCGCCAGCAGCCCGGACGTCACCACCGGCCTGGTCACCCATGGCCGCCCCGGGGTGGCCGGAGCCGACGGGATGGCCGGGCTGTTCCTGAACACCATGCCGTTCCGGCTGGAGAAGGCGGAGACGACCGACGGCACGTGGCTCGACGTGGTGCGTGCGGTGGTCCAGCAGGAGCAGGAGTCCTTCCCGCACTCGGCCTACCCGCTCAGCGCCATCCAGACCGACCTGGGCGGCGCCGTCACCGAGACCGCCTTCAACTTCGTACGGCTGCACACCCTGGAGGCGGTCCTCGGGCGCGGCGGGCTGACCCTGCTCGACCTCGTCACGCATGAGGAGACCAACCTCGCCCTGCTGGTCAACGCGGTCGTGGATCCACGCGACGGGCATGCGCTGCGGATCAGGTTCGACTGCGACGGGCGGTCGTTCAGCCCGGGGCAGGCGGACCGGCTCGGCGACGTCTTCCGGCGGATCCTCGGCCGTATCGTCGAGCAGCCCGACGAGACCGTCGACTTCGCCTTCCTGACGGACCCCCTGCCCGTGCCCGCCCGGCTGCCCGACCCGGTGGACGTGCTCACGCTCATCGACGAGCGGACGCGGCTCCGGTCCGACGCACCTGCCGTCGTCTTCGGCCCGGTCACCTGGAGCTACGAGCGGCTGGACCGGGCCGCCGACCGCGTCGCCGCGGAACTCGTCGGGCTCGGGGCTCCCGCCGGGGCGCCGGTGGGCATCGCGATGGACCGCTCCCCGGAGACGGTCGCCGTGGTGCTGGGCGTGCTGCGCGCCGGGGCGGTCTGCCTGCCGCTGGACGTGTCCTACCCGGCGGGAAGGCTGGCGCGGATGATCGAACGGGCGCGGCCGTTCCGGGTCGTCGCCCATGCGCGGCACGCCGGCCTCGTCCCCGAGCGGACGCTGTTGCTTCCCGCGGAGTCCCTGGCCCTGACGCGGGCCGCCGACGACGACGAGCCCACGGTCCGCACGCGTCGCCGGGTCGGCCTGGACGACCTCGCACTGCTGCTGTTCACCTCCGGCTCCTCCGGTGAGCCCAAGGGGGTCGAGCTCCCGCACCGGCTGTGGGCCAACTACGTGCGCTGGCAGCTGGACGCGGCCACCACGGCGGCCGGGGAGCGCACGCTCCAGTTCGCGCCGCTCAGCTTCGACGTCTCCTTCCAGGAGATGTTCTCCACCCTCGCCGGCGGCGGCACCCTCGTGCTGGTCTCCGAGGAGGACCGGCGTGACCAGTCGGCACTGCTGCGCCTGCTGGAGGAGCAGCGGGTACGGCGAGCCTTCCTGCCGTTCGTCGCGCTCCAGCAGCTTGCGGACGCCTCCGGGGAGCTGGGCCTGCGCCCGTCGCGGCTGTCGGTGCTGGTGTCGTCCGGGGAGCAGCTCAGGGTGACCGACGAGATCCGCCGGTTCTGCTCCGCCCTGCCCGGCACGGTGCTGGAGAACCAGTACGGGCCGACGGAGACCAACCTCGCGAGCTCGTACCTGATGACCGGCGACCCCGCGGACTTCCCCGCCCTGCCGCCGATCGGCCGCGCCATCCGCGGAGCCGAGATGTACGTGCTGGACGAACGGCTGCGGCCGGCCCCGGCAGGGGTGCGCGGGGAGATCCTGCTCGGCGGAGCCTGTCTCGGCCGGGGCTACCTCGGGCGCCCGGATCTGACCGCCGAGCGCTTCGTCACCGCGCCCTGGGGCGCCCGGCTCTACCGCACCGGCGACCTCGGGCGCACCCTGCCCGACGGCGACGTCGTCTGGCTGGGCCGCGCCGACGACCAGGTGAAGGTGCGCGGCTTCCGCGTCGAACCCGCCGAGGTCGAACTCGCGATCAGGGCACTGGAGGAGCCGGGGATCGAGGAGGTCGCCGTGGTGGCCCGCCGTCGCGACGACGGCGAGTCCTCCCTGGCGGCGTTCCTGGTGGGCACCCCGGAGACGGTCGACCTGTCCGAGGTGCGCAGCCGGCTGCGGGCCGTGCTGCCCGACCACATGGTGCCCTCCCACCTCGCGTGGTTGCCCGCCCTGCCGCTGACCCCCAGCGGCAAGCGCGACGACGGCGCCCTGCGCGGCCTCCCGCTCCGGGCAGCCCCGGCGGCCGCGCGCACCGCGCCCCGGGACGCCCACGAGCGGGCCGTCGCCGACATCCTCGGCGAGCTCCTCGGTATCCCCGCGCCCGGTGTCGACGACGACTTCTTCGAGCTCGGCGGCACCTCACTGACCGCGATGCGGCTGATGGTCGCCGTGGAGAAGCGGTTCGGGGCCCGTGTCCCGCTCGCCGCGTTCGCCACCACCCCGACCGTGGCCGCGCTGGCGGCACGGCTGCGCTCGCAGGACGCCGTCGCGGGCTTCGACTCGGTGGTGCCGATCCGCACCGAGGGCACCCGTCGGCCGCTGTTCCTCGTCCACCCGCTCGGCGGCAACGTCCTCTGCTACGTCAGACTGGCCCGGCACCTGCCCGACGACCAGCCGGTGTACGCGCTTCAGGCCGCGGGCGCCGAGCCCGGGACCGAGCCGGTCGAGACGATGAGCGGCATCGCCCGCGGCTACCTGGAGGCGATCCGCCGGATCCAGCCCGAGGGCCCCTACCGACTGGGCGGCTGGTCCTTCGGCGGGTTCGTCGCTTTCGAGATGGCCTGGCAGCTGCACGCCGCGGGCACCGGGCAGGTGGAGCAGCTGGTCCTGCTGGACTCGATCGCGCCCGACCCGGGAGAGCGGCCCGACGTCGCGGACCGGGCCATGCTCGAGTGGTTCTTCTGGGAACTGATCTGGGTCGACCGGGGCGGTGACGCTCCCGTCGAGCCGCTCCCCGACACCCTGGACAGCGACGAGGACCGCCTCGACTTCATCGCCGCCCGCGCGGCCGCCGCCGGCATCCTCGCGCCCGCCACGGCACGCTCGGCGGTCCGTCGGCTCTTCCGCGTCTACAAGGCCAACTGGGCGGCGCTGCGCGACTACCAGCCCGGCCCGCTGCCGGTCGACGTCACCCTCGTCAAGGCCATCGGGGAACTGCCCGACGCCCTGAAACCCATGCACGGCGCGGCCCGCACCCTGCACCGGGACCCGCTCAACGGCTGGTCCACGCTCACCAGCGGCCAGGTCCGCCTGATCGAGGTTCCGGGCGACCACCTGCGTCTGCTCGACGAACCGTACGTCCAGGAAGTGAGCCGAGCCCTCACGGAAGAGAGGCCACCGAAGTGACGCCACGTCCCCATGTCCGTGCCCTGGTCGTCGGGGCCGGCATAGGCGGCCTCACCGCCGCCGCGACCCTGCGCAGCGTCGGTGTCGACGTCGAGGTCTACGAACGGGCCCGGGAACTGAAGCCGGTCGGCGGCGCACTGTCGCTGATGTCGAACGCGGTGCTGGCCCTGCGGACCCTCGGCATCGACCTGAAACTGGAGGAGAACGTAGAGATCCTGGAGCAGCTGCACTTCCGCACCAAGCGGGGCAGGCTGATCCGGACCCTGGAGTTCAAGGACATCTGCGACCGCCTCGGCGCCCCCAGCTTCGGCCTGCACCGCGCAGAACTCCAGCGCCTGCTCCTGGAAGCGGTCAAGGACGTCCCGATCACGCTCGGCGCCCAGGCCGGCCACTTCGAGGCCGACGACGACGGGGTGAGCGTGCACTTCACGGACGGCACCGAGGCCCGCGGCGACATCCTGATCGGCGCCGACGGCTTCGACTCGGCGGTCCGCCGCACCCTGGCCGGCCCCGAGACGCCGTACGAGCCCGGGTACGTCTGCTGGGTCGCCACCCCGTACGTCTCCCACCCCGCCATCACCAAGCAGTACGGCGCCCACTACTGGGGCCGGGGCCGCCGCTTCGGCATCGCCAACATCGGCAAGGGCCAGGTGTACTGGTGGGGCACCAAGAACATGCCTGCCGCGCGCGCCCGGGAGTGGCGGGGCACACGGGCCGAGATCGAGCAGACGTACGCTGGCTGGGCCCCGGAGGTCGAGGCGTGCATACGCGCCACGCCCGAGGAGAGGATCACCGCGTTCCCGGCCCGGGACCGGCCCTTCCTGGAGCGTTGGGGCAAGGGCAGGGTCACCTTGCTCGGAGACGCGGCCCACCCGATGATGACCAGCCTCGGCCAGGGCGCGGCCATCGCCATGGAGGACGCCGTCGTCCTCGCCCACCACCTGGAGGGCGCGAGTGACCTGCCCGGCGCTCTGCGCGCCTACGAGCGTGCCCGGCTGCCCCGCACCCGCAAGATCGTCGCCGCCGCCCGCTCCCTGAGCGAACTGGAACAGACCGAGGCCTGGCCCCAGCTGGTGGGACGCCGGCTGTTCTTCACGTTCGCGCCGCGCTCGGCGCTCGACAAACAGAACATCGAACTCCTCGACTACCACGGCGCCGTCGCCGGGGAGGTGGACCGGTGAAACCCGCAGCCGAGATCGCCCGGCCCCTGACTCCGCTCGAGCGCTGGTACTGGATCTGCGACCAGATCTCCCCGCTCAACGTCATCGGGCACGTCCGCGTCCGCGGACGCCTCCCCGAGGAAGTGCTCGGCCAGGGCCTGGACGCCCTCCAGGCTCGCCACCCCCTGCTGCGGGCCGCCATCCGCGCCGAGGCCGACGGCAGCGGGGCGCACTTCGTGCCGCTCACCGGACAGCCCATCCCCCTGCGCACCGTCTCTCTGCCCGACAGCGACGAGCATCCGGGCGAGCCGCACTGGCAACGCGAGTTGAACGACCACGAGTTCAGCGAGCCCGTCGACTGGGCCACCGGCCCGCTGGTCCGGGCCGTCGCGATCTCCCGGGGCGAAGTGCACGACTTGATCATCACCGTGCCGCACTGCGTCGCCGACGGCACGACCGTGCTGAGCCTGCTGCGCCAGTGGCTGCACCTCGCGGCCCGCTGCGAGGCCGGCGAAGTGCGTGGGGACGCGGAGCTGGAGCCGGCGCGCGCCCTCCCCGGCCCCGAAGGACTGCTTCCGCCGGAGTACCGGGGGCTGAAGGGGGTGGCCAAGGTCGCCGCGCAGTTGCTGTCCGACCAGTCGGCGGCCAGACGGCTCAAGCCCAGCCGCTTGGAGCCGAGCCGCCGGGTGCCCTTCGCGCAGCGCGCCACACGGCTCATCCACCACGAGCTCGACGGGCAGGACGTCGATGCCCTGGCCCAGGCCTGCAAACGCGAACGCACCACGGTCCACGGGATGTTGGCGGCGGCCATGGTGACCGCCGTCGCCGAGGACGCCGACACCGGACCGGGCCACCTCACCATCGGCTCCCCGATCACCTTCCGCGAGACCCTGGAGCCGCCCGTCACGGACGACGAACTCGGCACGTACGTCGCCACCGTGCCGTCGGTCGTCGCCTACCGGCCGGGACAGTCGCTGTGGCCCATGGCCCGGGCCATCAGCCGTGATCTCGCCCGCCGCCGCAACCGCGGCGAGCACCTCACCGCCGTCGCGACCATGGGGTTCGTCGCGCCCAAGACCGTCGCGAAGAGCGACCGGTTCCTCCGCTTCATGGAGGACAAGGGGCCCATCACCCTGTGCCTGTCGAACCTCGGCCGGTTCGACTTCCCCGACCGGATCGGCCCCTGGGAGGTCAGCGACGCCGAGTTCGTCACCGGCCTGTCGGTGAACGCGTACTTCGTGGCCACCGTCAACACCAGCCACAGCCGGCTGGCCTGGAACTTCACCCACGTGGACCAGGCCGTCCCCCGGGACCGCGCCGCACGCATGGCCGACGCCAGCGTCGAGTCCGTGCTGGCCGCCCTCACCTGACAGGAGCCCTCATGTCCCCCCGTATCCCCAGCCCGCGCGGGCGCGCCGTGGTCGTCACCGGGGCCTCCTCAGGTCTGGGCAAGGCGTGCGCCGAGTACCTGGCGGCGGCTGGCTTCAGGGTCTTCGCCGCCGTACGCAAACCGGTCGGCGAGCCACCTTGCATCGGAGTGGAACAGCTGATCCTCGACGTCACCGACGCGGCGTCGGTCACCGCCGCCGAGGACGTCGTGCGCGACAAGGTGGGCGACACGGGACTGTGGGGGCTGGTCAACAACGCCGGCATCTGCGTCTCGGCGCCCCTGGAGTGCCTGCCGCTGGAGGACCTGCGGCAGCAGCTGGAGACCAGCGTCGTCGGCCAGGTCGCCACCACCCAGGCGTTCCTCCCGATGCTGCGCGACGCGGGCGGCCGGGTCGTCAACGTCACCTCCGGGCTCGGCAACGTCGCCATCCCCTACCTGGGCGCCTACGCCGCCGCCATGTGGGCCAAGGAGGCGTTCAGCGACGCCCTGCGACGGGAGGTCGCCCTGAGCGGCGTCCGGGTGAGCGTCGTCCAGCCCGGAGCCATCCTCACCCCCATCTGGGACAAGGTGACCGACACCGGCACACGCATCCTGGAGGCCGCTCCCGGGCCGTTGAGGGAGCTGTACCAGGGCACCTTCCTGCGCTTCATGGAGAGCAACGAGCGCAGCGCGCGCATCAGCAGGACCACCCCGGAGGACTTCTCCCGGACCGTGCTGCGGGCCCTGTCCGACAGGCGGCCGCGCACCCGGTACACCGTCGGCCGCGACGCCGCCGCAGGCCGCGTGCTCACCCGGCTGCTGCCCGACGCGGCGCTCGACCGCGCCTTCCGTTCCCTCGTCACCCCCTCAGGAGGAACCCCGTGACCAACCCCGGACCCGACAAGCTCAAGGAGATATTCGCCACGAGCCTGAAGCTGATTCAGGAGGGCCGTGTCGAGGAATGGATCGCGCTGTTCGCCCCCGACGGAGTCCTCGAGTTCGTCTACGCTCCGCCCGGATTCCCCACGGTCATGCGCGGCACGGACCAGCTGCGCGCCCAGATGAGCTTCATGCCGCAGCAGCTCAAGGTCGAGTACGGCGAACCCGTCTTCCACGCCGTCACCCCGGAGGGAGTGCTCGTCGCCGAGTTCCCCGGTGACTGCACCCTGCTCGCCACCGGTGGCCAGTACCGGCAGGACTACGTCTCCGTCGTCCGCTTCGAGGACGGCCTGATCACGCACTACCGCGACTTCTGGAACCCCTGGCTGCCCATGGCGGCGGTGGGCGGCGAGGAGGCGTGGAACCAGGCGCTGCAACCACTCATGGGCTGACCCCCGCCCCCGGCTGCCCGGCGACCGCGACCCAGGCGGCGCCGGGCACCGGTGCGACACGAGACATCCGCGACACGAGCGACGACGGACGAAGGCAGGCATGAGCGACACGACCAGGACCGTTGCCACCCCGGACGAATCCATCGCGGTTGTCGGCATGTCCTGCCGGCTGCCTCGGGCCGACGACCCCGCCGCGTTCTGGCGGCTGCTGCGCGACGGAGTCGAGGCCGTCGGTGAGACCCCCGCCCACCGGTGGGACCCGGCCACGCTCGGTTCCGCCGACGCCCCCGCCCTCGCCCACGGAGCCTTCCTCGCCCACGTCGACCGGTTCGACGCCGCCTTCTTCGGCATCGGCCCCGCCGAGGCGGCCACCATGGACCCCCAGCAGCGACTCGTCCTCGAACTCGCCTGGGAGGCCCTGGAGGACGCCCGCATCACCCCGGACCGGCTCATCGGCTCCAGCACCGGAGTCTTCGTCGGCGCGATCTGGGACGACTGGTCCCGCCTGCTGCACGGCCACGGACCCGACACCGCCGGCCAGTACGGCCTCACCGGCACCCACCGCGGCATCATCGCCAACCGGGTCTCCTACGCGCTCGGTCTGCGCGGCCCCAGCCTCACGATCGACAGCGCCCAGTCGTCCTCCCTGGTCGCCGTGCACGCCGCCTGCGCCAGCCTGCGCAGCGGCGAGTCCACGCTCGCCCTCGTCGGCGGCGTCAACCTCAACCTGCTGCCCGAGTCCGCCGCCGCCCTCGGCCGGCTCGGCGCGCTCTCGCACGACGGCCACGTCCGCCTCCTGGACGCCGAGGCGAGCGGCACCGTGCGGGGAGAGGGCGGAGCCCTCCTCGTCCTCAAGCCGCTGCCCGCCGCCCTCGCCGACGGCGACCGCGTCGTCTGCGTCATCCGCGGCAGTGCCGTCAACAACGACGGCGCCACCGACGGCCTCACCACCCCGAACCCGGACGCCCAGCGCGCCGTGATCCTGGCCGCCTGCCGTCGCGCCGCCGTCGACCCGACCGACCTCCAGTACGTCGAACTCCACGGCACCGGCACCCCCGTCGGCGATCCCGTCGAGGCCGGCGCGGTCGGCCGGGCGGCCGGAGCCGAAGCGGGCCGCGACGACGGACCCCTCCGGGTCGGCTCCGTGAAGACGAACCTCGGCCACCTCGAAGCCGCCGCGGGCATCGTCGGCCTCCTGAAGGTCGCCCTCAGTCTTCGCCACCGCGCCCTGCCGCCCACCCTCAACCACCTCCGCCCCCACCCGGACGCCCGACTGGACACCCACCACCTGCAGGTCCAGACCGAGCATGGGCCCTGGCCCCATCCCGAGCGAGAACTGGTCGCGGGCGTCAACTCCTGGGGGATCGGCGGTACGAACTGCCACGTCGTCCTCTCCGAGGCACCTGCCGCCCAGGAGACCTCCGGCCAGGAGACCTCCGCCCCGGCGACGGACGGTCTGCCGTGCGTATGGCCGGTGTCCGCCCGCACCGAGACCGCCCTGCGCGCCCAGGCCGACCGCCTGCACACCCACCTCACCGACACCGACCCCTCCGCCACGTCCGACCAGGTCGGCCACGCCCTCGCCGTCACCCGCACCGCCTTCCGCCGCAGGGGCGCCGCCGTCGGAACCACCCGGGCCGAACTCCTCGACGGACTCCGCGCCCTCGCCGACGGAACCACCTCGCCCCACCTGGTTACCACCCCCGCCCCGGCCGCCGGACCGACCCCCCTCGCCGTGCTCTTCGGCGGCGGGGGCAGCCAGCGCCCCGGCATGGGCGCCGAGCTGTACGCCACCCACCCGGTGTACGCGGCCGCCTTCGACGCCGTCTGCGACGAACTCGACCGCCACCTCCCGCGGCCCGTCCGCCCGCTGATCTTCGCCGAACCGGACACCCCGGAAGCCCGGCTGCTCGACCGCACCGACTTCGCCCTCCCCGCGCTCCTGGCCGTGGAGGTCGCTCTCTACCGCCTCTACGAAAGCTGGGGCCTGCGCCCCACCCACCTCACCGGCCACTCCATGGGCGAGCTGACCGCGGCCCACATCGCCGGTGTCCTCTCCCTGCCCGACGTCTGCGAACTCGCCGCCGTTCGCGCCCGGCTCATCCAGTCCGCGGCCGGCGGAGCCATGGCCGCCGTCCAGGCCTCGGAGGACGAGGTGCTGGCCGCGCTCGACGAGTTCTCCGCCGCCGTGTCCATCGCGGGGATCAACGCACCGGACTCCACGGTCATCTCCGGCGACGAGGACGCCGTCCTCGAACTGTGCGCACGGTGGCGCTCCCGCGGACGCAAGACGAAGCGCATTGCGGTCACCGTCGCCGGCCACTCGCCGCACATGGACGGCATCCTCGACGAGTTCCGCACGGTGGCTCGCCGCCTCACCTACTCACCGCCCCGCATTCCGGTCGTCTCCAACGTCACCGGCACCGTGGCCACCGCCGAGCAGATCACCGACCCCGAGTACTGGGTCGGCCACGTCCGCGCGACCGTTCGCTTCGCCGACGGCCTGCGCACCCTGCACTCCGAGGGCGTCACCACGTACCTCGAGCTCTCCCCGAGCCCCGTCCTCGCCCCCGCCGTCGGCACCTGCCTGGAGGGTGAGGAGCGCAGGCCGGTCGTCATCACCACCCTCCAGCGGGACCGCGCCGACGCGCTCGGCGCGGCAAGCGCCCTGGCCGCACTGTTCACCGCCGGTCACGACGTCGACTGGTCCGTCGTCTTCCCGCCCGGCACTCCGGACTGCGACCTGCCGACATACGCCTTCCAGCGGCGCTCCCACTGGCCGCGGTTCGACACCGAGGGCCGCCCGGCGCGCGCGGTCCACATCACCGGGGACGCCACGGAGACCTCCGAGGCCGAGGCCGAGGACGAGCATCCGCTCGCCGGGCTGCGCGGGGACGCCCTGCGGGCCGCCGTACGCGACCTCGTGGAGACAGCCGTCACCGCAGTCCTCGGAGAGGACGACGACGAACCGGACGGACGCTCCGATGCCGGCCGAGGCACGGACCGGACGTTCAAGGACCGGGGCTTCACCTCCCTGCGCGCCGTGGAGATGCGCGATCGGCTGGAGACGGCGACGGGCCTGCGCCTGCCGGCCGGCCTCCTCTTCGACCACCCCACCGCGGACGCGCTCGTCGAGCATCTGTGCCGCACGCTCACGGGTGACGCCGATGTGTCGGCCGGTGTGGTGGGTGGGGTGGTCGCGGTGGATGAGCCGTTG
>NZ_JADWYM010000069.1 GCF_022414535.1 Streptomyces sp. MUM 2J
GGCCCGCCGCGCTCCCGGCCGACGTGCCGGCGGCGGTCGCGTCCGTGACGGCCGCGCCCTTGGCGGACGTGTCCGTGACAGCTGCATCGGTGGCCGCCGCGTCCGGCGCCGCCTCGCTGGGAGCGGTAGCCGCCCGGACCGCCACGTCCTCGTGCCGCCCCGTGCTCGCAGCGACGGATCGCGCGGCGCGCAGGTCGGCCTGCGCCGCGCTGCCGGGGCCGTCCGGCTGTGGGGCGCGGCCCGCCCGCCCCTGCGCCAGGGCAGCCCGCGCGCGCGAAGCGCCGGCCGCCGCGTCGCCGGGCGGGCCGGCCGGCGTGGCCAGGTCCGCGCTGGATGCGGAGGGTTCCCACCGCTCCCCGCGCCGGCCCGCGTCCATCGCCTCGTTGGCCAGGCGGTCGGCGTGCTTGTTCCGCTCCCGCGGGATCCACTCGTAGTCGACCCGGCCGGGCGGGAAGACCCGCGCCGCCTCCGCCGCGAGCGGCTTCATGTCGGGGTGCTTGATCCTCCAGCGGCCCGACATCTGCTCGACGACGAGCTTGGAGTCCATCCGGACGTGCACCGAGGCCGCAGGATCCAGGCTGTACGCGGCGCGCAGCCCGGCGACCAGCCCGCGGTACTCGGCGACGTTGTTCGTGGCGACCCCGATGTACTCGGCGTGCTCGACCAGGGTCTCGCCCGTCGCCGCGTCCCGGACCACGGAGCCGTGGCCCGCGGGCCCCGGGTTGCCCCGCGAGCCGCCGTCGGCCTCGACGATGAACTCCCGCACCGTGTGAACCCCGCAGACCCCTACAGACCGGACTCGGCCGTACGCACCAGGATGCGGCGGCAGTTCTCGCAGCGCACCACCGTGTCGGGGGCGGCACCGCGGATCTCGTTCAGCTCGGTGATCGCCAGCTCCTGCCGGCAGCCCTGGCAGGTGCGCGCGTACAGCTTGGCCGCGCCGATGCCGCCCTGCTGCTCGCGCAGCTTGTCGTAGAGCTTCATCAGGTCCGCGGGGACGGAGCCGGCGACGACCTCGCGCTCCTTCGTGACCGAGGCGGCTTCGCCGTCGATCTCCTCGAAGGCGGCGTCGCGGCGCCCGGTGGCGTCGTCGATCTTCCCCTGCACGGAGGCGACGCGCTCGGTCAGCTCGGCCACCCGCGCCTGCGCGGACTCGCGGCGCTCCATGACCTCCAGGACGACGTCCTCCAGGTCGGCCTGCCGCTTGGCGAGGGAGGCGATCTCGTGCTGGAGGTTGGACAGGTCCTTGGGCGAGGCGACCGCGCCGGAGTCCAGGCGCTGCTGGTCGCGGGCGGCCCGCTGGCGCACCTGGTCCACGTCCTGCTCGGCCTTGGTCTGCTCGCGGGCGGTGTCGCTCTCCTCGGTCTGCGCGGCCACGAGCAGGTCGCGCAGCTGGGCGAGGTCCCGGGTCAGCGAGTCGATCTCGGCGTGCTCGGGCAGCGACTTCCGCTTGTGCGCGAGCTGCTGAAGGCGGACGTCGAGGGCCTGGACGTCGAGGAGTCGGATCTGGTCGGCGGGCGCGGCGTTCAGTTGGGGGCTCCAGGTGAAGGGGAGTGACTGGTCCAGGGGTCGGTGACCGTCCTCGAGACGTGGACGCGCAGGTCCCAGCCGTGGCGGTCGGAGATCTCGTCGAGCTGGGCTGCGGCCAGCTCGCACCAGGGCCACTCGGTGGCCCAGTGCGCCGCGTCGAGCAGCGCGGGAGGGCGGCGGGCGGCGGGGGTCGTCAACGCGGCGGCAGCCATGAACTCTGACGCGGGGTGATGGCGCAGGTCCGCGGTGAGGAAGGCGTCGACGCCGGCCGCGCGGACGTGGTCGAAGAGGCTGTCGCCGGAGCCGCCGCTGACCGCGACGGTGCTGACGACCGCGTCCGGGTCGCCGGCGACGCGCAGGCCCTGCGCGGTGGCGGGCAGCCGCTCGGCGGCGCGCGCGGCGAACTCGCTCAGCGGCAGCGGGGGGTCCAGCGCGCAGACGCGGCCGAGGCCGCGGCGGCCCTCGGGGTCGGTCGGGTCCGGCACGAGCGGCCCGGTGACCCGGAGGTCGAGGGCACCGGCGAGGGCGTCGGAGACGCCCGGGTCGGCGGTGTCGGCGTTGGTGTGGGCGACGTGCAGCGCGATGTCGTGCTTGATCAGGGTGTGCACGACCCGGCCCTTGAAGGTGGACGCCGACACGGTCGTCGTACCGCGCAGGTAGAGCGGGTGGTGGGTGACCAGCAGATCGGCGTCGAGCTTCACCGCCTCGTCGACGATCTCCTGCACGGGGTCGACGGCGAACAGGACGCGCGTGACCTCCTGGTCCGGCTCGCCCACGACGGTGCCGACCGCGTCCCAGGACTCGGCCCGCTCGGCGGGCCACAGGTTCTCCAGCGCGGCGATGACTTCAGACAGACGGGGCACGGGTGCAAGGCTACCTGTCTGATCTGCCCCGCTGTACAGCCGTCGCCACCGCGGCGGTCGTCCCCGCCCGCGGTCAGCACATGCGCGGTGACCCCCACAGGAGAATCGCTTCTGCACCACCCTTATGTGTGAAGGGCCCGCCCAGCGACGCCCTGTCCGCGCGCGCGAAAACTAGCTTCGTCGCCGGAGGTGACCGAACGATGACGGCCTGTGCGATCGAACCGGCCGCGGCGGACGAGGACAGATGCCCTCCCGCCGCCGGGTGCGTGATCACGGTGGACGGCGGCTACGCGGCCCGCCTCGCCGGAGAAGGCGACGCCCTGTTCCCGGAGCGCTGGACCCTCGACGGCCCCGCGCCCTACGCGGTGCCGCTGCCGGCCCACCAGCCCGAGGAGCGCGGCACCGAGGTGCATCCGCTGGCCGACGGCCGGGTGCTGATCCGCCGGTCGGCCGCCGGCCGGCACTCCTTCTCCCTTCTCTACCCGACCGGTCCCGGCACCGGCGAGCTGCTGCTCGGTGCCGTGGACTACCCCGCGGGAGACCGGCTGCGGCTGCTGCCCCCGGCGCCGGGCGGCGAGCGGGCGTACGCGCTGGCGGCGGGTCACGACTCCAGCACGGTGTGGCTGGTCGCGGGGGGCGCGTTCGGGCCGGAACGGGTGGCGGAGATCCCGGGGCGCTGCTCGGGCGGGGTGTGGCTGGACCGCGCCGGGCGGATGCTGGCCCTGGACCGGGAGTCGGAGGGCCGCACCAAGGCGGTCGTGGTGGACCTGGAACGCGGCGGCGCGGTGTCCCCGCTGCTGCAGATCGCCGATGCCAGCGACGACCGGGTGCTGCTCGCCGACCCCGACAGCGGGTTGCTGCTGGTCGCCTCTGACGCGCCCTCACCGGGCGAAGTGCGACTGGGCTGGGGCGTGGTCGGCAGCACGCTGCCGGTGCGGTTCCCGGAGTGCCTGCGGCTGCCCGGCCACGCGGTGACGCCGTTCGCGATCCAGCCCGCACAGGTGCTGACGCCGGAGGGCTGTGCGGTGGCGCTCCGGCTGGACGGGCCCTTCGGCAGCCGGGTGGGCGTGTGGCGTCCGGCCGAACGTCAGATGCACCAACTCCCTGCGCCCGAAGGGTGGTTGGCGGGGGCGGGCCGCTGGACGCCGCAGGGGGTGCTGCTGTTGCCGTACGCCACGCCGGAGGAGCCGTGCGGGGTGGCACGGTGGGAGGTGCCGGCCGCGGTGGCCGCGCCCGCCGAGCCGGGGGCGTCCCCGGAAACGGCCCCAACAGCTGTTTCGGCGGCAGGTCCGGCGGCGGGTCCGGTCGGGCCGGCCGAACCCGTGGCGCCCCGCCCGGTACCCCTTCAGGAGGCGCCGCTGGGGCGGCTTGTAACGAAGTAATGCCGGTTGGCGTGTGCGGCTGGATTCGGGCCGCGGTGTGCCGGTTAGACTCGCCCGGCTGTAAGAAAGATCATGTTGACGGGGTGAGTTCATCCGATGAGCAGCGCCAGCACGACCCAGCCGCAGGACACCGAGGTCCTGGAGACGGCCGAAGGGCACGGCAGGCACCGGGGTCCGGTCTCCACGCAGGAAACGGAGGCGGCTCCGCGCGGTCGGCACCGCAAGCCGGCGGAACAGCATGCCAGCTCAGTAGCGGCCTGACGGTATGTCACCACTGCGGCCCCGCCCCTGACGGGCGGGGCCGCAGTGCTGTCCGGAGGCGCGGGCGAACGTCCGTCCACGAGCCCCGGCCGCCAGGCGGCGCCTGCGCCCCTGGCGGCCGGGCCCGGGGTGCCGGCGCCGCGACGCGTTCTCGTCTCGCGGGGCTCCCGGGACGCGCCCCTGCACCGGACGTCCGGGGGCTCAGGTGTGTTCGACGGTCGTGCCGTCGAGGACGGGCGCCTCGCCGCGCTCCACTGCGACCACGGTCACCCGCACCCGGCCGTCGCCCTGCCACATGCGGACACGCAGGGTCTCACCCGGATACACGATCCCGGCGAACCGGGTGCGGTAGGACCGCACCCGGTTGACGTCGCCTCCGAGCAGCGAGTCGACGACCGCCTTGAGCGCGATGCCGTAGGTGCACAGCCCGTGGAGGACCGGCCGGTCGAATCCGGCCCGTGCGGCGAACCCGGGGTCGGCGTGCAGTGGGTTGAGGTCGCCGGAGAGCCGGTAGAGCAGCGCCTGGTCCTGGGCGACGGCCCGCTCCACGATCCGGTCGGGCGCGCCCTCGGGGGCCTCCGGGCGGGAGGAGGGCCCGCGGTCGCCGCCCCAGCCGCCCTCGCCCCGTACATGGATCTGCGCGTCGTCGGTCCACAGCGGGCCGTCGGCGTCGGCGACGTCGGTGCGCAGGGTGAGGACGGCCGCACTGCCCTTGTCGTGGACGGCGGTGATGCGGGAGACGGCCGTCGCGGTGCCGGGGACCGGGACGGGCCGGTGCAGGGTGAGCGACTGCCCCGCGTGCAGGACGCGCGCGAGGTCGACGTCGATGCCGGGCACGGACAGCGCGCGGATCACGCCGGGTGAACCGGCGCCAGCGACGGTGGCGAAGCTCGGCAACACGTGCAGGCGGGTCTCCAGGGCGTAGCGCAGTTCTCCGGGGTCGGTGGCGGGGCGGCCGGCGCCGATGCCGAGGTGGTAGAGCTGAACGTCCTTGGCGGTCCAGGAGATCCCGGTGGAGCGGGGAGCGGCGGTGAGCGCCTTGGCTGCGTCGACGGGCACGGGGGTCCTCACGGGATCCGGGGCCCTTGCCTCGGGGTGTCCGGCCTGCGCCGTCGGACGCGGCGGGGGCCGGTACGGGGTGGAGCCGGGACGCGTTCCGGTCCGGCGCCCCTGTATAGCCGAACACAGGGCGCCCGGGGAAGTCCGGACGGGATGTCAGTTCCCGTGTCGTGGCCGTGGGCAGGAAGGGTCCCGGGGGGCGTGCCTGCCGCAGGTCGGCACCGCGCGGGCGGCGTTCACGACGGCGGCGGACCGGACGGGGCCGGGTCTCGGGGTCGCGATGGGTGCCCGCCCGGGAGCAGGGGCGCGCGAAGGGGCGGCCCGCGGTCCCGGCACCGCCCGGCGGGCACAGCCGGCCGGCGATCGGGCTCCCTCCGGCTACTGCGTCACCCGGGCCGACTCGAAGGCCGTGCCGTGTGGGGCCAGGCACACGAACCAGGCGTAGGGGGAGCCCTCGACGGTGCGGATCACCTGTTCGCCGGTGTTGACGTCGCTGCCGGTGGCCCTGGGGACCCCGGTCATGGTCCCGTCCTTCCAGGTACAGGTCACCTGCCGTGCGGTGGTGGCCACATGTCCGATCACCAGTCGCTGGGGCCCCTGGGCGGCCGGGTCCAGAGGGACCGCCACCACTTCGATGTCGGTGCCCGTCATGCGGTCCGCCCCGGTCGTGGTGGCCTCGGTCGTGAGCGTGCCGGCGGCTTCGGCCTCCCCGATGCCGTGACGGACGAAGTACGCGCTTCTGCCGACCAGGTCGGAGGGCTCGTCGGCATCGGCGGGGTACTCCCCGTGCGCCGCCATCGCGGTCAGCAGGGCGCGGGCCTCGGTGACGTCCCGCGGCGCGGGCCACACATCGATGTCGACCTGCCAGGTCCTGCCCTGGTCGACGCCGGTGGCGAGCAGATGGCGGGCGCCCGGCTCGACCACGCCCGGTGTCCGGCTCGCCGGTGCCTGCGCCGCCGGCGCCACCCGGTGCCCGCCCCCGCCCGGCAGCGCGGTCACCGCCAGGGCGCCGCTGGACGCCGCCACGACCAGGGCCGTGGCCGCCGCGACCGCCCACCGGCGGGCCCTGCGCCGGCGACCGCCGCGGATCACCGCCTGCGTGGGGGCGGCGCCGATCTCGGCGCCGCCCACCGCTTCGGCCAGCAGGAAGGCGATGTCCCTGCCCGTCACGTCGTGGTCGAACTCCCGACCCGCACCCATCACTTCCGCCCTCCGCACATCACGGTGTCCGACAGTTCTGGTATGGCGCGGAGCTTCGCGATCCCCTTCGCCGCGTTGCTCTTCACCGCACCCACGGAGCAGCCCATCGCCTCGGCCGCCTGGGTCTCGGTCAGGTCTTCCCAGTAGCGCAGCACCACCGCCTGCCGCTGTCGCGGGGGCAGTTGCGCGAGCGCCTTCAGCAACACGCCCCGGTCCTCGGCCTGGGAGATGCGGTCACCGCTGTCGGGCACCTCGCGCACGATGCCCGAGTCGTCCCGGGGCGCGAGGAACTCCCTCAGGCGTCTGCGGTGTCTGCGCGCATGCGCGTTGATCATCACGCGCCGTACGTAGGCCTCCGGGTCGTCGGCCGCCGCGACCTTGCGCCAGGCGACGTAGACCCGCTCCAGCGTCGACTGGACGAGGTCCTCGGCGGCGTGCTGCTCCCCCGCGAGGAGAAACGCCGTACGCATCAGCCGCGGCCAGCGGCCCACCACGAAGGCCCGGAACTCCTCGTCCCCGGCCCGCTTGCGATCCCCCATGGACACCTCCTGGATGTACAACAGAGGAGTCCATGGACCGCCCGGACCGTTGCCTCACCCCGTGACTTTCTCCTCCGCCCCGGCGGGGACCACGGTCCCTCCGGTGCCCGCCGGGCGCGGCAGCCACAGCAGCATCAGCAGCGCGCCGCCCACCAGCACGGCCGCGGAGACGCGGAACGCCAGCGAGTAGCCCTCGGTCAGCGCCTCGGGCGTACCCCTGCCCGCCGTACGCGTCGCCGCGATCGTCGACATGACCGCGAGGCCCAGGGAGCCGCCCATCGTGCGGGAGGTGTTGACGAGGCCGGAGACCAGGCCCGCCTCCCGGGGGGCCGCTCCGGAGGTGGCGAGGGCGGCGAGCGGGGTGGCCGCCAGGCCCGCGCCGAGCATCATCAGGATGCCGGGCAGCATGATCTGGGTGACGTAAGCGCCGTCCGTGCTCATCGTCGACTGCCAGCCGAACCCGGCCGCCGCGATCAGCGACCCCGCCACGGCCACCGCCCGCGGCCCGGCCAGCGGCATGAAGCGGGGCGCCAGCTTGGAGCCGAGGACGACGGCCAGGGAGCTGGGCACAAGGGCGACGCCGGCCTCCAGCGGCGTGTAGCCCAGGACGTTCTGGGCGTAGAGGGTCATGAAGAACCACATGCAGAACATCGCCCCGCCGCTGAGGAACATCGCGGTGTTGGCCGACGCCACCGACCGCAGCCGCAACAGGCGCAGCGGCATCAGCGGGGCGGCCGTGCGCGCCTCCACGGCGAGGAACAGGGCGATCAGGGCGAGTCCGGCCGCCAGCGGGAGCAGCGTGGCGGGGGCGGCCCAGCCCTCGGCCCCCGTCTGCGCGATGCCGTAGGCGAGGGTGGCGAGGCCGGCCGTGGCCAGCACCGCGCCCGGCAGGTCCAGGCGCCGGCCGCCGCCCGCGCGGCTCTCCGGGAGCCGGGCCAGGGCGAGGAGCAGGACGACGGCACCGACCGGCACGTTGATCAGCAGGACCCAGCGCCAGGACAGCCCGTCCACCAGCAGCCCGCCCACGAGCCCGCCCGCGGCGCCGCCGCCTCCGCCGACCGCCGTCCAGGTCGCGATGGCCCGCGCGCGGGCGGGGCCCTCGGGTACGGCGGCCGTGAGGATCGTCAGCGTCGAGGGCGCCAGTACCGCCGCGCCGAGTCCCTGCACGGCCCGGGCGAGCAGCAGTTGCCAGTCCTCCTGCGCCAGGCCGCCGCCGAGCGAGGCGAGGGTGAACAGGGCGAGCCCGGCCAGGAACATGCGCTTGCGGCCGTAGAGGTCGCCGGCCCGCCCGCCCAGCAGCATGAACCCGGCGAAGGCGAGGGCGTAGGCGTTCACCACCCATTGCAGTCCGAAGGCGCTCAGTCCGAGGTCGGCCCGCATGGACGGCAGGGCCACGTTGACGACGGACACGTCCAGGACGACGAGGAACTGCCCGGCGCAGGCGAGGGCGACCACCAGCCAGGTGGGCGGGGCGGGTCGCGGCGAGGGGCGGGCGGGGGCGTCGGCGGCTTCGAGCATGAGCGTCATGGTCTCAACCGGCGAGCGCCCCTTGCATCGGAATAATTGCGGGACGGGGTCGGTCTTTCGCCGCACGTACGCGCCGGTCGCGGGTCGTAGGTCCTGCCGAGCCCGGGCCTCCGGGGCCGCCCGGGCTCGGCCCCGGAGCAGCTCGCGGTGCGGCGGGAGCGACATGCGGGGGCCGCACCGGGCGCAGGGGCGGAGGCGGACGCGCAGTCGACCGCGGTGCGGGGCGGTGCGGCGGCGTCTCCGGACGCGCCCCGGGCCGGCTGCCCGCGCTGATCGTCGGCGCGGTCCCCGGCGTCGGAGACGGGCGAGGCGGTGACAGCGTGAGGGACCACGACGGCGGCCGGGAGGCGGCCGGCGGGCGACGGGGACCCTGCCGCACCTGAGATCAAGAACACCCGTACCCCCTGTCGCCCGGCCGCCAGGGGGTACGACACGATGGGGCGCCGAGACGCCCGTGACACCGGAAAGGCCCGCCCATGACCGCGGCACCCGCGCCCGACATCCTGGCCGCGTTCGAGGCGGCGAAGGGCTTCATGCCCCTCGACGAGGGGCTCGCCCTCCACGGCGCGGCCCTGACCGCCGGACGGCTCGGGCTGCCGCTGCTGGAGGTCGGCACGTACTGCGGCCGTTCCACGGTCCTGCTGGCCGACGCGGCCCGCGCGAGCGGGGTCACGGCGGTGACCGTCGACCACCACCGCGGCAGCGAGGAGCAGCAGCCGGGCTGGGACTACCACGACCCGGAGACGGTCGACCCCGAGGTCGGCCTGATGGACACGCTGCCCGCCTTCCGCCGGACCCTGCACCGGGCGGGCCTGGAGGAGCACGTGGTGGCGGTCGTCGGCCGCTCGCCGCAGGCGGCCGGGATCTGGGGCACGCCGCTCGGGCTCGTCTTCGTCGACGGCGGCCACACCGACGAGCACGCCACTGCCGACTACGAGGGCTGGGCCCCGCATCTCGCCGAGGGCGGTCTGCTCGTCATCCACGACGTCTTCCCCGACCCCGCCGACGAGTTCACCGGCCAGGCGCCCTACCGGATCTACCTGCGGGCGCTGGAGTCCGGCGCGTTCACCGAGGTGTCCGCGACGGGGTCGCTGCGGGTGCTGCGGCGCACCGGGACGGGGATCTGAGAGCGCGGGCCACCGGGTCGGCGGCTGAGTCGCGGAGTCCGGCCTCGGGGGCGAGCGGGACTACGTCGTCCACCGTCGGTGTGCCGTTCGGGTGGAACGACCCGGGCCGCTCCACCCTGCCGCAGCGCTGACCTGCCGCTAGGGTGGCAGTCGTGTCCTACGTAGGTCCGGACTTCGATCCGCCGCAGCCCCGCCGCCCCCGACGCACCCCGGTGATCGTGGCCCTCGCCGCCCTCGTGCCGGGCGCCCTGCTGGGCTGGGCCGTGTACGAGGCCGTGGGCTCCCCCGGCGGCTCCGGCGGCACGGCCGGGCCCGGCGGCGCGGCCGGCGCGCGGGCCTCGACCGGCGCAGCCGCGGACGTGCCCGTCAGCGCGGCACCACCGGCCTCCGGGACGGACGACGGCAAGAAGCCGGCCGCCACCCCCTCCACCACCGCCTCCACCACCGCCTCCACCACCGCCACCACCCCCAGCGCCGCAACGGGCCCGCTCGCGGGCAAGGTCGTCGTCATCGACCCCGGCCACAACCCCGGCAACTTCCGGCATGCCGCCGACATCAACCGCAAGGTGGACATCGGTACCAACCTCAAGGAGTGCGACACCACCGGCACGTCCACCAACTCCGGTTACACCGAGGCCGTCTTCACCCTCGACGTCGCCCACCGGCTGCGCGACCTGCTGCAACAGCAGGGCGCCACGGTGAAGCTGACCCAGGACGGGGACCGGCCCTTCGGACCGTGCATCGACGAGCGGGCCCGCATCGGCAACGACGCGCACGCCGACGCCGTCGTCTCCGTCCACGCGGACGGATCCGCCGCCGGAAACCGCGGTTTCCACGTCATCCTGCCCGCGAGCGTGCACGCGGGCGCCGCCGACACCCGCCCCATCGTCGCCCCGTCCCGCGAGCTCGGCGAGCGCATCGCCGGCAACTTCGTGCGGGTCACCGGCAGCGCGCCGTCCAACTACGTCGGGGACGGCACCGGGCTCGTGACGCGGAAGGACCTGGGCGGTCTCAATCTGTCAACGGTTCCCAAGGTGTTCATCGAGTGCGGCAACATGCGCGACGGCAAGGACGCGGCGCTGCTCACCAACGGTGCCTGGCGGCAGGAGGCGGCGCTGGGCATCTCCGAGGGAATCGTGGGTTTCCTGCGCGGGTAGGGATCCACGCGCTGATCCCGGCGGACAGCCTCGTCGGACGGACGATAATGTCGTCCCACGACGAGAGGTCACCCCCGCGCTTCACACCGGGGCCTGCCGGCGACAGGGTGACAGCGACGCCTCTTCCGACGAGACGACCTACGAAGGACCTGAAGTGAATATCCGCTCCCTCACTCGAGGCGACGGCGTGGTGATCGGAGCAGCGGTATTGCTGTTCATCGCGTCGTTCTTCGATCTCTACTCGCACGACGGGATCCCCGACAGCTACGACCTGCCGAGCCTGTGGGGCAGCGGTCCGGTGGTGCTCGGTGTCGTCCTGGCCGGAATCATCGGCGCCGCCCTGATCGTCCTCGCGCGCTCCCGCCCGCAGCCGCTGAAGGTGGTGGGCCTCGACCTCGGTCAGTTCGGTGTCGCCTTCGCGGTGTTCGCCGCGTGGAGCGCGCTGGGCAACGTCTTCGACCCGGCCGGCGGGGCGGACAACGTCGGCAACGGCAGCAGCGGCCCGGACGCCGGCACGGGCCTGATCCTCGCGTTCATCGCCACGCTGATCCTCGCCGCCGCGGCCGTGGCCACGCCGCTCGTTCCCGCGCTCCAGTCCTCCCTGATCGCCGCCCCCCGGCCGGCGGCCCCGCAGCCCTACGGGGCCCAGCCGCCCGCCGGTTACGGCTACCCGGGCGCCCCGCAGGCGTCGTTCGGCGGCCAGCCCCAGCCCGGCGGCCCGCAGCAGCCGTACGCCGGGCAGCCGGGTCAGCCGCAGGCACAGCAGCCGCAGGCACAGGCGCAGCAGCCGGCCGGGGACTTCTCCCCGTTCTGGTTCGCGGTCCCGGTGGCTCGTCCGCTGTTCGCGGAGGACGGCTCACCCACGCCGGTCGCCGAACTGGCGCCCGGCACCTGGTACCTGGCGGTCGAGCAGCGCGGCCCGAGCCTGATCGCCCAGACCCAGGACGGCCGCCGCGGCGTCCTGCAGGACACCTCCGGCATCCAGCGCGGCTGAACGACGCTCCACGCCTCGCCGTACGGCCCCTCGCCCCCGCGGGCGGGGGGCCGTTGCCGTGAACACGGCGCGGCCCGCCCTGGTGTGCCGCGCGGCGGCAGTGCCGGCGCACCCGGTGGGCGCCGGCACTGCGGCCGGCGGCGGGCGTGCTCAGCCGCAGCAGTCGGTGTCCAGGCCCCGCGGCAGGTGCTCGCCCCCGAAGACCGCGCAGGTCGCCTCGTGACCGCCGAGGGCGGCGACCGCGAGGAGGAGGGAACCGGCGGTCCAGGTGGTCAGCTCGCGCGGCCAGACGGCGTCGTCGTCGAAGACGTAGCCCGTCCAGTACAGGCCGGAGGAGTCGTCGCGCAGGTGCTGGATCGACTGCAGCACCTCCAGCGCACGATCGGACTCGCCCATCGCCCACAGCGCCAGGGCGAGTTCGGCCGATTCGCCACCCGTCACCCACGGGTTGGGGACGACGCAGCGCACACCGAGGCCGGGCACGACGAAGCGGTCCCAGCCCTCCTCCATGCGGGAGGCCGCCTCCGTGGCGGTGAGGACGCCGCCGAGGACCGGGTAGTACCAGTCCATCGAGTAGCGGCCCTTGTCGAGGAACCGCTCCGGGTGCCGGCGGATCGCGTGCCGCAGCGAGCCCGCCGCCAGCTCCCAGTCCGGCTGCGGCTCTTCGCGCTGCGCGGCGATCGCGAGCGCGCAGCGCAGCGCGTGGTGGATCGAGGAACTGCCGGTGAGCAGCGCGTCCGTGGCCGGGGTGCCGTCGTCGTCGCGCCGCCAGCCGATCTGCCCGCCGGGCTGCTGGAGCCGCAGCACGAACTCGACGGCCGCGCAGACGGTGGGCCACATGCGGTCGAGGAAGCCGTCGTCGCCGGTGGCGAGGTGGTGGTGCCACACGCCCACGGCTATGTAGGCGACGAAATTGGTCTCCCGGCCGCGGTCCGTGACGTCGTCGTACGCCCCGTCCGCGTAGGCCGCGTACCAGGAGCCGTCGCCGTTCTGGTGCCGTGCCAGCCAGTCGTACGCCCGCTCGGCCGCGGCGTGTTCGCCCGCGGTGTCCAGGGCCATCGCGGCCTCGACGTGGTCCCAGGGGTCCAGGTGGTGGCCGCGGAACCAGGGGATCGCCCCGTCCTCGCGCTGCACGCGGAGGATGCCGGCGACGGTCGCGGCGGCCTGCTCGGCGGTCAGGACCCCGGGCAGGACCAGGTGTTCCGTCCGGGGAGTGGTCACTTGGCGGCCGCCCGGGGCAGGTGCGGCTTGGTCGCGTAGGCCACGAAGCTCTTGCCGATCAGCGGGTTGAGTGCCTGTTCGGCGACGCGGGTGGCCAGCGGCTTCTTCATGATGTCCCAGACCAGCAGCTTGTGGTAGGCGCGCACCGGCAGCGCCTTGTCGTTGTCGACGCCGAACGCGCACTTCAGCCACCAGTACGGCGAGTGCAGCGCGTGCGCGTGGTGACTGCCGTACGGCCTCAGGCCCGCCTCGCGCATCTTCGCGAGCAGTTCGTCCGCCTTGTAGATGCGGATGTGGCCGCCCTCGACCTCGTGGTAGGCGTCGGACAGCGCCCAGCAGACCTTCTCCGGTCCGTGGCGCGGGACGGTGACGGCGATCCGGCCGCCGGGCCTGAGCACCCGGACCATCTCGGCGAGGACGCCCTTGTCGTCGGGGATGTGCTCCATCACCTCGGAGATGATGACGACGTCGAAGGAAGCGTCGGGGAAGGGCAGGGCGAGGGCGTCGCCCTCCATGGCGGTCGCGGTGGCGCCCGCCGGTGCCTCCCCGGCCTCCTTCATCGCCGCGAACCACTTGGCGACCTCGCGGATCTCCTCACCGTTGCGGTCCAGTGCCACGACCTGTGCGCCGCGCCGGTAGCACTCGAAGGCGTGCCGGCCGGCTCCGCAGCCGAGGTCCAGGACGCGGTCGCCCGGGGCGAGCGGGAACCGGGTGAAGTCGACGGTCAGCACGTGGCCCTGCTTTCGGAGTAGACGCCGGTGTCACTTGGGGAGGAGTCGGGGGCGGCGGCTCCCGGGGCCGCGGGGCGTCCGGCGGCCCGGTCGATGGCCTCGCGGTAGCGGGCCACGGTTCCCTCGGCGGCCCGGGCCCAGGTGAAGTGCCGCAGCACCCGCTCGCGTCCGGCCGCGCCCAGGCGGGCCCGCAGCTCGGCGTCCGACAGCAGCCGGCCCAGGGCGGCGGCGAGCGCGCCCGGGTCGCCGGGCGGCACCGCCAGGCACGTCTCGCCGTCCCGGCCGGCCACCTCGGGGATCGCTCCGCCGGTGGTGGCCACCAGGGGTGTGCCGGTGGCCATGGCCTCCGCGGCCGGCAGCGAGAAGCCCTCGTAGAGCGACGGCACGCAGGCGACCTCGGCGGACCGCACCAGGTCGACGAGTTCGGGGTCGGAGATGCCCTTGACGAACTCCACGGCGTCTTCCAGGCCGTACCGCTCGATCGCCCGCGCCACCGGGCCCTGCGTGGGCCGCTTGCCGACGACGACGAGGTGGGCGGCGGGCTGCTCGGTGCGGACCTTCGCCAGCGCCTCGACGAGGAAGACCAGGCCCTTGAGGGGCACGTCCGCGCTGGACGTGGTCACGATCCGGCCGGGCTCGACCGGCACGGAGGGGTCGGGGGCGAACAGGTCGGTGTCGGCGCCGATGTGGACGACATGGATGCGGTCGGACCGTACGCCGAGGTGGTCCACGATCTCCTGGCGGGAGGTTCCGGAGACGGTGAGGACGGACGGCAGACGGCGGGCGACGCGCTTCTGCATGCGGGTGAAGGCGTACCAGCGGCGCACCGACCAGCGGCGCCCCCAGGTCCCGGCGGCATCGAGCTCCAGCAGCCGGTCGACGGTGATGGGGTGGTGGACGGTCGTCACCAGCGGCGCGCCGACGTCGCCGAGGAGCCCGTAGCCGAGGGTCTGGTTGTCGTGGACGACGTCGAACTCGCCGCGCCGGGCGCGCAGATGGCGGCGGGCCCGCAGCGAGAACGTCAGCGGCTCGGGGAAGCCGCCGGTCCACATGGCGGCGACCTCCAGGGCGTCGATCCAGTCGCGGTACTCCTCGCGCCCGGGCGTGCGGAAGGGGTCCGGCTGGCGGTAGAGGTCCAGGCTCGGCAGCTCGGTGAGACGCAGCCGGCCGGCGTGGTCCTCGCCCTCGTCGAGGACGGGGTACGGCTGGGAGCCGATCACCTCGACGCGGTGGCCGAGACGGGCCAGCTCGCGTGAGAGGTGGCGTACGTAGACGCCCTGACCGCCGCAGAACGGGTTCCCTTTGTATGTCAGGAGCGCGATGTCGAGCGGTCGCTCGCCGTCCGCGGCGCGGTCCGCGGGGGACCCCGTCCGACTGGCCTCAGCGGTCACTCCGGAGCCCCTCTCTCCCTGCCTTGTCCCGCGAGATTACGCCGGGACGCTAATCTAGAACAAGTTACAGACTTGATCGTCGAGGAGGCTCCGAATCTACCGGCAGGTAGCCGTCGTGTGACCAGTGGATCAGGTGATTCACGCCACGGCCGGAACCTGCCATGATCTTTCCGGTCACCCCTGCCCCGCCGCCTCCTCACCCACTGTCACGGAACGGGACCCATGCCTGCGGAAGCCAAGCGCGGCGCCACCGGGCGCACTGACACCCCGTCCCTCACCGAGCGGCAGGAGGCACGGCGCCGCCGCATTCTGCAGGCGAGCGCGCAACTGGCCGGCCGGGGCGGGTTCGACGCGGTGCAGATGCGGGAGGTCGCGGAGGCCTCGCAGGTGGCGCTCGGCACGCTCTACCGCTACTTCCCGTCCAAGGTCCATCTCCTGGTCGCCACGATGCAGGACCAGTTGGAGCGGCTGCACGGCACGCTGCGCCGGCGTCCGCCGACCGGCGACTCGGCCGCGGAGCGGGTCGCCGAGACCCTGATGCGGGCCTTCCGCGCACTCCAGCGGGAGCCGCACCTGGCCGACGCGATGGTCCGCGCCCTGACCTTCGCCGACCGCAGCGTCTCCCCCGAGGTCGACCAGGTCTCCCGGCAGACCACCGCGATCATCCTCGACGCGATGGGTCAGGAGCGCCCGACCCCCGAGCAGCTCTCCGTGGTCCGCGTCATCGAGCACACCTGGCTCTCCGCCCTGATCACGTGGCTGTCGGGGCGGGCGTCGATCGCGCAGGTGAAGACGGACATCGACACCGTCTGCCGGCTGATCGAGCTGCCCCCGGCCGACGGGGTCAGGGGGACGGGGTGAAACGTCCGGCAGTCCGCTGTGGCCCGTGGAGCGGGAGCCCCGTGAAGTCCCGGCCGCCTCCTTCCGGTCGGCCCGCAGGTGGGCGGCGGGCTGATTTCCCGTCGGCGAACCCCACACTGCCCGAACGGCCCGCCCCCGCCAGCCCTCTGACGTCCCGTACCACCCATCACCGCCCCGCCGCCCGGCGCCCCGTCCCTCCCACCGGCGAGACGCCCCGACCACACCCGTCGCGGCACGCCCCGGAGGCGCACGCCCGCCCGCGCCGCCCCGCCGGACGTCCGGACCTCCCGGGGGTGCGCCCGCCTGCGACGCGACCGCGGCGCGGCGGCGGCCGCACACCGGTGCGGGCCACCGGGCGGGAGGCCCGTGCCGCGCCGCCCGGGCTCCCCTCGGCCGCTCCTCCACGGGCCGGTACAGTGACCGCGTCGTCATCACACCTGTGCAGGGGAAAGCCGGTGCAATTCCGGCGCTGACCCGCAACCGTGAGCCGCGTCGCCGTGGCGAGCCGGATCTCCCTGTGCGTGCGTGACCGGCTCACGTGCGCGGCAGCCCGCCGCCGCACGGCACCGTCGAGGTCTGCGGAGCAGAGCCGCCCGGGTCGTCCGTCCCGTGCTGCCCTTCTCCGCGTCAACTGGGAGAGGCAGCCGCCGATCATGAACATCCGCCGCAGTGCCGCGGCCCTGGCCGGCATCGCCGTTCTCGGTGCCGCCGCCGCGCCCGCCGTCGCCGCGTCCCCGTCGCCGTCCCCTTCCGCGGCGCTGCCCTCCGGGCTGTACGGCAGCACCGATCCGACCTACGACGGCGTGTGGCGCCAGTCCCTGGCCCTCCTCGCGCAGCACACCGTGGGAGTGCGGCCCGCCGACGAGGCCGTGGACTGGCTGACCGGTCAGCAGTGCGCCGACGGCTCGTTCGCCGCCTTCCGCCCCGATGCCGCCGCGGCCTGTGACGCCAAGCTGATGGTCGACACCAACAGCACGGCCGCCGCCGTCCAGGCCCTCGCCGCGCTCGGCGGCCACGACGCGCAGACCGGGAAGGCCGTCGCCTGGCTGAAGTCCGTGCAGAACGACGACGGCGGCTGGGGCTACACACCCGGCGGTGCCAGCGACGCCAACTCCACCTCCGTCGTCGTCGGCGCGCTCGCCGCGGCCGGCGAGAAGCCCGCCGGCACCCTCAAGGACGGCAAGTCCCCCTACGACGCGCTGGTGAAGCTGGCCCTGCCGTGTTCCGACGGCGGCGCCTTCGCCTACCAGCCCGACAAGGACGGCAAGCTCGCCGCGAACGCCGACGCGACCGCCGCGGCGGTGCTCGGCATCCTGGGCAAGGGCCTGGTGGCCGAGGCCGGGCAGGCCGCGGCCCCCACCTGCTCCGGCTCCGGCGGCCCCACCCCGGTGCAGGCCGCCGCCAACGGCGCCGCCTACCTCGCGCAGGCCGTGCGGAAGGACGGTCACCTCACCTCCGCCCTCCCCGGCGCCGACGACCAGCCCGACTACGGCAACACCGCCGACGCGGTGGTCGCCCTCGCCGCGCAGGGCGGTGCCGCGCAGGCCCGGCAGCCGCTCCAGTGGCTGGAGAAGAACGCCGCGTCCTGGGCCGAGCAGAGCGGCCCGGCCGCCTACGCCCAGCTGATCCTCGCCGCCCACGCCGCCGGCACCGACCCGCGTGCCTTCGGCGGCCGGGACCTGGTGAGTGCCCTCAACTCGACGGGTCCGGCCCCGAAGGCGGCCGGGGCGACCGGCGACGCCAAGAATGCCGAGGACGGCAAGGACGGCAAGACCACCGAGGCCGCCGACGACAGCGGCTCCTCCTTCGGCGTCTGGTGGTTCGTCGGCGTCTGCCTGGTAGCCGGCATCGGCGTCGGCTTCCTGCTGAGCGGACGCGCCAAGAGGCGGCAGCCGTGATCCGGCGTGCCGCCGCGCTCGTGGCGACCGCGCTCCTGCTGCTGGGGAGCGCGGCCCAGGCGCAGGCCGCCGGTTACCGCTACTGGTCGTTCTGGGAGCGGGACGGCGGCCACTGGACGTACGCCACGCAGGGGCCGTCCACCACCCGCCCCGCCGACGGCGCCGTGCAGGGCTTCCGCTTCGCGGTCAGTGAGGACTCCTCCGACGCCGCGCAGCCCCGTGGCACGGCGGACTTCGCCGCGATCTGCGCGGCGACTCCGGCCCGGGAGGGCACCAAGCGGGTCGCGCTGGTCCTCGACTTCGGCACGGCCGCCGACGCACCGTCGGGGGAGGTTCCGCCCGCCGCGGACACGGCGTGCGCCCGTGTCGCGCCCGACGCCACGACCGCCGAGGCCCTGGCCGCCGTCGCGGGACCACTGCGCTACGACAGCAACGCCCTGCTGTGCGCCGTCACCGGGTATCCGCGGCGCGGCTGCGGGGAACAGGTCTCGGGCGGCGGCGCAGCCGCTTCGAAGGGCCCGGGGAAGACCGGGGAGGCGGCGCAGGCCGACGAGGACTCCTCGGACGGGGGCCCGTCGCTGGGGCTGATCGCCGGCGGGGCGGTCGTCGTCGTGCTCGCGGGCGCGGCGGTGTGGCAGGCGCAGCGGCGCCGGAATGCGTGACGCCGGGGTGCACCCGGGCGCCTGGTGGCTGTGGGCGCTCGGGCTCGGTACGGCCGCCACGCGGACGACCAACCCGCTGCTGCTCGGCCTCCTCCTCGCGGTCTCGGCGTACGTCGTGACGACGTGCCGGCCCGACGCACCCTGGTCCCGCTCCTACTCCGCCTTCCTGAAGCTGGCCCTCGCCGTCCTCGTCGTCCGTCTGGTGTTCGCCGTGGTCCTCGGCTCGCCCGTGCCGGGCACGCACGTGGTCGTCACCCTTCCCGAGGTGCCGCTGCCGCACTGGGCCCAGGGCATCCGGCTGGGCGGCAGGGTGACCGCCGAGGGCCTTCTCTTCGCGTTCTACGACGGCCTGAAACTCGCCGCTCTGCTGGTGTGCGTGGGTGCCGCGAACGCCCTCGCGAGCCCGACCCGGCTGTTGAAGTCCCTGCCCGGTGCCCTCTACGAGATGGGCGTGGCGGTCGTCGTCGCCCTCACCTTCGCCCCGAACCTCGTCGCCGACGCGCAGCGGCTGCGCGCCGCCCGCCGACTGCGGGGCCGCCCGGACCGGGGGGTGCGGGGACTGCTCCAGGTGGGGCTGCCGGTCCTGGAGGGCGCGCTGGAGCGTTCCGTCGCGCTGGCCGCGGCGATGGACGCGCGCGGGTACGGCCGTACCGCGGACGTGCCCGCCGGGGTGCGCCGTACGACGGCCGCGCTCACACTCGGCGGGCTGCTCGGCGTGTGCGCGGGCACGTACGGGCTGCTCACCGCGGAAGGCGGGGTGTACGGTCTGCCGGTGCTGCTGGCCGGGCTCACCGCCGCGCTGGCGGGCCTGTGGCTCGGCGGGCGGCGCACACCACGCACCCGCTACCGCCCGGACCGCTGGAACGCGCGTGCCCGGCTGGTCGCCGCCTCGGGCGCCGGTGTCGCCGCGCTGCTGGCCCTCGCCGCGTCCACCGATCCGGCGGCCCTGCATCCCGGCGTGGTGCCGCTCACCGCGCCCGTCCTGCCGCTGTGGCCCGCGGCGGCGGTCCTCGTCGGCCTGCTGCCCGCGTTCGTCGCGCCCCGCCCGCCGGACGCCCCCGAGGAGCCGTCGTGATCCGTTTCGAGAACGTGTCGGTGACGTACGAAGGTGCCGCCGAACCCACCGTTCGCGGTGTGGACCTGGAGGTCCCGGAGGGCGAACTCGTGCTGCTCGTGGGCCCGTCCGGCGTCGGCAAGTCGACGGTGCTCGGCGCGGTCGGCGGCCTGGTCCCGCACTTCACCGGCGGCACCCTGGCCGGCCGGGTCACCGTCGCCGGGCGCGACACCCGCACCCACGAACCGCGTGAACTCGCCGACGTCGTGGGCACGGTGGGCCAGGACCCGCTGTCCCACTTCGTCACCGACACCGTCGAGGACGAACTCGCCTACGGGATGGAGTCGCTGGGGCTGCCGCCGGAGGTGATGCGGCGCCGTGTGGAGGAGACGCTGGACCTGCTGGGTCTGGCAGGTCTGCGCGGGCGGCCCCTGGCCGGCCTCTCCGGCGGGCAGCAGCAGCGGGTCGCCATCGGCTCCGTGCTGACGCCGCACCCGCGGGTGCTCGTCCTCGACGAACCGACGTCCGCGCTCGACCCGGCGGCGGCCGAGGAGGTCCTCGCGGTGATCCAGCGGCTCGTCCACGACCTGGGCACGACGGTGCTGATGGCGGAGCACCGGCTGGAGCGGGTGGTGCAGTACGCCGACCGGGTCGCCCTGCTGCCCGGTGCGGGGGCGGCTCTGGTGGTCGGTACCCCGGCCGAGGTGATGGCCGTGTCCCCGGTGTACCCACCGGTCGTCGGACTCGGCCGACTGGCCGGCTGGTCCCCGCCGCCGCTGACGGTACGCGACGCCCGGCGCCGGGCGGGCCACCTGCGCGAGCGCCTGGACGGCCTGGACGGGGGCCGCTCCGGGCAGGCCGCCGCGGGGGCGGCCGTCCCCGCCCCCGCCCCGTCGGCGGACGCCCTCTCCACCGCGCCACCGGCCGGATCCCCCGGCCCGGCGCGGCCGGG
>NZ_JADWYM010000070.1 GCF_022414535.1 Streptomyces sp. MUM 2J
CCCCGCCGCAGGTCCCCGCCCCGGTGCCCCAGGCGCAGCCGGGCTACGGCTTCCCGCCGCCGGGCGTGCCCGCCCAGCACCCGGCCGGCCCGGCGCCCTCGGGGTACGGTTTCCCGCCGCCTCCGGCGCCCGACGCCCAGGGCGGTGACCGCTTCCCGCCGCAGCCGCCGCAGCAGCACGGCGCCCCACAGCCGTCCCGGACGGCCCCGCAGGCACCGCAGCCGGGGCCTGGCGCGCCGGTGCCGCCCGTCGACCCGCGCACCGGGGCCGCCTGGCCACAGCCGGTGCAGCCCGACCAGCGCCAGCCCACCAACCCCGGTGCCGCGCCGCTGGGTTACACCGCGGCGGTCGAGCTGTCCTCCGACCGGCTGCTCAGCAACAGGAAGCAGCGGGCCAAGAGCAGCCGTCCGGCCACGGGCGGGAGCCGGTTCAGGCTCGGCGGAAAGAAGGAGGAGGCCGAGCGGCAGCGCAAGCTCGATCTCATCCGCACACCGGTGCTGTCCTGCTACCGCATCGCCGTGATCAGCCTCAAGGGCGGTGTCGGCAAGACCACGACGACGACCGCGCTGGGCGCCACCCTGGCCACCGAGCGGCAGGACAAGATCCTGGCCATCGACGCCAACCCGGACGCCGGTACGCTCGGCCGCCGGGTGCGGCGCGAGACCGGCGCGACGATCCGCGACCTCGTCCAGGCGATCCCGTACCTCAACTCGTACATGGACATCCGGCGGTTCACCTCGCAGGCCCCCTCCGGCCTGGAGATCATCGCCAACGACGTCGACCCGGCCGTCTCGACGACCTTCAACGACGAGGACTACCGGCGCGCGATCGACGTCCTGGGCAGGCAGTACCCGGTCATCCTCACCGACTCGGGCACGGGCCTCCTCTACAGCGCCATGCGCGGCGTGCTGGACCTCGCCGACCAGCTCATCATCATCTCCACGCCGTCCGTGGACGGCGCGTCCAGCGCCAGCACGACCCTGGACTGGCTCTCGGCACACGGCTACCAGGACCTGGTCGCCCGCTCGATCACCGTCATCTCGGGCGTCCGCGAGACCGGCAAGATGATCAAGGTCGAGGACATCGTGGCCCACTTCGAGACCCGGTGCCGCGGAGTCGTCGTCGTGCCGTTCGACGAGCACCTGGCAGCCGGTGCGGAGGTCGATCTGGACATGATGCGGCCGAAGGTGCGGGAGGCGTACTTCCACCTCGCCGCGATGATCGCCGAGGACTTCACCCGGCACCAGCAGGCTCACGGGCTGTGGACCAGTGACGGCAACCCACCGCCGGTGGCGGCCCCGCCGATGCCGGGCCAGCAGCACCCGGGCCAGCCGATGCCGGGCCAGCAGGTCCCCTACCCGCGACAGCCGGGCCAGCAGGTCCCCCACCCGCAGCAGGCGGGCCAGCCGTACGCACCCCAGCCGGGGCAGCCGGGACAACCCGGTCAGCCCTCCGCACACCCCGGGCACCCCGGTCAGCCGCATCCGCAGCAGCCCGGCCGGCCGTACCCAGGGCAGGAGCAACCCGGTCAGCCGTACGGCCAGCCGTACCCGCAGCAGCCGGGCCAGCCGTATGTGCCGCAGCCCGGTCAGGCAGCCGCCCCGCTTCCGGCCCAGCCCGGCGGCCACCGGCCCCACCCCCAGCCCGCCCCTCAGCGACCGGGAGAGGAGCACGCCCCACAGCAACCGGGCCCGCAGCAGCCGGCGCCGCCGGAGGGGTATGGCTACCCGCAGCCGGGACAGCAGCCCCCGGCCCAGCCTCAGCCGCCGCAGCAGTAACCCGGCGTACGGCGAAAGGGCGGCCGGTGCGTGGGGCACCGGCCGCCCTTCGGCGTCGTACAGGCCCCTACCGGGCCCCGGCGTCTGCCTCCGCCACCAGCTCCCGGCAGCGCTTGACGTCCTCGGCCATCTGCTCCAGCAGCGCGTCCAGCGTGTCGAACCGGGCCTGCCCCCGCACATAGGCGAGGAAGTCGACGGCGACGTGCAGGCCGTACAGGTCCAGGCCCACCCGGTCGATGGCGTACGCCTCCACGGTCCGCTCCGTGCCGTCGAACTGCGGGTTGGTCCCGACGGAGATCGCGGCCGGCATCGCCTCACCGTCCACGTGCAGCCAGCCGGCGTAGACGCCGTCGGCGGGGATCGCGGTGTGCGGCAGCGTCTCGACATTGGCGGTCGGGAAACCCAGCTCGCGGCCGCGCTGGGCGCCGCGCACCACCACGCCCTCCACACGGTGCGGGCGGCCGAGGATCTCGGCGGCACCGGCGACGTCCCCCTCGGCCACCAGGCGGCGGGTCAGCGTGGAGGAGAACGGCTGGCCGCCGCCCGCCGCGCCGGTGAGGTGGAGGTCGACGACCTCCACCTCGAAGTCGTGCTCCTTGCCCTGCTCGGTGAGGAACTCCACGTTGCCCGCGGCCCTGTGGCCGAAGCGGAAGTTGGGACCCTCGACGACGGCCCTGGCGTGCAGCCGGTCGGCGAGGACCTTGACGACGAAGTCCGCCGGCGACAGCTTCGAGAACTCGGTGGTGAACGGCAGGATCAGCACGGCGTCCACGCCCAGATCGGCCATCAGCTCGGCGCGGCGGTGGTGCGGGGCGAGCAGCGGCGGGTGGCTGCCGGGGCGGACGACCTCGCTGGGGTGCGGGTCGAAGGTGACGACGACGACGGGCACACCGAGCTGGCGGGCGCGGTCCACGGCGTGCCGGATGATCAGCTGGTGGCCGCGGTGCACTCCGTCGTAGGAGCCGATGGTGACGACGCTGCGCCCCCAGTCCCGGGGGATGTCCTCCAAGCCACGCCAGCGCTGCACTGTGACCGCTCCTCGAACCCGTGTCTGTATCTGCCGTTGGTGTTTCGGTGCCTGGTTACGCAGGTCTAAGGGTGCCATGCCACGCGCCCCCGCCCGGCATCGGCATGGTGGCTGTGACGGGGCGCACGTGACGCGGACCCTTCAGACGGGGACGCGCACGCTCGCCAGGTTCTCGATCACTCGGCGGGTCCTGGGGCCGACGACCGCCGCCCAGTCCCCGGGGGTCCCGGCCAGCCAGCCGGCCATGAGCGCGGCGAAGCCGGGGACGTGACGGGCGAGATCCACCAGGCCGCGGTCGAGCCGGGACGCGCCCTCGGGGGTGCGGACGAGCAGCAGACCGGCGCGGTGGAGGAGGTCACGCAGCTCGCCGCCCCCCTGGTAGACGGCGGCGTGGAGCAGCGCGTCGAGGACGGCGGGTTCCTGCTCGTGGGCCAGCAGGAACTCGCGCAGTTCCGTGCGCAGGGGCCGGGACGCGGGGGTCCCGGGCGCGCCCAGGACGGCGGCGAGGGCGGCTCGCACCCGCTCGGGCCCTCCCTGCAGGAGATCGGTGACCAGCGGGAACAGCGCGGCCCGGGCGGAGGGTCCGCGGTCCAGGCACCGGTCGACGTATCCGGCGACGTCCTCGGCGGCGTCCGGTCGTGCCGCCACGGCCTCCCGGACCAGTGCGGCGGCCCGGCGAGCCGGGCCGGGCTCGCCGGCGTCGGCGAGCGCCCGCAGCGCCTCCCCGGCGTTCGGCCCGGCGAGCCGGGTCCGGAAGGCGTCGAGCACGGGTTCCGGGTGGGTGGCCAGGGCGGTGAGCAGCGCGCCGGGCGGAAGCTGGGGATCGCCCGCGGCGAACCGGCGCAGCGCCTGCGGAAGGTGGCGGGCCCGGGTGTGCGGGTCGCGGACCAGGAGGGCGAGCGCTGCGCCGTGCAGCGTGGCGTCGGCGGACCGGGCCAGGAGGGCGAGGGCGGCGCAGCGCAGCAGTTCCCGGTCCGCGTCGCTGCGGACGTGCGGTGCGGCGCGCAGCCCGTACGCCATGGCCGCCACCCGGCGGTCCGGCCGGACGTCGCGGGCCCAGCGGTCGACGGCCCGGCAGAGCGCGGAGGGCTCGTCCTCGGCGAGGACGGCGAGGAGTTCGTCGGCGCGGCGGTGGGCGCTGTCGGCCAGGACCTCGGTGAGGTCGTCGAGCGCGCCGTGCCGGTGGGTGTGCAGCAGGGCCTGCGCGGCGGTGGCGACGGTGGCGTGCGGGGTGGCGGGCAGGGGCCGCTCGTCATCGAACCAGTGGGTGAGATGGGGCTGGACGGCGGCGGGGTCGCCGGCGAGGAGCCGGGCCGTGGTGTCCAGGAAGCGGGGGGCGCCGCCGTCCTGCGGCGCGGTGTCGGCGAGGACGAGGCGGCGCAGCAGGTCGAAGCGGTCGGCGTCGCGCAGCGGGAGGCCTGTCCAGAAGGCGGGGCCGAAGCGCGTCGGGGGCAGCCGCCGTGCGGCGATCCGATCGGCGAGATCGCGCAGCACACCGAGGTACGGAGTGGCGTCGGGGACCCGGGCGAGGACCTCGGTGAGCAGCCGGGCGGCCCACCAGGAGTCCGGGTCCGTGTCCAGGGCGTCGGCCAGCTCGTCGAGGCGCAGCGTGAGCCGGCGGGTGCCGTGCCGGCGGGCCAGCAGGAGCATGGCCTGCACCACGGGGCCGATGCGGTGGTGCGGGACGGGCAGTGGATGCGCCTCGCGCGGGGCGCGGTGGACGAGTACGCGCAGGGCCTCGTCGAGGTCGAGGTGCATGCCCTGGAGCCAGTCGGCGAGTTCCTCGTGGGCGAAGCGGTAGCCGCTGCCCGCGGGGACGAGGAGGCCCTCGGCGAGGACGGCGGACGCCCAGCCCGTGCCGCCGCCGAGCCGGTCGGGGGCCGGCCCCCAGGGGAACACCGTCTCGAACGCCTGCCGGTCGAGTTCCCCCTGGCCCGGGCCGAGGCTGCGCCGGGCGGCCTCGTGGACCTGTCCGGCGACCCTGGCCGCGAGCCGTCGTACGGCGGAGCCGCGCAGTTCGTTCCCGGCGGCGAGCCGGACCGCGATGCGCAGGCACATCAGGTCCAGGTGCGCGGCGAAGACGTCGTGGCGGTCGGTGCGGACGCGGGGCGCGTCCGGCAGCGCGGCGCGTACCTCGGCCAGCAGCCGCAGCGTGAGGGGGTGGCGGGCGTCGGGGCCGGGGAGGACGCCCTCGGGGACGCGGTGGCGCTGCCGGGCCCGCCGGGCCTCCTCGGGGCCGAGGTCGCCCAGCGGGACGCAGGGCGGCAGCGTGTCGTCCGCGGGGTGTTCGGCCGCGTGCAGCAGTGCGCGGGGGAACTGCGCGCCCGCGTCCTCCCAGTACTCCGGCCGGCAGGCCACCACGAGCCGCGCGCCGGTCCGGCGCAGCCAGTCCACGGTGCCCTCGGTCCAGGCGCGCAGGCGGTGGGCAAGGACCGGAGGCATCTCCTCGGGGCTGTCGAGGAGGAGCAGCAGGGGCCGGCCGACGGTGCGGGCGAGGCGGGCCAGGCGCTCGGGGCCGAGATCGCCGAGATCCGCCGGGTCGCCTCCGCGGGAGGCGGCGACGATGCGGGCGGCGCGGGACAGCGCGCGGCGGGCCGCGTCCGCCACTCCGGTGTCATCGTCGTGGAGGTCTGCGCCGCGCAGCCACAGGGTGGGCGCGGGGAGCGGGTCGCGGCTGCGGCGGGCGGCGAGCGCCGCGAGTTCGGTGGTGCGGCCGCTGCCGGGGGCGCCGACGAGGGCGAGGACGGTGGCGTCACCGGTGGCGAAGGCGGAGAACGCCGCGGCCGGCGTGGCCCGTTCGACCGGGTCGACGGCGCCATGGGGGGCCGGCCCGTGCCCGGGCAGCGCGCCGGGCGGGCCGTCCTGGCCGACGCAGACGGCGGTGAGTTCCAGCATCCCGGCCGGGTTGAGATCGGTTCCGTAGGCGGGCACGGTGGCGGCGTTGCGGGCGATCAGGTCGGCGAGCGGGCCGTCGGCGGCGGGGTCGGCGGGGCGCAGGGGTACGGCGAGTCCGGCGGCGGTGTGGCCGGCCCGCAGGGCGGTGGCCACGACGCCGACGGCCGCGCCGGTCACGGCGTCCAGCACGGGCCCGCCGGCCGCGCCGCCGCCGGGGCGCAGCGCGTCCCGGCCGGCCGTGCCGATGGCCAGTTCCAGGGCGTCGCCGACGGGACGGGCGCGATCGGTGGCGGTGTAGGTGGCGCCGGTCGCGCCGAGCACCCGGGCCTCGCGCCAGACGCCGGCGGGGACGCGCACGTACGTGCCGCTGTCGATGCGGTCCCGCGCGGTGACCGGGAGCGGGTCGAGGCCGAGTCCTTCGGTGCGGACGAGGGCGAGGCCGCGGTGGGGCAGCGCGGTCACCGCGTCGGCCGTCACGACGCGGCTGCGGTCGTCGGCGGTGTGCACGACGAGCCGGGGCAGGCCGTCGACGGCTTCGTGACTGGTGATCAGTGTGCCGTGGTGGTCGGCGGCGAAGGCGAGGCCCCTGGGGCGGCCGGACACGTCCCGGAGGTGGACGAGAGCGGGCCCGGGGGCCTCCGGCTGGGCCGGGTGCTCCTGCGGGACGCCGCCGTGGGCTCCGCCGGTGTCGCGGTGGGCGCTGTCCGGCCCGTCGTCCGGGCCCTGTCCGCCGGCCTCGTCCGGGCCCGGTCCGCCCTCCGCGGAGTCCGGGCGCGGTCGGCCGTGCGCGGCCCGGGTGCGTGTGTGCGGCCCCCGTCCCGCCATGGTCGTTCCTCCCGCCCTGCGCGTGCCTGTGTCTTCGACGGTAGGCAGGCGGTGATCGGCGGGACAGATCGCGTGACGAACGCGCCCCCCTGTGCTCCCCCGCTTCACTCCGAGCGCCCGCCTGGACGGGTGAATGGTCGGCGGGCGCTGGATACACCCTAGGGGTGGGGGAACCGAGGGGGGACCGTGGAGCGGCGGCAGGAGATGCCCCGTGCTCGCCGCTCCACGGGCGAACCGGCCCCGTCCCGGGCCGGTGGGGCCGGGGTCCGTGGGTTCCTCAGCCGAAGACGGCCAGGCTCTTCGCCTTGCCCTTCTGCGCCTCGACGAGGGCGAGGAGACGGTCCTCCGGGCCGAACACGGCCACGGGGCCGGCACCCGCGTAGGTGTCGGGCATCTCCAGGCGGACGCCGTTGGTGAGCAGCCGGGCACGCCGGGAGTCCACGTCCCAGCGCGGGAAGGCGGCAGCCGCCGCCTCGGCGATCGGCATGACCGTCAGCTCCTGCTGGAGCTGGTCCAGCGTCCTGGCCGTGTCGATCTTGTACGGCCCCACCCGAGTGCGGCGCAGCGCTGTGAGGTGCCCGCCGACGCCGAGGTCCGCGCCGAGGTCCCGGGCGAGGGCGCGGATGTAGGTACCGGACGAGCAGACGACGGAGACGACCAGGTCGAGGACGGGGGTGCCGTCCTCGGCGACGGCGTCGCGGACGTCGTACACGGTGAACGAGGAGACCGTCACCGGCCGGGCGGGGATCTCGAACTCCTCGCCCTCACGGGCCCGCTTGTAGGACCGCACGCCGTCGATCTTGATGGCGCTGACCCGGGACGGCACCTGCATGATGTCGCCGGTCAGCTTGGCGATGCCGGTGTCGATGGACTCGCGGGTGATCCCGGAGGCGTCGGTGGAGGAGGTGATCTCCCCCTCGGCGTCGTCGGTGACGGTGTCCTGCCCGAGGCGGACGGTGCCGAGGTACTCCTTCTCGGTCAGCGCGAGATGGCCGAGGAGCTTGGTGGCCCTCTCCACGCCGAGCACGAGCACGCCGGTCGCCATCGGGTCGAGGGTGCCGGCGTGGCCGACGCGGCGCGTGCGCGCGATGCCGCGCATCTTGGCGACGACATCGTGCGAAGTGAAGCCCGACGGCTTGTCGACGATGACCAGGCCGTCGGGCGGGGTGGGCTTGCGGTCGTTCATTCGGCGGTGTCGTCCGTCTCGTCGGAGGCGGGCTTCCGGTAGGGGTCCGCCTCACCGGCGTACCGCGCGCCGGTGGCGCTCTGCCGCACCGCGGCGTCGGAGGCGCGCGCCTTGTCGAGGAGGTCCTCGATGGTCCGGGCGTTGTCCGGCAGGGCGTCGGCGACGAAGCTCAGGGTCGGCGTGAACTTCACGCCGGCGGCCCTGCCGACCTCGGAGCGGAGGACGCCCTTGGCGCTCTCCAGTCCGGCCGCGGCGGCCTTGCGCTCCTCCTCGTCTCCGTAGACCGTGTAGAAGACGGTCGCCTCCCTGAGGTCACCCGTGACCCGGGTGTCCGTGATGGTGACGTGCGAACCGAGCCGCGGGTCCTTGATCCCGCGCTGCAGCTTCTGGGCCACCACCTCCCGGATGAGGTCCGCCAGCCTTTTCGCCCGCGCGTTGTCGGCCACTGGTCCAGCTCCCGTTCTTTCCTGTCTTGTTTCTCTGGTCAGTCGTCTTCGCCGTGGAAGCGCCGCCGCACGGACAGCAGGTCCACCTCGGGGCGGCCGGCGACCAGACGTTCGCACCGGTCGAGCAGGTCGGTGAGGTGCCCCGCGTCGCCGGAGACCGCGGCGAGGCCGATCTCGGCACGCCGGTAGAGGTCGAGATGGTCCACCTCGGCCGCGCTCACCGCGTACTTGCGCTGGAGCTCGGCGACGATGGGGCGGACGACGGAGCGCTTCTCCTTCAGCGACCGTACGTCGCCGAGGAGGAGGTCGAAGGACAGCGTCCCCACATACATGTGTGCAACCGGTTCACCCGCCGGTCCGGGATCGATGGCCCCAGGTCCGTGCGGCCGGGGACATCATGAACGGTACCCCGTACCCGCCGGCGACTCGACCGGGTTTCCCCGGGGCTTCGCCGGCCGGCGGGGCGCCTCCCGCGGCGCGCGGCCCCGGGTCGCCGCCTGGGACTCCGCCCGCCGATCCGTCCCCGGAAAAGGGGCGCTGGCCGACGGGAGCACGCTCCCGTCGGCCAGCGCAGGCACCGTGGGTCGTTACACCCGCGGCTTCTCGCGCATCTCGTACGTCGCGATGACGTCGTCGACCTTGATGTCGTTGAAGTTTCCGAGGTTGATACCGCCCTCGAAGCCTTCGCGGATCTCGGTGACGTCGTCCTTGAAGCGGCGCAGACCGGAGATGGTGAGGTTCTCCGCGACGACCTTGCCGTCGCGGATGAGGCGCGCCTTGGTGCTGCGCTTGACCTCGCCCGAGCGGATGAGGACACCCGCGATGTTGCCCAGCTTGGACGACTTGAAGACCTCGCGGATCTCCGCCGTACCGAGCTCGACCTCCTCGAACTCCGGCTTGAGCATGCCCTTGAGGGCCGCCTCGATCTCCTCGATCGCCTGGTAGATGACCGAGTAGTAGCGGACGTCCACGCCCTCGCGCTCGGCCATCTGCGCCGCGCGGCCCGCCGCACGGACGTTGAAGCCGATCACGATGGCGTCCGAGCCCATCGCCAGGTCGATGTCGGACTCCGTGACCGCACCGACGCCGCGGTGCAGGACGCGGATGTCGACCTCTTCGCCGACGTCCAGCTGGAGCAGGGACGACTCGAGCGCCTCGACGGAACCGGAAGCGTCACCCTTGATGATGAGGTTGAGCTGCTGGACCTCGCCGGCCTTGAGCACCTTGTCCAGGTCCTCGAGGGAGACGCGGCGCGTGCGCTTGGCGAACGCGGCGTTGCGCTCGCGGGCGGCGCGCTTCTCGGCGATCTGACGGGCCGTACGGTCCTCGTCGACCACCAGGAAGTTGTCGCCCGCACCCGGGACGTTGGTCAGGCCCAGGACCTGGACCGGCGTCGACGGGCCCGCCTCGGTGACGTTGTTGCCGTTGTCGTCGAGCATGGCGCGGACCCGGCCGTAAGCGTCGCCCACGACCATCGTGTCGCCGACCCGCAGCGTGCCCCGCTGGACGAGGACGGTCGCCACGGCACCGCGGCCGCGGTCGAGGCGGGACTCGATCGAGATGCCCTGCGCGTCCTGGCCGGGGTTGGCCCGCAGGTCGAGCGAGGCGTCCGCGGTGAGGACGACGGCCTCGAGGAGGCTGTCGATGTGCAGACCCTGCTTGGCGGAGATGTCGACGAACATGGTGTCGCCGCCGTACTCCTCGGCCACCAGGCCGTACTCGGTCAGCTGACCGCGCACCTTGGTCGGGTCGGCGCCCTCGACGTCGATCTTGTTGACCGCGACGACGATCGGGACGTCGGCCGCCTTGGCGTGGTTGAGCGCCTCGACCGTCTGCGGCATGACGCCGTCGTTGGCCGCGACGACCAGGATCGCGATGTCGGTCGACTTGGCACCACGGGCACGCATGGCGGTGAACGCCTCGTGACCCGGGGTGTCGATGAAGGTGATCTTGCGCTCTTCGTCGTTGACCTCGGTCGAGACCTGGTAGGCACCGATGTGCTGGGTGATGCCGCCGGCCTCGCCCGCGATGACGTTCGTCTTGCGGATGGCGTCGAGCAGTCGGGTCTTGCCGTGGTCGACGTGACCCATGACGGTGACGACCGGCGGGCGGACCACCAGGTCCTCCTCGTCGCCCTCGTCCTCACCGAACTCGATGTCGAAGGACTCGAGCAGCTCGCGGTCCTCCTCCTCCGGGCTGACGATCTGAACGGTGTAGTTCATCTCGCCGGCCAGGAGCTGCAGCGTCTCGTCGGAGACGGACTGCGTGGCCGTGACCATCTCGCCCAGGTTCATCATGACCGCGACGAGCGACGCCGGGTTGGCGTTGATCTTCTCCGCGAAGTCGGTGAGGGAGGCACCGCGCGACAGGCGAATGGCCTCGCCGTTGCCGCGAGGCAGCATCACGCCGCCGACGGACGGGGCCTGCATGGCCTCGTACTCCTGGCGCCTCTGCCGCTTCGACTTGCGGCCGCGGCGCGCGGGACCGCCGGGACGGCCGAAGGCGCCCTGCGTGCCACCACGGCCACCGGGACCGCCGGGACGGCCACCGAAGCCGGGACGGCCACCGCCACCGCCGAAGCCGCCACCGCCACCACCGGGACGGCCGGCGAAACCGCCGCCGCCACCGGGACGACCGGCACCGCCACCACCGGGACGGCCGGCGAAACCGCCGCCGCCGCCGCCGGGACGACCGCCGCCGGGACGGCCCGCACCGCCACCCGGACCACGGCCGCCGGGGCCGGGACGCGGGCCGGCAGCGGGACGCTGCGGCATCATGCCGGGGTTCGGGCGCGGACCGCCGGGGCCGGGACGCGGGCCGCCCTGCGGGCGGGGCATCGAGCCCGGGTTCGGACGCTGACCGCCCGGAGCCTGCGGACGGGGACCGCCCTGGCCACCGGGGGCCTGCGGACGGGGACCACCCTGGCCGCCGGGGGCCTGCGGACGCGGACCCTGCGGGCGGGGAGCCTGCGGGCGCGCCATGCCGGCGTTGCCGCCGGAGGTGAAGGGGTTGTTCCCCGGACGCGGACCGGACGGACGGGCGCCCGGACGCGGCGCGGAGCCACCGGGACGCGGGCCCTGGCCGGAGGGGCGCTGCCCCTGGCCGCCCTGGCCGGACGGACGGGCGCCCGGCTTGGGGCCGCCCGGGCGCGGACCGCCGGGCTTGGGGCCGGACGCTGCCGGGGCGGCCGGCGGAGCGGTGAACTCCGGGGCTGCCGGGGCCGGACGCGGCGCGGGCTTCGGGCCCGGCACCGGACGCGGACCCGGGGTCGGCGCGGGCGCCGACGGGGCCGCAGGCGTCTGCGCGGCGGGGGGCTTGGGGGCGCCCGGCTTCGGAGCAGCCGGACGTGCCGCCTGCGCCGGGGAGGGCGCGGCGGGCCTGGGCGCCGCCTTGCGCGGGGCGGGCTTGCCGGCGGACTTGCCGTTGCCACCGCCCTGGAAGGCGTCGGTCAGCTTGCGTACAACGGGCGCTTCGATGGTCGAAGACGCCGAACGGACGAATTCACCGAGTTCCTGGAGCTTGGCCATGACGACCTTGCTCTCCACACCGAACTCCTTGGCGAGTTCGTAGACCCGGACCTTAGCCACTTCGCTCCTCTGAGGTCCGGGTGAAGCCGGACCGTCGCTAGTTCATGGGCGTACTCATCGCGTACTCATCGAGTGCTCATCGCAATCTCGACCTGCTTTCGACTCGCGAGGTACCAGCAGCGCGGGGTTCCGCGCGGCTCTGTGTTCCTACCGTGCTGCCTGCTCGGCAGCCTCTGCCCGCTCGACGTACCGGCGCAACACCATTACGTCGAGCGCTCCCGGGACGCGCAGCGCCCTGGTGAACGCCCGGCGGCGCACCGCCTGGTCGAGACAGACCGGGACGGGGTGTACATACGCACCCCGGCCGGGCAGCGTACCGCGAGGATCGGGGACGCATTCACCCTCGATCGCCACGGTCCGCAGCAGTTCCGCCTTGGCCGCTCGTTCCCGACACCCCACACAGGTGCGTTCAGGGCATGCCCGGGCCCGTGTCCGGCCAGACACTGTTAAGTCTACCTCCCCGTAGGCACCTCACCCCTCCGGGGCAGGATGCGAACAGTTGGCGCGTTCGAAACCTGTCGTGATCTGAGCGACCCGCGGCCGGGATTTATTCCCCGTCCTGCTGCCCGGCCTGCTCGGTGTCCGGTCGGATGTCGATCCGCCAGCCCGTGAGCCGCGCCGCAAGCCGGGCATTCTGCCCTTCCTTGCCGATCGCGAGGGACAGCTGGTAGTCGGGCACCGTCACCCGGGCGGACCGGGCAGCCAGGTCGACGACCTCCACCTTGCTCACCCGTGCGGGTGACAGGGCGTTCGCCACCATCTCGGCCGGGTCGTCCGACCAGTCGACGATGTCGATCTTCTCGCCGTTCAGTTCGCCCATCACGTTGCGCACCCGGCCGCCCATGGGGCCGATGCAGGCGCCCTTGGCGTTCAGGCCCGAACGGGTGGACCGTACGGCGATCTTGGTGCGGTGGCCGGCCTCGCGGGCGATCGCGGCGATCTCGACGGACCCGTCGGCGATCTCCGGCACCTCCAGTGCGAACAGCTTCTTGACCAGGTTGGGGTGGGTGCGCGACAGCGTCACGGACGGCCCGCGCACACCCTTGGCCACCCGGACGACGTACGACCGCAGCCGCATGCCGTGCGGGTACTGCTCGCCGGGCACCTGCTCCTGCACCGGCAGGATGGCCTCCAGCTTGCCGATGTCCACCAGCACGTTCTTCGGGTCGCGCCCCTGCTGGACCACACCCGTGACGATGTCGCCCTCGCGGCCGGCGTACTCGCCGAGCGTCGCGTCGTCCTCCGCGTCGCGCAGCCGCTGGAGGATCACCTGCTTGGCGGTGGTGGCGGCGATCCGGCCGAAGCCGGACGGGGTGTCGTCGAACTCGCGGGGCTCCTGGCCCTCCTCGAGGTCGTCCGGGTCCTCCTTCGCCCACACGGTCACGTGCCCGGTCTCCCGGTTGAGCTCGACGCGCGCGTGGCGGCGGCTTCCCTCGGTGCGGTGGTAGGCGATGAGGAGGGCCGATTCGATCGCCTCGACCAGCAGGTCGAAGGAGATCTCCTTCTCCCGCACCAAGCCCCGCAGGGCACTCATGTCGATGTCCACGGCTACGCCTCCTCCTCGTTCTTGTCCTTGCGGTTGAATTCGACCTGCACACGCGCCCTGGTGATCTCGCCGAACGCGAGTCTGCGCGTGGTGGCCTTGCGTCCCTTGACCCCGGGCACCTCGAGGTCGAGTCCGTCGTCGTCGACGGTGAGGATCCTGGCGACCAGTTCGCCGCCCTCGCCCAGCTGGAACCGCACCATCCGGCCGACGGCGCGCACGTAGTGCCGGTGCTCGCCGAGGGGGCGCTCCGCGCCCGGGGTGCCGACCTCGAGGGTGTACTCCCCCTCGCCCATCGCGTCCGTCTCGTCGAGCTTCGCCGAGAGCGCGCGGCTCACATCGGCGATCCTGTCCAGATCGGCCCCGGTGTCGGAGTCGACGACGACGCGCAGTACACGCTTGCGTCCGACGGAGTCCACGGCGATCTCTTCGAGGTCCAGGCCCTGAGAGGCGACGAGCGGTTCCAGAAGGTCTCGCAGCCTCTCGCTCTGGGTGGTGCTCATCCGGGTGACTCCTCGGCCGCGTGTGCTGTTGTGGGATGGTCGCGTGTCAGGTCAAAGGGTATCCGGTCCCGAGGGGTGTTGCCGTCCACCTGTGTACGCACGGTGCCGGTGAGTGGTGCCGACCGGACACGCGGGTACCGTGATCACGGACCCGCGGGTCCACCGTCCCTCCGTACGAGCTCCCCGAGGACGTCTGCCGTGCCGTTCACCCCGCCACCGCGCATCCCCTCGGGGCCGCGCAGAAGAACCCTGCTCGCCTCGGCCACGGGCGCCGCGCTCCTGGTGGGCTGCTCGGCCGCCCCGGAGGACACCGGCGGCGGCACGTCCGGCACCCCGTCCCCCGCCCAGCGCGTCCGCGCGCGTGCCGCCCGGGACAGCACGGACCTGGCCGGGCGGTACGACGCGGTCCTCGCCGTCCATCCGTCGCTCGCCGTACGGCTGGCGCCGCTGCGGGCGGAGACCGTGCGCCACGCGGAGGCGTTCGGCGGACGGCCGGCGGGGTCCGGCGTGCCGCGTTCGCCGTCCGCCTCACCGACGGGCTCCCCCACCGGCTCCCCCACCGGCTCCCCCGGCGCCTCCCCCGTCGTCCCCACGGACGAGAAGGCGGCCGTGGCCCTGCTCGCCGCCGCCGAGAAGGAGCTGGCGGACCGGCGGACGCAGGCGCTCGCCGACGTGGACGGCGAACTGGCGCGGCTGCTGGCCTCGGTGGCCGCGGCGGGCGCGGCACATGTCTACCTGCTGACGACGGAGGCGGCCGGGTGAGCCAGGACAGGGCACGGGAACTTCAGGCGCTCCAGGCGGCGCTGGCCGCCGAGCACGCGGCGGCGTACGGCTACGGGGTGGTCGGCGGCCGGATCGACGAGGCGCGCCGCGGCGAGGCCCGCGCCGCCTACGACGCCCACCGCGCCCGCCGGGACGCCCTGGTGCGCGAGGTGCGGGACCTGGGCGGTGTGCCGGCCGCCGCGGCGGCCGGTTACGCGCTGCCGTTCGCGGTGCCGGACGCGGCGGCCGCCGTCCGGCTCGCCGCGGAGCTGGAAGACCGCGTGGCGGGGGTCTACTCCGACCTCGTGCGGTCCTCGGCGGGGCAGCGGCGGCGGGAGGCCGCGGGCGCGCTGCGCGAGGCCGCGGTGCGGGCGGCGCGCTGGCGCGGGAAGAGCGTAGCCTTCCCTGGGCTCGCCGAGCGGACGGCGAACGCCGGGGCACCGGCGTCGCCCTCGGCAACGGCCGCACCCACCACGTAGCGGGCACAGAAGCGGGCACAGAAGCGGGCACAGAAAGGGAACGACTCGCGTATGGCTTTCGAACCGCCGCGGCGTCTGGTCAGGGCGCTCGGTGAGACGGCACCGGAGGGTGACGCCTGGCTGGAGCGGCTGCCGGAGGAGGCGCGTCACGCGGTGGCGCTACGCGAGTTGACCGTCGAGCGGGTGCAGGCACCGGGCGGCCGGAGCAGCCTGGTGCTGCTGGTGCGGCGCGCCGACGACACGCCCGCGGTGCTGAAGCTGGCGCCGCGCCGGGCCCGCCCCGAGGCGGAGCGGGCGGCGCTCGCACACTGGGCCGGCCGGGGCGCCGTACGGCTGCTTCAGGAGGACCTGCCGGGCGGAGGGGAGAACGCGGAGCCGGGTGTGCTGCTGCTGGAGCGGCTGCACCCCGATGTGTCGGTGCGGTCGCTGCCCGAGGCGAAGGCGCTGCTGGAGGCGGCGGGGACGCTGCGTCGGCTGTGGGTGGAGCCGCCCTCCGGCACGGCGGCCCACCCGTTCGAGACGGTGGCCGCGCGAACCCGGCGGCAGGCGGAGGCGATGCGGGCGAGCGCGGACCGCGACGCCGAGGTGGCACCGCTGGTCGAGGAGGCTCTCGCGGCACGGGACGCGCTGCTGGCCGCCCCGCCGGAGCACCGGCTGCTGCACGGCACCTTCCGGCAGAGCAAGGTCCTGGCCGGGGAGCGGATGCCGTGGCTCGCGGTGGGCCCGGACCCGGTGGTCGGCGAGTGCGCGTTCGACCTCGCCCGGCTGGTCCGCGACCGGGTGGAGGACCTGATCGCCTCGCCGTCCGGTGCCGCGACCACCCGGCGGCGCGTGAAGCGGCTCGCGGAGTCGCTGGAGGTGGACCAGGAACGGCTGCGCGGCTGGACCCTGTTCCGCGCCGTGGAGTCGGGCGTGCGGGCGCGCCGGGTCGGCCGGGAGCGGGACGGGGAGCTGCTGCTGGAGTTCGCGAGCTGGCTGTAGCCCGTGTTCCGGGATGCCGGTGCCCCGGGGCGGTGGGGGCGCTCACCCGCGGTGAACGCCCCCGGCCCTCGGGGTCAGGCGGTGAGGCGGGCGATGGCCTCGTCGACCGGGAGCTCCTCGCGCTCGCCGGTGCGGCGGTCCTTCAGTTCGACGACGCCCTCGGCGGCGCGCCGCCCGGCGACCAGGATGGTCGGGACACCGATCAGCTCGGAGTCGGTGAACTTCACGCCCGGTGAGACGCCCGCGCGGTCGTCGACGAGGACCCGGACGCCGGCGGCGGCGAGCTTGCCGGAGATGTCGAGGGCGAGTTCGATCTGCTGGGCCTTGCCCGCGGCGACCACGTGGACGTCGGCCGGGGCGATCTCCTTGGGCCAGCACAGGCCCTTGTCGTCGGCGCTCTGCTCGGCGAGCGCGGCGACGGCGCGGGAGACCCCGATGCCGTAGGAGCCCATGGTGAGGCGGACCGGCTTGCCGTTCTGGCCGAGGACGTCGAGTTTGAGGGCGTCGGTGTACTTACGGCCGAGCTGGAAGATGTGGCCGATCTCGATGGCGCGGTCCAGCTCGATGCCGGTGCCGCACTTCGGGCAGGGGTCGCCGTCCCGCACCACGACGACGTCGACGTACGCGTCGACCTCGAAGTCGCGGCCGGCGACGACGTTCCTGGCGTGGGTGTCGGCCTTGTTGGCGCCGGTGATCCACGCGGTGCCCGGGGCGACGCGCGGGTCCGCGATGTACTTCACCTTCTCCAGGCCCTGGGGGCCGACGTAGCCGCGGACCAGGTCGTTGCGCCCGGCGAAGTCGGCCTCGGTGACCATCTCGACGACGGCCGGGGCGAAGTGCGCCTCGACCTTGTCCAGGTCGACCTCGCGGTCACCGGGCACACCGACGGCGACGATCTCGCCGTCCACCTTGACCAGGAGGTTCTTCAGGGTGGCTGAGGCGGGGACGCCGAGGGAGGCGGCGAGGGTCTCGATGGTGGGGGTGTCCGGGGTGGGAATGTCCTCCGCGGCCGGGACGCCCTCGGCGTCCACCGGCTTCAGCGCGTGGGTGATCGCCTCCGTGTTGGCGGCGAAGTCGCAGTTCGGGCAGTCGGCGAAGGTGTCCTCGCCGGCCTCGGCGGGCGCGAGGAACTCCTCCGACTTGGAGCCGCCCATGGCGCCGGCGGTGGCGGCGCAGATGCGGTAGTCGAGACCGAGGCGCGTGAAGATCTTCTGGTACGCCTCCCGGTGCAGGGCGTAGGAGTGGGCGAGGCCCTCGTCGGCGAGGTCGAAGGAGTAGGAGTCCTTCATCTGGAACTCGCGCCCGCGCAGGATGCCGGCCCGCGGGCGGGCCTCGTCCCGGAACTTGGTCTGGATCTGGTAGAGGATGACCGGCAGGTCCTTGTAGGACGTGCACTGGTCCTTGACCAGCAGGGTGAAGATCTCCTCGTGGGTCGGGCCGAGGAGGTAGTCGCCGCCCTTGCGGTCCTTGAGCCGGAACAGTTCCTGGCCGTACTCGTCCCAGCGGCCGGTGGCCTCGTACGGCTCACGGGGCAGCAGCGCCGGGAGCAGCACCTCCTGGGCGCCGATCGCGTCCATCTCCTCGCGGACGATCCGCTCCACGTTGGCGAGGACCTTCTTGCCGAGCGGCAGCCAGCTCCACATGCCCGCGGCGGTGCGTCGGACGTAGCCGGCGCGGACCAGCAGCTTGTGGCTGAGCACCTCGGCGTCCGCGGGGTCGTCGCGCAGCGTCTTCGCCATCAACTGGGACATGCGCTGGACAGGTGCGTTCGCCATGGTTGTTGTACTCCTGCCGGGTAAGGGTGATGGCAAGGAGGTTAGCCGGGTGGCGGGCGTGCCCGGAAATCGGTTAGCCGCGGCGCAGCGGGAGAGGGGCCCCCATCACGGCGTACGGCTTGGGCGCGCTGGGGAAGAGCACCTGCCGGGCCAGGTCCTGGTAGCCGAGGGAGCGGTACAGGGCGCGGGCGGGGCTGTCGGTGTCGATCGCGGAGAGGATCGAGCGGGGTTCGGTCGCGGAGTCGGTGATCGTGGTGATGAGGCCGCGGCCGATGCCGCGGTGCTGGTGGTCGGGGTGGACGTGCAGCTCGGTGATGACGAAGGAGTCGTCGAGCCAGTGCTCGTGGCCCCGGGCGCGCAGGTAGGGCTCCACGACGGTGGACCACCAGTGGGCGCGGTCGTTGGGCATGCCGTAGACGAAGCCGACGAGTGTGCCGCCCACGGTGGCGCCGAGGGCCCTGGCTCCCCGGTGGGTCATGTGCCGGAGGACGATCTGGCGGCGGACGGCCACCTCGTCGGTGCCGAGGCCGAAGGCGACGGCCTGGACGGCCAGCGCCTCGTCGACGTGGGCGGAGAGGTCCAAGGGGCCGATCACAGCGTCCATGCCGGGAGCGTACAGGGGCGTCGAGTCAGAAAAGGACGCTCATGAAGGCGCCGATCTCCTGGAAGCCGACGCGCTCGTACGTCCTTCTGGCCGAGGTGTTGTAGTCGTTGACGTAGAGACTGACGACCGGGGCGACGTCGGCGAGGGCGTAGCGCAGGACCGCCGCCATGCCGGGCGCCGCGAAGCCCTGCCCGCGGTACTCGGGGGCCACCCACACGCCCTGGATCTGGCAGGCCTGGGGCGTCGCGGCACCGATCTCGGCCTTGAACACGACCCGGCCGCGGTCGTCGAGGCGGGCGAAGGAGCGTCCGGCGCCCACGAGTTCGGCGACGCGGGCCTGGTAGAGGAGGCCGCCGTCACCGGCCAGCGGCGAGACACCGACCTCTTCCGTGAACATCGCCACACACGCCGGCATGATCGTCTCCATCTCGTCCTTGCGGACTCGGCGGACGTAGGGATCGGGGGCGATGTCCGTGGGCAGGCGGTCGGTGACCATCAGCGGCTGGTGGGTGCGGATGTCGCGGGCCGGGCCCCAGTGGGGTTCGAGGAGGTTCCACAGCTCGGCGGTGGGACCGGCGGGGCCGACGACGGAGGAGCAGCGGCGGCCGGCCCTGCGGGCACGGTCGGCGAAAGCACGGACGGCGCGCGGGGTGGCGCAGACGGGGACCAGGTTGGCGCCCGCGTAGCACAGGGACGTGAGCATGCCGTCCTCGTACCAGCCCCACATCTCCCCGCCGAGGCGCCACGGGTCCAGCCCCGCGACCTGTACGCGGGAGGATACGAAGGCGTTGACGACCGGCTCGCGGTCGAGCACCGCGAGGGCGGCGTCCAGGTCGCTCGGTTCGAGGACCCGTGAGGTGGTCTGGGTCAACACGTACGGGGCCTCACACGCTCGGGTCGGCTGATCTCCGCACTGTACCTGCCGAAAATCTGCGGCGCCGCCCGGTGGGAGGCACGCTGCGGCGGGGGCGGCGGACGGGACCGATGGGGCGGGGGCCTCTCCGCGGGGCCGACGGGGCGGGACCCTCTCCGGTGTCCTCGCGGTCGCCGGACGGCGGGGCCCGGTGCGCGGCCGGCGGCGGAGGCGCCCGAGGTGGTCACGGTGAGGAGCCCGGGGCAGGTGGCAGCCGATCGCACACGCGCCGCGGAGCGCACGGGACGGGAAGGGGGGTCGGCGTGGAGCATGTGGAGCGGCCTCCACGCCCCCGGAGCCGCGGCCGGACGCCACCCGGCGTCCACCGCTCACTCCCGCGCCCCCGCGCACCACCCGTGGCTCGCAGCTACTCCGGGTCTCCGGGCCGGCCGTGGGGCGGCCGGCCCGCTCGTGCGTCGTCGGTCAGCCGGCGACCGACACGGAGGGCTCGCCCGACTCCGCGCCCTCGGCCTCCATCTGCGCGGCGATCTTCATCGCCTCCTCGATGAGGGTCTCGACGATCTTCGACTCGGGGACGGTCTT
>NZ_JADWYM010000071.1 GCF_022414535.1 Streptomyces sp. MUM 2J
GCACACCCACACCCTCGGCCCAACCCGTGCCGTCCGCCGACGCCGCGAACGCCTTGCACCGCCCGTCCGCCGACAACCCCCGCTGCCGGCTGAACTCCACAAACGTGCCCGGCGCCGACATCACCGTCACACCACCCGCCAGCGCCAGCGAGCACTCACCCCGCCGCAACGCCTCCACCGCCAGGTCCAACGCCACCAACGACGACGAACACGCCGTGTCCACGGTGACCGCGGGACCCTCGAAACCGAAGGTGTAGGAGATCCGGCCGGACAGCACGCTGCCCAGCCCGCCGGTCAGCCGGTAGCCCTCGACGCCGTCCACCGGGTGGTGCAGCCGTGGGCCGTAGTCGTGGTACATCAGTCCGGCGTAGACGCCGGTGCGGCTGCCGCGCAGCGAGACCGGGTCGACACCCGCCCGCTCCAACGCCTCCCACGACACCTCCAGCAGCAACCGCTGCTGCGGATCCATCGCCAGCGCCTCACGCGGCGAGATCCCGAAGAACTCCGCGTCGAACTCCCCCGCCTCGTGCAGGAACCCGCCCTCACGCGTGTACGACGACCCCGGACGCTCACCCTCCGGGTCGTACAACCCCTCCAGATCCCACCCCCGATCCACCGGAAAACCGGAGATCGCATCCCCACCCGAGACCAGCAACCGCCACAGATCCTCCGGCGAAGCCACACCCCCCGGATACCGGCACCCCATCCCCACGATGACGACGGGGTCGTCCCCGTCGACGGCGGTGGGCGCCTGCCGGGCGAGGGTGCCCGGGTGCTGCGGGGCGAGTTCGGAGCGCAGGTACCGGACGACCGCCGTGGTCGTGGGGTGGTCGAAGACCAGCGTGGCCGGGAGCCGGATACCGGCTGCCGCGGTCAGCCTGTTGCGCAGCTCCACGCCGGTGAGGGAGTCGAAGCCCAGGTCCTTGAAGGTACGGGAGACGTCGACGGCATCCGCCGAGGCGTACCCCATCACCGCGGCGACCTGCGTGCGGACGACCTCGTCGATCAGCCGCTCGCCGTCGTCCCCGGACAGGACCGCGAGCCGCCGGGCGAGTCCGGTGGGGGCCGCGGCATCGTCCGTTCGGGGTGTCGAGGCGCGCGGCCTGGACGGGGGGAGCAGGCCGCGGAGGGCGGCCGGCACCTCTTCCTCGGCGGCCCCGGTCCGCAGCGCGGCGCGGTCGAAGCGGACGGGGAGCAGAACGGGCGCGTCTTCCAGTCCGCGGGCCGTGCCGAGCGCCCGGAGTGCTTCGTCCGCGCCGATCGGCGCGAACCCGAGCCGCCCGAGCCGGGTCCGGTCCGGGTCGGCGAGGCCGCCGGTCATTCCGTCCTCGTGGTGCCACGGTCCCCAGGCGAGCGACAGCGCGGGCAGGCCTTCGGCCCGGCGCAGGTGGGCGAGGCCATCGAGGAAGGCGCCGGCCGCGGAGTGGGCGGCCCGCCCGGCGTTGCCGACCGTGCCGATCACCGAGGAGAACAGGATGAAGTCGGACAGGTTCCGGTCCCGCGTCAGCTCGTGCAGATGCAGTGCGGCGTCCACCGTGGGCCGCAGGATCCGTTCGACCTGTTCCGGGTCCGGCGCGGCGCCGACGCTGTCGTCGGGTACGCCTGCGGCGTGCACCACCGCGGTCAGCGGGTGCTCGGCGGGGACGCCGGCGAGCAGAGCCTCCAGTGCCTCCCGGTCTCCGGCGTCGCAGACGGCCACGGTCACCTCCACGCCCGACGCCCGCAAATCCGCCACGAGTTCGCCGGCGCCGTCGGCCTCGTCGGCACGGAGGCCGACGAGCAGCAGATGCCGGACGCCCTGGGCGGCCAGATGCCGGGCCACCAGGGAGCCGCGCCCACCGGTGCCGCCGGTGATCAGCACCGTGCCGCCGGGCTCCCACACCGGTGCGGGGCCGGCCGGGACGCGGAGCCTGTCGAGCCGGGGAACCAGTACGGAGCCGGCACGCAGGGCGAGTTCGGGCTCGCCCGAGGCAAGGGCGGCGGGCAACGCACGCAGCGACTCCCGCTCGCGCCCCAGGTCCAGCAGGCCGACCCGGCCGGGATACTCCGCGCGCACCGACCGCAACAGGCCCCACAGCGCGGAACCCACCAGGTCGGGTGCGTCGCCCTGGGTGCCGGTGGCGGCGGCGCCGCGGGTGACGAAGAGCAGCCGGGAGCCGGCGAGCCGCTCGTCCTCCAGCCAGGAACGCACCTGTGCGAGGGTGCTTTCGACAGCGGTGGTGACGGCTTCTGCGACCGTACCGGCACCACCGTCGGCCGGCGGCGCGGGGCACGGCACGAGGACCAGCTCGGGCGGGGTGGTACCGGCCAGTGCCGTCATGTCCGGGTGGACGACCACTCCCGCGTCAGCGGTGGTGAGGGCGGCGGCCAGGCCGAACTCGTCGCCTCCCGCCACGGCCCACCGGCCGGAGCGCACCTCGCCCGGGACGGGCGCCGACGGGGTCCAGACCGGCTGGAAGAGCACGTTCGGGCCGGATGCGCCGGCCGCGCGGCGTACCGCCTCCTCGGAGAGGGGGGACAGGCGCACGCTGCCGACAGTGGCGAGTGGCAGTCCCGCCCCGTCGGCGAGGGTGAGCGTGACGGAGGCGGGGGTGCCCGCGACGGGGCCGATCCGGACCCGCAGGACGTCCGCTCCGGTCGCGTACACGGTGATGCCGTGCCACTCGGTGGGCAGCCGCACCGTCCCGGGGGCGGCGTCGGCGGGAACGGCCCCGCTGCGGGTCAGGGCGTGAAGAGCAGCGTCGAGCAGGCCGGGGTGCACCGCGAAGCGGGATGCCGCCGGGCGGTGTTCGGCACCGAGGGCGACCTCGGCGAAGAGGTCGTCGCCCAGCCGCCATGCCGCGCGCACGGCGGCGAGGGCGGGGTCGAGGGGCGTCCCCTCCGGGTCGACCGCGACCGGCTCGGCCCCGGCGGGCGGCCAGGGGTTCCGGTCGAAGGGGGTCTCGGGGCGGCCGGCCGGAGCGAGCACGCCGGTGGCGTGCCGGGTCCAGGACACGTCCGGTTCGCCGTCCTCGGGCAGGGAGTGCACCAGGAACGTGCGCCGGCCGGCCGGGTCCGGGGCTCCGACCCCGACCTGGAATCGCGTACCGCCGTCCGCGGGCAGCACCAGCGGCGTCTCCAGCGTCAGGTCCTCGACGTGCGCGGCGCCTGTCTCGGCACCCGCCTGGAGTGCCAGTTCCACGAAGGCACCGGCGGGCACCACGATCTCGTCGTGCACGCGGTGGTCCCCGAGCCAGGGCTGGGCGTGCGCGGACAGCCGCCCGGTGAGGATCAGTTCCCCGGCCTCGACACGGGGCAGCACCGCGCCGAGCATCGGGTGGTCCATCGGCACGAGCCCGGCCGAACCGACGTCGGCGGCCCGCCGGGCCGGGTCCCGCAGCCAGTGGGAGCGCCGCTGGAAGGCGTACGTCGGCAGGGGCACCCGGCGTCCGCCGCGGCCCGCCATGGTCTTCTGCCATGCCACGTCGACCCCGGCGACGTGCAGTTCGGCGAGGGCGCCGAGCAGCGTGGGCGCCTCGGGCCGGCCCCGCCGTGCCGCCGCCACGAACGTGGCGTCCTGCTCGTACTCCGCGGGCAGGCACTCGCGGCCCATCGCGGCCAGCACCGCGTCGGGTCCGACTTCCAGGAAGACGCGGGCGCCGTGCTCCCCGAGCGCGCGCATGCCGTCGTGGAAGCGGACGGCGTCCCGGGCGTGGCGCACCCAGTAGTCGGGGGTGCAGATCTGCTCGGCGGAGACCGGGCGCCCGGTCAGGTTGGACACCACGGGGATGCGCGGAGCGTGGTAGGTGAGGGTGGACGCGACCTCGCGGAAGGCGTCCAGCATCGGATCCATCCGGGGCGAGTGGAAGGCGTGGCTGACCCGCAGCCTCCTGGTCTTGCGTCCCCGCTCGCGCCACAGCTCGGCGACGGCGAGCACGGCGTCCTCGTCACCGGCGACGACGGTGGACAGCGGGCCGTTGACTGCCGCGACGGAGACCCGGCCCTCCCGCCCGGCGAGGGTGGGCAGGACGTCCTGCTCGGCGGCCTGGACGGACACCATCGCGCCGCCGGCCGGCAGCTGCTGCATCAGCCTGCCGCGTGCCCCGACCAGAGCGCAGGCGTCCGGAAGGGAGAGGACGCCGGCGGCGTGCGCGGCGGCGAGTTCGCCCACCGAGTGGCCGAGGACGACACCGGGGGTGACGCCCCAGTCCTCCAGCAGGCGGAACAGGGCGGTCTCGTACGCGAACAGGGCGGCCTGCGTGTAGCCGGTCAGGTGCAGCAGTCCGGCGTCCGCGGCGTCCTCCGCGAGGAACATCAGGTCCCGGACCGGGCGGTCGAGGTGCCGGTCGAGGAGGGCGCAGACCTCGTCGAGCGCGGCGGCGAACACCGGATGGGTGTCGTACAGGGCACGGCCCATGCCGGCCCGCTGGCTGCCCTGTCCGGTGAACAGGAAGGCGAGTTCGCCGGTCCTGGCCGCACCGACCGCCGCCCGGGCGGGGGTGTCGCCCGCGGCGAGCGAGGCGAGCGCGGCCGGCAGCGCGTCACGGCTGTCGGCGAGCAGTACGGCGCGGTGCGCGAAGTGGGTGCGGGTGGTGGCCAGCGAGTGGGCGATGTCGTCGAGGCTCAGGCCGGGGTGGGCGTCGAGGTGGACGCGCAGCGCCTCGGCCTGGGCGCGCAGCGCCTCGGCGGTGCGTCCGGACACCGGCACGGGCACGGCCGGTGCGGGGGTGTGGACGGGTCCGGGCGGGTCCTGCGGCGCTGTGGCCTCCGGGGTGGGTGTCCAGTCGGTGAGGACGAGATGACAGTTGGTGCCGCCCATGCCGAACGAGGACACACCGGCCGGCAGCGGAGCCGCCTCGGGGGTCTCCAGCGGGCTGAGGGCGTCGTTGACCCTCAACCGCAGCTCGTCGAGCGGGATGGCGGGGTTGGCCGTGCGGAAGTTCAGGCTCGGGGCGAGGGTCCTCTCCCGGAGGCACAGCACGGCCTTGATCAGGCCGGCGATTCCGGCGGCGCCTTCCAGGTGCCCGATGGTGGGCTTGGCGGAGCCGACGAGGAGGGGGGAGTCGGCGGCCCGCCCGCTGCCGCTGCCGAGCACGGCGCCGAGCGCCGCCGCCTCGACGGGGTCGCCCAGCGGGGTTCCGGTGCCGTGCAGTTCCACGAAGCGGACGTCTGCGGGGGCGATGCCGGCCTGGTCGTAGGCGCGCCGCAGCACGTCCTCCTGCGCGGCCCGGCTGGGTGCGGTGAGGTTGTCGCCGCCACCGTCGTTGTTGACGGCTCCGCCGCGGATCAGGCTGTGGATGGTGTCACCGTCGGCGAGAGCCCGGCGAAGCGTCTTCAGGACGACGACGCCGCCGCCCTCGCCGCGCACGTAGCCGTTGGCGCGGTCGTCGAACGTGTAGGTGCGGCCGTCGGGCGACAGGGCACCGAACCTTTCGGCCACCACGAAGCCCTCGGGCACCAGGTTCAGGCTGACTCCGCCCGCCAGCGCCACGTCGCAGTCGCCCCTGCGGAGGCTCTCGCAGGCGAGCTGGACGGCGACGAGCGAGGAGGACTGGGCTGAGTCGACGACCAGGCTGGGACCGCGCAGGCCCAGGAGGTAGGAGACACGGTTGGCGATGATGCTCCGGCTGACGCCGGTGATGGTGTGGTGGGAGACCGACTCGGCGCCGTACTGGTGGACGAGCTTGGCGTAGTCGTCCCAGATCGCCCCGAGATAGACGCCGGCCCGGGCTCCCCTGACGTCTCCGGGGACGATTCCGGCGTTCTCCAGTGCCTCCCAGGCCAGTTCGAGGACGAGCCGCTGCTGCGGGTCGACGTTCGCCGCCTCGCGGGGCGTGATGCCGAAGAACTCGGCGTCGAAGGCGTCGATCCGGTCCAGGAAGGCGGCGGGCCTGGTGACGGCGCCGCCGGGGAGGCCGGGCCGCCGGTCGGGCACCTGGTCGGACACGGCGCTCCCACCGGTCCGCAGCAGCTGCCAGTACGCCTCGGGTCCTGGGGCCCCGGGGAAACGGCAGGACATCCCTACGACGGCTACGGGTTCTTCCGGCACCGTGTCGACCTCCGGAGCAGCGGACCCGGGTGCAGTGGCCATGGTGTGGCTCTTCCTTTCGACAACCGCGCGCGGAACGGCCGTCGCGCGCAGAACGTGCTCGGAAACCTCGTCGTGGCAGGCGAGGGGGACCCCGGTGCCTGCGCGGAGTGAGGCGTACGCGAGGAAGCTCAGGCGTACGCGTAGAAACCGCGGCCGGACTTCTTGCCCAGCAAGCCGCCCTCGACCATGCGGAGCAGCAGCGGCGGAGGCGCGTACAGCGGCTCCTTGAACTCCTGGTAGAGGGCGTCGGCGATGGAGACGGTGGTGTCCAGGCCGATCAGATCGGCCAGGCGCAGCGGTCCCATCGGGTGCGAGCAGCCCTCGACCATGCCCTGGTCGATGACCTCCGCCGGGGCGAGGCCCGAGTCGACCATGCGGATGGCGGAGAGCAGGTAGGGGAAGAGGAGGGCGTTCACCACGAAGCCCGCCCGATCGGGTGAGCTGATCGGCTTCTTGCCGAGCACGTCCGACACGAACGCCAGGGCCCGTTCACCGGTCGTGGGATCGGTCAGCACCGAGTCGATGAGTTCGACCAGCGGCAGGACCTGTACGGGGTTGAAGAAGTGCATACCCACCACCTGGCCGGGACGGCCGGTGGCCCGCGCGAGCCGCACGATCGGGATGGAGGAGGTGTTGGAGGCGAGGATCGCGTCCGGATCCTCGACGATCTTGTCGAGGGAGGTGAACAGCTCCAGCTTGAGCTGCTCGTTCTCCTTGACGGCCTCGACCACGAGCTGCCGGTCGGCCAGGTCGCCGAGATCCCGGGTGAAGGTCACTCGGGCCAGCGCCGCGTCACGCTCCTGCCGGGTGGTCTTCCCCTTGTCGACTCCCCGGTCGAGGGACCGGGTCAGCCGCTCGGGTCCGGACACCAGCGACGCCTCGGAGGAGACCGCGACAGTGACGTCCAGGCCCGCCTTCGCACACAGCTCGGCGATGCCCGTGCCCATGATGCCGCTGCCGACGACTCCGACCCGGCGGATGTCCCGGGCGGAGGTGGTGGTCGTGTCGGTGAACGTGGTCATGCGCCGGCTCCCCAGGTCAGCAGTGAAGCTCCGATGGCCATGCCGCCGCCGAATCCGGCGAGCAGCACCAGGTCCCCCGGGGACAGCGCCCCGCCGCGGTGGGCCTCGTCCAGTGCGACCGGTACGGAGGCGCTGCCCACGTTTCCGTACTTCCGCAGAGTGCGGTGGGTGTGCGCGTTGCCGAGGCCCGCGCGTTCCACCACCTCGCCGAGCATCACGCCGTTGGCCTGGTGCGGCACGAAGTGGTTCACCTGGGGCAGCGTCACGCCGACGCGCCGCGCCAGCGCCACCAGCGCCGGGGGGACGTTGTCGGCGACGAAGTCCCTGACGGCGCGGCCGTCCATCCGGAAGAAGTGGCCGCCGTCCGCGACGGTCTCGGCCGTCGCCGGGTTCCTGCTGCCGCCGGCCTCCACACGGATCAGATGGTGGGCGTCGCCCCGGCTGGCGAGGTCGATGCCGAGGATGCCGTGCGGTGCGGGAACCGAGCCGACAACCGCCGCTCCGGCGCCGTCGGCGAACAGGACGGCCGTCCTGCGGTCGCCGAAGTCCAGGATCCGGGAGTACAGGTCGGCTCCGATGACGAGCACGCGGCTGTCCGGGGAGACCGCGACCAGGCTCCGGGCGAGGGCCAGCGCGTACACAAAGCCGCTGCACACGACGTTGACGTCGAAGCATGCGGCGCTGTAGGCGCCCAGCCCGTGCTGCACCAGATACGAGGTCGGCGGCTGGGGGAAGTCCCCCGTGGAGGTGGAGACGATGATGTAGTCGATCTGGTCCGCGGACAGTCCGGCCTGTTCCAGGGCCTGGGTGCCGGCGCGGACGGCCAGGTCGGACGTCGCCTCGTGCGGGGCGGCGTAGCGCCGTGACAGTATCTGGGTCTTCCGCTCGATCCATTCCGGGGTGACGCCGACCCGCTCGGCGACCTCGTCGTTGCCGACTTCCCGCTTGGGCAGGTAGGAACCGGTCGAGAGAATTCCGATATTGCGGTCCATCACCACGTCAGACAGCCCCCTCTAGTACGGCGGACGAGGCCGGATCGGCATCCCCCGGGGTGTCCCTGAAGGGGTTGAGCCGCGCCTCCCCGATACGCGCCCGGAGTTCGGGGTCCGTGACCCCGAGTCCCTCCCGGGGGGCCAGGCAGAGCACGCCCACCTTTCCGGTGTGCCTGTTCTGCTGGACCAGCCGGGCGGCCTCGCCCACTTCGCGCAGCGGATAGACCGCGGAGAGGACGGGCGAGAGATGACCGAGCCGGAAAAGGCGGTTGCATTCGGCCTGTTCCTGAAGATTGGCGGCGTGGCTGCCCACGATGCGCTTCAGGTTCATCCACAGATACCGGTTGTCGAAGTGGTGGTCGTATCCGGTGCTGGAGCCGCAGGTGACGACGGTGCCGCCCTTGCGGACCACGAAGACGGAGATCCCGAACGTGGCCCGGCCGATGTAGTCGAAGGCGACGTGCGGGTCCTCGCCGACCTGCCGCCTGATTTCCCGGCCCAGCCGCTTGCCGAGTTCGACGGTGCGTTCCGGGGTGGGGGCGGCATCCCGGCCCATGCCGATCTCGTTGCGGTTGATGATCACGTCGCAGCCGAGCCGGCGCAGGGCCCGCGCCTTGCGCTCGGAGCCGACCACACCGACCGCGATACCGCCCGCGTTCTTCACCATCTGCACGGCGAAGGCGCCGAGGCCTCCGGTGGCACCCCAGACCAGGACGACATCGCCCTGCTTGATCCGCGCTCCCTTGTCGCTGACGAGCATGCGGTAGGAGGTCGCTGCGGTGAGCATCACCCCGGCCGACTCCTCCCAGGTCAGATGGCCCGGCTTGGGCAGGAGCTGGCTGGCTCGCACGACGGTGAAGTGCGCCAGTCCGCCGAAGTTGGTCTCGTAGCCCCAGATGCGCTGATCGGTGCCGAGCATGGCGTCGGCGTGCGAAGCCGGTTCCTGTTCGTCGACCTGGACGCAGCCGACCACCACATGGTCACCGACGCGCCAGCGCCGCACACCCGCCCCGACGCGCACCACGATCCCGGCCGCGTCCGAGCCGACGACCTGGTGCGGCAGGTCGTGCCGGGCCGCGTAGCCGCCCTGCCTGGCGTACCGCTTGAGGAACTCGAAGGTGGGCACCGGCTCGAAGGCGGCCGACCACACCGTGTTGTAGTTGACAGAACTGGCCATCACCGCGACGACGACCTCGTCGGGCGCGAGGGCCGGCATCGGGACGTCTCCGACGTGAAGCGTCCTGCGGACGTCCTTGTCCGCGGTGTCGCCGAATATCCCGACGTCCGCGGCACGGATGTGTGCCGCCGCGTACTCGGCGGGCAGCTCATACCGTTCCAACTCGCCCGGGCCGGCCCCGTGAAGCAGGGCTTCGACCAAAGAGCTCATTGTCCCCTCCTTGATCAACGAGCAGCCGGAAACACGCGCTCGCCTTCGTCCCTCGCGAGGGCGCGCGTCTGCTGCTTGGTCAAAGAACGTGTGGTGCGGGAATCCGAGCGGGGAATTCGCATCGTCTTCGCCGCACCCAGAGCAATTCATGCAACCCGGGTATGGACCACGGTACGCATTCCGTCTCGGGCCCCCTACCCTTAACCGCCCCCTAGGCGAGACCCCACCGCACCTGCCCCGCCCCCCAGATACGGCGACGGGACCGCCCCCCGGATCGGGGTCGGCCCCTTACGGCGCCGACGCGGTTCGTCTCGGGTGGGCACCTGCTTCAGCGGTCCTTGCGGCCTCTCTCGCCCTCGCAACGCGAGATGTTGGAGGAGGCGACGAGCGCGTATCAGGCAGCGCTTACGGAGGACGCCGCTCGGTACCTCCTCGGTCGCGGAATCGGAAAGGCCGAGGTGGCTACGTTCCGGCTTGGCGTCGTCGCTGATCCCTTCCCGGGTCACGAGAAGTACCGGGGCATGCTCGCCATCCCCTACCTCGGCCACGACGGTCAGACGCTGACGATCCGCTTCCGCTGCCTCCATGAGCACAACCACCACGGCCACGGCCACGGCCACGGCCACGGCCACGGCCACGGGAAGTACAACACGATCGCCGAGGACCCACCCCGCCTGTACGGCGTCGACTCGATCCACGCGGCTGGCGACGAAATCCACCTGACCGAGGGGGAGTTCGACCGCGTGATCCTCCGCAAGATCGGCTGGCACGCGGTCGGGTCGCCGGGGGCGGAGATGTGGTTCGGCCGGCACCGCCGCATGCTCGCGGGCTTCTCGAAGGTCTGGGTGTGGGGTGACCCAGACGACGCCGGGGCCAAGTTCACGGCGAAGGTCTGCCGCTCCCTCCGTAACGCGAAGGGCGTACGGCTCTGGGGCGGCGACGTGACCGAGACCTACCTGCGGGGCGGCGCCCAGGCCCTCCACGACCTGATCAACGAGGAGAACGCGAAGTGACCGAGACCAAGACGCCGAAGAGACCGGCGCGTAGGGCATCCGACCCGACGACCGCTGTCCTGTCCGAGGTGAAGGCCGCCCGGAAGCTGGTCGGGGACCGGACGGCCCCGCTGGCGGGTGGACAGCGTCCCGCGAAGGGCCGCGCGTACCACCTGCGCGAGTCGAACCGCTGGCGGTCGATCAACCACGGCCGCGAACTCGCCGAGACCCCCGGCTGGGACTCGGCCGTCCTGGCGGAGGCATTCGGCACCTTCGCCGAGCCGGAAGCTCGGCATGCACGCGCCGGGCTCGTACGTCTCGCCGCTCTGGCCATCGCCGCGGTCGAGTCGATCGACCAGGAGTCGGTGTGACCCCGCGCCCTCTGCCGGGCAGTCCCGGCCCGCGTCTGACCGCGATCTGGGAGGCCCTCGACGAGCGCGAGCGCGAGGCGTTCGAGCGGCACCTCCTCCAGGACACGGCGGCCGAAGACCTCGTCTGGATTCTCGGCCGCTTCGGACACCGCGTGTCGGCCTCCACCATCCGTACGTACCGGCGCCGACTGCGCCAGGAAGCGAGCGACAGCGCTTGAGTGACTCCCTTCTCGACGAACTCCTCTCCAAGCCCGTGGGCCCGTCCATACCGGCCCGCCAGACCGACCCTGACAAGGACTTCACCCGGCAGATCGAGGTGAACGGCGATGCCGCCGAGGTCACCGTGCGCGGCCCCGCCGAGATGGACCCGAAGGGCACCGCGGCCACCGTCCTACGCACCCACGGCCTCGACCCGGCCAACTGGGAGGTCAGGGGCTTCCGCAGCTCCGAGTGGACGATGCCGAACGGCGAGCTCGGTGTCTCCACCCGCTTCACCTTCACCCGCGCCATGGTCACCACCGAGCCGGACCGCCCCGACCTCGGCGAGCTCCTGGCGGCCGTCGAGGCGTACGAGCCGCGCTGGCCCGCTGCCGGTCTCCCCCAGGGCGACCACACGTACGTCATCGCCCTGGGCGACATGCAGTTCGGGAAGCTCGACGGCGACGGCCCGGCCGGCACGCTCCGGCGCACGATCGAATGCCTCAACAAGGCCGCTGACCTTCTGGAGGTCTACCGCGAACGCTTCCCGATCGGGCACGTTCACCTGGCCTGGCTCGGCGATCACGTAGAGGGCTTCCAGTCGCAGGGCGGATCGAATGTCTGGCGTACGTCGCTGACGCTCACCGAGCAGATTCGGCTGACCCGGCGCGTGATGCTGCACGGCGCCCTGACCTTCGCCCCGCTCGCACAGCGGCTGACGATCGCCGCTGTGCCGGGCAACCACGGCGAAGCCGTACGGATCAACGGCAAAGGCGTCACCCGATACGACGACTCCCACGACACGGAGGCCCTGATCTCCGTACGCGACGCGCTGGAGCTCAACCCCGAGCTGTTCGGGCACGTCGAGTGCTTCGTCCCGGACACCGACGAGCTGACCGTCGTCGTGGACTGCTCGGCGACCGTGGTGGCCCACGCGCACGGGCACCAGTGGCGGCCGGGCAAGCACTTCGAGTGGTGGAAGGGCCAGGCGTTCAACAAGGCGAGCGCGCTGCACCAGGCCGATGTACTGCTCGCCGGTCATCTGCACCACGAGTTCGTGGACACGGACGGCCCGCGCACGTTCATCCAGCCCCCGGCCATGGAGAGCGAATCGACGTGGTGGCGGCACGCGAAGGGCACGACCGGGGCGCCGGGCCTGGTGGTCGCCGTGACGAAGAACGGCGAAGTGCCGGTGAAGGAGGTGGTCCGATGAGTCTGCGTCTCGCCGACTTCGACGCCTCCGAGGCCGTCGCGGCGGCCGACTGGTCCGTTCTCGCCGAACCGCAGGTCGAAAGCGTCGTACAGGCAGTCGCCCGCGCCTTCGCCCGAGACTACGGGCTGACGCTGGAGTACGAGGACGCCTACCAGGAGGCCGTGATCGTCGTGGCCGAGCGGGCTTCCTACGTTCGGCAGATCCTCGCCGACGCGGGGGCCGGCCTTCTGCACCGCTGGCTGTCCCAGCGCCTACGGGACCGCTGGCTGACGGAGGCGAAGCACCGCACCGCACACGTCTCCTACGAGGCCGCCCGGCACAAGGCGGAGAGGAGTGGCCTGTGACGGCCTACGACCGGCGACTCGTCGAGCACCTCCTCCCGGCGGTGTGGGACCAGGAAGCGGCGTACGGCATCCGCAACCCATCGGCCCCGGACGCCGACATGCCGAAGGGCACGGTCGACCCGAAGGCCGCGGGCATTCTGTTCGCCCACCTCGCCGACATCCGGCGGGGCTGGGCAACCGCCCCGCTCACCCCCGCCGAACGCCAGGCCCTCGTCCTCCGCTACGGCGCGGACCTGCCCGACGACGAGGCGGGCACGTTGCAAGGAGTGACGGGCAGGGCGACGCGGTACCGGTGCGAGCGGGGCATCGGGAAGATCGCGGCGCACCTGAACGGCCACGAATACATCGACGGTTACGAGGACAGGGTGCCCTCCCCGCCGGGTCATACGGATTGAGGCACTCGCTGACTCTTACTTGATTGCGAACGCACTCGGGGTAACCGTATCCTTCCGATCAACGCGTTGACGGAGACAAGTAGCCAGGGATCACGCGAGCCGAGAGAGCCGCCAGCAGCTGGGAAAGCGGTCTCGCGCCCCCTGGTGAAGACCCTCCCGAGCGCGGGGAGGAACGGCCCCCGCCTGGTGGCCCAATGCCCCGCCGGCCGGCCCCCGTCACCGGGCCCCGAACGAGGCTGCCACTCCGTGGCGGCGAAAGTGCGGTGGCACCGCGAGTTGCCCTTCTCGCCCGCACTCCCAAGGGATCATGACGACGTCCTTCGGAGGACCGCAATGATCCAAAGCCGCGTACACGTCTCCGACCTGCGAGAACACGTCGGCCGTACCGTTACCGTCTGCGGATGGGTGAACACCCTCCGCCTACAGCGCAAGATGCAGTTCGTCATCGTGCGGGACAGCACCGGCCTGGTACAGGTGACCCACAAGCGTGACGACGGGCCACTGGAGGCCCAGCTCGAAGCCCTCACTCCTGAGTCCGCCGTCAAGATCACCGGCCGGATCGTGGACGCTGCCCAGGTGAAACTCGGCGGCCTGGAGATGGACCCGGAGTCTATCGAGGTCTTGAACCGGGCCGAGACCCCGCTGCCGATCGATGAGCAGACAGGGCTGGAGCAGCGCCTCGACTGGCGCTTCCTCGATGTGCGCAAGCGGCCAGCCGCCCAGCTGATGTTCGCCGTGCAGACCACCCTGGAGCAGGGAATGCGCGAGTACGCCTACGCGCAGGGTGCCACGGAGATGCACACACCCAAGCTCATGGGCACCGCCTCCGAGTCCGGAGCCGAAGTCTTCGAGCTCGGCTATTTCGGCCGCAGTGCCTACCTGGCGCAGTCGCCACAGTTCTACAAGCAGATGGCCATCTCGGGTGGGATCGACAAGGTCTTCGAGATCGGCCCAGTCTTCCGCGCCGAGCCCTCGTTCACCTCCCGGCACGCCACCGAGTTCACCGGTGTCGACGTCGGGCTGGCCTGGATCGATGACGTCGAGGACGTCATGGCCTTCGAGGAGCGGATGCTCGCCCACGCGATCGCCAAGGTCGCCAACGCCCACGGCGAGGCCATTCGGGAACAGTTCGGCGTGGAGATCACCGTTCCCACGACGCCCTTCCCTCGTATCACCATGGCCGAGGCGCAGGAGATCCTACGCAAGGGCGGTTGGGACCCGGAAGGGATCAAGGAAGACCTGGACCCGGAGGGCGAGCGGAGCATCAGTGCTCACATCCAGCAGGCCACTGGTCACGAGTTCGTGTTCATCACGCACTACCCCGTGAGCATCCGGCCCTTCTATCACATGCGGCCGGCCGACGACCCGAGTGTGACCCTGAGCTTCGACCTCCTCTGGAAGGGGCTGGAGGTCACGACCGGCGCGCAGCGCGAGCACCGGTATGACGTGCTGCTGAAGCAGGCTGCCGAGAAGGGCATGAGCCCTGAGCCGATGCAGGACTACCTGAACGCGTTCCGGTACGGGTGCCCGCCGCACGGCGGTCTGGGCATGGGTCTCGGACGAGTACTGATGGTGTTGCTCGGCCTGGAGTCGATCCGCGAGGCCAGCTTCCTCTTCCGCGGCCCGAACCGGCTCACCCCGTAGCCTCTCGCTGGCTGCGCCCCACGACACGGGCCAGGTGCCTCGTGTCGCGGGGCGCGGTCTCAGTAGCGAACGTTGCGGAGGTCATGCGTCCATGCCTCAGCGGGGTTCTTGTCCCAGTAGGCCCGCAGCGCCAGCTCCCGTTCGGAGAAACGGCCCTGGTGGCAGAGGCCGCCGTGGGAGAGGGTGACGCTCATCGCGAGCGGCGACTCGGTGGTGACCCAGTGCGGGGTGAGGGCGTGGCTCCACAGCTGGTCACCGGGGCGCATGGTGGCGGACTGGCGCTCGGCCGCGTCGTGCTCGGGCGGCTCCTCCCCGGTGGTCTCGCCGATGACCGCCGCGTCTGCCGACAGATGCTTGTCGGGGTCGAGGTAGCTGTGGAACGCCTTGGTGCCATGGACCTGCCAGACCAAGCCGTGTGAGTTGTCGTTGTGATACGTCGAGGACGCGCCCTCGGTGGACAGGAACAGGATCGGCGCCAAGCGCTGCCAGGTGAAGCCGCGAGCGGACAGGTGAGTGCGCCAGGGGACCATGACCTCATCCTGGAAACGGTCCAGGACGTCGTCGTAGAAGCGGCTGAGGTTGAAGTGCACCAGCCGAAATGGCCAGGTGACGATCTCCTCGATCGGCGCGGTGCGGAAGGCGGCGGTGCGGTCCATACGCACCTGCCAGTCGTCGTCTCCGAGGATGGTGAACCGGACCTCCTCGTCCTTGCGGACGTGGTCCAGGATGTCGACGGCCGGCAGGAACAGGTAGTCGAAGGCGACCTCTATCGGGGAGTTCGGAGGCTGTCGCCATCGGTGGGTGAAGTCGTCGGGTGTCGTGATCGTCATAGCGCGGTCCATAGGAGTCGTGTACGTCGGGCCGTCCTCACGCCAGCGCGGTGCATGAGGCACTCGCGTCGTCGGACGCGGCGGAGGAACGGCAGATGGCAGCGCAGTCCGGGGTCACGCTGTCCCGCGCCGGTTCGACCAGGAACCGTCTGATCGCGGCCCGGGGCGCGTGGACGCTGACCGAAGCCCGCCCGTACGGACACCGCCGTATGTGACCGTCAGCGGACACGTAAGCGGTCGCCGAGCGGCACAACCACTGCTCAGCCCCGGTCGTCGGCAGTTGCAGATCCCGCAGCTCACCCAAGTAAGCCCGGTACCGGTCGGACAGTTCGAAGTAGCGGCCCAGCACGTCAGCGTCGAGACGCTGCTGCACCAGATAGTCCCGCACCGATTTGCCCTCCCGCCGAAGACTGCGCTCGTCGAGGACGACGGGGCTGAACTGGACCTCCACCTCTGCCTCGGCCACGAGGTCGGCCATCTCCCGGCACTCACCGTCTTTCAGGCCCCAGCAGGTGACGTGCAGGATCTTCGTGTCGGTGCTGATCGCGCGCAGCGTGTCGATCGCCGAGGCCGCTGTCCGTGTGGTGCGCCCCATCAACATCGAGCCCTGTGAGTCTGCGGAGACCGTGACGTTGGTCAGCAGGTGCGCCACCCGGGAGAGGACGGTCACCTCGGCTACGGTGCGAGCCGAGGTCACCATCGACACCGCCATGCCGAACTGTAGGGCGAGCCGGACGAGTTGCCGGAGTTCGGGATGGTGAGTCGGCTCCCCTCCGGTCAGGCACACCCCCTCCACACCCGCCTCCTTCAGCCGGGACAGGGTGCGGGTATAGGTGGCCGTGTCGAGGAAGCCATGCGCACGATCGGCTCGGAAGCAGAACCCACAGGCCACCTTGCAGTGCCCGGCAGTAGACACCAGGGCCGTACGGACTGGGGTACTCATTGCACCCCCGTGTTGTCCCACACCGCGATGTCCACGGTGCTCCTGTAGAAGGCGCACATCTCAGGGTCCGGGGTGCCGCCGCCGATGAGGGCCTGTTCGTTGCGGGACGGCCCACCGCATATGGCCAGCGCCAGGCAATTCCCGCACTCGGGGATCGGTGCGACGTTCTTCGCCACGCCGGCCAGGAGGCCGGAATCGGCCCGCAGCTCGTCGAGGGTGTGCAGGAACGACGGCTCGGTGAAGTTGATGTCGCACAGGCTTACCCGGTTGCCAGGCAGCAGGGCGGCGTTCAGGCTGCGGTCGCCCTGCATGTGGTCGAGCAGCATCGGCCGCCGGGTGTCGAGGGCCTGGAAGGCCCGGTCGAGGACCGAGAACAGCATCCCGCCCCGCCCCAGGGCGGCCAGCCGTGCCTCGTATAGTTCCCGGGCCAGGTCCGCGCCCTTGACCCGCCACCGGCCCCCGGTCGGGATGGGCGTGTTGACGTAGATGAACTTCAGCCCGAGCTCATCGACGATCCACCGGACGGTCTCGGCAAGGCGCCCGATGTTGGCGGATGTCGGGGTGAGGTTGCAGCCCACGTGCAGCCCTTCAGCCTCGACGAACCGCGCGACGTTACGGCGAATCCGGTCGTCCGCGGGCTGCCCGCCGAGCAGCAGCCTGTTCGCTGAGTTGACGCCTGGGGGGCCGTCGATGGAGATGCCGACCCCGTACTCGTAGGCGACGAAGTGGTCGAGGGCCTCGTCGGTCAGGCGGGCACCGTTGGTGACAACCGTACGCCGCACGCGCGCCACGTCGTAGCGGTCGGCGAGGGTGTCGGCGAGCTGGTCGCCGTACCGCATGAGGTCGAAGCGGATGGTCGGCTCGCCGCCGAACCACTGGATGGACACCTCTTCCTGTCCGGCGTTCTGCTCGAACAGGAACTCCAGCCCCTCCGAGAGCTCTGCCTTCGTCATGTCCGGCTTGCCGGTGTTCGTATCGACGAAGCAGTAGGTGCAGGCCATGTTGCAGCGGTCGGTGAGGACTACGCGGAGGCCGCTGATACGGCCGGGAGTGGCGTCGAGGCCGAGGAGTCGAAGTCGGCCATGGAGTGCTTCGCGCCGGTCGGCCACGGGGCCGCCGGGGGTGAAGCCGAGCCCTGCGAGGGCTTCATGGGTCGTGGTCGGGGGGACGCCGGCGAGGTCGTGGACCTCGCCGGAGTCGATGAACACACTGTCCAGCGTGACCGGGTCGAGGAGAACCGCTTCCCCGTCCCGCTCGTACTGGAAGTACTTCCCCCACAGCATCCGGGGGACGGCCATGGTGCTTAGGCCGCCGTTTCCTCGGCGATCCCGAGTTCGCCCATGACCTCGCGGACCTGCTCCTCGGCGGCGGCCTGGAGCTTCGCGGAGGTGGCCGGGGAGCCACCGTCAGCGAGGACGATCACGCCGGGCAGCGTCGGGTTCGGCACGATGACCGTGATGCCGGCCGGGTCGGTGCCGATGACCATGACCGCGTCCTTCAGCTCGACCCAGTCGGTCCGCTCCTTGAGGGCCTCCATGATGCGGCCCTGCTTCTCCTGGAAGGAGGCACGCTCCCCCATCCACACGCCCGCCTTGGACTTGGAGTCCACGACGTCCGCGTAGATGAGGTGATCCTTCTTCTCTCGCCTGGCTTGAGGCATGGCTGATCCTCTCTGTGTGTCGGATGTGCTGTAGCGACCACTTGCATCCGCCGGGGACCGGCGGGGACCGCCCCACGGGGAGTCGGGTGAGGCGGCGTCTAACCGCTCCGCGGCGACGGAGCACGGCGGTACAACTTCCAGAGCCGATGAGCCTGGGCCGGGGAGCGAGTCCTAGGGCGTGTTTCGAAAGTGCTGGTCACAGCCACTCGTTGATGGCTGCGACCAGCACAGTCGCTTC
>NZ_JADWYM010000072.1 GCF_022414535.1 Streptomyces sp. MUM 2J
GGCCCGCGAGGCGCTGCGGGCCGCCCGCGCCACGGCCCGGCGAAGTCCGACGGACACCGGGAGGGCGGGGCCCGGGCTCGCCGCCCGTCGCGCGACCCCGGCGCCGGCGGGGGCCGACGCCTCGCACGGGGAGGAGGGACGGAACCCCGAAACCGCCGAACGCGCGCGCGAGGTACGCCAGTTGCTGTCCCGCGCCTTCCGCGTGCCCACCGACGCGGCTGACCCTGCAGAACCGGCGGCCCCGCGCAGTCCGGCCGGTGGGCCCGGCTCGTCGGGGGGCCGCCCGGGCGGCGGGGCGGGGGCGCCGGGCGGCGAACCGGCCGCACCGGTCGGTCCTGCCCGCCCCGCCGGTCCCGCCGGTCCGGCTGCGGCGGCCGCCGTGATCGCCCGGCCGGAGCCGGACTCGTCCGGCGGTGGCACGACCGACGGGCCCGGGACGACCGGGGCCGATCCGGCCGGGCATGCCGACGCGGCCGCTGCCGACGTGGCCGCACCAGCCGCATCGGTTGCCCCGCCCGCCCCGGCATCCGAGGCCGACGTGGTGGCCTCGTCCGCAGCCGGCGTGCCGGTCCCGGCCGACCCCACCGCCCCGCCCGGCCCCCCTCACCCCCGGCCCCCGCGGTCGGACGACCGGTCCGGCGATGGCCGCGCTGCCGCGGCGCCTTCCGTCCCCGTCCTCACCTCCGTCACCATGGCCGCGCCCGCCAGGGACGGCGATCACCGCCGCACCTTCCCTCCCTTCCCGCCCCGGACCGGCACCGAGGCGGGCTCGGAGTTCGCCGAGACCTGGTGGGGCAACGCGTGGGTCGAGGCGCTGGAGCAAGGCGCGCTCGACGCCGGCCGGCTGGCGCGCGGGCGCGGGTACGCCGAGCAGGGCAACGTGGACGCCATCACGGTGACCCCGGGTCTCGTGCTGGCGTACGTGCAGGGCAGCCGCCCCCGTCCGTACCGCGTGCAGGTGCGGCTGCGCACCCTCGACGACGCCGACTGGTCCCGGTTCCTGGGCACCGCGGCCGAGAGCCCCGGGCACATCGCGGCGCTCCTGGACAAGGAGGTGCCGCACTCCCTGGCCGACTGCGGGGTGCCCATGCTTCCGGGCGCCGGTGACCTGGAGCCGCACTGCAGTTGCCCCGACCGCGGCCACCCCTGCAAACACGCCGCAGCCCTGTGCTACCAGACCGCGCGCCTGCTGGACGCCGACCCCTTCGTGCTGCTCCTGCTGCGCGGCCGGGGGGAGCGCGAACTGCTCGACGCGCTCTCCCGGCTCAGCGCCACCCGCGCGGCCCGCGCCGCGCAGGATCACCCGTCGGTGCAACTGCCGGGAGTCCGGGCGACGGAGGCGCTGGCCGACCGTCGGCTTCCGCCCCTGCCGCCGCCCTTGCCCCCGCCTCCGCACCCCGAGCAGCCGCCCGTCTACCCCGGTGTCCCGGACGGCCCGGACGCCCTCGCGCTGGACCAGCTGGCGACGGACGCCGCCGCCCGTGCCCACGCCCTGCTGACCAGCGGCCGCGACGACGTCGGCGAACTGTCCCTGTGGCAGGACGCGGTGCGGCTGGCCGCGGCCCGTCCGGGCTCCGGTCTCACCGCAGGCACCCGCTCCCTGTATGCCTCGCTGGCCTCGGCAGCGGGCCGCACCCCGGCCGACCTGGCGCGTGCGGTGGCCGCCTGGCGGCAGGGCGGTCCGGACGGGCTCGCCGTACTCGAAGAGCCCTGGGACCCGCCCGCCGGGCGCTTCGACCGCGCCCGTCCGCTGCTGCTCGCCGCGGACCTGCCGGCCTTCCGGCCATGGCGCAACCGCCTCACCCATCCGCACGGACACGTCCAGCTCCGCTTCGGCCGCGACCACCTGTGGTACGCCTACGAGTCCGAACCCGCCGCCGACGACTGGTGGCCCCGCGGCACCCCCGACCCTGACCCGGTCGGAGCCCTGACGGGCCTGGGCGCGGGGGGCGGGGGCGAGCCGTGAACGGCCCCGGCCGCGGGCGGTCCGCGGGCTCTCGGGCTGCGCTCCCCGGCACTTGACGGGCAGCGCAGCCACTGCCCGAAGTCCCCTGCCGCCTGTCACCCGATCGGTGTCCGTGCCGACCGCGCGAGGGCCCCCTTGCACCGAGCGTCGGCACGGCCGCGCTCACCCGGTCGACCTGCTGTCGCCGTGAGCACGGGTGTATGGCGGACGGTACTCCTCCGGAGCCTCGCGGGTCCCGGCCATGTCGGACCTGCCCTCAGGGGACGGGCGGGAGTCGGTAGATTCGCCCTGGCCATGTGAGAGTTCGTGAGACGTGAGAGGGTCTGACGGGTGAGCGAGACAGCACCGACCACCCTGCAATACCGCTGTGACGGCCCGGAAGAGGCACCCGTCCTGATCCTGGGTCCCTCACTGGGTACGACCTGGCACATGTGGGACCGTCAGGTCCCGCAACTCGCCCAGCACTGGCGGGTGCTGCGGTTCGACCTGCCGGGCCACGGGGGCGCGCCCGCCCACCCGGCCGGCTCCGTCGCCGAACTCGCGGCACGCCTGCTCGCCACACTCGACTCCCTCGGCGTGCAGCACTTCGGGTACGCGGGCTGCGGGCTGGGCGGCGCCGTCGGCGTCGAACTGGCCCTGCGGCACCCGGAGCGGCTGGCCTCGCTCGTCCTGATCGCCGCCTCGGCCCGGTTCGGCACCGCCGAGGAGTTCCAGCAGCGCGGGATGATCGTCCGCGCCAACGGCCTGGACCCCATCGCCCGGACGGCGCCCGAACGCTGGTTCACCGGCGGCTTCGCCGCGGCCCAGCCCGCGATCACCGACTGGGCGGTGCAGATGGTGCGCACCACGGACCCCGGCTGCCACATCGCCGCGTGCGACGCGCTCGCGGCGTTCGACGTGCGGGCCGAGCTGGGAAGGATCGGGGCTCCGACGCTGGTGCTGGTCGGCTCCGAGGACCAGGTCACCGGTCCTGCCGAGGCCCGGAGCCTGGTGGCCGGCATTCCCGACGCCCGCCTCGCCGTCGTGCCCGGCGCCTCCCACCTGGTTCCGGTGGAGCAGCCGGCCGCCGTGACCGAGCTGCTCGTCACGCACTTCACGAACGCCTGGCGTCCGGCGTTCGACCTCACCACCGGCCAGACGGTCCTCCCGGCGGCCGCTGCCCTGCCGGCTCCGGCCCCGTACCCGCCGACCGCGCCGGCCGGAGCGATCGCCCCGTTTCCGGAGCAGCCGGTGCCGGCCACGACCGGTCCGCTCGTGCCGGCGCCGACGGGCCAGGTCACTCCGTTTCCGGAGCAGCCCGCCCCGGCCATGGCCGACTCGGCCGTGATCCCTCCGGCAGGACCCGCGGCGCCGTTTCCCGAGCAGCCGGGCCCGGCCGTGGCCGCCCCCGCTGTGACAGGCCCGGGCCTGAACGACCCGGGCCTGACCGACCCGGGCATGCACGCGGCGACGGGGCCGGTCGCGCCGTTTCCCGAGCAGCCCGGCCCGGCCATGACCGGAGCGGTCCCCTCTGTGCCCGAGCACTCGGGCCCGGCCGGGAGGCCGGATCCCTACGAGACCGGGCTCAAGATCCGCCGCGAGGTGCTCGGCGATGCCCACGTCGACCGGGTGCTCGCGCAAGCGGACGACTTCTCCGGCGACTTCGAGGAACTCCTCACCCGCTACGCGTGGGGCGAGATCTGGGACCGGTCCGGGCTGGACCGCCGCACCCGCAGCTGCGTCACCCTCACCGCGCTGGTGGCCGGCGGCCATCTGGAGGAGCTGGCCCTCCACACCCGGGCCGCCCTGCGCAACGGCCTCACCCCCGGCGAGATCAAGGAGGTGCTGCTCCAGACCGCGGTCCTCTGCGGCATCCCCGCGGCGAACAGCGCCTTCCGGGTGGCGCAGCAGGTCGTCCGGGAGGAGACGGCCCCAGCGGAGTGAGCCGGGCCGCAGGGCGGAACCGGAGCCGGCCGTGCCATGGTGGGCCGGCACGGGGCACCGCGGTCGGACGCCGGCCGTGGGGCGGGTGACGGCCGGTCGTGGGGCGTCGGGCACCGGGTGCCGGGCACGGGGCAGGATGGTGACCATGAAGCTCACGAAGAAGTCGCACGCCTGCGTCCGCCTGGAGAAGGACGGACGGACCCTCGTCCTCGACCCGGGCGGGTTCAGCGAGGAGGACGCCGCGCTCGGCGCGGACGCCGTCCTGGTCACGCACGAGCACCCCGACCACTTCGACGAGGCGCGCCTGCGTGCCGCCCTGGAGGCCAACCCGGCCGCCGAGATCTGGACCCTGCGGGCGGTCGCGGAGAAGATCTCCGCGGCGTTCCCCGGCCGGGTCCACACCGTCGGCCACGGCGACACCTTCACCGCCGCCGGTTTCGACGTGCAGGTGCACGGGGAACTGCACGCCGTCATCCACCCGGACATCCCGCGCATCACCAACGTGGGCTTCCTGATCGACGACGGCAGGGTCTTCCACCCCGGTGACGCGCTGACCGTCCCCGACCACCCGGTCCAGACGCTGATGCTGCCGGTGATGGCCCCCTGGAACAAGATCTCCGAGGTCGTCGACTACGTCCGCGAGGTCCGGCCACAGCGCGCCTACGACATCCACGACGCCCTGCTCACCGACCTCGCCCGTCCGATCTACGACCGTCAGATCGGCGCCCTGGGCGGCGCGGAGCACCTGCGTCTGGCCCCGGGGAACTCCGCCGCCGTGTGAGCGCCGGAGCCCGGGCGGTCCGGCGGTGTCGGTGCCGCCCGGTAGGTTGTCGGGTATGCGCATCGCGACCTGGAACGTGAACTCGATCACCGCCCGCCTGCCGAGGCTGCTGGCCTGGCTGGAGAGCAGTGGCACCGACGTGCTGTGCCTGCAGGAGGCCAAGCTCGCCGAGGAGCAGTTCCCGTTCGACCGGTTGCGTGAACTCGGGTACGAGGCGGCGGTGCACGCCACCGGCCGTTGGAACGGCGTGGCGGTGCTCTCCCGCGTCGGGATCGAGGACGTCGTCAGGGGCCTGCCCGGTGACCCCGGGTACGACGGCGCGCTGGAGCCGCGCGCGTTGTCCGCGACCTGCGGCCCGGTCCGCGTCTGGTCGGTGTACGTGCCCAACGGCCGCGAGGTGGACCACCCGCACTACGCCTACAAGCTCCGCTGGTTCGAGGCGCTGAAGGCGGCCGTCGCCGAGGACGCGCGGGCCAGCCGTCCCTTCGCGGTGCTGGGCGACTACAACGTGGCCCCGACCGACGACGACGTCTACGACGTGGCGGCCTTCGAGGGCTCCACCCATGTCACGGACGCCGAGCGCGCCGCTCTCGCCGGGCTGCGCGAGGCCGGCCTGTCCGACGTGGTGCCACGCCCCCTGAAGTACGACCACCCCTTCACCTACTGGGACTACCGCCAGCTCTGCTTCCCCAAGAACCGAGGCATGCGCATCGACCTGGTGTACGCCAACGATCCCTTCGCCAAGGCCGTGCAGGACGCCTACGTCGACCGTGAGGAGCGCAAGGGCAAGGGCGCCTCCGACCACGCGCCGGTCGTCGTCGACCTGGACGTGTAGGCCGGTTCGGCGGGCCTCACAGCAGCCGGAGGTCCACCGACTCCGCCAGTGCGGCCAGCCCGCGGTCACCCGGGTGCAGGTGGTCGCCGCCGTCGTACCGGGGCAGCATGCGCGACGGACGGGAGGGGTCGCGGACGGCGGCGTCGAAGTCGAGCACCGCGTCGAACACCCCGGCGGTGCGGATCCAGGAGTTGACGCGTTCCCGCTCGGTGTCGACGGCGGCCGTGCAGGTCCGCCACCCCGCGCACGGCAGGACCGTGGCCACCAGGACCCGCAGGCCCCGCGCCCGCGCCCGCGCGGCGATCTCGGCGAGGCCGTCGGTCACCCGCGGGGCGCCCGCACCGCCGAGCAGGTCGTTGACGCCCTCCAGGACGACCACCGTCCGCACCGACGTCTGGGCGAACACGTCACGGTCCAGCCGGTGCAGGGCGCTCACCCCCGACTGGACGGTCGAGACGCCGTCGCCCGGATAGCGGTCGGTGGCCACCTGGTTGCCGGAGACGCCGTGGTTGAGCACGCCGTAGCGCGGCACGTCGCCCTGCCGCAGCAGCCGGGCCGCCAGCACGTCGGGCCAGCGTCGGTTGGCACCGGCCGTCGAGCCGGTCCCGTCGGTGACGGAGTCCCCGAGCGCGACCACCGAGCCCGGCCCGCCGCCTACGTCCACCCCGGTCAGCAGGGGCCAGGACGACAGCGTCCCGGTGAACGCCGCCGCCGACACCTCCCCGGTGTGGTCGCCGGCTCCGCTGAGGTACGACCGCTGCACCGCCAGCCGGTGCGTCGGTGCCGCGGTGACCGTCCCCGGCAGGTGGAAGCTGACCAGCAGGTCGGTGTCGGCGGGCACGGTCAGGGCGAGCGGGTCGCTGACCGCCTCGGCACCCGCCGGGATCTCCACGCCCGAAGCGCCGCCGAAGGCGAGCGGTACCGGGGCGCGCCGCGCGGCCGCGCCCCGCGCCCGCACCGCCACCGTCGCCGCGTCGATCCGCACGGGCGCCGGCGCGAAGGTGTTGGCGAAGCGCAGCCGAACCCGCGGACCGCCCGCCGAGGTGTGCACGACCAGCCGCAGCGTCCGGTCCGTCCACGGGCCCACGGCGGGACGGCCCGACGTCGACCTCGCCCAGCTGCCGGTCCAGCCGCTCGTCGAGGCGCGCACGGACAGGGCGAAGACGTGCAGGCCGGGGGAGCGCGGCAGCCCGACCGAGGCGACCTCGCGCCCGAGGGGCAGCGGCACCGTCACGACGTACAGCCGGGCCCGCGCGGCAACGGGGCCGCCGGGCGTGTTCAGGCGGGGCAGGGCCACCGCCTTGGTGGCGAGCGGGCCCGTGCGCCAGTCGGGCGCGGTCAGACGGTAGACGGTGCGGGAGCCGTCCGTGTGGACGACCGTGCCCGTCCCGCCCGTCCCGCCCGTGCCGGTGCCGGCCGTGCCCGCGACCAGGAAGGCGAGGGCGTCGCCGAGGCCGTGGACCGCGACCTGCTGGCCGTCGGCCCGCACGTTGTCCGGTGTGCCCGGCACGCTGCGTGGCCAGGTCAGCCGGGCGCCCTGGACCGTCAGTGTCCGTCCCGGAGTCCAGCCCGCCGCCGCCAGCGCCTGCGCCGACAGGGAGGCCCCGGAGCCGTCGAAGTCCGCCTCGCCGGGCCGGGCGTCGTCGCTGACGGCGCGGTTGTCGAAGAGCCGTTCCAGCGGGAGCGGGACCGCGGCCCCGTCGTGCACGGCCGTGGCCGCACCCGCCGGGCCCAGACCCGCCGCACACAGCACGAGGGCCGTCACCAGGCCCTGGACGCTTCGGCGCACGTACCCACTCCTCCCGTTCACCGCTGGGCGCGGATGCGCACCGGGATGCCCCGACGCGCACGGAGAAGCTAGGGAGGCGACGAAGGCGCGTCAATGGGACATGCGTCGGAAACGGTATGAATCAACCGTCCGTGGACGTCCGCGCGCCTGTGGTGCGTACGCCGGTGCGAGTGCCACGCTGGACGTATGAAGATCCCATTTCTTGGCGGCCGGCGCAGGAGGGTCGAGGGCGCGGTGTTCTCCGCCGACCCCGAGGGGGTCACCGCTCTGCTCGCCGAGTGCGAGGTGCTGCGTTCCCAGGCGGCGGGGTCCGGTGTCGAACTCGATGACTCGGCCGTGTCTCTGGAGCGGCTCGACCAACTGGTGCCGTGCTGGCGGGACGACGAGGAGGTGCTGCGCGAGCTGGGCCACGACGCCGGTCTCTATCTGGGCACGGTCGTCGTGCGCACGGTCCCCGGTGCCGCCTGGGTCATCCGTGCCGGCGCGCAGCCCCTCGTCCGGCTGGCCTCGGGGCGCGAGGTGGACGTGGTGGAGGCGGGCCGGGGGTGGGCCACCAGCGGGGCGCCCGAGCTCTTCCAGGTGTACGCCGAGGTCGCCGAGGAGTGACGGCGCGACGTAAATACGGCTAATACCCGAACGGTGCGTGTCGTTCTGCCGGTTGATGTGCCGCTGGGTAGCTTGCGGACCACGACACAGCTGAGAGTGGGTAGGGCTGCGCATGGCCGTCGATCCGTTGATCGAACTGCGTGATGTCAACAAGTACTACGGGGAGCCGCCCGTCCCGCGGGGCCCGCACCCCGCCGTCGGCACGGCGGAGGGGGCCGCGTCGCGCCGCCCGTCGGGAGCCAAGGAGCCGCCTTGCCGGGCGAGTCTCCGGGTGGCGGCGGTCCGTTCCGGTGTGGCCGGGCGCGTCCGCCGGGCCGGGAGCGGGCCCGAGTGCTGTGCCGGCCCCGGCAGCCGCCGGGTCCGGGGCGGCCGGTCCGGGGACCGCGCACACTGACCCGGGGAAGTCCCGCACCTGCTGTCCCGCGCGCCCCGCCCCGGCCCCGACGCGGCGGGCCCTCGGCCCGTCCGGCGGCGGCTGGATCCGCCCGGCGGGGAAGGGTCCGGTCATCGGTGGCGACCCCGGCCGCGACCGCCCGGGCCCTCGACTACGATGAATCCTTCGCCCCTGTGCTGACGGCCGGTTCACCTGTCGTCACATGTGGAGCCGCGTGAGCCGCCGCGGCCGAACCGGGGACGCTACTGCGGGGGGAACCCCCACGCCCCTCGACCAGGGGGTGGCAGTTGACAGAGCCATACCCGGCCGGCCGCGGCCGGAGATCACTGCTCGCGCAGCGGGATCGACACGTATGACGGGTCGTCCGCGGGCGAGGAGAAGGTCAGCCGCGCGCCGGACGGGTTGTGCTCGATGTACAGCGGGTCCACCGTGTCGACCACCAGCGCGAGACGGTGCCGGGCCGGCACGTCGTAGGACGTGGCGAACAGGTCGACGTCGATCCCGAACGGCTTTCCGGGCGTGCGGTCGTGGAAGGTGTACGGCGCGTGGCTGACGAGCCTGCCCAGGCCGAACGGGCCCACGTCGTAGAGGTAGGCCACCAGCGTTCCGCTCTCAGCGGTCGGGGTGACCGTCGTGTGCAACCGGGCCGAGCCGCGCACCCGTTGGGGCGACCGGTACCGCTGTGACTGCCACACCGCGGCCCAGCGGCGGGGCAGCAGCGGGATCGCCGCCATCGGCGGGACCTTCGCCACCTGGTCGAGGATGCTGGAGAGGAAGACGGCCCCGCCGTCCGCGCCCGAGTCGACGTTGGTGCGGATCGTGGTCGTTCCGGCCAGGGCGATCTTGCGCCGCGTGGCCGCGACCGACTTCCAGTCCGGGTAGCTCTCGTAGCCGCCCGTGGTCCGGGACTTCAGCACGACCGGGCGCTCGCGCTCGATGCCGTTGTTCACGCCCTTCAGGTAGTGGTCGAGCCAGCGCCGGGTGCCGGTCCACACGTCGTTGGGCAGGCCGAGCAGCCCGGTGATCTCGGGGGTCGCGTGGTCGCCGGGGCGCAGCTCCAGCCGCTTCGGACCGGTCAGCTGCTGGTAGAACGCCGCGTACTGGTCGGGTGGGAAGACGGTGTCGCCCCAGGCGCCGGCGAGCATGACCGCCGCCCCGCTCGCATTGAGCCGGTCCACGTAGGTTCCCGGCGACCGTTTGTTCCCCCAGTCGATCAGCTCCTGCTCGTGGGTCAGGTTGGAGGTGAAGAGGTCCTTGAAGACGCGTCGCAGTTCCGCGCTCTCGCGGCCGGTGACGGTGCCGGCCAGGTGCAGCACGCCCGCGGCCTGGACGTGCTGGGTGCGGCCGGAGTAGATCGAGCCGATGAGGTCGGCCCAGCCGCTGAGCGCCGCCACCGCCCTGATGCGCGGGTCGTGCGCGGCGGCCAGCAGGCTGATGCCGGCGCCGTAGGAGACGCCGGCCATGCCGATGTGCCGCGGGTCGGCCGGGGTGTGCGCGAGTGCCCAGTCGATGACGCGGGAGGCGTCGGCGACATCCGGCGGGCCGGCGACTTCTATCTCGCCGCCGGACTGCCAGAAGCCGCGTGTGTTGTAGGTGAGCACCACGTAGCCGGAGTTCGCCAGCTTGCGTGCCTGTGCGAGGTACTCCGCCTGGGGCAGGCCCCAGCTCGTGGGGAACACCACGAGCGGGTAGTGGCTGGCCGCACCGGCGCCGGCCGGTGTGACGACGTTGGCCTTCAGGGCGGTGCCGCCGTCGCCGGTGATGTCGACGAACCGCACGCCGCCGGTCGCCGCCTGGGCGGCGGGCGCGGCGCCGAGGACGCTCCCCGCGATCAGGGTCGCCGAGACGGCGCCCACGGCGGTGGTGCGCAGAGCCTTGCGATGGGATCCCACGGGCCACTCCTCAGGCGTACCGATGCAAAGTGACCCGACGGTAGCCGGGGACGCTTACCGCAAGTAACCCGTCGGTAAGTTACGTACGAGTAACAATAGTTGAGAGGCCAAGGGTCCGCTACGACGCCCGATGCGAGGTGCGCTGCGCCTCCGGAGCCGGCAGCGGGGTCCGGGCCGCCCGGGTCACGTCCGCCACCAGTTCCACCACGTCGGGTCCGTACGCCTGCGAGTTGACCACCTTCAGCAGCAGCACGAAGGAACCGCTGCCGTACTTGCGGGTCAACCGTTCGTGATGGCGGGCCAGGTAGCGGGCTGCGGCCTGGTTGGTGATGGCGGTCTGCCCGCAGAAGAGGAAGACGGGCCGTTCGCCCTGGCTCTGATCCACCGTCAGCCGTGCCAGCAGCACGTGCTCCACCAGCCCCGGCTCCACCCGGTAGTGCTCCGCGCCTATCCGGAAGGCGCCGCGGTCCGGCGTCGGCTCGGTGTCGACGTTCACCTGCACACCCGGGAGCAGGGACGCCAGGTGCGCGGCCATCCGGCGGTTCGAGGCGGGCCCGCCGACGCAGAACTCGGTACGCTCGCCGAATCCCTGACGCGCCAGGTCGTGCGGGACGATCTGGGCGTGCGCGTGGCAGTCCTTGATGAGCGCGGCGAGTTCCAGGAGGGCGAACACGTCGTACCGCATCACCGACAGATCCGGGCCCGCGGCTCCGCGGTTGACCACCAGCAGGGACTCGGAGTTGTCCGGCAGACCGAAGAAGGCCTGCTTGCGCCGCAGTCTGCGCCGCCACAGATGGGTACGGGCCAGCCAGCCGAGCAACGCGCTGAGGCCCGTGGCCACCACGCCGAGGACGATGTTGCGGACGTCGTCATTCATGGGCGGGCATGCTACTTGCCTGACGTGGCCATGGCGTTGGAATAGGCTGCCGGGACGGTCTCTCGACTGGAGGTGCGGATGCGTCGCCCTGTAGCTCGGAAACTGTCCCTCCTGGCCCTCGCGGCCGCCATGGTGTCGGTGGGGGCGGCAGCGCCGCCCTCCGCCCACCGGAGCCCCGCCCCACCCGCGCACAAGGTCCCCGTCGCCGTCGGGTACGGCGGCGCCGTCGCCAGCGTCGACGCCGACGCCAGCGCCGCCGGCATCGAGGTGCTGAGACGAGGCGGCAACGCGGTCGACGCGGCCGTCGCCACCGCGGCCGCCCTCGGCGTCACCGAGCCCTACTCCGCCGGTCTCGGAGGCGGCGGCTACTTCGTCCACTACGACTCCCGGACCCGCACGGTCCACACCATCGACGGCCGGGAGACCGCGCCGTTGGCCGCGGGACCCGGCCTCTTCCTGGAGAACGGCAAGCCCCTCGCCTTCGCCGACGCCGTCAGCAGCGGACTGAGCGTCGGCACCCCCGGCACACCCGCCACCTGGCAGACGGCTCTGGAGCGCTGGGGCAGCAGGCGACTCGCCTTCGTGCTCAAGCCCGCCGAACGCCTGGCCCGGCACGGTTTCACCGTCGACGAGACCTTCCGGGCCCAGACGGCCGCCAACGAGACGCGCTTCCGCTCCTTCCCCGACACGGCCCGGCTGTTCCTGCCCGGTGGGCAGCCGCCCGCCGTCGGATCCACCTTCAAGAACCCCGACCTCGCCCGCACCTACGCGGAACTCGGCCGGAAGGGCATGGCCACCCTCTACCGCGGGGACCTCGCCGACGACATCGTCGACACCGTCAACCACCCGCCCGTCGACCCGGCCTCCGGCTGGAACGCCCGCCCCGGAAAGCTGACCGCCGAGGACCTCGCCGCCTACCGGGCCCGGCTCCAGGCGCCCACCCGGACGCCGTACCGCGGCCTCGACGTCTACTCCATCGCGCCCTCCTCCTCCGGCGGCACCACCGTCGGCGAGGCACTCAACATCCTGGAGGCCACCGACCTGTCGCAGGTGAGCGAGGCCCAGTACCTGCACCGCTTCACCGAGGCGAGCCGCATCGCCTTCGCCGACCGCGGACGCTGGCTGGGCGACCCCGCCTTCGAGGACGTACCGACGAAGGAACTGCTGTCACAGCGGTACGCCGACTCCCGGGCCTGCCTCATCCGCGACGACACGGTCCTCACCAGTCCCCTCGCGCCCGGCGACCCGCGCCACCCGGCCGACTGCGCCACCGGCAGGACTCCGGCGCCCACGACGTACGAGGGCGAGAACACCACGCACCTGACGACCGCCGACAGGTGGGGCAACGTCGTCTCCTACACCCTCACCATCGAACAGACCGGCGGCAGCGGCATCACCGTGCCCGGCCGCGGGTTCCTGCTCAACAACGAGCTGACGGACTTCTCCTTCGCCCCGGCCTCCCCGGCCGTGCACGACCCCAACCTGCCCGGCCCGGGCAAGCGGCCGCGGTCGTCGATCTCGCCGACGATCGTGCTGGACCGGCACCACAGGCCCGTCGTGGCCCTCGGGTCGCCCGGCGGCTCGACCATCATCACCACCGTGCTGCAGACCCTGACCGAGTTCCTCGACCGGGGGCTGCCGCTCGTCGACGCGATCGCCGCGCCGCGCGCCAGCCAGCGCAACACCGCGCAGACCGACCTGGAGCCCGCCCTCTACGACAGTGCGCTGAGGCGGCAACTGGAGGCCATCGGGCACTCCTTCAGGCCCAACCCCGAGATCGGCGCGGCCACCGGTATCCAGCGGCTGCCCGGCGGCGCATGGCTGGCCGCCGCCGAGAAGGTACGGCGCGGCGGCGGCTCGGCGATGGTCGTCAGGCCCTGGCGGTAGGGCACCGGGCCGGTCGCCGGGCCGTGGGTCCGGGCCGGCTCAGTACGGGGAGACGGACGGCTGGTCGTGGTCCGCGCGGAACACCAGCCGTCCGTCGGCCACGTCGACGGCCACCCGGTCGCCCTCCCTGACGCTGCCGTCGAGCAGCCGCCGGGAGAACTGGTTGTCGACCTCCCGCTGGATCGTGCGGCGCAGCGGCCGGGCGCCGTACTCCGGTTGGTAGCCGCGCTCGGCGAGCCAGTCCACGGCAGCCTGGGCGAAGGTCACCGTGACGCCCTGCGCGTGCAGCAGCCGGCGCGTCTTCTCCAGCATCAGATCCGTGATCCGGCGCAGCTGGTCACCGGTGAGCTGGCGGAAGACGACGATCTCGTCGATGCGGTTGAGGAACTCCGGCCTGAAGTGCTCGCGCAGTGGGCGCAGGACCTGCTCCCGGCGCGCCTGCTCGTCGGCCTCGGTGCCCCGGGACCCGAACCCGATGCCCGCGCCGCGCCCGGTGATCGCCTCCGAGCCGAGGTTGCTCGTCATCACGACGACGGTGTTGGAGAAGTCCACCGTGCGGCCCTGCGAGTCGGTCAGCCGCCCGTCGTCCAGCACCTGCAACAGAATGTTGAAGACGTCCGGGTGTGCCTTCTCCACCTCGTCGAGCAGCAGCAGCGAGTAGGGGTAGCGCCGCACCACCTCGGTCAGCTGCCCGGCCTCCTCGTGGCCCACGTACCCCGGCGGGGCGCCGACCAGCCGTGAGACGGTGTGCCGCTCCTGGTACTCGCTCATGTCCAGGCGCACCATGCGGTCCTCGCTGCCGAACAGCGCCTCGGCGAGCGCGCGGGCCAGCTCGGTCTTGCCGACGCCGGTCGGCCCGAGGAAGAGGAAGCTGCCGATCGGCCGGTCGGGGCTGGACAGTCCGGCCCGCGAGCGCAGCACCGCCTCGGCGACGACGCCGACCGCCTCGTCCTGGCCGACGACCCGCCGGTGCAGGTGCTCCTCCAGGCCCAGGAGGCGCTCCTTCTCCTCCTGGGTCAGGCTGCTGACCGGGATGCCGGTCAGCCGGGACACGACCTCGGCCACGGCCTCCGCGGTGACCTCCAGGTGCTGCCCCTCGTCGGCCTCGTCGTCGCCGGTCGCCTCGACGATCCGCCGCTTCAGCCCGGCGATCCGGTCCCGCAGCTGGGTGGCCTGTTCGTACTGCTCGTCCGCGACCGCCTGGTCCTTGTCCCGGACCAGCTGCTCGACCTCGCGCTCCATGGCCCGCACGTCCGTGCCCTTGGTGCGCGCCCGCAGCCGTACCCGCGCGCCCGCCTGGTCGATCAGGTCGATGGCCTTGTCCGGCAGCCGCCGGTCGGTCAGATAGCGGTCGGACAGCTCCACCGCCGCCACCAGCGCCTCGTCGGTGTAGCGGACCTGGTGGTGGGCCTCGTAGCGGTCCCTGAGGCCACGCAGGATCTCGACGGTGTCCGGCACGGACGGCTCGGGCACCAGGATCGGCTGGAACCGGCGGGCGAGCGCCGCGTCCTTCTCGATCCGCCGGAACTCCTCCAGCGTCGTCGCACCGACGACGTGCAGCTCGCCGCGGGCCAGCGCCGGCTTGAGGATGTTGCCCGCGTCCAGCGCCCCGCCCTCGCCGCCGGCCCCGGCGCCGACGACGGTGTGCATCTCGTCGATGAAGACGATCAGCCGGTCGGAGTGGGTGCGGATCTCCTCGACGATGTTGTTCATCCGCTCCTCGAAGTCGCCCCGGAAGCGGGTGCCCGCGACGACCCCGGTCAGGTCCAGCACGACCACACGGCGCCCGATCAGGATGTCCGGCACGTCCCCGTCGGCGATCCGCTGCGCCAGCCCCTCCACGATGGCGGTCTTGCCGACGCCGGCGTCACCGATGAGCACCGGGTTGTTCTTGCCGCGCCGGGAGAGCACCTCGACGGTCTGCTCGATCTCCGTCTCCCGTCCGATCACCGGGTCGATACGGCCCTGGCGCGCCATGTCGGTCAGATCGCGGCCGTACTTGTCCAGGGTCGGCGTACCGGTCGGCCGCTGCCGCTCGGTCCGGACCCCGGGGGCCGGTTCCGGCGCCTCAGGGGGGAGGCCCGAGGCGGAGAAGCGGGCCGAGTTCAGGATGTGCCCGGCCGCCGAGTCGGGGTTGGCCGCGAGTGCGCCCAGCACGTGCTCCGGCCCGATGTACCCGGTACCGCTGGAGCGGGCGAGCTCGTGCGCGTCGAGCAGGGCGCGCTTGACGGCCGGGGTCAGCGACAGCGCGGTGGGCGGCGGCACCTCGCCCGGCGGGTGCTGCACCGGACCCGACCGCTCGTCGATCTCCGACGCCAGGGTGTCCGGGTCGGTGCCGTACCTGCTCAGCAGGCTGCGGGTCGGCTCGGTGGTGAGCGCGGCCCGCAGCAGGTGCTCGGTGTCCAGGTCCCGGCTGCCGTGCTCCGCGGCGTACTGGGCGGCGCCGCGCACGAGTTCCCGGGCCGGCTGGCTGAGCAGGCGGCCGATGTCGATCTGCCGGGGGTTCGGGCGGGGGCCGCCGAAGAAGCGTGCGAGGAAGTCTCCGAAGGGGTCGCCCTCGGGGCCGAGGTAGCCGCTGGTCATGGCGCTCCGTTCCTTGGCTGAGACGTTCCGGAGCCGAGTGGCCGGGGAAAGGGCCGCTCATGCCCACGATGACATGTCTGGTCGCGGTGGGCATGCGCAGCGGCGGCCGTCCCCGGAGCGTGGGAGGCGGGGCGCGCGAGCCCCGCACCGGGGCACGGCCGACCACACGCCCCGTCGCGTCGGGGGCGGCCGGAGCCCGGTTCCTGGCGGTCCGGGTCCCGGGGCGCCTCAGCGCTGGGTGAGGATGCGTGGTCCCCCCTGTGTGATCGCCACGGTGTGCTCCACGTGGGCCGCCCTGGAACCGTCGTTCGTGCGCAGGGTCCAGCCGTCCCCCGCGGCATGGTGGCCGTCCCCGCCGCCGGCGGTCAGCATCGGCTCGATGGCCAGGACCATGCCGGGCCGCAGCAGTGGGCCGCGGCCGGGGCGCCCCTCGTTGGGCACCTCGGGGTCCTCGTGCATGTGGCGGCCCACGCCGTGCCCGCCGAAGCCGTACGGGATGCCGTAGCCGGCGGCCCGGCACACCGTGCCGATCGCGTGCGCGATGTCCCCGATGCGGTTGCCGGCCACGGCGGCCGCGATCCCGGCCGCCAGAGCCCGCTCGGCCGTCTCGATCAGCCGTACGTCGTCCGGGCGGGGCGTGCCGACGGTGAGGCTGATCGCCGAGTCGCCGACCCAGCCGCCCAGCTCGGCACCGAAGTCGACGGAGAGCAGATCTCCGTCGCGCAGGCGGTGGTCCGTGGGGACCCCGTGCACGATCGCGTCGTTGACGGAGGTGCAGAGCACGGCCGGAAACGGCACGGGGGCGAAGGAGGGGTGGTAGCCGAGGAAGGGGGAGGAGGCGCCCGCCTCGCGCAGCACGTCGTGGGCCACCCCGTCCAGTTCCCGCAGGGAGACACCCACGTCGGCGGCCTTCGCCACGGCCGTCAGGGCGCGGGCGACGACCTGGCCGGCCTCGTACATGGCGTCGATCGACGCGTCCGTCTTCAGTTCCATCATGCCAATTACAATACCGGTATTAGAATAGGGTCATGGTGCGTACACCCCTGACCCCCGAAGAGCGCGAGCGCGGCGAACGGCTCGGGCGGCTGCTGCGCCAGGCGCGCGGCGACCGCAGCATGGCCGAGGTCGCCGCGCGCTCCGGCATCTCCGCCGAGACGCTCCGCAAGATCGAGACCGGCCGGGCGCCGACCCCCGCCTTCTTCACGGTGGCCGCCCTCGCGCGCTCGCTCGGACTCTCGATGGACGAACTGGCGCACCACTGCACGCTCGTCCGGGCCTGAGTCACTTCCGGCGCCCGGCAGTCCGGAGCGCTCCGCCCCTCCGTTGAAAACTCCCTGTAGCGAACCCGTAACACAGCTCGTGTTGTCTACCGGGCGGAGTGGTCCGGTCTGGCGGGAGTTGGGCGATGACAGTGGAACAACTCCCGGGCAGGGTGGGGGAGTTCGCGAACTACCTGGACGGTGTGCTGGCGCGCCTGGACCAGGCCGGCGGCTGGTGCGGGGTGTTCTGGCAGCGCGACGCCGACGGCATGCGGGCCTGCCTCGACGGACGTGAGGTGCCGCCGTGGGACGTGGTGGAGGCCCTGCTCCAGGACCTCGCCGCCCGATACGGGCTCCCGGCCGCGGCGAGAGAGCTGGAACCGGCGCGCGCCCTGCACGCGGCCGCGCTCGCCGCCTGCGACGCCCGGCCCGGTGCGCGGGACGTCCTCGGTGACCGGCTCGACGTGATGCTCCGCGAGCAGCGCTACGCCGCCGAACGCCGGGCGGAACTGACCCGGCTGCTCACCTCCACCGGAACCCGCGAGGAGGCCGACGCCCTGCGCCGGGACCTCGCCTGGGCCGACGACGACCATGAACGCGCCACCGCCCGCTGCGCCGAACTGCGGGCCCGCCTGACCCGCCTGGAGCGCCTGTCCCGCACGGGGCCGGCCCCGGGCACGAGCGGGGTCGTGCCGCGAGCCGGCGCCATGGGCGGCGCGGCCCCCCGCCCGCGGGGCGCCGGGGTGCCGGGAGCGCCCCGGGATCCCGGCCCGGTGGACGGTCCCGGCGCCGGGACCGTCCGGTCCGCGCCCGGCGTCGCCGCACGACATGACGACCCCGCCGGACCGGCCAGGGGCGGCGCCCACGAGCGGGGTGCGGCCCCATGGCCCGGCGGCCCGGCCACCGACGCGGTGGACGCACGACCGGGCGACGACGCGGTCACCGGCTC
>NZ_JADWYM010000073.1 GCF_022414535.1 Streptomyces sp. MUM 2J
GTGCGTGCCCGCCACCGGCACGGACGGCGCCCGGCGGCACCGGCGGCGTCCCCGGCCGCCCTCGTCCGGGTGCCCGCCGGAGGGCCCGCTGCCCCGGGGTGACGTCCGGGGCGCGGGCCGCCCCGGTCCGGGCGATGCGGGTCGCCCGGACCGGGGCGTCCACCGGCCGCCGGAGGCGGCGCGGGCGTCAGTTCACGTTCACCGCGCTCCACGCCGCGGCCACCGCCGCGTACTCCGTGCTGCTGGCGCCGTACAGGTCCTTGGCGGCGTTGAGGGTCGCGGTGCGCGCACCCGCGTACTTCGTCGAGGACGTCATGTAGACGGTCAGCGCCCGGTACCAGATCTTGCCGACCTTGTCCCGGCCGATGCCGGTGACCGTCGAGCCGTTGTAGGTCGGCGAGTCGTAGCTGACGCCGTTGATGGTCTTCGGCCCGCTGCCCTCCGCGAGCAGGTAGGCGAAGTGGTTGGCGACGCCCGAGGAGTAGTGGACGTCGAGGTTGCCGACCGAACTGCTCCAGTAGTCGGCCGAGTTGCCGTCCCTGGACGGCTTGTCCATGAAGCGCAGGGCGGGCTTGCCGAAGCCGGAGCGGACGATCTCCTCGCCGATGAGGTAGTCACCGACGTCGGAGGGGTTGCCGGCGTACCACTCGACCATCGTGCCGAGGATGTCCGAGGTGGCCTCGTTCAGTCCGCCGGACTCGCCGGAGTAGTTCAGGGCTGCCGTCTTGGACGTCACGCCGTGCGTCATCTCGTGACCCGCCACGTCCAGCGCCACCAGCGGCCCGAAGGTGGAGCCGTCGCCGTCGCCGTAGGTCATGCAGAAGCAGCCGTCGTCCCAGAAGGCGTTGTTGTAGTTGTTTCCGTAGTGGACGCGGTTGTACGAGCCCTTGCCGTCACCGGCGATGCCGTTGCGGCCGTGGACGTTCTTGTAGTAGTCCCAGGTCTCGTTGGTGCCGTACTGGGCGTCGACGGCCGCGGAGGCCCGGTCCGCCGTGGCCCCCGTGCCCCAGTGGTTGTCGCTGTCGGTGAAGACGGTCGCGGGGGCGCGGATGAAGCAGATGCCGAAGATGCACAGGTCCGTCTTGTTCGCCGCGTCGCCGGTGTAGGTGTTGCCCCGCGTCGGGTCCTTGAGCTGGTACGACGAGCCGGACGAGGTCGTCTCCAGCGGAACCGTGCCGCTGTACAGGGACGCGCCGTCGCCCGTCGCCGTCTCGATGCTGTCCCAGGCGTCGATCTGGGCGCCGGTGGTGGCGTCGGTCAGGACGGTCCTGGCGACCGGGTTGCCCTGGCCGTCCTGCGCGACGGCGTCGGTGCGCCAGGCCAGCTTCGGGGCGCCGTGCAGGGCGTCGACGACCAGTCGGGGCTTGGCCCGCAGCTTCTTGAGGCCCTGACCGAGGTTCACGGCGCGCAGTGCCTGGGTGGCGATCCCGGCGGCCTTCGGGGCGGACACCTTCGGTGTCACGCTCGGCAGGGACAGGGTGCCCCGGGTGGCACGGGAGGCGCTGCGGTAGGCGCCGTCGGGGGCCAGGTGCAGCACGAAGTCGCCGCCCAGCACGGGCAGTCCGCGGTAGGTGCGGTCGTAGCGGACGTGCTGGCTGCCGTCCCGGTCGACGATCACGTCGCGGACGGCCGTGCCCTGAGCGGAGGTCAGGCCCAGGGCGGAGGCCCGGTCCTTGAGGATGTCCGTCGCGTGCGCGACCGCGGATGTGCGGGTCGGTCGGTCGGCCGCGCCGGCGGTGGGGGAGAGGGCGGCGGCCATCAGGACGGCGGCGGTGGTGGCGACGCCGGCCGTGGCGAGGCGGCGGGGTGTGCGGGAGGCGCCGGATGTGCGGGACGTGTGGTCCTTGCGGGAAGCGGGGACATGCTGCCGTATCCGACTCATCGGTCTCCTCGTGGGAGGCGTCCTGGGGAGGACGCGTGGGGGGTGGCACTGATGTCCCTCAGATTTAAATGGGCATGACATGTCATGTCCATAGTGCCTTTGGGGGGTGCGGGAGAGGGGAGAATCGCTTCCGTGAGCCTCCCGAGCCCCCCGCAGCCCCCGCAGCTCCCGTTCTTCGTCTACGGCACCCTGCGACCCGGCGAGCCCCACCACGCCACCTTCCTGAGCGGCCGGACCCGCCGCGAGGAGCCGGGGCGCCTGCCCGGCGCGGTCCTCTTCGACGGCCCCGGCTACCCCTACGCCGTCGAGGAACCGGGCGGTGTGATCACCGGGGAACTCGTCACCGCCGCGCCGGAGGAGTACGGCGAACTACTGACCGAACTGGACCGGTTGGAGGAGTACCGGCCCGGCGATCCGCTCCGCAGCCTCTACGAGCGCGTCGACCGGCGCGTCGTCCGGGACGCCGACGGGGTGTCCGTACGGGCCTGGGTCTACCTCGCGGCCCCCACCGTCGCCGCCCGGCTGCGGGCCCGCGGCAGACCCATCGGGGGCGGCGACTGGCTCACCCGCTCCTGACCTGCCGCGCCCACGCCCACAGGCCAGGGGAAGGAGACGCCGGGGAGCGTCCGGAGGAGAGTCCTGCGGACCCGGGGAGCAGCCGGAACGCGGTTCCGGAAAGAGTCCGGGGGACGGCCGGAGGGATGGTCCGAGGGGCGGTCCGAGGCAGGGGACGAGGGGCGGCTGGAGGAGTGGCCCGGGCCACGGGACGAGGCGAGGGGCGGTGGGGCCCTCGGACACCCCCTAACCCCGCACCGTCTCCACCCGCACCGCGCACACCTTGAACTCGGGCATCCGCGACGTGGGATCCAGCGCGGGGTTGGTGAGCACGTTGGCGCGGCCCTCGCCCGGCCAGTGGAACGGCATGAAGACCGTGTCGGGACGGATGGCGGTGGTGATGCGGGCCGGCGCCACCGCGCGTCCCCGGCGGGACTCCACGGCCAGCAGGTCCCCCTCCGCCGCGCCCAGCCGGGCCGCCAGCCTCGGATGGAGTTCGACGAAGGGTCCCGGCGCGGCCCTGTTCAGTTCCGCCACCCGACGGGTCTGGGCCCCCGACTGGTACTGCGAGACCACCCGTCCCGTCGTCAGCAGCACCGGGTAGTCGTCGTCCGGTTCCTCGGCGGCCGGGCGGTGTGCGACGGGGACGAACCGCGCCCGGCCGTCGGGCGTGGCGAACCGGTCGAGGAAGAGGCGGGGCGTGCCCGGGTGCGGGTCGGGCAGTGCCCGGGCCGGGTCGTCGTCGGGCAGCGCCGCGTCCAGTGCGGCGTCCTCGCCGTCGCCGGCCGCGCCCGCCGCCCGCTCGGTCCCCCCGCCGGCCCCCGGGGACCGGTCCGGTGCCGGGCACGGCCAGAACACGCCGTTCTCCTCCGCCAGCCGCCGGTAGGTGATCCCGGAGTAGTCCGCGACCCCACCGGCGCTCGCCCGCCGCAGCTCCTCGAAGACCTCCTCGGGGTCGGTGGGGAACTTCTTCTCCAGCCCCTGACGCGTACCGAGCCGGGCGGCCAGCTCGTGCAGGACGTGCAGGTCGCTGCGGACGCCCTCCGGCGGCGTGATCGCCCGGCGGCGCAGCAGCACCCTGCCCTCCAGGTTCGTCGTCGTCCCCGTCTCCTCCGCCCACTGCGTCACCGGCAGCACCACGTCCGCGAGCGCCGCCGTCTCCGACAGCACGACGTCCGCCACCGCCAGGAAGTCCAGCGACCGCAGCCGCTCCTCCACGTGCGCGGCACGCGGCGCCGACACCACCGGGTTCGAGCCCATCAGCAGCAGCGCCTTCACGTCCCGGCCCAGTGCGTCCAGCAGTTCGTAGGCGCTGCGTCCCGGCCCGGGCAGCGCGTCCGGGTCCACGCCCCACACCTCCGCCACGTGCCGCCGCGCCGCAGGGTCGTCCAGCTTGCGGTACCCGGGCAGCTGGTCCGCCTTCTGACCGTGCTCACGCCCGCCCTGCCCGTTGCCCTGCCCCGTCAGGCAGCCGTAGCCCGACAGGGGCCGGCCCGCCCGCCCCGTGGCCAGGCACAGGTTGATCCACGCGCCGACCGTGTCGGTGCCCTTGGACTGCTGCTCGGGGCCACGCGCGGTCAGCACCATCGCCGCCTCCGGCGCGCAGAACATCCGCACCGCCTCCCGCAGTTCCGGAACGGACACCCCCGTGATCCGCTCCACGTACTCCGGCCAGTGCGCCATCGCCGCGGCCCGCGCCTCCTCCCAGCCGGCGGTGCGCTCACGGACGTACTCCTCGTCGACCCGCCCCTCGGCCACCACCAGGTGCAGCAGGCCCAGCGCGAGGGCGAGGTCGGTACCGGGCCGCGGCGCCAGGTGCAGGTCGGCCTGCTCGGCGGTCCTCGTGCGGCGCGGGTCCACGACGATCAGCGTGCCGCCGTTCTCGCGCAGCTCCGTGAAGTAGCGCAGCGCCGGCGGCATCGTCTCGGCCGGGTTCGACCCGACCAGGACGACGCAGCCCGTCCTCGGGATGTCCTCCAGCGGGAACGGCAGCCCGCGGTCCACACCGAACGCCTTGATGCCGGCCGCCGCGGCCGACGACATGCAGAAGCGGCCGTTGTAGTCGATCTGCGAGGTGCCGAGCACGATCCGCGTGAACTTGCCGAGCGCGTAGGCCTTCTCGTTGGTCAGCCCGCCGCCGCCGAACACGCCCAGCGCGTCCGCGCCGTGCTCGGCGCGCACCGAGCCCAGCGCCCCGGAGATCCGGTCCAGTGCCTCGTCCCAGGTCGCGGGTACCAGGCGCCCCTCGGAGCGCACCAGCGGGGAGGTCAGCCGCACCCGGGAGGAGAGCACCTGCGGCGCCGTACGGCCCTTGCCGCACAGTGCTCCCCGGTTCACCGGGAAGTCCGCGCGCTCCGTCAGCGCGACCGCCCCGGCGGGGCCGTCGGGGGCCGGCGTCAGGTTCATGCCGCACTGCAGCGCGCAGTACGGGCAGTGCGTGGGCGTCGCGGTGTTCTGCATGCCCCTCAGCGTGCTTCCGCCGTGTTACGTGCCACGACGGTGCCTGTTACGCGGCCGGGACACTGACCTCCCCGCGCCCGCACGGGCGGCGTGAGGCCCCCCTCCGGGCGGCGGTGCGGGGCCCCGACCGCCGGGCGGCGCGAGGGGGCGACCGTACGGGCGGCGCGAGGGGGCGACCGTACGGGCGACGCGAGGCTTCCCACCATCCATGACGGGGACACCCCGGGCAGCGGTGCCGGTGGCCCTTCTCCGGTAGCCTGACCGTGCGCACGAAAACGCGGTCCGGTTGGTAGCCCGGACGCTGTCGTGGTACGGCAGTCTGTATCCGCCCTCTCCAGGGATGTCCCGTGTGCCGGAATCCGGCCTCGTCAGGCCGGTGGCTGGCATGTACTGGAGAGTTCTGTGACCACCTCAGTGACCCTGACGATCTGCTTCGATGCCCCGTTCTGGGTCGGAGTCCTTGAGATCGCCGAGGCGGGCGAGGTCCGCGCCACTCGGCATGTGTTCGGTAGCGAGCCCACGGACGCCGAGCTGTATCAGTTCCTGCTACGTCACGGCACAGAGCTGCTGGAACGTGCGCAGGCCAACCCCGCGGTTCCCGTGGAGACCCGGCGCCCGGTGCGGCAGAACCCGAAGCGGGCCGTGAGGCTGGCCGCCCGGGAGGCTGCCAGAGTCGCACAGGGGCGACGCAGCACCGCGTCTCAGGAAGCGCTACGGCTGGAACTCGAGCAGCGCAAGTCGTCGGCCGCAGCCGAGGCCAAGAGGCGAAGGCAGGACGAGGCCGAGCGCAAGTACGCCCTGGCGCAGGCCAAGCGCAAGCGCCGGAAGCGCGGGCGTTGAGAGGACGGACAACCGTGGGACGGGTGACCGGTTCTCCGGAGTGCATGGAACTGGTGCGAGGGGCCACTCCCGCCCCGCTCGTGTGCTGCCCCCGTGGCGCGTGGGCGGGGCTTCCCTGCCGCAGGTCAGCGAAGCCCCATGCGTCAGTGCGCCGCCACGGCTGAGGTTCCGCCCGTACCCACCCGTTGGGTCCTCGCCGGACGAGGGTGAGCCACGATCCGCCGGTCCGGCACGCCGTGCCCATCCGGTTCGCTCACGCCCGCCGGGGCACATGGTGAAGCCCCGGAAAACTCCCGTCACCGCCACGCAACGGGCGCGCAACGTCGCACCGCCAGGATCCTTCCATGACGGCGTCGAAGTCTCCTCGCGACGAGCACCTCCCGCGTCCGGGCGGCCAGCCCGGCGCCCACCTCGACAGTACGGCGCACCTGATGAACCGGATCAGCTCCCAGCTCGCCGGCCAGCTCAGCCTGGTCTCCCTGGACGGCAGGCGGCGCCCCGGCCCGCCCGCGCTCGTCCTCGTCGCCCACGGCAGCCGCGACCCGCGCGCCCTGAGCACCGTGCGCTCCCTGCTGGAGCTGGTGCGCGAACGGCGCCCCTCCCTGCCGGTGCGCCTGGGCCACATCGAGCTGAACGCCCCCCTGCTGCCCGACACCCTCGCCGCCCTGGGCGACACCCCCGCCGTCCTGGTGCCGCTGCTCCTCGGCCGGGGTCACCACGTCAAGCAGGACATCCCCGCGACCGCCGCCGAGGCCGGCACCCACGCGCACGTGGCCGCCCCGCTCGGCCCGCACCCGCTGCTGGTGGAGACCCTGTACGCCCGGCTCGGCGAGGCCGGCTGGCAGGCGCCCCGCACCGAGGCCGAACGCGCCGCAGCCGCCGTTGTCCTGGTCGCCGCCGGCTCCCGCGACCCCGACTCCGCCGCCGACACCCGCCGCAGCGCGCAGCTCCTCGCCGAACGCCTCGGCGTGCCCGTCGTCCCCGCCTACGCCTCCGCCGCGACGCCGACCGTCGAGGCGGCCGTGCGGTCGCTGTCCGCGCGAGGTCGCCACCGCATCGCCGTGGCCTCGTACTTCACGGCTCCCGGCAGGTTCGCGGCCGAGAGCGCCGGGAAGGCCCCCTGGATCGCCTCGGCCCCCCTGGGCGCCCATCCGGCGATGGCCCGCCTGGTACTGCACCGCTACGACCAGGCCCTCGCGGCGGGCGGCGCCAGCAACGCCGCGTGAGGCGCGCCGCGAGCCACCCGCCCCGCCCGTCCGACGGCCCCGAGCCGCCCCCGCCCGCACCGGACCGGGAACCGGGCCCGCCGATCAACGCGCCTGCCGTGACCGCGCGGGCCCGAGGACCGCACCGCCCCCGGCGCCCGTCACCGCGCTGCCCGAAGCCCGCACGCCCCGAAGCCCGCACCCGCCGGTCACCGGCCCCGAGGACCGGTCCCCCGGGGCCGCGCCCGCCCGGAGAAGGGCCCGCTCCCGGGACCGCACGCACCCCCTCGGCCCGCTTCCCTCGCCGGACCTGCCCGAAGGCGCGCCCGCCCGGAGGCGGGACCCGCCCGACCCGGAGGCGCACGACCGTCACCCGGGACGCATACTGTCGAGGCATGGCAGGCACCGAACCCCTCCCCGGCTACGACCCGGCGTCGGTCGAGCGCTGGGCCCCCGAGCCCGACAAACGCCCCGGCCGCACCGCCTTCCAGCGCGACCGCGCCCGCATCCTGCACAGTGCGGCGCTGCGCCGCCTCGCGGGCAAGACCCAGGTGGTCACCCCCGGCACCGTGAACCAGGCCTGGGACGCCAGCCCCCGCACCCGCCTCACGCACTCCCTGGAGTGCGCCCAGGTCGGCCGTGAGCTGGGTGCCGCCCTCGGCTGCGACCCGGACCTGGTGGAGGCGGCCTGCCTCTCGCACGACCTGGGCCACCCTCCGTTCGGCCACAACGGAGAGTCGGCGCTGAACGCGTTCGCCCACGACTGCGGTGGCTTCGAGGGCAACGCCCAGTCGCTGCGGCTGCTGACCCGCATCGAGCCCAAGCGCTTCACCCCCGAGGGCTCCGTCGGCCTCAACCTCACCCGCGCCGCCCTCGACGCGGCGACGAAGTACCCCTGGCCGCGCGGCGGCCACCCCACCGACCCGGGGTCCCCGAAGTTCGGCGTGTACGAGGACGACCGCCCGGTCTTCGACTGGATCCGCAAGGAGGCCCCCGGCACCCGCGCGTGCTTCGAGGCGCAGGTCATGGACTGGTCCGACGACGTGGCGTACTCGGTGCACGACGTGGAGGACGGCCTGCACGCCGGGCACATCGACCCCAACTGCCTGCACGCCGAGCCCGAGCGGCAGGAGATCTTCGCCGTCGCCGTCGGGCGGTACGTCCCCGCCGGTACCGACCCCGCCGAGCTGGCCGCCGCCCTCGACCGCCTCCAGGACCAGGAGTGGTGGCCGCACGGCTACGACGGCACGGCCGCCGCCCAGGCCCGTCTGAAGGACGCCACCAGCCAGCTCATCGGCCGGTTCTGCCTGTCCGCCGAGGGTGCCACCCGTGCCATGTGGGGACCCAGGCCGGGCAGCGCGGGCGGCGGAGCCGGGAACGGGCGGCTCACCCGGTACGCCGCCGAGCTCGTCGTCCCCCGTGAGACCCGCCTGGAGTGCGCGGTCCTCAAGGCCGTCGCCGACCGGTACGTGATGCAGCGCGCCGAGCAGGAGCGGGTCCGCGCCGACCAGCGCATCGTCGTCGCGGAGCTCGCCGAGGCGCTCACCGCCCGCGCGCCCGACGGCCTCGACCCACAGTTCCGCACCCTGTTCGAACAGGGTGCCGACGATCGCGCACGCAAGCGGGTGATCGTCGATCAGATCGCCTCCCTCACCGACACGTCGGCACGTTCCCTTCACGCCCGACTGACGAGGCAGGGGAGACACTGAAGGGCACGTGTGCCCTGAAACGAACGCGACGAGCGAGCCCGGACGTGACCCTGAGTGGCCCGGCCGGGCCACTCCCTCTTCCCCCATCACGCTCCGTGCGGGACGCTCCCCTGTGGCGGCACCCTTACGAGGAGGCATCAAGTGGTCGACGCGGATCAGACATTCGTCATCGTCGGAGGCGGCCTCGCAGGCGCGAAGGCAGCCGAGACGCTCCGGGCCGAGGGCTTCACCGGCCGCGTGATACTGATCTGCGACGAACGCGATCACCCCTACGAGCGGCCCCCGCTGTCCAAGGGCTACCTGCTCGGCAAGGAGGAACGCGACAGCGTCTTCGTGCACCAGCCCGCCTGGTACGCGCAGAACGACATCGAGCTGCACCTCGGCCAGACCGTCGACGCCGTCGACCGCGCCGCGAAGACGGTCCGCTTCGGCGAGGACGGCACGGTCGTGCGGTACGACAAGCTGCTGCTGGCCACCGGCGCCGAGCCGCGCCGGCTCGACATCCCCGGGACCGACCTGGCCGGCGTGCACCATCTGCGCCGCCTCGCCCACGCCGAACGCCTCAAGGGCGTGCTGGCCGCGCTGGGCCGTGACAACGGCCACATCGTCATCGCGGGCGCCGGCTGGATCGGCCTTGAGGTCGCGGCGGCGGCTCGCGAGTACGGAGCCGAGGTCACCGTCGTCGAGCCGGAGCCGACGCCGCTGCACGGCGTCCTCGGCCCCGAGCTGGGCGAGCTCTTCGCCGAACTGCACCGCGAGCACGGCGTCCGCTTCCACTTCGGCGCCCGGCTGACGGAGATCGTCGGCCAGGACGGCATGGTGCTGGCCGCCCGCACCGACGACGGCGAGGAGCACCTCGCGCACGACGTCCTCGCCGCGATCGGCGCGGCGCCGCGCACCGGTCTGGCCGAGGCGGCGGGCCTGGAGATCGCCCCCCGGGAGCACGGCGGCGGCGTCCTGGTCGACGCGCGGCTGCGCACCTCCGACCCCGACATCCACGCGGCCGGCGACGTGGCCTCCTTCCCGCACGCCCTCTTCGGCGCCCGCCTCCGCGTGGAGCACTGGGCCAACGCGCTCAACGGCGGCCCGGCCGCGGCACGCGCGATGCTCGGGCGGGACCTCACCTACGACCGCGTGCCCTACTTCTTCTCCGACCAGTACGACCTCGGCATGGAGTACAGCGGATGGGCGCCCCCGGGGGCGTACGACGAGGTCGTCGTCCGCGGGGACGCCCACAAGCGCGAGTTCATCGCGTTCTGGATGAAGGACCACAGGGTGCTCGCCGGGATGAACGTGAACGTGTGGGACGTCACAGAGCAGATCCAGCGGCTCATCCGGACCGGCGTGCGGGTCGACACCGAGGCCCTCGCCGATCCGCACGTGCCGCTCCAGGGCCTGGGCGCTTGAGGCGTCCCGGGATGTGCTCACCGCGGCGGCGCGGGCCGTGCGCGGCGAGGCGCCCGGTCCGCCGCGCCCGCGGGCGCGGTGAGCGTGCCCCGGAGGTGTCGGTACGTCCCCGTAGAATTCACGCGTGGCAGGACGGATCAACGACGAGGACGTGAAGGCGGTACGGGACGCGGTCCCGATCGACGCCGTGGTGTCCGAGTACCTCCAGCTGCGCAACGCCGGCGGGGGCAACCTCAAGGGGCTGTGCCCGTTCCACGACGAGAAGTCGCCGTCCTTCCAGGTCAGCCCCGGCAAGGGCCTCTTCCACTGCTTCGGGTGCCAGGAGGGCGGCGACACCATCACGTTCGTGATGAAGATCGACCACCTGTCCTTCTCCGAGGCGGTCGAGCGGCTGGCCGCCCAGGCCGGCATCACCCTGCGCTACGAGGAGGGCGGCTACAACCCCTCCCACCAGCGCGGCGAGCGGATCCGCCTGGTCGAGGCCCACAAGATCGCCGCAGAGTGGTACGCGGAGCAGCTCGCCGGCAGCGCCGAGGCCGAGACCGGCCGGATCTTCCTCGCCGACCGCGGCTTCGACCAGGCCGCCGCCGTCCACTTCGGCGTCGGCTACAGCCCGCAGGGCTGGGACCACCTCACCCGCCACCTGCGCGGCAAGGGCTTCTCCGACAAGGAGCTGGTGCTGTCCGGCCTGTCCCAGGAGGGCCGCCGCGGTCCCATCGACCGCTTCCGCGGCCGGCTGATGTGGCCGATCCGCGACATCGGCGGCGATGTCGTCGGCTTCGGCGCGCGCAAGCTGTACGAGGCGGACACCGGCCCCAAGTACCTCAACACCCCCGAGACGGCCCTCTACCGCAAGTCCCAGGTGCTGTACGGCATCGACCTGGCGAAGAAGGAGATCGCCAAGTCCAGCCGGGCCGTCGTCGTGGAGGGCTACACCGACGTCATGGCCTGCCACCTGGCGGGCGTCCCGACCGCCATCGCCACCTGCGGCACGGCCTTCGGTGGCGACCACATCAAGATCCTTCGCCGCCTGCTGATGGACAACGGGTCCGCCCGGGTGATCTTCACCTTCGACGGCGACGCGGCCGGCCAGAAGGCGGCCCTGCGCGCCTTCGAGGACGACCAGAAGTTCGCCGCCGAGACGTACATCGCCATCGCGCCCGACGGCATGGACCCGTGCGAGCTGCGCCTGGCCAAGGGCGACGAGGCGGTCGCCGACCTGGTCCAGCCGCGCACCCCGCTCTTCGAGTTCGCCCTCCGCCAGATCGTCGGCCGCTACGACCTCGACACCCCGGCCGGCCGCGCGGCGGCCCTGGACGAGGCGGCACCCGTCGTCGCCCGCATCAAGAACAGCGGTGCCCAGCACGAGGTCGCCGTGCAGCTCGCGGGCATGCTCGGCATCCTCGACACCCAGTTCGTGGTCAAGCGGGTCGCCCAGCTGGCCCGCTGGGCCCGTGAGCGCGGTGGCCGGGGCGGGAGCAGCCCCCAGCAGCCGCCCCAGGCGCCCTCGCAGCAGTGGGCCGCGCCCGCCGGCTCCGCTCCCTCCGGCCCGGCCCTGACCCTGCGCAACCCGGTCTACGCCACCGAACGCGAACTGCTCAAACTGGCCCTCCAGCGCCCCGAACTGGTCTCCCCGGCATTCGACGCGTACGGCGTGGACGAGTTCACCGCCCCGCCCTACGCCGCCGTCCGCCAGGCGGTCCTGGACGCGCTCGGCGCCGAGTACGGCACGCAGGACCCGCAGGAGTACCTCGTCCGCGTCCGCGAGGCCGCCCCCGACGACACCGTCCGCGCGATGGTCACGGAGCTGGCCGTCGAGCCGATCCTGCGCCGCACCGTCGACGAGCTGTACGCGGGCACGGTCCTGGTCCAGGTCCGCCGCCGCGCCGTCGAGCGCCGCATCCGCGACGTCCAGTCCCAGCTGACCCGTCTCACCGCCGGCGGCGACCCGGCCCGACTAGCCGCCGTGCAGAACGAGCTGTGGGTCCTCCAGCAGTACGACCAGGCGCTGCGGGAGCACGGGGCCGCCGCTCTGTGACGTCCCCGCCGCCGGCACCGGCCGCACCGCACGGCGAGGGGCCCGTGCCGGTCGCGCCCCCGGCACGGGCCCCTCTGCGTCGCGCGCATCAGACGGCGGTGGGCGCTCCCGAAGCCGCGGTCCGGCCCGGGCGGGCGGCACGCGGAACAAGGACGCGTTCGGCGAGGAAGCCGAAGATCACCCCGAAGGAGCTCCACAGCATCGCCTGGACGCCGATGGAGGCGAGACGGAACTGCCACAGCACGCCGGCCGGGAAGTCCTCCGGCGTCTCGTTCACCGACGGAAGGAACACCGCGGCCACCGCCATGACGGCGACGAACGCGGCGCCCGCGGCCAGGCCGGCGTTCCCGCTGCCGAACCGCCCGGCCAGACGGCGGCCGAGGACCACCGCGCCCAGGCCGACCAGCACGGTCAGGGCGGTCATCAGGAGGTACAGAGCGGTGCGCTTGCCGATGGTGTCCCCGTCGTTGGCTCCCGGCGGGTTGCCCGGGTACTTCAGGAACGGCACCAGGTAGACGGTGACGAAGGCGCCCCCGGCGACCCAGGCGGCGGTGGCCCGCGGGCCGATACGGCCGATGCGGCCCAGGGCGAAGCAGAACGCCAGTGCGGCGATGCCGCCCACGGCGGTGCCGAAGACGAGCACCGCGGTGGCCAGGCCCGCGGTGGACTGCACGGCCCGGCCGACCAGTTCCACCTCGTGCTCGTGGTCGTGGCCGGCGTGGGCGTGGGCGTCCTCGTAGGCGATGCCCGCGTTGACGCCCGGCTCACCCACCAGGTAGGCGAGACCGAAGGCCAGCAGCCCCGCGGCCAGGCCCGCGAGCATACCGCGGACCAGCAGCGTTCGGACGGTGACGGAGTTCATGACGGTTGATCCCACGCCCTGTTCAGTGGCAGGGGAAGCCGAGCAGGTGCCGGCCGTCGTGGACCCACTCGTGCACGCCCGCACCGGACAGCAGCGAGGTGGCGCCCTGCTCGGCGCCGACGAAGTACAGCAGGACCAGCATCAGCAGGCCGAAGAACGCCGCCCATGGCAGGACGGCGCGGATCGGCAGCTTGGCCGGGGTGGCCACGGTGGAAGGGGTGAGCGGAGCGGGGGCAACGGCGGACTGCGCCATGGCGGGCCTCCTTCGGGAACACGCGTCCCGTGTCGGTGGAGCACGCGACGACGGCGCGAGGGTCTGACTCACCGGCAGCACCCGTCGCACGACGGGAGTTGCTCGGCACACAGTGGCGCGACCGTGCCGGATTTGCACCGGACTTCCAGACGCACCGTCGTCCTATCCCTGCAGACGGTACCGGCCCCGCCTCCCACCGGGAAAGATGGCCTTCGCCACCTTCGTGCCGCAACCCGCGCCCGAACTCCCCCGGCCCGGCACCACTCCGGGGTCCCGCGGGCGCTCACCACCACTGTCCCGGCGGGCGGCGAGCGTGCGCCGGGCGATCCCCCGGCGCGGCAACCAGCGCCGCGGCAGGCGGCGTTCGCCCGTCGAGGAGCGGTGTCCGTGCGGGCTCCCGGCGCTCCGGGCGGACCCTCGTACGGGGAGGTACCGGGGGTTTCGGGTGGTACGGCGGGTGGGGGCATCTCTCACGCCCCTGGGGCAGCGGGGGAGCGTGCCGGGTCCGGGTCCGGGTCCGTGACGCCGCCCGCCGGGGCACCAGGGGGTGTTTCGAAAGTCCCGCACAGCACCCGCGGCGCCCGGCACGCACTCTCGCCGCACCGGCCGTAGGCCCGAGTACATCCGGTACGAGGTCTTTCGTCCGGCACGCCGAGAGCACGCACCGGACACCGCGGGCAC
>NZ_JADWYM010000074.1 GCF_022414535.1 Streptomyces sp. MUM 2J
GGGCGGCCCGGCCGCACCCGCCGACGTGCCCTACGACACCACCACCCGGCTGCGCTCCGTCGCGGGGACCGCCGGCGCACCGGTGCCGTCGCGCGGGGCCGACGCGCCCCCCCAACCCCCGGCCCCCGCCGGCGGTACCCGCCGCACGCCACCGACCCGCACCGACACCGGTCCGGGACACGGGACGCGGCCCGAATCCGCCGGGCAGTGGAGCCCGCCGGGCCCCGTCGCACCGCCCGGCCCCGCCGGGCGCCCCGATCCGGCGCTGTCGTGGAACGCCCCCGGCCCGACCCGGCCCACGGTGTCCTTCGGCGAGCCCGAGCGGTTCGAGGAGCCGCGCCGCGCCCCACGACTGCGCCGACGCGCGGCCGCCGCGATCTGCCTGGTCCTCGGACTCGGGCTGATCGGCGGAGCCGTGACGGGAAGCTGGCTGACCGGCGACTCCGGGGACCCGGGCGAGGACGGCACCTTCAGCGCGGCGGCCGACCTGTGGCACAGCGTCCCCGTCGACGACCTCTTCCCGCCCACCGTCCAGGGCCGGGGCGCCGGGCCCGGCGGCGCCGACCGCACCTGGACGCGGATCGCCGTCGCCCCGGACACCGGCTGCACCGGCGCCTTCGACCCCCTGCTGGCCAAGGCCCTCGCCCCGGTCGGCTGCGACCGCCTGCTGCGCGCCACCTACGCCGACGCCACCCGCAGTCACGTCACCACCGTCGGCCTGCTGTTCACCACCGCCGACGCCACCGCCATGCGCACCCTGCGGACCCGCTTCGACAAGGAGGGCCTGGCCGGCCGTACCGACCTGATGCCCCGCCCGTACGCCGCGAAGGGCACCGCCGCCGCCGGATTCGGCGACCGGCAGCGCGCCTCCTGGAAGGTCTCGGTCCTCACCGACGCACCCGTCGTCGTGTACGCCGTCTCCGGCTGGGCCGACGGCCGCACCGTCGACGCCCCGCAGCCCGCGGAGAAGGCCACCGAGCCCGGCGCCACCACGGCCCCGGGCCAGGCCGGTCTCGGCAACGAGGCTCAGGGCCTGGCCAACCGCATCGAACGCAGCCTGCGCGAGACCGTCAACTCGCCCACGGAGAAGCCGTCATGAGCCGCCGCGCGATGCGCCGGGCCGGCCTGGTCGGCTGCCTCCTGGCGACCGCGGTCGCCTTCGCCCCCGCCGCCCCCGCGCACGCCGACGGCATACGCGGCCAGCAGTGGGGCCTGGACGCCCTGCACGCCCAGGAAGCCTGGCGGACCACCAAAGGCGCGGGCATCACCGTCGCCGTCCTGGACACCGGCGTCGAGGCCGACCACCCCGACCTCGCCGGCAACGTCCTCACCGGTACCGACCTCGTCGGCTTCGGCGCCTCCGAGGGCGACCGCGCCTGGGCCCGGCACGGCACCGCGATGGCGAGCATCATCGCCGGCCACGGCCACGGCCCCGGCGGCGCCGACGGCGTCATGGGCATCGCGCCCGAGGCCAGGATCCTCCCGGTCCGCGTCATCCTCGAGGACGGCGACCCCGCCCGCGCCCAGGCCCGCAAGACCCGGGGCAACGCCCTTGCCGAGGGCATCCGCTGGGCCGCCGACCACGGTGCCGACGTCATCAACCTCTCGCTGGGCGACGACTCCGCCTCCGCCCACCCCGAACCGGCGGAGGACGAGGCCGTCCAGTACGCCCTGAAGAAGGGCGCCGTCGTCGTCGCCTCCGCCGGCAACGGCGGCGAGAAGGGCGACCACATCTCCTATCCGGCCGCCTACCCCGGCGTCATCGCCGCGACCGCCGTCGACAAGTACGGCACCCGGGCCTCGTTCTCCACCCGCCGCTGGTACGCCACGGTCAGCGCGCCCGGTGTCGACGTCGTCATCGCCAACCCCGACCACAAGTACTACGAGGGCTGGGGCACCTCCGCAGCCTCCGCGTTCGTCTCCGGCGCCGTCGCCCTCGTCAAGGCCGCCCACCCCGGCCTGACCCCCGCTCAGATCAAGAAGCTCCTGGAGGACACCGCCCGCGACGCCCCTGCCGGGGGACGTGACGACTCCCGCGGTTTCGGCTTCGTCGACCCGGCTGCGGCGATCGAGGCGGCGGCCCGTCTGAAACCCGGGAACCCGGCCCCCGCGGCCTACGGCGGGACGTACTTCGGCAGCGGCCCCGACCCGGCCGCGCCCGGCAGCAGCACGGCGGGCTGGGCGGGCCCGCTGGCCGGCGGCGCCGGGGGCGTCCTGCTCGTCGCGGCCGTGGTGCTGTGGCGGGGCCGCAGGACGACCCTCTAGTTCCGCGCCGGGCGGTCGCGAGCCGGTGAACCGAACCGCTCCGGTGCCGGCACCGGGGGCGCGCCCTTGCCCCGCCGGGCAGCGGATCCGCGCCGGCGCCGCCGGCCGGGCCACCGTTGCCCGTCGCTGCACCGGCTGGTGGAGACTGCTGAAAATCTTGCTTGGGGTGCCCGGGTCACCCTGGTTCGCTGATAAATGTCGATCGGGGCAATCTGCTGCGAGGCGGGCGCGTTTTCAAGATCGTCAGGACGCTCCTAGCTAGGCCGCGTCGGCGAACACCCCCACCGCCGCCTTCGCCGCCGCTTCGACCAGCTCGATCCCCGCCGCCTGCGTGGCGTTGCCGTCCGAGAGCACGGCCACCAGATACGCGTTGCCGTCCGCCGACACCCGCCCGATGCTGTTCACGTCCCACAGGCCGGTCGTGCTGCGCGGCAGCCATCCGTTCTTCAGCGCCCACGCCGAGCCGTCCGCCGCGGCCGACACCCCCCACTGCTGGCCGTCGGCTATCCGTTCCATCAGCCCCTGAACACAGGCCCGCGAGGCGGCGCTCAGCGGGGAGTCCTCGCCGAACACACGGGTGAGCAGCGTCAGCTGGTCCGCCGCCGTGGTCCGGGTCAGACCCCACAGCATCCCGTCGCCCCCCTCGGTGCCGACCAGCCCCAGCCGCTCGTTCGCGGCGTCCAGCCCCTCCGCCTGCCCGATGGCCTGCCACAGCGCGGACGCGGAGTCGTTGTCGCTGTTCTCGATCATCGCGGTGGCGTACTGCTGCTCCGCCGCGGTGAGCCGGCGTCCCTCGTCCTGTGCCCGGAGCAGCAGCGCCGCGAGGATGTCGACCTTGACGATGCTGGCGGTGTCGAAGGCGGCGTCCCCGTACCCGGTGCTCTCACCGGAGACGACGTCCAGCACCGCCACCGACACCCGCGCCCCCTCCGGCGCGTCGATCGAGGCGAGCGCGTGGGCGAGCAGCGCCTGCCGGTCCACGGCCGCCGGCCGGGGCCCTGGTTCCACGGACGGTTCCACGGCAACCTCCCCACCGGGCGGTGCCGTCGCGCGCGGCGCCGCCGACACCGGGCTCCGCGCCCCGGCCCGCTCCTGCTCCTGCTCCTGCGCGTACACCGTTGCCGCCGTGGCCGTCGTGACGACGAGCAGGGCGAGCGCGCTGAGGACATGATGGCGGACGTGGCGGGATGTCATGCCCGCGATGTTCGGTGCGCCGCCTGTGCCCGCCGTCAGGCGGACGTGAGAACTGTGTGAGCAATCGCTGGGAAAGCCGTGAGCGCGGTCACGCCCGTGTTTCCGGCCCCGCACAAGGCCAGCAGGATCCCCCCGATAGGGTCATGACCGTGGCGAAGAAGAACATTCCAGACCCCGGCTTCTCCGACGACGACGGCTCCGCCGACCCGGCGCTGAGCGCGGCGCTCACCGAGTGGGCGGAGGACCGGACGGCCGTCGGGCCGGTCCTGGCGGCGCTCAGGGGCACCCGGCTGCTCGTCCCCGTCGTGGCCGTGCTCGGCGAGGTGGAGGAGGACGAGAACGGGCTGCGTCGCGAGAAGACCTCCGACATGGCCGTCCCGACCCTGAAGGCCGGCGATCGCACCGCGCTGCCCGCGTTCACCTCCACCGACGCGCTGGCGCGCTGGGACCCGGCCGCGCGCCCGGTGGCCGTGCCCCTGCACCAGGCCCTGCAGGCGGCGGCCCACGAGAAGGCGGACACGGTCGTCCTCGACATGGCCGGTCCGGTCCCGTTCGAACTGACCGGCCCCGCCCTGCTGGCGCTCGCCGAGGGCCGTACGACGACCGACCCGCTCGCCGACCCGGCGGTGCTCGACGCCGTGCGCGCCGCGGTCGCCGCCGAGCCGCGGGTACTGCGCGCCCATCTCGGCCCGGGCGGCGCCGACGGCACCCTCGCCCTGGTCGTCGAGCCGTCCGCCGCGCCCGCCGACGTCGCACGGGCGGTCGCCGAGCGGCTCGCCGCCGACGAGACGCTGAGGGCCCGCCTGGTGCGCGGCCTCGACCTGGCGCTGCTGCCGGCCGGGACGACACCTCCGGGCGAGCCCCTGTACGTACGCGGATGAGCGGATGATCCGACGGCTTCGCGGAGGACCCGGCCGCGCGCCGGCCGGGGAAACGGCCCGGCCCCGCAGCCGGCCGGTGCGCTCACCGGCCGTCGGAGCGTTCCCTAGCCGAAGACGGGGCCGGTGTACTTCTCGCCCGGTCCCTGGCCCGTCTCGTCCGGGACGATCGACGCCTCGCGGAAGGCCAGCTGGAGCGACTTCAGGCCGTCGCGCAGCGGTGCCGCGTGGAAGGAGCTGATCTCGGTCGCGCTCGCGTCGAGCAGACCGGCGAGGGCGTGCACCAGCTTGCGGGCCTCGTCCAGGTCCTTGTGCTTGTCGCCCTCCTCGGTCAGACCGAGTTTCACGGCGGCGGCGCTCATCAGGTTGACGGCGACCGTCACGATCACCTCGACGGCCGGGACCTCCGCGATGTCGCGGGCCATGGCGTCGAAGTCGGGAGCCTCGGGGGACTCGGCAGGGGTGTCACTCATGCCTCACACGATAGGCCCCGGCGTACGGCGGTTCGCACCACCCCCGGCGAGCTGCTAGCCTTGTGTGACGACCGGCCGAACGCCACCCGACGACAGAGCGGAGCGTACGGCCCACAAGTGGAGGCTCCGATCTCCCACCCGACCGTCCCCCGGGCGGCGGGTCACCGGTCAGGCGGCCACCATCGTTCCGTACGGACGATGGAGTCGCCCGATAGCGCCCCGCGGTCACCGCGGCGGTGCTCCGGAAGTCATTGGAGCCCCGCCTGTGATCGTCCGGGGCATTTTTGTGCTTCGGCGCGGTTCGGTCTAAACGAACACAGACGTACGCGGCTGTCCGCCAGGCCGCCGCGTGGTGCTACCGAGGAGGATCCATCAGCGCCGAGCCCCGCATCAACGACCGGATTCGCGTTCCCGAGGTGCGACTTGTCGGTCCCAGTGGCGAGCAGGTCGGCATCGTGCCGCTCGCGAAGGCACTGGAGCTTGCCCAGGAGTACGACCTCGACCTCGTCGAGGTCGCGGCGAACGCCCGTCCGCCCGTGTGCAAGCTCATGGACTACGGGAAGTTCAAGTACGAGTCGGCCATGAAGGCCCGTGAGGCGCGCAAGAACCAAGCGCACACGGTCATCAAGGAGATGAAGCTCCGGCCGAAGATCGACCCGCACGACTACGACACCAAGAAGGGTCACGTCGTCCGGTTCCTCAAGCAGGGCGACAAGGTCAAGATCACGATCATGTTCCGTGGTCGCGAGCAGTCCCGGCCCGAGCTGGGCTACCGACTGCTCCAGCGGCTCGCGGAGGACGTCCAGGACCTCGGTTTCGTCGAGTCGAACCCGAAGCAGGACGGCCGGAACATGATCATGGTTCTCGGTCCGCACAAGAAGAAGACCGAGGCGATGGCCGAGGCCCGCCAGGCGCAGGAGGCCCGCAAGGCGTCCGCGAAGGCCAACCCCGGTCGCTCGCAGAACCCTGCCGAGGCTGAGGCGTCCGCCGAGGCGTGATCCTCGGGACGCGAGTCCCAGGATGTAACCGATACAAGAGAGACGCTCCACCGTGCCCGGTTCTCGTGACCGGGCACCGGAGCGCCACTGACGAGGAGAGAACGGCGCTATGCCGAAGAACAAGTCGCACAGCGGTGCCAGCAAGCGCTTCAAGGTCACCGGCTCCGGCAAGGTGCTCCGCGAGCGCGCCGGCAAGCGCCACCTGCTCGAGCACAAGTCGTCCCGTCTGACGCGTCGCCTCACCGGCAACGCCGAGATGGCCCCGGGCGACGCCAAGAAGATCAAGAAGCTTCTCGGCAAGTGACGTCGGGAGCGGCTCACCCCCGCCCCTGATCACCGACCGGGACCCAATCGTTTCCGGGCCGCACCGGTCCCACCGCGGCCCCGCTACAAGGAGTCAAACAAGTGGCACGCGTCAAGCGGGCAGTCAACGCCCACAAGAAGCGCCGGGCGATCCTCGAGCAGGCCTCCGGCTACCGCGGTCAGCGCTCGCGCCTGTACCGCAAGGCCAAGGAGCAGGTCACCCACTCGCTGGTCTACAACTACAACGACCGCAAGAAGCGCAAGGGCGACTTCCGCCAGCTGTGGATCCAGCGCATCAACGCCGCCGCCCGCGCCAACGGCATGACCTACAACCGCTTCATCCAGGGTCTGAAGGCCGCGAACGTCGAGGTCGACCGCAAGATCCTGGCCGAGCTGGCGGTCAACGACGCCGGTGCGTTCGCCGCGCTGGTCGAGGTGGCGCAGAAGGCGCTCCCGAGCGACGTGAACGCGCCGAAGGCTGCGTGACGCTGCGCCGGCCCGGAGCCGGCGCGACCGACGGACCCGCGGGTTGTGCCTGCGGGTCCGTCGCATGTTCACAGCGCGTACCCGCGGACCACGTCCGCGGCGTGGGCCCCGCCGCAGCCGCGGCGGCTGCGGCCCGGCACCGCCTGCGGCCCGCGGCGCGGGCGACCGCCGCAGCAGCGCACAGAAGTTGCCGACCTCGACGAATGGTGAAAAGGATGCACCCCGCGAGCCCCGAGACGATCTCCCCCCGCTCCCCTCGCGTCTCGGCCGCCCGGCGGCTGGCCAAGCGGAACTTCCGGGGCAAGGAGCGGCTGTTCCTCGCGGAGGGACCCCAGGCCGTGCGGGAGGCGGCCGGGCACGCCGACACCCTGACCGAACTGTTCGTCACCGTCGGCGCCGCCGAGCGCCATGCCGACATCGTCGCCGAGGCGCGGACCGCGGGCGCCCGCATCCACCTCGCCTCCGAGCACGTCATCGAGGACGTCTCCACCACCGTGACCCCGCAGGGGCTGGTCGGGGTCTGCCGCTTCCTGGACACCCCCTTCGAGGAGATCCTCGCCGCACGGCCCCGCCTCGTCGCCGTCCTCGCCCACGTCCGTGACCCCGGGAACGCCGGCACCGTCCTGCGCTGCGCCGACGCCGCCGGCGCCGAGGCCGTCGTCCTCACCGACGCCTCCGTCGACCTGTACAACCCCAAGGCGGTGCGCGCCTCCGTCGGGTCGCTGTTCCACCTGCCGGTCGCCGTCGGGGTGCCCGTCGAGCACGCCGTGGCCGGTCTCAAGGACGCCGGGGTGCGGATCCTGGCGGCCGACGGGGCGGGGGACCGGGACCTGGACGACGAACTGGACCGGCGGACGATGGGCGGGCCCACCGCCTGGGTCTTCGGCAACGAGGCCTGGGGGCTCCCGGAGGAGACCCGCGCGCTGGCTGACGCCGTCGTGCGCGTGCCGATCCACGGCAGGGCCGAGAGCCTGAACCTGGCCACCGCCGCGGCCGTATGTCTGTATGCGTCCGCCCGTGCGCAGCGGGCCACGGGAGGGTGCCGTACGGTCACCGAGAGCTAGTAGGGTGACCCGCTCGGGGCCCTCCGTCGGAGAGGTGGGGAACGGGGATGAGTGTCGGCACGAGCAGCGCAGGAGCACCGAAGGCGGCGCCCGCACCCGTGCCCCGGGCCGGTGAGCCCGCCGCCCGCCCCTGCGACCCCGACGACCTGCCCGACGGCGTCGTCGTCGCCGACGAGCACGGTCGCGTCGTCTGCTTCAACACCGCGGCCGAACGCATCACCGCCGTGCCCGCCGCCCGGGCTCTCGGGCAGCCGCTGGACAGGGCCCTGCCCCTGGAGGACCTGGAGGGGCGGCGCTGGTGGCAGCTGACGGACCCCTACGGCGGCCTCGCCATCCGGGTGCGCCAGCCCGAGCGCAACCTGCTGATGCCCGGTGGACGCGAGGTCCTCGTCTCCGCCCGCTACGTCCGCACCGAGCCCTCCGGGCCCGTGACCCGCGTCGTCGTCTGCCTCCGGGACACCGAGGCCCGGCGCCGCACCGAGCGCTCGCACGCCGAGCTGATCGCGACCGTCGCCCACGAGCTGCGCTCGCCGCTGACCTCGGTGAAGGGCTTCACCGCCACCCTGCTGGCCAAATGGGAACGCTTCACCGACGACCAGAAGCGGCTGATGCTGGAGACCGTCGACGCCGACGCCGACCGGGTCACCCGGCTCATCGCCGAACTGCTGGACATCTCCCGGATCGACTCCGGACGGCTGGAGGTCCGCCGCCAGCCCGTCGACATGGGCGCCGCCGTCGGCCGGCACATCCAGGCGTACGTCGCCGCCGGGCAGCCCGCCGACCGGTTCCTGCTGCGCATCGAACAGCCGCTGCCCGCCCTGTGGGCCGACCCCGACAAGATCGACCAGGTGCTCAGCAACCTCATCGAAAATGCCGTGCGGCACGGCGAGGGAACCGTCACCATCGACATCACGTCCACGGCGTCCCCCCGCGAAGGGGAGGACACCGGCACGTCGGTCACGGTGAGCGACGAAGGGCCCGGCATCCCGGAGGAGTCCATGAACCGCGTCTTCACCCGCTTCTGGCGGGGCAGCAAGCGCGGTGGCACGGGCCTCGGGCTGTACATCGTCAAGGGCATCGTCGAAGCCCACGGCGGCACCATCACCGTCGGCCGTGCCCCCGGCGGCGGCGCTCAGTTCCGATTTACCCTGCCCGTGGCGGCACCGGCGTATCTCGCCTGACGGCCCACGGGCGCAATCGCACACCCCCACCCCGTTAGACTCGGCCTTTGGCACCTTTGTGTCCTGCACGCGGCCCTTGCGAGTCGGTGACGGGGACCGTCCGCCAGCCAATCGGAAGCACGGGAAGAGATGTCGGCACCCAATAAGTCGTACGACCCTGTCGAGGTCGAGGCGTTGAAACCGGAAGAGATCGAGCGCATGCGGGACGAGGCGCTCGCCGCCTTCGCCGCCGCGGACTCCCTCGACGCGCTCCAGGAGGCCAAGGTCGCCCACACCGGCGGTACCTCCCCGCTGGCCCTCGCGAACCGCGAGATCGGAGCCCTGCCCCCGCACGCCAAGGCCGACGCCGGCAAGCGCGTCGGCCAGGCCCGTGGCGCCGTGAACAAGGCGTTCGCCGCCCGCCAGGCCGAACTGGAGGCCGAGCGGGACGCACGGGTCCTGATCGAGGAGGACGTGGATGTCACGCTGCCGTACGACCGCGTACCGGCCGGCGCCCGCCACCCCCTGACCACGCTCTCGGAGCGCATCGAGGACATCTTCGTGGCCATGGGCTACGAGGTCGCCGAGGGCCCCGAGGTCGAGGCCGAGTGGTTCAACTTCGACGCCCTCAACATCGGCCCGGACCACCCGGCCCGCGGTGAGCACGACACCTTCTTCGTGGCCGGCCCCGAGGGCGGCACCGAGTCGGGCACCGTGCTGCGCACCCACACCTCACCCGTGCAGATCCGCTCCCTGCTGGGGCGCGACCTGCCGGTCTACGTGATCTGCCCGGGCCGCGTCTACCGCACCGACGAGCTGGACGCCACCCACACCCCGGTCTTCCGCCAGGTGGAACTGCTCGCCGTCGACGAGGGCCTGACCATGGCCGACCTGAAGGGCACCCTGGACCACATGGTCCAGTCCCTGTTCGGCGAGGGCATGAAGACCCGGCTGCGGCCGAACTTCTTCCCGTTCACCGAGCCGTCCGCCGAGATGGACATGGTGTGCTACGTCTGCCGCGGCGAGTCCGTCGGCAACCCCGACCGGCCCTGCCGCACCTGCTCCAGCGAAGGCTGGATCGAGCTCGGCGGCTGCGGCATGGTCAACCCGCGGGTGCTCACCGCCTGCGGCGTCGACCCGGAGAAGTACAGCGGCTTCGCCTTCGGGTTCGGCATCGAGCGGATGCTGATGTTCCGCCACAACGTCGATGACATGCGAGACATGGTCGAGGGCGACGTCCGGTTCACCCGGCCGTTCGGGATGGAGATCTGATGCGGGTCCCGCTTTCGTGGCTGCGGGAGTACGTCGACCTGCCGGTGACTGAGACCGGCCGGGACGTCCAGGCCAAGCTGGTGTCGGCCGGTCTGGAGGTCGAGACCGTCGAGCACCTCGGCGCCGACCTCAAGGGCCCCCTGGCCGTCGGCCGGGTCCTCACCGTCGAGGAACTGACGGACTTCAAGAAGCCGATCCGTTTCTGCACCGTCGACGTCGGCCGGGCCAACGGCACCGGCGAGCCGCAGGAGATCATCTGCGGTGCCCGCAACTTCGCCGTCGGCGACAAGGTCGTCGTGGCGCTGCCCGGCGCGGTGCTCCCCGGCGACTTCCAGATCGCCGAGCGCAAGACCTACGGCCGGATGTCACGCGGCATGATCTGCTCCGGCGACGAGCTCGGCATGGGCGACGACGGCTCCGGCGGCATCATCGTGCTCCCGCCGGAGACCGAGATCGGCAAGGACGCCGTCGAGCTGCTGGAGCTGGTCGACGAGGTCCTGGACATCGCCGTCACCGCCAACCGCGGCGACTGCCTGTCCATCCGCGGCGTGGCCCGCGAGACCGCCATCGCCTACGGCCTGCCGCTGCGCGACCCCGCCCTGCTCGACGTGCCGGCGCCGAACGCCTTCGGCTACCCGGTCCAGGTCGGCGACCCGGCCGGCTGCGACCGCTTCACCGCCCGCACCGTCACCGGCCTGAGCCCCGAGGCGCGCTCCCCGATCTGGTTGCAGCGCCGGCTGCAGAAGGTCGGCATGCGACCGATCTCGCTCGCCGTGGACGTCACCAACTACGTGATGATGGAGATCGGCCAGCCGCTGCACGCCTACGACCGCAACCGGGTCCAGGGCGCCGTCGGCGTCCGCCGGGCCGAGCCGGGGGAGAAGCTGACCACCCTCGACGGTGTCACGCGCACGCTCGACGCCGAGGACCTGGTGATCACCGACGAGCGCGGCCCGATCGGCCTCGCCGGTGTGATGGGCGGCGCCGACACCGAGATCGCCGATCACCCCCAGTCCCCGGCGGACCCGGCCGCGGGCACCGCGGACGCCGGGACCGCCACCACCGACGTGGTCGTCGAGGCCGCCCACTTCAGCGCCGTCTCGGTCGCGCGCACGGCCCGCCGCCACCGGCTGTCCTCGGAGGCGTCCCGACGCTTCGAGCGCGGTGTCGACCCCGCGGCGGCCGCCGCGGCGGCGCAGCGCACGGTCGACCTGCTCGTGCTGCTCGCGGGCGGCACCGCCGAGGCCGGTGTCACCGAGATCGTCGCGCCGTCGGGGCCGCGCACCCTCACCGTCCCCGCCGACCACCCGGACAAGGTCGCGGGCGTGACCTACGGCCGTGAGACCGTGGTGCGCCGCCTCCAGGAGATCGGCTGCGACGTGTACGGGCAGGACGAGCTGATCGTCACCGTCCCGTCCTGGCGGCCCGACCTCGCCGAGCCGAACGACCTCGCCGAGGAGGTCATCCGGCTGGAAGGCTACGAGAACCTGCCCTCCACGCTGCCCAAGCCGCCCTCCGGCCGCGGTCTCACCCACCGCCAGCGGCTGCACCGCCGCGTCGGCCGCGCCCTGGCCGGGGCGGGATTCGTCGAGGCGCCGAACTACCCGTTCATCGCCGAGCAGGTCTTCGACCAGCTCGGGCTGGAGGCCGACGACCCGGCCCGCCGCGTCGTGCGGCTCACCAACCCGCTCAACGACGAGGAGCCCGCGCTGCGCACGTCGCTGCTGCCGGGCCTGCTCGGCGCCCTGCGGCGCAACGACGGCCGTGGTTCGCACGACCTCGCCCTGTTCGAGACGGGCCTGGTCTTCCACCCGCGCGCGCAGCGGCTCACCGCCGCCGCGCTGCCCGTGGACCGGCGCCCCACCGACGAGGAGATCGCCGGACTCGACGCCGCGCTGCCCGAGCAGCCGCGCCACGTCGCCGTCGTCCTCGCGGGCGCCCGGGAGCAGGCCGGCTGGTGGGGTCAGGGCCGTCCGGCCGACTGGGCCGACACGGTCGAGGCGGCACGCACGGTGGCGCGCGAGGCCGGCGCGGACCTGCTCGTCCGCAAGGGCCAGTACGGTCCGTGGCACCCTGGTCGGTGCGCCGAGCTGGTGGTCACGGTCGACGGCGCGGAGCGGGTCGTGGGCCACGCCGGCGAGCTGCACCCGCGTGTGCTGAAGGCGCTGGGCCTGCCCGCCCGCACCTGCGCGATGGAGCTCGACCTCGACGTGCTGGAGCAGGTCGGCGAGGACACCGTGCCGGCGCCGAGGATCTCCGCCTTCCCGGTCGCCACGCAGGACGTCGCCCTCGTCGTCGACAGGCCCGTCCCGGCCTCGGAGGTCGAGGCGGCCCTGCGCGAGGGCGCGGGCGACCTGCTGGAGTCCATCCGGCTGTTCGACGTGTACGCGAACGAGGACCAGCTCGGCGCGGGCCGGAAGTCCCTGGCGTACGCGCTCCGTTTCCGGGCCGCGGACCGCACGCTGACCGTGGACGAGGCATCGGCCGCCCGCGACGCGGCCGTCGTCCTCGCCGGCGAGCGCACCGGGGCGGTGCTGCGCAGCTAGGGAGCGTATGTGGTTGTGATCATCAGGTGGTCCGGGTGAGCTCTCTGAGCCAGATCATCGAGG
>NZ_JADWYM010000075.1 GCF_022414535.1 Streptomyces sp. MUM 2J
TGAACTCCTCCTTGCGGGACCCAGTATCCCAAAGTGGAAGGTTGTCCATCACACCGGGGCAACTTCAGCACCGACCTGTCCCCCCGCGAACGACAGGTCGCCGACCTCCTCGCCACCGGCGCCACCAACAAGGACATCGCCGCGGCCCTCGCCCTGTCCGTCCGCACCACCGAACACCACGTCGCCCGGGTCCTGAGCAAACTCGACACCACCCGCGAACAACTCAGACCCAACTGAACCCAAACCACAGGCCGCTGCCCGCGGCCGGGTTTCCGCCGTCGGTGGCGGGCAGCCGATCCGCACCGACATCGCCGCCGCCCTACGCCGCACCGCCTGCGGTGGTGGAGGGGGGCGAAGCCTGCTGCGTTGTGCATCTGGCGTGCGATTCGGTTGGTCTTGGCGTTGACGCCTTTGGTGGGGCCATTGCTGTACGGAAGTGCGAGTGCGGCGTCCATGGCGTCGCGGTCTCGGTTCAGGCCTCTGGTGAAGGCGTGCAGATGGAGCAGATCGGCTGAGCGCTCACAGCCGCGTGATGGATGGCAACTTTCCTGCGGTCACGGTGTCTTCTGCGCTGCAGACTCGTCGAGGTGAGGTGGCCCTGGCCCCATGACTCAGCAGGGGAAGCGCACGTGCCGGTGGTGGGCGACCCCACTCGAAGGCCGCGAGTCGTGCAGCCGCCAGGGCCCACCCAGGAGGGAACTCCGTGTGCGGCGACTCAGTTCACGCCAACTCTTTTGTTCGACAGTCGAGTTGATGTGCGCTGACTTAGGTTCTAGGGGCCCGCTCCACGGCTCACCCAGGAGGTCCGGTTGCAGCCCAGACGCGTCCGTGCTCTTGCCCGAGTATTACACCGTTCCCACCTGCTCATCGCCTTGGCCCTCGGCGCGCTGCTCGTCGGGGTCACTCCCTGGCTCGGTGCGGCGGACACGGTGCCGGGCGGTCATGGCCCGGCGTCCCGGCAGGCGCCCGTGCCGTTCGATCGGCAGACGGCGAAGTTGTCGCCGCACCACGGCGTGGCCCCGGCGAACGCCGTGGAGCCGACGGCGCCCGTCCTCGACCGGACCGGATGGACGGCCACGGCGAGCGACGAGGAGACGATCGGGGAGGACGGCCGCGCGGCCAACGTCCTCGACGGCAGCACGGCCACCATCTGGCACAGCAGGTGGACCGGCACCCCCACTCCGCTGCCGCACACCATCACCGTCGACATGCACAGCACGGCGGTGGTCTCGGCGCTCATCTACCAGCCCCGCACCGACGGGGCCAACGGGCGTGTCGGTGAGTACAGCATCAGCGTGAGTACCGACGGTAAGAACTGGGGCAGTCCGGTCGCCACCGGCACCCTCGCGGACGACGCCGACGCCAAGAGTGTCGGATTCTCCCCGCAGGGCGCCCGGTTCGTCCGGCTCACCGCGGTCACCGAGGCAGGCAACCGCGGCCCGTGGACCTCCGCCGCGGAGCTCAACCTGCTCGGCGACCCCGGAACCCCGGCCGCCACCGTCGATCTGCCCCGGACCGGGTGGACGGCCACGGCGAGCGACGAGGAGACGATCGGGGAGGACGGCCGCGCGGCCAACGTCCTCGACGGCAGCGCCGACACCATCTGGCACAGCAAGTGGTCGGGAACCCCGGCCCCTCCACCGCACAGCATCACCGTCGACATGCACCGCACAACACCTGTCTCCGCCCTGGTCTACCAGCCCCGCAACGACGGCCCCAACGGGCGCGCAGGCGCGTACACCATCACCACCAGCACCGACGGCACCACCTTCGGTGCGCCGGTCTCCACGGGCACCTGGCGCGACGACGACACCGTCAAGACCGCCGTCTTCACCCGCACCGAGAGCGCCCGCTACGTACGCCTGACCGTGACCGGCGAGGCCGGCAACCGCGGGCCGTGGGCCTCGGCCGCCGAGATACGCCTGAGCGGGCCGGCCGACCCGGCCGCCCACGGCTCCTGGGGCCGGATCACCGGCTTCCCCCTCGTGCCGGTGGCCACCGCCGTCCTGCCGGGCGACAAACTCCTGGCCTGGTCGGCGTACGCGGCCGACCGCTTCGGCGGCAGCAACGGATACACTCAGACCGCGATCCTGGACCTCAAGACGGGCAAGGTCACCCAGCGCCGCATCGACAACACCGGCCACGACATGTTCTGCCCGGGCATAGCGATGCTCGCCGACGGCCGGGTCCTGGTCACCGGCGGCAGCAACGCGGAGAAGGCAAGTATCTACGACCCGGCCGCCGATGCCTGGTCCGCGACCGCCAGCATGAACATCGCCCGCGGCTACCAGGCCATGACCCTGCTCTCCACCGGCGAGGCCTTCGTCCTCGGCGGATCCTGGAGCGGATCCACGGGCGACAAGGCCGGCGAGGTCTGGTCCCCGGACACCCGCACCTGGCGCAAGCTTCCCGGCGTCCCCGCCACCCCGGCGCTGACGGCCGACCCGGCCGGAGCCTACCGCGCCGACAACCACATGTGGCTGCATGCCGTCTCGGGCGGCAAGGTACTCCAGCTGGGCCCGAGCAAGCAGATGAACTGGATCACGACCGGCGGGAGGGGGAGCATCACCTCCGCCGGCACCCGCGCCGACAGCCAGGACGCCATGACCGGCAACGCCGTCGCATACGACATAGGCAAGCTGCTCACCCTGGGCGGCTCACCCGCATACGAGAAGACGCCCGCCACCCGGCGTGCGTACACCGTGAGCATCGACGGCAACCGGGTCACGGCCGCGCGCACCGGCGACATGGGCCACGCCCGCGCCTTCGGCAACAGCGTCGTCCTGCCCGACGGCAAGGTCGCCGTGTTCGGCGGGCAGGCGTACCCCGTGCCGTTCAGCGACGCCACCTCCGTGCTGACCCCCGAACTGTGGGACCCGGCGACCGGGAGGTTCACCCCGCTCGCCACCATGGCCGTCCCGCGCAACTACCACAGCGTGGCGAACCTGCTCCCCGACGGACGGATCTTCTCCGGCGGCGGCGGGCTGTGCGGCGACTGCGCCACCAACCACGCCGACGGCGCCGTGTTCACCCCTCCGTACCTGCTCGACGCTGACGGCTCGCCAAAGCCGCGTCCCGTCATCACCGGCCAAGTGCCACCCCGCGCGGCCGCCGGTACCTCGCTCACCGTCGACACCGCGGGACCGGTGGCCTCCTTCGTCCTGATGCGCGCCGCCGCCGCGACCCACTCCACGGACAACGACCAGCGGCGGGTCCCACTGGAATCCACACCCCTCACGGCCGGCACGTACACGGTCTCCATCCCGGCCGACAAGGGCGTGGTCCTGCCAGGCACCTACATGCTCTTCGCCCTGGACGCCCACGGGGTGCCGAGCATCGCCCGGTTCATCACCATCTCCTGACAGCACGACCGAGGCGTCCGGCCCTGGCAGGTAGGTCGGCCGGGGGCGGACGCCGCTTCAGGGATGGAACGCGTCGCAGCCGTCCTGGACAGCCCTGTTCACCGGACTGACCACGCGCTCCTTCGGCAAGTCGGTGACGATGCTGCGGAGGTGAGGGCGCAGACGCGGTCCGCAGGGCCGGCGGTGGTGCCTGCTGCTCGGGGACCGGGTACTGCCTCTCGCCGCGCACCCAGCTTGACGCTGTGCCGACTCGCCCCACGCTTCGGTGCCTCCAGGCCCGCGGCCGACCACATCTTCGGTCAACAACTCACCACTCAACAACCGAGATCACCGTCAAGTTGACACACCTTCAAGATCCCCGAAGAGTCGCTCAGTGATCGCTGATCATGTGGTTGCGGGTGGTGTGGAGTTTCTTCAGGACGTTGGCGACGTGGCGTTCGGCGGTGCGGGGGGAGAGGGAGAGTGCTTTGGCGATGTCCTGGTTGGTTGCGCCGGTGGTCAGGAGTTCGGCAACGTGGCGTTCGCGGGGGGACAGCTCTCGTCCGTAGCTGCGGCGGCCGCGGGGTTCGGGTCGTTGCTGGCCGGTGTCGCGCAGGGTCTGCTGGCAGCGTGCGGCGTCGGCGGTTGCTCCGAGGCCGGTGAAGGTGTCCAGGGCCTCCTGGAGTTTGCGGGCGGCTCTTCCGGGGGTGTCGGGGAAGGCGTCGAGGGTCAGGAGCCCAGCCTGTTCGGTGATGCGGGCGGCCTGATAGGTGCGGCCTATGACCTGGAACCGGGTGCTCGCGTGGTCCAGGTGTTCCATGGCGCTTCCCGGGTTGTTCTCGGCACTCAGCAGGCCTTGGCACCACAGTACTTCGGCCGCTGCTCCGGGGGCGTAGTAGCCTTTGATTCCGGTCTGTGCGTCGTTGGTGAGCTGCTGTGCCTCCTTGCGGAGGCCGCAGCCGAGGGCGGCCTGAACGGCGGTGGGAAGCAGGTCTGTTGCCCATGTCCACACGCCTTTGTGCCGTACGGCGTCCAGGCTCTCCCTGACGGTGTTCCAGGCGGTGTCCAGGTCTCCTGCGGCCAGGTCGAGCCGGCCTGCGGCGGCGATGCCGGCCAGGAGAGGTTGGGGTGTGTTGGTGCTGTGCAGAAGTCTCAGGAGGCCGCTCAGTTGTTTTCTCGCCCGGGGCCACTGGCCGCGTGCCAGGTCCAGCAGAGTGCGTATGAGTAGTGCTTCCGCGTGCAGGGCGCTGTGTTCGTCGGCCTCGAGGGTGAGAGCTTCGATCCGTGCGTCGAGGTCGTCCCAGTGCCCGTCCGCGTAGTCCAGCTCCAGCCGGCTGGCATCGCAGGCTGCTTCCACCCACTGATAGCCGGCCTTCCGCGCGGTCCGCTCGGCTTCGCTCAGGAGGGCTCGGGAACGCTCGTCGTCGGCGCGCCAGAGGGCCCCGTCCGCGGCGTTGTACAGTGCGCGGGCACATTCCCGCCGAATGTCGCGGTCCTGACTCTGAACCGGCAGTTGATCGATCAGGTCCCGGGCCAGTGGATCTCCGATGCTGTCCCGAAGGGTGATTCTGCCGGCCAGCACGCTCGCCGCGGCGACCTTGTCGGTGCTTGCGGATGACGCAGCAGCAGCCCGTTCCATGATGGCCAGGTCCTGTGCCAGGGTCGTGTCGAGTCTTGTGCCCGCGCCGAGTGTGGTCAGTGCGATTGCGGTCAGCCCAGGGTTGTCCTTCAATTCGTCGGCAGCTCTTTGCACGTCCGTCGCCGCTCCCTCGTGGCCCTGGTTCCAGCGGGCTCGTCCGAGGTTGAGGCGGATCTCGCTGCGGATGGGGGCCGGCATCGCCGGGTCTGCGACGAATCTCCTCAGCATCTTTATGCTTGCCGACGGGGCGGCACGGCGGGTGGCAATGCGGCTGAGAGCGAGGGCGGCGACGGCACGTCGGTCGAGGGGCAGCGCGGGCTCGTCCAGGAGCTGCAGCAGGAGGTCGCCGGCGTCGTCGTCGTCACCGAGCTCGATGGCGCGGTCGGCCGCGGAGACGGCACGCGGGATCCAGAGGCCGGGGTCGCCGAGCTGGCGGGTGTGGTGGGCGATCTGCGCCAACGGAGGCGGCTCCTGGCGGTCAAGAGCCTGTGCCGCGCGACGGTGCAGCCGCCGACGCTGCGGGCCGAGGATCTTGTCGTAGACGGCCTGACGGGCCAAGACGTGCGGGAATCCGTAGCGCCCTGGTGACGTCTCGTGCAGCACCCCGGTCTCCAGAGCCGCTGCCAGTCCCTTCTCCAACTCGTCGTCGTCGAGCCGGGTGAGTGCCGCCAGCTGCTCGTCCGTGGCCGGTGTGTCGAGCACCGCCGCTGCTTGTGCCACGGCAGTCGCCGCCGTATCCAGGGTGGTGATCCAGATGTTCACTGTCTCCTGCAGGGCGCGCGGCACCGCTGCTCCCTGCAGCCCGTGCCGGTCGCGGCCGTGCGCCTGGCCCGGGTGCCCGGCGTGCGGTGTCTCGGCATCAAGGCGACCCGCCAGCGCCGCCAGGTCCGCTTCCGCCGCGAGTGGGAGGCCGCCGCTGCGTTCGAACAGCTGCCGCGCCAGTACGTCTGCCAGAGTCGGCCCGATCGCTGACACCGCGAGGTCGTGCACCTGTTCCTCGGTGAGGGGGGTGAGGGTGATGTCGGCACCTTTGACCCCCACCGGGCGGCGGTAGGGGGCGCCGAGCACGTTTGCGCCTTGCGGGCCCTGCTGCCGGTAGGTGACGATCAGCCGTAGGCCCTGGGGAGGATTGCGTGCCAGCAGCAGCAACAGCTCACGCGTCGCCTCATCCGCCCAGTGCACGTCTTCCACCACCAGCACGACTGCGGCCAGCGCCCCCAGAAGCTCGTGGACCGCCCGCACCAGGTGCTGTCGCTCTACTGCTGTCGACTCCCGCGGGCCGGTGTCGTTCCGGCGTTCCGGCAGTCGCTCGGCAAGTTCATGGAGGTACGGGGCCAGTACCGCCGAGACCGGGCTCAGCTCTGCGTCGGCGCTGAGGTGGGGGGCCGCCTTGCGCAGTGCGTCGATGACCGGCCCGAAGGGGGGCGGTTCACGCAAGGGGTGACACCATCCCCGCAGTACCGGCATGCCTTCCCGGGCGATCCCGGCCAGGGCCTCCACGACCAGCCTGGATTTGCCGCTGCCTGCCCCGCCTTCGACGAAGACCACAGCGGGCCCCGTCCGCAGCGAGTCCGTTATCAGCCGGAGTTCCTCTCGGCGCCCCACGAAGGCAGGCCCACCGCTCGCGCCCGGATCGAACACGCCTCGTCGGCCGGTCACAGGCATCTCACCGCCTCGTACGTTTGCGCCGTCCTTCGCCCGGCGGCAGACCGCAGGCAGGGGCGGCCGCCCCGGGGAGGTGTCCTCTCAGTCTGGCATTGAGTCGGGCCTGCGGTCAGGTCGGCAATGCGGTGATCGGGCGAGATCGCGCTGCTGCCGGCAGGTTCGCGTAGACGTTGCTCAAGGCATTCGTCTGCGACGTCCTGGCCGCGTGCGCGTCCTTGAGCGGCTGTTGCCTTTTTGGGCCTGAGGGTCGCGCTTTACTGCTCAAGCACGGGGTCCGGTGGCCCTGGGCAGTGGTGGCGTGTCGAGTCGTCGCTCCTGTGGGGCCGGGGAGACCGTCGGTCGTGGGCTGCTGGAGCCGCGTGATCTGATCGCTTGGCGTCGTGTGGGCGACCTGCGGCAGGAGGCCGACCGTAGACAGGCCGAGTGGGGCGTGGCCAAAGCGGAGGTGGCACGAGGGGGTGCCGGCCCGGGTGCCGCGGAGGAGCCGCCGGATCGCGGTGGAGTGCCGGCGCCGCCTGGGCCTTCGGCGGCGGATCGGAAATCGGTGGTGCCGATGGGGCGTGCGGGCCTGGCCCGGTCGGCGCAGTCGGTGGGCTGTCGGCGCATCGTGGAGATCCTCGCGGACCGGGGCCGTCGCGGCAGGCTTCGCTGCCGTGGCGGCCTCGGCCGGGACACGGTGCCCGGGGAGGCGGAGGCCCTGTGCTCGAAGGCGAAGCGGCTGACAGCGCGGGTGGCTGGCCGGGCCGGCGCTGGGCCGGTTCACGCTCACGAAGGCCCTGGCCTGGTCAGGTGCCGGGTGACGGGCGTCGTCGTCGCCCGGTGGACCATCCCCTCCACGCCGGTGGTGGAGCGTTCGAAGCCGCACATGAGACGGCGGCTTCGCGTCGGGTGGGCAGAGAACCGTTCCACGATCCAGCGCCCGGAAAGCACGGTAGGGCCGCGCGTGTCGTCGCTGCGCTTGACGCCGGGGCGAGGGCGGCCGCGCGGTGCCCGACGGCGCTGCCGGACCGTTCTTGGTGGGGACGAGGCACCACCGTGGAGAGGCTCTTCTGCACGTTCCACGCGTGATGCCGTCACAGTGCGTCCTTCACGCGGTTGCGGGTCGTATGGAGTTTTTTCAGGATTCTGGCGACGTGGTGCTCCGCAGTACGAACGGAGAGTGCCAGAGCGGTGGCGATATCCCGGTTGGTGGCGCCGGAAGCGAGGAGCTGGGCGACCTGGCGCTCTCGGGGGGAGAGTTGTTGGCCGTAGCTGTGGCGGTCGCGATGTGCCGAGCGTTGCCCGCCTGCGTCGCGCAGAACCTGTTCGCAGTGGGACTGATCCGAGGTGGCGCCGAGGCTGGTGTAGGCGTCCAGGGCTTGCTGAAGGTGGCGGGCGGCCCGGCTGGGGCTGGTGTCCATCAGCAGGCGGCCGGCTTGTTCCGTGATGCGGGCGGCTCGGTGGACGCGTCCGATGGCCCGGAACTGCCCACTTGCTCGTTCGAGGAGGTCGACGGCGCGTCCGGGATCGGTGTCGGCGGCGAGCAGGGCGCGGCACCAGAGCACCTCAGCCGCGGCTCCGGGCGCATCGCGTCCCTCGATTCCCCGCTCGGCCTGATCCGTCAGCCTCTCGGCTTCCTCGCGCAGGCCGCATCCGAGAGCGGCTTGGACGGAGGTGGGGACCAGGTCCGTCGTCCACACCCACACACCTTTGCGGCGTAGGACCACCAGCGCCGGCTGCACCCTGTCCCACGCGGCCTGCGGGTCACCCCCGGCGAGGCCGATCCGACCCAAGGCGGCGGTCGCTGTCAAAAGCCACTGGATCGGACCGCGCCGGCTCGTGTGCCCCACGATGGCGGTCAGGCCTTCCCTGGCGCGGGGCCACTGTCCACGCGCCACATCCATCAGGCTTCGCGCCATCAGCGGCTCGACCTGGAGTGTGCTGCGCTCCGTGGCCTCGGGAGCGAGGGCGGCGATGCGCTCGTCCAAACCAGCCCAGCGCCCGTCCGCGAAGTCAAGCTGCAACCGGATGGATGCGCACGACGCCTCCAGATACTGGTGGCCGGTGGCGCGGGCCAGTTCCTCCGCTTGGTCCAGCAGGACACCCGCTCGCCTGTCATGCCCCAGCCAGAATGATCCGTCCGCGGCGTTGTGCAGGCCGACGGCACACTGACGCAGAACCTCCTGATCGCTGCTGTCGTATGGCAGCTGCATGATCAAGTCCCTGGCAAGGGGATCACCGATGTGCTCGAGCAGGGAGATCCTGCTGCCGAGGACGTTCGTCCGGGCGACCTCGTCCTCACTGCCGGCGACTGTGCTCACCGCCCGGTCCATCCAAGCCAGATCCTGTGCGACCGGTGTGCCGAAGGCCAGGACGCCCAGGCCGAGGCTGGCCATCGCGGTGGCCGCCAGATCGGGCCGGCTCCCCAGCTCGCCGGCCGCTCGTTCCACCTCCAGGGCCCCTCCCTCCTCGCCCTGGTTCGATGTGATCCATGCGAGGTTGAGACGGATCTCTCCCCGGGTCGGTGCGGGAAGGGCGGGGTCAGTGATGATCCGCCGCACGGCAGCGACGCTGGCGGCATACTCGATGCGGCTCAGCGCGATGTGGCTGAGCGTGAGAGCGGCGCGGGTACGCTCCTCGGGGGGAAGCGCAGGCTCGTCCAGGAGCTGCCGCAACAGGTCGGCGGCGACACCATCGTCACCGACGGCTTCGGCCTGATCCGCGGCCGCCAGGGCACGTGGGATCCACGCCTCCGCATCACCGAGCAGGCGGGTGTGGTGGGCGATCTGAACGAGCGGCGCAGGCTCCTGCTTCTGCAGGGTTTCAACGGCCCGCCGGTGCAACCGCCTGCGCCGCGGCGCCATGATCGTTTCGTACGCGGCCCGGCAGGCCAGCGCGTGCCGGAACCCGTACCGTGCCGGCGACGACTCCCGCAACACACTCGCCTCCAACGCTGCTGTCAGCCCCGCCTCGGCTTCTTCCTCTCCCAGGCCGGCCAGCACTGCCAGCAGCTCCTCCGCCGCCGGCACCTCCAGCACCGCCGCTGCCTGGACGACCGCCACCCCCGCCGAGCCCAGCTCCGCCACCCGGCTGCCCACCGCCTCGCGCAAGGCCCGTGGCACGCCCGATTCCCTCAGCAGCGCCAGCGCCGTACCGGCGCCGTCGTCACGGGCATCGGCAGTGGCGCGCTCGAGGCGACCGGCCAGCACCAGAAGATCCTCCTCCGCAGCCAACGGCAACCCGCCACTTCGCTCGAACAACTGCCCGCCCAGCACTCCCGCCGCCGCGCTCCCGATGACCGACGTCGCCAGCTCCCGTACCTGCGCCTCGTCCAACGGCGGCAGCACGATCTCTGCGCCGTTCACCCCCACCGGCCGCTGATACGCCACCCCCAGCACGTTCCCCTCGCCCGGCAGTTCCTGTCCCCGATACGTCAGCACCAGCCGAAGCCCCGGCGGCGGCGTCCGCGCAAGCAGCAACAACAGTTCACGCGTCGCCTCATCCACCCAGTGCACGTCCTCCACCACCAGCACCACATCCCCGGCCCTCTCCAGCACCTCCACCACACCCCGTCGCACCGACGCCGGATCCAACCCCCCGTGATCAGCACTCCGGACGTCGTCCGACCAACCCGGACCGTCCGGACGGGGCGGTGTGAGCCGGTCGGCGATCTCCGGCAGGTACGGCAGCAATGCCGCGGCCTCGGGCCCCACATGCGCCTCTGGTGCCAACCAAGAGCGCCCGTCCCGCAACGCATCGATCACCGGCCCGAACGGCAGCGGCTCACGCAAGGGATGACACCATCCCTGCAGCACCGGCACACCGCTGCCCTCCACCTGGGCCCGTGCCTCCTCTACCAGCCGGGACTTCCCCGCCCCCGCCTCACCCTCCACCAACACCACTGCAGGCCCCACGGCCAGAGCCCGGACCAGCGCCCGCAACTGATCCCCGCGCCCCACGAATGCGAACCCCGAGCGCCCACCCATCGGACCTACCATCGCCCACCACCAGAACAGGCAAATATCACCAAATTCCACGCTACCGCTTGCACCTGTGGGAAGCTGAACAACATGGTGTGCGGCCCGGTGGCGGGTCCGGGAGAAGGACATGGTGAGCCGCACCGATCTTCGTGGAGTCCTTGAAGCCCTGGGTTGCTCGGCAGAGAGGGCGCCATCCGCGGACAGCGCCGCACCACCGTCTCCGAGGCGGCCGCACCGCGCCCGCCGAACCTGGTCAACCGGCGGTTCACCGCCGAACGCCCCAACCAGCTCCGGCCGGCGGACCTGACCTACATCCGCACCTGGTCCGGCTGGGTCTACAACGCGTTCGTCCCGGACATGTACTCGCGCCGGAACGTGGGCCGGCAGACTGCCACCCACATGCGCACCGACCTGCCACTGAACACGCTGGAGATGGCCCTGTGGCGGCAGAAGATCAAGAAGGACGCGCCGACCTCGCTCACCACAGCGACCGCCGGTCGCAACACGTGTCCCTTCGCTACACAGTGCGATGGGCCGAGGTCGGCGCCTCCGCACCGGTCGGGTCCGTCGCGGACAGTTACGGCTGTGAGGATGGGGTCACCGTCGCAGGAGCGGCCTGACCCGTGTCACGACCCACCCTTCGGGTGTCCTGGCTGTTGATCTGTCGGTCACTCCTGTGACGGGCCTGATGCGGGCCGCCGGCCAGGTCCCGGCCCGGGCGAGGCGCGCCGAGCGGCTGCGCAGTGCGGCCGGGCGGCGGGTGTGCGACGCCGCCTCCACGGTCGTCAGGCGGCCCGGGACCTGGTCCTGTCCTGGCCCACGGTGATGGAGGCATTCCGCACCGCCGGGCAAGCTGTGACAGATGCGGCCCTCGAACCGGTCGAGGTCCTCGGGGTCGACGAGACCCGCCGGGGCCGCATCCAGTGGCGCCAGAACCAGGAAACCGGCAGGTGGGAGCCGGTGGCAGACCGCTGGCACACCGACTTCGTGGACGCCTTCGGCGTCCAGGGCCTGCTCGGACAGATCGAGAGCCGCGCCCCTCGGACGTGCTGGCCTGGCTGGCCACGACACCACTTCAGTGGCGCCGGCAGATCCGCTACGCCGCGATCGACATGTCCCCCGGGCTATCGGGCCGCGATCCGCACCGGCCTGCCCCACGCCCAGGTCGTGGTCGACCACTTCCATGTGGTCCAGCTCGCCAACAAGACGCTCAGCATCGTCCGCAGGCGGACCACTGCCACTCTGCGGGGCCAGCGGGGACGGGCCTGCGAATCGGAGTGGAAGGCCCGGCATCGGCTTCTGCGTCACCGCGAGGACCTCACCGACGCCCAGTTCGGCGCAATGTGGAACGCACTGATCGACGCCGGGACGATTGGGATGATGCTGCTGACCGCGTGGATCGCCAAGGAGAAGCTGCGGGACCTGCTCGCCCGCACCGGCGCCGGTCACCACCGCATCGGCCACCTGCGGTTCACGTTCCTCACCTGGTGCGCCGACTCCGAGATCCCCGAGGTCCGCCAACTCGCCACCACCGTGGGCCGCTGGTGGACCGAGATCGCAGCCTTCAGCGCCACCGGCCACAGCAACGCCAAGAGCGAAGGGATCAACCGCGTGATCAAGCTTGTCGGCCGCGCAGCCCACGGCTTCCGCAATCCCACCAACCAGCGCTTACGCACACGCTGCGTGACTCGCCGAGCCTGCGGCCACCTCCACCCCCGGGGTGCCTGCGTTCTCACCTGTCGGGTTGGATGAGGTCGATCGCGTGGCCGGGGTGCGACTTGTAGTAGTC
>NZ_JADWYM010000076.1 GCF_022414535.1 Streptomyces sp. MUM 2J
GCGCAGCACCGCCGCCGCCTCCTCGTCCGCCGCGGCCAGCCGGGCCTCGGCGTCGGCGCGGGCGTCGCGGACCAGCCCGGCCCGCACCGGGGCGAGGGCCGCGGCGGCGTCCGCCGGCAGGGCGGTCCTCATGAGGGCATCACCGCGGTCAGGACGGTCCCACCGTCGAGCAGCTCCGGGCCGAGGGCGTCCGCCGCCGCCGGGGTGAGAAGGACCAGCCCGGTGTCCCCGGGCAGCTCCCGCCACGCCGCGCGCACCGCGTCCGGGCCCTCCGCCGGCAGCACCAGCACTCCGGCCGTCGTCAGGCCGAGGACACGCAGCCGTTCGCCGATCGCCGCCACGCCGGCCACGATCAGGCCTTCCCGATCAGGATGATGGCGACCACCAGACCGTAGATGGCGATGCCCTCGGCCAGGCCGACGATGACCATCGCCCGTCCGAACAGCTCGGGACGCTCGCTGAGCGCCGCCAGCGCCGCCGCCCCGGTGTAGGCCACCGCGATGGCCGCGCCGATGGACGCCCCGGCCACCGCGATGGCCGCGCCGATGAGGGCCGCCGAGTTCGACCCCGAACTCTGCGCGGCGGCGACCGTCGCATCGGCCTGCGCCGAGCCGCCGTCGAGGGCGACGAGCAGCAACGCCAGGGCCCCCGCGAACAGGACGCCGTCCGCCGCGAGGACCGACCGCAGCACGGCCCGACTGCGGCGCCGCAGAAGCAGGCGGGTGGCGGCGAAGACCGCGACGAGCACCGGCAGCGCGATCAGCCAAGTGGTCATGTTGTCACCTCCGTGCCGTGGAATGTGGGCACGTGCCAGGGCCGGAATGGCCGGCCCTCGGCGTCGAAGACCCGGGAGAACAGCTCGTAGAACTCCAGGCGCAGTGCCTGGACCCCGGCCACCAGCGCCTCCAGCGTGAACGCGAGCGCGTTGCCGAGGACGAACACGGCCCCCGCCGCGACGACCGCCGCGGGACCGCGTGCGGCCAGGGCCGTGGTGCCCTGCCAGACGATGTCGCCGAGCGCCGCGTGCGTGAGCCCGAAGGCCGCCAGCCGGGCGAAGGAGATGGTGTTCGAACCGATCCGCACCACCACGTCGAACAGCTGGACGCCGGTCTGCACGACCCCGGCCCCGCCGCCGCCCGACGCCGTGTACAGCCCGGTCCCCGCCAGGGTCAGTCCGGTCAGTGCGAGCACCGCGCCGGCCACCGCCAGCACCGGCGCGCGCAGCACCAGCCCGCCCGCGAGGGCCGCGAGCCCGAGGAAGACCGCGGCACCGGCGATGCCGGAGGCCGCGTACAGCGCCCTGCCCGGCCCGCCCTCGCGCCACCGGTTGGCGATGCCCGCCGTGTATGACAGGGCCAGCAGGACCGCCCCGAACGCGACGGCACCGCCCAGCAGCCGCAGCGGCTCGTCCAGCGGGGAGAGCCAGAGCACCGGCAGGACACCTGTCGGGCCGAAGAACTCGCCGTACGCCACGCCCGCCAGCGTGCTCGCCACGCCCGCACCGGCGAGGAACGGCCAGGCCGGGCGCAGGCCGGGCCACCGGGTGAGGCGCCCCGAGCGCAGCAGCAGCGCGCCGAGCAGCAGCAGGACGCCGTGCCCCGCGTCGCCGAACATCAACCCGAACATCACGACGTAGGCGAGCCCGGCGGGCACCGTGGGGTCGAGGTCGGTGTACGGCACGGTCCCGTAGGTCCGCACCAGGGGCACCAGGGAGCGCCGGACCGGGCCCCGGTCCTCCAGACGGGTCGGCGGGTCGATGCCGCGCGGCGCGCGGAGCGTGACGACGGCGCCCTCGGTGCCCGCCAGCACGGCGCGCAGCCGCCGCAGCTCGGCCGTGGGGCACCAGCCGGCCAGCGCGGTCAGGGGGCCGCGCTCCACCGCGGCGTCACGGTAGGCCTCCAGCTCGGCCTCGCCCGCCAGCAGATCGGCGCGGCCGTCCGCCCTGAGGGCGTCCAGGTCGGGCGCCGCGGGGGACAACAGCGGTCCGGCGGGTCCGGTGCCCAGCGAGCGGAGGCGCCGGGCGGCCGGGCCCTGCCCCTCCCGTTCGGTGCCGCCGGCGCCGTCCAGTTCGACGCAGCCCGCGTCGGCGACACGCACCAGCACGTCCCTGAGGGAACCGCGCGGGGCGACGACCGCCACCCGCCGCATCCGCGCCGGTGTCCAGGCGTCAGTCCAGGAGTTCATCGAAGGCCTCCCGTGCCCGGCCGCCGTGGGCGGCGCACTCCAGGGCGGCGCGCACCCGCCAGGCGTCGGCGCTCAGTACGGCGGTGGCTCCCACGACCGGGGACAGGTCCAGCCCGGCCCCGTGCAGCAGCCGCAGCCCGTCCCGCTCGACCTGTGTCCACCACCGGGCCTCGGCCCGCCACAGCTCCTCGGGCCGGTCGGCGGAGGCCAATGCCCAGCGGGCCGCCGACGGCAGCCGTCGGCGGAAGCCGTCGTAGTCCGAGGCGTGCACCGCGGCACGGCCCAGCAGCCGGGAGGCGTGCACGGAGGCCGCCGGGGTCGGCACGCGCCCGCTCACGAACACCTCCCGTGCCACCAGCAGCGCCGCCTCACCCGCCGCCCAGCGGGCGGCCGACGGCACGTTCGCCGCGGTGCGCGCGGCCGCCGACAGCCGCATCCCGGTCAGGACCGCCGCCGCGCCCTCACCACCGGGGTCCCCCCACACGGAGGCCGCCAGCACGGCCCGCACCTGCGCCGCGGACGTCGCCCGGGACAGCCGCGGCCAGGCCGTCGACAGGGCTCCGAGCCGGAGCGGCGGCGGCTGCGGCGTTCCGTCCAGGGCCCGCAGATGGTCCCGGGTGTTGTCGATCTCGAACCGGGAGGCGAGCAGGCGTACGGCGGCGGCACCCGGCCGGGGCTGCCAGCCGGCGAGCACCCGCAGCTGCCACACCAGGGAAGCGGTGACCGCCCGTGCGGCCGCGCCGGCCTCCGCCCGCACGTCCAGGTCCCGCCGGTAGGGGGTGCCGGCCAGGGCGCGCAGGGAGTCCTCCAGGGCCGGGCCGTCGGCCATCCGCCGCGCGGCCTCGGCTCCGGCCCGCCCGGCGGCCATCGCCCTGGCCCGGGTCACTCCGGCGGCCCATCGTGCGCCCACGGCGCCTCCCGAGGCGGGGACCCGGCAGGCCCGTGTCCGGGCGGGCCGGCGGCAGTGTCCGGTGACGGGCCGGCCGTGCCCGGCGCCCTGCCGGCCGCAGGGCCCGCGGAGGGCCTGCCCGGGCTGCTCGCGGGGGGCGGACGGTCACCGGCCGGACCGCCGGCCACCCGCGCCACCAGCCGGGCCGCCAGGCCGGGGGTCCGCTCGCGGGCCCGCTCGCGCAGCTCCCGCACGGCCGACCGCGCGGCGGCGTCCGCGCGCGCGGTCTCCTGATCCGCCTCGCCGGCGAGCCGGGCCGCGGTCTCCTCCCGGACCCGTGGGGCCCGCGCCCGTGCGGTGCGCACCGTGCGGTCCGCCTCCTCCGCCGCGGCCCGGGTCCGCTCGGCGGCGTCACGGGCCGCCGCCTCGCGGACGGCCGCCGCCTCCCGCGCGGAGTCGTCCAGCAGGGCGAGCACCGGCTGGAGTTCCGCGGCGAGCTCGGCGGACCGGTCGGCGGGAACGGCTCCGGCGACGGCGGCGCCGGGGGAGCCGGCCGGCCGGAAGCGGGAGAGGAACTCGCGGAACCGAGGCATGGGACCTCCCGGCGCGACCACGTGGCCGCGGTGGCGTCCTCTCACCGTACGGAGCGAGCCGGACACCGGGTAAGGGCCGGTTGACCTGGCGGCGGGGCCGGGCGGCCCTGTCCGCGTTCCCGCGGCGGCGCGATGGTGGAGGCGGGCACGGAGCGGCTCGCATCGAGGGAGGCTGCGATGGACGACCGAGACACGCGGGAACGGGGTGCGGCGGCGGTCGAGGCCCGCCGGGGGGTTCCCTCCTTCGCCCCGAGGCCGGCCGACGAGTTCCGGCAGGACCTCATGGTGCGCTACCTCCAGGCGATGGCCTCGCACGCGGCGGACGCCGGGACACCGGCGCCCGCCGGGCGTCCCGGGGCCGGACCGGCCCGTCGCCCCGCCGAAAGGGAGGCGAAGGGCACGGCTCTCCAGGTCGACCATCTGATGCGGCGCTCGGTGGTCACGGTCTCCGCCGACACCCCGCTGCCGGACATCGCGCGGATGCTGGCCCGCCGCAGGACCGGAGCCGTGCCGGTGGTCGACGGAGACCGGCGCGTCATCGGTGTCGTCGCGGAGTCCGACCTCCTCGCCCGGGTCGCGTCCCTCGCCGGCCCCGAGGAGGAGCCCGGTCTGTTCGGCAGGCTGCTCGGCCGGCGGCAGCCCCCCGGCGGAGAGGGCACGACGGCCGCGTCCCTGATGACGACACCGCCTCTCACCGTCCACCCGTGGACCGGGGTGGTCGAGGCGGCGCGCATGGCCGCCCGGCGCCGGGTCAGGCAGGTGTTCGTGGTCGACCACAAGGGCCGGCTGGCCGGGGTCGTCAGCCGCAACGAACTCCTCCAGGCGCTCGTCCGCGACGACGAGGCGATCCGGGAGGAGATCCGTTCCCGCGTCCTGCGCGACGAACTGCGCGTCGATCCCGCGCGGGTGACCGTCGGCGTCCGCAACGGCACCGTCACGCTCACCGGCTCCTTGGACGAGGCGCTGATCTTGCGGTTGACGCAGGCGGTGGCCCGGATTCCGGACGTGACCGGGGTGGAGGACCGTCTGACCGTGGTGTGACCCGCGGGGGCGTGCCGGGACAGGGCCCGGGACGGTCGGGAGAGATCCCACCGGCCCGGGCCCCCGATCGCCCGTTCCGCCGACGAGCGGAGCGGGCGATCCGCGCGTCCGGGCGCCGTTCCTGCCCGTGCCTCCCCGGCTCTTCCAGCCTTTCCCGCCTTTCGCCGGCCCGTCCCCGTCGCCGCGGGTGCGAGCGCGCTCCGCACCGGCGCTCGCGTCCACGCCTCCGTCCCTGAGCGCCGCCGTCCGTGCCGACACGTCGCTCGGTCCCCCGGAGCGCCGCGGGGCCTGCGAGGGCACCGGCACGTCTACCGCCGGGTCTGCTCGTGCCGCTTCGTCCGCTCGACCAGGAATTCCACCGAGTCGGCGAGAGTGGACAGCCGTGGGTAGTCGTCCTCGTCGATCGGTACTCCGGCCCGCTCGGAGAGGATCTCCACCAGGCTCAGGAAGTCCAGCGAGTCGAGTTCCAGCACGTCTCGGAACCGGTCGTGCGGGCGCACCCGCGTGAAGTCGGCGTCCGGGACGACCGCGGTGATGGACTCCCGGACGACGGTCAGCGCCTCCGCGCTGTCCAGGGACCTCGTCCCACTCATGACTCCTCCGTTTCCTCGGGCGTTTCCTCGGCCATTTCCTCGGGTTCGTGCAGCAGCCGGTCGATCGCCGTGAGGTAGCGCGCTCCGACCGCGCCGTCGGTGGCGCGGTGGTCGGCCGACAGGGTGGCCGTGACCACGGGGTGCACACCGAGCAGCCCGCCCACGGCCCACGGGCGTTCCACGACCGCGCCGAAGCCCACCAGGGCCACCTGCGGCGGGTGGATGACACCGAACACGGCCTCCACGCCCTGTTCGCCCAGGCTGGTGACGGTCAGGGTCGCACCGGACAGTTCGCTGCCGCGCAGCCGGCCCTGGCGGGCCCGCCGGACCAGGTCCTTCAGGGCGGCCATGAGGTCCTCGGGCGTCAGCGTGTCCGCGTCGTGGATCACCGGCGTGAGCAGCCCGCCGCCGCGCAGCGACACCGCAACGCCCAGGTGCACCCCGGTGCCGGGGGTGAACCCGCCGTCCTGCCAGTGGCCGTTGAGCTGTGGCACCTCGCGCGCCGCCAGGGCCGCGGCCTTCAGCAGCAGGGCCGCTGTCACGAGCCTTTCGGAGGGCGGCCGTCCCCGGTTGCGGCGGTGCATCCACTCCTGGGCCGGCGCCAGGTCGATGACGGTGGACAGGTAGTAGTGCGGGATCTCCCGCTTGGAACGGCTCATCAGCTCACCGATGGCACGGCGCATCGCGTCCCCGCGCTGCCCGCCCTCGTCCCCCGCGCCCTCGCCGGACACGGCGGCGGCCTCCGTCGCGGGGGCGCGCCCGCCGTCCTGTGCGCGGGGCGCCGCCGCGGGGCGGGGCCCGGGGCGGGAGCGGCCCGGTGCCGCCGCGCGCACATCGACGGCCCGCACGGTGCCGGCGTCACCGGTGCCGTGCACCGCCTCCAGGTCCACACCGAGATCGCGGGCGAGACGACGGGCGTACGGCGTGACGCGCCGCCGCGGCGTGGCGGGGCGGGCAGCCCGCGCCACGTCGGCGCGGGTGATCCGACCGCCGCGCCCGCTGCCGTGCACGGACGCCAGGTCGACGCCCAGCCCGTCCGCGAGGTGGCGGACCAGTGGACCGACGGCGGCGGCCGGCTCCCCGGCGGCGGACGGCGGGCCCGGTGGGGGTGGCGGGGCCGGTTTCCGGGTGCTCGCCGGTGCGGCCGCCGCCTTCGGCTCGCGGACGCGTGCGTGGACGGCGGTCCGGCTCGCGGGCGCCCCCTTCCGGCTCTTCCCGGCGGCCCCCGCGTGCCCGGGCCCCTGCGCGGGAGCTGCGGGAGCCGGCGGGGTACCCGGCGTCCGCCCCGCGGCCGGGGGCTTCTCGGAGGCCCGCGCCGCCGGTGCCCGCGAGGTGTCGATCAGCGCCAGCGGTGTCCCCACCGGCACCCGAGTGCCGGGCTCGACGAGCAGCCGCCCCACGGTTCCCGAGGTGAAGCACTCCACCTCGATGGAGGCCTTGTCGGTCTCCACCACGGCCACCGTGTCGCCCTTGCGGACCCGGTCGCCCGGGGCCACGAGCCATTCCTGCAGCAGCCCTTCGTCCATGTCGGCGCCGAGCGAGGGCATGGTGAACTCGGCCATCTCAGCCCGCCCTCCCGTCGTCCGGCGCCTCGCCGACCGCGCGCCGGGCCGCGGCGACGATGGTGCCGGGCTGCGGCAGGGCCGCCTCCTCCAGCCGGCGCGCGTACGGCATGGGCACTTCCGCGCTGCACACCCGCTCGACGGGGGCGTCCAGGTCGTAGAAGTCGTGCTCCGTGATGCGGGCCGAGATCTCGGCGGACAGGCTGCCGCTGCGCCAGCCCTCGTCCACGACGACGGCGCGGTGCGTGCGCGCCACCGAGTCGCTGATCGTCGTGTCGTCCAGTGGCCGCAGACTGCGCAGGTCCACCACCTCCGCGCTGATGCCGCCGGCGGCCAGTTCCTCGGCGGCGGCCAGTGCCTTCGGCAGCGAACCGCCGTACGTGATCAGGGAGACGTCCGTGCCGGACCTGCGCACCGCCGCCTGCCCGAGACCGACCGGGCCCGCGTCGGCCGGCAGGTCGCCGGAGGTGTTGTAGAGCCCGCCGTGCTCGAAGATCAGCACCGGGTCGGGGTCGGCGAGCGCGGGCGCCAGCACGTGGCGGGCGTCGGCGATGGTCGCCGGGGCGAGCACCCGCAGGCCCGGGATGTGCGCGTACCAGCCCTCCAGGCTGTGCGAGTGCTGGGCGCCGAGCTGCCGGCCGGCGCCCGTGGTCATCCGGATGACGATCGGCACCGGCAGCTGGCCGCCCGACATGTGCAGCAGCGTCGCCGCGTTGTTCAGGATCTGGTCGAGGGCGAGCAGGCTGAAGTTCACGGTCATGATCTCCACGATCGGCCGCATGCCCCCCAGGGCCGCTCCGATGCCCGCGCCGACGAACGCGGACTCCGACAACGGCGTGTCCCGGATCCGGTCCGGGCCGAACTCCTCCAGCAGGCCGAGGCTGACGCCGAAGCAGCCGCCGTAGCGGCCCACGTCCTCGCCCATCAGGAATACGCGCTCGTCGGCGCGCAACGCGTCCCGGAGGGCCTCGCGCAGGGCCTCCCGGTAGGTCGTCTTCCGCTCGGCCGGATCGGCGTGCGCCGCCTTCGTCGCGGTCATGGCCGGTTCACCTCCGCCGGTGGGCTGGTGACGTAGGTCAGCAGATCCTCGGTGGGCTCCTCCGGCGCCTCCTCGGCGGCCCGGACGGCGTCGTCGATCTCCGCGCGGATCTCGTCCTCCAGCCCCGCGAGCGTGTCGTCGGGCAGTTCCCCGCGTTCCCGCATCCGCCGGGCGAGCAACTCGACGGGGTCGCGTTCCCGCCAGCGCTCGATCTCGGCCTTGTCGCGGTAGCGGTCGGAGTCGTACATGGAGTGGGCGCGGAAGCGGTAGGTGCGCATCTCCAGGAAGTGCGGGCCACTCCCGGCGCGCACGCCCTCGACGGCCCGGCGGGCCGCGTCCTCGACGGCCGCCGCGTCCATGCCGTCCACCGCCCAGGACACCATGCCGTACGCGGCGGCCCGCAGCGCCAGGTCGGTCTGCGCCTGGTGCCGGGACAGGGCGGTGCCCATCGCGTACAGGTTGTTCTCGCACACGAACAGCACCGGAAGCCCCCACAGGGCGGCCAGGTTGGCGGTCTCGTGGAACTCGCCCTCGGCGAACGCGCCGTCGCCGAAGAAGCAGCAGGTGACGCGGGGGCGGTCGGTCATGTGGTCCGCGAGGGCCAGACCGGCCGCGAGCGGCAGACCACCGCCGACGATGGCGTTGCCCCCGTAGAAGCGGCGGCCCGCGTCGAACAGGTGCATGGAACCGCCGCGCCCGCGGCTGCATCCGGTGACCTTGCCGAACATCTCCGCCATGACCGCCTCGGCCGGAACACCCCGGGCCAGGGCGTGGCCGTGTTCGCGGTACGTCGACACGACCGCGTCGTCCGCCGTCAGTGCCTCGTTGACGCCGACGGCGACCGCCTCCTCCCCGATGCACAGGTGCATGAAGCCGCGGATGCGCGCCTCGCTGTACAGCTCCACGCAGCGCTCCTCGAACCGGCGGACGCGCAGCATCCCGTGCAGCAGGTCGCGCCGGTGCGCCGCTCGCCGGTCCGGCCGCGACCTGGACCGGGACGCGTGCGCGCGCGGTGTGCGGGTCGTGCTCATTGGAGGACCATCCCTTCTGCAGCCCTCACGGGTAGGGTTGTGACCTCTCGGTCCCGGCGGGTGCACGGCCTGTCTTGCGTGCCGTTCGACGGCCTGCATGAGTGACGCCAGCCCTGCCGGGCCGAGGCCGTCTGATCGGCTTCAGGGACACGCCCCGCAGAGGGCCGATTAGTGAGCTCCCGGCAGACGACCTCACCACCGGGCAGGTGCTCCTGGAGGGGCAGTGGAGTACGACGCACGTGTTCATCGGATGGGACTGGGCGACCGAAACCCATGACGTGACCGTCATGGACCCCTTCGGCAAGCGCATCGACCGGTGGGAACTGGCCCGCACCGAGGAAGGGTTCGCCAAGACCCTGGCCCGCTTGCGCAGGCACGGCGACCCGGCCGACCTGCCCGTTGCCATCGAAACCACCCGGGGCATGGCCGTCGACCGGCTTCTGGCCGCCGGCCACCCGGTCGAGTCCCGCACGGTCTCCTTCCGCTTCGCGACCAACCGTCGCGCACGCGTCGCGCTGACCACCTTCGCGGACAACAGCCGCCACGGAAGCGACTGGGCCGCCAGGACCTACAACGACGCCCGGGCCCGCAAGAAGCGGCACCCACACGCCGTCCGCATCCTGGCCCGCGCCTGGCTCCGCGTGATGTGGGCCTGCTGGCGCGACGGCACCTGCTACGACCCCGCCATCCACCATGCCAACAGCAAGATCAACACACCCGCCGACGAGCCTCTGGCGGCCTAGAGGTCGACTCAGGAAACTCATGCGGACTCCTCCGTTCCCTCCAGGGTGGAGATGTCGCCCTCGGGCAGGCCGGTCTCCCGGGCCCGCAGCAGGCGGCGCATCACCTTGCCGCTGCGGGTGTGCGGCAGGTGCGGGTCGAAGTCGATCTCGCGCGGGGCGACGGCCGGGCCGAGCCGGCGCCGGGCGAACGCCAGCAGCTCCCGCCGGGTCGCGGTGCTCGGCTCGAAGCCGGGCCTCAACGACACGAACGCCTTGACGATGTTCCCGGCGACCGCGTCGGGACGCCCGATCACCCCGGCCTCCGCCACGGCGGGGTGCTCCATCAGGGCGCTCTCCACCTCGAAGGGCCCGATGAGGTGTCCCGCCGACTTGATGACGTCGTCGGCGCGCCCGACGAACCAGTACCAGCCGTCCGCGTCCCGCCGGACCAGGTCACCGGTGAGGTACCAGCCGCCCGCGAAGGCCGCCGCGGTCCGCTCCTCGTCGTGCAGGTAGCCGCGGAACATGGACGGCCAGCCGGGCCGCAGCGCCAGCTCGCCCTCGGCGCCGGGCTCGTCCAGCTCGGTCACCCGGCCGTCGGTGACGTCGGCCCGGCCGTCCTCCCCGCGCCGCAGCACCGTGGCCTCCACACCGGGCAGCGGGCGGCCCATCGAGCCGGGACGGATGTCGCAGCCGGCGAAGTTGGCGATCATGATGGCGCCGGTCTCGGTCTGCCACCAGTTGTCGTGCACCGGGAGGCCGAGCACGTCCCGCCCCCACAGCACGGCCTCCGGGTTCAGCGGTTCGCCGACCGAGGCGATGAACCGCAGCGCACTCAGGTCGAAGGAGGCGGGCAGGTCGTACGGCCCGGTCCGCGGCGTCGTCCGCATCAGCATCCGCAGTGCCGTCGGCGCGGTGTACCAGACGCCGACGCGCTGCTCGGCGAGGATCCGGTACCAGCGGCGGGAGTCGAAGTCGCCCTCGTCCGCCACGACCGTCACACCGTGCATCAGCGGCGCGATGATGCCGTAGGACATGCCGGTCACCCATCCGGGGTCGGCGGTGCACCAGAACACGTCGTCCCGGTGCAGGTCGAGCGCGTACAGCGCGGTGGCGTAGTGCGCCACGGCCGCCTCGTGCACGTGCACGGCTCCCTTGGGGGTGCCCGTCGTGCCGCTGGTGAAGTGCAGGAGCGCCATGTCGTCGGGTGAGGTCGCGGGGATCGTGAACGTCTCGGGTGCGGCGGCCGTCAGGGCGTCGTAGGAGAGCGTGCCGGGCAGGTCGTCGGCGCCGCCGCCGACGATGAGCACATGGGCCAGGCCCGGGAACCGGTCCCGCTGCCCGGCGACCTTCCTGCGGTACAGGTCCGCCGTGGTGACCAGCACCCGCGCGTCGCCCAGCCGCAGCCGCTGCGCCACCGGGTCCGGGCCGAAGGCCGAGAAGAGCGGGCACAGCACGGCGGCGTTCTTCAGCGTGCCGAGGACCACGGTGTACAGCTGCGGGCAGCGCCCCAGCAAGGTCATGACCCGCTCACCACGGCCGACGCCGAGGGAGCGCAGCACGTTCGCGAAGCGGGCCGTGGACCGTGCCAGCTCCTCGTACGTCACCGAGGTGACGGAGTCGTCGCGACCCACGCAGAGCAGCGCCACGGCCGTCCTCCGTGCAGAGGCGGCGTGCCGGTCCACGGCCTCGTGGGCGATGTTCAGCCCGCGTCCGCCGGGCAGCCCGTCGAGCGCGGCACGCGCTGCCGACCAGGAGAAGGCCGCCCGCACCTTGTCGTAGTCGTCCAGATGGGGCGGCACGCCAGGCGCGGCGTCCTTGTGGATGGTCTCCCAGGGCATGTTCGTCCCCTTTCGCCGGCCTGTTCCCACGGTCCGCTCCCGGGACGTGGCGCGCACTGGGCCGAAGGGCCCGCGCCGAAGGCCGGCCGGGCTGCCCCCGCCCGTCTCCGCGCTGTCGCGTTTCGTCCCGCCTTCCGTGCCGTTACCGTGGCAGGGAAAGTCGATGACCGGCGCACACGTGTGGCTGGAGGACGGGCGATGGCAGGCTCGGACGACCCGGCGGAGGTCCCCGTACCGTTGCCGCAGCTGCGGTTGGACGAGCTGCTGGAGGAGTTCCAGGCGCGGATCGACGCGGCGCGTGGTACCCGTGACCGGGTGCACAGCCTGCTGGAGGCGGTGCT
>NZ_JADWYM010000077.1 GCF_022414535.1 Streptomyces sp. MUM 2J
GCGTCCGCAGCGGCGCCTCCCCGCCGCGCCCGCTCTCGCCGCGCAGGACCTCGTGCGTGCGGACGTCCGTGCCCGTCAGCCCGCGCCCGGCTCCGCCGCGGCCCGTTGCGTCCGCAGCGGCGCCTCCCCGCCGCGCCCGCTCTCGCCGCGCAGGACCTCGTGCCCGGGCGACCCCGCCCTCCCCAGCACCCAGCTCGCCCCGCGCAGCGCCTTCGCGGCCTTCTTCAGCGGCGCCAGCCCGGCCGCCGCCTGCCGGTGGTCCGACACCGAGCCCGGGGCGCACAGAACGGTCGCCAGCGACAGGGTGACCGGACGCCCTCCCGCCGTCCAGAACACGTCCAGCACGGCGGCCAGCGCTCCGAGACCCTCCGGATCCGTGAGCACCAGGAAGTCGTCCCCTCCGATGTGCCCCACGCGTGCCGTGCCGGACGCCGCCCGCTGCAACGCCCGCCCCACCGACCGGATCAGCTCGTCGCCCGCCGCGAAACCGGCGCCGTCATTGACCTGTTTGAAATGGTCGACGTCCAGCCAGCTCAGCGCCAGGGCCCGCCCGTCCGCGATCCGCCGGTCCACCTCGCCGGTTATCGCGTCCGAACCCGGCAGCCGGGTCAGCGGGTTGAGCCCGGCCGCCTCCTCGACCCGGCTCTCCGCGAGAGCCCGGACGAGATCGGCCAGCCGCACGACGCCCACGCACCGTCCGCGGTGGTCGACGACGGCGACGTCGTCCGAGGTGCGGTTCCGCCCGCCCACCGCGACCACGTCCAGCACCTCCCACGCGGTGGCGTCGACACCCACCGTCCGCGGGGCGTCGCCCAGTTTCGCCGCCGGGCGATCGGCGTAGAGGGCATGCCCGTAACGGCCCGACATCGACAGCAGGAAGCGGGAACGGTGCACGGACCTGACGGGAACCCCGGCCCGGTCGACGAGCAGCACCCCGGACACGTCCTCGGCTCCCGTCAGCAGCGCCCGCACCTGCCCCGCCGAAGCGGTCACGGGCAGCAGCGCGGCGGGCCGCACGAACTCCCTGATCGACGGCCCCGATCTGGGGCGCGCCGCACATCCGGCCATGCGCGGCGGAACGTACACGTCCGCTGCGGGCAGCCGTGCGGGCGGGGCGAACAGATCGCCCTGGGCCAGCTGCGCTCCCGCGGCCAGCGCGGCCGAACACTGCAGCTCGGTCTCGACGCCCTCGACGGCCAGGAGCGCGCCGAGTTCGTCGCACAACGTCCGCATCGCCCGCACCGCCGCCGGCCGGGCCAGCAGCGACGCGTCGAGCTTCACCAGCTCCGGCGCGAGGTCGATGAGCAGGCGCAGGGGCAGGTCCCCGTCGCCCACGCCGTCCGCGCTGATCCTGAAGCCCTGGCCGCGCAGGACACCCACCGCCTCCAGAAGGCCCGCCTGAGGCACGTGTGTGTACGGCGGCCCGATGTCGACGGTCACCTCCCACGGCAGCCGTCCGGCCCCGCGCACCACGTCGTGCAGCGAGGCGAGCCCGCCGAGGTCGGCCAGGGTGGCGGCGAAGACGTTCACGTGCAGCGGTAGCAGCGTCTCCCGGCGCAGCGCCGAGCGGACCGCCTGCACCGCGAGCCCGGCGTCCAGCTCGGGATCGCGCCGGGCCTCGGCCAGGATGTCGCCGGTCTCCGGGCGGGCTAGTATCTCCAGCCCAGCGACCCCTTGGGTGGTCAGATTGACCACGGGCTGGAAGGCGAAGCGGAGAGTATCCGTCCAGGAGTGCACGGGAGCATGATGTCGCCGTCCGCGTGCGCCCAGGCCCAGTTCATGAGACGTTCACGCAGGATTTCGGGGCGATCACACAGCGTACGGACGCGCGCCCGGCTCATGCACCGCACGCGGCCGCCCCAGCGCGCACCGAACGGCACCACGGACGCCCCGCCCCGACGGCCCGTACGCGTGTTCTCCCCGCGGCGCACCCGGAGGCCACTGCCCGGGATCCGCCGGCACACTCGACGTCACCGTGTCCGCCGCGCCGTCCGCCGCCGACCACCGGACGTCCCGAGCAGGACGCCCTCTCCGCGATCGGATACAGTCCGCGGCGTGTCCGAAACCCACCACTCCACGCCCGACACCGGCCCGGACTCCCACTGTTCGCGCTGCGGAGCGCCCTTCGGAGACGGCGTCACCGGATGGCCCCGCACCTGCCCCGCCTGCGGGACCGTCGCCTACCGCAACCCGCTGCCGGTCGCGGTCGCACTCCAGCCCGCCTACGACACCAGGGGCACGGCCCTGGTCGTCATCACCCGGACCATCGCTCCCGCACGCGGCGGAGTCGCCCTGCCGGGCGGCTACGTCGACGACCGCGAGGACTGGCGGCAGGCCGTCGTCCGCGAGCTGAAGGAGGAGACGGGCATCGACGCCGGCGCCCGCGACGTCCGCCTCGCCGATGCCATGAGCTCACCCGACGGCCACCTCCTGCTGTTCGGACTCCTGCCCGAGCGTCCCGCTATCGGGCTGCCCGAATCCTCGGCCACCGAGGAGACGGCGGGCTGGCACCTCCTGCGCAGGCCGGAGGAGCTCGCCTTCCCGCTGCACACGCTCGCGGTGCGGGCCTGGTTCGAGGGCCGCTACGTCTGAGCCGCCGCCCGCCCCGCAGGAGCCTCACCCCTCGGCGGCACCGCGCACCCGCACCGGGCGGACAGGCTCCCGAGGACCGTCCTCGCCCTCCTGCTCGACGACCAGGCGCCGCCCCTCCCAGCGGGTGACGTAGCGCTCGATCTCCGGCTCCTCCCAGCCGTCGCCCTCGTCCGGCACCACCAGCCCGGCCCCCGTCCGCCCCCGGGCGGGCGCCCACACCTCCAGCTCCAGCCCGCCGTCCGCGCCGCGCACCGGAACGACGGTGCCCGCGCGGGCCAGGACCGGGATCCGTGCCAGGGGCGCCTCCACGAGAACCCGCCCCGGCCCCTCGTGGGCCCGCCCCGTCTCCGTGTCGTACCAGCGGCCCCTGGGCAGTTGCACCGCCCGCCGGTCCGCTCCCGGGTCGAGCACCGGAGCCACCAGGAAAGCGTCACCCAGCAGGAAGGCATCCCCGCAGTCGCGCAGCGCGCGGTCCTCCGGCGCACCCCACCAGACCGGCCGCACATAGGGCGCCCCGGTCCGCCGCGCCAGATAGGCCAGGGTCACGAAATACGGCAGCAGCCGCCGCCGCTCGGCAAGCGCCTCGCGCGCGTGACGCAACACCTCCGCCCCGAACTCCCACGGCTCCCTGCGCCCGGCCCCCAGACTCGCGTGGGTGCGGAACAGCGGCAGATACGCCCCCAGCTGGAACCACCGCAGAAACAGTTCCGGCGACGGGCTGCCGTCGAAGCCGCCCACGTCCGGACCCGAGTACGGCACCCCGCACAGCCCCAGTCCGAGCACCAGTGCCAGCGACGCCCGCAGCCCCGGCCAGCCGGTGGCGACGTCCCCGGACCAGGTGCCGCCGTAGCGCTGCATGCCCGCCCACCCCGACCGCGAGAAGAGGAAGGGGCGCTCATGGGGAACCAGCTCGCGCATGCCCTCGTAGGCCGCACGGGCCATGCACAGCGCGTACACGTTGTGCGCCTCCCTGTGGTCGCCGCCCCGCTCCTCCAGAGCGTGCCGGGCCGACCGCGGCAGCGTCGTCTCGCCGAACGCGGCGAACGACACGGGTTCGTTCATGTCGTGCCAGAAGCCGGAGAACCCCTGCGCCAGCCGCTCCGCGTACAGCCCGCCCCACCACTTGCGCACGCGCGCGTTCGTGAAGTCCGGGTACACCGACGCACCGGGCCACACCACCCCCTCCACGACCCGCCCCGAGGCGTCCCGGACGAACGCGTCCAGGGCGGCGCCGGAGTCGTACACGGCGTTGCCGGGCGCCGCCTTGACCGCCGGATCGACGATCGACACCAGCCTGATGCCGTCCCGGCGCAGCTCCTCGGCCAGCCCCGGCAGCTTCGGGAAGCGCTCCTCGTCGACGGTGAACACCTGGTGCTCGTCGAAATGGTCGATGTCCAGGTGGACCGCGTCGAGCGGCAGGTCGTGCTCGCGGTACCCGGCGACGACGCGCCGCACCTCCTGCTCGCTGCCGAAGCCCCAGCGCGCGTGATGGTGGCCGAGCGCCCAGGCAGGGGGCCGGGCGGGCGCGCCGGTCAGCGAGGCCCACATGAGCAGCACCCGCGCGGGGGTGCCCACCATCACCCAGCAACGCAGCGGACCGCCCTCCATCCGCAGGTCACACGACCCGGCCCGGTCGTGCCCCGAGCCGGCGCCCTCCTCGCCCTCCCGCAACGTCACCGTGCCGTCCCACGAGGTGTCGTGGAAGACGAGATGCGTCGCCGCGTCGGCGACCACCATCTGCACCGGCATGGTGATGTACAGGGGGTCGTCGGCGGGGGAGAAGGCCCGGCCGGGGTCGGTGTTCCACAGCCGGTACCGCCCGTCGCGCAGGCGGGGCCCGGCCGCCCGCCCGCCCAGGCCGAAGAACCGCGCATCCGCAGCCACCTCAGACCGCTGCATCCACCGCGCCGGCCCGCCGTCCACCGGCTCCCACCAGCGCGGCGGCAGGTCACGCCGCAGGGTCACCCCACCGGGCGTGCGCACCTCGACCATGCCGTGCCGCGAGACGGCCACCGTCACCCGCTCCGCCACGACCCGCCAGCCGCCGTTCTTGTCCGGCTCCAGCACCGCACGGGGATCCGCCCGTGGGCAACGCCCTTCCAGCGCGTACGACGGCTCAGGGTCGGCACCGTCCCAGCCCCAGAAGACGGCACCGTTCACAGCGACGTGGATCCGCAGCTCCGAGCGGCTGAACCGGAGGACACCGCCCCCCGGCCCCGGCTCCGCCTCCTGCACCACCCCGGGCACCCGGGCACGCTCGGCCCCCCGGCTCGGCAGCCCACTGGCATCGGCACGCCATCTGCGCCACGCCGCGCGCACGGTCCGCAACCTCTGTGCAGCACCCACAGAACCCAACGACTTCACCGAACGCACCAGGTCACGACCGTCCATGCTGCTCACCCTGCCACTGACACGCCCACGAGCGCGTGCCGTTCAACTGCCGTTCATCCATGCGCCGACCACATGGCCACGGCCCGGACTGTGTGCGGGACACCCTGGTGCAGGAGTCGATCACATGGCATCGTCCCTGTCAGCCGCGTCACGCGCACACCCCTTGCCGTGCGCGGAGGACGCACACGACGCGCACAGTCCGGGAGCCGCCCCATGTCGACCGTGAACCCCCAGCCGCTCTGGCAGCCCGATCCCGACCGCATCGCCCAGGCGCAGGTCACCAGGTTCCAGGCCTGGGCCGCCGAGCACCACGGCGCACCCGCCGACGGTGGGTACCCGGCGCTGCACCGCTGGTCCGTCGACCATCTGGAGACCTTCTGGAAGGCCGTCACCCAGTGGTTCGACGTACGGTTCTCCACTCCCTGCACGAGCGTGCTGGGCGACCGCACCATGCCCGGAGCGCAGTGGTTCCCGGGCGGCACCCTGAACTACGCCGAGCACGCCCTGCGCACCGCCGCCGCCCGTGGGGACGAACCGGCACTGCTGTACGTCGACGAGAGCCACGAACCCCTCCCGGTGTCCTGGTCCGAGCTGCGCCACCAGGTCGGCTCCCTCGCCGCCGAGCTCCGCGCCCTCGGCGTACGCCCCCAGGACCGTGTCGGCGGCTACCTCCCGAACATCCCGCAGGCCGTCGTCGCCCTGCTCGCCACGGCAGCCGTCGGTGCCGTGTGGACCTCCTGCGCCCCCGACTTCGGCGCCCGCAGCGTCCTCGACCGCTTCCAGCAGGTCGAACCGGTGGTCCTGTTCACCGTCGACGGCTACCGCTACGGCGGCAAGGAGCACGACCGCCGGGACACCGTCGCCGAGCTGCGCCGCGAGCTGCCCACGCTGCGCGCCGTCGTCCACATCCCGCTCCTGGGCACCGAGGCACCCGAGGGAACCCTGGACTGGGCGGACCTCACGTCGGCCCGCACCGAACCCGTCTTCGAGCAGGTCCCCTTCGACCATCCGCTGTGGGTCCTGTACTCGTCCGGCACGACCGGACTGCCCAAGGCCATCGTCCAGTCCCAGGGCGGGATCCTGGTCGAGCACCTCAAACAGCTGGGGCTGCAGTGCGACCTCGGCCCCCGGGACCGCTTCTTCTGGTACACCTCGACCGGCTGGATGATGTGGAACTTCCTGGTCTCCGGTCTGCTGACGGGCACCACGGTCGTCCTCTACGACGGCAGCCCCGGATACCCGGACACCGGCGCCCAGTGGCGGGTCGCCGAGCGCACGGGGGCCACCCTGTACGGCACGTCGGCCGCGTACGTCATGGCCTGCCGCAAGGCGGGCGTCCACCCCGCCCGCGACTTCGACCTCTCACGGGTCCGGTGCGTGGCCACCACCGGCTCCCCGCTCCCGCCCGACGGGTTCCGCTGGCTGCACGACGAGGTCCGCGACGACCTGTGGATCGCCTCGGTCAGCGGCGGCACGGACGTGTGCTCCTGCTTCGCGGGAGCCGTACCGACCCTCCCCGTGTACCTCGGCGAGCTCCAGGCCCCGTGCCTCGGCACCGACCTGCAGTCCTGGGACCCCGGCGGCAGGCCACTGACCGACGAGGTCGGCGAGCTCGTCGTCACCAACCCCATGCCCTCGATGCCGATCCGCTTCTGGAACGACCCCGACGGCAGCCGCTACCACGACAGCTACTTCGACACCTATCCCGGTGTGTGGCGGCACGGCGACTGGACCACCGTCACGGCGCGGGGATCCGTCGTCATCCACGGCCGCTCCGACTCCACCCTCAACCGCCAGGGCGTCCGCATGGGCTCGGCGGACATCTACGAAGCCGTCGAGCGCCTTCCCGAGATCAAGGAGTCCCTGGTCATCGGCATCGAGCAGCCCGACGGCGGCTACTGGATGCCCCTCTTCGTGCACCTGGTCCCCGGTGCCGTCCTCGACGACGCGCTCGTGAAGCGCATCAAGCAGACCATCCGCGACGAGCTCTCACCGCGCCATATCCCCGACGAGATCATCGAGGCGCCCGGAGTCCCGCACACCCTCACCGGCAAACGCATCGAGGTTCCCGTCAAGCGCATGCTCCAGGGCACGCCGTTGGAGAAGGCGGTCAACCCCGGCTCGGTCGACGACCTCGGCCTGCTGCGCTTCTACGAGGAACTCGCCCGCAAGCGCGCCTGAACCGGCCCGGCGGGGACGTCCCGCCCGCAGCGGGTCGTCCCGCCCCGCCGGGCCCGGCCGCGTCGCCACGGCCTCCGCCCTGCGCACGCCTGCCGGCACGGCGGGCATGCCCTTCGGACCGCGGGCCGGCGCAGTCCGGCCGATGCGGCGGCCTCCTCACGGAGCCGTCGTCGCACCGGTCGGCGCGGACCCGGTCCGGCCCCTCCGGCGCTGTCATCACCGTCACCGCCGTGACCTGCGCCGTCCGGCAGCGCACGCGTCCGCGATCGTCTCGCCCGGGTCCGTTGTCGGTGCCGCCGGTTACTGTGAGTGAGCATTGATCGACCGCGTACAGGGGGAAGACATGGCGCACACCGACCAGCCCGCCCGACGTGTCCTGCGCCGAGAGATGGCCGGCACCATCGGCCTGCTCACGGACGAGCACGACTTCCGTGCCATGCTGCGCTACCGCAGCTTCACCTTCGACGACCACACCGCCTACCTGCGGGAGGTGGAAGCCTTCCTCAGGGCCAGGGCCACCCAGGGAAGCCACACCGCGGTCGCCCTCTTCGACCCGGCGGAGTACGCGGAGTTCTGCGCCGACGAAGGGCTGGACCCGGACGCCGCAGCCAGCCGCACCCGGTTCACCGCCCGGCTGGCCACCACCGGCCCCACGCTGCCCTACCAGGGCCAGCCGCTCACCGAACTGGTCCCCGCACTGGTCGACGAGGCCGTCCGCAGGGGGACCCGGGAGTACGCGTCGGCCCTCCTCGCCAGGCTCGGCGCCTGCGCCACCTGCGGGGAGGACCTCGGGCGCGCGGCCGTCGCCCGTGCCACGGCGCTCCTGGTCCGCATCCTCGACACGGCCCCACCGGGCTCCCGCCACCTCGTCGTCAGCGTCTCGGGACCACCCGGCGCACTCGTCTCCGTCCTCCACGCCGACACCGACAGCGACGGCGCCGGCAGCACACGGCTGGACGAGACCGAGGCCCTCGAGTTCACGACCGTGCTGGCCCTGGGCCTCGGTGCCCGCAGCCCCGGCGGACTCGTCATGCGCACCAGCGCACCCGGCAGCCGCGACCGCGTCTACGGATGGCGACTGCGCGGAGGCGCCCTCCAGCCCCTCAGCGCCGGCGAGGTCTTCGACGCCTACTGCACCGATGCCGAGTCCGGCGACCTGATCTCCCCGGAATCCGAGGTCGACTACTGCCGGCCACCCGACCTCGGCGACCAGCACGCGGCACGGGAACACCACCACTGAAACGACGAGGGGGGCGCCCCACACGCGGTGGGACGCCCCTCGGGGCCGGTCACGGCTCGGGCCGAACCGCGGCTACTCGCCGGACAGCACCGCCTGCGCCGCGTGGCGCGCCTCGTCGGCGCTGTCCGCGGCGCGTGCTGCGGCGGCAGCCCGCTCGCACTGCGCGAGCGTGAACTTGGCCAGTGTCGCCCGTACATAGGGCAGGGACGCCGCACCCATCGACAGAGAGGTGACGCCCAGCCCGGTCAGCACGCACGCCAGCAACGGGTCGGACGCGGCCTCACCGCACACACCGCAGCTCTTGCCCTCGGCCCTCGCCGACTCCGCGGACAGCGCGACCAGGTCCAGCAGGGCCGGCTGCCACGGATCCTGAAGCCGGGACACCGCACCCACCTGACGGTCGGCGGCGAACGTGTACTGCGCGAGATCGTTGGTCCCCAGCGACAGGAACTCGACCTCCCGGAGGATCGAGCGCGCCCGCAGAGCGGCCGACGGGATCTCCACCATCGCGCCGAACTTCGCCCGCAGCCCTGCCTCGCGGCAGGCGTCGGCGAACGCCTTCGCGTCCGTGCGGTCGGCCACCATCGGGGCCATGACCTCAAGGTGGACCGGCAGCCCCTCGGCGGCCCTGGCGAGCGCCGTCAGCTGCGTCTGCAGGACCTCGGGGTGGTCGAGCAGCGTGCGCAGGCCGCGGACACCCAGTGCGGGGTTGGGCTCGTCGGCCGGCGTCAGGAAGTCCAGCGGCTTGTCCGCTCCCGCATCCAGCACCCGCACGACCACACGGCCCTCGGGGAACGCCTCAAGCACCTGGCGGTAGGCCTCGACCTGCTTCTCCTCGGACGGGGCCTTCTTGTTGTCGTCCAGGAAGAGGAACTCCGTGCGGAACAGTCCCACACCCTCCGCACCGGCCTCGACCGCGGCCGCCACATCGGCAGGACCGCCGATGTTGGCCAGCAGCGGCACCTTGTGCCCGTCGGCGGTGGCCCCGGGGCCGGTCGCCGCGGCCAGCGCCGCCTTCCGCTCAGCGGCAGTGGCCCGCAGTTGCGCCTTCTTCTCCTCCGGCGGGTTCACGAAGACCTCACCGGTGCTGCCGTCCACCGCGATCACCGTGCCCTCGGGCAACTCACCGGCGCCCGGCATGGCCACCACGGCCGGCACGCCCAGCGCCCGCGCCAGAATCGCGCTGTGGCTGGTCGGCCCGCCCTCCTCGGTGACAAATCCGAGGACGAGCGCCGGGTCCAGCAGCGCGGTGTCGGCAGGAGCCAGGTCCCGCGCCACGAGTACATAGGGCTGGTCGCTGTCGGGCACGCCAGGCATGGGAACCCCGAGCAGGCGTGCGACGATACGATTCCGCACGTCGTCCAGGTCGGCGACGCGGCCGGCGAGGTACTCGCCCGCCGCGGCCAGCAGCTCGCGGTAGGCCGCGAAGGCGTCGTAGACGGCACGCTCCGCCGTGCTGCCGACGGCGACACGCCTTTCCACGTCCGCCATCAACTCCGGGTCCTGGGCCATCAGGGCCTGTGCCTCGAGCACCGCCTGGGCCTCGCCCCCGGCCAGGTTGCCGCGCGCCATCAGGTCGGCGGCCACAGCTTCCACGGCCTTGCGTGCGCGCCCCTGTTCACGCTCCGCCTCTTCCGCGGGGATCTGCTTGGCAGGCGGTTCCAGCACCGCCGTGCCCATGTGCCGTACCTCGCCGATCGCCACACCGTGGCTCACGCCGACGCCTCGCAGCGTTGTGTCCATCTCACCCGTCTCCGATAGTGCGGCGGGTCCGACCGCCGCGGTGGTTGTCCTGCCCGCCGTCCGGGGACGGCGCCCGCGTCACTTCCAGACGAAGAGACTGTCGCCGGCCTTCACGTCGCCGTCCTCACGGAGTTCGGAGAGGGACTCGGTGGTCGCTTCGAGCGCCACTACGGGGCACACCGGGGACTTGCCGGCGGCCTCGACGGCAGCGGGGTTCCATCGCACGACGCCCTGCCCCCGGCTCACGGTGTCGCCCTTGTTCACCAGCAGCTCGAAGCCCTCGCCGTTGAGCTGGACGGTGTCGATGCCGAGGTGGGTGAGGACACCGCGTCCGTTCCCGTCGACGACCACGAACGCGTGAGGGTGGAGAGAGACGATCACACCGTCCACGGGAGCGACGGCCTCGGACGCCTCACGGACGGGGTCGATCGCGGTGCCCGGGCCGACCATGGCCCCGGAGAAGACGGGATCCGGCACGGCGGCCAGCCCGATGGCGCGGCCTACCAGCGGGGACGTCACGGTGGTCATGGGAAGCCTCCCAGGGATGGAGATTCGGATGGGCCGTCACTGCCTGTACCCGACGGCGCACTGCACGGCAGCGCATGTCGGAGGAAGTGCCGGTTCCGCACGATAGCTCCCGAATAGAGGTCTAGACCACCCCTCTCGTCGATTTGCACCGCCTCGACGGCCGCGTGTACTCTCGGACTCCTGCGTGAGGCGGAGCGGCGCGATCGAGCGTCATCGCCCAGCAGCACCCAACTTGTCAGATCCTATCTCGGGATCCGCTTCTGCATGCCTGCAGGACGGTGGTCAGAGGGACGGAAAAACACTGATAGAGTTCGGGACACCGAAGGGAAGCGCCCGGAGGAAAGCCCGAGAGGGTGAGTACGAAGGAAGCGTCCGTTCCTTG
>NZ_JADWYM010000078.1 GCF_022414535.1 Streptomyces sp. MUM 2J
TCGGTGATCGCCCGTCGTGGACGCCCTGGATGCCGTCCGGCGCTCAGTGACCTTGCTGGTCGTCGCGCCGCCGCGGGAGCTGGTGCGCCGGGTGGGCCTGGTGCCGCAGGAGCCGCGCGACCTGCTCTACGCCGACACGGTGGCCGCCGAGTGCGTGGCCGCCGACCGGGACGCCGGGGCGGCACCCGGCACGTGCCGGGCCCTGGTGGGCGAGCTGCTGCCGGGCGTGGTGGACGGCACCCACCCCCGCGACCTCTCGGAGGGCCAGCGTCTGGCCCTGGCCCTGGCGGTGGTGCTGGCCGCCCGGCCGCCCCTGATCCTGCTGGACGAGCCGACCCGCGGTCTGGACTACGCGGCGAAGGCCCGCCTGATCGCCCGTCTGCGCGCACTCGCCGCGGACGGCCACGCGATCGTGCTCGCCACCCACGACGTGGAGCTGGCGGCCGAGCTGGCCCACCGGGTCGTCCTGCTCGCCGAGGGCGAGGTGATCGCGGACGGCCCGACGGCCGAGGTGGTGGTGTCGTCCCCGTCCTTCGCCCCGCAGGTGACGAAGGTCCTGGCGCCGCAGCGATGGCTCACGGTGGCGCAGGTGGAGGAGGCGCTGAGGTGACCGCACGAACCCTGGGGGCCTCGGCTCCCCCGGCCCGCCGGGCGCGGGCGATCCGTCTGGGCCCCCGTTCCGTGGCGGCGCTGGCCCTGGTGAGTGCGGTGGGGGTGGCGGGCTTCGGCTGGCCGTTCCTCGCCCCGCCCACCTCGCAGGTGAACGCGCACGCGCAGGACGCGCCGTGGCTCTTCGCGGGGCTGCTGGTGCTCCTGGTCGCCGTCGTCGCGGCGACGATCTCGGAGTCGGGGCTGGGCCCCAAGGCGGTGGCGATGGTGGGCGTGCTGGCAGCGTCGGGGGCGGCGTTGCGGCCGATCGGCGCGGGTACCGCGGGCCTGGAGCCGATGTTCTTCCTGATGGTGCTGAGTGGGCGGGTCCTCGGGCCGGGCTTCGGCTTCGTGCTGGGTTCGGTGACGATGTTCGCGTCCGCGCTGCTCACCGGTGGGGTGGGGCCCTGGATGCCGTTCCAGATGCTGGCGATGGGCTGGTTCACCCTGGGGGCGGGGCTGCTGCCGGGTCCGGACCGGCTGCGCGGGCACGGGGAGGTGGCGATGCTGGCGTGCTACGGCTTCCTGGCCGCCTTCGCCTACGGCACGGTGATGAACATGGCGGGCTGGCCCTTCATGAACAGCCTGGCGTCGGGGATCGCCTTCGACGCGCACGCGGCGGTGCCGCGGAACCTGGCCCGCTTCGTCGCCTACTGCCTGGCCACGTCCATGGGCTGGGACATGGGGCGGGCGGTCGTCACGGTCGTGCTCACCGTCGCCCTGGGCCCCGCGGTGCTGCGGGCGCTGCGCCGGGCGACACGGCGGGCGGCTTTCGAGACGCCGGTCACGTTCGAGGGGCCCGGGGAGGGGACCGCTGGGTGAGGCGCCGTGCGCCGACCGTGACACGAGGCGGTTCCGGCGGTGAACCACCCCACATGACCCGGGTCACGTACGAGGCGGCTTCGTAGCCGCAGGTCAGTGTCATGCCCTCGCCATCACACCTCCTGACCTGCACAGTGAGATCCGGCTCACACGGCCACCCTTCCGGCCGGATGCGACCACAACTAGTAAAAGCGGTCATTGCGGACGGGTTCCGGGCCTGTTTCTCTGGATGACGTCGCACGGCGCCGACGTGCCCCCCGGGGCCTCGGCGCCGAGGCATGTCCGCCCCGCGCCGCACGGCGCGCCACGACCCGCACGCGACACCACCGCCCCCGACGAAAAGGTTCTTCGTGTCCGTCTCCCGCGTCCTTCGCAACATCGCCGCCCCGAAGAAGGCCCTCACCACCGCCGCCGTGGCCGCCGCCACCGCCGGCATGGCCCTGACCGCGGCACCCGCCCACGCCGCGACGGCCTCCGCGGACTCGGCCTCCCAGGCCAAGGCGATCGCGCGCAAGATGATCCCGGACGCCGCGCAGTACAACGCCTTCGCCAAGATCGTCCAGCACGAGAGCGGCTGGAACGTCCACGCCACCAACGCCTCCTCCGGCGCCTACGGCCTGGTCCAGGCCCTGCCCGGCTCCAAGATGGCCTCCGCCGGCTCCGACTGGAAGTCCAACCCCGCCACCCAGATCAAGTGGGGCCTGAACTACATGGACGCCCGCTACGGCAGCCCGGTCGGCGCCTGGAACTTCTGGCAGGCGAACGGCTGGTACTGAGCCGCACCCCGCGCCACCTGAAAGGCGGCGGCCCCGCACAGCCGGGTCCGCCGCCTTCGGCGTTTCCCGGCCCGGGCGTGGTCCACTGGGTCGGTGATCACCCAGTCCGGCACCCGCGACCCCGGCGCACGGGGCGTCCCCCTGGTCGCCGTCCTGATCGTGCTGGCCCTGGTCAGCGGGATGATCGACGCGGTCAGCTTCCTGGAACTCCACCACGTCTTCACCGCCAACATGACCGGCAACGTGGTCGTCCTGGGCTTCGCCGCCGCCGGAGCGCAGGCGTTCTCCGTTCCCCACACCACGACCTCGCTCGGCTGCTTCCTGCTGGGCGCGGTGTCCGGCGGGCGCATGCTGAAGCGGATGAGCGGCCGTCCGCGGCGGACCCGCGCCCGCACCGCCCTGGCCGCCGAGGCGGCACCGGTCGGTACGGCGGCGGCCGTGGCCCTCGCCGTCCCCGCCACGGGCGGGGTGACGTACGCGCTGATCGGCCTGACCGCCTTCGCCATGGGCCTGCGCAACGCGACCGTGCGCAAACTGGCGGTACCGGGCCTGACGGCCACCACCGTGGTGACCATGACCCTGACCGGGCTGGCGGCCGAGTCCCCACTGGGCAGCGGGTCGGGCCGGCAGATCCGGCGCCGGGCCGCCCTGGTGGTCGCGCTGTTCGGTGGCGCCGCCGCCGGCGCCTGGCTCGCCCTCCACCAGGGCCCGGGACTCCCGCTCCTGATCGCCGCGGTCCTCGTGGCGACTCTGGCGGTGACGGCGTCGGGGCGCGAGGGCTAGTACGACGGCAGAGGACCAGTACTACGACAGGCGACGTTCGCCCCGTCGCGACGCCCGGCACGCTCCCCAGCGCCCCCGAGGGCGTGGAAGGTGCCCTCCCACTCGCCGCACCGGCCGAAAGCCGGGGTACGCCCGGTGCGAGCCGGCCGTGGACGCCGCCGCACGTACCGGGATCAGCCCGGAGCGCCGTCGCGCACCGGCTCGCGGCACGCACCGCCGGCACCGCCGGCCACGGCCGGGGCCGTCCTCCCCCGCGGCCCCTGGAGCAGATACGTCAGCCCGAAGCCGGCGCCGACCACGACGGCGCCGACCACCGCGTCGAGCACCCAGTGGTTGCCGGTACCGATGATCGCGGAGACGGTGAAGAAGGGGTGCAGCAGGCCGAGCGCCTTCATCCACCGTCTCGGGGCGAGGGCCACGATCACCAGACCGCACCACAGGGACCAGCCGAAGTGCAGCGACGGCATGGCCGCGTACTGGTTGGTCAGCTCGGTGAGGGTGCCGTAGTCGGGCCGGGAGAAGTCCTGCGGGCCGTTGACCGTGTCGACGATGCCGAGGCCGGGCATCAGGCGGGGCGGGGCGAGCGGGAAGAGCCAGAACCCGACGAGGGCGAGCACGGTGGCGAAGCCGATCGCCGAGCGCGCCCAGCGGTAGTCGACGGGGCGGCGCCAGTACAGCACCGCGAGGATGGTCAGCGGCACCCCGAAGTGGAAGGACCTGTAGTAGAAGCTGAGGAAGTCCTCCAGCCAGCCGGTTCCGGCGACGAAGTGGTTGGCGGCGTGCTCGATGTCCAGACGCAGGAAGCGTTCGAGGCCGAGGATCAGGTGGCCGTGGTCCTCGGCGCGGGCCCGGCCGCCGCTGCCCGAGTCCCCGGCCGCGGCGAGGCGGATCCTCGCGTACACGGAGTACGTGATGCGGATCAGCAGCAGCTCGAACAGCAGGTTCGGCCGGGTCAGCACGCGGCGCAGGACCGGCACGGCGGACATGCGCGGCCGGCGGGCGGACACGGGTGCGGCGTACTCGGTGGGGACCGGGCTCAGGAGGAAGGGGGAACTGCGCGCCAGGAAGGGGACGGCGGTGGCGGCGGCGAGAGCCGTCAGCAGCACCAGGTTGTCGATGAACGGCTCGAACAGCGGCTTGTCCGGCAGCAGCATCCCCGCCGGGAGCGTCATCACCAGCAGGACGGCGACCGGCCAGACGTACCGGTCGGAGGCCCGTCGGCCGACCCGGCCGACGACCGCGAGCAGCACCCACAGCAACTGGTGCTGCCAGGCGGTCGGCGAGATCGCGACGACCGCGCAGCCGGTGACCGCTACCGCGAGGAGCAGTTGGCCGTCGCGCGCGTACCGCACACCGCGCCGCACACCGAGGACGGCGACGCCCGCGCCCGCCAGCAGGAAGAGGACGATCTCCGCGGGGCCGCTGAGGCCGGCCCGCAGCAGAGCGCCGTGCAGGGACTGGTTGGCGAGGGCGTCCGCCTCGCCCCCCAGCCCCACGCCGGCCATGTGGTGGACCCAGTAGGTGTGGGAGTCGTCCGGCATCGCGACCCACGCCAACAGGGTGCAGGTGGCGAAGGCGGCCCCGGCCGACCGGGCCGCGGTGCGACGGCCGGTGAACCACAACAACGGTGCGAACAGCAGCACCGTCGGCTGGAGCGCGGCGGCGAGGCCCACGCACAGTCCGCCGGCCCGCTCTCCCCGGACGACGAAGCAGCCGGCCAGCACGAGCAGCACCGGGATGATGCTGGTCTGGCCGAGCCACAGGGTGTTGCGCACCGGCAGCGACAGCATCAGCAGGCTGACCGCCACGGGGGCGGCGAGCTGCGAGGTGCGTCTGGCGACCGGCTGGGGCAGGGCACGGGCGGCGACCAGGCCGAGGGCGACGACCAGGAGCAGGGTTCCGAAGGTCCATCCCCATCCGAGCGCCTGTTCGGCCGCCCGGGTGAGGGGCTTGAGGACGAGCCCGCCGAAGGGGGTGCCGGTGAACCGGGTGGAGTCGTAGAGCGAGCCGCTGACGTGCAGGACGCCCGCCGGGCCGACCCAGGTCTCCAGGTCGATCAGCCGTTCACCGCGCGGGCTGTTGAGGACGACGGCCACCTGCCGGGCCGCGAGCAGGGCCGCGACCAGCCACAGGGTCAGCCGCAGCGCGTGCAGCCGCGCCCCGGCCGCGTCGACGGCCGTCGTCCCGAACGCCCTTGCCGGTCGCCCGCTCCGCTCCGCTCGCGCCAAGCTCGTCGGCCTCCCGCCCCATCCGTCCCCCGTGCCCGTCACGGGGGATCGTCTTCGCGCACCTCATGGGGTGCGCACGGTCCACGGACAGAGACGCACGCAACCGCCGCTTCGCCTGACGGCCGCGTTCCTTTCGCCCGCACGACGATAGTCCGGCAGCGGCCCGGTCGCCTCCGCGCGGGCCGTGACCGCGCGGGGCGGGACCGGGACGGCGGCGGGCGATGACGTCCGTCCGTGCCGGAACGGGTCCGCGCCTCCCGGTGTGCGTGCACTGTGCAGCGAGCAGCATACCGTCCGTGACGGGCGAGCAGCGCGCCAGGCGGTGGGGGTGGGGGAGCGGAAGGGGCGGCGGGGCGGTGGAGGTGGTGGAGGTGGTGGAGGTGGTGGCGGGCGGTCCGGAGCCGCCGTGCCGCCACGCTGTTCCCGCACGTCTCACCCGCCCCGCCCTCCCCCAGCCACCCCGGGTTCTCTGAAATCCTGGAGCGGGCAACGGCCGAGGACGAAGGGCGGGCAGTGCGCATGAGCGGTTCACAGCTGTGGGACGACATCGACTTCTACTTCTCCAGCCACCTCGCACCGGACGACGAGGTGCTCCAGGCGGCCCTGCGCGACAGCGAGGCCGCCGAACTGCCGCACGTCAACGTCACCGCGCCGCAGGGCAAGCTGCTGCAACTCCTCGCCCAGATCCAGGGCGCGCGCGCCATCCTGGAGATCGGCACCCTCGGCGGCTACAGCACCATCTGGCTGGGCCGCGCCCTGCCCTCCGACGGCCGTCTGGTCTCCCTCGAGTACAGCGCCAGGCATGCCGAGATCGCCACCCGCAACATCGCCCGTGCGGGTCTCGACCGCATCGTCGAGGTGCGGGTCGGCCCGGCGTTGGAGTCGCTGCCGAAGCTCGCCGACGAGAACCCTCCCCCCTTCGACCTGGTCTTCATCGACGCCGACAAGGCCAACAACGCCCACTACCTGGAGTGGGCGCTGCGCCTCACCCGGGCGGGCAGCGTCATCGTCGTCGACAACGTGGTCCGCGGCGGCCGGGTCGCCGACAGCGGGAGCACCGCGCCCGACGTGGAGGGGACCCGCGCCGCCATCGAGCTGATCGCCGCCCACCCGAGGCTGTCGGGAACGGCGATCCAGACGGTCGGCAGCAAGGGGTACGACGGTTTCGCGCTGGCCCGGGTGCTCGCCTGAGCCCCGGTGGCGTCCCGTGCCCGGCGGGCGCGGGACGCCACCGGGCGGGGCACGGGGCGGAGCGGGGCGGTTCGTTCACTCCGTCCGCGCCGCGATCCCCCGTCAGGCCTCGTGGTAGAAGCCCACGTTGACGCTGCGCGGCCCGGTGCGGTCCAGGACGACGACCTCGCCGGCGGCGCCGCGCGGCAGCCCCACGCTGCCGCCGTAGGTGAGGGGCTGGGCGTACTCGCCGACCACCAGCCGGACTTCGGAGGAGGGGTCGGGCTGGGACCCGCGCAGCCACGTCAGCCGCCAGCCCCCGTCGGGGCCGCATGCGAACTCCAGGTGGACGCGCGAGACGAACAGCCAGTCCTCCGGCGTCACGAGGCGGCACACGGACATGTCCCGGCCCACCCGCAGCACGGCGCCGGGTTCGCTCGGCGCGTCGGCCATGAGCATGCCGGCCGTGGCGCCCGCGTCCGCCCCGGAGACAGTGGCCATGGTGAGTTCGAGCACGTGCGCTCCTTCGTGAGGTGACCTGGCCCGACGTCGCCCGACGCCCTGCCCGGTGGCCGGATCGGCTCCCGGCGGCATGATAGGCCGCCCGGTCGGGCCGCGTCCGGCACAATGGCCCCATGAGCGAGCGAAAGCCACCGGGGGTGAGCTTCGACTCCTGGACGGACAAGCAGATCCGCGACGCCGAAGCGCGCGGCGAGTTCGAGAATCTGCCCGGCGCGGGAAAACCGCTGCCGAGCGATGTCGAGGCGGCCTACGACGAGCAGTGGTGGATCAAGCGGAAGCTGGCCCGCGAGGGCATCTCGGTCCTGCCACCGGCGCTGGCGCTGCGCAAGGAGGCCGAGGACGCGCTCGTCGCGGCGATCGCGGCCCCCTCCGAGCGGACAGCCCGGAAGATCGTCACGGACGTGAACGTGAAGATCCGCGACATGATGTACAAGCCGCCGCCCGGGCCCCCGCTGGGGATGAAGCCGTACGACGTCGAGGAGGTCGCGCGGCAGTGGCGGGAGCGGCGGGAGCGGTGAGGGCCGGCCGGGTCGCACCGGTCCTGCCGCTCGGCTTCCCTTCGCCGTGCGGCGGACCACCGGTCACGGCGGGTGTGCGCGGCCGGGCTCCCCGCTACGGACTCCTGCCGTCAATGCGTTTGCGCCCCGGTCCGGCCTTCCCGTGACAATGGCCCATGCCCGCTTGGACCGTCGCTCCGGAAGCCTCCGACTCCCCCGCCGCAGCCGCGCTCTGGCGGGCGTACTACACGGAGGTCAGCGACCGCTGGTACCTCCTGCACGAAGGGCGCCGCACCGATCCGGCGGAGCTGGAGCGGGAGATCGCCGCGGAGCGCGGCGCGGACCTCGCGCCGCCGCGCGGCCTGCTGCTGGTGGCGCGGCACGGGGGCGAGCCGGCCGGCACCGCGGGCGTGAGGCTGCTGGACGCGGCGACGGCCGAGCTGAAGCGGGTGTTCCTGCTGCCGGGGATGCGCGGCAGGGGTGGCGCGGCGCTGCTGGTGGGCGCCGCCGAGCAGATCGCGCGGGAGCTCGGCGCCGGGCGGATGGTCCTGGACACGCGCGGTGATCTGGTCGAGGCACGGGCCCTGTACGCGCGCCTCGGCTACGCGGAGACCGAGCCGCACAACGACGCCGCGTACGCCGAGCACTGGTACGGCAAGTCCCTCAGGTGAACGGTGACGGCGACCGCGGTTCGCCCGGCCGTTCCCGCTCCGAGCCGCACAGCTCCTCGTTGAGCTGCCGCACCAGTTGCGTCAGGTCGGTCGGCCGGTCCGGCCCCCACCAGTCGCCCAGCAGCTCGGCGAGGGAGGCCTCGCGGGCCTGCGCGAGTCGTGCGGCCACCTCGCGTCCGGTGTCGGTGAGGACCAGCTCGACCCCGTCCCGGCGGGCGAGCCGGCGCTCCTCCAGCTGTCGGGCGGCCTCCAGGACGACGTGCAGCGGGACGGGGCCGCGCTCGGCGAGCGGAGCGGGTTCCACCGCGCCGTACCTGTTGATCCGCAGCAGCAGCCAGCTCGCCCCGGGCAGCAGGTCGTAGCCGGCCCGTTCGGTGATGGTCCGGTAGATCTCGCGGCGGCCCTCGCGGGTGCCGAGCACGGACAGCGCACGGCACACCTCGTCGTACGACGACCGCTCGACCGGGTTGCTGGCGAGGGTCTCGGTGACGTCGGGGGCGGTGACCGAGGCGCGCAGCCGGTCCTCCTTGAGGAACCAGGAGAGGACGAAGCCCGCGGCGGCGACGGGCGCGGCGTACAGGAAGACGTCGGTGATGGCGGTGGCGTAGGCGTGCAGGGCCGGCGGACGCAGATCGGGCGGCAGGGCGGCGATGCCGCGTGGATCGGACTCCAGTGCGTCCACGGAGGTGCCGGGTGGCAGGGTGACCCCGCGGAAGGCGTCGGTGAGCTGGTCTCCGAGACGGTTCGCGAAGAGCGTGCCGAAGACGGCGACGCCGAAGGAGGCGCCGATGGAGCGGAAGAAGGTCGCTCCGGAGGTGGCGACGCCGAGGTCCTCGTAGGAGACGGCGTTCTGCACGATCAGGACGAGGACCTGCATCACCAGGCCGAGGCCGAGCCCGAAGACGAGGAAGTAGCCGCTCATCTCCGCGGTCGAGCTGTTCTCGTCCAGCTGGTGCAGGAGGAGCAGGCCCAGCGTGGTAACGGCCGTGCCCGCCACGGGGAACACCTTCCAGCGGCCGGTGCGGCTGACGATCTGCCCGGAGAGCGTCGACGACAGCAGCAGGCCGAGCACCATCGGCAGCATGTGGACGCCGGACATGGTCGGCGACACGCCCTGCACGACCTGGAGGAAGGTGGGCAGGTAGGTCATCGCGCCGAACATGGCGAAGCCGATGATGAAGCTGATGGCCGCGGCGAGGGTGAAGGTGCGGATGCGGAACAGCGAGAGCGGCAGGACGGGTTCGGCGGCCCGCCGCTCCACGGCCGTGAAGGCCACGGCCAGCACGACACCCAGGACGGCGAGGCCGACGATCTGCGGGGAGCCCCAGCCCCAGGTGGTGCCGCCGAGCGAGGCGACCAGCACCAGGCAGGTGGCGACGGAGGCGATGAGGAGGGTGCCGAGGTAGTCGATGACGTGCCGGGTGGCCGTGCGCGGGATGTGCAGGACGGTGGCGATGACGGCGAGGGCGACGACGCCGACGGGCAGGTTGACGTAGAAGACCCAGCGCCAGCTCAGATGCTGGGTGAACAGCCCGCCGAGCAGCGGGCCGAGGACGCTGGTCGCACCGAACACGGCGCCGAACAGGCCCTGGTAGCGGCCGCGTTCGCGCGGCGGCACGAGGTCGCCGACGATCGCCATCGACAGCACCATCAACCCGCCCCCGCCCAGGCCCTGCACGGCGCGGAAGGCGATGAGCTGCGGCATGTCCTGCGCCATGCCGCACAGCGCGGAACCCACCAGGAAGATGACGATGGCGATCTGGAACAGCCTCTTACGGCCGTACTGGTCACCGAGCTTGCCCCACAGCGGCGTCGCGGCGGTCGAGGCCAGCATGTACGCGGTGACCACCCAGGACAGATGGTCGAGGCCGCCGAGGTCGCTGACGATCGTGGGCAGCGCGGTCGACACGATGGTCTGGTCGAGCGCGGCCAGCAGCATGCCCAGCAGCAGGGCGCCTATGGAGACCAGCACGTTGCCGGTGACCTGCTCCCGCTGCCGGTCCGCCGTGCCGGCGTGCCCCGCCACCGCCATGAAGACCTCCTGAGGTCGCAATCCGCGCGTGAGCCGTCCGCTGCGACTTCCATCGTGAGGGGTGTGACCGTATATGGCCTGTTGAGTCCTCTCGAAGGCCCCGTCTTACGGGGGTTGGGCCATCCGAGGTGAAGGAGATCGGCATAATCTCTGGAATTCGGATGGGGAGGGGCGAACACGTGGACGAACGCGGGACCGGGCCACAGGCACACCAGTGCCCGGAATGCGGCGCGCCGAGGGGGGCGGACAACACCCCTTCGCGCGCCTGCGCGCAGCGGGCGTCCGACGCCCTGCGCGACGCCCGGTCGGCGGCGCAGGCCGAGGCGGAGGACTTCGACCCGCTGCGCATCCGGCCCTACGTGGAACTGGTGGAACTGGAGGACACCGCGAACGCACCGGCCGCCCGGCCCGTCACGGGCGGGCGGCACGCTCGGCCCGCGCAGGGCGTCGCGCCGGGCGCCGGGGGCGCCGGCGACGCGCGTGAGCGTGC
>NZ_JADWYM010000079.1 GCF_022414535.1 Streptomyces sp. MUM 2J
CGACCCGTGGGGCTACGGCCGTTCGCTGGAGTGGGCGACCTCCTGCCCGCCGCCGCGGCACAACTTCTCCACGCTGCCGCGGATCCGCAGCGAATCCCCGGCGTTCGACCTGCACCACCCCGAGCTCGGCGAACTGGGCGAGAAGCAGACCACCGGCCGGTGGGACGCCATCGACACCGCCGGACACGAGGGCGAGCGGTGATGACGGACACGTCGCCCGGGCACGTCACCGAGGAACAGGCGGCAGCGCTGACACGTCAGATCGAGGGATACCTCCGTGCCCAGCGCGACCGGGAGCAGGCCCGGGCGGAGGCCGAGGCCTTCTGCGCCCGCCTGCCCTGGCTCACCTCCGCGCAGGCCGAGGACGTGGCACGGCACTATGCCGAGCGGCGTCTGGAACTCACCCGGCAGACACTGCGGCACACCGTGCGCCACGCCGGGGAACTGCGCCGGGAGTACGAGGCCCGGTACGCCGCGCTGCGGCATCGGCTGATCACGCGGCATGTCGTCGTGGCGTCCACGGTGGTGGCCTGCGCCACCGTGCTCAGCGCCGCGCTGTGCCTGCTGGGGCGCTGACTGCGGCGCCGCCCCACTCACGCCCTGCATGGTCGACCATCCCACGGCCGGGACGACCTGCGGCAACCGGACCGGTGAACGCCGCGCAACGGCTCTGCTACGGCCACATCGGCACGGCTGCCGCACGCTTCGAGTCGCCTGCCGCGCACCCGGAAACGGGAACGGCGCACGCGGTCGGGGGCACCCGATCGACCGCTCGCCACACATCGGTAACCCGCCCCTCGCACGCGCGACACTCCGATAACATGTTCGAACTCGCGGTGATCGTGGCCGTCTTGGCCGCCCGCCCACAACCCGACATCGAGCAAATCGGCCAAAAATTGACATCTATATCATCGCGGGTGTTTTCGCGAATAGACAACAGAATCCCTCTCACCGCGTTGCGTCAACCGCGGGCGATACTGTGGGCCGCCGTAAGTGCGGTGGCGCTCGGATTTCTCGTCGCGTTGGAGATCGCCGCACGTCACTACGGCCTTCCGGGGCCGATCACCAACCAGGTCAAAGAGGTGGTGCTCGCCCCGAAATCGGGGCCGCTGCTCTATGCCAGCATGGCGTTGATGATGGTGGTGCTGCCCTGGCGGCAGCGGTTCATCGCGGCCGGTGTCGCGGTCGGTATCGACATCGCGTTCTTTCTGGTGCGGTGGGCGTTCCACGCCAAGATGATGTTCGGCAATGGCGCCTTGTGGGTGGTTCTGGGTTATGCGGTGATCGCCGTCACGCGGCGCACGGGCCGGGAGCGCGTCCTGCTGCTGAAGGGCGTCGGGCTGGGCCTGCTGCTGGTCGCCGGCCGCAAGACCGGGGACACCTGGCTACTCATCACGTCGAAGACCCGCCCGGTGGTGCTGGACCAGTACGCGGCCGTCGCCGACCACGCGCTGGGCAACCCGTCGTGGCTGGCGGGCCGGATCGTCTCGGCGACCGGCACGGTCGGCGCGCACGTTCTCGACTACGTCTACATACAGCTCGCGGTCGCGGCGGTCGTCGTCGCGCTGTACCAGCTGCGCCACGTGGCGGTCGAGCGCAGTTTCCCCCGCCACCATCTGGTGCGCACGTTCTTGGTGATCGGCCTCCTCGGGCCCGGCATCTACATGCTCTTCCCGGTGGTCGGACCGGTCTTCGCGTTCGGCGGCGACGGCGGGCACTGGGCAGTGGCCGACCTGTGGCCGCACACGCCGCCGGCCGTCGTGACGCCGCATCACATGCCGTTCGACGAGATCACCCCGCGCAACTGCATGCCCAGTCTGCACACGGCGTGGGCCACCGCGATCTTCATTCATTCCCGCAGGGGGCCGCGAGCCCTGCGGTACGCGGGCACGTTCTGGCTGATCGCCACCCTGGCCGCGACGCTGGGCTTCGGCTATCACTACGGCACGGATCTCGTCGCCGGCGTGGTGTTCACGGTCACCATCGAGGGCGCGCTGCGCTCGCTCGAGCGGGGCTGGGACCGGTCGGGGGTCCAACTCGTCGCCTACGGAACGGCCGTCTTCGCCGCGCTTCTGGTGTCGTACCGCTACCTGCCCCTGGAGATGGCCGGGCATCCGTGGGTGTTCGGGCCGCTTCTCCTGCTGGCGACGGGCTCGGTGATCCACTACTACCTGCGGACCACGAGGACGTGGGAGCCGAAGCCCCTTCCGGCACTGCAGCCGGAGCCGCAGCCCGAACTCGTCTGAAACCCGTCCCGTCGTGCGGCGGGCCCGGGCCGGGAGAGCACCGGGGCGCGGGCACGCGAGGGAGCGGAACGTGGTCGAAGGGACGAAAGGGCCGGCGGGAACACCGCTCACGCCGGCCCTGCGCCGTCGTCGGCGCGTGTCTCAGAACTCCTGCACGTAGTACGGCTCGACGGTCATCCAGCCGTTGCCGCGTGCGCCGTGCCGGGTGCCGTTGTCGCTCTGGGCCAGCGTGTACCAGGAGTCGACGTAGTCCGGGTCGTCCCTCCACCACTTGTCCGGCATGGCGTCCAGGACGGCGTTCACCAGCGGGATGTAGGCGCCCTGGTCGGTGACGGTCAGCAGGACGGCAGCGATGGCCTTGGCCAGGTCGCGGTAGTTGGTGCCGCCGTCGTCCTCCATCATCACGGCATCGGCCAGGTCGTACTTGTAGGACGACCAGTTGACCAGGATCTGGTTGGGCCGGTAGACCGTGCCCTCGTAGTCGAGGTAGGGCATGTCGACGGGGTCGACCCGGACCTTGCCGTCCTGGCCGAAACCGGTGACCAGGGTGTAGATCTCGGCGGCGCCCTTGAACCAGGGCTCCTCGTCGTCCGAGAGCTCGACCGCGGATATCCGCGTCGTCCAGAAGCCTCCGCCGGACGCCGCCGCCGGTGTCCGGTCCGCCGAGACCCGTGCGGGGGCGGGGCCGGCGGATGACACGCCGTACCGTGCGAGTTCCTCGTTCAGCACGTCCAGACCGGCGTCCAGGGCCTTGGCGCCGTCGATGTCGACGACGTACACGGGGTGCGCGGGCGCCGTACGGGCGTCCAGGGTGTGTGTGCGGCCGCGGCTGTCGTAGGCGGTGAGGGTGGCGGTGGGCTCGTCCGAGGTGGCCGCCACCACCCAGGGCGCGGTGCCCGCGTCGAGCGCGGTACGCATGGACGCGTCCCCGAGCCGCAGCCTCAGCAGCGAACCGACCCCGGCGTCCAGGCCCTTGGCGGCGGCGATCCGGCGGTCGTCGGCGACCAGGGCGGTCTTGAGGGAGACGGGGGCGCGGCCGGCCAGGGCGGTGACGTCCACCTCGTCGGAGGTGAGCGCCGCCCTCCGGACGCGGGCACGCCAGGCGGGGTCGGTGAGGGAGCCGGCCAGTACGCGCGCGGCATGGTCCTCGGCGGCGCGGACGGCGGACGCGGGGTGGGGGGCCTGCGGCGCCGCCGAGGCGGGCAGGGCGTTCAGGGTCTGACCGGTGCACAGGGCGGCCAGGGTTGCCGCGGCGGCCACGAGGCCGCGCCGGCGGCTGTGCCGGGTATGACGGGGTCTCACGAGGATCGATCCTCCTGGGGCGAGTGGTCGATGTCTCACTGTCAGATGGAGCCCGTGGAACGAATCTATGCGGGTAGACACCCACAGTGACCAGCATGACGCGGACATGACACTCACACAAGAGGGGTTCACGACAGGGACGGTGAGGCCCGGAAGGGCGGTCGCGCCGCTCCGCCGCTCCCTCTCACACCGCCCGGACCGCCTCCTGCGGCGCACGCGGCCGGGCCGGTCTCTCGGGCCGCCGACCGGGGCGCCGATGGGATCCGGCCGGTCTACATGTGGTGCGGCAGGCTGGGTGGCGGCGGTGGGAGCGGCGGTGCCGCGATCGTGTCCGTACCGGGGGCGACTTCCGGCCAGACCAGCAGCACGGGGCAGGGGGCGTGGTCGACGACGAACCGGCCGGCGGGGCCGAGGCTGTGGGGTCCCAGGCGACTGCGGTCCCCGTCGCGGGCCAGGACGAGCAGGTCGGCTCCCTCGGCGGCGGCCACGACCTCACGGTCGACGTGCCCGCTGCGCGCGGCACGCGTGCACGGGCGCCCCAGCCGCTCGGCCGCTTCCTCCAACAGCCGCTCACCGGCGGCTGCCGCCGTATGGTCCACGGCTTCGCCGGGGTCCCGGTCGTGCCGGGCGCGGCCCAGCAGTTCCGCGATGGCCCCGTGCGCGGCGCCGGTGTCCCCGGAGTCGGTCACATGCAGCAGCACGATGTCGGCGCCCTCGGGGGCGTGGGAGCGGGCGGCGTCGACGCAGGCCGGCCAGGTGTCTTCGACGATCCACGCGATGACGGTCACGACGGTCGGCCTCCGATCATGTGCAACGGGCCCAGAGTGCCATCACCGCGCGCCGATGGACGACCGGCACGGCGAGAGACCTCGCCGGGTCGACCCGACCGGCTCCACGTGGCCGTCGTCTTCCCGCGCGACGCGCCGCCGCAGGAGGGAGCTCGGTGAGCGGGCAGCGCGTCGGCCGGTTCTCCGGCTCGCACCGTGCCCGCGGCCCAGGTCGCCGTGACGACCGCGGTTCGCGCGCCCGCTGCCGCGCCGCCGGGCGAGCAGTCCGCCCGCCGGTAGCGACTCGTCGTCGGGGTGCGCGAAGACGGCCGGCAGGCCCGGCGCGGACATCGGCTGGTCCCGTTACGACCCGAGGGACGGCCGGGGGTACCTCGGGCACCCGTCGGGCCCACTGTTCCGTCCACTCCGGCGAGACGGGTCCCGGGGGAACAGTGCACCCCTCCGCTGCGGCGGGTCCGCGCCCGCCGCCGTGACCACGCGGCGGGCGCGGGGTGCGGACGCGGTCAGGCCTCCTCGACGGTCGCGGTCACGGGCGTGCCGACCTCGATGGTGCGGCTCACCGTACAGAGCCGGTCGTGGGAGGTCCTGACGGCCCGGGGAACGATGGCTCGGGCCCGCTCCGCCCCTTCACCGTCCGGGAAGCTGACGGAGAAGGTGACCATGAGGTCGGTCATCCGGTTGCCGAGTTCGTCGTTGATCTTGTTTCCGGTCACCGCGACGGAGAACCGGGTGGGCTCGGCGTGGCGGCTGGTGGCGACGTCGACGTCGACCGCGGTGCATCCGCCGATGGCCGCGAGCAGCAGTTCGACGGGGGTGAACCCCACGTCCCCGTCGGGGCCGGAACCGGTGCCGAAGCTGACGGTGCCGCCCCGGGGGTTGGTCGCGACGAATCGGCCCGTGCCGGTTCGCTCGACGGTGACGGAGCGCAGGGAGTTGTCGGTCATGGCACGACCCTAGCGCCGCTGTGCGGGGGCGGTGGATACCGCTCCGGCGGGACCCGGGCGGTGCATGGCGAGGCCGGCCGCTCGTGGGCCGAACCGCGCCGCTGCGGCGGCGCTCGACGCTGCTCCGGCCGCCGGCTCCGCGCGGGCCACCCGCGGGCCTGGCAACCGTCCGCCCGGCGCGCCTCCCGACCCCACCCCGGCATTCCGTCATGCGGAATTCCTCTTCTGGTATGGGGGCCGGCCGCCGGCCCCCTGCCCGTCTCCTCGCCCCCGGACCCGCCCGTTGCGTCCCCGGGGGGCGGTCCTGCCTTGGTGCAACGCGTGTGGTGGTGGGACGCTGGGTGGGGGTGTCCGAGCAGGGGAACCTGGGAGGGCCCATGGGACGGGACGTTCCGGCGCTGGTGTTCAGCCGTGAGGACCGCCGACGGTACCGGATCAAGATGCAGCAGTGCCTGGAGACCCTCGCCCAGATGTTGCGCGAGGCGCGGTTCGAGTCCGAGCGGCCCCAGGTCGGCCTGGAGATCGAGCTGAACGTGGTCGACGACCGCGCTCTGCCGGCGATGGCCAACAGCGACGCGCTGGAGGCGATCGCCGACCCCTCCTGGTCGACCGAACTGGGGCGGTTCAACCTGGAGATCAACGTGCCGCCCCGGCGGCTCACGGCCGGCGGCCCCGACGCCTGGGAGGCGGAGGTCCGGGCCGCGCTCAACCACGCCGAGAAGCGCGCCGGGTCGATCGGCACGCACCTGATCATGATCGGTGTGCTGCCGACGCTGCGGCAGGAGGACGTCGGCGCCGCCGCCCTGTCCGAGAACCCGCGGTACCACCTGCTCAACGACCAGATCTTCGCGGCCCGCGGGGAGGACCTGCACATCGAGATCGACGGCGCGGACCGGCTGCGCACCTACGCCGACACGATCACACCCGAGGCCGCCTGCACCAGCACCCAGTTCCATCTCCAGGTCTCACCCACGGAGTTCGCGAGCTACTGGAACGCCGCCCAGGCGATCGCCGGCATCCAGGTCGCGCTGGCGGCGAACTCGCCGTTCCTGTTCGGCAGGGAACTGTGGCACGAGACGCGCATCCCGCTGTTCGAGCAGGCCACCGACACCCGCCCGCAGGAGATCAAGGCGCAGGGGGTGCGTCCGCGGGTCTGGTTCGGGGAGCGGTGGGTCACCAGCGTCTTCGACCTCTTCGAGGAGAACCTGCGCTACTTCCCCGCACTGCTGCCGATGTGCGACGAGCAGGACCCCGCCGACGCCCTGGACCGCGGGGACATCCCCGAACTGGGCGAACTCACCCTGCACAACGGCACGATCTACCGATGGAACCGACCTGTCTACGCCGTCACGCACGGCACCCCGCACCTGCGGGTGGAGAACCGGGTGCTGCCCGCCGGCCCCACCGTCGCCGACACACTCGCCAACGGCGCCTTCTACTACGGCCTCACCCGGGCCCTGGTCGAGGAGGAACGGCCCGTGTGGTCGAGGATGTCCTTCGCCGCGGCCGAGGACAACCTCCACAGCGCCGCACGCAACGGCATCGAAGCCCGCCTGTACTGGCCGGGGATGGGCGAGGTGCCGGTTCCCGAACTCGTGCTGCGCCGTCTGCTGCCGCTCGCACACCGGGGGTTGGAGCACTCCGGCATGGACGAGGCATGGCGCGAGCCGCTGCTCGGCGTGATCGAGCAGCGCTGCGTCACCGCCCGCAACGGCGCGGTGTGGCAGAAGGAGGTCTTCCACCACCTCCTCACCTCCAGCCGTTCCGGCCGGCACGAGGCGCTGCGCCGCATGACGCAGTTGTACACCGACTACATGCACCTCAACGCACCCGTGCACACCTGGCCCATCGACTGACGGGCCAGGTCCGGCGCGGCCCGTTCCTGGACGCGCCGTCAGCCTCCCAGGGCGGACAGCACGACGCCCCTGGCCTCCTCCTGTACCCGGGCCAGGTGATCGGGGCCGAGGAAGGACTCCGCGTAGATCTTGTAGACGTCCTCGGTGCCCGAGGGGCGGGCCGCGAACCAGGCGTTCGCCGTGCTCACCTTGATGCCGCCGATGGGGGCGCCGTTGCCGGGGGCCTCGGTGAGCACTCCCGTGACCGCCTCGCCGGCCAGCGTGCCGGCGGTCACCTGGGCCGGCGACAGCTTCGCCAGCAGCGCCTTCTCCTCGCGGGTGGCGGGGGCGTCGGTGCGGGCGTAGGCGGGTGCGCCGAACCGGGCCGTCAGCCCGGCGTAGTGCTCCGACGGCGTCTTCCCGGTGACCGCCGTGATCTCCGAGGCCAGCAGCGCGAGCAGGATGCCGTCCTTGTCGGTGGTCCACACCGATCCGTCACGGCGCAGGAAGGAAGCGCCGGCGGACTCCTCGCCGCCGAAGCCGAGGGAGCCGTCGACCAGGCCGTCCACGAACCACTTGAAGCCGACGGGGACTTCCACCAACCGCCGGCCGAGATCCGCGGCAACGCGGTCGATCATGCCCGAGGACACCAGGGTCTTGCCGATGCCGGCGCCGACGGGCCACGCGGTGCGGTGTGCGTACAGGTAGGCGATGGCGGTGGCCAGGTAGTGGTTGGGGTTCATCAGGCCGCCGTCGGGGGTGACGATGCCGTGCCGGTCGGCGTCGGCGTCGTTGCCGGTGGCGATCCGGAAGCTGTCGCGCTGCTCGATGAGCGAGGCCATGGCGTACGGCGAGGAGCAGTCCATTCGGATCCTGCCGTCCCAGTCCAGCGTCATGAACCGCCAGGTGGGGTCGGTCAGCGGGTTGACCACGGTGAGGTCGAGGCGGTGCTCCTCGGCGATCCGGCCCCAGTAGTCGACGGAGGCCCCGCCCAGCGGGTCGGCGCCGATGCGCAGGCCCGCGGACCGGATCGCGTCGAGGTCGAGGGCACTCGGCAGGTCGGCGACGTAGGTTCCGGCGAAGTCGTACCGTCCGGTGCCGGGCGCGGCGAGCGCCCTGGCCCAGGGGATCCGGCGGACGTCCTTCAGGCCGGCGGCGATGATCTCGTTGGCCCGGTTCTGGATCCAGGAGGTGGCGTCGGAGCCGGCGGGGCCGCCGCTGGGCGGGTTGTACTTGAACCCGCCGTCGGCGGGCGGGTTGTGCGAGGGGGTGACGACCACGCCGTCGGCGAGGCCCGAGGTGCGGCCCCGGTTGTGGGTGAGGATGGCGTGCGAGACGGCCGGGGTGGGGGTGTATCCGTCTCCGGTGTCGATGAGGACGGTCACGTCATTGGCGGCGAACACCTCCAGGGCGGTGACCCGCGCCGGCTCGGACAGGGCGTGGGTGTCGGCTCCGAGGAAGAGCGGGCCGTCGGTGCCCTGCGCCGAGCGGTACTCGCAGATGGCCTGGCTGGCCGCGGCGATGTGGTCGTCGTTGAAGGCGGTCGCCAGCGACGATCCCCGGTGCCCGGACGTGCCGAAGGCGACGCGCTGGCCGGGGTCGGCCGGGTCGGGGTGCAGTGTGTAGTACGCCGTCACCAGTCGGGCGACGTCGACCAGGTCCTCGGGTCCGGCCAACTGCCCCGCTCGCTCGTTCTGCATGCGCCCTCTCCTCCCTGCAGGTCCTGCGTTCGTCGGCGATCTCATCCTCCCCCGTCCGGCGCGGGAATCCGCAACGTGCCCCCGGTTCGTGCGGCTGCCGCTTCCCCGGGCGCAGGCGTGCCGGTCGGCGCGACGGGGCGGACGGCGTTCGGCGGCGCGGCACCGGGGTGAGCGGGGAGGAACCGCGCGGGGCGGCGTGGCACCGCGGGGACGGGGGCGGGGTGAGGCGTGGTGCCCGTACGGGGGTGGTTCCGCCGGGCGGGCTCAGCGGTCCGGGCGGGCGGGCCCCTCGTCCTGCGTCGGGGAGCGCTCCTGCGGGGCATCCGTGGCGGTGAGGTGTTCGAGCACCTCGGCCAGTTCCTGACAGGCGCGTTGCACGGAGCGGCGGGTGTTCTGCTGCTCGGTGATGACGGCGGAGAGCAGGAGCGCCGTCAGCGCCATCGACCCGTTGAAGGCCTGCAGCTTGATCATCACCTGGACGTGGCTCAGTCCCTGGAAGGCTCCCGTCTCGTCGGTCGCGGCCACGGTGATCAGGACAGAGGCGGCCAGAGCGCACAGGACGCTGCCGACGAGCTGGAAGCGCAGCGCCGCCCAGATCAGCAGCGGGTAGACGAGGAACATCAGGCTGAGCGTGCTGTAGGCGGCGAGCGGCACGAGGCAGCAGACGGCGAGCAGCAGGGCGAGCGCCTCCGGCCAGCGGGTCAGGCGCAGGGGCAGGTGCAGGCGGCCGACGAGGATCAGGGCCGGTGTGATGATCAGGACGCCCATGGCGTCACCCACCCACCAGCCCAGCCAGACCGCCCAGAAGCTGCCGGGAGCGATCTTGTCCGTGAGGACGAGGAGGCCTGCTCCCGTGGTGGAGCTGATCAGCATGGCCCCGAGGGCACCCAGGAACACCAGGGCCAGGCCGTCTCTCAGCCGGTTCATCGCGGGACGGAAGCCCACGCGGCGGAGCATGAGGTAGGCGCAGACGGGGGCGGCGGTGTTGCCGACGACCGTGCCGATCACGGTGGGGCGCAGCGGTGTGATCGAGGCGACCACCAGCAGGACGCCGAGGGCGATGCCGGGCCAGACGCGCAGCCCGAGGAAGAGCAGGGCGGCCAGGGCCACACCGGTCGGCGGCCAGATGGGCGTGAACACCGCCCCCTCGACGGTGAGCTGTCTCAGGAGCCCGAGCCGCCCGGCGAGGTAGTAGGCACCTGCGACGGCCAGTATCTGGGCGACGAGGGTGAGAGCTCGGCGGTGGTCCTGCGTAGCCTCCACAGCAGCCATCAGACACCTGCCGCGCCCGGTCGGCGAGGCGAGCGGGCCCGTGGTCCCGCCCCGTGGCCGTGTCAGGCGCCGTCCCGGCCCGCGTCCTGGTCGCTTCCGTCCCGGGGGTGCGGGCGCACGGCGCCCTCCTGCGGGCCCTGTGGCCCGTCCTGGGCACGCGGGGCGTCCGGGCGGTCCCGGCCCTCCGGCGCGCCCCGGGCGTCAGGCACGTCAGGGGCGCCAGCGCCGGCGCGGCCGCCGCCGGTG
>NZ_JADWYM010000080.1 GCF_022414535.1 Streptomyces sp. MUM 2J
CTACCGGTCCAAACCCTGCCGCGCAGGCAGATCTCGCAGATTGATCACGACGCAATACGCTCCCTAGTGCCGGCAGAAGCCGCCGGAACTCGAGATGGGAGAACAGCGGTTGATAGGTCTGCGGCAGCAGACGAGTTGTGGGTGGGAGAGTCACGCGGTCAGACTGATGGTTCAAGTTCGCTTGAAGTCAAGGGGGTTCAGTGCGGGAGCTAGGTATCGGGGACCTCGCGCGGCAGGCACGGATACGGCCCTCGGCCTTGCGTTACTACGAGAGCATCGGTTTGCTCCCGTCCGCCCGGCGAGTCGGAGGCCGACGCGTCTATCCGGCAAGTACGGTGCGACGGATCGCGCTGATCAAAATGGCGCAGCGAGCCAAGTTCACGCTGGCCGAGATCGGCCAGTTGCTGGACAGCGCCCCCGACCGGGTCGCCACCCGGCAATGGCGTGCGCTCGCCGAGCGCAAGATCCCGGAGTTGGATCAGTTCATCCAGGAGACGCAGGCTCTGCGGAATGCCGTGGCCGACTGCCTCGCCTGCGGGTGCATGAACTTCGACAGCTGCCAGCTTCTCTCCTCCGGCCCAGCCGGAGACGACATCTGAGAGAGAACACGCTGCGACATGGAGGGCGACGCTGTCCCGCATCGCCCTCCATGTCGGCCGCATCAACTCGAAGATGTGAGTGGCCCGTTGAGTCGAGCCATGTATTCACGGTTGACGGATCGGGCCGCGTCGAGATCTTCCTGGCACTCCTCGAGCTGTCGTCGCAGTTCGACCGCCTCCTGCTCTAACTCGGTGACGCGGGAGTGCAGTTGGTCGATGTTCGCCGTGGCTCCGCCCAGTCCGGCCTCGCGCCAGATCTCCTCGCCGAGGAACGCGGACAGCCGTTCACGCAGAAGACGGTTCTCCTCGGCCTAACGGGTGTTGCGATCCTGCGCGTTGGCGAGGTCGGCCATCAGCGAGGGGCGGCTGACCGTCTCCGGGCCGGGAGGAGGCGGCTCCGCCGCCTGCGTCTGGATCATGCCGAGGAGGTCACGGTGCCGGTAGAGGAAGGTGCGGTCGACACCCGCTCGCCGGGCGATACCGGAGACGTTGATCTCGTCCCGCGCCTGGACCGCGGCGTCCAGCGCCTTGAGTACGCGTTCTCGGCGGCGGGCGGTGTCCGTGCCTCGGGCATGCACGATTCCCGAGGTCTGCGTGGTCATGGTCGCTCCAGTCGAAGGTTGGGGGAGGGTTGCCGGACGTGAGGCATGCCCAGGGATACGACGCGGCGGCTGCGTCGCACCAGGGTGATGGCCTCCTCCAGCTCGTGCCGCTCGGTGTCGGTGAGCTGGTCGAGGTCGTCCTCGACACGGGCGATCAAGTGCTTGACGCGCGCGTTCTCCTCCTCGGAGGGCAGGGCCCTCTCGCGTGCCCAGTCGTCCAGCCCGGTTGCGGCGAGTACACGTTCCTTGGTGCGGCGGAGTTCGTCCACGTATGCCTTGAGTTCCGGCAGGTAGGACGCGTCCGTGCGGAAGTGATCGCAGCCCCCGCACTGCCAACGGAAGGGACAGGCGCCGCCGCCCGCCTGGACGTTGCTCGGCTCCTCGCAGCTGCCGAAGGGAACGGCGACCTGGCTGATCGCCTGACGCGCGTACCGGGCTCGCTGGCCGTCCAGCAGTGTCTGTGCCTCTCGCCAGGCCGGTGCCCCGTGGCGATCGAGCTGGTGGCGTGCGACCGTGTCGACGGCTTCCCGACGGCGGACGGCGCTCACCCGGTAGTACGTCTGAGTGACGGCGAGGGATCTGTGATCCATGAGCTCGCTCAGCACATCGACGGGAACGCCGGCGTCCGCATGCCGTTGGGCGTAGGTGTGACGGTGAGAGTAGGGCACGATGTCTTCCTTGAGGAACTCCTGACCCTCCGGCGTGATCATCGGCGGCAGACTGTCGACCCACTCGCGGTGCCACGAGGCGAGCGTGTCTTCCACCAGACCGTGAACACCGCGGGGATTCCGCCTCACATGCGCCAGCAACTTCAATTCACGGGGGTCCGTGTGGGGAAAGCGTCCCCGGGCGACTCGTTTCTGTTCGTGGATCAGGTTGGCGGTGGCTTCGGTAATGGGCAGTTCACGGCCCAGGCGTTGTTCTTTGATGTTGTCGTAGATCAGCAGCCAGCCGCCGTCGGAGTCCTGGCGGGTGCAGTCCCATGCCAGTTGGCAGATCTCGTCGGGGCGGCGGCCGGTGTCGATGATCAGCTCGACGGCGACGCGGAAGTCGCGCGATGCCATGGACTCCAGGAGCGGGAGGGCGTCGCAGAGGCTGCGGACGACGGTCAGGGGGAGGGCCCGGCCGGGTTCGTCGCCGCGCTCGGGTGCGGCAGGGACATCTTCGTCACGCAGGGCGAAGTCAGGCGGGAGCCCTTCCAGGGGCGTTGTCAAGTTGTTGCTGAGGGTGGTGGCTGAGGGGGCGTCAGGGTGTGGTGGTGCCTGTGGTGATGCTGTCTTCAGGTGGTGGTCGGCATGGTGGTGCCGGTGATCTCGTTCCAGGTGTCGAGGCGGTGGTGCATTTCGGTGCGGTATTCGGGTGCGGTCATGAGGTGGCGGCGGGGTCGGAAGTGGGGTGAGATCTCGCTGAAGGCGGACAGGAATTTCTGGGCCGTCCGGGCTGTGCGGAAGCCCTTCATGGCGCGTTCTCGCTGGCGGGTGGGTTGGTGGCTGTTCTCGGCCCGGTTGTTGAGGCCCTTGTGGGAGCGGTGTTCCACCGAGGCCATCAGGTGCCGGTGGGCCGGGCGGTAGGAGCGGCACTTGTCGGTGACCAGCACCCTGGGTACCCGGCACTGCTTCTTCATGAGCTTGGCCATGAACCGCTTCGCGGCCTTGCCGTCGCGCTTGGACTGGACCAGGATGTCGAGGACGTGTCCGTCCTGGTCAACGGCACGCCAGAGGTACTGCCGCACCCCGTTGACCTTGATGAACACCTCGTCCAGATGCCATTTGTCGCCGGCCTGCGGACGGCGTCGGCGCAGCCCCGCGGCGTACTGGGGGCCGAACTTCTCGCACCACTGCCGGATCGCCTCGTGGGAGACGGTGATCCCGCGGGCCAGGAGCATCTCCTCGACCTCGCGGTAGCTGAGCGGAAAGCGGTGGTACAGCCACACCGCGTGGGAGATGACCTCCGCCGGGAACCGGGACCCCTTGTACGACACCACCACCCCGGCCTCCACAGCCCACCCCTCACCACCGACCAACAAACCCGATGATCATCCCAACGTCAGGAACGCCAGCTCAAGTTGACAATGCCCGCCGGCCGGCAGGAGCAGGGCCGCGACGGCAAGCACATACGCGGAGACGACCCAGGACAACTGCACCGGTGACAGGTTCATGGCCTCGCCGATCTCCGGGAGGACTATGTTGATGTTCGCCGCGCTGAACATCACCAGAAACTGCGCGGAGGTCAGCAGGGCGAGGAGCGTGCGGAGCGAGCTCGTCCTGGGACGGAGCCTCGGCCCCCGTCCGGGAGCACAGCGGTTCGATTCCGTGGACGAAGGGGGTGTGCGGTTCGGACGGCCCATCTGACTGTTCCTCAGCTCGCTTCGTACATGGAGCGGATGCCCTGCTCCTGCCACCTGTTCCACGGACCCGGACCGTCGGCCCTCCTGCCCCGACGTTGCCCGGTAGGCCGCTCCGGGAGGTCCTGGCCCTCCGTGGAGCCCCCGGGCGGTGGGCCCTGGAGAATCAGCCGGCGCACCTCACACAGCGCTGACACCGGATGCCACTTCAGGTTCGCGTCTCCAGGCCGTGACGGGAAACCTCCCACCAGCCGACCCGACGGTGGAGCAGGCTTCCGCTGACTGGAGGAATCCAGGCTCGGGGCGGCCCGTCGCCTGAGTGAAGGTGGCCGGGCAGCGCGCCCTCTTCCTGGCGCCGCGCGCGGAACGTGCTGCCGGGGCCGTCCGGGTTCCAGCTTCTCGGACCAACCCCCGTTCCTCCGGTAGGCGGACAGGCTCGTCCACCCGTAGATGCTGCAGACGGTTGCCCCGGGGCCGGAGGGAGATGGGCGACGCTGGTGTCCTGGTGCCGCAGCCGACGGCTTTCGCCCGTCGTGCCGCAGGCCGGCCCTTTGGCCACACGCCCGGCAAACCCGTCACGTCCACCATGAGGTGTGCCAACCGATGAAGCAGATGTCCACTCCGGTCCTGAAGGCCGTGGCCGCCGGGGGTGCCGTTGCGGTCGCCGGCTTCGGTGCCCTCTTCGTCTTCCACCTGGTGATGCAGAGGGACCCCTCGCTGCCCACGATGTTCGCGGATCTCTGCGAGACCTTCGGGGACGCTCTGGCTCTGCCGATCATGACCGGGGCACTGGTGTACGCGCTGACCCGCCTTCCCTCCACTTCCCGGGAGGGCGTGTACGCGGCCTCGGCCGCAGCCGCGGGCGGTGCCACCGGAGCCCTGACCCAGTTGGTCCGCCTCGCGGACGGTGCCCATGAACTCACGTGGGCGCACCCCCGCCCACACCACTTCACCGCGGCCGGCATCTATCACGCGGTGTTCCTGACGGTCATGTGCGCGGTGACGGCCGCGCTCTGGACGCTCGCGTTGAGGCGACTGGTCAGGGCACACCCGGAAGGCGACGGCACCAAACCGGCGCGCCGGGCCCTCTGTGTCGGATTGGCCGCCGGCCTCTCCTTCGTCGTCCTGCTGATGATGGACGACTGGAAGTTCCTCTCGACCACAAGCGGAGCCACAGTGCTGGCGGCGACGGCGGCAGCCACCGTGCTGACCGTGTGCCTTTTCGTCGTGGTGATGCTCCGGGGCCACCGTCGCAGGCGTGGGCTTCAAGCCGGGCTACGTCATGGTCGCCATGACCGGAGTCATCCGGGCTCGCTTCGTCCTTGTCGCGAAACCTGGCTGCGACGGCCCCGAACCGACCGGTCGGCTTCGGGAGGCTCGGGACCGGGGCCGCACACACGCCTTCGTCGACGCCCGGCCGACCTCCGAACCCGTCCTGCGCGGGCGGGGCTTCGAGCTGGTGACCTGGACCCGCCCGTTCGTGTACGCGCCCGGTGCCCGGAATGGGTCGGGACACAGGAAAGGGACTGACGTGACGGCCGGTGCCGTCCTGGTAGGCAGCGGGCAAAACGGCGTGCGCCTGCACTTCCGCTTCCCGCTGCCCTTCCGGGAGGTCGAGGAGTCGATCCGTCAACGTGTCTCGTGATCCTCTTTCCGCCAAGGGGGGGTCGGCAATCCAGGTTCAACCGAGATGTCGAAAGCGGTAGCCATGTAGCCCATGAGACCGTAGAGCCCGCAGAGAGCCACGATTTCCACGACCCCCGCATATCCGACGACCTCAACCAGTGCGTCCTGGAGCTCGGCGGGGATCTCGTTGTCGGCGGCGATGTGGTCGACCGCCTGCACGACGGCGCGCTGGGCAGGCGTCGTGTCTGCCGGCACGGCATCACCGGCCAGCGCTTCGATCTGTGCCGCAGTGAGACCTGCCTGCGTTGCCGGGCGCACATGGTGTGCCCACTCGTAGTCCGCGCGTCGGCGAGCGGAGTAGCGCAGGATCGTCGTCTCGCGGAGGTCGTCCGGAAGCAGGCCCTGGAACCGCAACCGCTCACCGAGTTCACCGACAGCTCGTGCGACCTTTGGGTTGTTGAACATGGCGACGTAGATGGCCGCGAGCTGCGGTCGCCCGTCTGCGTGGGTGCGCACGGCCGCCATTCGCTGCATTTCAGCGCGGTCTTCGTGGTGCACGTGTGAGGCAGGGTCTGGAAGCCGGGCCATCAGTGGCTGTCCTCCCATTCCGCCACGGCCTGACGCCACGGGGCAATGGGCGTGGGATAGCGCTTGTCAATCCGGGCCGATACCAGGAACGGCTTGTTCTGGGTGAGCCCGTGGGCCACTGCCTCACCTACCTCGCCCGGGTGGGAGACCGTGACACCGTCGGCGCCCATGGCCCGTGCGAACTCCGGCCATGAGAGCCCGGGAATGTCGGTGAGCGCCTCGGCTCCGGCGCCCATCTCCTTCGCCCGGTACCAGATGTTTCCATAAGCGTGGTTGTCGAAGACGAGGATCACGAGCGGGATGCCGTAGCGGGCAGCCGTATGGAGCTCCATCCCATGCATCAGCATGCAGCCGTCGCCCGTAGCGATCACCATGGGACGCTCGGGCCTGGCGATCTTGGCGCCGATACCCAGCGGGATCGCGCCGCCCATCGGGGCCAGGTTCGCCAGGGACACGTAGTCCCCGTTCCCGTAGCTGGGCCAGTACTCCGAGCACCAGGCACGATGAGCGCCGGAGTCCACCGATAGGACGGTTTCGCGCGGGCAGGCAGCGCGAGCCTCCGTGACGAAACGGGCCGGGTGCATTGGTTCGGTGTCCCGGGTGGTGTCTTCCGCTTCGTAGGTGCGCGGCCCACGGCTGCGCACGTCGCTGAGGAACGCCAGCCGGGCCGGACGGCCGCTCTCCAGCCCGGCGGCGATCGGCCCCTCGACGCCGGCGAGTAGTTCGAGGAAGGCCCGGGGGCTGGCGGTGACCGGCCGGCTCGAGGGCCAAGTCCGTCCGATGAGTGCAGGATCAGCTTCGACATGGACGAGTTCTCTCGCCGGCAGCATCTTCGGATCCCAATTCAAGGTGTCCCGCTGGGACAGTCCCGAACCGATGACGACGAGTACCGAGACGGCGGGATCGAGAATCGCCTCGCTGGCCCAGCGCGAACCGCCGTAGCCGAAGACGCCCAGCGCGAGGGGGTGGTCTTCGGGTACCAGCCCTTTCCCGCCGAGCGTGGTCGCCATGGGGATGTCGAAGCGCTCCGCCGCGGCGATCAGAGCCGCTTCCGCTCTCGCGTGGCGTACCCCCGGTCCTGCGAGGATGACGACATTCGCAGCAGGCTGCCCGGTGGTGTCCATGGAGAAGACGGACAGAGCGGCGTCCGTCGCTTCCCGGTCGATCGCCAGCGGTCGATACGCTGCCTCGGGCAGCGGCGTCCAATCCGCACGCTGCTCACTACGCTGAACATCCAGCGGGATCGACAGATGGACGGGCGCCCGCTCGCGCAGTGCGGTGAGTGACGCAGCCCTCAGGTAGGGCTGGAGATTGGCAGGCGAGTTCACGCTGAGGCTACGGGCCGTAACCGGTCTGAGCACGGAAACGTCATCCAGTGCGGCACCACTGCCGTCCTGGAAGGCACCGCGCCCCTCCGTGCCGGTCGCGACCTCGCCGCTGATGGCGAGAAGCGCGGAGCGGTCGGCTCGTGCCGCGGCAAGCGCGGTCACCATGTTCGTCACACCGGGTCCACCGATACCGAAGGCGACGCCGAGACGACCAGAAGCACGGGCGTAGCCGTCGGCCATATAGGCCGCTCCGGCTTCATGGGCCGCCACAACAGTACGCACCCCATCGGTCCCGGTCATCGGTGGCATGAAGGGATCGTTCAGCCCTCCCGGGACCATAAAGAGGTGATCGACGCCCTCGGCTGCGAGGGACCTGACGACGCAGGTGGCTCCGTCCATTGTCATTGTCACAACTGGGAAATCTAGGGCGTGGCATCTGTCATCTGGTGGACCCGCGCCGCTGAGCCTGTTGCGAATCGACGGACACCGGGCCTTCCCACGTGATGGTGGGAACCCGTGGGAGCCGTGTCGACGTCGCACACGGGGCACCGGTAACCACTCAAGCTCGACAGGACAACGGCTTCCAACCTGGCGACGCTGTCGGCTCCGAGGATCTTCAGGTGCCGATGTGAAGGGTCGAGGGGCCGGGCAACCGGGGCTACCTCACCGGAGGTCCGGCACTGACTTGGGCGCCGACCGGTTCCACAGGTGTGGCTTTCCCGGCCAGGAGGGCGAGGGCGGAGTCCAGGCAGGCGGTGGCGCGTGCGGGGTCGGGATCGGTCTTGCGGATGATCTGCACGCCCTGGACCAGGGTGAGCAGGAGCTGTGCGCCGCTGTGCGGGGTAATGGCCTCGGTGAAGCTTCCCCTTGATCGTGGACACCTGGAGACTGGGACCTGAGGTTCCAGACGAAGTAGCACCAGGTGGGAAGCAAGTACACGAAGCGGTACACCGAGGAGTTCAAACGGGACGCCATCGCGCTCGTCGACTCCTCGGGCAAGACGGTCACCGCCGTCGCCCGGGAACTCGGCATCAGCTCCGAGTCCCTGCGCGGCTGGTACCGCAAGGCCAAGGCCGACCGGGGAGAGGGCGGGTCCGGCGAGCTGACCAGCGCCGAGCGTGAGGAACTGCGGCGGCTGCGCAAGGAGAACCGCGAACAGCAGCAGACGATCGAGATCTTGAAAAAAGCGACCGCCTTCTTCGTGAAGGAGAACGACCGGTGAGCGGGCTGTGCCGGTTCATCCATACGGAGAAGGCGAACTACCCGATCAGCCTGCTGTGCCGGGTGCTGCACGTGGCCCGCTCCTCCTACTACGCCTGGCACGAGGGCGAGGCCGCCCGCCGCAGGCGCCAGGCGGCCGACGATGCGCTCGCGCACGAGATCACCGTGCTGCACATCGCCTCCCGGAAGACCTATGGCGTCCCGCGTATCCACGCCGAACTTCGGCGCCTGGGGCAGGGGGTGAACCGCAAGCGCATCGCCCGCATCATGCGCGAACGCGACATCCGCGGCGTCACCCGCCGCAAGCACCACTCGCTGACCCGGCCGGAGGCGAAGGCGAAGCCGGCCCCGGACCTGATCGGCCGCGACTTCCACGCCGAGCGGCCCGGCACCAAGCTGGTCGGCGACATCACCTACCTGTCCACCGCCGAGGGCTGGCTCTACCTCGCCTGCTGGCTGGACCTGGCCACCCGCGAGGTCGTCGGCTATGCCATGGCCGACCACCACCGCGCCGAACTCGTCGCCGACGCCCTCGACATGGCCCACGGCCGCAGCGGACTGGAGCCCGGCTGCGTGATCCACAGCGATCGCGGCAGCGAGTACACCTCGACCCAATTTTGTGGCCGCATACGCGAGTTGGGGCTTCGGCAGAGCTGCGGACGCACCGGGTCTTGTTTCGACTGTGAGGATGATCGGGTGCCGCTTCGGGCGGTGGCCTGACCCGTGTTTCGACTGGCGTTGTTGCCTTGGCGTTGATCTGTCGGCCACTGCCTGGAGCGGTACTCGCTGCCGCCGGGCAGGGGACGTGTCCCGATAGGGGCCTCGCGACAGGCACCGTCACAGTCTTGACCGCCCCGGCCCGGCGACGGCCACCCGCATCCGAGGCGATCAGGAGACAGGCGACCTTGCCCAGCATCACGCAGTCCACAACCCCGTGTCACATCCCGGCTGACACCGCCGAAGAAGTCCTGCTCGGCGTCGACACCCACAAAGACATACACGTCGCGGCCGTCATCACCACGCTCGGTGCCACCCTCGACGGCCGCAGCTTCCCGACAACCGCCGAGGGCTATCGCCAGATCGTGGCCTGGGTCCGCTCCTTCGGCGTGCTGCGGCGCGCCGGAGTCGAGTGCACCGGCTCCTACGGGGCTGCCCTGACACGCCACATGCGGGCCGAAGGAATCGAGGTGACCGAGGTCAACCAGCCCGACAAGGCCGCCCGACGGCGTCACGGCAAGACCGACGCCGTCGACGCCGAAGCGGCTGCCCGCGCTGTGCTGTCCGGACGTGCCACGGCCGCGGCAAAGGCGAGTGATGGCCCGGTGGAGATGCTGCGACTGTTCAAGCTGGCCAAAGGGTCCGCGATCAAGTCGAGGACCCAGGCCATCAATCAGCTCAAGAGCGTCCTGGTCTGCGCCGACGCCGAACTTCGCGAGTCCCTGGCCGGGCTGAGCAACCCGAAGCTGTTCCAGCAGTGCGCCATACTCGCGGAGCTGGAGATCTCCGGGCCGGCTGGGGCCGCGCGTCACACCCTGAAACTGTTGGCCCGCCGCATCCAGAACCTGACCGACGAGATCAACGATCTGACCGAGCGGATATCCGAAGCGGTCACCGCGAGCACTCCTGGCCTCCTCGAAGTCCACGGCGTCGGCCCGGACAGCGCGGCAGCCCTGCTCATCGCGGCCGGCGACAACCCCGAACGCCTCGACAACGAGTCGTCCTTCGCCTCTGGGGAATGTGCTCGCCCTCCTGTCGTTCGTGGACGGTGTCCAGGCCGACAGGTCCAAGCAGGTCG
>NZ_JADWYM010000081.1 GCF_022414535.1 Streptomyces sp. MUM 2J
CAAGGAACGGACGCTTCCTTCGTACTCACCCTCTCGGGCTTTCCTCCGGGCGCTTCCCTTCGGTGTCTCCGACTCTATCAGATCTTTTCCGACCCGATTTCCTCGGTGCTTTCCAGGTTCCCGCTCTCGCGTTTCCCTTTCCGGCGGCTCCGACTCTATCAGATCCTTTCGGTGTCTGATTCCCCGTCAGAGGGGGTTGCCGGGCGGGCTGTTGGGCCGTTCCGACGAGTTCAACCTTAGCGGATGCTCTCGGCGATTCCCAATCGGGCGTCCGAGTCCCTATTCGAATTGAATTCGGGCACGCCGAAACCAACCCGGTCAGGAGATCTTGCTGGTGGTTGAGTGCCGCAGTGCGGCGGAAGGTGTTGTCGCAGAACCGTTACGGCCCCGCGGCAACCCGGAGAACTTTACGGATCGGGCTCGGGGGTGTCAAGCGCCCCCTGTCAAGATCTTTTCGCTCCGGTGCCCGTGGAGCCGTCAGTCCAGGTCGGTGAGGCGTCCGCCGGCGTCCGGCTGGGAGTGCTCCACGCGGCGAAGGAGCCGGGTGAGGACATCACCGAGGGTCGTGCGCTCCGCCGGGTTGAGGTCCTGGAGGAGGTCCTCCTCGAAGACGGTGGCGAGGCGCATGGCCTCCAGCCACTTCTCGCGGCCCTCGGGGGTCAGCTCGACGATCACCCGTACCCGGTTGTTCTCGTCACGCTCCCTGGTGACCAGGCCCTCCGCGACCATGCGGTCGATCCGGTGGGTCATGGCGGCCGGCGTGAGGCCGAGGCGCTTGGCGAGGTCGCTGGGGCCGAGGCGATAGGGGGCTCCGGAGAGGACGAGCGCCTTGAGGACCTCCCACTCGGCGCTGCTGATGCCCAGGGCGGCCGTCTGGCGACCGTAGGCGACGTTCATGCGGCGGTTCAGCCGGGACAGCGCCGAGACGATCTTCTCGATCTGGGGGTCGAGGTCCTGGAACTCGCGCTGGTACGCGGCGATCTGCTCTTCGAGGGTCGGCTCGGTGCCGAGGGTGCCGGGGTTGTCGCCCATGGCCGCAGTATCGCACGTTCCCGCTTTGCCTTGAAGTCCTCGACTGTGTACTCTTTAGTTTCGAACTTTAGTTTCGAAGTCTTCACTCCTAACTACTGAGAGAGGTGAACGTGACCAGGGCGATGGGCGCAGCGATGCGCCGGATCCACGTGGGCAACGCACTCAGCGCGTTCGGGCTCGGCTTCACCGTCCCGTACCTGTACGTCTACGTGGCGCAGGTGCGGGGGCTGGGGGCCGTGACGGCGGGAACGGTCCTCGCCGTCTTCGCCGTGGCCGCGCTGGTCGTGCTGCCGGTCGCCGGACGGGCCATCGTCCGGCGGGGCCCGCTGCCGGTCCTGATCGCCGCCCTGGTGACCGCCGCCGCCGGTGCGCTGAGCCTGGGGCTCGCCTCCGGTGCCACCGGAGTCCTGGCCGCCGCCGCGCTGCTCGGGGCCGGGCAGGCCGTGATGCAGCCCGCTCTGGCCACCATGATCGTGGACTGCTCCGGCGCCGACACCCGGTCGCGGGCCTTCGCGACGCAGTTCTTCCTGCAGAACCTCGGGCTCGGCGTCGGCGGGCTCATCGGCGGGCATCTGGTCGACCCCACGCGCGTGTCGTCGTTCACGCTGCTGTTCGCGATCGAGGCGGCGATGTTCCTGTTGCTCGTCGTCGTGATGTCCACCGTGCGGGTGCCGCGCTCCCCGCGCCTGCCGGACGTCCCGGCGCGGTCGGCCGGTGGAAGCTGGGGGCAACTGCTGGGCAACCGGGCCATGGTGCAGCTGTGCGTGCTGGGCTTCGTGCTGTTCTTCGCCTGCTACGGGCAGTTCGAGTCGGGTCTGAGCGCCTACGGCGTCGAGGCCGCCGGGATCTCCACCTCCGCGCTGGGCACGGCGCTCGCCGCGAACACGGGGATGATCGTGGTCGCGCAGTTCGTGGTGCTGCGGTTCGTCGAGCGGCGCCGGCGGACGCGGGTGATCGCCCTGGTCGGTCTGATCTGGGCCGTGGCGTGGCTGACCGCCGGGTACGCGGGGCTCGGGCACGGCAGCCGCGAGATGGCGACCGCGGCCTTCGTCTCGACGTACGCGCTGTTCGGGCTGGGTGAGGCGATGCTGTCGCCGACCGTGGCGCCGCTGGTCGCCGACCTGGCGCCGGAGGGGTACGCCGGGCAGTACAACTCGGCGTTCGCCCTGGTGAAGCAGCTGGCGCTGGCCGTGGGGCCGGCGGTGGGCGGTCCGATGGGCGCCTCGCTGCACACGCCGTACATCGTGACGTTCCTGCTGTTCTCGCTGGGGATCAGCGTGCTCGCCGTGCGGTTGGGGCGGCGGCTCACCGCGGTGCAGGACCAGCCGTGGGCCGCGCGGAGCCGGGTCGTCACCCGGGGTGGCGCGGCCCCCTCGGAGCGGGTGCCGTCGGACGCCTGAGCCGGCTGCCGCCGGGTGGACCGCGGGCGGCGCCCGCCTACGGCCGGGACGGCTGCGGTGGCAGGGCGAACTCGCACCACACCGCTTTGCCTCCGCCCGGTGTCCGGCGTGAGCCCCAGTTCGAGGCGATCGTCGCGACGATCGCGATGCCCCGGCCCGACTCGTCGGCCGGTTCGGCGCGGCGGCGCCGGGGCAGGTGGTCGTCGCCGTCGGTGACCTCGACGATCAGGCGGCGGTCGGTGCGGCGCAGCCGCAGGCGCATGGGTGGGGTGCCGTGCTGGAGAGAGTTGGCGACGAGTTCGCTGGCGGCCAGCACACCCAGGTCGTGCAGGTCGGCGGGGAAGCGCCAGCTGGTCAGGACGCCGGAGGCGAAGGCACGTGCGCGCGGGGCCGCCTCCACGCCGCCGAGCAGTTCCAGGGCGGCGTTGCGGAAGAGTTCGCTGTCGCGGCCCGTGCGGGCCGGATGCTGGAGGACGAGTACGGCGACGTCGTCGTCGTGGTCGGCGGTGACGCCGGCCGAGCGGACGAGCCGGTCGCAGACGACCTGCGGGGTGCCGGTGGCGCCGGCGAGAGCGCGTTCCAGGGCGGCGATGCCTTCGTCGAGGTCCTCGTCGCGGCGTTCGACCAGGCCGTCGGTGTACAGGACGGCCGTGGAGCCGGGGCCGAGCGGGAGCGAGCCGGAGGCGTGCATCCAGCCGCCGGTGCCCAGCGGGGGGCCGGTGGGCTCGTCGGTGCGCAGGACGGTGCCGTTCTCGTCGCGGACGAGGATCGGCAGGTGCCCGGCGGAGGCGTACACCAGTCGGCCCTCGTTGGGGTCGTGGACGGCGTAGACGCACGTGGCGATCTGGTTGGCGTCGATCTCGGTGGCGAGGCCGTCGAGGAGCTGAAGGACCTCGTGCGGGGGCAGGTCCAGGCGGGCGTAGGCGCGGACGGCCGTGCGGAGCTGGCCCATGACGGCCGCGGCGCGGACGCCCCGGCCCATGACGTCGCCGATGACCAGGGCCGTGCGGCCGCCGCCGAGGGTGATGACGTCGTACCAGTCGCCGCCGACCGCGGCCTCCGTGCCGCCGGGTTGGTACGTGGCGGCGATCCGGAGGTCGTCGGGCTGTTCCAGTTCCTGGGGCAGCAGGGACCGCTGGAGGGTCACGGCGGTCTCGCGCTGTCGGCGCTCGCTGGCGCGGAGGCGTTCGGCGGCCTCGGCGTGGTCGGTGACGTCCGTCGCGAAGACCAGAACGCCGGTGCCGCCGGTGCCCCCGCCGTCGCCTTCGGTGACGGGGGCGCAGGTGAAGGTGTAGGAGCGGCCGTCGGTGGCTTTGCGGGACTTCAGGGTGCGGGGCTTGCCGCTGCGCAGGACCTGGTCGAGGAGGGGCAGAAGACCCAGTTCCTTCAGTTCGGGCAGGGCCTCGGCGGCGGGCAGGCCGCAGGGGCGTCCGCCGAAGGCCGCGGTGTAGGCGCCGTTGACGTGGGCGAGGCGGTGGTCGGGGCCGTGCACGAGCGCGACGAGGGCCGGGACGCGGTCGAGGACCTCGCGGACGGGCAGTTCGTCGACCGCGGGGACGGGCGGGGTGCCGTCGGTGGGGCGTTCGGCGCGGGCCGCGGGCACCGCGCCCTCGCTCCGCCGGTCGGTGGCGACCGACTCGGTCCGCGCTGCGGCGCGGCGCTGCGTTCCGGGGAGCCGGGCGCTCCAGCGCGTGAAGTTCACGAATCCTTGCCTCGGGTAGTCGTCGTCGGCCGGCTCCGGGGCCCGGCCGGGGCTCCGGAGCCCCGGCGGCGGGGGCCGCACATTGTTGCAGCACCCGGGAAATGCAGCACGTGGGAACAGCCTCTGGGTTCGCGGACGGGTGGCGGCCCGTCCGGGCTCGGGGACCAGTCTGGCAGGGTGGCCGTCCGGGCCGACAGTCAGACGCCGGAGCAGCCGATCGAGTTCCTGGGTCCGGTCAGGACGACCCCTTCGGGTCGTTCTTCGGGTTGTCTGAAGGTTTTCCACCGGCAGCCAGTTCGAACTCGGCGCGAGGATGTTCGAGGGATCCGAGCGAGACGATCTCCCTCTTGAACAGTCCCGCGAGCGTCCATTCGGCCATCACGCGCGCCTTGCGGTTGAAGGTGGGGATGCGGCTCAGGTGGTAGGTGCGGTGCATGAACCACGCGGGGTAGCCCTTGAGTTTGCGCCCGTAGACGTGGGCGACGCCCTTGTGGAAGCCCAGTGAGGCGACCGAGCCGGCGTAGCTGTGGGCGTAGACCTGGAGGGGTTCGCCGCGCAGGGCGCGCGCGATGTTGTCGCCGAGGACCTTCGCCTGGCGCAGGGCGTGCTGGGCGTTGGGGGCGGTCTCCGCGCCGGGTTCCGCGGCGGTGACGTCGGGGACGGCGGCGGCGTCGCCGGCCCCCCACGCGTGCGGTGTGCCCTCGACGGTCAGCTCGGGGGTGCAGATCAGCCGCCCGCGGGCGTTGCGCGGCAGGTCGGTGGCTTCGAGCACCGGGTGGGGCCGGACGCCCGCCGTCCACACGACCGTGCGGGTGGGGAAGCGGGCTCCGTCGCTGAGGACGGCGACACGGTGCGCGCAGGACTCCAGGCGGGTGTCGAGGCGAACGTCGATGTTGCGGCGGCGCAGCTCCGAGACGGTGTAGCGGCCGAGGTCGGCGCCGACCTCGGGCAGGATGCGGCCGGAGGCCTCCACGAGGATCCACTTCATGTCCTCGGGCCGGACGTTGTGGTAGTAGCGCGCGGCGTAGCGGGCCATGTCCTCCAGCTCGCCGAGCGCCTCCACTCCGGCGAATCCACCGCCGACGAAGACGAAGGTCAGCGCGGCGTCGCGGATCGCGGGGTCGCGGGTGGAGGAGGCGATGTCCATCTGCTCGATGACGTGGTTGCGCAGGCCGATGGCCTCCTCGACGGTCTTGAAGCCGATGCCGTGCTCGGCCAGACCGGGGATGGGGAGGGTGCGGGCCACGGACCCGGGGGCGAGGACGAGTTCGTCGTAGGTCAGCCGCTCCGGGGGAGCGCCCCCCTCCTGGGTGGCGAGGGTGTCGACGGTGGCCGTGCGGGAGGCGTGGTCGATGGCGGTGACCTCGCCGATGACGATGCGGCAGTGCGGTAGGACGCGGCGCAGCGGGACGACGACGTGGCGCGGGGAGATGTTGCCGGCCGCCGCCTCGGGCAGGAACGGCTGGTAGGTCATGTACGGGTCGGGAGTGACGACCGTGATCTCGGCCGCGCCCTCCTTCAGTTCCCGTTTCAGGCGCCCCTGGAGGCGCAGAGCCGTGTACATCCCGACGTAGCCACCGCCGACAACGAGAATGCGCGCACGTTCCTTCACCATCCCATGACGCACCCGGCGCTGCCGTTTGTCCACAGCCCCGGCGATTTGTGTGACCACGTGCCGGGGATGCGCAGAGTTGGCCGAAACGCCCTAGTGCGGGGCAAGTGTGCAGGTCAGAGGGCGGGCGCCGGGGTGCGGGACGGTGCGCAATCGGGATGTATGCGACCCGTGCTCCGATCGGGGGGCGCTCCGTGCGGAACCTGCCCCTTCTGAATTGACTCCCTCTCAACTATGTTCGTGTGTCGACGGGGTGTAGGGGGAGCGCTCATCGGGACCGCGGCACGCGGGACCGGGCACGCGAGGCTTGATCCGCACGCCCGGCATTTCCAGGCGGAGAGTCTCCGGGGGGAGACGTCATTACCGGGGGATCGTTTATGCACATTCAGGACTCGCACTGGTCGTCCGCGTCCGCCCTCGCGGCGGGCGGCGGGACGCTGAGCGCGGCGGCGGGCAACGGACGCGGGGACGGTGCGCGGACCACGCCGCTGCGGGTGGATGCACAGCGCAACCTGGAGCACGTGCTGCGGGCGGCGCGCGAGGTCTTCGGCGAGCTGGGGTACGGCGCGCCGATGGAGGACGTCGCGCGGCGCGCGCGGGTGGGTGTCGGCACGGTGTACCGCCGCTTCCCGAGCAAGGACGTCCTGGTCCGGCGGATCGCCGAGGAGGAGACCGCGCGGCTGACCGACCAGGCGCGCGCGGCTCTGGGCCAGGAGGACGAGCCGTGGTCGGCGCTCTCGCGTTTCCTGCGCACGTCGGTGGCCTCAGGGGCCGGTCGGCTGCTGCCGCCGCAGGTCCTGCGGGTCGGGGTGGCCGAGGAGCGGGCCGGCTCCGCGGCGGGCGAGGCCACGCGGGTGCCGCAGCAGCGGACCCAGCCCGGCGGCGGCGAGCTGCGCCTGGTGACCGAGCACAGCGCGGCGGAGCCCGAGGACGACGCGGGGACGGCGGCGCTGCTGGAGGTCGTGGGCCGGCTGGTGGAGCGGGCACGCACGGCTGGCGAGCTGCGGCCGGACGTGTCGGTGTCGGACGTGCTGCTGGTCATCGCGACGGCGGCGCCCTCGCTGCCGGACGCGGCGCAGCAGGCGGCGGCGTCGGCACGGCTGCTGGACATCCTGCTGGAGGGGCTGCGCTCGCGCCCGGTCTAACCGGACCGCGCCGGACCACGACACACGGGTGCCGGTGGGGTGCGGGCCGCTCGGCGCGCACCCGGCCGTCGTCCGCGGCGGCCCGGCTCCGGGTTCGACGGCACCGGTTGGTGTTCCCCGTTCGGGTGAGGACGGGCACAGGCGTCCGAAAGCCCCCTCGGACGGGTGGATGCCTCCGGCTCCGAGGCCCTGGCCGAAAACCGATATGGCACTCTGACCCGGTGGTCGGGAGCGGTTGGGCAGGCGGCGGGGGCATTCCGCGATGAGTGTTGACGGGCGGGACGGGTCACTCGGTGACGGCGACGCGCAGACCGGCGACCCGGCCCCGCCGCAGGTGCCGAGTCAGGGCGGCCGCGCGGGTACCCCCACGGGCGAAGGGGCCCCCCGCGGCGGGGCACGCCGCGGCGCCCCCGCGGAACCGGCTGCGGCAGGGGGCCCCGACGGCGGCGTCCCACCCCAGCGGGAGTGGCACGAGGACGGCGTCCTCCCGCCGCCGCGCGAGCTGCCGCCCTCCGACGTCGATCTGATCGGGCGGATGCGCGCGGGGGACGACACGGCGTACGAGGAGCTGTACCGGCGCCATGCCGACGCCGTGCGCCGCTACGCGCGCACCTGCTGCCGGGACGCGCACACCGCCGACGACCTCACCGCCGAGGTCTTCGCCCGCATGCTCCAGGCGGTCCGCGGCGGCTCGGGGCCCGAGCACGCCGTCCGCGCCTACCTGCTCACCTCCGTGCGGCGCGTCGCCGCGCACTGGCTCCAGTCGGCCAGGCGCGAGCAGCTCGTCGACGACTTCGCCGTGTTCGCCGCCTCCGCGGCCCGTGCCACCGAGCGGTCCGGCGACAGCGTCGACCTGGGCGCGGACGTCCATGCCATGCACGAGGCCGAGCGGTCCATGGCGATGCAGGCCTTCCGCTCGCTGCCCGAGCGCTGGCAGGCCGTGCTGTGGCACACCGAGGTGGAGGACGAGTCGCCCAGCGAGGTCGCCGTTCTGTTCGGCCTCGACGCCAACGGCACACGCGTGCTGGCGAGCCGGGCCCGGGAGGGCCTGAAGCAGGCCTATCTGCAGGCCCACGTCTCCGCCACCCTCACCGGCGACGAGGCATGCGCCCGCTACGCCGACCAGCTCGGCAGCTACGCCCGGCGCAAGCTGCGCACCCGCGCCGAGCGGGGGCTGCGCAAGCACCTGCAGGAGTGCGCCCGGTGCCGGCTGGCGGCCAGTCAGATCGAGGAGGTCGCGGGCAGTATCCCGGCCGTGGTGCCGGTGGCCGTCATCGGCTGGTTCGGCACTGCCGGGTACGCCAAGGCGCTCGGGCTCGCCGCCGGAGCAGGTGCGGGCGCGGCCGGTGCCGCGGGCGCCGCCACTGCGGCGGGCGGCGGCTCGTCCGGCGCGGGCGCGGGC
>NZ_JADWYM010000082.1 GCF_022414535.1 Streptomyces sp. MUM 2J
CCGCGTACATCAACCACCGGCAAAGCCCCACGTCACAGCACCATCAGACGACTTTGCCGGAGCCCTGACCTCAACCCGCACACGGGAACTGGAACCAAACAATCGTTTGACCCATATGGATGGTCACTATGCTCTGCGTGAACGACTGATAGGCACGTGAATTTGGCGGTTATGCAGGTGTTATGCGCATCGCCGAACTGTCGCCCCAGCTGTACCAGCTCAGCTTCGAGGTCGGACACGCCTACCTGTGGCGGGATACCGACTCACTCACGCTGATCGATACCGGGACAGCCGGATCGGGGAAGCTGATTGCGAGGTCGATCAAGTGCTTGGGATTGTCACCAGAAGAACTGAACCATGTGGTGCTGACACACGCGCATGAGGATCACGCGGGTGCGGCGGCCGAGATCGAGGCATGGGGCGGTGTGACGGTGATAGCGCATCGCCTCGAGGTTCCAGTGATCCGTGGTGAGAGCATCGCGCCGAAGCCTGCGTTCGAGGGAGCGCCCGACTGGGAGCGGAAACTGTACGAGACCAAGCCTCCGCTCCCGTCTGCTCCGCCAGCCCGAGTGAATCGGGAGCTTGAGGAGGGCGATGTGCTGAACTTCGGCGGCGGGGCCCACGTGCTCGGCGCGCCTGGGCACACGGATGGCAGCATCGCGCTGTACCTGCCGAAAACGGGTGTGCTGTTCACCGGTGACGCCATTGCGAACGAGGGCGGGCGGACCATGTTGGGCGTCTTCAACACAGAACGCAACCGCGCGATCGCTTCACTTCGCAGGCTTGCCGAACTGGAAGTGGAGACGGCCTGCTTCGGTCATGGAGACCCCATCGTGAAAGGTGCGTCAGCAGCTTTGCGGGAGGCAGCGAATTTCCATGAGGTAACCGGTTAGGGCCATGCCGGCTCTGCCGTTATCTCCAGTACCGCGCACCCGAAGACGAACCCGGCACCGACACCGGACAGCACTACCTTGTCTCCCGGTCCGACGGCCTTAGACTCGAGCAGGTGGCTGAGTCCCGCGATCTGGTCCCCCGCACCCAGGTGTCCGAGCTCGCGCCCAAAATCCCAGGTGGTCTGGGTGATGCTGATGCCAGAGACCTCTTCGATGAGGTCCCAGTCGACCACTGCGCGCCCGGCATGGGCGTACACGAACCGAGTGATGTCCTTGACCTTGACGTCGGCCTCGGCCATGGCCCGATCCATGGCCTCCTGCTGTCCCTCGCGCAACGAGCGGGCCAGGTCAGCCACATCTACGCCAGAGCCCAGATACTCCTTGAGACGCTGCCGCATGTCGATGGGCCATCCGTGCCCGCCCGCTTCAGCAGCCCACGGCCGCGTACCGCGGTAGGCACCCTCATGGGTGGTGTCGGAGACGACGGAAGTGGACAGCAGTCTGGCCACGCCGGAGCCCCGGGTGAGGACAAGCGCGGTGGCTCCGTCCCCGCGCGGCAGCCCCTTGTCTGACCGATAGCGGTCGAACATGGGCGGCTGGTACTTGTCGCAGGTGGTGATCAGGGCGGCGCACGGTGACGGACGGACCGTCAAGTGGGCGGCGGCGAGGTCGATCGCGGCTATGGCGCCGTTGGACGCCTGCTGGAGCTGGACCGCCGACCCTCGACCGCCGACGGTTCGGGCCTGGATGTACGAGGCGGGTGTCCAGTGGTCGAGGCCCTGGTAGCCGACGCTCGTGACATGGGCGACGAGATCGAAGTGCTCGTGGGGTGTCCGGGTACGTTTCAACGCGATCCGCGCCGCCTCCACGGCCATGTCCGGATGACCCATGTCATCGACCACGCTGACGCCAGCGTAGTCGTCGGCCTCGCGTTCCTCGGCGGAGTAACGGCCCTCGGCCACCGCCAGCCGCACGTCCTCGCGCCGCCCTGCCCACACCGCGGCCGCGTCGACGTACAAATCGTTCCAGCGCATCTTCGATGGCTCCTACTCTGACCGTGCGGGCGTTGCGGACTGTTCGGCCGGGGCCGATCGGGGAGGTGCCATGCCAAGTGCGGTGACCGCGCTGACGACCATGCACAGCACGATCGCGTACCAGACCTTCATGAAGGCGGCGTGCGTGTCGCCGTAGGTGGTGGGAACCCCGATGAGCGCGACGAAGAGGCTGACACCGAGCACCGCGCCGACCTGGCGGCTCATGTTGACGACGGCGCTTCCGGTGGCGAACCGCGGCGGAGGGAGGGTGGCGGTGGCCAGACCCAGCATGAACGGCAGGGCGAGGCCCACCCCGATGCCGCCGATGAACCATCCGGGCAGGAGCTCGGTCGCGTAGTCGGGGGTCCGGTCGAGCAGCAGGCCCTGGCTCAGTACGCTCCCCGCGAGGATGACGCACCCGATGGCCGCCAGCCGGCTCGGCGGCACACGCTTGGCGAGCCTTCCGCCGGCCGCGGTGGCGAAGGGGACCACCAAGGGGCCGGGCACGAGCCCGAGACCTGTGCGCAGAGCGGAGTAGTGCCACACCTGCTGCATCCACAGGATGGCCGCCAGCAGGTTCGCGGCGAAGGCGACGCTGAACACGAGGGCGGTCAGGTTGGCCCAGGCGAAGCTGCGGACCCGCATCAACGCCGGTTCCACGAGCGGGTTCTCGTGGCGTAGCGAACGCGACCAGAAGGCGCCGCAGGCCAGTACGCCTGCGGCGAGCACCAGGGTGGAGCGCGGCACGGACCAGGCATCGGCCTGGACCAGGCCCAGGGCCACCAGGCCGATGCCGGCGGTGAGCAGCACGGTGCCGACGACGTCCGGCACCCGCTCTCCTCGTTCGTCGTGAGAGGCCGGTAGCACCCTTGCGGCCACAGCGATCAGCAGGGCGCCGACGGGAAGGTTGACCAGGAACACCCAGCGCCAGGAGACCGTGGTCAGAAGGCCTCCCGCGACCGGTCCCACCGCGGCGGCCAGGGCACCGGTGGAGGCCCAGGTACGGACCGCGCCCGCGCGCCGTTCCGGCGGAAAGACCGACAGCAGCAGTCCGAGGCTCGCCGGGGTGAGCATCGCCGCGCCGGCCGCCTGCAGGAGCCGGAAAACGATCAGCATCCAGAGCGAGGCCGACAGCGCGCATCCGAGGGACGCGCCGGTGAAGACGGCGACGCCGGCGAGGAAACCGGCCTTGCGGTCGTGCCGGTCGACCAGTCGGCCCAAGGGCACCAGAAGCGCGGCGAAGATGATCGCGTAACCGTTGAGCACCCAGGACACCTGGGACAGCGGCGCGTGGTCGAAGGCCGCACTGATCCTCGTGAACGCCACATTGACGATGAACAGGTCCAGGCTGGCCATGAATGCGGCCAATGACAGGATGCCAAGCGCCGTACCTGTGTGCACCGTCCTGGGCTTGGCTGTTGATGGAGACAAGGATTCCGTGTCCGTTCGCCGTAGGGCCATGGGCGCGCGTGACAGGCGCGTCGACACTGTAGGACCGGGCGGGCCGGGTATCCAGACAGCCGTGAGCCAGGTACTCCACGCACCACGACGACCTATGGACATTGGTGCCAGTGTCGGCAAGTTTCAGAGCCACAGGCATGGCCGAATTTAGGTGCACCTGGCCAAAATCCAGCCATCTCTTGGGGAATTCTTTACATTCGCCGCCACCTCCACCTTGTTGAAGATTCAGTGACTTCACCGAGTCATGGCCGAATCCGACTCCCTTGCATATGCCGAGATCATCGAGTTACCGTCTGATGCAGCTTTTGGACATTACGGGGGTCACAATGTCTGATTCCGAGTTCCGTCGGCGGGAACGTGCACATTTCCTGCGCACCCGTCGCGAGTCGATGAAGCCGGAGGCAGTCGGACTACCAAAGGGGTCGCGCAGGCGCACTCCAGGACTGCGCCGAGAGGAGGTCGCGGTACTGGCCGGCGTGAGTCCCACCTGGTACACGTACCTGGAGCAGGCCAGGGACATCTCTCCATCGCAGGAGGTACTCGACAGTCTCGCCGACATACTGAATCTTTCAGTATACGAGCGTTTATATCTGTACAATCTGTCGCATCCCGCCCCCCTGCCAACAGAACACTCTCCCCAGCGTCCGGCCGCCGTGGAGAACTTGATCGAAATCGTCGAATCGGTGGCCCCGCTTCCCGCATACCTGTGTTCACAGGTATGCGATCTGATGGCCTGGAACAACGAGGCGATCGACTGGTTCGGGGACTTCGCCCCGTCCTCCGAACCGCGCCCCAACCTGCTGGTCTGGATGTTCGCCTCGGAGACCGCGCGGGAACGCTTCGTGGACTGGCAGGATCAGGCCAAAGGCCTGGTCGCCTGTTTCCGCGCCGACGCCCTGGAGTGCCGGGACACCGCCCAGGTGACCTCGCTGGTACAGGATCTCGCCGCGGTCAGCCCTCACTTCCGCCGCGCTTGGGACGAGCACGTGGTGGGCAGCCAGGGCATGAGCCAGTGCACGGTGCGCCACCCGCGACACGGCGTCATCACCATGCGAAGGATCAATCTCAGGCATCAGGCCGCGCCCGAGCCGTTGAAACTCGTCGTCCATCTTCCGGTCGACGTCCCGCACGACGAGCGTCTCCGGACAACACTCACGCGGCCCGGACTGCGCGGCGCCGGCATTCCCTGAGACGGCGCGGGCCCGTCCGCGGCCCCCTCAGCATGGCGTAAGAAGTACCAGGCTATTTACTTTCTGGATAGCCGCCTCCACCTGAGCAACTCTGGTCGGGCGAGCCGAGTCTCCAGTAAACGGCGGGTGAAATCGTCGGCCGAGCGGAATCCTGCTCCGCCGACGATTTCACCGCAGTTCGGCTGATCATTCGGCGAAATGCGTCCAAGGCGCCACAGGTTTCTCTGGAGGTATTCTCTTGCTGACACGCCGTACTGTGAAACATACCTGCCTGGTGGCGGGAAATGACGTGTCTCCCGATCAACTTGCTCGTCTCGACCGGCTCCGGAAGTCCCGTCTGGCCGAACTGACGGAATTCACGGGAAGCGAAGAAATTCCTTGGGACGTCCGACGCTACCCGGTTCTCGCGGCACTCGCCCCGGTCATGACGTCGACGGAGGGCGAGATCACCTACCCCGGCGACCCCATGTGCCTGTACGCCGCCCTTTCGGTCGCGGTCGACCACGCGCTGCGCTCGGCCAGCCGAGGTGCGGGGCTCAATTCGCCGTTCAGCGATTTATGTCCCGACTGGGGCACGGTGCCCCACCGCCGGAACAGGCTCGCCGCCGACCATTCGCTCCGGCAATGGAACCCGGACGACAGCGTCGTCGATCATACTGTTTTCGACCCCCGTGTCTGGGACGACCGCGCGGAGGCCGATTTCCGCGCGGAACTGCGCTGTCGCAGCCCCAGAGTTCTGCTCATCAGCACGGTCTCACCGGGCAACCGCTACGCGCTGGAGATGGCACGAGTCACCAAGGAGGAATTACCTCACTGTCTCGTGGTCGTCGGCGGTCGGCACATCGACGAGACCATGCGGTACTTGCCCGGCACGGACGAGCTGGTCGTGGAGTACAGCAGCCCCTTGCGGGCCATCGACGACCGGCGGGTCGGACCCGTCGTCGACTTCCTCGTCGCGGGGGAGGGCCACTACGCGTTGGACCTGCTGCTGCGGGCGGTGTCCCTCGCCATGGACCTGGACCGCGGCCGAGCCGATCCCACCGACATCGTCGACATCCTCGACCTGCTCGGCCGGGCCGGGGAGCGCATCCCGGGTACCTCCCTGATCTGCGCGATCACCGAGGACGCCGTACACGCCTTCCCGGTCCGAGGCCCGGCCTTCGACCTCGCCGACCTCCCCTCCCCCTACCAGGGGTTCGCGATCCGCTCCCGCTTCCCCGTCTTTCCGCTCGCCAACGGATCCCCCGCCCGTACCGCCCACATGACGGTCTCCAACGCCTGCCCATACCACTGCGACTTCTGTTCAGAGGCGGCCACGGTGGTCGGCGGGCTGAAGAGATTCGGCCGCGATCCGGCGGCCACCGCGGTCGAGCGGATCTGCGAGTACATCAGCTACGGCGCGGAGGCCGCGTTCTTCGACGACTCGATCTTCTGGTCCGGCACCTTCCCCCAGATCCGGGCCTTCTGCGATCAGCTCAGCACCGTGCGACGGGCCAAGTGTCCCGACGACCTGCCTCCCGCCTGCCGCAGGTGGATCGTCGAGGACGACGACTGGCGGCGACTGCGCGAGTTCCAGTTCGGCGCCCAGGTCACCGTCGACCTGATGACCGCCCTGCACAAGGAGGACGACGTACGCCAGGTGCTCGCCGCCATGCGCGAGGCGGGCTGCACGTACCTCTACATGGGGATCGAGAGCATGGCCACCGAGGTCATGCAGCACGTGCACAAGAACGTTCGCCGCACCGCGGACCGGCCGTGGAAGACGAAGGTGCGCCGGGCCCTGGAACTGATCCTCGAGGCCGGCATACCTGTGGGCAGCTCGGTCCTTTTCGGCCTCGAAGGAGAGACCAGGGAGACCATCGAGGAGACCGTCCAGGAGGTCGGCCTCCTCATCGACGACGGTCTGCTCGGTCTCGCCAGCCCCAACATCCTCACCTATCACCCCGCGACCGCCATCACACGCGCCCACGGCATGGCCGACCGACTCGACTACCACTCCCCCCAGGTGGAGAACCGGCCACCGTACGTCTACTTCGAGGAGGCCTTCCCCGGAGTGGTCTCCCGGCGTCTGACCGAGGAGGACATCTGGTTCATCCACGAATCGACGGCGAAACGCTGGGGCACCGTCCGCAACTCCGCAGTTCCGGAGCAGCGCAGCACCGTCTGATCCCGTTTCCTCACTCACCGCCGTGGAGCCCATCGGTGCACACCATCAAGGACACCTTGCGGACGATCGTGGCTGAGCGCAGCCACGACGTACCCGACGACGACTTCCGCCTGCGCGCCCTGTGGGGCGTGGACTACCGTGCCCAGCCCACCCCCTACGAACGGTTCATGGTCTACAGCTTCGTCATGGCCCAGACGGTCCGACAAGGCTGCTGTTATGCCGACTTCGGCACCGTCTCCGTCGACGCGGACGGCGACGCGCTGATCGGTGGTGACGCCCGGGAAACCGTCGGCCGCACCGACGAGGAGAACATCGCCATCCTGGACGCGGCCTTCGGCGCGCTCCCGCACACCCCGCAACGCCGGCTCGTCATCGACGGACGTCCGACCGAGAAGGCGTTGGCCCGCGCCGAGGTCATCGTCGAGGAGACCCTGCGCCAGCTGCGTCGCACGGGCAGCGGGAAGCGCATCGCGCAGATCGGTGTCATGGGGAACCTCATCCACCTGCTCCAGCAGGAGAACGTCACGCTGGCCGCCAGCGACTTCGACGATGAACTGATCCAGCACGGCATCCTCGGTGTGCCGGTCCACCACGGCGACCGCAGCGCGGAGCTGGTCGCGGACGCCGACGTGGCCCTGGTATGCGGCGAGACGCTCGCCAACAGGACCCTGGAGTCCCTGGTGACCGCGGCCCGCGAGAACAACACCCGTCTGGTCGTCTTCGCCGTCTCCGGCTGCCACTTCGCGCAGGAGTACGTGCAGACCTTCGGGATCGACGCGGTGGTGTCCGAGCCGCAACCGCAGTACCTCTTCCAGGGGCCATCGCGGTTGGAGGTGTACCGGCGAGATCACTGAGCGCCGCCGACCCTCACGACACCCCTCACGCCGTTGGCCGCACCTCTGGAGGTGCGGCCAACGGCGCATGCGCGGTCACCACGACCGCCGCGACCCGCTACGGCGCGAGTTCCCCGTACAGGTACTCGGCGAGTTCCAGCGTGGTCGGGTAGTCGAAGACGAGCGTGCTGCTCAGCCGCAGGCCCGTCATCGCGTTGAGGCGGTTGCGCAGCTCGACAGCGGTGAGCGAGTCGAAGCCGAGATCCATCAGTTCGGCTTCCACATCGACCTCGTCCACCGAGTCGTGCCCAAGGACGGCGGCCACCTCCCCACGGACAGCATCCAGAACGAGCCGGGCCCGCTCCGGTTCCGCCAGGTCCTCGAGCTGCGCCTTCAGGCTGACGGGCGGCGTCGGCTCCGGCCGTGCGTCCGCTTCCTCGACAAGGCTGCCGAGGAGTAGCGGCAGGTGCTCCTCCGCGATTGCACTGCGCAGGGCGGCCGGGTCGAAGCGGGCGGCGACCACAGCCGGGGCCTCGGTCGCCAGTGCCGCGTCGAACAGCTCGAGAGCCTCCGCCGTGGAAAGGGGAGCGATGCCGAGGCGGGCGAGTCGGGCCCGGTCGGCTGCTGCCAGCCGACCGGTCATGCCACTGCTCT
>NZ_JADWYM010000083.1 GCF_022414535.1 Streptomyces sp. MUM 2J
GCGCGGCAGGCTCCTCGGACGGACCGGGCCGGGCGGGCGCGAAGGGCACCGTGGGCGGGGCGGGCGCGGCGGGTTCCGCGGGTCCGGCGGACGCAGCCGGGCCGGCGGGGCCGGCGGGCGTGCCGGACGCGGCTGTGAGGGTGGCCGTCACAGCAGGCCCGCCCGGAGGGCGTAGGCGACCGCGTGCGCGCGGTTGCGCAACCGGAACCGCTGGGTGATGTCGTGCACGACGGTCGTCACGGTGCGCGGGGAGTAGGCGAGGCGCTGGGCGATCTCCGCCGTCTCGTGACCGTCGGCGACCAGTCGCAGCACCGAGCGCTCCCGGTCCGACAGGGTCCCTCCGGGCCAGCCGCCCTGACCGTTCCGGGCCTCGGCCGGGTGTTCCAGGACCTGTTCCAGCAGGTCCGTCGGCAGGGTGCAGTCGTCCTGCGCGGCGGCCAGCACCGCGTGCGCGAGGCGGGAGCTGTCGGCCTCGCGGCGCAGCAGCAGGCCACGGGCTCCGGCGGCGAGGGCGTGCAGGGCGTCACCGGGGGCGAGGGCGCCGGCCACCAGGACGACGGCGGGGCGCTGCGGATAGGCGCGGGTGATGCGGACCGTGTCGAGTTCGGCCGGGCCGGTCCGGTCCACGGTCAGCACGGCGACCCGGGCGTCGCCGGGCTCGCACAGGGTCAGTTCCGGGCAGGCGAACAGGGTACTGCGGGTGCCGGCCTCCAGCACCGGGTCGAGGGCGACCACACCGACGGGTACAGGTGCTCCCATCTGCTGCTCCTTGGAAGGTCGTCCGCCCCGTGGTGAGCACGGCGGGCGGTCATGGGGGTCTGCACGACACCGTGCGCCCTGCGGGGATCCGGGAGCATCGGTAGTCGTTCCCCACCTTTCCCGCTCCCTCCCGCCGGGGTGGGCGGGCGGACCCCGCCGTCCCCCGTGCGGGGCCCGTCCTTCGCCGGGCGGCGCCCCCGGCGGCCCCGCGTGGTGGGGTGCGAACGTCGCGGACACGGGCCGCTCACCGCGGGATTCGGCGTGTTCGGTCCCGGGTGCGGACGCGCGCGGGCCCCGACCGGGGGGACGGGCGCGGGTATGGGGGTGTGCCCGCCGCGGGTACGGGCGTACGCCGTGTGCCGGGGAGGTCGGGCCCGCGGTGCGGCCGGGCCGCGCGACCTCGGAAGGCCCTGGGACATCGCCGCCGACCTGCGGTTCTCCCCACGGCGAAACGTGCGTGCGGGGCCCTCCCCCACCGGTGGCGGAGGGCCCGCGGGGAATATGGGGGACAGTTCCCCATGTGGGGGCGCCGGAGGTCTGCCACCTTCGTTGTCGTGACTGAGACCGCCAGCCTCCCGACTCCCCGGAGCGCCGGCCTGCCGCTCGCCTGGTGGGCCCCGGCGCTGACCCTCGCGGAACGGCTCGCCGCGCCCAGGCTCCCTGCGGCGCCCGCCGGTTCCGCCGCCACCGGGCACGCTCCCTGGGCCGCCGGGGACAGCGAGGGCTTCGCCCTGCGGCTGGCCCACCTCGGAGTGGACGGCGAGACCGCCGCGGCCCTCGCGGTGGAGCCCGCCGAACACCTCGCCGCTCGCACGGCCGAGCCGTGCTGGGCCGCGTACGTCGAGTCGGCACTGGACGCCGCCCCCGAGAGCCTGGACGAACTGACGACGGACGGAACGGGTCCCGAGGTCTTCGCCGCCGTCGTACGACCGCTCGTGGTCCCGGCCGCCGACCGGCTCACCCGCCGGATGCGGGGCGTGCCCGCCGTCGAGCAGGCCGTGTGGCGGGCCGCGTTCGAGCGGCTGCTCACGGGGCAGCTCGTCCGGCAGGCCGCCCGCACCCTGGTCCACGAACTCTCCCTCGCCCGGCGTGCCCGGCGGCTCGCAGGCGCCGGACCGCGCGAGCGGTTCGCCTCCTTCGTCGCGGCCACCGGCAGCCGGCGGGGCCTGAGTGAACTCCTCGCCGCCTACCCGGTGCTGGCTCGGATGCTCGGGCAGACCGCGCTGGACGCGGCCGAGGCCGCGGCGGAGCTGGTGACGCGCTTCCAGGCCGACCGGGACGATCTGACCACCGTGCTGCTCGACGGGCACGAGCCCGGTGCGCTGGACCGGGTCGACCTCGGTCTCGGGGACGCCCACCAGGGCAACCGGGCGGTCGCGGTCCTGCGCTTCACCGGCGGGGACCGGATCGTGTACAAGCCGCGCCCCCTCGACCAGCACGCCCTCCTCGACGACCTGGTGGCCTGGCTCGGCGCCAAGGTGCCCGGCCTGGCACTGCGCACACCGCGCAGTGTGCGCCGGCCGGGTTACGGCTGGCTGGAGTTCGTGGAGCACCGCTGGTGCCGGTCGGTGGCCGAGGCCGACGCCTTCTACCGGCGCCAGGGAGCGCTGCTGGCGCTGCTGTACGCCGTGGACGGCGCCGACATGCACTACGAGAACGTCATCGCCTGCGGCGACCAGCCGGTTCTGGTGGACGCCGAGACGCTGCTGCACACCGGGCTGCCCCAGGCCATGACGGCCGGCGCCGACCCGGCCGCCGACGCCCTGCACGCCTCCGTGCACCGCACCTGCCTGCTCCCCCACCTGCTGATCGGCGAGCACGGCGCGCTGGACATCTCCGCGCTCGGCCGGTCCACCGACGGCACCTTCCCGAGCGAGGGCCTGCGCTGGGAGGGCAGCGGCACCGACGCGATGCGCGCCGTCCGGGCCCCTGTGCTCAGCCCCGCAGCGCAGAACCAGCCGTTGCCCGACGGGACTCCCCTGGAGGGTGCCGACCACCGGGCGGCCCTGCTGGAGGGATTTCGCACCGCCTACGCGGCGCTGGCCACGCACGGTCGCGAACTCACCTGCGCGGGTGGGCCGTTGGCGGTGCACGCCGACAGCCCTGCCCGGCTCATCGCGCGCTCCACCCGCCTGTACGCCACGCTCCTGGAGGAGTCGGCCCATCCTTCGCTGCTGGGGGACGCGCTCGCCCGGGAGGGGGTGTTCGCGGTCCTGTGGACCGAGTCCGAGCACGACGAGACGCGCCGGCGGCTCGTCGAGCACGAGACGGCGGACCTGTGGCGCGGCGACATACCGCTGTTCGTGCATCGGCCGTCCGGTACGGGGGTCCGGGCGGCCGACGGGGACTGGCTGCCGAAGGTGCTGCCCGTGGCGAGCCTGACCGCGGTCGGCGGCAAACTCGCCCGGATGGACGAGGTCGACTGCCACGACCAGGAGTGGATCATCTCGGCCACGCTGGCGGCGCGGGGCACCGGTTCGCCCCTGACCCGGCGCTCCGAACTCGTCCCCGCTCCGCTCCCGGCGGTCGCACCGGACGCCTCACGGCTGCTGGCCGCCGTGTGCGGCATCGCCGACGAGATCGCCGCCCGCGCGATTCGCGGCGGCGGCCGGACCAACTGGCTCGGCCTGGAGCAGGTCTCGGGGCCGCACTGGGCCGTGCTGCCGATGGGGGCGGGGCTCGGGCAGGGCTATTGCGGCGTCGCGCTGTTCCTGGCGCAGGCGGACGCGCTGACCGGGGCGGGACGGTACGCCATGCTGGCCCGGGAGGCAGTCCGGCCGCTGCCCGCCCTGCTGAAGGCGCTGGCGGCCGACGCCGAGCTCAGCGCGGCGGCCGGACCCGGCGCCTACGACGGGCTCGGCGGCATCCTCTACGCGCTCCCGCGTCTGTCGGCGCTGCTCGGCGACGACCTGACGGGGTGCCTGCCCGACGCGCTCACCGCGCTCGGACACGCCGTCGCCGCCTGCCCCGATCCGGGACTGGCGGCCGGCACGGCCGGCGCGCTGGCCGCCGCCGTCGCCGTCCACGAGGCGACCGGGAGGCCGGAGGCCCTGCGGCTGGCGGACACCGTGGCAGACCTGCTGCTGGCGTCGGTGCGCCGGCAGGACGCGGCGGCCGGCCACACGGACGGCACGGCACCCGGTGGTCGGCGCCCCGCTCCGCCGGACGGTCCCGCGGCGGCCGGCCGGGGCGCCGGTCTCGCGGACGGTGCGGCCGGCGTCGGCTGGGCGCTGCGGCGCTATGCCCGGCGTCGCCCGGAGCGTTCCGCCGCACATGCCGGGGCCGCCGACGCCCTGCTCCGTGCCGCGGTCCGGGACGCGTGGGCCGCCCACGCGGACCCCTCCTGGGTCTCCGGTGCCGCGGGTGTGGCGGCCACCGCCCCCCGGCCCTCAGCCGACGCGCTGTCGGCCCGGCTGGCCGATGCCGAGGTCCGCCCCGGACTGAGCCTCGGCCAGGGCACGCTCGGCACGCTGGAGGCCCTGGCCGTGCTCGCCGAACAGGGCGACGCGGCCGCCGCCGGCATCCTGCGCCGGCGCACCGGGCAGGTGCTCGCGCTCGTCGAGGCGCAGAACCACCGGTGCGCCACACCCGACCACGTCCCCTCCCCCGGGCTGCTGACCGGGCTGTCCGGCATCGGCTACGGACTGCTCCGCCTGGCCCACCCCACGACCGTGCCGTCCGTCCTGCTCCTGGGACAGAACGGCCACTGACCGCCCACGAGCCTCCGCACCAGGGCACGTCCTCCATCGCCACCCGCGCTCACCGCCCGGAACACCAGAAGGGGAACACCGTCATGGACAAGCACCTCACCTCCACCGCCGCCGACGTCACCTCCACCGCCGCCGACGAGCAGGACGACGCCGCGGGCGGGATCGCGCTGCGGGGCCGCAACCGGGCCTGCGCCCGCGCCCGTGTCCTGGCCGGCATGGTGCTGACCAGCGGCGTCGTCATCACGCTCAGCGCGCTCGACACCTCGGTCTCCGCACCGCAGTGACCCCGGGCCGGTGCCGGCGGACGTGAGGGCGCGGGCCCCCTCGGCGGGCCCGCGCCGCCGTGCCGGGCCGGCTCTCCGCAGCGGCGCCGGTCCCACCCCGCCGTGCGGGTGCCCGTGCCGCGGGGGGCGGCCCGGTCGAGCCGCCGCCCGGCACGACCTGACACAGGCCCCGATGTTCCGATTACTATCTGCGGTCATGCGTTCCCATGCGCCTTCCCTGGTCGGACGGGACTCCCAACTAACCCTGCTCGAAAGTGCTCTGGCCGACGCGAGACAAGGCCACGGCGGTGTCGTCTTCCTGGTCGGAGAGGCGGGCGTCGGCAAGTCGAGGGTCGCGGCCGAGGCCGTCGGCGGGGCGCTGGGCGCCGGGATGCGGGTGCTGCGGGGCCGCAGCAGCACCACGGGCCCGGCCGTACCGTTCCGGCCGTTGACCGAGGCGCTGATGTCGCTGTTCCGCAGCGGCGAACCCATGGACGACCTCGCCCTCGGCCCGTACCGGCCGGTGCTGGGGCGGCTGATTCCCGACTGGGACACCGGGGAGCGGGACGGCAGTTCCATGGTGATCCTGGGCGAGGCCGTGCTGCGTCTGCTCATCGCCGCAGGGCGCGGGCAGGGCCAGTTGCTGCTGCTGGAAGACCTGCACGACGCCGACCCGGAGACCCTCGGCGTCCTTGAGTACCTGGTGGACAACCTGGAGTACTCGCCCGTGCTGCTGCTGGCCACGGTGCGGACGGACTTCAGCGACGCCCTCGACCTGGCGCAGTCCGCCCGGCGGCGCGGCGCCGCCACCCTGGTGGAACTGCCGCCGCTGACCCGGTCCCAGACACACCGGATGGTCGCGGCGCAGCTCGGTGCCGACGGCCCGGACCAGGTGCCCGCGGCGGTGCCGGAGCGGTTGTGGGAGGACAGCTCCGGGAGCCCCTATCTGGTCGAGGAACTGCTGCAGTCGATGATCGGCGCCGGCACGCTGGTGCGGGGACCGGAGGGCTGGCGGGCCGTCGGAGACCTCCGCAGTGACGTTTCCTCGTCGCTGGCACGCGGCATTCTGCGCCGTATCGATCGGCTCGGCGCGCAGGGCCTGACCCTGCTGTCGGCCGCCGCCGTGCTCGGCCGGCGCTTCCCGCTCACGGTCCTGCAGCGCATGACGGGCATCGACGACCGCGCCCTGCTCAGCCATCTGCACGCGGGCGTGGCGGCACGGCTGGTGATACCCGACGAGCCGGCACCCGACTGGTACTCCTTCCGTCACTCGCTCACCGTGGAGGCCCTCTTCACGCAGATGACACCGGGCCAGCGCGCGGATCTGGCCCGGCGGGGCGCGGAGGCCGTCGAGGAACTGCACCCCGGACTCCCCGGTGACTGGTGCCCGCTAGCAGCCGGGCTGCGCAGCGCGGCCGGCGACGACGTGAAGGCCGGCCTGCTGTTCTCGGACGCCGGCGGGCGGGCCCTGGCGGCCGGGGCGCTGGGCTCCGCCATCACCCTGCTCGGCCGGGCCGAGAACCTGCTGGCCGACGCGGGCGACCCGCAGGCGCGGGCCCTGGTGCTGGAGAACCTGCTGCCGGCCCTCGCCGAGGCCGGCGACTTCTCCCGCGCCCTCGACCTGGCCGAGGACCTGCACGTGCTGGACGGCTCGGGACTGAGCCCCGTCCGTCTGGCGACGCTGCACACCCGGCTGGCCAAGGTCGCCCACACGGCGGGCCGGTGGATCGACGGCAACCGGCAGATAGCGCGCGCCCGCGAGGTGCTGGCGATCACGCCGGACGAGTCGGCCACCGCGGCCGTCGACGTCACCGCCGCCTACCTGGCGCTCGACACGCCGGGGCCCGACCGCACCCAGCACGCCGAGAAGCTCGCCCGGTCCGCCGCCGACACCGCCGAACGGCACGGTCTGCCCGTCGTCGCCTGCCAGGCCCGGGAACTCCTGGCGACCGTGGCCCGGGAGCGGGACCCCGAGGAGTCGGAGGCGATGCTCCGGCAGGCGCTCGCCACGGCCGAACGCCACCGCCTTCCGCTGCAACGCATGTACGCGGCCACCCGGCTGGGCGGGAACGCCTGGCTGGCAGACGGCGACACCTCGGGTCTGCTGGCGGCCCGGGAGGAGGCGCTGCGGCTCGGCTCCGTGAACATCGTCCACACCGTGGACGGCATCCTCGTCCTCGACGCGGTGCTGCGCGGCCGCCACGACGCGGCCCGCCCGGCTGCCGCCGAGTGCCTGGCCGTGGTACGGCGCCTGCGCCTCGCGCCCGCGGTGCGGTACGTCCTGATGGCGCAGGCCGTGCTGGACGCCCACCGCGCCGACCGGGAGGGGATGGAGCGGGCTCTGGCCGCTTTCGCCGAGTGGGACGGCGCCGGCTCGCAGGAGGAGCCGCTCGGTCTCGGGCTGGCCCGGGCCTTCTGCGCCCTGCTGGAGGAGGACCGCGACCGCGCCCGCGGCGAGCTCCGGCAGGTCCTGGCGCTGGAGGCGGGCAACCCCTCCACCTACCATCTCAGCGGCACCCACGGTCTGGTCCTGCTGCTGGACGTACTCGCCGGGGAGGCTGACCGGGCCCGGCACGAGGAGGTCACCGCCACCGCCGTGGCCCGGATGCGCTGGAACCGGCAGTTCGTACTGCTCGCCGAGGCCGTCCTGCTGGGACGCGAGGGCGCGGGCGACCGGGCGGCGGCGACGGTGGAGTCGGCGCTGACGGCGGCCGAGCCGTATCCGCTGGCGCTGCACCTCGGCCTCAGGCTGATCGCCGACGCGGCGCACCAGGACGGCTGGGGCGATCCGGTGAGCTGGCTGCGGCGGGCGGAGCACCACTTCCACGAGCGGGACATCCAGGCCGTCACGGGCGCCTGCCGGGCCGCGCTGCGCCGGCTCGGCGCCCCCGTGCACCAGCACCGCACCGGCACCAGCGGCATCCCGGACGACCTGCGCGCCCAGGGCGTCACGGTGCGGGAGTTCGAGGTGTTCCGGCTGCTCGCGGAGCGGCTGAGCAACAAGGACATCGCGGACCGCCTGTTCATCTCACCGCGCACGGCGGAGAAGCACATCGCGAGTCTCGTCACGAAGACGGGGGCGGCCAACCGCGCGGACCTCTGCGCGCGATCGGCCGCCCTGCGGGACTCCTAGGGAGCGTATGTGGTTGTGATCATCAGGTGGTCCGGGTGAGCTCTCTGAGCCAGATCATCGAGG
>NZ_JADWYM010000084.1 GCF_022414535.1 Streptomyces sp. MUM 2J
GCGCCGGCCGGGCGAGCTGGCGTCCTCGGGACGCGGTCTGCTGCTGATCGATCTGCGCGCGGACGCGCGGCGGGTGGCGCGACGACGCGGGCGGCCCGCGGGCGCGGCCTCGGCCGCCTCCGCGGACTCCTCGGCCTCCTCGGCCTCGGTCTGCGCCGGTGCCTCGGTCACGGTTTCGTCGGGCTTGACCTCGGCCTCGTCCTCCGCGGCCGGTATGGCCGGCTCCACCGTCCCGGCGGGAGCATCGAAGGCGCTGACGGCCGGCGGACCGGCCGGGCGGGACGCGGCACGGCGCCGCCGGCGTGGCGGCAGGGTGTCGCTGGGGGTGTTGTGTTCGGAACCCTGGGTGGGCTCAGTCGGCTCAAGCATGCGGGCGTTTCTCCCGTCAGGCTCCCGGGCGCCGCGCCCGGTCCGGCGTCGATCGTGACGATCGAACGCCGTTGACGTCCGCGGCTCGCGCGATGCGCGGTGCCGCCGTCCGGGGCGCGGGCGCCGCACGGGAGCTCTCTGTGTCCTGTCTCGCCGGTTCCGTACGCCTTGTCGCTTACGGCCTGGCGAAAGTCTTCTGGTCGGTGCGCTGCCCGACCCAGGTGGCTCCCGAGTACGAGGGCGGCGCTACGACGTCCGTCCCTACGCGGAACCTTCCGGCATCGGCGCCGTCGCGGCGGCTGCCGGGGTGGCCGTCACAAGGGCCTCGGCTGCCTCGCGGTCGGGCGCGAGCGGGTCGGTCACCGTGCCGGTCTCTTCATCGAGCAGCCCCTGCGCCAGCCTGGTCACCGCTGCGGGGACCGGCGGCGCCAGGTCGGCCACGGCGCGGAGACCGGACAGGACGTCGTCGGGTCGTACGGCAGGCGTCACGTGCCGAACAACCAGCCGCAGTATCGCACAAGGCGGGTCACTCGGCCCAGCGTGGAGCACGGCGTCGGCTGCTTCGTCGGAGCCGGCGCCCGCATTCAGACTGACCACGGCCGGTCGGGCGTCGAAGGTACGCACACCGTTCTTGGTCCTGCGCCGGACCTCGACGGCCTCGGCAGCCTCGAACGCCTCCACCGCACGCCCGGCGTCCGCCGGGTCGACCCCGTCCAGCCGAAGCTCCCAGACGGAGGCCGTGAGCCGGTCGGCGAGCCCGGAGGTGCGGGCCTCGACCGCCTCGACGACGTCGAGCCCCGCGGGCAGCGACTCGTCCAGGAGACTCCTGAGCCGTTCGGGGTCGCGGGATGCGGCGAGTGCGATCTCCAGGTACTCCGCCTCACTGCCCGTGCCGGTGGGTGCGGCATTGGCGTACGACACCTTCGGGTGCGGCGTGAACCCCGCCGAGTACGCCATGGGCACCTCGGCGCGGCGCAGCGCGCGCTCGAAGGCACGCTGGAAGTCACGGTGGCTGGTGAACCGGAGGCGGCCTCGCTTGGTGTAACGCAGTCGGATGCGCTGCACCGCAGGTGCGGGCGGCGGGCCTACGGGCTGTCGCTTGCCCAGGGGAACTTCTCCTCGTGTCGCGATCCGTGGCGCTGCCCCACGTCGGCGGGGAACGCCTCCGGGCTGACGCCTGCCCGGTGTCACAGGTCCGGATCACCCCCGCGTCGGCGGGGACATTTCGCGCCGGACCCTTTGCTCTAGAGTACGCGTTTCACCATCGGCGGGTTCCCGCCCACCCACCGCTTCCTTCTCACCGGGCACCCCGAACAGGGCCCGGCGCAGGTCTGCGCGCGCCTGCCGCGCGGTCTCGCGGGCGACGGCGAGGGTTTGCCGGACGACCCGGCCCGCACTGCGCGCGGCCTGGGCCGCGGGCCGCAGCACCGCGTCCCGCAGGACGTGCCCCACCGGCGCCAGCACCACCCCGTACACCCACCGCGCCGGCTCGACGAAGAGCCACCGGAAGACGGTGCCGAGGAAGCGGCCGACGGCGCGCGAGATCCGCCCGGCGACCCGCCACGCGTGCCCGAGCGCGTCACCGACCTCGCGCGCGACGACCGCGAGCACCCGCCCGGCGGGCACGAGCACCCACCGCCACACCGCGAGCAGGGGCAGCACGACCAGCACCCGGACCGTCCGGTACAGAGCGGCCCCGGCCCCCGTGACGGCCAGCCCGATCACCCGTGCCGCACCCCGCGCACACCGGACCAGGGCCCGCCCCGCCGGCCGGAGCACCCAGGTGTACAGCCACACACCGGGCACGATGACGAAGTACCGCACGATCCGGGAGGCGCCCGCGTACACCGCGGCGACGAGGACGGCCAGCACCAGCCCGGCCCCCTTCAGCAGCCACCCCAGGACGTGCCCGACCGGCGTCAGCACATGCGCGTACAGCCACACGGCCCCGGCGCCGATCCCCCGGCACACCCGCACGAGGACGTGGCCCAGCGGCGTGAGCACCCGCCGGTACAGCCACACCGCCGGCCCGACGAGCAGCACCCGGCCGAGCAGACGCAGCAGCGCTCCGAACGGCACGACGACGTACCGCCACACCCCGATCGCGGGCCACACGAGCAGGGCCCGCCCCAGCCACAGCAGCGCTCGCCCGGCCGGCCGCAGCACGGTGTCCCGCAGCACCCGCCCGGCCACGACCAGCAGGTCCCACAGCATCCGCACCGGCACCACGAGCACGAGCACGACGATCCGCACCGGCATCCGGATCGCGGTGACGAGACACCCCTCGGGCAGTTCCTCGCGCGCGGGCGGCTTTCGCAGGTCAACACGGTCCATGCCGATGTAGACGCGGGGAACGCCCGTGGGGATGCGTAAACCCGCCACGCACACGGGTCGTTCGCGCTCACCGCATGCGCGACCGAGAACACGGGTTCCCCGCGCCCTGCCGGGCACGGGCGCCGACCAGAGCCGGAACATGCTCCTCAAGAGCTGAGAACGCAGCCCCTCACTCGCCTCCCGCTCCCCCGTTCCAGCTGGCCGGAGCCGTCATCTTGACCGTCAGCGGCAGCAGCTTCTTCCCGGTCGGGCCCACCGGGATCTGCGTGTCCATGGCAAGGCCATACACCGAGAGTCCCATAACCGTTGACGTGACGGTTATGGACGCCCGGATCAGTCCCGGCCCGGTTCGGCCGACGCACCGTCCCGGGTGAAACGGTGGCGATTCCGCTCTCGGTCGACAGCAGTCCGATGTCGGTGCCACCGGTGACGCAGTTCCCCCGCAGGCACACGATGACAGCCGCAGCGGCGACATCGTCGCGGCAGTTCGTCGGTGCCACCGGGCGTCATCGAGTACGGCAGCGTGCGTCGACCGCGCCAGTTCGGTGACGTCCGCGATGTCCACGATCCACTGGCTCACGTAACGGCTCACGGCTTCGCCGGACAGGCCGACCTGAATGGCGCGCCACGGCTGCGGTTCCATAAGGACCGACCGGTCCGGGTCCCACTGCACGCGCACCGGGCACGCGGCGACCTCCGCACGCCACTGGTCGCGGTCCGCGTGCACCCCGGACTTGAAATGACTGAGGGCCGAATGCGCCAGCGCCCACTCGAACCCATCCCGGTCGATCTCGATGCGGAGAACGTGTTCCTGGTTCGGCTTCCGGGCCCAGCCGGAGCGGTACATCATCCACAGGAAGGACGGTTTGATCCACGTCATGCGTTCACGCTTGAACGGCGCCACGAACGTCCCTGCGCGCAGTGCCGGTTCGGCGATCTCCTGTGGAAACGCCTGGTACACGGTAATCGTGGAGTCGGTGTACGCCGCTCGCACGAGGCGACCGTGGTCCGCCTCCGTCACCGGCCGCCCACCTCCGACGCCCAGGTGACCGCCCTGTGGACCTCCGGCCCCTCGATACGTGCGGCGCCGGCCGTGTAGAGCAACCACAGCAGCTCGAGAGAGCCGAAGAACGATTCCCCCCAACTGTCCACCCAGACGCGGGCCTGCGCCGGACCCACCGGCACGGCGTCCCAGAACTCCCAGCCGCGGGAATCCTCGTCCGGCTCGAAACGGTAGATCCAGTTCTGCAGCGACCAAGGGCTTCCACCACTCCGGTCCGTGTACGCCGTGCGGCCATGGACGGCGACATGCTGCGGCGCCTCACCGTCCCGGGCACTGAGCGTCGTGAACCAGTCCGGGAACTCGTCCACCGGCAGGTCTTCGTCGTCGAACTCCGCCGTACAGGCCAGATGGAGCGCCGCCGAAAGGACGTGCCGTACCCGCTGCACATAGGCCTCGGAGGAGCCCTCGGCGACATCGACGGTGAAGACCGCCAGAACCGGCGGAGCCGACTCGGCTGCGGGGCGCTGCCGGACGCGGTCCAGTTCGGCTGCGACGCTCTCCTCGCTGTGGATCATGGTTCGATCCTATCCTTCCTGCACGATGCGTCCGGAGTTCTCGGCGATCGCTTGGCGCAAGCCGGGGAAGAGCTTGCGCGGAATGCCGTAGAGATCCGGCCCCTTGGTCGGATCGGAGATTTCCGCGTATTCCTTGAGCAATTCCTTCCATTCCTGCCGGGTAAAGGCATCGCCGTCCGGATGATCATCCTTGTTCTGCGGCAGAGCCGACTCCCGGATCGAGTCTCGGTAGTCTCTGGAGACTTCGAATGAAACAATCTGTCCGCCGTCCCCCCGGTATTCGACGGTGTGCCTGATGTCGTCGCTCATGTTCACATAGAGTTTGCCGTTCCCCGTGATGGCCACCTCGCCGTTCTCACCGATGTGAATGCGCTGGCTCAGCGGATGGTCGGTCTGTTTGCGGTAGACCGTGATCGCGTCTTCGTCGCAGGGCGTGAGTCCCAGCGGATCCATCCACGTGTGCGGGTTGTGCACGTACGCCGTGGGATTGGGTGCGGGCGCGAGGCCCAGGGGATCGGCGGAGAGGTAGCGGGCGGTCTCCGGGTCATAGTGACGGAAGTAGTTGTAGTGCAGGCCTGTCTCGGGGTCGCTGTACTGGCCGGGAAAGCGCAGCGGCGTATAGGCGGTGGCGTCCTTGTTCCAGGTGGTGGTGCCCCACAGGGTGGTACGGGTGCGCCAGGCAATGTCCCCCTTTTCGTCGACCAGCTCGCGCGGCGAGCCGACGAGGTCGGTGACGATCGCGAAGAAACGCGAGTCGACCTCCTGCTGCGGGGCGTCGGCCACGCTGATGCGCTCGGTCTGGGCGATCGGCTTCAGCCCCTGGTGATCCCAGGTGAGGGTGACCGGGTGCGGCAGGGCGGCGGCCCGTGTCGTCTGCTCGCAGAGCGTCGTGCCGTCCCAGGTGAAGTCGACACGTTCGACGACCGTGTCGCCGTCGGCGGCAAGGCGGAACTTCGCGGTGCGACGGCCAAGCGGGTCATACGTGTAGCGCCAGCAGGTGCCGTCCGGGGTGGTCACCTCGACGAGCCGGTCCTCCGTGTCCCACACGTAGCGCCAGGTCTCCGGCTTGCGCGACAGCCGGCTCTTCTGGCGCAGGGTGATCCGGCCGAGGGCGTCGTATCCGTAGCGGACGTTCCCTGCGCGGGTGATGCGGGTGCCGGTGTACACGCGCTCGCCGGTGGCCTCCTGGCCGGGGTACGGGACGGGCCAGGATGCCTGCCTCTGGTTGCCGGCGGCGTCGTAGGCGTAGGTCTCGGTCCAGTTCTCGGCGCGGACGGCGGTGACGCGGCCGACCGGGTCAAGGTCGAAGCGGCGCTGGCCGTTCAGTCGGTCGTCGAGGACAACGAGACCACCGTCTCCGCGATAGGTGTAGGCGCGGCTCTGAAGAGTGCGGTCGTTCCGGCCGACGGCCGACTGGGTGGCGAGTCGGCCCAGCGTGTCGTACGAGTTGTGCAGCGTGAGGAAGTCACCGACGTGCCGGGTGAGCTCACGCCCCGCAGCATCGTAGGAGACGTCGACGGAGTGGCCGGAGGCGACGAGGCGGATACGCCGGCCCGCCGCGTCGTACGCCCACGTGGTGGTCGCGCCGCTGGGGGTCGTCCGCCCGTTACGGCGACCCAACGCATCGTAGTAGTAGTTGAGTTCACGTCCGTCGACGGTCTCCGAGCGGACGAGGCCGTACCGGTCGCGGGTGATGGACAGATGTGTGCCGTCGGGGCCGGTCGCCTCGGCGAGGCGACCGCTCACGTCGTAGGCGTAGGTGGTGACCTGGCCGCCGGCGTCCTTGCGGACGATCTGGCCAACGCCGCTGCGTTTACCGGTTCGAGCGGGATGCAAGCCCCTTCTCCATGATCGCGATTTCGGTGT
>NZ_JADWYM010000085.1 GCF_022414535.1 Streptomyces sp. MUM 2J
CCGCCGGTGCGTGGCGCGCCCCCGCTGTCGGGGCCCGTACGCACGCCGCGGCCCTCGTCGGCGGGCGGCGCGCTCCGGCCGCCCTGGGGCCCCTGGCCGTCGTGGCCGATGACGAGGACGGCCGCGTCGTCCGCGTGCCCGACGCGTTCGGCGCCCTTGATGACGGCCGCGGCCAGCGAGGACGCCTCCAGGCCGGCGACGGCGGCGACGCCCGCCAGCCGCACCACCTGGTCCAGTCCCTCGTCGAGGTTCATCGACGGCCCCTCCACGACACCGTCCGTGACCAGCACGAAGACTCCGCCCACGGTGAGCCGGTGGCACGTGACCGGGTAGGGCATCCCCGACGCGACGCCGAGGGGCGGTCCGGTCTCGTCGTCGAACATCCCGGACCGTCCGTCGGCCGTGGCCCACACACACGGAATGTGGCCGGCGCGGGCGCTCTCCAGCAGGCCGGTGGCCGGATCGAGGCGCATGAAGGTGCAGGTGGCGAAGAGGTCGGTGCCGAGGGCGAGCAGCAGCTCGTTGGTACGGGCCAGCAGGTCGCCGGGTTCGCCGGTGACGGAGGCCAGTGCACGCAGGCCGACCCTGACCTGGCCCATGAAGGCGGCGGCTTCGATGTTGTGCCCCTGGACGTCGCCGATCGAGAGCCCGATCCGGCCGTCGGGCAGCCGGAACGCGTCGTACCAGTCGCCGCCGACACTCAGACCGTGGGTGGCCGGCGTGTACCGCACGGCCAGACGGAAACCTTCGGCGGCTGGCAGGTCCCGCGGGAGCATGCCGCGCTGGAGGGCGATCGCCAGTTCGACCTGGGAGCGCTGGAGCTCGGCGCGCTCGCGCGCCTGGGCGGTCAGCGCGCCGAGCTTGGCGAGCAGCTCGTCGTCATCGTCCGGCGGACGCGTGCGGGACATGGATCACTCCGGCAGGACATGTGCCCGTCGACAGGGAGGACCCCTTTCTTGGGCAAAACCCCGGATTCTGCATTGAAAGGATGATAGCCACCCGAACGCAGCGGCGGACATCCGTGCTGCGGGAGCCGGGCGGTGGGTCGGAGCCCGGCAGCGCGTTTCCGGCGGCGGGCCGCGGGCGGCGCGGGCGGTCCGCCGCCCCGGTGGCCCTCCTCCGCTCGCCGGCCTCCGTTTCGGCGTGATCGTCATCGGGCACGGCCGGCGCCCGTTCGGCCCCGGTCCCGGGGCAGGCCGGCGCTCAGCCCAGCACGCGCAGCGCCCCGGGCAGGACCCTGGCCGTGACCGGGAGGGCGGCGTCGACCTCGCCGTCGGCACCGTAGGGGACGGTACGGTCGGCCTCGATGCGGATCTCCTTGGCACGCAGGACCCGCACCTGCGGACGGTCCAGGTGGGCGCCGGTGCCGAGGTCGTTCATGAGGGAGAAGAACAGCCGTTTGGGTGCCTCGGCGATCAGGACGACGTCCAGCAGTCCGTCGTCGATGCGGGCGTCGGGGGCGATGAGGCGCCCGGACCCGTAGTAGCCGGAGTTGGCGGCCACCACCGTGTAGCCGCGGTGGAGGTACTCCTCGCCGTCGAGGACGAGCCGGTAGCGCGCGGCACGCCAGCCGGTGACCGCGCGCAGGCCGCCGAGGTAGTAGTGGGCGGAGCCGCGCAGCAGGCGGGCACGGTTGGCGTACAGGTTGGCCAGGGCGTCGACGCCGGCGTAGACGCTGCCGAGCACGACGGTGCGGTCGTGCACGGCGGAGGTGACCTCGATGGTGTCGACGGGCCGCGGATCGGCGCGCAACAGCACCTCGGCCAGGTCCGAGGCGTCCGCGGGCAGCCCCAGGGCCCGGGCGAAGTCGTTGCCGCGACCCGCGGGGACGAGGCCGAACAGCGCGCCGGTGCCGCTGAGGGCTCCGCCGACTGCGCCGGTCATGCCGTCACCGCCGACGGCGAGCACCACGCGGCCCTGTTCCCCGGCGTCACGGGCGAGCTGCCGGGCATGGTCGAGGCTGCGGCTGTAGACGGTCTCCAGCTCGGCGCCGGCCTCGCGCAGCAGCCGCGCCACGCCGAGCAGGGCGGCGGCTCCGGCGGATGCCCCCGCCGTGGGGTTGACGACCGCGGTGAACTGTCGCATCGGTGCTGCCTCCGGGGCTGACGGACCGTGCCGGTGGTGGATGGGCGGTGACGGACGGACGGTGTACGGGCGGTGACGTCAGGACGGTGACGTCGGTGTGGTGATGGACGGGAGCGGTGGATCAGTCGGCCGGGAGGAGGACCCCGGGGTTGAGCAGGCCCGCCGGGTCCAGGCGGTGCTTGACCGCCTGGAGGGCGGCGACGCCGAGTTCCCCGGCCTCACGCAGGTACCAGTCGCGGTGGTCGGTGCCCACGCCGTGATGGTGGCTGATCGTGCCGCCCGCGGCCAGGATCGCTTCGTTGGCGGCGTGCTTGGCGTGCTCCCAGTGGGGCACGGGGTCCTCGCCCTGGGCGGACACCACGGTGAAGTACAGCGAGGCGCCGTTCTCGTAGACGTGCGAGATGTGGCACATGACCAGGGGCGGTGTACCGGCCGCGGTCAGGGTGCCGGTCAGCGCGTCGCGCACGGCCGCGTAGAGGCCGGGAATGCGGGACCAGAAGGCCGCCGTCTCCAGGGTCTCGGCGAACGCGCCGGCGTCCAGCAGGGAGTCGCGCAGGTAGGGCGCGGAGTAGCGGCCCTCGGCCCAGCGCCGTCCGGGATCGTCACCGAGGGGAGTGCCGCCGCACGCACTGAGGACGGCGGCTGCCTGCTCGCGGCGGAGCGCGGTGTCCTCCTCGGTCCCCTCGAAACCGACGACCGCCGTGCAGCCGGTCTCCTGCGGCGCACCGGAGGAGCCGATGGCCTCGGGCTGGGCCAGCCCGATGAGGGTCTCGGTCTCGTCCGACAGGCGCAGCACGGTGGGACGCGGACCGTCCTGGGCGAGCCGGCGCAGGGCGGCGGCGCCGGTGTCGAAGGAGCCGAAGCGCCAGCCCTCGTAGTGGCGGGCCTGCGGCCGGGGCCGGATGCGCACGGTCACGGAGGTGATGACACCGAACGCTCCCTCGGAGCCGAGCAGCAGCTGGCGCAGGTCGGGTCCGGCGGCGGAACGGGGGGCGCGCCCGGTGTCGAGGGTGCCCCCGGGGGTGGCGAGGGTCAGACCGAGCACCATCTCGTCGAAGCGGCCGTAGCCCGCGGAGGCCTGGCCGCTGGACCGGGTCGCGGCGAATCCGCCGATGGTGGCCCACTCGTAGGACTGGGGGAAGTGGCCGAGGGTGAAACCGTGCCCGGCCAGCAGCGCCTCGGCCTGCGGGGCGCGCAGGCCGGGTTGCAGGGTGGCGGTGCGGGAGACCGGGTCCAGGGCGAGCAGCCGGTCCATGCGGCGCAGGTCGAGCGCGACGAAGGACCGCGCGCGGGCCGGGGCGAGTCCGCCGACGACGGAGGTGCCGCCACCGAAGGGGACGACCGCGAGGCCGTGGTCGGCGCAGGCCCCGAGGAGGGCGAGGACCTCGTCGTGCGTGGCGGGCAGCACGACCCCCTCGGGGACGTCGTCGACGTCGCCCCGGCGGATGCGCAGCAGGTCGGGGGTGGACTTGCCGCGGGTGTGCCGGACGCGGGTCTCGGGGTCGGTGCGCACGTGGGCCGGGTCGCCGACCGCGGCGATCAGTGCCTCGTGGGCGGCCTTGTCCAGCCTCGGCTCGGGCACCGCAATGTCGCCGAGGGCGAGCGGTGCCGCCGTGCTCGGCGCGACGCCGAGCAGGTCGCGCAGCAGTCCGGTCACCGTCTCGGGCAGCGGCGCGGCCTTGGCGGGGTCGCCCCAGCCGTTCCACAGCATGTCCATGGTCGTCGTCCTCACCGGTCGGTCCGAGGGGTTTGCGTGGTGCAGGCCCCACGGGGGCGTCGGGGCGTTACACTGTGACACATGACGCCTATTCGTCACAAGGACTCGGAGAGCGATCCGGTGCTCGACGCGGTGCGCGACTGCGTACTGGCGGTCGGCGTGCGCCGCACCACCCTGACCGACGTGGCCCGCCGCGCGGGCGTCTCCCGGATGACGCTGTACCGGCGCTGGCCCGACGTGCGGTCCCTGGTCGGTGACCTCATGACCCGCGAGTGGATCGACGTGGCCGCCCGGGCCATGCCCGAACGCCGGCCGGGTCTCGACGCGCGCACGCTGATCGTCGAAGGACTGGTCGCGGGCGTCGCGGCCTTCCGCGCGCATCCGCTCTTCCGCAAGATCGTCGACGTCGATCCGGAGCTGCTGCTGCCCTATGTGCTGGACCGGCGCGGGGCGAGTCAGGAGGCACTGCTCGGGCTGCTCGCCCAGGCGCTGGAAGAGGGTCGCGCCGACGGATCCGTACGCGCCGGGCACACCGAGCGCCAGGCCCGGTCCCTGCTGCTGGTCGTGCAGTCCTTCACCCTGTCCCTGCGGACCATGACCGACGAGGACGACGCCGAGCTGAGCGCCCCGGCCTTCCTCGACGAGCTGCGGTCCCTTCTCGAGAGGACCCTCGCACCATGAGCTCCCACTTCCCCGAGGCGGCGCCGGGATCCTCCCTGTCCGCCGCGCGGCGCGCCCGTGAACTGACCCGGACCCTCGGCGGTCCCTCCGTGGACGTCCTGGTCGTCGGCCTCGGCGCGACAGGCGCCGGGGTGGCGCTGGACGCGGCGGCGCGCGGACTGACGGTCGCCGCCGTCGACGCGCACGACCTGGCCTTCGGCACCTCCCGCTGGAGCTCCAAGCTCATCCACGGCGGACTGCGCTACCTCGCCTCCGCGCAGCTGGACGTCGCCCACGAGAGCGCCGTCGAGCGCGGTGTGCTGATGGAGCGCACCGCGCCCCATCTGGTGCACGCCCAACCCTTCCTCCTGCCGCTCACCCCACTGGTCTCGCGCCCGCAGGCAGCACTCGCCCGGGCCGGCTTCCGGGCCGGGGACGCACTCCGCCTGGCGGCCCGTACGGCACGCGGCACGCTGCCGGCGCCGCGCCGGCTGTCCGCCGTCGAGACCCGGCACCTCGCCCCGGCCCTGCGGGCGGAGGGCCTGCGCGGCGGCCTGCTGTCCTGGGACGGCCGGCTCACCGACGACGCCCGGCTGGTGACCGCCCTCGCCCGGACCGCGGCGGCGCGTGGTGCGCGGATCCTGACCCGGGTGCGCGCGCTGGAGGTGACCGGTGGCGGCGCCCGGGTCCGGGACGAGATCACCGGCGAGGAGGGCGAGATCCGCGCCCGCGCGGTGATCAACGCCACCGGCGTGTGGGCGGGCGGCCTGGTCGACGGCATCCGCATCAGGCCCTCCCGCGGCACCCACCTGGTGCTGCGGGCCGAACTCCTGGGTCATCTGCGCACGGGCCTGCACATCCCGATCCCCGGGGAGACCAACCGGTTCGTCCTCGTGCTGCCACAGGGCGACGGCCGGGTCTACGTCGGGCTCACCGACGAACCCGTCGACGGCCCGGTCCCCGACGTTCCCGAGGTGCCCGAGACGGACATCGGTTTCCTGCTGGACGTGCTCGGCTCCGTGCTGGACGTGCCGGTGGGCCGGGAGGACGTCGTCGGCGCGTTCGCGGGCCTGCGCCCGCTGCTGGACACCGCCGGGCACGGGTCGGCCGGCACGCCGTCCAGGACCGCCGACATCTCACGCCGGCACGCCGTGCTGACCTCGCCGGACGGCGTCGTGACCGTGGTCGGCGGGAAACTCACCACCTACCGGCGCATGGCCGAGGACGCCGTCGACGCCGCCGTCGACGCCCGCGCCCTCACCGCGGGCCCCTCCCCCACCGCACGCCTGCCGCTCGTCGGCGCCGCCTCGCCCCGGACGCTGCGCGCCCTTCGGTCGCCGCGCCGGCTGGTCCGCCGCTACGGCACGGAGGCACCCGCGGTGCAGGCGCTGGCCGCGCAGACCCCCTCGCTCGGCGCTCGACTGCTGCCCGATCACCCCGTCACCGGCGCCGAGGTGCTGTGGGCCCTGCAGCACGAGGGGGCGCTCGACGAGTCCGACGTGCTGGACCGGCGTACCCGGATCGGTCTGGTGCCGAAGGATCGGGCCGCCGCCCTGGAGACGGTACGGGATCTGATGGACGGAGTACCGGCCCACCTCGGCTAGTGTCCTGAGTCTCGGAAGGGCTGCATAACTAGGGTTTGGGCTTCGGTAGGCGGTTCAAGTAGC
>NZ_JADWYM010000086.1 GCF_022414535.1 Streptomyces sp. MUM 2J
GGCGCGGGGGCCGCTGCCGCGGAGCGCGGCGTGCGCGGCGCAGGGCGCGGGCGTCGTGGGCCGCTGTGGCGGCGAAGCCCAGGCCCGCCGCGGCGGCCAGGAGCAGGGCGGCGCCCTCCCAGGAGTCCGGTGTGAGGGTGGTTCCCACGGTTCTCGCTCCTTCGGTCGTGTCGTGGTGCTCACGTCCAGCCAAGCGCAGGTGCGGCCCGCGGCGCTTGAGCCGACCGGCCCCTGCCACGGGCTGGAGCGCCCCTTTGCGGGCGGGCGGCGGCCGGTACCTTCGCGGGGTGGGGCCGTTCGGCCCTGGTGGATGTGCGGCCGTTGTGCTGTGCTGAAGGTGACGGGAAGGACCGCATCGAGACGCGGAGAAGCGGCCGGGTGCCGTGCACCGCGCAATGAGGATCCGCAAGAAGCGGATGGTCCTTCCCGCCCTGTCGTGCACCTGCGGCGAAGGGGGCGCCGTACCGCCCGGTGCCGCACGCGGCACCGGGCGCGGCGCCGGGCGGCGGAAGATCCGGTTCCGGCCGCAGGTCCTCACCGCGGCGGGGAGGCCGGCCCCCGGGCGCCGAGCACGAACCCGGGTTCCGTGGTCATCCAGGTCGATCTCCCGACGATCGCCTTTGGGCAGGAAGCGGCAAGTAAACGACATTCCGGGGCGGGCCCAACCCAGACGCGCTGTGATGGCCTGATTCCTCGCACGGGAGGGGGCCGCCACATGGCCGACATGGTGTTCCGCGGCTTACTGGAGGCCGCACCGGACGCAATGGTCATCGTCGACGACACGGGAGTCATCAGGCTCGTCAACGCACAGACGGAGGCCATGTTCGGCTATCGGCGGGAGGAACTTCTCGGCCATCCGGTCGAGTTGCTGATGCCGTACCGTTTCCGCGCCCATCACACCGGTCACCGCGACGGTTACGCGGCCAACCGGCAGGTCCGCCCGATGGGCGCGGGTCTGGAACTGCACGGGCTGCGCAAGGACGGCACCGAGTTCCCCGTGGAGATCAGCCTCAGCCCGCTGGAGACGGCGGACGGGCTGCTGGTCTCCGCAGCCGTGCGCGACGTCAGCGACCGCAAGGCGGCCGAGGCGCGCATCAACGAGCTGGCGGGGATCGTGGAGTCCTCGCAGGACGCGATCCTGGCCAAGACCCTGGACGGGCACATCACGTACTGGAACGCCGCGGCGCAGCGCCTGTACGGCTACACGGCCGAGGAGGCGATCGGCAGCCACGTCGCCGTGCTCGCCCCGCCGGAACGGCGCGGGGAGGTCGGCATGCTGCTGGAGCAGCTGCGGGACGGCGCGAAGGTCGAGCACTTCGAGACGCTGCGGAGGACCAAGACGGGCGGCATGCTGGACGTCGACGTGACCCTGTGGCCGACACGGGACCCGTCCGGCGCGGTGGTCGGCGCCTGCGCCATCGTGCGGGACATCAGCGACCGCAAGCGCGCCGAGGCCGAACTCACCGCGCTGTACGAGCAGCAGCGGCACATCGCGCTGACGCTGCAGCGCAGCCTCATGGGCACGCCCCCCGCGCTGCCGGGCCTGGCCACGGCGAGCCGCTACCGGCCCGCCACGCAGGGCGCGGGCGTGGGCGGCGACTGGTTCGACCTGGTGCCTCTGGGCGCCGACCGGGTCGGGGTGCTCATCGGTGACGTGATGGGCCGCGGCCTGGAAGCGGCGGCCGTGATGGGACAGCTGCGCTCGGCGGCGCACGCCCTGGCGAAGACCGGCATGGAACCCCACCGGTTGATGCAGGCCCTGGACAGCTGCGTGGCCGACCTGGACGTGCCCGATCAGCTGGTGACCTGCTGCTATCTGGTGATCGCGCCGGACGCGGGAACGGTGACGGTGTGCTCGGCCGGTCATCTGCCGGTCCTGGTCGCCGGGGCCGGTGAGGGCGTCAGCCAGCTGCGGACGCCGGTCAACGCGCCGCTCGGGGTCGGCGACGTGATCTACGAGCAGTCGTGCATCGAGATCCCCCCGGGTGCGACCCTCGTGCTCTACACCGACGGGCTGATCGAGACGCCGGGGAGCGACATCGAGGGGCGGATCGGTGAACTCTCCGTCGTCCTGGCGGAGTTCTTCACCGGTCCGGCGTGCCTGGAGACCGCGGCCGACCAGGTGCTGACGAGCCTGCTGCCGGACGCCGACAGCCACAACGACGACGTGACGCTGCTGCTGGCCCAGTTGCCGCCGGCCCCGCTGGCGGCGCGCAGCACCGAGCTGCCCGCGGTGGCGGAGTCCGTGCCGGAGGGGCGTGCGTTCCTGCGCAAGGCCCTCACCGCGTGGAACTGCGCCACGGACCCCGACGACGCGCTGCTCCTGCTGTCGGAGACGCTCACCAACGCCGTCCAGCACGCCGAGGGTCCCATCGGGCTGCGGCTGCGCCGCACCGCCACCGAACTCACCGTCGAGGTCAGCGATCGCAGCCAGCATCTGCCGCAGCCGCGCCTGGCGGCCGGGGACGAGGAGTCGGGCCGCGGGCTGATCCTGGTGCGGGCGCTCGCGGGAAGCTGGGGAGTGCGGCCCACCGACCACGGGAAGACGACCTGGTTCACGCTCGGGTTGTGAGCCGGGCCTCCGCGGTAGCCGGGTGCCGGAAAGCTGCCGGGGCGGGCCGGACGCCGGTGTGGCGGGGGCCGGTTTCCGGCGGCATCGCCCGGCCTCTCCCCACCGCAAGCCGAGCGAGCCGCCGAGGACCACGTGTTCACCGGCGGCCGTCCACGGGGGTGTTCCGGAACCGCGCGTGCCCTCTCCCCAGTGGGCCCGTACGCGGTTCCGGAAGGCGGCCCGAGTCCGCACCGGTGTCCTGCCCGGCTGCACCGCGAAAGGGAGCACCCGGGCAGGTCGGGGCAGGCCCACGAGCCTTGTCGCGCCGCCCCGGGAGTACGGCTCCGGGCCGTCGGCGGGAGGGCTCACCCGGGGTCCCATCCCCAGGACCGTGGGGGTTCCCTGCCGCCGAACAGACGTGTCCGCCACCGGATCCGACGGTTCGCCAACCATCGGCCCGGGAGCGAACGGCACCGGACGACGCCCCCTCGGTCCGGGGGCGAGGCCGTTCTCCGTGCCAGGAACGCTAGGCGGCGCGCCGCCCGGCCGCGCTGGGCCGAACGTCCCTGCGCGGGCCCTGTCCGGCCCTGTGATCATGTGCGGCTCTCCTCCTATAAAGGGATGGGCCAGGTCCGCCGGACCCGGCCCGCCGTTCACCACACGTCCGGCCCCCGCCCCGATCCTCTCCTTCGTCCCGCCTTCGGGAGGCTTCATGCTGTCCGCAGAGTCCGCAGCCGTCGTCAGGGCAACGCTGCCCGCCGTGGCCGGTGCACTCGACGAGATCACCACACGCTTCTACGGGGCGATGTTCCGCGACCGGCCCGAGCTGCTGGACGGCATGTTCAACCGCGGCAACCAGGCCAGCGGGGCCCAGCGCCGGGCCCTCGCCGGATCGATCGCCGGCTTCGCCCGGGCCCTGCTGGCACGGCCCGACGAGCGGCCGGACGCGCTGCTCTCGCGCATCGCCCACAAGCACACGGCGGTCGGGGTCACCGACGACCAGTACACGATCGTCCACAAGTACCTGTTCGGTGCGATCGCCGAGGTGCTGGGCGAGGCGGTGACACCGGAGGTGGCCGCCGCCTGGGACGAGGTGTACTGGCTGATGGCCGGTGCGCTCATCGCCCAGGAGGCCCGCCTCTACCAGGAGGCGGGGGTGGAACCGGGCGATGTCTGGCAGCCGTGGACCGTGGTGGAGCGGCGGCAGGAGACCGCGGACGTGGTGTCCTTCGTGCTGCGCCCGGCCGGCGGCGGGCCGGCCCCGGCCGCGCGCGCCGGGCAGTACGTCAGCGTCCGTGTGCTCATGCCGGACGGGGTGCACCAGGTGCGCCAGTACAGCCTGTCCGGTGACCCGGGGCGCGAGCTGCGCCGCATCACCGTCAAGCGGGTGGCCGGCACCGGCGGCGACCCCGACGGCGAGGTGTCGGAGCTGCTGCACCGAACGGTCCACGTCGGCGACGAGCTGACCCTGTCCGTGCCGTTCGGCGACATCTCCCTCGACGAGGCGGACACCCCGCTGGTGCTGATATCGGCGGGCATCGGCTGCACGCCGATGGTCGGCATGCTCGACCGTCTCGCGGTGACCGGGTCCGCCCGCCAGGTGCTGGTGCTGCACGCCGACACGGCCCCCGAGGACCACGCGCTGCGCGCGGAGACCCGGAAGCTGACCGATCGGCTGCCGCACGGGCAGGCGGTCTTCTGGTACGAGCGTCCCGACGCGGCCGAGCCGGACACCCACGCGGGCCTGCTCGACCTCGACGCGGTCGAGCTGCCCGCCGACGCGACCGTGTACCTGTGCGGGCCGCTGCCGTTCATGCGCGCGGTGCGTGCCGAGTTGCTGGGGCGCGGCGTCCCGGCCCGCCTGATCCGCTACGAGGTGTTCGGCCCCGACCTGTGGCTGCCGGACGCCGCCGCGTGAACTCCGCCCGCCGGGGCGGAGGCTGAGTGTCGGGTGAGGGCCGGGAGCGCGGCGATGCCGTCCCCGGCCCGTGCCGGTGCGGTGGTTAACCCCGCGGCCGTTCACCCTGCGGCCGGGACCGTCGCCGTCCCGGCCGGGGCAACGGGGCCGCGCGCCGGCGGCGGTTCGACGTCCGGCCGGGCTCCCCTCCCGGTGCCTGCCCGGCACAGCCCCGCAGCGCCCGGGAGCGTGCTACCGCTCCCCCACCGGAACCCGCCACACCAGCGTGGTCCCGCCGTCCTCCGGGGTCAGGGTCTCCAGCGCGCCTCCCAGTTGCTCGGCCCGCTCCGCCATGTTCCGCAGACCGCTGCGGCGGCCCCCCGGCGGCAGTCCGACGCCGTTGTCGGTCACCGTCAGGCGCACCGCGCGCCCGTCGGTCCCCAGGACGACGTCGACCCGGTCCGCGCGGGCGTGCCGGGCGACGTTGGTGAGCGCCTCGGAGAGGACGGCCACCACGTGGTCGGCGGTCTCCCGCGACACGGCGGTGTCCAGCAGGCCCTCCATACGGACGCTGGGCGCGAAGCCCAGCACCGGGGCGGCCTCCCCGACCGCGCGGACCACGCGGGCGCGCAGCCCGGCGCCGGCGGTGCCGTCCTCACGGGAGCGCAGGCCGAAGATGGTCGAGCGGATGATCTTGATGGTCTCGTCCAGGTCGTCCACGGCGCGGACGACGCGCTCGGCGGCCTCCCGGTGCTCGATGAAGCGTCCGGCGCTCTGGAGGGTCATCCCCGTGGCGAAAAGCCGCTGGATGGCGAGGTCGTGCAGGTCGCGCGCGATGCGGTCACGGTCCTGGAGGACCGCGATCTGCTCGGCGTCCTGACGGCGTTCGGCCAGCTCCATCGCGACTGCGGCCTGGGCGGCGAAGCCCTTGAGCGGTTCGATCTCCTTCTCGGAGAACGCCGTCTCGCCGGCCTCACGGACCAGCAGCACGACACCGCGTACGCCCTCGACCCCGGTGCCGATGGGGACGGCGACGGCCGGGCCGAGCCCGGAGAACCGGCCGGACAGGAGCGCCACCCGGGCGTCCGCGAGGACGTCCAGGCAGGTGACCGGGGCGGCGGTGGCGTAGGCCTCGCCGACGAGGGTGCCCTCCACGGGCAGCACCTGGCCCCGGTGGCGATCGGCGTCGGCGCCGGTGGCGAGTTCGACGGTCAGCGAGCCGGTGTCCTCCACCGGCATCGCGACCGCGACGAGGGACGCCTGGGTGATCTCCCGGGCCCGGTCCGCCAGCAGGCCGAGAACCTCGGAGCGCTCGACTCCGGACATCAGGCTGTGGGTGATCTCCGCGTTCGCCCGCAGCCACCGCTCACGCAGCCGCGACTCCT
>NZ_JADWYM010000087.1 GCF_022414535.1 Streptomyces sp. MUM 2J
CGAACAGGCCGATCATGGCAGTCCGGACGGCCAGTCACCGCCATTCTGCGGATTTCCCAACGGAGTCGTTCACGCGGGGGATGAATGCATCTCAAGGCTGCTCTGACGTGGACTTCAGATTATCCGGCGGGCGGAGACGCCTTTGAGGCTGTTGACCAGCTTGGAGACGGCGACCTTGGGTGGGTAGTGCACCAACAGGTGGCCGGTGGACGACAAGGCGCGGCATGCGCCTCAAAGGCACCGTGCCGTGGCGACGCGCTACGACAGGCTCGCGGTCCGCTACGAGGCGACCGTCCTCGCCGCGGTCATCAAAGAACGGCTGTGACCACTCACACGGTCCGTTCCATGCAGACCAGTTGGTCCCGCTCGTCCCACGACTCGGCGACGGTGAATCCGAGCCGCTCGTACAGGGCCATCGCGCCTGTCCGCCACTTCCACACCGACAGCCGCACCGCGCTGACGCCGCTTTCCGCAGCATGCACGAGGGCGGCGCTGACCAGGCTGGACGCGACGCCCCGCCCCCGGAACACCGGGTCCGTCCAGAGCCTCTTGACCTCGGATCGTCCGTCGAGAGGGGCGGTCACCACGAGGCAGCCCACCGCGATGTCCCCGCTCACCGCCAGCAGCACGACGTCATCGACGAACACGGCCTGTGGATCCGCGATCTCCACCCGGTAGCGGTCCGGCAACTCATCCACACCGGCGACGGCTTCCCCCTTCTCGGCCTGCGTCTGCAGATGGTAGGTCGCCAGCAGAGCTGCCAGCCCGTTCTGGACGGAAGGGGCCCGACCTGGCCAGCGGACGATGGCAACCTCGCGTGGGTCAGTCATGACGTGAGCATCGCATGACACTTGCCAGGGCAGAACGAGTATCTTGATCCGCCTTCGGTACACGCCCTGGGGGTGTCCTGAAGATCTTGGGTCCTGGTCCCGCAACTCGCGGACCACCGGCCCGAAGAGAAGTGGGGACGCCCGGGCGGAGCCCTGTCGCACCGGGCCCCGGCCTCACCTGGTCGCTCGGTGGTCGACCACCCAGCTCACGTCGTAACGTGGCAGCTCGGGAGCTCCCTGAACACCTCGTTCTGCGGGTGTCAGTACTGCGAAGTGGCCGTCGATGCCCAGCTCCTGGCAGCCCGTCTCCCAGTTCGCGCACCAGATCCCCAGTGCCACCGGCGCGTAGTACCGCGACGTGGTGGAGGCACAGAAGTCGAACCTCACCGGACTCCCCCCACCCCCGGCCGGCTCGGTCACCGCGGCGCATCGGGTTGTCTGGCCGTTGTACGACGAGGGGGCCCACTGGCACACCTCGTAGCAGCGCCCGAAGGCCTTCCAGGGGGACCGGGCGACGTCCAGGGGCTCGCGGAAGTACGGATCGGCGAAGAAGAGTGATGTCAGCGGCAGCCGGCGGTGCTGCAAGGCCTGCATGGCGCGGATGGCCGAAGGCATGAACCGTGAACGGTATCCCACGGCACAGACACAGATGACGTGGTCCTTCTCTGAGTCGAACCGGTCACCGAGGTGTTGCACCACACTCTTCTGGTCGGCTCCCGGGCCGATCCAGCACGTCGCCAGCCCCATCCGCGTGGCGTGCAGAACGACCTTCTGCAGACTGCGGCCGACATCGACGACCGCCAGGCGGTCATAGGTGCGGGGGGCTATCGCGACGAGGAACTCGTGGGCGCCCACGACTGGCCAGACGGTGAGCGGGGCCGCGACGTACTCCATCCGCACGGGGCTGTCGCCGATCAGCCGGTCGGGTCGAGTGTGCGCGCGGACGGACTCCATGAGTTCCGTCCGGTGGGCGGGAGTCAGGTCCCGGGACTGGAACGACCGGCACGAGCGTCGGGCACGCATGAGATCGAAGGCTCCGAGGCCGTCCCTGCGCTCGGGCACGGCCTCGGTGGGGTGCAGTCCGAGCTTGACCGTGACCAGGTCGAAGACGAAGGCGAGGAGCAACAGCGAGGCGATACCGGCCGGCAGCCAGAACAGGATGACCGGCCAGGACCCGATCACCCACCCCACTGCCGCGACCAAGGCGAATGCGAGCGCGACGAACGCGTTGGGGAGGTACTGGAGCCAGCCCGTGAACTGGAGCCGGACCTTCAGGCGCCAGAGGGCGGACCCCCCGGCTCTGGGTGGAGCGCTCTCGGCCCTGCTCCGCTGCACGCCACTCTGAGTCATTCCCACGCCCTTGTCCGGGTTGCCGCCACAGTGGGCAGACCACCTCGTCTGACCGCTCCGGACACCCCGGAGACGACATCCAAGGTAGGGACCCGCCCCGGTTTATTGCAAGTGGCCACTTACAATAAACCCGGAACGATCCCGTCTGCGTGAGGTCCGGAGAAAGATGCCCAAGGTCGTGAATGTCGACAATCTGTTCGAGGTTGTGGTCCAGGTGTTCGCGGAGCGTGGCTACGACGCAGCCACGACCCAGGAGATTGCCGCGAGAGCGGGTGTGAGCGAAGTGACCCTGTACCGCCGCTACGGAAGCAAAGCGGCCCTGATCGAGGCGGCACTGACCCACCGCCTCTCAGCATCACCCTTCGGCCGGGTGGTCGCAGGGGGCGATGTGAGGGCGGACCTCGCCGCGATCGTCCACGCGTACGACATGACGAACCGCGCCTACGGCGGTGCCGTCCTGACGCTGCTGACCGAGATCCCCCGTCACCCGGAGTTGCGCAACGCCCTCTCCGCCCTCATGCCGAACCTGCAGAACGCAGCGCGGATCATCGCGATGCACCAGGAACGGGGGCATGTCGGCCCCGGCGATCCGCTGCAGAAGGTGGTGTTCCTGCTCTCCCCGCTCATCGCCACGGGGCTGTGGGATCGTAGCGGGGCCGGCACGGACACGTCCGAACTCTCTCCGGAGGCCGTCGTCGACGCGTTCCTGGAGGGACACCGCCCGTCGCCGTCCTAGACGTCGTGTCCCGGGACCTCGGCTGCACGAGGTCGTCGCGGGTGGGCTGGTGCGGGATGTCCGCGAGCGGTCCGGGTGGCTGGTCGAGGACGAGACGGTAGTCGCTCCCGGCGGTCCGGCTGACAGGTGGTCGGCCGCCGAGCGCGGTGTGCGGGCGCTCTTGGACGTGGTGGTCCACGAACTCGGCAAGCGCGATGCGGCGTTCGTGCCCGGAGGTGCAGTCGCGGACGTTTGCCCACTCGCGGGCGTGCGTCCAGGACGATCTCCGACGTCATGTCTGACGTGCCGCACGGTCGGGCCGTTGCTGTCACGAACTCCGGTTCATCACGAAGACGAAACTCTCGGAGTTGTAGTAGTTGGGAAGTTGGGCGAGATACGACCCCCTCCTGGGCGGGTTCTCGCTCCACCAGTCCTCCGGTCCGAAAAGGTGCGAGGAATAGTCGCTTGCGGGGACCGGGGGCACGAACTGCAGGCGGAAGGCGCCTGCATCCGCCTGGGGCTCGATTATCCACAGCTGGGCGGACCGGCGGTCGTGGCAGTCGCTCTGGACGACCCTGACGACGTTTCCGCCGCCGTCGGTGCCGTCGAGGCACTTGTTCGTACCCACGTTGCGAATCTGGTAAGCGCCGTAGCCGGCCTCCACGGACTCCCATCGCTGCCAGGCGCCCGCGTTGCAGTCCTCGAGGCGCAACGCCGCTCCGGCGGCTTCGCTCTGCACGCCCACGCAGAGTCCGGTGCTCCTGTTGACGAGTTGGAAGCCGGCCGGTGGTCGGGTTGGTGTGCGCCCGGCGGGAGTGGCGGGCGCCTTGGCCTTGGCAGCGGTGGTCGGCGCCGAGGTGTTGGCAGGAGCGGTCGGAGCGGGAAGGGGTGTCGCCGGGCCGGATGTGGGGGAGGCAGGCCGGGAAGGACCGGCTGGTGCGACGGCTGACGGCGCCGGGGTCGGGAGAGCCGACCCCGGAGGGGCGGCGGTCGCGCGGGCCAGTGGCCTCCTGGTGTCCTCGAAGGGGCGCGGGATAACGACGACAGCTGCCGTGAGCGCGGCCGCAGTCACTCCAGCCACGGCCGCAGCGCGCAACGGCGAGGCCGCGACCAGCGCCCACAGTTGACGGGCACGGCCAGGTGCGCAGGTCCGACCTGTGGACGCGGTGGCGCCCGGCGTCGGCTCCCCGGGAGCCGGGCAGTCCTCGTCGCCGTCCTCCGCCTGCGCGGCGACCGCAGCGGCGCTTGCGGAGTCGACAAGAACTTTGCTGAGGACGACCGCAGTTGCGCTCTGCACGACGGTGAGTTCGGCGCGGACCCGAGAGCAGCTCCGGCAGACGTCAGCGTGCAGATCGAGCTCCTGGGAGCGGTGGGAGACGCTGCCTCGCACCGCGTCGTCCATCACGGCGGTGAGGTGACGGCAGGTTCGGCTGGGGGCCTCGGCCGCGTAGGACCTCACATACGCTTCGCTCAACTGTCGTCGCGCGGAGACGGCGCTGACGCTCCTCGTTCCGGCCCGGGAAGCGGACGTGGCGTCTACGGATGTCTCGGCCAGTTCGGGGCACAGGGCTGCCTGCGCGGTCGGATGCAGACTCCGGAAGGCACGCAGGAGCAGGGAGTCGTTGGCGGCCATCGGGTCAGGTGCTCCTCGTGCATGTACACAAGCGCTGGTGCTTGCCCAGCCTGTCTTGCTTGTTGGGGGGGAGGGCACGTCAGCCGGGCCCGATGGGTTGCTCACTGAGGCGGTTGTCCTGAGGAGGAGAGGAGATGACCGGGCCGATGTCGACCTCTCTGTCCGGAGCAATGACTGCGGTCTCGCCTGAGTTCTTCGGGATGGAATAGTGGAGGTGGGCCACATGTGGCGTCAAGTGCCCAGGCTCTCAGCGCAGATGTGAGGAGGAGCCTCGGTCGGCCCGCAGGGTCCGCCACCGGCAGCTGGTGGAGATCCGCGCGTCCGCGGCGACGGCCACCCTGCACGCGACCGTCCCGGACAGCGAAGGCAGCACCCTGCTGGCCGTCCTGGCGGACGTACGGCGCAGCCGCAGCCGCACACGACCCGGATGGTCCGGCTCGGGGGCGTGAGCCGATGGGGGCTCGGTGCCGCGATCGGCGCGCTGGTCACCGAGCGGGACTGGGAACTCCCGACTGCCGGCGCGACGCTGGGTGAATCGCCCCGGGTTCGGTAGAGATCTCAGATTGTGGTGATGACCTGGGGTTTCTTGAGTTCGGTGTAGTAGTTGGCTTCGTATTCGACGGGCGGGATGTGCCCTATCTCACCGTGGAGTCGGCGGTGGTTGTACCAGTCGATCCACTCGGCGGTGGCCAGCTCGACCTGGGAGAGCGTCTTCCAGGGTCGCTGGGGTTTGATCAGCTCGGTCTTGTACAGGCCGATCGTGGACTCCATCAGGGCGTTGTCGTACGCGTCACCGACGGATCCGATGCTCGCCGCGATGCCGGCGGCGTCCAGGTGTTCGGCGAGGCGGAAGCTCGTGTACTGCGACCCGGCGTCCGAATGATGTATCAACTCGCCTGGCTGGATGGGATGTTGGTTACGGTCGCGCTGCCAGATCGCCATCTCCAGGGCGTCCAGTACGAACACCGTCCAGGGGCCCGGCAAAGTCGTTGGTCATCCGGTCAGGAGAAGGTTGATGGGGCGGTCGGTGTCGCGG
>NZ_JADWYM010000088.1 GCF_022414535.1 Streptomyces sp. MUM 2J
GTTCGGCGGCGTCCTACTCTCCCACAGGGTCCCCCCTGCAGTACCATCGGCGCTGTAAGGCTTAGCTTCCGGGTTCGGAATGTAACCGGGCGTTTCCCTCACGCTATAACCACCGAAACACTATGAAACAAACAACCAGACCCACCACACACGGTGAATACTGTTCGTGGTTTCAGAACCAACACAGTGGACGCGAGCAACTGAGGACAAGCCCTCGGCCTATTAGTACCGGTCAACTCCACCAGTCACCTGGCTTCCATATCCGGCCTATCAACCCAGTCGTCTACTGGGAGCCTTACCCCATCAAGTGGGTGGGAGTCCTCATCTCGAAGCAGGCTTCCCGCTTAGATGCTTTCAGCGGTTATCCCTCCCGAACGTAGCCAACCAGCCATGCCCTTGGCAGAACAACTGGCACACCAGAGGTTCGTCCGTCCCGGTCCTCTCGTACTAGGGACAGCCCTTCTCAAGACTCCTACGCGCACAGCGGATAGGGACCGAACTGTCTCACGACGTTCTAAACCCAGCTCGCGTACCGCTTTAATGGGCGAACAGCCCAACCCTTGGGACCGACTCCAGCCCCAGGATGCGACGAGCCGACATCGAGGTGCCAAACCATCCCGTCGATATGGACTCTTGGGGAAGATCAGCCTGTTATCCCCGGGGTACCTTTTATCCGTTGAGCGACGGCGCTTCCACAAGCCACCGCCGGATCACTAGTCCCGACTTTCGTCCCTGCTCGACCCGTCGGTCTCACAGTCAAGCTCCCTTGTGCACTTACACTCAACACCTGATTGCCAACCAGGCTGAGGGAACCTTTGGGCGCCTCCGTTACCCTTTGGGAGGCAACCGCCCCAGTTAAACTACCCATCAGACACTGTCCCTGATCCGGATCACGGACCCAGGTTAGACATCCAGCACGACCAGACTGGTATTTCAACGACGACTCCACACACACTGGCGTGCATGCTTCACAGTCTCCCAGCTATCCTACACAAGCCGAACCGAACACCAATATCAAACTGTAGTAAAGGTCCCGGGGTCTTTCCGTCCTGCTGCGCGAAACGAGCATCTTTACTCGTAGTGCAATTTCACCGGGCCTATGGTTGAGACAGTCGAGAAGTCGTTACGCCATTCGTGCAGGTCGGAACTTACCCGACAAGGAATTTCGCTACCTTAGGATGGTTATAGTTACCACCGCCGTTTACTGGCGCTTAAGTTCTCAGCTTCGCCCCACCGAAGTGAAGCTAACCGGTCCCCTTAACGTTCCAGCACCGGGCAGGCGTCAGTCCGTATACATCGCCTTACGGCTTCGCACGGACCTGTGTTTTTAGTAAACAGTCGCTTCTCGCTGGTCTCTGCGGCCACCCCCAGCTCAAGGCGCACAGCCCATCACCAGGAATGGCCCCCCTTCTCCCGAAGTTACGGGGGCATTTTGCCGAGTTCCTTAACCATAGTTCACCCGAACGCCTCGGTATTCTCTACCTGACCACCTGAGTCGGTTTAGGGTACGGGCCGCCATGAAACTCGCTAGAGGCTTTTCTCGACAGCATAGGATCATCCACTTCACCACAATCGGCTCGGCATCAGGTCTCAGCCACGTGCAAGGCGGATTTACCTACCTTGCGGCCTACACCCTTACCCCGGGACAACCACCGCCCGGGATGGACTACCTTCCTGCGTCACCCCATCACTCACCTACTAACCGCTTGGTTCAGCGGCTCCACCACTCCCCTCAACTCCGAAGAGATCAGGGCGGCTTCACGGCCTTAGCATCACGATGCTCGATGTTTGACGCTCCACAGCGGGTACCGGAATATCAACCGGTTATCCATCGACTACGCCTGTCGGCCTCGCCTTAGGTCCCGACTTACCCTGGGCAGATCAGCTTGACCCAGGAACCCTTAGTCAATCGGCGCAAACGTTTCTCACGTTTGTATCGCTACTCATGCCTGCATTCTCACTCGTCAACCGTCCACAACTACCTTCCGGTGCTGCTTCACCCGGCAGACGACGCTCCCCTACCCATCCGTACAGGCGTTAGCCCGAATATACGAATGACACGACTTCGGCGGTACGCTTGAGCCCCGCTACATTGTCGGCGCGGAATCACTAGACCAGTGAGCTATTACGCACTCTTTCAAGGGTGGCTGCTTCTAAGCCAACCTCCTGGTTGTCTGTGCGACTCCACATCCTTTCCCACTTAGCGTACGCTTAGGGGCCTTAGTCGATGCTCTGGGCTGTTTCCCTCTCGACCATGGAGCTTATCCCCCACAGTCTCACTGCCGCGCTCTCACTTACCGGCATTCGGAGTTTGGCTAAGGTCAGTAACCCGGTAGGGCCCATCGCCTATCCAGTGCTCTACCTCCGGCAAGAAACACACGACGCTGCACCTAAATGCATTTCGGGGAGAACCAGCTATCACGGAGTTTGATTGGCCTTTCACCCCTAACCACAGGTCATCCCCCAGGTTTTCAACCCTGGTGGGTTCGGTCCTCCACGAAGTCTTACCTCCGCTTCAACCTGCCCATGGCTAGATCACTCCGCTTCGGGTCTTGAGCGTGCTACTCAAACGCCCTCTTCGGACTCGCTTTCGCTACGGCTACCCCACCCGGGTTAACCTCGCAACACACCGCAAACTCGCAGGCTCATTCTTCAAAAGGCACGCAGTCACGAGAATGTGCAAGCACACTCCGACGCTCCCACGGCTTGTAGGCACACGGTTTCAGGTACTATTTCACTCCCCTCCCGGGGTACTTTTCACCATTCCCTCACGGTACTATCCGCTATCGGTCACCAGGGAATATTTAGGCTTAGCGGGTGGTCCCGCCAGATTCACACGGGATTTCTCGGGCCCCGTGCTACTTGGGTATCAATCAAACGAGCCGCTGACGTTTCGACTACGGGGGTCTTACCCTCTACGCCGGGCCTTTCGCATGCCCTTCGTCTACATCAACGGTTTCTGACTCGTCCCACGGCCGGCAGACCGCAGAAGAAAGAACCCACAACCCCACATGCGCAACCCCTGCCGGGTCTCACACACACATGGTTTAGCCTCATCCAGTTTCGCTCGCCACTACTCCCGGAATCACGGTTGTTTTCTCTTCCTGAGGGTACTGAGATGTTTCACTTCCCCTCGTTCCCTCCACACTGCCTATGTGTTCAGCAGCGGGTGACAGCCCATGACGACTGCCGGGTTTCCCCATTCGGAAACCCCCGGATCAAAGCCTGGTTGACGACTCCCCGGGGACTATCGCGGCCTCCCACGTCCTTCATCGGTTCCTGGTGCCAAGGCATCCACCGTGCGCCCTTAAAAACTTGGCCACAGATGCTCGCGTCCACTGTGCAGTTCTCAAACAACGACCAGCCACCCACCACCCCGAACCCACACAAGGATCCGAGTGCACTGGGGCCGGCAACCGAAGGAACAATCATTCCCTCAGACACCCAACAGCGTGCCCGACACCCTCACCCCTCCCCCTTCCGTTCCACGCCGAAGCAGTACTAGGTAAGAAGAGCAGGTCAAGTGCGCCGAGTAGTCAACGTTCCACCCATGAGCAACCAGCATCGGACACTCGCCGATGTACTGGCCTCTGACCAGGCCAGGCCTGATAAGAAGTGCTCCTTAGAAAGGAGGTGATCCAGCCGCACCTTCCGGTACGGCTACCTTGTTACGACTTCGTCCCAATCGCCAGTCCCACCTTCGACAGCTCCCTCCCCAAGGGGTTGGGCCACCGGCTTCGGGTGTTACCGACTTTCGTGACGTGACGGGCGGTGTGTACAAGGCCCGGGAACGTATTCACCGCAGCAATGCTGATCTGCGATTACTAGCGACTCCGACTTCATGGGGTCGAGTTGCAGACCCCAATCCGAACTGAGACCGGCTTTTTGAGATTCGCTCCACCTCACGGTATCGCAGCTCATTGTACCGGCCATTGTAGCACGTGTGCAGCCCAAGACATAAGGGGCATGATGACTTGACGTCGTCCCCACCTTCCTCCGAGTTGACCCCGGCGGTCTCCCGTGAGTCCCCAGCACCACAAGGGCCTGCTGGCAACACGGGACAAGGGTTGCGCTCGTTGCGGGACTTAACCCAACATCTCACGACACGAGCTGACGACAGCCATGCACCACCTGTACACCGACCACAAGGGGGCGACCATCTCTGGCCGTTTCCGATGTATGTCAAGCCTTGGTAAGGTTCTTCGCGTTGCGTCGAATTAAGCCACATGCTCCGCCGCTTGTGCGGGCCCCCGTCAATTCCTTTGAGTTTTAGCCTTGCGGCCGTACTCCCCAGGCGGGGCACTTAATGCGTTAGCTGCGGCACGGACGACGTGGAATGTCGCCCACACCTAGTGCCCACCGTTTACGGCGTGGACTACCAGGGTATCTAATCCTGTTCGCTCCCCACGCTTTCGCTCCTCAGCGTCAGTATCGGCCCAGAGATCCGCCTTCGCCACCGGTGTTCCTCCTGATATCTGCGCATTTCACCGCTACACCAGGAATTCCGATCTCCCCTACCGAACTCTAGCCTGCCCGTATCGAATGCAGACCCGGGGTTAAGCCCCGGGCTTTCACATCCGACGTGACAAGCCGCCTACGAGCTCTTTACGCCCAATAATTCCGGACAACGCTTGCGCCCTACGTATTACCGCGGCTGCTGGCACGTAGTTAGCCGGCGCTTCTTCTGCAGGTACCGTCACTCTCGCTTCTTCCCTGCTGAAAGAGGTTTACAACCCGAAGGCCGTCATCCCTCACGCGGCGTCGCTGCATCAGGCTTGCGCCCATTGTGCAATATTCCCCACTGCTGCCTCCCGTAGGAGTCTGGGCCGTGTCTCAGTCCCAGTGTGGCCGGTCGCCCTCTCAGGCCGGCTACCCGTCGTCGCCTTGGTAAGCCACTACCTCACCAACAAGCTGATAGGCCGCGGGCTCATCCTGCACCGCCGGAGCTTTCCACGCACATCGGATGCCCGAGCGCGTCGTATCCGGTATTAGACCCCGTTTCCAGGGCTTGTCCCAGAGTGCAGGGCAGATTGCCCACGTGTTACTCACCCGTTCGCCACTAATCCCCTCCCGAAGGAGGTTCATCGTTCGACTTGCATGTGTTAAGCACGCCGCCAGCGTTCGTCCTGAGCCAGGATCAAACTCTCCGTGAATGCTGACCGGGTCATCCCGGTGACACACACGGGAGCGGAACCGTCCAAGGAACAATCGGACGGTTCACAGCGTCCTCGCTGTGTTATTTCAAAGGAACCTCGACCATCGGAAAACCATCCGACGGACGGGGTATCAACATATCTGGCGTTGACTTTTGGCACGCTGTTGAGTTCTCAAGGAACGGACGCTTCCTTCGTACTCACCCTCTCGGGCTTTCCTCCGGGCGCTTCCCTTCGGTGTC
>NZ_JADWYM010000089.1 GCF_022414535.1 Streptomyces sp. MUM 2J
TGCTGACCGAGCGGCGTCCGTGGCCGGGGACCGGGCGGCCGCGCCGCGCGGCGGTGTCGTCGTTCGGGATCAGTGGCACCAACGCGCACGTCATCCTGGAACAGGCACCCACCGACGACACCGGCACCGAGGCCGGCACGGGTGCGGGCCCGGCGGTGCTCCCCCTGCTGCTCTCCGCCAGGAGCGCCGAAGCGCTCACGGCCCGGGCCGCGCAGGTTCGCGAGCACATCGCCCGGAACGACACCGCGGCCGCCCGGACCCTCGACGTCGCGGCGAGCCTCGCCGCGTGCGCGCCGTTCGACCACCGCGCGGTGGTTCTCGGCGGGGACGAGGCAGAACTCCTCGACGGCCTCACCGCACTGGCCGAGGGGCGGCCCGCCCCCTCGGTCCTCGCAGGAGTCGCCGACCGGAACGGCAAGCTGGCCTACCTGTTCACCGGGCAGGGCAGTCAGCGGCCCGGCATGGGGCGCGAACTCTACGACGCCTTCCCCGCGTTCGCCGAAGCCCTCGACGCCGTCTGCGCCGAACTCGACGGCAGCCTCGCCCACCCGCTGCGGGAGGTGATGTTCGCCGAGGACGGCACGGAGAACGCCGGCCTGCTGAACGAGACCGCATACACCCAGGCGGCGCTGTTCGCCCTGGAGGTGGCGCTGTTCCGCCTCCTGGAGACCTGGGGACTCGGCCCCGACCACCTGATGGGCCACTCCGTCGGCGAACTCGCCGCCGCCCATGTCGCCGGGGTGCTCTCCCTAGGCGACGCCGCCACCCTGGTGGCCGCCCGCGGCAGCCTGATGCAGGCCCTGCCCCAGGGCGGTGCCATGGTGTCCGTGTTGGCCGCCGAGGACAGGGTGACCCCCCTGTTGGCGGGCCTGGAGAGCGAGGTGTCGGTCGCCGCTGTCAACGGCCCGGCCTCCGTCGTGATCTCGGGGGACGAGGAGGCGGTGCAGCAGATCACCGCCAAGCTCGACTCCGAGGGGATCAAGGTCCGGCGGCTGACGGTCAGCCACGCCTTCCACTCGCCCCGCATGGAACCGATGCTGGACGAGTTCCGCGCGGTCGCCGCGAAGCTCGCGTTCTCCCCGCCCTCCCTGCCGATCGTCTCCAACGTGACCGGCCGGATCCTCACCGCCGAGGAAGCCTGCTCCCCGGACTACTGGGCCGGTCACATCCGCCGGGCGGTGCGCTTCCACGACGGCATCCGCACCCTGCACGCCGAGGGCGTGGACACCTACCTGGAGCTGGGACCGGACGCCGTCCTGACCGCTATGGCACAGGACTGCCTGGACCCGGCCGGCGACGGCGCGCCCCTGCTGCTCGCCGCCCAGCGCCGTAACCGGTCGCAGGCCCGCACGCTCACCGAGGCACTGGCCGGGGCCCACAGCCGCGGAGCGGTCCGGTTCGACTGGCAGGCGCTGTTCGCCGGCTCGGGCGCACGCCGGGTCGACCTGCCCACCTACCCCTTCCAGCGGCAGCGGTACTGGCTTCAGGCGCCCGCCCCGCGGACCGGCGACGACGGCGGACAGGACGAGCAGTTCTGGTCCGCGGTACGGCAACAGGATCTCGCCGCCCTGGGGGACCTCCTCGGCGTCGGAACCTCCGGGGCACTCGCCGAGGTGCTGCCGGCGCTGGCGACCTGGCGCGAGGACAGCGCCCGACGGTCCCTCGTCGGCTCCTGGCGGTACCGGACGGCCTGGTGGCCGGCGACCGTGCCCGCCGAGGGGACGCTCTTCGGCACCTGGCTGGTCGTGGTGCCCACGGTGCTCTCCGGGGCCCCGCTGGCCGACTCCGTCGAGGCGGCACTGCGGGAACGGGGCGCCGCGGCGATCCGGGTCACCGTGGATCCCGCGCACGCGGACCGGGCCGCGCTCGCCCGGCAACTCACCGAGGCCGCGGGCGACACCCCCGCCGAGGGTGTGCTGTCGCTCCTCGGGCTGGACACCGCCCCGTACCGGGGCCACCCCACGGTGACCGACGGCGTCATCGCGAGCCTGCTGCTGGTCCAGGCGATCGGCGCCGCGGCCGAGCCGCCCCGGCTGTGGCTGCTCACCCGCGGCGCCGTCACGACCGGGGACTCGGACACCCTGGACGACCCGGCGCAGGCGCAGACAGCGGCCCTGCACCGGACCGCGGCACTCGAACACCCCCAGCTCCGCGGTGGTGTGGTCGACCTGCCAGCCGTCGTGGACGACGGCGCGCTGCGCCGTCTGACGGCCGTGCTCGCCGATCCGGCCGGGGAGGACCAGCTGGCTGTCCGGCCGGCCGGCGTCCTCGTACGCCGGCTGGTCCGGGCCGGAGCGGGACGATCGGGCGGCACTCCGTTCACACCCCGCGGGACCGTCCTGGTCACCGGGGGAACGGACGGGACGGGCGCCAGGGTCGCGCGGCGTCTCGCTGCCCTCGGTGCCCCGCACCTGCTGCTGACACACGCCCCGGGCGCCGAAGGGCCGGGCGCCTCGCGGACCGTGGCGGAGATCTCCGCGACGGGCACACGGGTGACCGTGGTGCCCTGCGACCTCGGCGACCGCGCCGCCGTCGCCGCGGTGCTGGCAGGCGTTCCGGAGGACCGGCCGCTGGCCGCCGTGTTCCACACCGCCGGTGAACTCCGCCCCGCCGCGCTGGCCGAGACGGACCCGGCAGGGTTCGCCGCGGCGGTGAGCGCCACCGCCGCGGGCGCCGCGCACCTGCACGAACTGGTGGAAACCGACTCCCTGGACGCCTTCGTCCTGTTCTCCTCGATCGCCGGTGTGTGGGGCAGCGGAGGTCAGGCCGCGTACGGCGCGGCCACGGCCTACCTGGACGCACTCGCCGAGCACCGCCGGGGCCTCGGCCGGGCCGCGACCGCGCTCGCCTGGAGCCTGTGGGGGGAGACCCCCGCCGACGACGCGGGTACGCCGGACCCGGACGCCGAACGCGCCCGCCGACAGCAACTGCGCCGGCGCGGACTGCCCGAAATGGCCCCGGAACTCGCCCTGGACGCCATGACCGGGACCATCGGGCAGGCGGAAGCGGCGTACGTCGTCGCCGACGTGGACTGGGAACTCTTCGCCCCGGCCTTCACCGCCGTCCGTGCCAGCCCGCTGCTCGGCGGCCTGCCGGAGGTCGACCGTGTGCTCAGCCGGGCGGACGCCGACAGCGACGCCGGCAGCTCGGACGCCGCGGACAACCTCAGGCGGTCCATGACCGGGCTGCCCGAGACGGAACAGCAGCGCCTGCTGACCGACCTGGTCAGGACGGAGATCGCGGCCGCCCTGGGACACGCCGGCCCCGAGGCGGTGCCCGCCGCTCGTGCCCTGAAGGACCTGGGGCTCGATTCGCTGGCCGCCGTGCGTCTGCGCAACCGGCTCGGTGCGGTGACCGGTCTGCGGCTGCCCGCCACCCTCGTCTTCGACCATCCCAGCCCGGCCGCGGTGGGCGCCTTCCTGCACGCCGAGATGGCACCGGCGCCGTCGAGCGCACCCGTCGACGAGGAGCTGGACACGCTGCAGTCCCTGATCGCCGCCCACCGGGACGACCCGGCCGTCCGGGAGCGGATCGGCGCCCGCCTCCAGACCCTCCTCGCGGAGCTGACCGGCCAGGACGCAGCTGCCGTGGCCGTCGCCGCGCAGCTGGAGGAGGCCTCCGACGACGACATCTTCGCCTTCATCGACAGCGAGCTCGGAACCCAGTGAACCGGCGGCACGGCAGCGGACACTGCCCGACATCAGCGAGGAACGAATGAACGCCATACCTGACGAGAAGAAGCTCCGGGAGTACCTCAAGCGCGTGACCGTCGAACTCACGGAGACGCGCCGCCGTCTGAAGGAGACCGAGGACAGGCACCGCGAACCGATCGCGATCGTGGGGATGAGCTGCCGCTTCCCGGGCGGTGTAGGGTCCCCCGAGGACCTGTGGAACGTGGTGGAGTCCGGGTCCGACGTGATCGCCGGCTTCCCCGTCGACCGCGGATGGGACGAGAACCTCTACGACCCCGACCCGGACCGGATCGGCCGGACGGTCACCCGGCAGGGCGGGTTCCTGAACGAGGCTGCCGAGTTCGACGCGGAGTTCTTCGGGATCTCGCCGCGCGAGGCGCTGGCGATGGACCCGCAGCAACGCCTCTTCCTGGAGGTGGCGTGGGAGGCGGTGGAGCGGGCGGGCATCGACCCGGTCTCGCTGCGCGGCAGCCGCACCGGCGTCTACGCCGGCTGCGTCACCGACGACTACCAGCTGACGCTCCAGCACGCCCCCGGCGAGGCCGAGGCGTACAAGATGACCGGAGCGGCACGCAGCGTGCTCTCCGGCCGGGTGTCCTACAGCTTGGGCCTGGAGGGCCCGGCCGTGACCGTGGACACCGCCTGCTCCTCCTCGCTGGTGGCGCTCGATCTGGCGGCCCAGGCCCTGCGCCGCGACGACTGCTCCGTCGCCCTGGTGGGCGGCGTCACCGTCCTCGCCACGCCCACCGAGTTCGTCAACTTCAGCCGCCAGCGCGGCTTCTCCCCCGACGGGCGGTGCAAGGCGTTCGCGGCGTCGGCGGACGGCACGGGTTGGGCCGAGGGTGTGGGTGTGC
>NZ_JADWYM010000090.1 GCF_022414535.1 Streptomyces sp. MUM 2J
TGCTGACCGAGCGGCGTCCGTGGCCGGGGACCGGGCGGCCGCGCCGCGCGGCGGTGTCCGCCTTCGGGATCAGTGGCACCAACGCGCACGTCATCCTGGAACAGGCACCCACCGACGACACCGGCACCGACGGGGACACGGACCGTACGCCCGTCGCCGCCCCGCTGCTGCTGTCCGCCAAGTCGCCCCGGGCCCTGGCCGAGCAGGCACGCCGGCTCCGTGCGCACCTCGGGACCGCCGCCGACGTGGACCTGCTGGACCTCACCTACTCGCTGGCCACCGGCCGGACGGCGTTCGAGCACCGTGCCGCCCTCCTCGCCGACACCCCCGCGGACCTGCTGGAGGCCCTGGACACGCTGGCGGCGGAGCGCTCCTCCGCCCGGCTGGTCACCGGCACCCCGAGGGGAGGCAGGACCGCCTTCCTGTTCACCGGGCAGGGCAGTCAGCGGCCCGGCATGGGGCGCGAACTCTACGACGCCTTCCCCGTGTTCGCCGAAGCCCTCGACGCCGTCTGCGCCGAACTCGACGGACACGTGGGGCGCTCGGTACGGGACGTGCTCTTCGCGGACCCCGAGGACTGGGAAGGACCGCTGCTGCACCAGACGGTGTTCACCCAGACCGGTCTGTTCGCCCTGGAAGTGGCGCTGTTCCGGTTCGCGGAGAGCCTGGGCCTGCGCCCCGACCACGTGGCGGGCCACTCGATCGGCGAACTCGTGGCCGCCCATGTCTCGGGCGTGCTGTCCCTCGCAGACGCGGCGGCCCTGGTGGCCGCACGCGGCAGGCTGATGCAGGCCCTGCCCCAGGGCGGCGCCATGATCTCCGTCCTCGCACCCGAGGAGGAGGTCGCGGATCTGCTGGCGGACCGGACGCACGAAGTGGACATCGCCGCCGTCAACGGGCCCGCGTCCGTGGTGATCTCCGGTGACACGCCTGCCGTGCTGGCCGTCGCCGCGGTCCTGGAGAGCCGGGGCCGCAAGACCCGGCGGCTGACGGTCAGCCACGCCTTCCACTCGCCCCGCATGGAACCGATGCTGGACGAGTTCCGGGCCGTGGCGGAACGACTCGCCTTCGCCCCGCCCGCCATCCCGATCGTCTCGAACGTCACCGGCGACATCCTGTCAGCCGAGGAGGTCGGGTCACCGGAGTACTGGGTCCGGCACGTGCGCCGGGCCGTCCGGTTCGGCGACGGCATCCGCACCCTGCAGCGCGCGGGTGTCACGACCTTCGTGGAACTCGGTCCGGACGGTGTGCTGTCGGCCATGGGCCGGGACTGCGTCGTGGACACGCAGGAGGACGAGCCGGAGTTCGTCCCGCTGCTCCGCAAGGACCGCGGGGAGGCCCGGGCGGTCGCCCACGCACTGGCCCGGCTGCACGTGCGGCACGCGGGCCCGGACTGGGAGGCGCTGTTCGCCGGCTCCGGCGCACGCCGGGTCGACCTGCCCACGTACGCCTTCCAGCACACGTTCTACTGGGCCACGGGCACCCCGCGAGACGGCGACGTCGGTGACGCGGGACTGTCGCCGGCCGACCATCCGCTGCTCGGCGCGACGCTGACGCGGGCCGACACCGACGAGACCGTCCTCACCGGTCGACTCTCCCTGCGCACCCATCCCTGGCTGGCCGATCACGCCGTCCTGGGCAGGGTGCTGCTGCCCGGCACCGCCTTCGTCGAACTGGCCCTGCGGGCGGGAGCCGAGGCCGGCGCCGGGGAACTGGAAGAGCTCACGCTCGAAGCCCCCCTCGTCCTGCCCGAGAGCGGGTCGCTGCGGATCCAGGTGGCGGCCGGAACCCCGGACGAGTCCGGACGCCGTTCGGTGACCGTCCACTCCCGCCCCGAGGGAGAGCCCTTCGGCGAACCGTGGACCCGGCATGCCGGTGGCACGCTGGCACCCGAGCGGGCGGCCGCGGACTTCGACCTGACCGTGTGGCCACCGCGCGACGCCCGGCCGGTGGACCTGACCGGACGCTACGACGTCCTCGCCCGGCAGGGCTTCGACTACGGGCCGGCGTTCCAGGGACTGCGATCCGCCTGGCGCAGGGGCGACGAGATCTTCGCCGAACTCGCCCTGCCGGAGCAGCAGAACGACCAGGCAACCGCGTTCGGCCTGCACCCGGCGCTGCTGGACGCGGCACTGCACGCCATCGAACTGGGTGTGCTCCCGGGTACCGGCGAGCCCAGGCTGCCGTTCGTGTGGAGCGGGGCACGCCTGCACGCCCTGGGCGCCGGTGCGGCCCGGGTGCGGCTCTCCCCGGCCGGACCCGGCTCGGTGACCATCGAGGTCGCCGACGCACAGGGCATGCCCGTCGCCACCGTCGACGCGATGGCGGTGCGGGCCGTGTCCGCGCAGCAGCTCGAAGCGGCCGGTGGGCGCGGTCACGAGGCACTGTTCCGGCCGGCGTGGGTGCCGGTGAGCGGCGCGCCCGAGGCGCCCGCCCGGACCTGGACCGTCCTCGGGGACGGCCCGCTGGACCTGCCCGGCGCCGAGCGATTCGCCGACGTGGCGGAGCTGAACGCCGCCGTCGCCGCGGGCGCCCCCCTTCCCGACCTGGTCCTGGCGCCGCTGACGGCACCCGTCGACTCGGCCCGGGACGCCGTGCACGAAGCCCTGGCACTGGCCCGCGCATGGCTGGCCGACGACCGGCTCGCCGCGTCCCGGCTGGCCGTGGTGACGCGCCGGGCGGTGGCCGCCGAGCCCGACGAGGACGTACACGACCTGCCGCATGCCGCCGTGTGGGGACTGCTGCGCACGGCGCAGACGGAGAACCCGGACCGGCTGGTGCTGGTGGACCTCGACGACGACGCCGATGCGGCACAGGCCCTCGGGAAGGCGCTCGCCGTGAACGAGCCGCAACTGGCCGTGCGGTCCGGGAGCCCGCGTGCGCCTCGCCTGGAGCGGGTCCAGGTCCCGGCCGGCGCCTTGGGCCCCTGGGACCCGGACGGAACCGTGCTGATCACGGGTGCCACCGGCGCGCTCGGCGGCCTGCTCGCCCGGCATCTCGTCACCGAACACGGTGTGCGGCACCTGCTGCTGACGAGCCGCCGCGGCCTGGCAGCCGACGGAGCGGCCGCACTGAGGGACGACCTCTCGGCCCGCGGCGCCGAGGTGACCGTCGCGGCCTGCGACGTCGCGGACCGCGCCGCGCTGGACGCGCTGCTCGCCGGCATACCCGCCGAGCATCCGCTGACCGCGGTGGTGCATGCCGCCGGTGTGCTCGACGACGGCGTCCTGGAGTCGCTGACCCCCAAGCGGATCGACGGCGTCCTGCGGCCCAAGGCGGACGCCGCCCGAAACCTGCACGAGGCCACCCGCGACCGGCCGCTGTCCGCGTTCGTCCTGTACTCCTCCATCCAGGGGCTCGTCGGCGGCGCGGGTCAGGCCAACTACGCGGCGGCCAACACCTACCTCGACGCCCTGGCGCAGCACCGCAGGGCCCGGCACCTGCCCGCCACCTCGCTGGCCTGGGGCCCGTGGGCGGACGGCGGCATGGCGGCCGGCCTCACGGAAGCCGACCGCAACCGGTTCGCCAGGACCGGTATGACCGCGATCACCTCCGCCCAGGGCATGGAGCTGTTCGACGCCGCGCTCGCGGTGGATGCGGCGACACTGGTGCCCCTGCCGCTCGACACGGCCGCACTCAGGGCACTTGGCACCGCGACGCCGCCGCTGCTGAGCGGCCTGGTCCGGGCGCCGGCCCGCCGAGCCGCGTCCGCCGGCCCGGACACCGGGCGCGCCGCCGCCGGGCCCGCCCTCGCCGAGCGGCTGGCCGGGCTCGCCGAGGACGAACAGCGGCAGGTCCTGCTGGACGTCGTACGCGCCGAGGTCGCCGCGACCCTGGACTACGGCAGCTCCGACACCGTTGACCCCAAGCGGGGTTTCAAGGAACTCGGCCTCGACTCGCTGACCGCCGTCGAACTGCGCAACCGGCTCGGCAAGGCGACCGGTTCCCGGCTGCCCGCGACCCTCGTCTTCGACTACCCGACCCCCGAGGCCGTCGCCGGACATCTGCTGACCGAACTCGGCCCCGGGGAACCGGCAGCGCCCGCCGAGACACCCGGCGAGAACGAGATCCGCCGGCTGCTCGCCTCCGTCCCGGTCTCCGGGCTCCGGCGGGCCGGACTCCTCGACGCACTGCTGCGGCTCGCCCGCGACGACGGAGCGGCGGCCGGGGCACCGAACGGAGGTCCGGACGCGCCGGAGGAGAACGCCGAACTCATCGACGACCTGGACGTCGACGACCTCATCCGCATGGCCCGCGCCAATTCCGAGGCCTCACAGTCCTGAACGGGAGACATGATGACGAACACGGCGTCCGACGCTGTCGTCGAAGCATTGCGCGACTCGCTCAAGGAGAACGCCAGGCTGCGCCAGAAGAACCAGGAGCTGGCCGCCGCCGGCCAGGAACCGATCGCCATCGTGGGGATGGGGTGCCGGTATCCGGGGGGTGTGGCTTCGCCGGAGGATCTGTGGCGGTTGCTG
>NZ_JADWYM010000091.1 GCF_022414535.1 Streptomyces sp. MUM 2J
CGACCTGCTTGGACCTGTCGGCCTGGACACCGTCCACGAACGACAGGAGGGCGAGCACATTCCCCAGGGCGCCTTCGCCGTCGACTGGGACGCAAGGAAGGTCACCTGCCCGCAAGGAGCGACCAGCGTCAGCTGGTCCGATCAGCGCAAAGCCAGCGGCACCGCGATCACCCGGGTGCACTTCGCGCTCCAGGACTGCGATCCGTGCCCGTTCCGGGCGCGGTGCACGAAGGCTGCGAACGGCAGATACGGCCGCAGCCTGACGCTCTTGTCCCGAGAGCAACAGCAGGTCCTCGAACAGCGACGCATCGAGCAGCAGACCGACGACTGGAAGGCCCGCTACGACGTCCGGGCAGGCGTCGAGGGCACCATCTCCCAAGCCGTCCGCCGCACCGGCATCCGCCGCACCCGCTACATCGGCCTGCCCAAGACCCACCTCGGCAACGTTCTGGCCGCCACCGCGATCAACCTCATCCGACTCGATGCCTGGCTGACCGGAACACCACTCGGCGAGACCCGCATCTCACACCTCGCCCGACTCGAACTCGCCGCCTAACGACAAGGCCATGCCCGGTTTGCAGGTTTCCCAACGGAGTCGTGAACGCCGGGGCTTTCTGCAGGAGTCTCGGTAAGTGCAGGTGATATCCAGCCAGTCCATACATCGCACGGGCTGACGCCAGGATGAAGGTCATCCTCCGCCGCAAGTGGCCGAGCAGCTTGTGGGACCGCTGCGAAGCAGCGGCTTCCGCTGATCGTTTCGTCGCGGGCCACCCGCATATTCCTGACACGCCGTCAGTATTGGACCTCACGTCGGCGCCACGACCGGCAGACTGTCCCCGTACCCGCCGGTCCGACGCGGGTGCCGATCGCGGACCGGGGAGAGGCTCGCCCGGGGCACCGGTCCGGCGGCCGAGGCTGCGACACTCCTGAAGGGAACTCTGGCAGTTCATGCTGCACCTCACGACGCACACCCGATGGAAATGGCTGATATGGCTCCTGGCCCTCGGCATGGTCCTTGGCGCCTCCCCTGCGCAGGCGGAAACCACCCAGCGCCAATCCGACGCCTACTGCGTGTCCCGGTCCTACATCGAGCGGTTCTATCCGCGCTGGTTCAGTTACGAACAGACCCGTCTGCTCGGCAGCGGCAACGCGCTCTTCGGACCCGACCGGGTGACCCCGCTGTACGGCGCGGTCGTCGCGATCAACGTCGACACCCTCTACGCCAGCGCGGTCGTCGAGCCAGCCCGCCAGCCGGTGATCCTGACCATCCCGGAGACCTCCGTCTCCTACTCCCTGCTGACCGCGACCCCCTTCGGGGACGTCTTCGACTCGGGCATCCCCGCGGGCCAGGCGGGCACCTACGCGATCACCGCGCCGGACTGGCACGGCAAGCTCCCGCGCGGGACCACCCGGATCACCGTCCCCTACTCCCAGTCCTACTGGATCTTCCGGGCCGACAAGTACGCCAGCGACGGCCAGAACATGACCGCGGAAGCCGAAGAGTTCCGGCGCAACCTGCACATGGCGACCCTGTCCGACTACCGGACCGACCCGGAGTCCGGACCCACGAAGATCGTGCCCGAGGCGCTGTTCGCCATCCGGTACAAGGTGATCGCCGACAACCTGGTCCGCTACCTGCCGATCTCCTTCCTGCGCCAGCTGCAGACCGCCATGCACGACCCGGGCACGCCCCCGCTGACCCCTGAGGACAAGGCGGTGGCCGCGAAGTTCGATCGCCTCTTCGGCGACGGGAGGGACCTGTCGCCGGAAGAGCGCGAGCAGTTCGCCCAGGGTGCGCGGGACGGCCACACTCAGATCGTGGACAACTACCTCGACCACACCGGTGACACCAACTGGGTCAACTTCCGCAACATCGGGAACTGGGCGCCCTCGGCCTACCTGGACCGCTCGTCGATCGCCGAGTTCCTCCAGTGGGGCAACGGCTATCCCACCGCCGCCTACTGGCACGCCTTCAAGGACCGTTCCGGGGCCGCGCTCAACGGGGCCGAGCACGGCTACGTGCTGACCTTCCCCGCCGGGGCGCTGCCGGAGGTCAGCCGGTTCTGGTCCCTCACGGCGTACACCCCGGAGGCGGTCACCCTCATCCCGAACGAGGCCGACAAGTACGCCGTGGCGAGCTACACCCCGGGGCTGGAGTGGAACAAGGACGGATCGTTGTCCATCTACCTGTCCCGCACCCGGCCGCAGGGAGTGAACCCGGCGAACTGGCTGCCCGTGGGTGACGGCCCGTTCAACATCATGCTCCGCGCGTACGGCCCGCAGGGTGCCGCGCTGGACGGCAGCTACGTCCCGCCCGCCGTCGACGTGCTTCCGATCAGCTGATCCGTCAAGCCGCCCGCCCGGCCGCGGACCGGATGGGCGGCGGCCACGTCGTTGGAGGACGACCGGCGGGGCGGCCACGCCGGCGGTCGCGTACGCGTGTCCGCCGCGAGGCCGTGGCCGCCGGGCCGGCGGCGGCGAGCATCCCTCGGGCCCGCAGCTCGTCCAGGTCGGGAAGACGGGCTCCCGGAGGGACATCGGCAAAGCCGACCGGGCAGCAGGAATGCCGCCGTCTTCCCGATCCGTCCGCCTCCTCAGCACTCGACGACGTTGACGGCGAGCCCGCCGCGCGCGGTCTCCTTGTACTTCACCTTCATGTCGGCGCCGGTCTCCTTCATGGTCTTGATGACCTTGTCGAGGGAGACCTGGTGGCGGCCGTCGCCGCGCAGGGCCATCCGGGCGGCGGTGACGGCCTTCACCGCGGCCATGCCGTTGCGCTCGATGCACGGGATCTGGACGAGGCCGCCGACCGGGTCGCAGGTGAGGCCGAGGTTGTGCTCCATGCCGATCTCGGCGGCGTTCTCGACCTGTTCGGGGCTGCCGCCGAGAACCTCGGCGAGCCCTGCCGCGGCCATGGAGCAGGCGGAGCCGACCTCGCCCTGGCAGCCGACCTCGGCGCCGGAGATGGACGCGTTCTCCTTGAACAGCATGCCGATGGCGCCCGCCGCGAGCAGGAAGCGGACGATGCCGTCCGCGTCGGCGCCCGGACGGAAGTCGAGGTAGTACCGCAGGACGGCCGGGATGATGCCCGCCGCGCCGTTCGTCGGAGCGGTGACGACCCGGCCTCCCGCGGCGTTCTCCTCGTTCACGGCCATGGCGTACAGGGCCACCCACTCCATCGCACGACCTGCCGCATCGCCCTCGCTCCGCAGCGCCCTGGCCACCGCGGCGGCCCGACGACGGACCTTCAGGCCGCCGGGGAGGATGCCCTCGCGGCCCAAGCCGCGGGAGACACAGGCCTCCATGACCCGCCAGATCTCCAGCAGGCCCGCGCGGATCTCGTCCTCGGTGCGCCAGGCACGCTCGTTCTCCAGCATCAACGCGGAGATCGACAGGCCGGTCTCCCGGGAGAGCCGCAGCAACTCGTCGCCGGTGCGGAACGGATGGGCCTGCACCGTGTCGTCGGGCTTGATCGGGTCAGCGCCGGCCGCGTCCTCGTCGACGACGAAGCCGCCGCCCACCGAGTAGTACGTCTTCTCCAGCAGCGGCAGTCCGTCGGCGTCGTACGCGAAGAGGATCATGCCGTTGGCGTGGTAGGGCAGCGAGCGCCGCCGGTGCAGGACCAACTGGGTCGAGGTGTCGAAGTCGATCTCGTGGGCCGGGCCGATCTCGGCACCGAGGAGGCGGACGCGCCCGGTGCTGCGGATACGTTCGACGTCCAGGTCGGCCCGGGCGACATCGACCGTATGCGGCTCGTTGCCCTCCAGGCCGAGCAGCACCGCCTTGGGGGTGCCGTGGCCGTGACCGGTGGAGCCGAGTGAGCCGAACAGCTCCGCCCGTACCGCGGCGGTCTGGGCGAGCACGCCGTCCTGCTTCAGCCGGGCGACGAACATCCCGGCGGCGCGCATCGGACCGACCGTGTGCGAGCTGGACGGGCCGATGCCGATGGAGAACAGGTCGAAGACGCTGATTGCCACGCCGTACTCCGTGGGATGGGGAGAGGCGTGCCGAGCGGTCACGGGCACGCCCCTGCGGGAGGTTGTCGGTTACAGACCGGGGTAGAGCGGGTGCTGGTCGGCGAGCGCTCGCACGCGCGCCCTCAGGGGCTCGGCGTCGGTCTCCC
>NZ_JADWYM010000092.1 GCF_022414535.1 Streptomyces sp. MUM 2J
AGAAGCGGCGACGCTTCGGCCGCGGAGCGGGATCCTGCTCGGAAGAATTGGTACGGGACATGCGGATCGGTGCTCCTGTCGCGCACGCCCACAATATCTGATCATTTCAGGGCGTCTCACCCAACGGTGTCAGAGAGGGTCCTGGCATCGAGTTGCTTCTTCATACGCTGGCTGGTGGCAGCGTCTGTCACCCAGCCGACAGCACTGGCGGCGTCCAGGGCAAGCGACGCTGCGGTCACCGTCCCCGCTTTCAGCTGTTCATCGGCCTCAGTGAGCAGTTGCGCCGCGGCAGGCCGGTCCGCAAGCAGGCCAAGGCGCCCGGCCCGCGACAAGCCGAGCACGAGGACGTTCCGCGCGCTTCGTGCTTCCGGACTCTGCGCCGCCCACGGTTCCACGGTGAAGGCCGGTATTGGCTCGTCCAGGACCTGCAGCACATCCACCTGTTGCGCCCATATCTGCACATTCTGCAAGGTCACGTTGCGGGTGAACGCTTCGCTTGCCGCTTGGAGCACAGATTCCTCCTCCGGCGCCGAGACTGTTCCTCCGGCCAGACGATAGGTGGCGAGCCAGGTCGCACGGTCCAGCGCGGTCCCGTGCGAGAAGAGCTGCGTCCGCAGGCCTTCCAGCCCCTGCCTCAGACGCTCGTCCTTGGTGGGCAGCCCCTCGGCCATGCGCAGACGCTCGGCTTGGTAAGAGGCGTCCAGCCGCCCCTGATATGACTGTGCCTTAGACATCAGCCCGTTCTCCAGGAGATGTCGCTTGATCCCGGGTGAAACGGCCGCCGCTGCGGACTGCTGATTCGACACGACGGCCAGAGCCCGCGCCACCATCCATGCCATCTGCGGGTCGGCTAGATCCCCCTTCTCGGGGGTCAAGACCTCTATTAGCTTTGCACGCCGGGAGGAGAGGTCCGTCTTGGTGAGGGAAGCGGCCAGAACATATGCGGCTGTGTCTGTCAGCTGAACGCTGCGCTCCTCGGCCGATGCTGCTCTCTGCGGAGGCGACCAAGCATCGACCCTGACCGCAGTCTCCTTGGGCACTGGTGATCCGACCAACTCGCACGCCCTGGCCAGGTTGTACTCCACGACCATCTGGGGCTCGCTGGGCGACGGAAAAGCATGAAGCCAGTCCGCAACACGCGCACGGTCTGCGGACCGAAGCGGGGAACCGAACTGTTGGAGTCCCTCCAGCGCGGCTGTGGTCTGGCTCAGCTTCAGTGGAGCCGCAGGTTCCTGAGGGCTCTCGGGAGCGGGATCTCGGAAGTATCCATCGCCTGTGAGCATTCTCCGCAAGACCTGGACATCGGCCTCCGTGTGGACGGTCTTGCCGGTTGCCTGCTCCAGCAGCCCAAAGTAATAACGCCCCCACAAGGGGTCCTTCTCAGCCCACGGGGACAGCCGCTGCCTGATCTCTGGACCGGGCAGTGAGACGTGGACCGGCTCACCGGCCGCACGCAGCGCGGACAAACCGTACGCACTCTGGTAGAGGCCTGGCTCCTTCACCGCCGCGAAGGAGTGCATGAACAGCCCGTCCTCCCCCCGAAATCCGTCCAACTGCGTGCTCAAAGCACGCTGCCGCTCGTCCAGAGGGGCCGCGTGGCTGCCAGCCTTTGTGAACAACCGCCATCCACCGAGCAGACTGGCCACAAGGACTATCACAACAGCGCAGCCTGCCAGGGCAGACCAGCCTGGTCTCTTCATCTCAATCCACTTCCCCGTACGACTCGCCCACCAGAGCTGGGGAGGGGCCCGGCCCACGAGCCGGGCCCCTCCCCGCAGCAGGATCAGGTGCAGGCCGTGGCCCCGCCCTTGACCCCGTTGCTGCTGTTGTAGAGGTAGGCATACGAGCACGTGGTGACGGTCGGGAACAGACCGCCCTTCACCCGGACCTGCCCACGCAGGTCCGATATGTTCGCGTTGGTGTTCGTCCAGTAGATCGAGCGCGTCCTGGTCGCGCTGGAGCCACTGTTGTAACTTCCGCTGCCCACCGACACGCTGATGGTTCCGCTGGACACGGAGACCTCAGCCGTGTTCTTGACCCAGGTGACCCTCTTGTTCACCTTGGACGACGTAGCCCAGGAGCAGGCACTGGACCAGAAGTTGCAGTTCCAGGCGTTAGCCTGAATCGTGATCCCCCCTGCCAGCTTCGTGGTCGACGAGTCGCTGGTCGCGGACGACGGAGCGGCACCGGCCACCAACAGACCGAGCGCCGCCACCCCCACTGCCGCTGCATGCTTAAGGCGCATGTTTCCTCCCCGATTATCCGATCTGTGGTTGATCACAGATCTGGTCGAGAAGGAACGTAGCAGCGGGGACCGACCCAAGATCACCTCAAAGCGACACAGGCGGCCAGGCGATGCAGAGCCGTTATCGAAGTATGAGGTTTCCTTGAGCTTTCAGCACCCTCAACCTTTGACGTTCTGATGGTTCGTCAATCAAGGCACCCACACGAGTGAATGGTCTCAGGGTCGGCGACGCTCTCCCCCGCCGTCCAACCGGTGATGTCGAGCAGCAGCTCGGCGTCCTCTACCTGATGGCGATCAGCCAGTGGGCCACGCACGCCCCCGCGGCTGCCTCGCTGGGATCGCCCGCACCATCGCGCACTTCGTTGCCAGGTCCTCGCCGACGCCCTGGGTCACACCCCCCAACCACCCGCCGGACACCTTGTGCCGGGAGGCGATCTCATCCGCGCGCAGCGCACCGATGAACGCCAGGCCGACCACCAGGGGCAGCACGAACGCCGTGTTCCGCCACTCCAGCGCGAGGTGCGGCCGCGTACAGCGTCGCGTTCAGCATCCCGGGTTCGACAGTTGGTGGGCATGCGGCGGTGGCGGATCTAGGGGCTGACCTGCGGTGATGGGCATGGGGAGGCTCCGGGGCCGTTTGCCCATGGCTCCGGAGTACGTTTTCCCAGGTCAGTGGCTATTCGGGGGCGGTTCACCGTCTGCAGCTCGACCGGGCCGGCCGAGAGGTGGACCGGAAACGACGCCCGCAGGCCGGCGCTGCCGAGGACGTAGAACCGGCCGCCGACCCAGCCGACGCCCACGTCGAGATCGGCCCGGACCAGGTCCTTAGGGATGATCGCCTCAATTAGCCCGCCGGCGCCCCCGACGTCGAGCAGCCACTGGCCGCCGACCGTCGCCAGCTCGACAATCAGGTCCGTGCCACCGGCACCGGCCCGGGCACCGAACGCGACGGTCAGCTCCCGAGCCCGCAATCCGGAGCCGCTCGGCAGACCGACCAACGGGATGGGCTGCGCGCCGCGCCGGGTGAAATGCAGGACCAACTCGAGTTCGTCGGCTGTCCCGGTGGCCGGCGCGGCGTTGGACAGGCCACTGAGCATGGTCGGCGTCTGTCCCGGCCGCTTGAGAAGTGCGACCCCGGACGGTCCGGGCGGAGTGCGGATCTCCAGCCGCCACTTGGGGCTGAGTTGGAATGACCGCTCCGAGGTGCCGGCGACGACCGCACCGAGCATCACCCCGCCGTCTGCAGCCCCGGGCACCGTCGGCCGCAGCGCTGCGAGCACCACGCTGACATCGAGCGGGTTGCCGGCCAGCCCGGACAGCAGTTGCACCGAGATCGACGGCAGCGGGTCGGCTGCGGCCTCCGGTACCGGCCGCCCCAGCACAACCGCCTCAGCCTCGGCATCGAGAAGGCCGGACAGCGCCGGCCGGCCCAGGCTGGAGAGCACAAGGGCCAGCGCGGTCGAGAGCTCGCCGATCGCAGCGGTCGGCCTGCCCCAGCCGAAAAGTTCGGTGAACAGGCCGGCCGGGTTGGTCAGCAGCGTGACCAGCCGGTCGAAGCGCAGTGCATACCGCAGGTGTTCTGTCCGGAATGGAGTTGCCCCGGTCTGACGGACACGGGCGGGCTTGTGAGCTATGCGGCGGCGTAGAGGACCTT
>NZ_JADWYM010000093.1 GCF_022414535.1 Streptomyces sp. MUM 2J
GTGGCTTCGTTGATGTCTGGGGACAGCGTTTATTGACGGCTTCCCAAGGCAGTTAGTGATCAACGAGCTCGGAGATGTCGAGGAGAAATGACGGCACTGCCGTGTCCGCGAAGCGGGATGTCGGCGCAACAGGTCAACGTGTCCCACCGGGTACAGCTGAACGTGCACAGGTCCAAGGCGACGCTCAGGGATGGATCTCGGTTGTCCCGCATATCGAGCGTCTACGGTCGGCGCCATACCCCTTGGCACGACAGCTCGTTCGCCCGTGAGATGGTTGCTGTCATGACTGTTGGCGCGCTGGGCAGGGAGGTTCCACTCGAGACGAGTCGGCTGCTCCTCAGGCCTTGGCGGGTAGACGAGGCTGTCGTCCAGCGTGAACTGTGGACCGAACGTGATCCACGAGTGCCGCCGCACCGCCGAATCGATGCGGACGGACACCCCACGGTCGCGGAGCTCGAGGATTCGATCCGCACCAGCAAGGTGTGGTCGACCGGGTTGCTGGCGGTCGAACGGAAGGCGTCTCGTGACGTCATCGGCTATTGCGGGCTGGTCGACAGCGGGCGAGGATCGGTAGGAGAACCGGAACTGGCATTCGAGCTGCTACGCCGAGTTTGGCGTCAGGGATACGCGACCGAGGCCGCGTTGGCGGTTCTGGGATGGGCGCGATCGTCTGGGTACGAACGTCTGTGGGCCACCGTCTGGGACTGGAACACCGCTTCTCGCAGAGTGCTGGCCAAGGTCGGGTTCACCGAGACCGATCGGAAGGAAGTGGACGCGGTACACGGGACCACCTTGTTCACCACGAGACGGCTCTGACACACCCGACGTTTGACCTTGCGGACGGATCCGTGCAGTGCCGCCTGGCGACAAGTGTCCCCATTCGCGCCGGCAGGCAGAAGCGGATGCGGCGTCACGTTGACTCGCATGCCGACACGGGACGGCCAGCCGCCCGTCGGGGCGGCTGGCCGTCGAGGCAGGTAGCAGCAGGGGTCAGCCAGCCTTCGCGGGCTCCTCAGCTCGTGCTCGTGTGCTCGCGAGGCGGTAGGAGTCGGTGCCGGTCTCGATGATGGTGCCGTTGAACGTCAGCCGGTCGACGATGGCCGCGCACAGCCGCGGATCCGTGAACGTCTTCGTCCAGCCGCCGAACGACTCATTCGAGGCGATTGCGACGCTGTTCTTCTCCTCGCGTTCGGTCAGGACCTGGAAGAGGAGCTCGGCGCCGTGGCGGTCGAGTTCCATGTAGCCGAGTTCGTCGATGCAGAGCAGGTCGACGCGGCCGTAGCGGGCGATGGTCTTGTTCAGCTGCTTCTCGTCGGCGGCCTCGACCAGCTCGTTCACCAGCTTCGTCGCGAGGGTGTAGCGGACGCGGTAGCCCTTCATCGCGGCCTCGGTGCCCAGCGCGATGAGCATGTGGGACTTGCCGGTGCCGGAGTCGCCGATCAGGCAGAGCGGCTGGCTCTTCTTGATCCACTCGCAGCTGGCGAGGGTGTGGATGGTGGCCGGGTCGATGTTCGGGTTAGCGTCGAAATCGAAGGACCGCAGCGACTTCTCCCGAGGGAAGCCGGCCGCCTTGATCCGCCTCTCCGACCTGCGGCGGGCCCGGTCGTCGCACTCGGCCATCAGCAGTTCGGCGAGGAAGCCGCGGTAGGTCATCTGGTCCTTCATCGCCCGGTCGGCGATGTCGGAGAACTCGTTGCGGATCGACGGCAGCCGCAGCAAGCGGCAGGCGGAGTCGATCGCGGCGTCGGCGGCCTGCTCGGTCAACCCTCGCTGTCGGGGCATGGTCACTGCGCTTCTCCCTCACGGTGGCCGCTGCCGCTGGTGCGGCGGCGTCGGAGCAACTGGTCGTAGTGAGACACCGAAGGCAGCGGCCTGGTGTCCGGTGGAAGATGCGCGAGCCGCCACTCGTGCAGGGACGTCACCGTCGCCGACGGCTGACCGAGGGCCCGGGCATCCGGTGCGGGCTCGATCTCAACCTGGGCGGCCTTGCGGGCCTCCAGCGCGACCGCATCCGCGGTCATGGCCCCGGCCCGCAGGGCCGCGGCCAGGCCGGCGACGACATGTTCGTGCGTCATGTGGCGTCCGAGCAGCAGCACCTCGATGAGCGCGCGGGTGCCGTCCCGCTCGCCGTGGATCTTCATGGCCTGAGTCCACCAGGCGTCGTGGACCGGGGTGAACTTGCCGGCCGAGCGGGCCTGTTCGAGAGCGGTCGAGCCGGGGAAGGCACCGGGCTTGCGGACCAGGACCTCCAGGTAGTGGTCCAGGTCAAGACGGACGGCGCCTTTGGCGATCAGCCGCTCGTGCCGGGCCACCTCCACGTTCTGGTCGTAAACCACCAGGTGAGAGGCGTGAAGGATGACCCTCACCCGCTTGCCGATCAGCCGGATGGGGACCGAGTAGCGGTTCGTGCGGACCGGGATCTGGCCGTAGCGGTCGACTCGCGGGGTGAACAGCCGCCCGGTTTCGAACGGCTCCTGAGGCAGCGGCATCAGCAGCGGTCGTTCGAGCGTGAAGTCCTCGGCGATGGTCCGGGACCTGGAGCCGATCCGGCGGGCGTCATCCTGCCGGTCCCACTGCTCGACCATCTCGTTCAGCTCGGCGAGCGAGGACACCTCGGGGACCGGGACGAAGTGGTTGCGTCGGAAGTAGCCGATCTGGCCCTCGACGCCGCCCTTCTCGTGGGCGCCCTCGACGCCCGGACGGCAGTAGAAGCTCTCGATGCCGTAGTGCGACTTGAACGCGATCCACCGGTCCGCCTCCACCCTCGCCCGGCTCAGCCCGAGCACGCGGGCAACGGCCGCCTTGAGGTTGTCGTAGCGGACCTTGCTCTGCGGGACCCCGCCCAGCGTCCGCAGCGCGTGGACGTGGCCTTCGAAGAACGCCTCCTGACCGCAGGAGGCGAACACGCGATGGACGGCCTTGCCCGAATATGACAGGCGGAAGGAGAACAGGTAGCAGGTCACCAGCTCGCCGGCGAGGCGGATCGTCACGTCACCGAAGTCGACCTCCGCCTCGTGACCGGGCTGGTGGGTCTGCGGGACGAACGCCTCCAGCGGGGCCTTGCCCGACTCGACCAGGATCTCGGGCTTCCGGGCCGCGACGTAGTAGCGGACCATCCCGTAGGAGACATCGGCGCCGTGTTCCTCGACCAGCCGATGGAAGATCCGGGTGACCGTGTGCCGCTGCTTGCGTGGCGCGTCCAGGTCCGCCCGCAGGATCTCGTCGATCACCGGCTTGTAGCGGTCCACTCCGGTCGCCCGCGGCGGCAGCCTCTTGCGCGGCTCCGGCCAGGACGAGTCCAACGCCTTCCGCACCGTCCGCCACGTCACGCCGTGCTTGCGCTCAAGCTCCCGCATCGACATGCCGCCACGGTGGTCACGCCGGATCGCCGCGTACAGCTCGACCTTCGACATCCGCGGCATGACCAGCACCTTTCACCAGGAGCATCCCGATGCTGCCCTGGCAAGAACCCCGGTGCCTCCCAAACTCGTCGACATCACCCATCCGTGGAACAGGGCGCCTCCCAAACCCATCGACAAGCGACGCCGCTACTGCTCGATAAAGCCA
>NZ_JADWYM010000094.1 GCF_022414535.1 Streptomyces sp. MUM 2J
CCGCGGCCACCCGCGCGGAGGCCGCCGCCAAGCGCGCCCGCTCCGCCGCGGACGCCGCCGCGGCCGCCAAGCTGAAGGCGGACGCCGCGGTGAAGACCGCGACCAGCGCCGCCGCGGACGCCATCGCGGCCTCGCAGCACGCCGCCTCCGAGGCCAAGACGGCCGTCGCCGTCGCCGACCAGGCGCAGGCGCACGCCAAGGACGCCCGCACCCAGGCAGACGCGGGGAAGGCGGAGGCCGCCAAGGCCATGGCAGCCTCGGCCAAGGCGGCCGGGTTCGCCTACGTCACCGCCCAGGCCGCGGTCGACGCCGGCAATGCGGCCGCCCAGGTCGCCCAGCCCGCCAACGACGCCATCCAACTCGGTTCGCCCTACGTCACCACCGACTCGGCGGCGGCGCTGGTGGTGGTGAGCGGACAGGCGTCGAAGTCGATCGCCGAGCAGCAGAAGGCCGTTGCCGACGCGCACGCGAAGAACGCGCAGGCCGAGGCCGCCGCCGCCAAGGCGCTGGCCGAACAGGCGAAGGGCGACGCCAAGGAGGCGTACGTCCACGCGGCGAACGCCGCCGGGCACGCCGCGAACGCCCGCACCTACGCCAAGGAGGCCCTCGGCTACGCGGCCGCCGCGGCCGCCGCGGCGTCGAAGGCGGCCGCGTCCCTGGCCCGCACCGTCGAGCACGACCGCCAGGCCGGCGAGGACGCGGCGGCCGCCGACAAGGCGGCGGGCCGCGCCGAGGGCTACGCCGAAGCCGCCCGCGACAGCGCCGACCAGGCCGCCCTGGACGCCTCCGCGGCCCGTGCGGCTGCGGCCCAGGCCGAACAGTTCGCCCAGGAGGCCCGCGCGGCGGCCGATCGCGCCGCCGCGGCGGCCACCGAGGCCGAACAGGCGGCGAAGGACGCCGACAAGTACGCCAAGGAGGCCCAGGAGGCCGCCAACCGGGCCGAGGAGGTGGCGCACGCCAAGGAGATCAGCGACGGGACCGTGCCCGACGGGAACGGCGACTCGATCGGCAACGTGTTCTACGTCGTCGACCACATCGAGAGCGTCGGCGACCCGGAGGTCGTGAAGAAGACGGGCGGCTGCGACGGCTGGATCGACAAGCTGTTCTACAAGGGCGACTGCACGATCACCGAGAAGATCCGGTACAAGGCGGTCCTCGACCTGTACCTGTGCACCGCGCAGGACCTGGACCCGCAGAAGTACACGTGTCCCTCCGCGGCCACGGACTACCTCGGCCAGATCCACACCAAGGAACTGTCCCAGACGGTCACGCACACCATCACCATCGCGGAGTACCAGGCGAACATCGACCCGGTCGACATCCTCTTCGGCAGCTGGATCAAGTGCGCCCAGAAGCTGACCCCCGGGGGTGAGTCGGGAAGCTGGGGCGGCTGCGCCTGGACGGCCGTGGACGTCGCGAGCGTGTTCGCGGGCAAGGCTATCCGTCCCATCGCGGACGCGGTGCGCGCCGTGGACGCCGCGTTCGTGACGGGCGTCGGTGTCCGGGACGCGTTCAAGGCGCTCAAGGCGCTGGAAGGCGTGGACGCGGCGGCGGTCGCCGCGATCGAGCGGGAAGTCCAGATCTACGAGGAACTCCGCACGGCGTGCCAGACCAACAGCTTCCCCGGCAGCACCGAGGTGGTCCTCGCCGACGGCAGGCGCAAGGCGCTGCGTGAGGTACGGACCGGAGACCTGCTCCTGGCCGCCGACCCGGGGACCGGCCGCACCCGCGGCGAGCCGGTCACCCGCACCTTCCACCACGGCGCCGCCGACCTGGTCGACGTGACGCTGACGGACGGCGGCCGCCTCACCAGCACGCCCGGACACAAGTTCTTCGTGACCGGCCGCGGCTGGACCCCGGCCACCGATCTGCGGCCCGGGTACGTCCTGCCCACCCCGGACGGCGTCCGCACCGTGGCCGCGCTGACCGACCGGCACGAGGCGAAGCCCCGGACGGTGTACGACCTGACCGTCGCCGGCCTGCACACCTTCTACGCCGTGGCCGGCGACAGCCCGGTCCTGGTCCACAACTGCAACGACCTCGTGTTCGACGGGAACAGGTTCCCCGGGCTGGCCCACACGCTCGACGAGCACACGGCGGGCGTCGTCAGCGTGCAGCGCGCGGTGGATCTGGCAATCGAGAAGACCAGGAAGTACGGGCGGACCACGCCGAACAGCCTGTTCACCGACCAGCAGACCGCCCAGCAGGTGGTGGACTACGCGCTGGCCAACAACGCCAACCGCATCAGGACCTGGCTCCAGAAGACCAGGGACCCGGACCTGGACTGGGAGGGATTCTTCGGGGCGAAGAACTCGCTCGGCAAGGTCTACTACCCGGACAAGAGCGTGAAGGTGGCCGGCAACGGCTTCTACATCAAGCTCGTGCGCTCCAAGGGTCACAAGGGCGGCTTCTACGTGCAGACGTGCTATCCGAAGTAAGGAGGTAAGGCACTGTGCCACGCTTCACGGAGTTCGACTTCGGGGTGTCCCGGGTCATGGGTCTCTTCCACCAGGACTGGATCCATGACGGGGACACGGCCGCCGAGGTCGTCGCGAACCATCTCTCGGGGTCGGTCCCCGAGGAGGCCCTGGCGGTGCGCCGCGACGCCTGGGTGCTGGCTGCCCTCCCCGCGGAATCACTGGAGGTGCTGTGGTACGCCGGAGCGGAGTACCTGCCGGACTTCGACCGGCTCGGGGGAGGAACGCGGTGGACCCGGACCGTCGTGGAACTCTGTGACGCCCGGCTGTCGGCGGAACCCGACGTGTCCGCGCTGACCGGCGCGGACACCGAGGACGGCACGGACTGCCTCGACGCGGTGGTCGCCGAGATCGAGGCAACGCGGTTCCTGCCCGCCGAGGTGCGGGCGGCGCTCGTCGTCTGCGCGCGCCGGTGCACTCCTGACCTGGCTTTCCGGATCCTGCTGAGGGCGATCAGATCGGCGGCCATGGACGCCGTGCTCTCCCCGGACCAGTACCGGAGACTGGAGGCCGTCGGATCGGCCCTCCGGTACGGCGAGTTCCTGGTGGACTCGGTCAGATACCGGGTCCACCAGCCCTAGTACGTGCTCCAGCCGGATTTCGCTGTCTGACCTGGTCTTTCACCGGGCGGTGGGAATGTAGCGTGACGTCGGTCTCACGGGGACCGCCCCTCGATCGTGCGACCACGCCGCAGGTGGTGACAGCGGCGGGGCAGCCTCCGAGGGTGATCACCGAGCATGCTGCCGCGCAGCCGTAGTACTAGGGCCTGTTCCAGGTTCGGATCATGTTGGTCGGAGGCTGCGGATCCAGATCACGGCACCGCGTA
>NZ_JADWYM010000095.1 GCF_022414535.1 Streptomyces sp. MUM 2J
GCCTGCGCCGCCGGGGTCTCGGCGGCCGGAGCCGCGGCCTGCGGCTCCCCGGCCTCGGGCGCGGCCTCCGGCACCGTCACCACGGCCGTCTCGGACCCGGCGGGCGAACCGGCCGGCGCGGACACCTTGCGGGTGGCCCGGCGGCGGGTACGGCCCTTGGGCGCGGCCTCCTCGGCGGCCGGGGCCCGCCGGGCGACGACCGCGTCCTCGACCGCGGCGGGCTCGGCCAGTGCTTCGGCTGCCGTCTCCGGCTGCACCGGGCGCTCGGCCTCCTCGCGCACGGTCACCTCCTGCGCGGTCGGCGCCTCGGCCCGGGGCGCACCGGCGGGCGCGGACACCCGGCGGCTCGCGCGGCGGCGGGAGCGGCCGCGGCCGGCCGCGGCCTCCGCCTCGGCGACGCTGCTGTACAGCTCCTCGTCCGGAGCGAAGTCGGGCGAGGGCAGCGCGACCGGCTCCGCCGCCGCCACGGGGACCTCCGCCTCGGCCTCGGCCTCCTGCTCCGCGGTCTCGGCCGGCTCGGCGGCGGCCGCGGCCTCCTGCGGCTGCTCGGCGGCACCGGCCCGCGCACGCTTCTTGCGCTTGCCGCCGCCGCCCTGCCCGGTCGGCTGCTCCAGGTGGACGATGACACCGCGGCCGTTGCAGTGGACGCAGGTCTCCGAGAACGACTCCAGCAGTCCCTGGCCGACGCGCTTGCGCGTCATCTGCACCAGACCCAGCGAGGTCACCTCGGCCACCTGGTGCTTCGTGCGGTCGCGGCCCAGGCACTCCAGCAGGCGCCGCAGCACGAGGTCGCGGTTGGACTCCAGCACCATGTCGATGAAGTCGATGACGATGATGCCGCCGAGGTCGCGCAGCCTGAGCTGGCGGACGATCTCCTCGGCCGCCTCCAGGTTGTTCCGGGTGACGGTCTCCTCGAGGTTGCCGCCCTGACCGGTGAACTTGCCGGTGTTGACGTCGATGACGACCATCGCCTCGGTCCGGTCGATCACCAGCGATCCGCCGCTGGGCAGCCAGACCTTGCGGTCCAGCGCCTTGGCGAGCTGCTCGTCGATCCGGTACGTGGCGAAGACGTCGACGTCGCTCGTCCACTTCTGCAACCGCTCGGCCAGGTCGGGCGCGACGTGCGAGACGTAGCCGTGCACGGTCTGCCAGGCCTCGTCACCGCTGACGATGACCTTGGAGAAGTCCTCGTTGAAGATGTCGCGGACGACCCGGACGGTCATGTCCGGCTCGCCGTACAGCAGCGACGGAGCGTTCGAGCCGCCGCCGTTCTTCGACTTCTTCCGGATCTCCTCCCACTGCGACTGGAGCCGCTCGACGTCCCGGCGCAGTTCGTCCTCGCTCGCGCCCTCGGCGGCGGTGCGCACGATGACGCCCGCGTCCTCGGGGACGATCTTCTTGAGGATGGTCTTCAGCCGGGCCCGCTCGGTGTCGGGCAGCTTGCGGCTGATGCCGGTCATGGAGCCCTCGGGCACGTACACGAGGTAGCGGCCCGGCAGGGAGACCTGGCTGGTCAGACGGGCGCCCTTGTGCCCGATCGGGTCCTTGGTGACCTGCACGAGGACGGACTGCCCGGACTTCAGCGCACTCTCGATGCGCCGCGGCCCGTTCGCCAGCCCGAGCGCCTCGAAGTTGACCTCACCGGCGTACAGGACGGCGTTGCGGCCCTTGCCGATGTCGATGAAGGCGGCCTCCATCGACGGCAGCACGTTCTGCACCTTGCCGAGGTAGACGTTGCCGACGTACGAGGTCGACTGCTCCTTGTTGACGTAGTGCTCGACGAGCACGCCGTCCTCCAGGACGCCGATCTGCGTCCGGTCGCCGTGCTGCCGGACGGCCATGACGCGCTCCACGGCCTCACGGCGGGCCAGGAACTCGGCCTCGGTGATGATCGGCACCCGGCGGCGGCCCTGCTCGCGGCCCTCACGGCGACGCTGCTTCTTCGCCTCCAGACGCGTGGAGCCCTTGATGGACTGCACCTCGTCCGACGGCTCGGCGGCCTTGCGCGGCTCGCGGACCTTGACGACGGTGCGCTCGGGGTCGTCGGCGGCGGGCTCGGCGTCGGTACCGGAGTCCCCGGCACGGCGGCGGCGACGGCGGCGGCGACGGCTGCTGGAGGAACCGCCGGACTGCTCGTCGCGGGCGTCGGCGCCGTCCTCGCCGTCCTCGGCGTCCTCCTCGACCTGCTCGGCGGTGTCCTCGGCGTCCTGCTCGGCCTGCTCGGCGGCGAGGTCCTCGGCCTCACCGGCCTCGGCGGCCTCACCGCGGCGACGGCGACGGCCACCGCGGCGGCGACGGCGGCGCGACCCGCTCTCCTCCTCGCTCTCCTCACCCTCGGCCGTGGTCTCCTCGGCCTCGGCAGCGGCCTCCTCGGCCTGCGGGGCGGTCTGCTCCTGCTGCGCGGCCTGTTCCCGGGGCGCCGCCTCGGCGCTCTCCCCGGTCGTCTGCCGGGTGGTCTCCGCCTCCTCACCGGCGGCGGCACCCCGGCGGCGACGGCGGCGACGGCCGCCGGACTGCTCCTCCGGAGCCTCCTCGACCTCGGCGGCCTCCGCCTCGGCGGCGGCCTGTGCGGCGGCCCGCTCCGGCGTCTGGAACTGCGGCTCGGCGAAGACCGGCGCCTGGAACACGGCGACCGAGGGACGCGCGGGGCGGCGCGGCGACTCGGCCTCGGACCCCTCCTGCGGCGCGGGCGCGGAGAACCCGGTCGCCGCCGTGCGCGCGGCACGACGGCGGCCACGGCCCTTGGGCGCGGCCTCCTCGGCGGCGGGGGCCTGTGGGGCGGACTCGGCGGCGGGCTGCGGGGCGGCGGGCGCCTCGGCGACCGCGGCCTCAGCCGCGGGCTCGTCGGCACCGGCCGCGGTGGCCTCCGCGGTCCCGGCACCGGAGGTGGCGGGCGTCTGCGCGGTCCCGGGCGCGGACGCGGCGGCTCGGCGCACGACACGCCGGCGACGGCGCGGCGCCGTCTCCTCCGCGGCGGTCTCCTCCGCGGCGGTCTCGGCCGCAGCGGCGGGAGCCGGCTCGGTGTCGGTCCGCTCCTCGGTGTCGGTCCGCTCCTCGGCGGCAGCGGCGGGCGCCTCCGCCTGCGTGGCCTCCTCCGCAGCGGCGGGAGCGCCGGCCGGAGCGGACACGCGGCGCGTGGCACGACGGCGGGTCCGGCGCGCGGGAGCAGCCTCCTCGGCGGCGG
>NZ_JADWYM010000096.1 GCF_022414535.1 Streptomyces sp. MUM 2J
GGCGGGGGAGCGGCCGGGACCGTCGCTGGTGACGGCGGACGGACGCGACTGTGGGACCGTGGCGGGCGGTGTGGTGCGGCCGGCGTTCGCGGGCCCGGTTCCCTGCGTGGCCGTGGCCGTGGTCGGGTTGTGGGCGGCGGCGTCCGGGCGCCGCGTGGGCGTCCCGGCACCCTGCGGGCCGGCATGGGCGGACGCGGGACGTTCGCCGACCGGTGTGTGCTCGTCGGTGCCGCCGCGCCGGTCCGTCCCCGCAGTGATGCGGTCGAGGTGGCCGCGGTCCTCGGTGATCCCGGTCTTCTGCGCCAGCCCCTGCCTCAGTGCGTCGGCGCGCTCGTCGGACGTCTGGTGCGAGGACAGTTCCTTGCGCACGCCGTCGGGGCCCGGGTCCTCGGTGACCTTCTGTCCTGAAACGGAATTGGGTCCGCCGGTTGCGCTGCGCTCCAGTACCGCAGGCGCCTCGGACATCGGGTCCACCCAGGAGTGCTGCCGCAGCATCGCAGGCGCCTGGGTACGTGATTGCTGCCAGGCGGGGTCGTCCGCAGGATCGTCGTGCCGCCGGCGCTGTCCGCGGTCCTGCGACTCGCCGAGGTGGTCCTGCGACTCCTCCGGGACCGTGTAGCCGGCGATGACGGCGTCCAGGAGCCTGAAGTGGCGGCCCCTCAGGCCGCCGTGGGCGAGTTGCTGGTGCTCGGGTTGCTGGTGGAAGTCCCCGAGCAGGCTGCCCGGGATGTGCGGGCGGTGCGGAGCGGTCTCGTCCGCGTGCTCGTCGCGCAGGCCGAGCTGGTGGGCGATCTCGTGCGCGTACTCGATGGGCCCGGCGCTCGGGGGCCAGTGGCTCTGGTCAATGCCGTGGCTGTCGTCCACCAGGTCGACGATCAGGTGCGGCTTGTCGCCCGGACCGACGCGTTCGAGGGTGACGTGCAGCCGGTCGCCGTTGAGGAGCTTGTACCCGGGGTCGTTGAAGTACTGCTTGACGCCTTGCCGTGCCTTGTTCCAGATGTCGGCCGTGTCATACCGGCCCGAGCCGTCGTCGCGCAGCGCCACGCGTACGGTCAGGTCTGTATACGGGGTGTCATCGACGGTGAAACGCCGTTGGTCGAATTCGGATTTCACCACGTAGCGCCGGGTGCGGTCGAGCCACTCGCGGGGCGGCGGGCCCGGGCGGAGGGCGTCGGCCGAGCCGCGCAGATCGTCAAGTCCCTCGATGCTGGGCACAGAGTGCCGGCTGGGGTCGGTCTGGTCGTCGTGCGACAGGCCGGGCGTCGTGCCCTTCTTGAGGGGACGCTGGGCAACGAGTTGCTGGTCCCCCCGGATCGGGTGGCGCGGCTGTTCCTCCTGCGGCCGCCTCGGGCCGGTGACCGGCTTCGCCTTCTGCTCGCCGGTGCCGTGACCGGGGGTGTGCTGGTCGCGGGTGGGGAGGCGGTCCGCGGAGACGACCGCGCCGTCGTCGCTGGACTCCTCGCCGTGTGCGGACGCAGGGTGTTCGCCGACCGGTGTGTGCTCCCTGTCCGGCGGGGGCTCGTCGGTGCCGCCGCGCCGGTCCGTCCCCGTGGTGATGCGGTCGAGGTGGCCACGGGCCTCGGGGGTCCCCGTCTTCCGCGCCAGCTCCTGCCTCAGCGCGCTGGTGCGCTCGTCGTACGTCTGGTGCGAGGACAGCTCCCTGCGCACGTCTTCGATCCGGCGCGCGGTGTCCTCGGCCTCACCGGAGTGCGCACCGAACAACTGCTCAATGTGCTGCTGCCGCAACTGCTCCAGACTGGCCGTCAGTGCGCGCACCTTGTCCTGCCGGCTCTGCTCGCGTCGGCTCAGGTGCTGGTCGAGCTTGTCCAGGGCTTCCCTGGCTCCCTGTTCGGTGGCCGCGTCGTACGCCTGCCGGCGCAGCTGGGCGGCGAGGGGGTCGTTCTCGCCGTCGTGGAGTGCCTCAAGGCGGTCGCGCAGGTCGCGTTCGGAGGGCCGGTCCTCGGAGGTGTCCGACGTGAGCCGGTCCAAGCGCTGCTGGAGCCGCCTGTAGTCGCGGTATGCGTAGAGTTCGCGCAGCGCGCGGTGGGCTTCGTTCGCGTCGGCAGCCCGGTCCGCCCGATCGAGCAGTTCGCGCTCGCGGTCGTCCGCGCCGTCGTTGAGGGCCTCGAGGCGCCGGCGCAGGTCTGCCTCGCTGCCCCGCGGTGGGGTGCGCTGCGGTGTCGGCTCGTCCGACCCCAGGCGATCGAGGCGCTGTTGCAACTCCTGCAGCCGCCGGTGGGCCTCCAGGTCCCGCAGCGCGCGTTCCGCCTCTTCGGGTGTCTCGGCGTCGTCGAGGCGCCGGTGCAGCGCTGCGGTCTCGGGATCCGGCTCGGAGGACCGCAGACGGTCCAGCCGGTCGCGTAGGTCGGCGTACCGGCGCAGTTCCTCCAGTTGAGAGCGGAGACGGTCCGCGGCCGGCCCGTCGGTGGTCGTGGCGAGGCGCTGCCGTACGTCCTCGACGTCCTGGTGGAACGGGCGCGGTGCGTCCTGCCCGGTCAGCATCGCCGACGGGACATGGCTCTCGACGTACGCCGAGTACTCGTTGAGCCTGCTGTCGAGCAGGTCGAGGTCGGCGGAGCGCCATGCCTCCTGAACCGCGTCGACCTTGCTCTGCCACTGCTCCTTGGAGCCGGCGAGGTTCGCCAGACGGTCGAAGCCGCCCTGCACGTGTGCGCGGAAGGCGTCGTAGCGCTGGATGGTGGTGCCACCCTCGACCTCGGCGCGGAAGCCGGCGAGGTACTGTCCGGCGCGATCCCAGTCATGGGATGCCGTCGCCTCCTGAATGGCGCGGGTGTGGGCGTCGCGCTGGTCCTTGGGTATCCCGGCGGTGCGCGCGGCGCTG
>NZ_JADWYM010000097.1 GCF_022414535.1 Streptomyces sp. MUM 2J
GCTCCACCAGATGCCGCACCACCACCCGGCCCAGCGTCCCCGTCGCACCGGTCACCAACACCGTGCCTTCCGGACCGAACGCCGGGTCAGCGGTCGCCGTGGCGTCCTGCGTGACCCGTGTCAGGCGCGGCACCGACAACCCGTCGTCGCTCACCCGTACACGGGGCTCACCGCTGGCGACCGCGGTCCTCAGCACCTCCTCCTCGCAGTCGGTTTCCGCCTCGACGAGGAAGAACCGCCCCGGGTACTCCGCCTGAACCGACCGCACCAATCCACCCACCGCGGCCCCCGCCGCGTCACCGGAAGCCGTCACCACCACCACACGCCCATCACCAGCCAGATGACTCTGCACCTCACCCAGCACACCGGCCACGGCCTGCCGCCCCGCATCACCGGCGGGCACCCGCACCACCACCGCGTCGAGAGAGGCCCCGTCGGCGGCGGCTTCCGTCGCCAGGGGGACCCAGCGCACCGTGTGCAAAGGCCGCCGCGTCAGGGGGACGACGCCCCGCGCGTCGATCGCTCGCATCGCCAGCGACGAGACGTCGGCGACGACCTCTCCCGCCGAGTCGGTGAGCGTGATCGCCGCTCCGCCGTCCGTGCGCCGCAACCGGGCCCGCAGCGCCGTCGCGCCAAGCGCCCGGAGCCGTACGCCGGTGAAGGAGAAGGGCACCTGGGCAGAGCCGCCGTCGGCGAGACCGTCCAGGGCCAGGACGTGCAACACGGCGTCGAGAAGCGCCGGGTGCAGGCCGCAGCGGGCGGCGTCGGCGCGCTGTGCCTCGGCGATCTCGACCTCGGCGTAGAATTCGGCGCCCGAGGACCAGACGGCCCGCAGCCCCTGGAAAGCGGGGCCGTAGGTGTAGCCGTCGTCGGCCAGGCGGGAGTAGGCGTCGGCCAGGTCCAGCGGTACGGTGCCCGCCGGCAGCCACTCAAAGGCGTGTGGTGGCCGAGGAGCGGCCGGGGCGATCACGCCCGTCGCGTGACACGTCCACGGGTGGTCGTGCTCACCGTCCCGTTCGGCCGGGCGGGCGTGGACGGCCAGGGCTCGATGGCCCTGCTCGTCGGCTCCCTGCACCACCACATGGATCTGGACCGCTCCCTGCGGGGGCAGGACGAGTGGCCGTTCCAGGGTGAGTTCGGCGACCTCCTCGCAGTCGGCGGCTCGTGCGGCCTGGAGGGCGAATTCGAGGAAGGCCGTGCCGGGCAGAAGAGTCGTGCCCGCGATGACGTGATCCGCCAGCCACGGGTGAGTGCGCAGCGAGAGCAGACCGCTGAGCAGCAGACCTTCTCCCTCGGCCGGCGTGACCAATGCTCCCAGCAGCGGGTGGTCGGCGGTGTCCGCCAGGCCGAATCGACGGGCATCGCCTACGGGGGAGTGCGGCGCCAGCCAGTAAGGGTGGTGGTCGAAGGGGTAGGTGGGCAGGTCGACGGTGGTGGCGGGGGTCCGGGTGTACCACGCCGGCCAGTCGACGTCCGTGCCTGTCACGTGGGAGCGGGCGAGTGCGCCCACCAGTCCGTGCGGATCCGGTGTGACGCTTGCGACGGTCACGTCCTCGGAGACGGCGGGCAGGGCTTCGAGGATCTCCTCGATCTGCTGGACCACCGCCTGATGCCCGGCAACCTCCAAGAACGTACCGACTCCTTCGTTCCGCAGACAGTGGACGGCGTCGGCGAAACGGACGGTACGCCGGATGTGTCCGGCCCAGTAAGCAGGATCGGCCAGCTCCTCGGAGGAGGCCACCTGTCCCGTATCCGCGGAGACGACGGGGATGCGTGGCTGCTCACACCGGACGGTCGCTGCGACCTGCCGGAACTCCTCGAGCGCTCCGTCCATGTGAGCGGAGTGGAAGGCATGGCTGACCAGAAGCTTCTTGGTGCGGTGTCCCTGGGCCCGCCACTGCTCCGCGACGCGTTCCACAGTCTCCGTGTCGCCGGAGATCACCGTCTGGCGGGGGCCGTTGACAGCCGCGACGGACACCGTGTCCGCCACACCCAGCGCTTCCAGGCTCGCGCGGACCTCGGACTCCGTTACGCGCAGGGACACCATCGCACCACCGGCGGGTGCGGCCTGCATCAGCCGCCCCCGGGCCGCGACCAGCCGGGCCGCGTCCGGCAGCGACCACACTCCGGCCACGTACGCGGCCACCAGCTCACCGATCGAATGCCCCGCCACGAAGTCCGGGCGCACACCCAGCGACTCCAGCAGCCGGAACAGGGCGACCTCCACCGCGAAGACGGCCGGCTGCGCGTACCGGGTCTGTGCCAGGGTCTCCTCGTCCGCCTCCGCACCCAGGATCAGCTCCCGCAGCGGGCGGTCGGCGTCCAGGAGTCCGTCGAACGCCGCACACACCTCGTCGAACGCCGCCGCGAACACCGGACTCAGCCCCTGCAGCTCACGACCCATACCGACACGTTGGCTGCCCTGCCCCGCAAACACCAACGCCAGCTTGCCCGTATCACCGGCGTGCCCCGTCACCGCGTCACCGCTCGGTTGTCCGGTCGCCACGGACTCCAGCCCGGCCAGCAGTTCTTCCCGGGTGCGGCCCACCACCGCCGCACGGTGGCCGAACACCGCCCGGCCCGCCGTCAGAGCATGCCCGACCCCGTACACATCCAGGTCAGGCGCTTCCTGGAGGAAAGCCGCCAGCTTCTCGGCCTGCTTGCGCAGTCCCTTCTCCGAGGGCGCCGACAGGTTCCACACCACCGGTTCGCTGCCCGGGGACGGGGCAGGCCGGACCGGGTCGGCACTGGCGGGTGCTTCTTCGAGGATGACGTGGGCGTTGGTGCCGCTGATCCCGAACGACGACACCGCCGCCC
>NZ_JADWYM010000098.1 GCF_022414535.1 Streptomyces sp. MUM 2J
GGGCGGCGGTGTCGTCGTTCGGGATCAGCGGCACCAACGCCCACGTCATCCTCGAAGAAGCACCCGCGGAGCGCACCGTCCAGGAAGCGGAGCCGCAGGACTCCCCGGGGACGGTCCCCGTCGTGCTGTCCGCACGCGGGCCCCGGGCACTGGCGCAGCTGGCGGGGCGCGTCCAGGCGTACATGGCCGAATCGCCGGAAACCGACCCGTACTCCCTCGCCCATGCTCTCGCCACCACGCGCGCACCGCACGACGACCGGGCCGTCGTCCTCGCCGACGACCGCGAAGCGCTCCTCGCCTCCCTCCGGTCGCTGCGAGACGGCGACCCCGACCCGGCGACCGTCGTCACGGGGACGGCTGCCGGGTCTCACGGCACAGTTTTCGTGTTTCCCGGGCAGGGCTCCCAGTGGGTCGGCATGGCGCTGCAGCTGCTGGAGAGCTCGGACGTCTTCCGGGAGCGTATGCACGAATGCGCCGTTGCCCTGGCCGAGTTCACCGACTGGTCGTTGCTGGACGTGTTGAAGGGCGAGCCCGGCGCGCCCGGCTTCGACCGGGTCGACGTCGTCCAGCCGGTCCTGTTCGCCGTCATGGTCTCGCTCGCCGCGCTCTGGGAGTCGTACGGCGTCCGGCCCGACGCGGTGGCGGGACACTCTCAGGGAGAGATCGCCGCGGCCTGCGTCGCGGGCGCCCTCACCCTGTCGGACGCGGCCCGGGTGGTCGCGTTGCGCAGCCAGGCACTGGCCGAGCTGGCGGGTACGGGCGGCATGGTGTCGGTCGCCCAGTCGGTCGACCGTGTCGAGGAACGCATACGGCGCTGGGAGGGGCGGCTCACGGTCGCCGCGGTGAACAGCCCGGCCTCCGTCGTAGTGTCCGGGGACCCGCGGGCGCTCGACGAGCTCCAGGCGGACTGCGCCGAATCGGGCGTCCGTACCCGCCGGGTCCCGGTGGACTACGCGTCGCACTCGCCCCACGTCGAGGCCATACGCGACCGGCTCGCCACCCTGCTGGCACCCGTCCGCCCGCGACCGGCGTCCGTGCCGTTCTACTCCGCCGTCACCGCCGAGGAACGGGACACCACGGACCTCGACGGTGGCTACTGGTACGAGAACCTGCGCCGGCCCGTCCGCTTCGACCAGGTCACCCGTGCTCTGCTCGACTCCGGGCACCGCGCGTTCATCGAGGTCAGCGCCCACCCCGTGCTCACGGTGGCGCTCGACGAGAGCTTCGCCGACAGTGGCGTCGAGGAGGCCTTCGCCTTCGGCACGCTGCGTCGGGACCAGGGCGGCCCGGACCGCTTCCTTGCCGCGCTGGCGGAGGGGTACGTGCGCGGGCTCGACGTTTCCTGGCCGACCGTGTTCGCGGCGCGCCCGCGGCAGGCGGTGCAGCTGCCCGCCTACCCCTTCCAGCACGAGTCGTACTGGCTCGAACCGGTCGCCACGGACGCCGATCTGACGGCCACCGGCCTCACTTCCGTGGACCACCCCCTCCTGGGCGCCCTGGTCGTCCGTGCTGAAGAGGACGGGCTGCTGCTCAGCGGACTGCTGTCGCTGCGCACGCATCCCTGGCTGGCCGACCACGCCCTTGCAGGCACGCCGGTCCTCCCCGGCACGGCCTTCCTCGAACTCGGCCTCCAGGCCGCACGAGTCGCCGGGTGCACTCAGGTCGACGACCTGACCATCCTCGCTCCCCTGCGGATCTCCGAAAACGGCGGACATCACGTTCAGGTGGAAACGGGCGCGTACGACTCCGACGGGCGAAGGCCGCTGACCATCCACTCCCGGCCTGCCGCTGACACGGACGCGACCTGGACCAAGCACGCGGTGGGCTATCTGACGTCGGACCTCCCGGAGGCCGGGGACCGCATCACGGCATGGCCGCCGCGCGGCGCCCGTACCGTGGAATACGCGGACCCCTACGAGACGCTGGCGGCAGGCGGCTACGACTACGGCTCGGCGTTCCAGGGACTGCGCGCACTGTGGCAGCGGGACGACGAAGTGTACGCCGAGGTCGAACTGGACGAGACCGAGGCGGCCGAAGCCGACCGCTTCCTCGTGCATCCGGCCCTGCTGGACGCGGCCCTGCACCCGGTGGCGCTTGGCGCGCTGGGCGAACAGGCCGAGGGCACGGTGCCGTTCGCGTTCGGCGCGGTGACCGTGCACGCCGGGGGAGCGGATCGTCTTCGGGTACGGCTCCGTCGTGAGACGCCTGACCGCGTCGCGCTCACGGCGGTGGACTCCCAGGGCAAACCAGTCGTGTCGGTGCGATCCGTCGCCCTGCGCCCGTTCGACTCGCGGTCGGTGACCACGCCGGACGACCTGCTCTACCGCGTGGAGTGGGAGCCGATGCCGTCGGCCGACTCCCACGAGGGCGGTGAAGGCCCGGCCCCGGTGGTGGTGAGGGTGCCCGCCGGTGGCGTTGCACAGCTGACCTTGGCCTCTGTTCTGGATCGGTTGCGGGACTGCCTGGCTGGTGATGGGCGTGTGGTGGTGGTGACGGCTTCCGGTGACGCGGCGGGGGCCGCGGTGGGTG
>NZ_JADWYM010000099.1 GCF_022414535.1 Streptomyces sp. MUM 2J
CGCCTGCGGGCTCAGTCCTCGGTGGGCGGGGTGGGGAGTTTGGCCTGGATGAGGTCCATGACGGTGGAGTCGGTCAGGGTGGTGACGTCTCCGAGCTGGCGGTTCTCGGCGATGTCGCGCAGCAGTCGGCGCATGATCTTTCCGGAGCGGGTCTTGGGTAGTTCCGCGACGGGGAGGATTCGCTTGGGTTTGGCGATCGGGCCGAGGGTGGTGCCGACGTGGTCGCGCAGGTTGCCGGTGAGGTCGTCGGTCTCGGATGCGGTGCCGCGCAGGATGACGAACGCGACGATCGCCTGGCCGGTGGTCTCGTCGGTGGCGCCGACGACGGCGGCTTCGGCGACGGCGGGGTGGGAGACGAGGGCGGATTCCACCTCGGTGGTGGAGATGTTGTGTCCGGAGACGAGCATGACGTCGTCGACCCGGCCGAGGAGCCAGATGTCGCCGTCCTGGTCCTTCTTCGCCCCGTCTCCGGCGAAGTAGGTGCCTTCGAAGCGTGACCAGTAGGTGTCGATGAACCGCTGGTCGTCGCCCCAGATGGTGCGCAGCATCGCGGGCCATGGTTCGGTGAGGACGAGGTAGCCGCCGCCGCCGTCGGGTACTTCGTTGCCGTTGTCGTCGACGACGGTGGCGCAGATGCCGGGCAGGGGGCGTTGTGCGGAGCCGGGCTTGGTGTGGGTGACGCCGGGTAGTGGGGAGATCATCATGGCGCCGGTCTCGGTCTGCCACCAGGTGTCCACGATCGGGGTGCGGTCGGCGCCGATGTGCTTGCGGTACCAGATCCAGGCTTCGGGGTTGATCGGCTCGCCCACCGAGCCCAGGATGCGCAGGGAGGACAGGTCGAACTTGGCGGGGATGTCGTCGCCCCACTTCATGAAGGTGCGGATCGCGGTCGGTGCGGTGTAGAGGATGCTCACGCCGTACTTCTGCACGATCTCCCAGAAGCGGCCCTGGTGGGGGGTGTCCGGGGTGCCCTCGTACATGACCTGGGTGGCGCCGTTGGCCAGTGGCCCGTACACGATGTAGGAGTGTCCGGTCACCCAGCCGACGTCGGCGGTGCACCAGTACACGTCGGTGTCGGGTTTGAGGTCGAACACGGCGTGGTGGGTGTAGGCGGCCTGGGTCAGGTAGCCGCCGGAGGTGTGCAGGATGCCCTTGGGCTTGCCGGTGGTGCCGGAGGTGTAGAGGATGAACAGGGGCTGCTCGGCGTCGAAGGCCTGTGGGGTGTGCTCGGGGCTCTGCCGCTCGACCGCTTCGTGCCACCACACGTCCCGGCCCTGGGTCCAGGCGACGTCCTGGCCGGTGCGGCGTACCACGAGGACGTGCTCGACGTTGTCCACGCGGGCGATGGCGTCGTCGACGGCCGGCTTCAGCGCGGACGGCTTGCCGCGCCGCCAGCCGCCGTCGGCGGTGATGACCACCTTGGCGTCGGCGTCCTGGATGCGGGTGGCCAGCGCGTCGGCGGAGAAGCCGCCGAAGACGACGGAGTGTGCGGCGCCGATACGGGCGCACGCCAGCATCGCGATCGCGGTCTCCGGGATCATCGGCATGTAGACGGCGACCCGGTCGCCGGTGCGCACGCCCATCTCCAGCAGGGCGTTGGCGGCCCGGCAGACCTCGTCCTTGAGCCGGCTGTAGGTGATGGCCCGGCTGTCGCCGGGCTCGCCCTCGAAATGGATCGCGACGCGGTCGCCGTGACCGGCCTCCACGTGGCGGTCGACGCAGTTGTAGGCGACGTTGAGCGTGCCGTCCCTGAACCACCTGGCGAACGGCGGGTTCGACCAGTCCAGCGTCTCGGTCGGCTCCTCGGCCCAGGTCAGCCTGTGGGCCTGCTCGGCCCAGAAGCCGAGCCGGTCAGCCTTGGCCCGTTCGTACGCCTCTGCCGTGACGTTGGCGTGCGCTGCCAGCTCAGCGGGCGGCGCGAAGCGTCGCTCCTCCCTGAGGAGGTTGGCCAGGCTTTCGTTACTCACGACATCTCC
>NZ_JADWYM010000100.1 GCF_022414535.1 Streptomyces sp. MUM 2J
CCGCGACACCGACCGCCCCATCAACCTTCTCCTGACCGGATGACCAACGACTTTGCCGGGCCCCTGGGTCGTGGAGGGAGTCCAGGTCGGCAAGTCGGGTTCCGGCGGGTTCAACGGGGTGCCCGGCGGCCTGGAGGAGTTGACGGACGTCGCGGATGCGGCGGTTGACGGTTTCCGGTGTGACGCCGAAGAGCCGGGCGACGGCGACCTGCGGGAGGCCGAGGCGCTGGTGGAGCAAGACGGCGAGGAGGCGGTCGGCGAGGGTGAGGATGGGACGGCGGCCGGTGGTGCCGTCGCCCTTGATGCGGGGTCGGTGACCGCGCCGCTTGTCGAGTTCGCCCTCGCGCTGGGCGTCGTGGAGAGCCAGGAGCTGGACGATCAGGGCGTCCCACTCGAGTGCGGTGAGCCCGGTGAACGCCGGATGCTGTAGCCAGGCGAGGTCGGGGCTGGGCTGGTCGAACGGGTCCGGGGCCTGGTTGATCTCGGCGTAGGGCTCGGGCCGCAGGGTGTAGTTCCAGTCGCCGTGCCAGGTGTGCCGGGTCAGGGGCAGGGCGTCCATCTGCCGGTCGCCGACCCTCACGCCGGTGGGGTAGGCACCGGTGTCGAGTTCGGCGTGGACGGTCAGCCCGGTGCGGGTGGTGGTCGCGGCGATGCTGTTCACAATGACTTCATGGCTGGTCAGCGGCCTGCCGCGCCAGTTCATCGTGATGTGGGAGAACAGCCGGTGCTCGACCTTGTTCCATTTCGACGTTCCAGGCGGAAAGTGACACACGGTGATCTCCAGACCGGTCTCCAGGGCGAGAGCGGCGAGTTCGGCTTTCCATGCGCGGGTGCGGTAGCCGTTGGAGCCGCCGGCGTCGGCGGTGATCAGCAGCCGGGACGCGGCCGGGTAGTCGAGACTGCCGCGGGCCTTCCACCAGCGGCGGATGGACTCGACGGCGAACGCGGCGGTGTCGTGGTCGGTGCCGACGCTGACCCAGCCGGTGTTCGCGGCCAGGTCGTAGACGCCGTACGGGATCGCCTTGCCCAGCTGAGCGTCGGGGAAGTCGTGGGTCGAGACCGGCACCGGCTGCCCCGCCGGCAGCCACTGCTGTCCGGCGTTCTTGTAGGCGCCGACCAGCTCCTTCTTCTTGGTATCCACGCTGACCACCGGCTCTCCGGCATCGATGTGGGCCCGGGCCTGCTCGTTGATGTAGCGGAACTGCCCGTCCCGGTCCGGGTGCCGGCTTCCCTCGATGCTCTTGGCGTTGCCCTGCAGGCTGAAGCCCTCCGCACGCAGCAGGTCCCCGACCGTGTCGGCCGAGACCCGGTGGCCCCGCCGGGTCAGCTCCGCCGCCAGGCTCCGCGTCGACTTCGTCGTCAGCGCAGCGGCGACACCGGGTCCCCACGCACGTCCGGCTCCACCAACGCCAGCAACGCATCACGCAGACCCGGATCCAGATCCACGACCCGCTTGCGGCCGCCGCCAGGCCGCCGGGTGCGTCCCAGCGGCGGCGCACCGGACTCCAGCTCGCGCACCCCCAGCGAGACGGTCGCCTCCCGCACGCCGGCGGCCTGTGCGACCAGCCGGATCCCGCCGTGCCCGACCGATCGCGCCTCCGCTCCCAGCAACAGACGACGCTGACGCTCATCGAGATGCGGCAGGATCGTCTCGAACTTCGCTGCCAGCACCGCTCGTTGCTCCGACCCAATCCCCATAGCAAGCCAACGAGCCACCGAGCAGGAAGCTACGGGTTAATGATCTGCAAGCCCTTACCTGCGCAAGCGCGGTATCCGCTGCACGATCCCGGAGAAGCGCGACCAGATCGCCAACCGCAA
>NZ_JADWYM010000101.1 GCF_022414535.1 Streptomyces sp. MUM 2J
TCGCAGAAACCCTCGGCATCCCACAAGTCGGCACCGACGACAGCTTCTTCGAACTCGGCGGACACTCGCTCCTCGCAGTGAAACTGATCGAACGCATCCGCACCACACTCGGCGAAGAACTCCCCGTACGCACACTGTTCACCTCACCCACACCAGCCTCCCTGGCGTCGATTCTGCCCGCTCCGGTGGTGGAGATCCCGGCGAACCTGATACCGGAGGGGGCAGAGCAGATCACTCCGGAGATGCTGCCGCTGGTGGACCTAACCAGCCGGGAGATTGAGCGGGTGGTGGAGCAGGTTCCCGGAGGCGCGTCGAATGTAGCGGACATCTATCCACTGGCACCGATGCAGGAAGGGCTCTTCTTCCATCACCTCCTGGATACCGACCAGGGTGACGTGTACATCCTGTCGGCCGCCTTGCGGTTCGCTTCGCGTGACCGGCTGGATGCCTTCACTACCGCGCTGCAGCGTGTGGTGGACCGGCACGACATCCTGCGCACCGCGATCGTGTGGCAGGGTCTGCCCGAACCGGTGCAGGTCGTTTTGCGCCGGGCATCGCTGTCCGTGCAGGCCGTACAGGTGCAGCCGCAGCCGGCCGGGGACATGGCCGGGCAGTTGCGGGCGTCCTGTCCCACCCGCATGGACCTCCGGCAGGCCCCACTGATCCGGGTGTTCACCGCTCGGGAGCCGGGTACCGGCACCTGGCACGCACTGGTCCAGTCGCACTACATGATCTTTGATCGCACGACGCTGGACATCCTGATGGGCGAGGTCAGGGCCGTCGCGGCGGGCCGGGAAGAGGAGCTGACGGCACCGATGCCGTTCCGCACCTTTGTCGCGCGGGCCCGTATGGGCATTCCGCGCGAGGAACACGAGCGGTTCTTCGCACAGATGCTGGGCGACGTCACCGAGCCGACCGCCCCCTACGGCCTGATGGACATCCAAGGTGACGGCAGCGACGTCACCGAACGACAACTGCTTCTGGACACCCACCTCGCCGCGCGGCTGCGGGCCCGGGCTGCCGGCTTGGGCGTGAGCCCGGCCACGGTCTTCCATCTGGTCTGGGCGCATCTGGTCTCGATGCTGACCGGCCGCCACGACGTGGTCTTCGGGACGGTGCTGTTCGGGCGGATGAGCGCGGGTACCGGAGCTGATCGTGTGCCGGGGCTGTACGCGAACACCCTGCCGGTACGCGCGCGGCTACAGCAGACCACGGTGGGCGAAGCGCTCCGGGCCATGCACGGGAGTCTGGCGGATCTCCTCGCCCACGAACACGCTCCGCTCGCGCCCGTCCGGCAGGCCAGCGGTCTGGCCGGGGGCCCGCTGTTCACCTCCCTGCTCAACTACCGCTACAGCACTGCGCCAACCACCTCAGGCGACCTCATCGACGGCGTCACAATCCTCTCCGACCACGAGCGGACCAACTACCCCCTGAGCGTCAACATCAACGACTTCGGCACCGGATTCCTTCTCACCGCCCAGACCGCCGCCCCCATCGACGCCGACTCCATCACCCGCTGGATCCACACCGCCGCCGAAAACATCGTCACGGCCCTGGAAACAGCACCGGACACCCATCTGCACCGTATCGACATCCTCGGCACGGCGGAGCGTGAACAACTGCTGGTGGAGTTCAATGACACGGCGCGGTCGGTGCCGGATGCCACGGTGGTGGAGCTGTTCGAGGCCCGTGCCGCGCGGGCCCCGGAGGCGGTGGCGGTGGTCGGCGAC
>NZ_JADWYM010000102.1 GCF_022414535.1 Streptomyces sp. MUM 2J
TTGAACTCCACCAGCAGTTGTTCACGCTCCGCCGTGCCGAGGATGTCGATACGGTGCAGATGGGTGTTGGGTTGGGTGGTGATGGTTTCGAGGACGCGGATGAATCGCTGTACCAGCGTTTGGGCGGTGTTGTGATCGTATAGGTCGGTGGCGTAGGTCAAGCTGCCGCTGATCCCGGCGGTCATGCCCTGGGCGTCGAAGGCCTCGACCAGATTGAACTCGAGGTCGAACTTCGCCGGACGCTCGCCCGTGCCCACCAGTTCCACGTCCAGACCGGGCAGTTCCAGCGAAGCCGGAGCGTTGTTCTGCAGCGCGAGCATGACCTGAAACAGTGGGTGGCGGGCCATTGAGCGAGCCGGAGCCAGCTCCTCCACCAGCCGTTCGAAGGGCACATCCTGGTGTTCGTGTGCTGCCAGCGCGTTCTCCCGCACCCGGCCCAGGATTTCGGTGAAGGTGGGATGGCCTGAGAGGTTTGTGCGGGTGACCTGGGTGTTGACGAAGAAGCCGATCAGGTCGTTTAGTGCGTCATCCATGCGCCCGGCGAGTGGGGTGCCGATGGGGATGTCATCGCCGGCGCCGAGGCGTGACAAGAGCACTGCGAGAGCGGCTTGCAGCACCATGTGCATGGTGGCTCCGTGTCCGCGTGCCAGGCTGCTGAGCTGTCCGTGGAGCTCGGCGGGTAGGGCGAGGTCCACGGTGGCTCCGTGGTGGGACGTTGCAGCTGGCCGTGGCCGGTCGGTGGGCAGAGTGAGTTCCTCCGGTGCCCCTTTCAGCGCGGTGCGCCAGAAGGCGAGTTGCTTGCTCAGTACGCTGTCGGGGTCGTCCTCGGTGCCCAGAAGGTTGTGCTGCCAGAGGGTGTAGTCCGCGTACTGCACCGCCAGAGGCGTCCACTCGGGTACGTTTCCCTGTGCGCGGGCCGTGTAGGCGTGTGAGAGGTCCCGTGCCAGGGGTCCCACCGACCAGCCGTCAGCGGCGATGTGGTGCACCACCATGATCAGTACGTGGTCCGTGGGGCCCACTGCGAGCAGTCGAGCACGCAGGGGAAGGTCCACCGTCAGGTCGAAGGGTTGCTCTGTGGCTTCAACGGCAGTCGTTGTCACACCGGCCTCGGTGACCTCGGTCGCCCTAAGTTCGAAGGTGACTGCTTCCGGCTCCCGTACGACCTGGCGTGGCGTAGCGTCCACCACGGGTGTCACGGTCCGCAGTATTTCGTGCCGGGTCAGGACGTCTGTGAACGCCTGTTGCAGCGCATCCCGGTCCAGTACGCCCTTCAGCCGTACCGCGAAGGGTATGTGGTAGGTGGTACTCGTACCCTCCAGCTCACCTAGGAACCACACACGCTGTTGGGCGAAGGACAAGGGCACCACTTCCGGGCGCCCACCCGGGACCAGCGGGGGGCGCGCCGGGCCGCTTTGTTCCAGTCGTCCGGCCAATCCGGCCACCGTCGGAGTCTCGAACAGTGTCCGCAGGGGTACCTCGACGCAGAGTGTGGTGCGGATACGGTTGATTAGCTGAGTCGCCAGCAGGGAGTGTCCGCCGAGTTCGAAGAAGCTGTCGTCGGTGCCGACTTGTGGGATGCCGAGGGTTTCTGCGA
>NZ_JADWYM010000103.1 GCF_022414535.1 Streptomyces sp. MUM 2J
AAGCGCACTCCGCCGAAGAGTTCGACCGGGTGGCGGCTGTTGAAGGTACGCAGGTCGAGTTCGGTGGGTTGGGCGAAGCGGGAGAAGTTGTGGACGCACAGGACGAGGTCGTCCTCGTACTCGCGCAGGAAGGCGAGGACGGCGGGGTTGGAGGAGTTGAGTTCGGTGTAGGTGCCGAGGCCGAAGGCGGGGTTCTGTTTGCGGATCTCGATCATGCGGCGGGTCCAGTGCAGCAGGCTGGAGGGTGAGGACATGGAGGCCTCGACGTTGGTGACCTGGTAGCCGTGGACGGGGTCCATGATCGTGGGGAGGTAGAGGCGGCCGGGGTCGCTGGAGGAGAAGCCGGCGTTGCGGTCGGGGGTCCATTGCATGGGGGTGCGGACGCTGTCGCGGTCGCCGAGCCAGATGTTGTCGCCCATGCCGATCTCGTCGCCGTAGTAGAGGATGGGCGAGCCGGGCAGGGAGAGCAGGAGTGCGGTGAAGAGTTCGATCTGGTTGCGGTCGTTGTCGAGGAGGGGGGCGAGGCGGCGGCGGATGCCGATGTTGGCGCGCATCCGGGGGTCTTTGGCGTACTCGGCGTACATGTAGTCGCGTTCTTCGTCGGTGACCATTTCGAGGGTGAGCTCGTCGTGGTTGCGGAGGAAGATGCCCCATTGGCAGCCGGAGGGGATGGCGGGGGTCTTGGCGAGGATCTCGGAGACGGGGTAGCGGGATTCGCGGCGGACGGCCATGAAGATGCGGGGCATGACGGGGAAGTGGAAGGCCATGTGGCATTCGTCGCCGCCGGTGGTGTAGTCGCCGAAGTAGTCGACGACGTCTTCGGGCCACTGGTTCGCTTCTGCGAGGAGCACGGTGTCCGGGTAGTGGGCGTCGATCTCCTTGCGGACCCGTTTGAGGAAGTCGTGGGTGGCGGGGAGGTTCTCGCAGTTGGTGCCTTCTTCGGCGTAGAGGTAGGGGACGGCGTCGAGGCGGAAGCCGTCGATGCCGAGGTCGAGCCAGAAGCGGAGTCCGGCGAGCATTTCTTCCTGTACGGCGGGGTTTTCGTAGTTGAGGTCTGGTTGGTGGGCGAAGAAGCGGTGGAAGAAGTACTGCTTGCGTACCGGGTCGAAGGTCCAGTTCGATGCTTCGGTGTCGACGAAGATGATTCTGGCGTCGTCGTATTGTTTGTCGTCGTCGGCCCACATGTAGTAGTCGCCGTAGGGGCCGTCGGGGTGTTTGCGGGACTCCTGGAACCACGGGTGCTGGTCGCTGGTGTGGTTCATGACGAAGTCGATGATGACGCGCATGCCGCGTTGGTGGGCGGCGTCGACGAACTCCACGAAGTCGGCGAGGTCGCCGAACTCGGGGAGGACGGCGGTGTAGTCGGAGACGTCGTAGCCGCCGTCCCTGAGGGGGGACTTGAAGAAGGGCGGCAGCCACAGGCAGTCCACGCCGAGCCATTGCAGGTAGTCGAGTCTGGCGGTCAGGCCCTTGAGGTCGCCGACGCCGTCGCCGTTGCTGTCCTGGAAGGAACGGACGAGGACCTCGTAGAAGACGGCGCGCTTGAACCAGTCGGGGTCGCGGTCCTTGACCGGGGTGTCCTCGAAGGTGTC
>NZ_JADWYM010000104.1 GCF_022414535.1 Streptomyces sp. MUM 2J
CAACGCCGCTGCGTTTACCGGTTCGAGCGGGATGCAAGCCCCTTCTCCATGATCGCGATTTCGGTGTGGAGGGTGTAGTTCTGGGTGGTGGCGGGGTGTTTGCCGACGTTCGGGGCGTACTTGCTGTGGCTCTTGAGGCTGCGGGCTTTCATGCGCTGGCGGCGGCGGGGCGGCAGCAGGTTGGCCAGCAGTGCACGGCCGATCGCGCCGATCAGGCGGATGGGGTCGGCGGGAAGGATGCCGGAGGCGGTGACGACCTGGTCACGGGCGGCGTTCAGGGCGACGGTGAAGCTGAGCCGGTCCATGTCCAGGCCCGGCTGCTGGGCGGCGGCGTCCAGGGCGGTGCGGATCAGGGCCTGGTAGACGGCGAGGATGCCCCAGACCTCCTGGTCGAGGTCGGCGGGGTGCCCGGAGCGCAGGACGCGGCCGTCCAGCAGGGTCGCTTTCACGCTCGCGTAGGCGGTCTCCGCCTGCCACCTCTCGTGATACAGGGTCACCAGACGCTCGGCGGGATACCGGGTGGGGTCGGTGAGGCTGGTGAGAAGCCGCCACTGTTCACGGCGTATGGTTCCGTCCGCCAGTCTCACGGTGATCCAGGCCTCGATCACGCGGACGGTCAGCATGTCGTAGCCGCGCCCGGCCCGGTACTGCGCGGTCAGGCGGGTCAGGTAGGAGCCGTCGGGCAGACGATCCTGCACCAGCGGGCGACGGGTGGCCGAGGAACGCACCAGGAACTGGGCGCCGGTGGCGCGGATGCCGTGCAGGAAGCCGATCGCGTCGAATCCGGCATCTGCGAGGACCAGCATGGTTGCCTCCAGTCTGGCCAACAGGCGGTTGGCGTAGTGGAGTTCGCCCTCGCTCTCAGGTCCGAACGCGGCGGCCATCACCGCCCGGGTGCCGGTCTCCACCAAGGTCACCAGCCGTAGCAGCGGGTAGCCGAACTCGCGCTCCGGTCCGCTGCGCTTGGGGAACCGGTCGGTGACCGGGACGCGGTCGGGCAGCTGCAGACTGGTCCCGTCGAAGGCGACCGTGCGCAACCCGCACCACCAGGCACCGGGCGTGCCTCTGTCGGCCACGGTCCCGGCCAGCGTCTCGAACAGCACCCGCAGCGGCCGTGCGCCCAGCCGGCGGCGGGCCCGGGAGAACGAGGAGGTGTGCGGCCGGACCAACGGCAGCCCGACCAGCCCCGCAGTGAGCTTGTCCCACACCGCCCGGTAGGAGCAGTCCTCGAACAGGGCGAGCGCCAGGACGAAGTACACCACCACCCGCGCCGGCAGCAGACGGATCCGCCGCTGCACCGCGCGCGTCTCGACCAGCACCGCGTCCACCAGCGCGAAATCCACGATCTGCGTCAACTCGCCCAGATGCCCCGGAGCAAACACACCCCCGGCTACCTCGATCGTGCGCGTGATGACAGACTTCTCCCGCAACGGGACTCCCGGACTCGATGATCACCTTGCTCGACACAAGCTGATCTACCAGGAGTCCCGTTCCTGCTGTTCAGGCGGGGGTTGTGGACGAATCAAGATCCCTAACGCAGCGGCGTTG
>NZ_JADWYM010000105.1 GCF_022414535.1 Streptomyces sp. MUM 2J
GGTGCTCATCGCCAACCGTGGCGAAATCGCTGTCCGCGTGGCCCGGGCCTGCCGGGACTCCGGGATCGCGAGCGTGGCCGTCTACGCCGACCCGGACCGGGACGCTTTGCATGTCCGCGCCGCGGATGAGGCGTTCGCTCTGGGCGGTGACACCCCGGCCACCAGCTATCTGGACATGGAGAAGGTGCTCAGGGCCGCCCGCGAGTCCGGCGCGGACGCCATCCACCCCGGTTACGGGTTCCTGTCGGAGAACGCCGACTTCGCTCAGGCGGTCCTGGACGCCGGGCTGATCTGGATCGGCCCGCCCCCGCAGGCCATCCGTGACCTGGGGGACAAGGTCGCCGCCCGGCACATCGCGCAGCGGGCCGGCGCGCCGCTGGTGGCCGGCACGCCCGACCCGGTCGGCGGGGCGCAGGAGGTCGTGGCGTTCGCCGAGGAGCACGGTCTGCCGATCGCGATCAAGGCCGCCTTCGGGGGCGGCGGGCGGGGGCTGAAGGTCGCGCGCACCTTGGAGGAGGTGCCGGAGCTGTACGAGTCGGCGGTGCGTGAGGCGGTCGCCGCGTTCGGGCGGGGTGAGTGCTTCGTGGAGCGCTACCTGGATCGTCCCCGGCACGTGGAGACGCAGTGCCTGGCCGACAAGCACGGCAACGTGGTCGTGGTCTCCACCCGTGACTGCTCACTGCAGCGCCGGCACCAGAAGCTGGTGGAGGAGGCTCCGGCGCCGTTCCTGTCCCAGGAGCAGGTCGACGAGTTGTACCGGGCGTCGAAGGCGATCCTGAAGGAGGCCGCCTACGAGGGGGCCGGGACGTGCGAGTTCCTGGTCGGTCAGGACGGCACGATCTCCTTCCTGGAGGTCAACACCCGTCTGCAGGTCGAGCACCCGGTCACCGAGGAGGTCGCCGGGATCGACCTGGTGCGGGAGATGTTCCGCATCGCCGACGGTGAGGAACTCGGCTACGACGATCCCGCCCTGCGCGGGCACTCCTTCGAGTTCCGGATCAACGGCGAGGACCCCGGCCGCAACTTCCTGCCCGCGCCGGGCACGGTCACCCGGTTCGACCCGCCCGCCGGTCCCGGCGTGCGGCTGGACGCGGGCGTGGAGTCCGGCAGCGTCATCGGCCCGGCCTGGGACTCACTGCTGGCCAAGCTGATCGTGACCGGCCGCACCCGCAAGGAGGCACTGGAACGCGCCGCCCGCGCGCTGGAGGAGTTCCAGGTCGAGGGCATGGCCACCGCCATCCCGTTCCACCGCACCGTCGTCACCGACCCCGCCTTCGCCCCCGAACTGACCGGCTCCAGCACCCCCTTCACGGTCCACACCCGCTGGATCGAGACCGAGTTCGCCAACCACCTCACCCCCTTCACCACCCCCGC
>NZ_JADWYM010000106.1 GCF_022414535.1 Streptomyces sp. MUM 2J
GCTCACGGGTGACGCCGATGTGTCGGCCGGTGTGGTGGGTGGGGTGGTCGCGGTGGATGAGCCGTTGGCGATCGTGGGGATGGCCTGCCGGTTCCCGGGTGGTGTGGGGGGTCCGGAGGACCTGTGGCGGCTGGTGGCCGAGGGTCGGGATGTGGTCGGGGGTTTCCCGGCGGATCGTGGTTGGGATCTGGAGGGGTTGTTCGATCCGGATCCGGAGCATGTGGGGACGTCGTATGCCCGTGAGGGTGGTTTCCTGCGGGGGGCGGCGGGGTTCGATGCGGAGTTCTTCGGGATCAGTCCGCGTGAGGCGTTGGCGATGGATCCGCAGCAGCGGTTGCTGTTGGAGACGGCGTGGGAGGCGTTGGAGCACGCCCGCATCAACCCGCACAGCCTGCAGGGCAGCCGCACCGGCGTGTTCACCGGCGTCATGTACAACGACTACGCCACCGGCCTCGGCCAAGGCGAGTCCACGACCGAGGGCATCGACGGCTACCTGCTGACCGGCCGCTCGACCAGCGTGGCCTCGGGTCGGTTGGCGTACGTGTTCGGGTTCGAGGGCCCGGCGGTGAGTGTGGACACGGCGTGTTCGTCGTCGTTGGTCGCGTTGCATCTGGCGGGTCAGGCGTTGCGGCTGGGTGAGTGCGACCTGGCGCTGGCGGGTGGGGTGACGGTGATGTCGACGCCGTCGACGTTCGTGGAGTTCAGCCGCCAGCGCGGACTCTCCCCCGACGGCCGTTGCCGTGCTTTTTCCGCCGATGCGGACGGCACCGGGTGGGCCGAGGGTGTGGGTCTGCTGGTGGTGGAACGGTTGTCGGACGCGATACGCCGGGGTCACCGTGTGTGGGCGGTCGTGCGGGGCAGTGCGGTGAACCAGGACGGAGCGTCCAACGGGTTGACGGCGCCGAACGGTCCGTCGCAGCAGCGGGTGATCCGCCAGGCGTGGGCCAGTGCCGGTGTGAGCGGCACGGACATCGACGTGGTCGAGGCGCACGGGACCGGTACCCGGCTGGGCGACCCGATCGAGGCGCAGGCTGTTCTGAACACCTACGGTGCCGAGCATGATCCGGGTCGGCCGTTGTGGCTGGGGTCTTTGAAGTCCAACGTCGGCCATGCTCAGGCCGCGGCCGGTGTGGGTGGTGTGATCAAGATGGTGATGGCGCTGCATCACGAGACGCTGCCTCGCACCCTGCACGTCGGTGAACCCACTCCGCACGTCGACTGGGGCGAGGGGGCGGTCCGGTTGCTGACCGAACCGGTTGCCTGGCCCGCAGGCCCTGAGCGGGCGCGGCGGGCGGCGGTGTCGTCGTTCGGGATCAGCGGCACCAACGCCCACGTCATCCTCGAAGAAGCACCCGC
>NZ_JADWYM010000107.1 GCF_022414535.1 Streptomyces sp. MUM 2J
GGCGCTGACGCCGGAGGTGGGGGAGGTGCTGGGGCGGCATCCGTTGCGGGAGCTGGTGACGGCGTCGGCGCCGCTGGGGCTGCTGGTGGAGCGGGAGCGGGCGCTGTACGGCTCGTGGTACGAGTTCTTCCCCCGGTCGGAGGGGAGTGCCGGGCAGCCGCACGGCACGTTCCGGACCGCGGCGCGGCGTCTGCCGGCGATCGCGGAGATGGGTTTCGACGTCGTCTACCTGCCGCCGATCCACCCGATCGGCACCACGTTCCGCAAGGGCCGCAACAACACGCTCGGCGCCCGCCCGGACGATGTCGGTGTGCCCTGGGCGATCGGCTCGCCCGAGGGCGGTCACGACGCGGTCCATCCCGGTCTGGGGACGGTGGAGGACTTCGCGTGGTTCGTGGGCCGGGCCGGCGAGCTGGGCCTGGAGGTGGCGCTGGACTTCGCCCTGCAGTGCTCGCCGGACCATCCGTGGGTGCACAAGCACCCGGAGTGGTTCCACCACCGTCCCGACGGGTCGATCGCCCACGCCGAGAACCCGCCGAAGAAGTACCAGGACATCTACCCGATCGCCTTCGACGCCGACATGGACGGCCTGGTCGCGGAGACCCTGCGGGTGCTGCGGTTCTGGATGGGGCACGGGGTGCGGATCTTCCGGGTGGACAACCCGCACACCAAGCCGGTGGTCTTCTGGGAGCGGGTGATCGCCGACATCGGCGGCACCGACCCGGACGTGATCTTCCTGGCGGAGGCGTTCACCCGGCCGGCGATGATGCACACCCTGGCCCAGATCGGCTTCCAGCAGTCCTACACGTACTTCACCTGGCGCAACAGCAAGCAGGAACTGACCGACTACCTCACCGAGCTGTCCGGCCGGGCGGCGGCCTACATGCGGCCGAACCTGTTCACCAACACCCCCGACATCCTGCACGCCTACCTCCAGCACGGCGGCCGGCCCGCGTTCGAGGTGCGTGCCGTGCTGGCCGCCACCCTCTCCCCGACCTGGGGCATCTACTCCGGCTACGAGCTGTGCGAGAACGTCCCACTGCGCGACGGCAGCGAGGAGTACCTCGACTCGGAGAAGTACCAGCTCAAGCCACGCGACTGGGAGGCCGCCGCCCGTGAGGGACGCACCATCGCCCCCCTGATCACCCGCCTCAACGACATCCGGCGCCGCAGCCCGGCCCTGCACCGGCTGCGCGATCTGCACTTCCACCGGGCCGACCAGGACGCGGTGATCGCGTACTCGAAGCGGAGCGGTTCGAACACGGTTCTGGTGGTCGCGAACCTCGACCCCCACCACACCCAGGAGGCCACGGTCTCGTTGGACATGCCGCAACTCGGCCTGGACTGGCACG
>NZ_JADWYM010000108.1 GCF_022414535.1 Streptomyces sp. MUM 2J
TGAAGTTGCCCCGGTGTGATGGACAACCTTCCACTTTGGGATACTGGGTCCCGCAAGGAGGAGTTCATCGTGCCAAGGACGCGTCCGGCCTACCCGCCGGAGTTCCGTCGCCAGATAGTCGAGCTGGTCAGGGCCGGCCGTTCGCCGGAGGAGCTGGCGAAGGAGTTCGAGCCGTCCGCCCAGACCATCCGCACCTGGGCAAACCAGGACCGGGTGGACGCCGGGGAACGCCCGGGGCTGACCAGCGACGAGAAGGAAGAACTCGCCCAGCTGCGCCGTGAGGTGAAGCAGTTGCGCGAGGAGAAAGAGATCCTCCGCAAGGCCACGGTTTTCTTCGTCCGGGAGACCAGCCGGTGATCTGCTACCGGCTGATCGACGAGAACAGGGCACACCACGACGTCTCCCTCATGGCCCGGCTGCTGGGTGTGTCGCGGCAGGGCTACTACGCCTGGAAGGACCGTGGCCCGTCCCGCCGACATCTGGAGGACGCCGAGCTCACCGAGAAGATCCGCGGGCACCACGAGCGGTCCCACGGCACCTATGGTGCCCCGCGCATCCACGCTGACCTGCGCGAATTCGACGGCCTGCGGGTGGGCCGCAAGCGCGTCGCCCGTCTGATGCGCCAGGCCGGGCTGGCCGGCGTGCACCGCCGCACCGGCCGGGCATCGCTGACCCGCCAGGACCGGCGGGCCCAGCCGGCCCCCGACCTGATCGGCCGGGACTTCACCGCAAGCGCGCCGAACCTTCGCTGGACCGCCGACATCACCTACGTGCCCACCGACGAGGGCTGGCTCTACCTCGCCGTGATCATGGACCTCTTCTCCCGCAGGATCGTCGGCTGGGCCATGGCCGACCACATGCGAACCGAACTGGTCACCGACGCCCTCGCCATGGCGGTCGCTGCCCGCCGCCCGCGCCCCGGATTGGTGCATCACAGCGACAAGGGGTCGCAGTACACGAGCCTGACGTTCAGTCAGCGCTGTGAGGAGGCCGGCATCCGGCCCTCCACCGGCCGCACTGGATCTTGCTATGACAACGCCGTGACCGAGAGCTTCTTCGCATCACTGGAAACAGAACTCATCGATCGCACCACGTTCCCCACCCGCCACCATGCCGAGCAGGCCCTGTTCGCCTACATCGAGGGCTTCTACAACCCAAGACGCCGACACTCGGCGAACGGCCAGCTCAGCCCGGCCGACTTCGAGCGCCGACACGCCGCAGAAGCATCAGGTAAGGTCCTCTACGCCGCCGCATAGCTCACAAGCCCGCCCGTGTCCGTCAGACCGGGGCAACTCCATT
>NZ_JADWYM010000109.1 GCF_022414535.1 Streptomyces sp. MUM 2J
GCTCCACCAGATGCCGCACCACCACCCGGCCCAGCGTCCCCGTCGCACCGGTCACCAACACCGTGCCCTCGGACCCGAACACCGTCCCGGCACCTGCGCCCACCGGTTCCGTCATCCGCACCAGACGCGGCGCCAGCACCCCACCGTCGCGCACCCGCACATGAGGCTCATCACCGGCGAGCGCGGCCCGCAGCACCTGCTCCTCACAGTCCGCATCCGCTTCCACGAGGAAGAACCGCCCCGGGTACTCCGCCTGAACCGACCGCACCAATCCACCCACCGCGGCCCCCGCCGCGTCACCGGAAGCCGTCACCACCACCACACGCCCATCACCAGCCAGGCAGTCCCGCAGCTGAGCCAACACCGTGGCCACGGCCTCCTCCACGGCATCACCCGCGGACACCCCCACCACCACCGGCTCCGGCAGCTGCGGGGTGTCCGGGGCGACGACCCCGAGCACGGGTTCCCACACCACATGGTGCAGCAGGCCGGCCGGGGTGAGATCGGCCAGCGGCACAGCGGTGACACCCATCGCGTCCACGGTCGCCACCAGCGCGTCGGACGCGTCGGTCACCGTCAGGCCGAACACGTCGGGCCCAGTCGGGGTGAGCCGTATGCGCAGGTCCCCCGCAAGCCGGGAGTCCGGGGCGTGCAGCAGCGCCCCGCGCCACGACGTCGGCACGTGGACGGTGTCCGGGCGGGTGGTGTCGGGCAGGAGGGGACGCAGCGCGGCTTCCAGGGCGGCCGGGTGGAACGCGAAGCCGCCGTGCTCGGGCACGGTCACGTCGACGGCCCGCTCCGAAAGGTCACAAGCACCGGTCGCGGTCGCCGGGGCGAGCAGGCCTCTGGCGTGCAGGGTCCAGGGTTCGCCCTCGCGGCGCGCGTGGACGCTGAGCGCCCGCAGTCCCGCGGAGTCGGGTCCCTCCAGGGTCACCTGGAGGTCGACCGTGCCGTACGGGGGCAGCGGAAGCGGCTGCTCCAGGGTGAGATCGTCGAGCTGCGGCACTCCTTCCCGCTGGCCCAGGCGCAGGGCGAGTTCCAGGAGTGCGGTGCCGGGGAGCTGTGCGGTACCGGTGACCGGATCGGCGAGATACGGGTGCGTCCGCGGTGACAGCCGACCCGAGTAGACCGTGCTGGTGCTGCCCGCGAGTTCCAGACCCGGCCCGAGCAGGGGGTGCCAGGTGGCCTGGTCCGGTGCGTCGGACGTACCCTGGGCGCGGTCGTCGGCCAGCCAGTAAGGGTGGTGGTCGAAGGGGTAGGTGGGCAGGTCGACGGTGGTGGCGGGGGTCCGGG
>NZ_JADWYM010000110.1 GCF_022414535.1 Streptomyces sp. MUM 2J
CCAGGGGCCCGGCAAAGTCGTTGGTCATCCGGTCAGGAGAAGGTTGATGGGGCGGTCGGTGTCGCGGGCGTGATGGCGTAGGGCGGCGGCGATGTTGTGGTGGCCGTGGAGGCGGAGGAGGGTGATCGCGGTGTTGCGGAGGCCGGCCATGACGCGCGGTGCGTTGCCGGTGCGGACCTGGGAGCGATCCTCGTCGAAGGTGACGTCGCGGACCCAGTGCAGTCGGTTCTCGATCTCCCAGTGCGACTGCACCCATGCGGCCAGGACCTCTGCGGGCGCGGTGCGGGCGTCCGCGCTGGTGACCAGGTAGATGATCTCGACGGTTCGCTTGCCCTTGCGGGTGACGGTGCGTCGCAGCTGGGCGACCTGCGCGGCTCCGGTGAAGTCGATCCAGGCGGGGACGTCGACGGCCTTGACCGTGCGGGTGGCGCGGCGTCCGTGGCCCCGGTCAGTCCTGCTGGCTGCGGGTATCCGGGCCCAGGGCAGGGCCTTCAGCCGGGCGTACAAGGTCTTCTGATTGGCCTTCACGGTCAGGACGTAGTCGGCACCGGCCTCGATGACGAGGGTCGCGGTGTCGTGCTGGGTGTGGAGCGCGTCCATCGTGACCACCGCTCCGTCCAGGTCAAGGACTCCCAGCAGGTCCCGGGCCGCGGGGATCTCGTTGCTCTTCTCCCGCACGGCGACCTGGCCGAGCACCGCTCCCGAGCCGTGGGCGAGCGCGGCCACCAGATGCGGGGCCGCGGCGTCACCGTCGCGTGCGCCCCGCACGGTCTTGCCATCGATCGCGATCACCCGGCGGCCCGCGACCCGTGCGCTCCTTGTCGCTGCCCATGCCCCCAGGAGGGTGTCGAGACGGTCCGCGTCGAGCCGCGCGAACAGGCGCCGCAGCGTCGACTCGTCCATCGCGCCCCGCTCCAGACCCAGCCGCCTCAAGGCCACCGCCCCGGCGTCCTGGGCCCACTCGCCGATCGCTGTGAACCCCCTGGCCCCGGCCACCACCGCACACACCGCAACCGCGATCAGGGCCGCCGCCGGATGACGAACCCCACGCCGCCGACGCGGATCAGGCATCCGCCCCAACACCTCGACGAGCAGTTCTTGATCCGGGACGGGAGTGCGGACAGGCGCGGGGATGCGAGACGATGACATGGCGCGGGCGTTGTTCCCTCGGGCGGACGGACGGCGTAGGAACCTCCATCCAACCCGACCGGAACACGCCCGCGTACATCAACCACCGGCAAAGCCCCACGTCACAGCACCATCAGACGACTTTGCCGGAGCCCTG
>NZ_JADWYM010000111.1 GCF_022414535.1 Streptomyces sp. MUM 2J
CTGCACGAGCTCGACCCCGAGGTCGCCGCGGCCGTCGACGCCGAGCTGGTCCGCCAGCAGTCCACCCTTGAGATGATCGCCTCGGAGAACTTCGCGCCGGTCGCGGTGATGGAGGCGCAGGGGTCGGTCCTCACGAACAAGTACGCCGAGGGCTACCCGGGCCGCCGTTACTACGGTGGCTGCGAGCACGTCGACGTCACCGAGCGGATCGCCATCGACCGGCTCAAGGAGCTGTTCGGCGCCGAGTACGCCAACGTGCAGCCCCACTCCGGTGCCTCCGCCAACCAGGCGGCGCTGTTCGCGCTGGCCAAGCCCGGGGACACCATCCTGGGCCTGGACCTGGCGCACGGCGGCCACCTGACCCACGGGATGCGGCTGAACTTCTCCGGCAAGCAGTTCGACGTGGTCGCCTACCACGTGGACGCCGCCACCGGTCTGGTCGACATGGCCGAGCTGGAGCGCCTCGCCAAGGAGCACCGCCCGAAGGTGATCATCGCGGGCTGGTCGGCGTACCCGCGGCAGCTGGACTTCGCGGCCTTCCGCCGGATCGCCGACGAGGTCGGCGCGTACCTGTGGGTGGACATGGCCCACTTCGCCGGTCTGGTCGCGGCGGGCCTGCACCCCAACCCGGTGCCGTTCGCGGACGTGGTGACCTCCACCACGCACAAGACCCTCGGCGGTCCGCGCGGCGGCATCATCCTCGCCCGGCAGGACTTCGCGAAGAAGCTGAACTCGTCCGTGTTCCCGGGGTTCCAGGGCGGCCCCCTGGAGCACGTGATCGCGGCCAAGGCGGTCTCCTTCAAGATCGCCGCCTCGCCGGAGTTCGCGGAGCGGCAGCGCCGGACGGTGGAGGGGGCGAGGATCCTCGCCGAACGGCTGACCGCCGCCGACACCCGTGAGGCCGGGGTGAACGTGCTCTCCGGCGGCACGGACGTGCACCTCGTCCTCGTCGACCTGCGCGAGTCCGAGCTGGACGGGCAGCAGGCCGAGGACCGCCTCCACGAGGTCGGCATCACCGTCAACCGCAACGCCGTACCCGACGACCCGCGTCCCCCGATGGTCACCTCCGGTCTGCGGATCGGCACGCCCGCCCTGGCCACCCGCGGCTTCACCGCCGAGGACTTCGCCGAGGTCGCGGACGTGATCGCGGAGACCCTCAAGGCGCCGTCGCCCTTCGGGGAGACCGACGCCGAGCCCCTGAGGGCGCGCGTGCGAGCGCTCGCCGACCAGCACCCGCTCTACCC
>NZ_JADWYM010000112.1 GCF_022414535.1 Streptomyces sp. MUM 2J
TAGAAGTATGCTGGGCTCATGGCGCGCATGGGTCGGCCGACGGTCGAAGTGGTCCTGACGGATGACGAGCGTGAGACGTTGCTGCGCTGGTCGCGGCGGGCAACGTCCGCACAGGCTCTGGCGTTGCGGTGCCGGATCGTCCTCGCGTGTGCGGACGGGCTGTCGAACACCCAGGTGGGTTCCGGCCTCGGGATCCACCCGACCACGGTGGCTACGTGGCGCAAGCGGTTTGTGGCCAACCGGCTTGAGGGCCTTGCCGACGAGAAGCGGCCGGGGCCCGCGCGCACGGTGACGGACGAGCAGGTCGAAGACGTCATCGTGCGGACTCTGGAAACGACGCCGAAGGGTGCCACGCACTGGTCCACCCGGGAGATGGCGAAGCAGAGCGGGCTGAGCCAGTCGACGATCTCGCGGATCTGGCGCACCTTCGGCCTCAAGCCGCACCAGGTCGACACGTTCAAGCTGAGCAAGGACCCGCAGTTCATCGAGAAGGTCCGCGACGTCGTGGGCCTCTACCTTGACCCGCCCGAGCGCGCCATCGTGCTCTGCGTGGACGAGAAGAGCCAGATCCAGGCGCTGGACCGCTCGGCCCCGGTGCTGCCGATGATGCCCGGCATGCCCGAGCGCCGCACCCACGACTACCTGCGCGGGGGCGTCACCACCTTGTTCGCGGCACTCAACACCGCCACCGGCGAGGTCATCGGCTCCCTCCATCGCCGCCACCGTGCCGCGGAGTTCAAGAAGTTCCTCGCCAAGCTCGACAAGGAGGTCCCCGCCGAGCTCGACGTCCACCTGATCTGTGACAACTACGCCACCCACAAGACCCCCGCCATCCAGAAATGGCTCCTGGCACACCCGCGCTTCCACATGCACTTCACGCCCACCAGCTCCTCCTGGCTCAACCAGGTCGAGCGCTGGTTCGCCCTGCTGACGGACAAGCAGATGCGACGCGGCGTCCACAAGAACGTCCAGGCACTCGAGAAGGACATCCGCAACTGGATCGCCCACTGGAACGAGGACCCCAAGCCGTTCATCTGGACCAAGTCCGCCGACGAGATCTTCGAACGCCTCACCGGCTACTTGAACCGCCTACCGAAGCCCAAACCCTAGTTATGCAGCCCTTCCGAGACTCAGGACACTAG
>NZ_JADWYM010000113.1 GCF_022414535.1 Streptomyces sp. MUM 2J
CTAGGGAGCGTATGTGGTTGTGATCATCAGGTGGTCCGGGTGAGCTCTCTGAGCCAGATCATCGAGGCGCGGAGGTGCAGGCCGGCGAGGTAGCTCGCGGGTGTCTTGTCGTACCGCGTGGCGATGCCTCGCCAGGCCTTCAGCTTGTTGATCAGCCGCTCGACGGTGTTCCGCTCCTTGTAGAGGTCGGCATCGTGACTGACGGGCCGACCGCCTCTGGAGCCCTTCTTCTTCCGGTTGGCGGCCTGGTCCTTCTTCTCCGGGATGACCGCCTTGATACGGCGTTTGCGCAGGTGGGCGCGGTTGCCGCGGGACGAGTACGCCTTGTCCCCGGCGACTGCGCCGGGCCGGGTGCGCGGACGGCCGACGGGCATGCGCACCCGCACCTTCCCCAGTACGGGGATGAACTGCGGGCTGTCGGCGGCCTGGCCCGCGGTCAGGATGAACGCCAGCGGGCGGCACTTCCGGTCGCCGGCGACATGGATCTTGCTGGTCTGTCCGCCCCTGGAGCGTCCGAGGAGGGCGGCCTTCAGCCGGAGTTTTCGTCGGCGCCGGATGCGCCGTCGTTCTTCCCGCCCGGGATCGCCTTCGGCCTCCTGTCCGGTTTGTCCGTCGCAGTCGCCCCTTTTGACCTGGCCTTCTCGGTCTCGGCGGCAGCCTTCTCCAAAGCGGTGAGGACGTCTTCGTCCATGTGCATCCCGGCAGCGTCGTGGTGGGCCCGGACGGTGGTGGAGTCGATGCTGACCAGGGACAGGTCCACCTCGCCGCGCTTCGCGGCTTCCGTGACCAGGCCCTCCATGATGGCTTCGAAGACGCCGGAGTCACGCCACTGCCGGAAGCGGTTGTGGACGGTCGACCAGGCGCCGAACTCCGTCGGCATCTCCCGCCACTGCCCGCCTGTCTTGAACCTCCAGATCACGCCCTCGAACTGCTGCCGCAGCCGCTCGGGGTACGGGCCGTACTCGCCGATCGGCAGGTACGGCTCGATCAACTCCCACTCCACATCCGTCAGTTGCGCTCGCGTCACCCAAAGAGGTCTACCGGTCCAAACCCTGCCGCGCAGGCAGATCTCGCAGATTGATCACGACGCAATACGCTCCCTAG
>NZ_JADWYM010000114.1 GCF_022414535.1 Streptomyces sp. MUM 2J
CTAGGGCCTGTTCCAGGTTCGGATCATTGGTTTGGGGATTCGCCGGTGCCGGGCGGCTGGGCCCTGGTAGTTGTCGAGAGTGGCGCGTGGTGATCTCTCGGATGCCGAGTGGGAGTTGGTCGAGCCGTTCTTGCCGGTGGGCGAGCGCGGCCCGGTCCCTGACCTGCGGCGGCTGTTCAACGCCGTGATGTGGCGGTTCAGGGCCGGGTGTCCCTGGCGGGACGTGCCGCAGGAGTACGGCTCCTGGTCGACCGTCTACGGCGCGTTCCAGCGCTGGGCGGTGGCCGGGACCTTCCGGACGCTGATGGAGGGGTTGATCGCCGAGGCGGCGGCCCGTGGGCAGGTTGATCTCGACCTGGTCAGCGTGGATTCCACGGTCGCGCGCGCGCATCATCACGCGGCGGGGATGGCCGTCGATCCCGAGCTGCTGGACGAGCTGGAGAAGGCCGTCACCGAGGAAAAGGGGGTTCTCGAAAGGGGCAAAGCGCACCGGTAGCTCCGTCGAGCGAGGTCGGCGACGACGTGGCGCGTGAGGAGCGGCGGCGTTTACGTCGGCGGCGCAGAGCCCGGCTTCGTGCGGCCGAACTGGGCCGTTCCCGGGGCGGACTGACCACCAAGACCCACCTCGCGGCCGAACGCGGGTGCCGACCGCTGTCGTTCGTCCTCACCCCGGGACAGGCCGCCGACAGCCCCCGCTTCGTCCCGGTACTGGAGGGCATCAGGGTGCGTGGCCCGGTCGGCCGCCCGCGCACCCGGCCCGGCGCCGTCGCCGCGGACAAGGCGTACTCCTCCCGCGCCAACCGTGCCTACCTGCGGCGACGCCGCATCCGCAGTGTCATCCCGGAGAAGGCCGACCAGGCCGCCAACCGCAAGAAGAAGGGTCCTCGCGGCGGCCGCCCGGTCGGTCATGATCCAGACCTGTACAGAGACCGCAACACCGTCGAACGCTGCATCAACAAGATCAAGGAGTGGCGGGGCCTGGCCACCCGCTACGACAAGACCGCCACCAGCTACCTCGCCGGTCTCCACTTACGCGGTGCCGTGATCTGGATCCGCAGCCTCCGACCAACATGATCCGAACCTGGAACAGGCCCTAG
>NZ_JADWYM010000115.1 GCF_022414535.1 Streptomyces sp. MUM 2J
GTCCTCGACGTGCTGCCCGATCCGCGCCGTCGGCAGGGACGCCGTTACCGGCTCGGCCCGATCCTCGCGCTGTGCACGATCGCCGTACTCGCCGGCGCCACCACCCTCGCCGCCATCGCACGGCATGCCGCCCACCTGCCCGACGAGACCCGTCACCGCCTGGGACTGCGGGCCGCACCACGGGCGACCACGCTCGGCCGGCTCCTGGCACGTCTGGACGGCGACGCGGTCGACGCGGCGGTGGGGGCATGGCTCGCGGGACATTGCAGCCGCCCCGACCAGGACGAAGGACTGTGCGCGGTCGCCGTCGACGGCAAGAGCCTGCGCGGCTCGCGCACCGCGGCGACCAGGGCGGTGCACCTGCTGTCGGCCGTCACCCACGGCGAACGCGCGACGCTGAACCAGCGGCAGGTCGCCGGGAAGAAGGGCGAGATCAGCGAGTTCAAACCGCTCCTCGCACCGATCGACCTGGCCGGCCGCACCGTCACGTTCGACGCCCTGCACACCCAGCACGCCCACGCGCGGTTCCTCGTCGAGGACAAGAAGGCCGACTACATCGCGATCGTGAAGGACAACCATCCCAAACTGCACCACTTCCTCAAGTCGCCGCCCTGGAACCAGATCCCCCTCGGACACGCCACCCGCGAGAAGGGACACGGCCGTGACGAGATCCGCCGCCTCAAAGCCGTCCAGGTCCCGCGCCGACTGCGGCTCCCGCACGCAGCCCAGGCGATCAAGGTCACCCGCCGCCGACGCGACCTGAACAGCGGCAAGATCCAGATCGAGCACATCTACGCCGTCACCAGCCACGACGCGTTCTCCGCGACCGACGCCCAGCTCGCCCGCGCAGTGCGCGAGCACTGGCACGTCGAGGCCCATCACCACGTCCGGGACACCACTCTCGCCGAGGACGCCTCCAAGATCCGCACCGGGAACACGCCCCGCGCGATGTCCACCTTCCGCAACCTCGCGATCGCCCTGACCCGCCTCACCGGCTGGACCAACACCGCCCACGCCACCGACTACTACAAGTCGCACCCCGGCCACGCGATCGACCTCATCCAACCCGACAGGTGAGAACGCAGGC
>NZ_JADWYM010000116.1 GCF_022414535.1 Streptomyces sp. MUM 2J
GCGCCGGAAGAGCCGGCAGATCCAGGTCGGGTCCGTGGCGGTGGGTGGTGACGCCCCGGTCTCGGTGCAGTCGATGACGACGACGCGGACGTCCGATGTGGGTGCCACGTTGCAGCAGATCGCGGAGTTGACGGCGTCGGGCTGTCAGATCGTGCGGGTGGCGTGTCCGACGCAGGACGATGCCGATGCGCTGGCCACGATCGCCCGGAAGTCGCAGATCCCGGTGATCGCCGACATTCACTTCCAGCCCAAGTACGTCTTCGCGGCGATCGAGGCGGGCTGTGCTGCCGTTCGTGTGAATCCGGGCAACATCAAGAAGTTCGATGACCAGGTCAGGGAGATCGCCCGGGCGGCGAAGGAGCACGGTACGCCGATCCGTATCGGTGTCAACGCGGGTTCTCTGGACCGGCGGTTGCTGCAGAAGTACGGCAGGGCCACTCCGGAGGCGCTGGTGGAGAGCGCGTTGTGGGAGGCGTCCCTGTTCGAGGAGCACGATTTCCGGGACATCAAGATCTCGGTGAAGCACAACGATCCGGTCGTGATGGTCGAGGCGTACCGGCAGCTCGCGGAGCGGTGTGACTATCCCCTGCACCTGGGGGTGACGGAGGCCGGTCCGGCGTTCCAGGGCACGATCAAGTCCGCGGTGGCGTTCGGTGCCCTGCTCTCCCGGGGGATCGGCGACACCATCCGGGTGTCGTTGTCCGCCCCGCCTGCCGAGGAGGTCAAGGTCGGTATCCAGATCCTGGAGTCGCTGAACCTCAGGCAGCGTGGGCTGGAGATCGTGTCGTGTCCGTCGTGCGGGCGTGCCCAGGTCGATGTCTACAAGCTTGCCGAGGAGGTCACGGCGGGTCTGGAGGGTATGGAGGTTCCGTTGCGCGTCGCGGTCATGGGGTGTGTCGTCAACGGTCCGGGTGAGGCGCGTGAGGCCGACCTGGGTGTGGCCTCCGGCAACGGCAAGGGGCAGATCTTCGTCAAGGGCGAGGTCGTCAAGACCGTCCCCGAGTCGAAGATCGTCGAGACCCTCATCGAGGAGGCGATGAAGATCGCCGCGCAGA
>NZ_JADWYM010000117.1 GCF_022414535.1 Streptomyces sp. MUM 2J
GCAGTGGGCGAAGCTGGCGCCGCTGCTGCCGGTGGGGAAGAAGCCTGGACGGCCGCCGGTGCACACCAGGCGGCAGTTGATAGACGGCATACGCTGGCGTACCCGCGCTGGTGCTCCCTGGCGGGACGTGCCCGAGCGGTACGGCCCGTGGCAGACGGTGTACGGCTTGTTCCGGCGCTGGCAGCGGGACGGCACGTGGCACCGCATCTTCGAGCAGTTGCAGGTCCGGACAGACGCCGAGGGACTGATCACCTGGGACGTCTCGGTGGACTCGACCATCGCCCGCGCCCACCAGCATGCGGCTGGTGCCCGCAAAAAGGGGATCTGCAGATCGAGCCGCCCGGTGGCGTGTTCACCGAGCCCGACGACCATGGGCTCGGACGTTCCCGGGGCGGGCTGACCACCAAGCTCCATCTGGCGGTCGAGCAGGCCCAGAAGCCGATGTCGCTGGTGATCACGGCCGGGCAGCGCGGTGACTCCCCGCAGTTCCAGGTGGTCCTGGGCCGTATCCGGGTGCCCAGGCTCGGCCCGGGCCGCCCGCGTACCCGGCCGGACAAGGTTCGTGCCGACAAGGCGTACGGCTCCCGCGCGAACCGTGCTTACCTGCGCAAGCGCGGTATCCGCTGCACGATCCCGGAGAAGCGCGACCAGATCGCCAACCGCAAGAAGCGCGGTTCCCGCGGCGGCCGGCCGCCGAAGTTCGACGCCGCGGATTACAAGGAGCGCCACGCGGTTGAGTGCGGGATCAATCGCCTCAAGCGTCACCGCGCGGTGGCAACGAGGTACGACAAGCTCGCCGTTCGCTACGAAGCGACTGTGCTGGTCGCAGCCATCAACGAGTGGCTGTGACCAGCACTTTCGAAACACGCCCTAG
>NZ_JADWYM010000118.1 GCF_022414535.1 Streptomyces sp. MUM 2J
GCGACTTCCGCGCCCGGCTGATCAAGCACGGCATGGAGGAGAAGGTCCTGGACCTGATCCTGGAGCGGATTTCGGCTCTCGGACTTCTGCGTGCGGGGGGCCGTCAGCGCACCGACTCCACCCATGTCCTGGCAGCGGTACGGACGCTGAACCGGATGGAGTTCGTCGGCGAGACCCTGCGTGCCGCCCTGGAGGCCCTGGCGGTCGCCGCCCCGCAATGGCTGGTCCCGCTGCTGAGCGCCGACTGGGCCAAACGCTACGGCGCCAGGATCGGCTCCTACCGCTTCCCCAAGGGCGACAACGTTCGCACCGAGTGGGCCGAACAGGTTGGCCGTGACGGCTTCACGGTCCTTCAGGCCGCCTTCGCTCCCGGCGCCCCGCCCTGGCTGCGGGAGATCCCCGCTGTCCAGGTCCTGCGCCGGGCCTGGGTCGAGCAGTACCGCCGTGACGGCGAGGAGGTGTGCTGGCGGGAGGGCAAGGCCTCCCGCCCGGCAGAGCCGGACTCTCCTCGCCTTACGACCCGGATGCCCGCTACGGCGTCAAGCGGGGGGCGGGATGGTGCGGCTACAAGACCCACCTGTCCGAGACCTGCGAAACCGACACCCCTCACCTGATCACCCATGTCCTCACCACGGACGCGACCGTCAGCGACACGGAGGTGACCGGGACTGTCCACCAGGGCCTGGACACAAGGGAGTTACTCCCTGACGAGCATGCCGTGGACGCCGGCTACGTCACCGCCGCCCACATCGTCACCGCCCGCGACGAGCACGGGATCGACCTGCTTGGACCTGTCGGCCTGGACACCGTCCACGAACGACAGGAGGGCGAGCACATTCCCCAG
>NZ_JADWYM010000119.1 GCF_022414535.1 Streptomyces sp. MUM 2J
CGGGAACTGGACGACGGCCGCTATCACTGCTCCGAGCGCACCATGTACCGGATCCTGAAGGAGGCCGGGCAGGACGGTGAACGCCGCCGTCAGGCCACCCACCCGCCCCACACGGTTCCCGAGCTCGTGGCCGACGGCCCCTCGCAGGTATGGAGTTGGGACATCACACGCCTGGCCGGCCCGGCGAAGGGAATCTGGTACCACGGCTACGTCATCCTGGACATCTACTCCCGCTACGCCGTCGGCCACACCGTCGAGGCGGCCGAATCCGCCGCGCGGGCCGAGGAGTTGATCCGTGAGGCGATCGACCGCAACGGGATCGTGCCGCACACCGTGCACGCCGACCGCGGCACCTCCATGACGTCCAAGCAGGTCTCCCAGATGCTCCTCGACCTCGGCGTGACCCGTAGCCACTCCAGGCCCAGGGTCAGCAACGACAACCCGTTCAGCGAGAGCCAGTTCCGCACCACGAAGTACCAGCCGGACTACCCAGAACGCTTCGATTCCCTCGCCCACGCGCGGGAGTGGATGGACGCGTTCATCTCGCACTACAACCACGTGCACAGGCATTCCGGGATCGGCTACCACACCCCCGCCAGCGTCCACTTCGGCACCGCCGAACTCGTCCGCGAGCAGCGGGCGGCCACCCTCACAACCGCCTTCGAGCAGCATCCCGAACGCTTCAACCGCCGCCCCGCACCACCGACGATTCCCCAGCAGGCATGGATCAACGACCCCGCCAGGCGGCGTGAACCACAGCAACACAACTCATAGTCGCACATACGTTTCATTTGACTTGACAGCTACCG
>NZ_JADWYM010000120.1 GCF_022414535.1 Streptomyces sp. MUM 2J
AGAGTTCGCCCGCCACTCCTGGAGGGCAGGGCTGCAGGGCGGCATCCAGCACATAGACGCGGGTGTTCCACACCGGCCGTCCGATCGGGACGGAGCCCGTGGTGGTTCCGGCCGTGTTCCCGTCGGTGGTGTGGGCTGTCGGCCAGGCGGTGACGTCGATGGAGGCCTCGGTGGGACCGTAGAGGTTGTGCAGGCGGTCTCCCAGGAGCTGCCGGAACTGGGTGCTCAGCTCGGTGGGCAGTGCCTCGCCGCTGCAGAACACCACTCGCAGGCTGGCGCATTGTTCCGCATTCGCCTCGCGGAGGAACACTTGCAGCATCGAGGGTACGAAATGGGTCACGGTGATGTGTTCACGCGCGATCATCTCGGCCAGGTAGCCGGGATCGGCATGACCGCCCGGGGCTGCGACCACCACGGTGGCCCCCTCGATGAGTGGCCAGAAGAACTCCCATACGGACACATCGAACCCGAACGGGGTCTTGTGCAGGACCCGGTCCTGCGTACCCAGTCCGTATTCGCCCTGCATCCATGCCAGACGGTTGACCAGTCCCCGGTGGGGCACGACGACGCCCTTGGGCCGGCCGGTGGATCCCGATGTGTAGATCACGTATGCCGGGTGGGAGGGGTGCAGGGGGCTGCTGCGGTCGCTGTCATGGAGGTCGCCGGCAGGTAGTTCGGCCAGGCGGGTGGCGGTCTGGGGGATATCGAGAGCGATGGTGTGCAGCGACACATCATGCCGGGGCACCGGCAACCCGTCACTCGTGAGCAGGA
>NZ_JADWYM010000121.1 GCF_022414535.1 Streptomyces sp. MUM 2J
GAGTGTCCGCCGAGTTCGAAGAAGCTGTCGTCGGTGCCGACTTGTGGGATGCCGAGGGTTTCTGCGAAGAGGGTGCAGAGGATTTCTTCGCGTGGGGTGGTCGGGGCGCGGTAGGTGTCGGTGGTGTCCCATTCGGGTGCGGGGAGGGCTTTGCGGTCGACCTTGCCGTTGACGGTGAGGGGGAGTGCCGGGAGGGTCACGATGGCGGAGGGCACCATGTAGTCGGGCAGTGTCGTTGCTGCTCGGGTGCGTGCCTGTGCGGTCAGGTGGGTGGTGTCGGCGTGGTCGTGGGCGGTGGTCGGGACGAGGTAGGCGACCAGGCGTTTGTCGCCGGGGCGGTCCTCGCGTATCACCACGACGGCTTGTGCTACGTCGGGAGAGTCGGTGAGTACGGTTTCGATCTCGCCGAGTTCGATCCGGAAGCCGCGCAGTTTCACCTGGTCGTCGGTGCGGCCCAGGAATTGAAGGACGCCGTCGGTGTTCCAGCGGGCCAGATCGCCTGTGCGGTACATGCGTTCGCCGGGGGCGGTGCTGAAGGGGTCGGCCACGAACCGCTCCGCCGTCAGAGCTGGACGGTTCAGATATCCGCGGGCCAGTTGTACACCGGCCAGGTAGAGTTCGCCCGCCACTCCTGGAGGGCAGGGCTGCAGGGCGGCATCCAGCACATAGACGCGGGTGTT
>NZ_JADWYM010000122.1 GCF_022414535.1 Streptomyces sp. MUM 2J
ATCCGCATGTCCCGTACCAATTCTTCCGAGCAGGATCCCGCTCCGCGGCCGAAGCGTCGCCGCTTCTCGGCCGAGTACAAGTTGCGCATCGTCGCCGAGTACGACGCCGCCCCCGCCGGAGACAAGGGCACGATTCTGCGCCGGGAGAGGCTGTACCACTCCCACGTCATCGAGTGGCGCCAGGCCAGAGACGCCGGCGCGCTGGAGAAGCTGACCGACCACCGCACCAGCCCCACCCGCCCGAAGAAGCACCCCGCCGAGGCCGAGAACGACAAGCTTCGGCGTCAGGTGGAGCGGCTGGAGAAGGAGGTTGCGAAGCGGGATGCCGCGCTGGAGGTGCTGGGAAAAACACACGCGCTCTTGGAAGCACTCTCCAAGAGCGCGGACTGAAGGACGCCCTGGAGCCGCTCCTCCACGAGGCCGTGGAGGAGCTGACCCCGTACCTGGGCATCGTGGCGGCGTGCCGGATCACCGGACGCTCCCGGGCCACCCATCACCGGCGGCTGAACCCGGCCCCGCCCAGACCCAAGGCGCCGAGGCCCACGCCGGTCAACGCCTTGTCGGACACCGAGCGGCAGGCGGTGCTGGAGCTGATGAACCGGCCCGAGTACGTGGACCTGCCACCCGCGC
>NZ_JADWYM010000123.1 GCF_022414535.1 Streptomyces sp. MUM 2J
GCCGGGCACGGAGCCGGGGCCGCAGGGGCGGCGGCCGGAGCAGCGCCGGTGCGCCGGCTCAGGCCGCGGTGCGCTGCGCCGGTGCCGTCCGGCGCCGCTGCCGCACCTGCCGCAGCCGGCGCACGATCACGACCAGACCGGCGACGAGCGTCCCGCCGTACAGCCAGCCGGCCTGCGTGGCGAGCGCGGTGACCAGGCCCACCAGCCGGCCCAGGACCCCCTCGCCCCCGGCGGCCACCGGAAGCAGCCCCGCGGTGAAGGCGATCGGCACCACCACCGGCGCCCGCAGCAGCTCACCCCTGCGCACCCACAGCGCCGTCAGCGCGCACACCGGCAGGAACAGCACGCCGTACAGCGTCGACGACGTCCCGAACAGCAACTGGTCGAGAAACCCCAGCGCCACCATCACCGCCGCGCAGAACAGGCCACTGCCGAGCCCGGTCAGCCGCGGGTCGGGCATCCGCCGCACGGCCCGCGCGACCGGCGAGGCGGACCCCCGGACCGCGGAGGGACGGCGCTGCCCCCGGCCCTCGGCCGGGCGCCCCGTCCGGTCGGCCCCGGCCGGACGCCGCCCACCGGGCGTGCCCTGCGCC
>NZ_JADWYM010000124.1 GCF_022414535.1 Streptomyces sp. MUM 2J
AGAGCAGTGGCATGACCGGTCGGCTGGCAGCAGCCGACCGGGCCCGACTCGCCCGCCTCGGCATCGCACCGCTGGCCACGGAAGACGCCCTGGCCCTCTTTGACGCGACGCTGGCGACCGAGACCCCGGCCGTGGTCGCCGCCCGTTTCGACCCGGCCGCCCTGCGCGGCGCAATCGCGGAGGAGCAGCTTCCCCCGTTGCTGGCCGGGCTGGTGAGGACGCCGACTCGGCGGGCCACCACGGGCGGTGGCGGCGGGTTCGCGGAGCGGCTGCGGGGTCTGGGGGCCGAGGAACGGCAGAGGGTGGTCGCCGGTGAGGTGCGCCGGCAGGTGGCCGGGGTGCTGGGGCGTCCGGATGCGGACGCGGTGCCGGTGGACCGGGTGTTCTCGGAGTTGGGCTTCGACTCGCTCATGGGTGTGGACCTGCGGAACCGGCTGAGTACCGTGATGGAGCGGAGGCTGCCGGCTTCCCTGGTCTTCGACCAGCCGACCGTCCGCGATCTGACCGAGTACCTGATCGCCGAGCTCACGGGTGACGCCGATGTGTCGGCCGGTGTGGTGGGTGGGGTGGTCGCGGTGGATGAGCCGTTG
>NZ_JADWYM010000125.1 GCF_022414535.1 Streptomyces sp. MUM 2J
TCCAGGCGCGGATCGACGCGGCGCGTGGTACCCGTGACCGGGTGCACAGCCTGCTGGAGGCGGTGCTGTCGGTCGGTCGTGAGCTGGATCTGGAGCAGGCCCTGCACAGCATCGTGGAGGCGGCGGCGGCCCTGGTGGACGCCGGGTACGCGGCGCTGGGCGTGATCGGGCCGGACGGCAGGCGGCTGTCGGCGTTCTACACGGTGGGGGTGAGCGAGGAGCAGATCGCGCGGATCGGGGCGTTTCCGGAGGGGCACGGCATCCTGGGCGAGCTGATCCGGCATCCGGAGCCGCTGCGGCTGGCGAAGCTGTCGCAGCATCCGGCGTCGTACGGGTTCCCGCCGCACCATCCGCCGATGAACTCCTTCCTCGGTGTGCCCATCCGGGTGCGTGAGCAGGTGTTCGGGAATCTGTACCTGACGGAGAAGCGCGGTGGGGCGGAGTTCGACGAGGAGGACGAGTCGGTCCTGTCGACGCTCGCCGTCGCGGCGGGTGTGGCGATCGACAACGCCCGTCTGTACGAGGAGTCGCGGCTGCGTGAGCGGTGGCTGCGGGCGAACGCGGAGATCACCCACAGCCTGATGTCCGG
>NZ_JADWYM010000126.1 GCF_022414535.1 Streptomyces sp. MUM 2J
CCGAAGGCGGACACCGCCGCGCGGCGCGGCCGCCCGGTCCCCGGCCACGGACGCCGCTCGGTCAGCAACCGCACCGCACCCGCGTCCCAGTCCACGAACGGCGACGGCTCGTCCACATGCAACGTACGCGGCAGCACACCGTGCCGCATCGCCATCACCATCTTGATGACGCCGGCCATGCCCGCGGCGGCCAGGGTGTGCCCGATGTTCGACTTCACCGACCCCAGCCACAACGGCTCACCACCCTCACGCCCCCGCCCATACGTGGCCAGCAACGCCTGCGCCTCGATCGGATCACCCAACCGCGTCCCCGTCCCATGCGCCTCCACCGCATCCACCTCACCCGCAACCAGCCCCGCACCCTCCAACGCCCGCCGGATCACCCGCTGCTGCGACGGACCGTTCGGCGCCGTCAACCCATTCGACGCACCGTCCTGATTCACCGCACTGCCCCGCACCACCGCCCACACCCGATGACCACGACGCCGCGCATCCGACAACCGCTCCACCACCAGCACACCCACACCCTCGGCCCAACCCGTGCCGTCCGCCGACGCCGCGAACGCCTTGCACCGCCCGTC
>NZ_JADWYM010000127.1 GCF_022414535.1 Streptomyces sp. MUM 2J
GCGATGCCGAGGCGGGCGAGTCGGGCCCGGTCGGCTGCTGCCAGCCGACCGGTCATGCCACTGCTCTCCTCCCACAGACCCCACGCGAGGGAGTGAGCTGGCAGCCCCTGCGCACGCCGGTCGGCCGCCAGCTGGTCCAAGAAGGCGTTGGCCGCCGCATAGTTGGCCTGCCCCGGTGTGCCGATCACACCCGCCACCGAGGAGAACAGCACGAAGGCGTCCAGCGGCAGGTCACGCGTCAGCTCGTGCAGGTGCCAGGCCGCCTCCGCCTTCGGCCCCCACACCCCCGCCACACGCTCCGGCGTCAGGTTGGCCACCGTCGCGTCGTCCAAGACACCCGCCGCGTGCACCACACCCCGCAGCGTCGCAGCGACCTCGGCGATCACCCCGGCCAACGCCTCCCTATCAGCGACATCACAGGCCACCGCCCGCAACCGCACACCGGACAGAACACTGAGGTCTTCCGGAAGACGACCGGAGCGACTGACCAGCACCACATCCCGCACCCCGTACCGCTCCACCAGATGCCGCACCACCACCCGGCCCAGCGTCCCCGTCGCACCGGTCACCAACACCGTGCC
>NZ_JADWYM010000128.1 GCF_022414535.1 Streptomyces sp. MUM 2J
GTGAAGTTCTTCAACTGGATCGGCACGATGTGGAAGGGCTCGCTGTCCTTCGAGACACCGATGCTGTGGGCCACCGGCTTCCTGATCACCTTCACCTTCGGTGGTCTGACCGGTGTCATCCTGGCCTCGCCGCCGATGGACTTCCACATCTCGGACTCGTACTTCGTGGTGGCGCACTTCCACTACGTCGTCTTCGGCACGGTCGTGTTCGCGATGTTCGCCGGCTTCCACTTCTGGTGGCCGAAGTTCACCGGCAAGCTGCTCGACGAGCGCCTGGGCAAGATCACCTTCTGGACGCTGTTCGTCGGCTTCCACACCACGTTCCTGGTGCAGCACTGGCTGGGCGCCGAGGGCATGCCGCGCCGCTACGCCGACTACCTCGCCGCCGACGGCTTCACCGCCCTGAACACGGTCTCCACGATCGGGTCGTTCGTCCTCGGCGCGTCGATGCTGCCGTTCCTCTACAACGTGTGGAAGACCGCCAAGTACGGCAAGCCGGTCGGCGTCGACGACCCGTGGGGCTACGGCCGTTCGCTGGAGTGGGCGACCTCCTGCCCGCCGCCGCGGCACAACTTC
>NZ_JADWYM010000129.1 GCF_022414535.1 Streptomyces sp. MUM 2J
GCCCGCCACGGTCCCACAGTCGCGTCCGTCCGCCGTCACCAGCGACGGTCCCGGCCGCTCCCCCGCCGTGAACGACGGCACACACGCGCGGCAGGACGAAGCCGCACCCCGGGCGCCCCGCCCGCGTCCGGTCACCGAGAACGGGACGACCGACCCGCAGAACCGGCAGACGACACCACCGGTACCGCTCTCTGCCGAAGACGCGCAGCTGCCCGTCCTGCCGGACGTCCCCCACCACCAGCCCGGCATGCCACCGCACGCACAGGACCAGCCGAGCAAGGCCACGCCCGACGGCCACTCCTCCCAAGCCACGGACGACCCAATACGACAGCTCGACAGCCTGGTGGCACCCTCACACGACCCGGACCCGCTGCCCCAGGCACCGCCTCCACCGCGGACCCGACCGGTCCCGCCCGACGCCGAGATCAACCAGCGCACCACCGACCTCGACAGCGCCGCGCGCACCGCCGGGATACCCAAGGACCAGCGCGACGCCCACACCCGCGCCATTCAGGAG
>NZ_JADWYM010000130.1 GCF_022414535.1 Streptomyces sp. MUM 2J
CCCCGCCCGGCCCCCGGCCGCCCCCGCGCCGGCCGCCGCGCCCTCCGCGGCCCAGCCGGCGTCCGCGCCGCCCGCCGGCGGCCTCGACCCCCGCGTCCTGTGGCCGAACATCCTGGAGGCGGTGAAGAACCGCCGCCGCTTCACCTGGATCCTGCTCAGCCAGAACGCCCAGGTGGCCGGCTTCGACGGCACCACCCTGCAAGTCGGCTTCGTCAACGCCGGTGCCCGCGACAACTTCGCCGGCAGCGGCAGCGAGGACGTCCTGCGGCAGGCGCTGGCCGAGCAGTTCAACGTCCACTGGAAGATCGAGGCGATCGTCGACCCCTCGGGCGGCACGTCCCCCGCGCCGGCCGGCGGCAACGGCGGAGGCGGCGGCTACGGCGGTGCCCCCGCCCCGGCGCGCCCTGCGGCCCCCGCCCCGGCGCCGCCACGGTC
>NZ_JADWYM010000131.1 GCF_022414535.1 Streptomyces sp. MUM 2J
AAGCCTTACAGCGCCGATGGTACTGCAGGGGGGACCCTGTGGGAGAGTAGGACGCCGCCGAACAATCTTTGGAGGACCCCTGGTCCCAGCGTTCAGCTGGGACCAGGGGTCCTTTTGTTTTTACAATGCTTGCGGTACCGAAGACAGGAGTCACCGATGTCCACCAACTCTCCCGACGACCGACCGGAGCGCGACCCGCGGCGACGGGACAGTGGGGACCGTGGCGCTCACGGCGGCGACCGTGGCGGTTTCCGTCGCGGCAGCGACCGCCGTGACAGCGACCGCGGCGGATACCGCGGCCGTGACGACCGCGGTGGGTACGACCGCCGTGATGACCGCCGGGATGATCGTGGTGGTTTCCGGCGTGATGACCGCCGTGACGATCGCCGGGATG
>NZ_JADWYM010000132.1 GCF_022414535.1 Streptomyces sp. MUM 2J
ACAGCATCGGTGTCTCGAAGGACAGCGAGCCCTTCCACATCGTGCCGATCCAGTTGAAGAACTTCACGCCGGTCGGGACGGCGATCAGGAAGGTCATGAAGGAGAAGAACGGCAGCAGCACACCACCGGTGACGTACATGTGGTGCGCCCACACCGTCACCGACAGGCCGGCGATCGAGATGGTCGCGGCGATCAGGCCCATGTAACCGAACATCGGCTTGCGGCTGAAGACCGGGATGATCTCCGAGATGACACCGAAGAACGGCAGGGCGATGATGTACACCTCCGGATGGCCGAAGAACCAGAAGAGGTGCTGCCACA
>NZ_JADWYM010000133.1 GCF_022414535.1 Streptomyces sp. MUM 2J
GACCCCCACCACACCCAGGAGGCCACGGTCTCGTTGGACATGCCGCAACTCGGCCTGGACTGGCACGAGTCGGTGCCGGTGCGCGACGAGCTCACCGGCGAGACCTATCACTGGGGCAGGGCCAATTACGTGCGACTCGAACCGGGTGTGAGGCCCGCGCATGTCTTCACCGTCCTGCGACCGTCCAACCCGCAGATCGGAGGGTCACCCATACAATGATCGTCAACGAACCCGTTCCGGACACCTTCGAGGACACCCCGGTCAAGGACCGCGACCCCGACTGGTTCAAGCGCGCCGTCTTCTACG
>NZ_JADWYM010000134.1 GCF_022414535.1 Streptomyces sp. MUM 2J
GACCCCCACCACACCCAGGAGGCCACGGTCTCGTTGGACATGCCGCAACTCGGCCTGGACTGGCACGCCGAGCCGAACGTCCACGACGAACTCACCGGTGCGGCCTACCGCTGGGGCCGGACCAACTACGTACGCCTGGAGCCCGGCCGCACGCCGGCCCACGTGTTCCACGTCCGGTGACCGGCAGCAGCGAAGGGAGCCCAGGAGCGTCATGACCGTCAACTCGCCCGTTCACGACACCTTCGAGGACACCCCGGTCAAGGACCGCGACCCCGACTGGTTCAAGCGCGCCGTCTTCTACG